>CAYXTR010000066.1:0-1707 GCA_964468185.1 uncultured Planctomycetales bacterium | reverse complement strand
ACCTGGGTCGGCGGACGGTGCAGACGGTCTCGTCGTGGACCGGGTCGGCGTGGACAGTCGTTTCGGAAACGAAATATGTGTGGGCCGGGTGGCTGATGCTGATGGAGCTGGACGGGTTGAGTTCGGACGCGGTGCTCCGGCGGAATACGTGGGGTCTGGACCTTGCGGGGCAGATGGGGAGCGTCGGCGTCCCGCCGGCCAGTCTGCAATCCGCTGGCGGGATTGGTGGGCTGCTGGCGGTTTCTGATGCGAATGGCACGCCGGCGAATCCGAACGACGATCTGGCGTACGTGTATTTCTACGACGCGAATGGCAACGTCGGGCAGGTGTTCGACCCGGCGACGCAGACGGTGGTCGCTCACTACGAATACGACCCCTATGGCAATGTGACGAATGATCTCAGCGGCTACTCGTACGCCGAGACAAATCGCTGGCGGTTCAGTACGAAGCAGTTCGACGCGGCTACGGGTTTAGGGTATTGGGGGCGACGCTATTACGAGCCCGTTCTCGGGCGGTGGATGAATCATGATCCGATTGAGGAAGCTGGTGGGGCTAACTTATACGGCTACGTTCGGAATGCGCCGGTTGGGGCGGTTGATCTGCTGGGCTTGCAAGAAGCGTCCGACACCGGGTGCGGAGGGCGCGTAAGCGGTCGGCACAGTTCGGCGCTTGATCGCGGTGATTCATTCGTGACCTACGACTGGTGGTTCGACTGGGAGTGTATTGACTCCTGTCAAATGAAACTGGGCCCCCTGGAGCAGGACAACGACTACTCGTGGCTTCACGAGCGAGTCGACGAGTTCTCTGTCATCGTTGTCGGGATGGAAGCGGAACACGACATGGAAGTCAAACGTAGCTCGGAGACGATTGAGCCGTCGTGCCCGGGAGGAACAGCCCAACGAGTGACAATCGTGATGATGTATTGGCAATGGGTGGATTTTAGCATATCCGTCGGAATTGGTCCATTCAACTTGCCGGACGTCCCGGTAGTCCGCGGATACACGGACATCGTCCGCAAGGTCACCGAGTGCACTCTGGAGTGCTGCTGCAACGGATCGTGCACGAGCGAATGTGCCATTACAGAACAGAAGTACATTCTGCGCGGGGCATCCGCTTCCGGCTTGCAGTGGGCTTGGGAAGAACACCGCCGAGAATAGTGAAGGAGGCATGTGATGATATCACGGGCTGGCCGAGCACGGGCATGCGCAACGTCTGTAACGGCCATTGCCGTACTCGGATTCTCAAGTGGGTGTGAGAACGCCCGAAAGCCTGATGACTCCCTGCAGGTGGTCGTTCACTTCAGTGACCCAGGTCAGGATGAGTTCAACGCGACACCGGGTATGGTGGAGTGTGGCCGATACGAGTTGCGCACTGCCCGTGAGCAGATCGCTGGGAAGGAGTATGAGGGGATAGTTGCAGAGCGCGTGTCAAACAATGAGCGGCTTCGATGCGGTCTGCTCGTGGCGGTTCTGAACGCGGCAACGCGTACAGCGTCGGTGCGTGTCGAAACGGACATTGCGGTTCTGCTTCGATTAGAGAGTGACGAACCATGTGTGACCGTCTTTTCCAGTGGGCGGGTTACAAACGAAAAGGAGTGGATCGTACAACCAGGTACACATGTGTATGAGATCAGGGAAGGCGTATTGTCGACGACGTAAGAGTTCAGCCGTCTGCAGGAACTGACGCGGGTAGCGGGGGCAGTTGGCC
>CAYXTR010000065.1:0-3097 GCA_964468185.1 uncultured Planctomycetales bacterium | reverse complement strand
CCGACCCGGTCCACGACGAGACCGTCTGCACCGTCCGCCGACCCAGGTAATCATATGCAAACTCCGCCTGTGAGTCGTCCTGTCGGGGGCACGGTGGCTTGGCGTTTCTAAGCAGCGCGTATGTGGGTATTGAGACCATTATCGCCTGGAGGAAGGGGCATTCGGCGGCTTATCCGTCACACTATCACGGATCGGCTGAGTAGCCAGTACCTCTCTATCTGATTCTCTCAGGCCGCCACGCCGCAAGATCGTCGCGAGCTGTTCCGCCGCAGACGTCGTCATCTGTGGCACTTCGAGATCGCGTGGAAGCTCACCGCCGCTCGATGTTTCGTAAATCACGATGCCCTCGACCATCACACCGAGAATGTCGCTATAACGTCGTCGTATGGAAGCGTTGAATGGCGCGATACTCGAGTCCTTGACGCGAAAGCGTACTGCCCGGCCTTGTCCGTAGCTCGTCTCACGCGCGTAAATCGAGTCGAGCTCAATATCGGAGAGGTCCAGGACCGATTCACCCGACCAATATCTCAACTCCCCTTCCTTCGTACGCGCCTCAATCGTCCGGTCCTCAGTCGGCTCCTTACTCAAGTGGGCCAGCATAAAGATATCCGGATGCACCACCTTCTTCGCAGCCGGCGGCTGATCGGATGAGCAACCGGCCCAACAGCCGCACATCAACACGGTCACGAAGACCAAGCGTACGATGCTGGGCCACAGCCGACTGCGCGGGCCCTCGACAGAAGCCGGTAGATGCTCATATCGCATACAACTCTCCGGTGTACTGAACAACACAGAGCTACATCAGTGCGGCTGCCAGGCTTCGAGCTCCTCGATCGTAATCGGTGGCGTCGGGTCGGCCATCATGATGCAAATGCGGTGGCCAAGGGCCGGCAGTGCCTGCCTGAGCACGAATAGTGCCACAACGATCGCGATCGCCACGATCCGCACGATGAGCGGCACGCGCTTCTGCATCGCCCCGATTCCGACCAGGATGAACGGAAGCAACCACATTTCCAATGAACGTACGATCGTGTTTCCATCATGCGCGACGCTGACGAAGACAACCGCCGCAACGACGCCCGCCATACTTGCCCAGTATCGCCGGAACCACAGCGCGCCCACGACTGCCACCAGCATTGCCGCCCATGCCAGTAGCCGCGTGGGCAGTTCGGCGTAGTAGTGATGCGCTACCCCGATCGCCAGCCCCGTCAGAAACACGGAGAGACCAACGGTCGCGGTTGCCCACCTGGCATGGTCGCGTTTCTCAGGCGCCCCGCTTTCCAGATCATTGGCCGCCTGACAACGTACAACGTGCTGTGCTCCCAGCAGCAGCGCGAGCGGCATCCCCAGCGCGGCGACCGCCAGGAGCAACCAATGAGAAGGCCAGGTCATCACGTAGTAATCGTCCGGCCGCCCCCGAATCCCGGCGAGCAGTACGCCGTGCAGCACAAGTGGAATCTGCGGTGCACCTGCCGCGACCAGACACGTGGCGAATGTCCGCGTCGCGTGCGGTCCCCACCGCCGCTTGGCGGCCAGCCCGAGGCACGCTGCGGCGAAACAGAGCCAGAGTGACGTTAGGAGCATATCTGCACTGAACGCGGTACCCCCGCCAATACGAGTGGCACGGAGTACCCAGCCTGCAACGAAGAACGTGCACAACGCAACCAAAAACGCGAGCACACGTACCGCAACGGTCACCGGTGTCGACTTGTCGGGTACTATACAGGTTGCACAGGAATCCGTGCTCACTGCGGTTCCTTACAACTACAGTCCAGTATCCCCATGCGCACCGTGACAAGCCCATACGTCTTTTCGAGGTCTGGAAGCTGGTCGATTCGCTCCTCGGTGACACAACCCCCTGGACCGAATGCAGTCCCAATACAGCATTCACGCTCCTGTTCCACGAACTTGTTCCACCAACACCGACAGAGGTTTCCGACGCGCCCAGCAAAGAAGTCTCGCGCAGTGTATCCACTTAACTCAACCCACGTGACGAGCGACGGCTCGATTCTCAATTGCCCGAGCAGTTCTACCGTGATGTCCACCCATCCCCCCATGCCCGGCAAGGTGACCTTCTGTCTAACCGCGACCTCAGTTCCAAATCGCTGCCAGTACGGAGAAGCTACGTCGCGCCAATCCGTGCACATTTTCCAACGACAAATCAACCATCCCCACGTAAACACGTCGTGGAAGTCCGTCGACTTCTGCCCTAACGGATCAACCAAGCCTAACGGCGCATTCCCAACATACGCATGCAGATTCGGCCCACCAGCCTCCCCAATCGGATCCCGATTCATCCACCGCCCCAGCACCGGGTCGTAGTACCGATAACCCCAATTCCCCAGCCCAGTCGCCGCATCGAACTGCTTCGTGCTGAACCGCCAGCGATTCGTCTCCGCGTACGCGTAGCCACTCAGGTCATTCGTCACATTGCCATAGGGGTCGTATTCGTAGTGAGCGACCACCGTCTGCGTCGCCGGGTCGAACACCTGCCCGACGTTGCCATTCGCGTCGTAGAAATACACGTACGCCAGATCGTCGTTCGGATTCGCCGGCGTGCCATTCGCATCAGAAACCGCCAGCAGCCCACCAATCCCGCCAGCGGATTGCAGACTGGCCGGCGGGACGCCGACGCTCCCCATCTGCCCCGCAAGGTCCAGACCCCACGTATTCCGCCGGAGCACCGCGTCCGAACTCAACCCGTCCAGCTCCATCAGCATCAGCCACCCGGCCCACACATATTTCGTTTCCGAAACGACTGTCCACGCCGACCCGGTCCACGACGAGACCGTCTGCACCGTCCGCCGACCCAGATAATCGTACGCAAACTCCGCCCGCAAATCACCCACGTCCGGCAACACCGGCACCACCGCCCGCAGCCGATTCTCGGCATCCCATGTAAACGTCCGCCGCGGGGCCGTGCCGCCCAATGCACCGACGAACAGTGAGATATCATCATAATCCACGTCGCCATCGCCGTCGATGTCGCCGTTCAGGCAGTCGTGCGGGGCACAGGTATACGGATCAGGATTCGGCGGGCAGTTCGCGAGCACTCCTGAGACCGCCAGCGTCAGGGCTCGCGTCCTTCTTCGTTCTC
>CAYXTR010000064.1:0-3229 GCA_964468185.1 uncultured Planctomycetales bacterium | reverse complement strand
TGGAAGTCCTGCGGCTCGTTGCCGATCCGGCACGGACCTTCTGCGACGCCCGGATGACGAACAGGCACCCGAGCTGGAACAGGTTGATGGGCTTCTCGCCGTTGTCGGCGACGAGGTTCGCCTGCGGTGCAGGCGTAGTGAGAGTGGTCATTGCGTAATTCTCATTCTGGTAAGAGGTTACGGGATGCGAACAAACGAACGGTGACAATCGGCACGGCCACGAAGCCGGTGCCGAACGAGTGTCAAGGCGGCCTTTTCCACCCAGTCCAAAAAACACTTGTGGATTCCGGCTTCTTGGGGTCACGGAGTGGAAATCGCGCGGGATGGGGGCCTAGAAATGTACAAGCCAGTTTCTAATCAGAGGGGCTCCACCGGCGGGGCTCCGTGGAGACGATGGCCGGCGCGCGGAGGGTGCACGCCTGAAGCCGAGGGACAACAAAGAGGAGATGAGCATGTTGAAGGGGCTTGGCAGTCTATTGGCGGTGGTTGCGGTCTGCGCCTGCGCAACTGGCGCGTTGGCCGACACGTTCGGCACGGGCGGGAATCAGTTTACGATCGACTTCGTGCCGATCGCGGGTGATGCGGGCGATTTGGGCAGTTGGCCGGCGGGCAGCGGTTACACGTTCACCGGCGTCAATCGTGATGCCTACCGCATGGGCACGTTCGAGATCACCAACGACCAGTGGACCAAGTTCACGAACAGCCTGGGCGTCCCGGTGACAGGCGATCCATCTTACGCGTATGACGAGGATCCCTATTGGACCGGCACGAACGTGCCGACCAACGAGGTGAGCTGGTACGAGGCGGCCCAGTTCGTCAACTGGCTGAACACGAGTACGGGCCATCAGCCGGCGTACAAGTTCACCGGCACGCAGGGTCAGAGTGATTACGCGCTGGATACCTGGAGCCCCGCGGAAGCGGCCGGCGGCACGAACCTGTATCGCCACAAGGATGCGATGTACTACCTGCCGACGGAGGATGAGTGGGTCAAGGCCGCGTACTGGAACGG
The DNA here is from genome assembly GCA_964468185.1 of uncultured Planctomycetales bacterium. Taxonomy (GTDB): domain Bacteria; phylum Planctomycetota; class Phycisphaerae; order UBA1845; family Fen-1342; genus JANQFV01. The sequence goes on along the minus strand of CAYXTR010000064.1, from coordinate 2,220 downwards.
GGCGAGTCTCCAGACCTGGGCTACGCCGGACGACACACAGCCGATCGAAGACGTTGAGGCGAACTACGATTGGGAATCCGGGGCGCAACCACCCTGGGATGTGGGCAGCGGCAGCGAGGAACTCAACGGGACGTTCGACATGATGGGCAACGTCTGGGAGTGGATGGAAAGCCCGTACTACAGTGAGGATTACGGAACCGATTCCGTTCGCGGGCTGCGTGGCGGGTCGTACTACTACCTCGACTACTACCTCGCGTCCTCCTACCGGGCCTTCAACTTCCCGGACCTCGAGCGCGACAGTATCGGGTTCCGTGTCGCCTCCGAAGTCCCTGAACCGTCCACCCTGGGGTTGCTCTCATTGGGTGGGTTGGCGCTGATTGGGAGAAGACGATCGTAGGCACCCTTTTTGCTTTGATTCTTTGAAACTTTACGGGGCGCCGCAAGCCGCCCCCTTCTTCTCTCTTTCCTTTCGGCGGGTGGCACACGGCGTGCGTGGGCAGGTACACGCCATAAAGCTCGTCGAACCGGCCCTTGCGGACATCGCTTCTGGGGCGATCCACGACACAAGGGCCGGCGCCAGGACCGGACGCCGGTGATCACGAGCTACTACGCCTGCGCCGGCCGCCGCGGGCGTGGCAAGACGATCTGCCCGACGCCCTCCACGCTGCGGGCCGATCACCTGGAGGCCTGGGTGCTCGAGAACCTCCAGCGGGTGGTGCTGGCCGACGACGAGGCCGTCGACGCCGTGATCGAGCGCTTCGTCGCGCTGGCCACGCAAGACGCCGCCGGCGCCGTCGACACCGAGCACCTCGCGCGCGAACTGGAGCAGATCAACGAGACGGTGACGGCGATCACTGCGAGCATCGACCCCGCCAATCTGGCAATGCTCAACGACCGACTGACGACGCTCCGCAAACGGAAGGAAGCCCTCGAAGCCGAACTCCGCAGCGCCGAGCGGCCGACTGCGACGTACGACGTCGCCGGCCTGAAGAATTGGGCTCGCGACCGGCTGGCCGGGCTACAGCAGGCCATGGCCGGCGCCCGCAACGACCGCACGCGCAACGTCATCGCGACGTACGTCGAGCGCATCACCATCTGGCCATCGGAGAAACGCGGTGAAATGCTGCTGAACCCCGCCGCCGGCCCCCTCTGGAAACCAAACGACCGCCCCAACAGGCGGTCGCGGGCAAACCAAATCGGGGCGACAAGCGTTGATAGTAAACCACCTCGCCCGGGGGCGTCCAAACGCGGGCTGAAGGCGGCGGGCATGGTTGCCCCGGAGGTGCCCAATCCGCCGGTGTACGCGTTTCGGTGGGGGCCGGATGGTGTCGAGGATGCGGGGGTGGCCGACGATGCGGCTCCACGCGCACGCCGGGTGGAGAGTTGGGCGGCAGGGCGCCGCTGACGCAGGTTTGGGGCGGCAATACTCGAACGCCGCCGCCCGCTCGCGCCCCAGCATCCGGAAGAACCGCAGCACCGTCTTGGCGGTCCGTTCCTGCCCGACCCACAAGAGCCGCCAACAGCTGCTGTCGATCTGGTACACCACCGTCAGGTAGCGGTGTCCCTTCTGGAACTGCACTTCGTCGACGCCGATGGCCGTAATCCCGCTCAGATCCCGGTGCTCCAGGCCATATTCGACCACCCAGCGCACGGCACGGAACACGATTTCCCAACTGGTGCGGAAGGTGCCGGCCACCTCGCGCCAGCTCAGCCGTCGGGCCCAGCGGGCGAGGAAGACGGCATAGGCGGTCGTCAGGTGGTGCTTGCCGTCCGCCCACGGCAGCCGCTCGGCGGTCACGCCGCAGCGCGGGCAGTCCACGCGCCGGCCGGCGTAGAGCAGGAACACGGCGAGTCCCCACAGGGGGATTAAGGTGAAGCGCCGCTGCGGCAGCGTGTCAGTAGCCGGGGCCCTGGCGGCCACAGCCGTCGCATATGGGGCGAGTGCGGCGGCGTGGGCGCATGGCGATCTCGATCTCGTCGTCACGGAAGCGGGCCTGTTCGTAGACGAAGCCCCTGACTTTGTGCACGCGATTGAGGACGGTCTTGAGGCGCATCGTTCGGTGTTTCCCGGCGTTCGTACCGTTGCAAGCACCAACCTACCGGAACTTCGGCCGATGCGTTTGTGTATGTGCAACCTCCCCGGCTCGGCATCGGCCGCCGCCCTGACCACGGAGGGGAAAGAAGCCCAAGGAAGGGGCCTGGGGGAAACTGCGGAGCTGG
>CAYXTR010000063.1:0-4342 GCA_964468185.1 uncultured Planctomycetales bacterium | reverse complement strand
CGCAAGTTAAGATTGTGTTAGGATTAGCAATCAACGTGCCGGACAGTATTGGTTTTTAACCGGTGGCTTCCGCTGGTTGCGCAGGAAGTAAAGGGTAGTGTAGCAGGACCGGTGCCACAGCGCGGGGACAGCGACTACAATCGGCAGGTCTGCCAACAGTCCGAACGCTACGCTTAGTGCACGGTTTGGATTCTTCACGCACGGAGACGCACGTGAACGGCAAGCAACTACTGCTCAAGGCATTGCGTAACCAGGCCACCACCCGCACGCCGTGGATTCCCTTCGTCGGCGTGCACGGCGCACGACTCGTCGATGCAACCGCCCAGGCCTACCTGCAATCAAGCGATCTGCTCGTGGGCGGACTGCTGCGGGCCAGGGCGCTCTATCAGCCCGACGGCCTGCCGATCGTCTTCGACCTTCAGATGGAAGCGGAAGTGCTGGGCTGCGACCTCCGCTGGTCGGACGACACCCCGCCGGCCGTGACGTCGCATCCCCTTGCGGGCAGCGCCGCCGGCGAATTGCCGACGTTCGCTGTCGACCAGGGCCGCTTTCCACTTGTCATGGAAGCGTTGGCACGCGTGTCACGCGAAATCGGCGATGACACCGCCCTGTACGGACTCATCACCGGCCCATTTACGCTCGCGCTGCATCTGATGGGTAACGAGGTGTTTCTAAACATGCGGCGGCAGCCGGAGCGGGTCGGAGAAGTGCTGCAGTTCTGTGCGCAAGTCGGCTGCCAGACGGCCGACGCGTACCTCGACGGCGGGGCAGATGTCATCGCCGTCGTCGACCCGATGACCAGCCAGATCTCGCCGCAGCACTTCAATGAGTTTGTCGCACCACATGTGAACGCCGTGTTTGACCACGTCCGGCAACGCGGCGGCCTGTCCTCGATGTTCGTCTGCGGCGACGCGACGCGCAACCTCGAAGCCATGTGCCAGACCCACTGTGACAACGTGTCGATCGACGAAAACGTACCGCTCGATCTGTGCAAGGAGTTGGGTGCCAAGTACCGCCGCTCGTTCGGCGGCAACCTGAAACTGACGACCGCGCTACTGCTCGGCGATGAGGATGACGCCCGGCTCGACGCCCTGCGCTGCCTCGAGGTCGGCGGGACCAACGGATTCATCCTCGCCCCCGGCTGCGACCTGCCCTACGCCACGCCGGAGAAGAACCTGCAGGCCGTCGCCGAAATGGTCCACGACGAATACAAGCGACACGTCGCCGCAACCACATTGCGCGCCAAAGCCGGAGCGTCGTTCGACGACGTCGTGATCCCCGACTACGCGGCCGCGCCCCATGTGATCGTGGACGTCGTCACCCTCGACTCGGCGTCGTGCGCTCCGTGCCAGTACATGGTCGGAGCGGCGACGGAGGCAGCGACGACGTTTGGCGAACGCGTGATCGTCCGCGAGCACAAAATCACCACCCACGCGGGCTTGGGCTACATGAACAAGCTCAACGTGACAGCCGTCCCGAGCATCTGCATCGACGGCGTACCGCGGTTCGCCTCGCTCATCCCCGACAGCAACGAGCTCGTCGCCGCTCTGCGCGCGGCGCTGGAGAAGAAGCGTACACAATGATCCCGCTCGCGCTCGTCACCGGCTTCCTCGGCAGCGGCAAGACCACCTTCTTGCAGCACTGTGTCGACAAGCTGCACGAGCGGCGAATTGTGTATCTCGTCAACGAATTCTCGCAGGTCGACGTCGACGGCACCCTGCTGAATCTGCCCGCCGACCAGCTCGTTTCCATCCCCGGCGGCAGCATCTTCTGCCATTGCCTCGTGACGGATTTCATCGGACACCTGCGCGCCCTGGTGGAGCGCGGCAACACGCTGCTCGACGGCGCCATCGTCGAAGCCAGCGGCATCGCCAACCCGCAGGTCGTCGCCCGCATGCTGCGCGAGACCGGGCTCGATCAACATCTCCGTTTGACGAGCGTCATCACCATCGTCGACCCCGACACCTTCGCCGACCTGCTGGAAACACTGCCGAACATCCGCGCCCAGGTCGAGGCGGCGGACATTGCGCTGGTGAACAAGTGTGATTTGTGCGGTGAAGCGCAGATTGTCGCGACAGAGCGTGCGCTGCGCGAGATTCGCGGAGATGTGCACATTCTGCGGACAGCCCACTGCGACGTCGACGTCGATCCATTTCACCCGCAACGCACGCCATCTGATACGCAACCCGTGCACACACGCGACGGTGAGTATGCCCTCTGCACCGATCCCAATTTCGCCACCATGGCCATCACGCCGCGCAACGACCTCAGCGCCGGCACGCTCGCCGACACACTGGCGCCGCTGGCCGACGTCGCCTACCGCCTGAAGGGCTTCATCACCTGCGACGGCCGGCTGCACTATGTGGATGGCACCCGCCACGGCATCACGCTGCAACCCGCCACTTCCGATGCCGCCGAGCCCCGTTTGATTTGCATCTACCCCCCAGCAGCGCGCGACCAGATCCGCACCGCCCTCGATCGACTGACTTGAGATGTGGTGGCGCTGTGCTACGCCGCGCCGCCTTCAAGAAACGACTTCAGGTCGGCTTCGTCCACCGCCGGCTCGCCGGGGCTGACGTTGTCCAGCTTGCCGGCCAGCATCCACCGCTCCAGTTCATCCACCTGCTCGAACAGATGGTCAAACGAATCGACGATGTATAGCAGTGGCTGGTAGTGGTCGATTTCAAAATACTGATTCACCACCCACTCGAGCTGGAACGGATAGCGCTGCACGTCCGAGGATTCAATGCAGTATTCCAGCTCGCCAAACGAGCTGAGCAGCCCGCTGCCGTAGGCCCGCAAGCCGCCATTATCGCGCATTAGACCAAACTCGACCGTGAACCAGAAGAAGCGCGCCATCGCCTTGATGCGGCTTTCGATCACGTGCAGCCGACGCTGGTGGTCGCTGATTTCGCGGGCCTGCTCGGCGGCCGCTTTGGCAACCTCGCCGAAGCGGACCAGCACGTCGGCGAAGACACGGTCGGTGTGCATCGGCACATGGCCGGCAACGTCGTGGAAGATGTCCGGCTCGGGCAGGTAGTCGAGCTTCGCCCCGTCGCGGATGGTGATCGTCGTCGGGAAGGCCCGCTGCCGGAGACAATCGAAGAACAGGTACGCCGGCACGTAGCCGCTGACCGCTTTGGCGCTGAAGCCGCTGAGCGGCTCAAGGAACTTGTTGATGTCGGCGAGGCGCGGGACGTTCTCGGGGTCCATCGCGAGCTTGGCGAGGCCTTCCTGGAAGCGCGCATTGGCGTACCGCTCCCAACGCGGCACCATCCGCTGGTACAGCCGGCGCCAGGTGTCCTGATTCTCCTCACTGTACAGGTCGTACGGCTGCTCAATGAACAGGCGGCCGTCCTCGCGGGCCTGCTCAATAAACGGCGCTCGGGTCGTCGTCAGTCCGGCAGTCGCAGTCGACATGAGCATCCTCCTTCGGTTCATTTCATTGTATGCGCGGCGGCGCATGCGTCATGGAGAGAGATCAAGAGATCAAGAGATCGAGAGATCAAGAGATCAAGACTCCGGCCGCGGCGCGTGTTGAGTTGGACGGGCCGAGGGCGTGAGGGACTGAGGGATTGAGGGGAGACTCAGCCGGAGCATTTCACGTGAAAAGCTGTTGTTAGCGGGGGTGGTGGCACAGGTTCTTCACCTGTGCATCTGCACCGGTTGAAGACCGGGGCGACTGGGGAGACTGGTGGCGCGGGGGTCTGGTGCCGTGTGAGTTTTGTTGCCATCCGGCGGATTCCATTGGATTCTGCGTCGGCGGCGCGGTAGCTTGTGGGCGCATGAAAGCTCCGGGGGCCGGGGCGGCTCCGGCGGTCGAGCTCGATGGGAGCGATGACGTGGTGCGGACGTATTCCTGGGGACTGGATCTGGCTGGACTGCACACGGGTGGCGCGGGCGTCTCGCCGCGTGGCGCGGGCGTCTCGCCCGCGAATTCGGTGGGCGGCTTCGCGGCGCATCCGACTTCCGGCGGGTTCTTGCAGGCGGCTCGCGGGATATCGCAGTACGCCAGAAAGGCGGCGAGAAACTGATGGCCGGCCCTGCTTACCCAAGTACCGAAACCGCGCGCATCGTGCTCGGCATGCACGATATGCCGACGTGTTTCGGCATTCCTAAGCTATTGGGTTCTCCGTAACTTGTGGGTTTGGAAGAACTTCGGGAAACTGGGTCGAAATGGCTCACAACCGGGAGGCCGCGGCGGACAGTTGTCTAGTCCTGCATGTAGACCAAACCGCAGAGGATCACCATGTTTCGCAAGCTCTTCCGCCAGCTCTTTCGCCGAAGGCAACACTTCACCCGTCTGCAAAAGTTTCTGCGATTTTTGCCGCATAGGGCTTGC
>CAYXTR010000062.1:0-4673 GCA_964468185.1 uncultured Planctomycetales bacterium | reverse complement strand
CCGGCCAACTGCCCCCGCTACCCGCGTCAGTTCCTGCAGACGGCTGAACTCTTACATATCGGGAAGAACGAGAGCGAGAATTCGTTAATCCACAGGGGGGCGGCGAATTCTCCGCGAGTTCCGCGAACAGTCTCGTGGACGTGATCATGTTTCTATCACAATCACGCGGCGGCTGCGTGATTCCCGCAGCTTCGCAGGGGAAGTGCCTGGACGGGTGGAAGGTTCTGAGCTGTGTCGCTATCAAGTGCTGTGCAACCGGTGTCCAGTCTTCGCGGTACGACTTCAGCCCGAGATATTGTGGATAACCCTGTCAATAGCACATGTTGTAGGGGTTTTCGTTGCTTGCCGACGGCTACGCCGCTATGATCGCTGAACCTGAGGCGATAGCAGATGAAGAGATAAGAGGCTGGGGTCTATGTCAGGTAGCAATACGCAATCTTCGCCGTCATTCGTTCACCTGCACCTTCACACGGAATACTCACTGCTTGACGGGGCGTGTCGGGTAAAGGACCTCGTGGCGCGCTGCAAAGAGATGAATATGCCGGCGGTGGCGGTGACGGACCACGGTAACCTTTTTGGTGCCATAGACTTCTACTCCGCTGCCCAGAAGGCGGGCGTGAAGCCGATCATTGGCTGCGAGGTTTACATGGCGGCGGGGGATCGGCGGCTGAAGGAGCCGCAGCGGTGGGGACAGACCCATTTTCATTTGCTTTTGCTGGCGCAGAACCTGGCAGGGTATCGCAACCTGATGAAGCTGACGAGTTGCGGGTTCATCGAGGGGTTCTATCATAAGCCACGCATTGACAAAGAGTTGCTGCGAGATCATGCGGAAGGGTTGATCTGCACGAGCACGTGTCTGGGCGGCGAGATTCCGCAGGCGTTCAATTTCGAGGATCGCGCGGCGGCCAAGGCGCTGGCGGAGGAATATCTGGAGATCTTCGGGCCCGAGCGGTTCTTCATCGAATTGCAGGATCACGGCATCCCCGAGCAGCGCGTGATCAACCCCGAGCTGGTATCGCTGGCGCAGCGGCTGGGGGTGGCGACGATCGCGACGAACGACGTGCATTACCTCACACATGACGATGTGGAAGCGCATGATGTCTTGTGCTGCATCTCCACACGCGCGCTGGTCAGCGATGAGAATCGCTTCAAGTTTGAGGGGGATCAGTTCTATCTGAAGTCGGCGGAGGAAATGGCGGCCGCGTTGCCGGAGTATCCGGAGGCGCTGGCGAACACGCTGCGCGTGGCAGACATGTGCAACGTGGAGTTTGATTTCTCACGCCGGTACGCGCCGAAATTCAAGCCGCCGGATGCGAAAACGCCGGAAGAGTATCTGCGCGAGCTGGTGTATGCCGGGGCGGCCGAGCGGTATGGCGAGGTTGGCGACGAGTTGCGTGCTCGGATCGACTATGAATTGAGCGTGATCAGCGGGAAGGGCTTCAGCGGCTATTTCCTGATCGTGTGGGACTTTGTCAACTGGTGCAGGCAGAATGACATCATCACGCTGACGCGGGGTAGCGGCTGCAGCACGGTGGTGGGGCACTGTCTGGGGTTCAGCGCGGTGGATCCGTTGCGGTACGGGCTCTACTTCGAGCGTTTCATGGATCCTGAGCGGGACGAGATGCCTGATATCGACATCGATATCTGTCAGCATCGGCGGCAGGATGTCATCGAGTACGTGCGGCGGAAGTACGGCCATGTGGCGCAGATTATCACGTTTGGACGGCTGAAGGCGCGGGCGGCGATTCGCGATGTGTGTCGGGCCCTGGACATTCCGCTCCAGGAGGCGGACCGCGTAGCGAAGCTGGTGCCGGAAGAACTGAAGATGACGATCGACAAGGCGCTGGAGCAGGAGCCGGAGCTGAAGCGTCTGTACGATCAGGATGAGCGCATTCACAAGGTGCTCGACATTGCGCGCCGGTTGGAGGGGCTGGCCCGGCACGCGTCGGTGCATGCGGCGGGGGTCGTGATTGCGGATGTGCCGCTGGAGACGCTCGTTCCGCTGCATAAGCCGTCGGGGGATGATGGTGAGATTACGACGCAGTTCGAGGGGCCGACGGTGGAGAAGGTCGGCCTGTTGAAGATGGACTTCCTCGGGCTGCGGACGCTGTCACAAATTCAACTGGCGTGTGAGTTGATCGAGCGCAACCACGGCGTGAAGCTGGATCTGGACAATCTCGACCTGACGGATCAGAAGGTCTATGAGGTGCTGGCGCGGGGGGAAACGCGCGGTGTGTTTCAATTCGAGTCGGGTGGCATGCGGGACGTTCTGGCGAAGATCAAACCGAACCGGATTGAGGACCTGATCGCGGCGAATGCGCTGTTTCGCCCCGGGCCGATGGAATACATCGATGACTACGTGACCCGGAAGCATGGGCGGGCGGAGTGGTCGACGGCACATCCCGTGATGAGCGAGGTGCTCGAGGAAACGCACGGCATCATGGTGTATCAGGAGCAGGTGTCGCGCATGGTGAACCGGCTCGGGGGTGTGCCGCTACGCCGGGCGTTTCGGCTGGCCAAGGCGATCTCCAAGAAGAAGGAGGCGATGATCGAGGCGGAGCACCAGCCGTTTCTGGAGGGAGCCGCGCAGAATGGTGTGCCGCGCGAGCAGGCGGAGCAGGTGTTCCAGGACATCCTGAAGTTTGGCGGATACGCGTTCAACAAGGCCCATTCGACGGGCTATGCCCTGGTGGCGTTCAAGACGGCCTACCTGAAGACCTATTACCCGGTCGAGTTCATGGCCGCGGTGATGACGTACGAGAGCGGTAACCGCGACAAGGTGGCGGAATACCTGGATGAATGTCGGCGGATCAAGCTGCCGGATGGACGGGTGGGGATCGATGTGCACCCGCCGAGTGTGAATGAAAGCGACAAGGGCTTTACGGTTGTCTATACCGAGGGCGCGGACGGGACACGGACGGGGCACATCTGTTTCGGGATGGCGGCGATCAACGGGGTGGGCGACAAGGCGGTCGAAGCGATTGTTGCGGCCCGCGAGGATGGTGCATTTACCGATATTTTCGATTTTTGTGAGCGGGTGGACCTGACGCAGGTGAACAAGGGCGTGATCGAGGCGCTGATCAAGGCGGGCGCGTTTGATTGCACGGGGGCGATGCGGAAGGCGCTGATGCTCGTGGTGGAGCAGGCGATCGAGCATGGCGTGCAGGCGCGCAAGGACCGGGATGGCGGGCAGGGGAGCCTGTTTGGCGGTGGGGATGATGTGCCGGCGCCGCTCATCGGCGATGAGGAGTGGAGCGAAACGGAATTGCTTGCGTACGAGAAGGCGACGCTGGGGTTTTTCATCACGCGGCACCCGTTGACGCAGCACGAGCAACTGGTGCGGGCCTACTCGACTTGTGACACGTCGCAGCTTACGCAACTCCGTGATGGGCAGGAGATTGTGATTGGGGCACTGGTATCCCGGGTGCGCAGTGTGCCCATTCGCAACGGCCGCTCGATCGGCAAGAAGCTGGCGATTGTGACGCTGGAGGATTTTGTCGGCTCGACCGAGGCGATTGTGTTTCCGGCGCAGCAGGCCGAGGCGCTGCCGCTGCTCAAGCCGGACACGGTTGTATTCGTGGAGGGTGAGGTTGATCGGCGGCGGGAGGAGCCGAATATTCGCGTGACGCGCGTGCTGCCGCTGGTGGACGTGCAGCGTGAGCATGCGCGCGACGTTGTCGTGCAACTGCGGAGTGCGGATGAGACGCTGATATCGGTGGGACGGATGAGTGAGTTGTGCCGGCGTCACGTGGGGCGGGCCTTGTTGTTTTTCGATGTGCAGATGCCGGACGGCACGCACGCGATGATCAAGGCGAATCGCAGTGGGGGGGTGGGGGTGACGGATACTTTCGTGGCGGAAGTGAAGGCGCTGCCGGGAGTTGGGGCGGTTGAATGTCACGGTCCGCGCGGGAGCGTGGTCGTGTAAGGGTTGCGGCGCGCAAAGAAAAAAGCCGGCGCACGCGCATTACACCATGCGTGCGGCGGCTTTGTTGCTTGCAGCAGGTTGAGTAGGGATGGTTCCCGGTTAGAAGGGGAAGATCATCCCGATGAAAGCGAACAGACCCTGAACCAAAGAGGTGGCGACACCAAACATTCCGTAAGCGAGATCAAGCAAGAAATCCATGGCATCCTTTCCTTGTTTACAGACCGCGGTATCAGTAAGCACAGGTGCAGGTTATTATCGGATGAGGGGTACGGCCGTCAATAGTGGAAATGGTGGGCGGGGGAAAAATTTGAAGCGCTTCCGGCGATGACGGCTGGGAGGGGCAGGGGTGGCAGGAGGATTGTGAAGTTGCGCGCGGGGTGGCGGGACAGGGATTTGGGGTGTTCGGCGGGAGCGCAAAAAGAGAAGCGCCTCCGATGGGAGGCGCTTCGGGAAAACGGCAAACAGTGGACGCAGACGGGACGCGGATTTCTCCGCGCCGCGGGCAACGGGGTTGCCCAAGAGTGTGCTGACTAGTTTCCGCCGGCGCTCGCGCGTCGGTGGTCTAGGTATCCCCTAGAAAGGAGGTGATCCAGCCGCAGGTTCCCCTACGGCTACCTTGTTACGACTTAGTCCCAGTCACCGGTCTTACCGTCGGCCGCCGCCTCCAATGGTTAGCTAAGCGGACTTCGGGTACTACCAGCTTCCATGACTTGACGGGCGGTGTGTACAAGGCTCAGGAACACATTCA
>CAYXTR010000061.1:0-6495 GCA_964468185.1 uncultured Planctomycetales bacterium | reverse complement strand
CGGGCACACCGCACCAACTTCCAATCCACAGCCGCAAGCGGGTATGTCTCCAATTCCGTCGGATCAACCCACGCCGCCGCCGTTCCATTGGTCCGCAGCCGCCCCCGCACGCGCACACACGCTTTGATCTCAACGTGCCAGCGCCGATGCGTGAACACATGCTTCACCGTGCCCAGCACCTCCCCAACCTGCACGTCGAGTCCGGCCAAGGCCCGCACACGATCTGCCAGGCTCTGCTCGTCGGCTTCGTCGACCCGCTCACAACCCGGCAGTGTCCAGAATCCACCCAGCAGCCCGCCAGCCGGGCGCTGCACCAACAACAGTCGCCCCCGCCGCCAGATCACCGCCGCCTCGGCCGACAGCTCTTTCACGTCCCGCTTCGCTCCCCGCCGCGGCAACGACTCCGCGATCCCGGCCACATGCGCACCGCACCATCTCCGCACCGGACACTCCTCGCAAAGCGGCGATTTCGGCCTGCACACACGTGCTCCGAGCTCCATCAGCGCCTGATTCCACTCCCCCGCCGATCGCCGCGCAAGCAGCTCATCAGCCCGCCTCCAAATCATCTCCTGCACATCGCGTTCATCGATGCTCTCTTTCACGCAGCACAGCCGCGCGAGCACGCGTTTGATATTCCCATCAACAGTCGGCACCGCCTCCCCGTGCGCAATGCTCGCAATCGCCGCCGCGGTGTACCGCCCCACCCCCGGCAACGACTCCCACTCCGTCGACGTTGTCGGCAGCACACCGCCGCGCTCGGCCACAATCACTCGCGCCGCCCGATGCAGCGCCCGCGCCCGCGTGTAATACCCCAGCCCCTCCCACAGCTTCAACACGCGCTCCAACGGCGCCCGCGCCAGCGCTGCTACCGTCGGAAACGCCGCCAGAAACCGCTCGTAATACGCAACCACCGTCTCCACACGGGTCTGCTGCAACATGCTCTCCGACAGCCAGATCGCGTACGGATCACGCGTCCGCCGCCACGGCAGATCCCGCGCCGTCGCTCGATACCATGTCAGCAATGCCCGCCGAAACGCCGTCCGCGCACGACCCTCATCGAGCGGCGACCTCCCCGCCGCGCTGCCCGCCTTCACCGCCACTCAGGCACGCTCCCCACGCGCCAGCCGCGCGAACATCTCACCCCGCGCCCGGTAATCCACAAACTGATCCCACGAAGCACACGCCGGCGACAGCAATATCGCGTCCCCAGATTCCGCCACCGCCTGACAGGCTTCCACAGCCGCCGCCAACTCGCCACAATACACGGCCGTCCCACCCACCGCCCGCACCGCTTCCGCAATGACCTCCCCCGTCGTGCCGATACATACCGCTAACTTCGTGCGCTCCGCCACCGCCCGCGCCAACTCCGTCCAGTCACTACCCTTGTCATACCCACCCAGAATTACGCACGCCGGCCGCTCCATCGCCGCCAGCGCAGTCAGCGCCGCCTCCGGCGTCGTCGACTTCGAGTCATCGTAGTAAACCACACCATCCCGCTCCGCCACCTTCTGCAACCGGTGCGGCAACGCCTCGAACGTCGCCAACGCTGCCAGAGCCTCGTCCATCGGTACACCCAGCGCCGCCGTCGCCGTCAACGCCGCTACGGCATTCAACCGATTGTGCCGCCCCGGCACGTCCAGCCGCAGTCCGTCCCATTGCATCCGCCGATCATCACAGTCAATCGCCGCCGTCGACTGCTGCACCGCTACCGGCACATCCTCTTCCAGCCCGTACCGCCATATCCCCGACACATCACCAAACAGCTCGCCGAAGATCCGCCGCAGATCCTCCGAGTCCTGCATCACAATCACATCCCGCTCCGGCTGCTGATAGCGCACGACGTTCAGCTTCGCCGCCACGTACGCCGCGAAGTTCCCGTGCCAGTCCAGGTGGTTCGGCGTGATGTTCGTAATCACGGCGACGTGTGGACTCCACTGCACCGTCGGCGTCCGCTGAAGCTGAAAGCTCGACAGCTCCAGCACCACGATGTCATCCGCCTCAATCTCATCCAGCCCGTCCAACAACGACCGCCCAATGTTCCCCCCAACCCAAACCCGCCGATAGGCGTCGGCAACCGCGCCATCAAACCAATGATCGTTCGGCACCAATCTCGATCTCTCGACCTCTCGATCTCTTCTCAGTACATGCCCAATCATCGCCGTCACCGTGCTCTTCCCCACACTTCCCGTCACGCCGACGATCCGCGCCGGGCAGCGCTCCACGAACAGGTTGATCTCGGTCGTGACCGGCACGCCCGCCTCGCGCGCCGCCGCGAGGTATTCCGACTCCTCCCGCACCGCCGGATTCACGACCACCAGCTCGGCCGCGCGAAAGTCGCGCTCGTTGTGCCCGCCCAGTCGAAGAGTGACATCCAGATCCGCAATCTCCCGCAGCGACTCTTCCAGGACGTCGACTTCGGCTTGGTCGGTGACCGTTACATAAGCCCCCTGGGCCGCCAGCCACCGCGTCACGCCCACGCCTCCCCCAAACCGCCCCAGCCCCATCACCAATACCCGCCGACCCTTCAGTGTTTCACTCATTAGTCCACGCAATGACCTATCGCCGTCCGATCCTTCCCAGAGAGCTCGCCGGCCCGAACCTCAATCCCTCAATCCCCATCTTCCTCGATCTCTTGATCTCTCGATCTCCTGACCTCTCCTCCGCTATATTAACTTCACCACCAGGAACCGAAAGGCACCGCCCATGCTCACCATCCGCCCCGCCACTGCGGACGACATCGATACGATCACCGACGCCAACCTCGCGATGGCGGCCGAAACCGAGCAGCGCGAACTCGACCGCGATACGGTCGCCCGCGCCGTCCGCCGTGCCATCGCGCATCCTTCATTGGGCACCTACTACCTCGCCGAGCGCGACGGCGCCGTCATCGGCCAGCTTCTCGTCACGTCGGAGTTCAGCGATTGGCGCGACGGCAGCTTCTGGTGGATCCAGAGTGTCTATATCAACCGGGAGGCGCGGCAGGCCGGCGTGTACCGCGCTCTGCATCAACATGTCGTCCGCGCTGCCCGCCAGCAACCCGAAGTCTGCGGCGTGCGGCTCTACGTCGACGCGTCCAACACCCGCGCGCAGCAGGTCTACGAGCACCTCGGCCTCACCCCAACCGAGTACCGCCTGTACGAAACCGACTGGAGCAACGAACCTGGCTGATCTGAAATCGCCGTGCTCCGCCACGTGCGGCAGGAAACCGACGATGCCACGTCATGGCTGTGATCGACGTTGCCTCACAAGCGGCACAAAGAACAGGTACAGGCCCGTCCCCCACAGGATCGCCAGCATGATCCCCGACGGCAGGAAAACCCAGTACTTCACGAAGTCACCAAACCAGGAGCCGTCGTGCAGGGCTTCAATCGTGTCACTGCGTCGCGCCGCGACCTGTAGCACCTCACCGTCAGCGGGATCAATCTGAATCTCCTCGCCCCGCTGCGTCGTGACCTTCAGCAGCTTCTTGCCCGGCCGCAAATCGATGCGATCGATGTCATCCCAACTTTCCACCTCGACTTCCGGCGACGCCTTGCACGCCTCCAGAATCTGCTCGAACGAAATCGCCGGCACGCTACTGTCACCGCGACGCTCGTTCGGCTGAATCCAGTGAAACTCCTTCTTCACTTGCAGCAGAATCCCGCTGGTGATCACCAGCAGCAGCGGTACCGCCGAGATGATTGCCAGCCAATAGTGCACCTTCCGCCAGAGTTGTTGCGCCCGCATCGCGACGCTCCTGTTACCACTTGTCAACTGGGCGTCGCGAACGTCCCTCCGTGCGACACGCCAACTCAGTCAGCCACTTTCGTCAATGTTCGCCGCGCGGGTCGACGACGCGCCCCATGAACAGAATCGCGCCCGTCTTCGTGTCGCGGATCAGGAAAATGAACGGGCGATCGATGGCGAAGTCCTCGATCGGCTGCGCCGCGGCCTTGAGCATCGGCACCGCCGTCGCCGCCGCCGCCTCGGTGCCGGTCTCATCCACCAGCACAAACGCCTGATGAATCACGCCACCGATGAACAGATTCCGCTGCCCGTTCATGCCCGAGAAATCGGCCCGCGACGAGAACGGCAGAATCATCCCCAGCGTGCGCAACTGATCTTCCAGTTGAAACTTCGACGTGAATTCAAACTTCGGTAGCGCCAGCCGCACCTTTTTCCCGCGCAATCCGCTGACCACGCCCTGCAACGCTTTCAGATCGAGCGACTTCTCCACGTCCGCGAATTTGCCGCTGTCCGGCAGCACGATCAGCAGCGCGAAGTCGCCTTCGCCGTACGGCAACTGCAGCGCCCGAAATCCCTCGCCGGTCGCGATCGGGAAGTTCTCAGTCTGGTGCATCATCGGCGTGGTGATGGTCGCGCCGTCGAGCAGCGTGAACGTGCCGTCTTTCGTGCGCTTTTCTTCAAAGGGATGTTGCCAAAGGCCTTTGAAGTAGATGGCGTTAGTCAGCACCAGAGTGGCGTCTTGCACATCGCTGGGCTGCACGAGGTCTTTGATGCGATCTTCGGTCTGCTGCTCGACCCACGTGTTGATCTGCTCGGCGGCCTGCGTGGCCTGCTGAAAATCGAGCAGGCTCACCGCGGCCCCGTAATGCCGCCCCGTCAGGTTGAGGTAATCCGGCAGGAACGTCTCACCTTGCTGTGCCCACAGCCGGTTCACGACGTGCAACTTCAGCGCCGCGGCTTCCTCATCTTTCGGCGACGAGCGCGCGGCTAGTTTCAGGTCGAGCGCGTTCATGGCGGGGTGGAGGTTCTCCTGCGGCAGTGTGAAGTGCAGCGCTGCGGCCATTTGTTGCGCGGTCAGGCCGCGTGCGCCGCCGTAGGTCATCGCAAGCGCGGTTGACAGGCTGTAGGGCGACCAGAACAGGTTGCCGGACTGAACGCGGAGCGTCTGGTAGAGCTCGCAGGCGAAGGTGTTGTTATCGCGCGTGAGTTGGTCCACGTCAGCCTCCTTCACCGACGGCGACGTTTCACGTGAAACGCTGTTGTCGGGGCTCTCGCCTGGTGGCTGCGCCGTGGCCGGTTCACAGCCGACGAGCAAAACCGCCAGCAGACACGACAGCAGCGGACACAGCACCAGATGCAGACAATTTCGGGACATATTGCGGCCTCCAGTCATGGCCGGCCTGCGCCGCGGACCACGCCGTCCAACGCACGCCGACGAACACCCCACTATGGTTAGGTACCCGCGAGGCGTCGGCAAGTTCCCGGGGGCGCCCAATCTCGCCAATCCGCACGACCATTCGCGGTTGATCATATAAAATCAGACAAACTCCAGCAGAAGGACACCAAGATGGCGCAGTCGGCGGCAATTCAGACAACCGGGCGTTTCGGACCTTTTGGGGGTCAATATGTGCCGGAAGTGCTGATGGAGGCGATCCATCAGCTCGAGAGCGAATACGCCAGTGTGAAGCAGGATGCCACCTTCTGGCAGGAATTGGACGGCTATCTGAGAGATTACGCCGGCCGGCCAAGCCCGCTGTACTTCGCTCGCCGGCTGACGGAGCATTGCGGCGGCGCGCAGATTTACCTGAAGCGCGAAGATCTGAACCATACCGGCGCGCACAAGATCAATAATACGCTCGGGCAGGCGCTGCTGACACGGCGGATGGGGAAGCGGCGGGTGATCGCCGAGACCGGTGCGGGGCAGCATGGGGTGGCGACGGCGACGGCGTGTGCGGTGCTCGGGCTGGAGTGCGTGGTCTACATGGGGGCCGAAGATGTGCGGCGGCAGGCGCTGAATGTGTACCGGATGCGGCTGCTCGGGGCGGAGTGTGTGCCGGTCGAGAGTGGGCAGCAGACGCTGAAGGATGCGATCAACGAGGCGATGCGCGACTGGATGGCGAGCGTCGAGACGACGCACTACATCATCGGCAGCGTGATGGGGCCGCACCCATTTCCGACGATCGTCCGGGATTTCCAGGCGGTGATCGGGCAGGAGACGCGCGAGCAGATGCTGAAGGTCGCCGGGCGGTTGCCGGACGTTGTGGTCGCGTGTGTCGGTGGCGGGAGCAATGCGGCGGGGATTTTCTATCCGCTGATTGACGATGCGAACGTGAGGTTGATTGGCGTTGAAGCGGCGGGCGAAGGGCTGACTTCGCTGCGACATGCGGCGACACTGGCGAAGGGAGAGCCCGGCGTGCTGCACGGGATGCACACGATCGTGTTGCAGGATGAGGATGGGCAGACGTCGCCGGTGCATTCGGTGTCGGCGGGGCTGGATTATCCGGGCGTCGGGCCGGAGCACGCGCAGTGGCACGCGACGGGGCGGGTGGAGTATGTGTCGGCGACGGATGAGGAGGCGCTGGGCGCGTTTGAGCTGCTGTCGCGGACGGAGGGGGTTATTCCGGCGTTGGAGACGGCGCATGCGGTCGCGCACGCGGTGAAGATTGCGCCGGAACTTGGGGAGGAACAGACGGTGGTGATTAATCTCTCGGGGCGTGGGGACAAGGATTGTATGGAGGTGGCGCGGATAAGGGGGAGTAACAAGGTGAC
>CAYXTR010000060.1:0-7407 GCA_964468185.1 uncultured Planctomycetales bacterium | reverse complement strand
CGACTGCAACTGCGACGGCGCCGTCACCTTCGACGACATCCAACCCTTCATCCGCCTACTCGATTAACCTCCCTCCCTCGCAGGGAAGGGCCAGGGGAAAGTGATCAATCTCCCTCCCCCTCCCCAACGGCCACACAAGTCAACGGATGGCCGGCGCACAACCACGCGCCCACTACCCAATCTCGATCTCTTCTTTCGCACCCCGTGCACTACCGTGTCGGCGGTGCGCTTCACCCGACGAACCCCGCGTGTGCCGCCGCTCTCGAGCAATGCTCGCTCAACCCCCGACAACCCCACCCGCGCGCAGCCCCCAACAACCCCCGCACCACGAGTCTTGATCTCTCGATCTCTTGACCTCTCTCTCCCTCCCCCACCTCAATCCCTCAATCCCACAGTCCCTCAACCCTCTCCTTCTCGCTCTCTCGATCTCTCCCCCCTTGAATTGACCCGCGCACCGACGCTTCGCTAGAATCGCCACGCGATGCAAACTCCGATCCAAGATCGCCCGGCGTTTCACGCGAAATCGTACTACTGACCTGGGGCACGGATGTCCGCCAACCTCGGCGCGCGTATTCTGATCCTGCTGTGGACCATCGCCGGCGGCGCTGTCGCGCTCACCGCCGGACTGCACAGCCGCATCGCCGCGCCGGTTTGGCTGATCTTGATCACATGTTGCGGCGCACTGCTGGCCGGTGCGCTGGGTTGGCTGCTCACGAGACACGCCTGGCCGTTCCTGCGCCACGCAGTTGGCAACAGCCGCCGCTACATCACCGCAACGGCGCTCATTCTCGGCCTGCTGCTGGCGTATGCCGCCACGCCAACCCTGCTCTACGGCCCGCACCTGCCCGAGCGCGAATTGGTGCTGACTGCGACCGGCGAACGCGATCCTGCCGCCCAGGGCAGCGAAGTGTGGTTCCTGGGTGTCTACGACGCCAGCCGGCACCAGCCGGTGCCCGGCACCGTCACCGCCGACCCCGGCTGGCAGCACGACGGCGACCGCTGGGTGTCACCCGGCGACGAGTCCGCCACGTTGCGCTATCGGACGCGTGTTACCGATGCGCTCCTGCTGCGCTGCACTGCGCATCCCTGGTCCGGGATACTGCGTTTCACGTGGAACGGTGTTGCGCAAGAGGTCAGTCTCTACGCCGAGACCGGCGGCGTGCGCGAAATCCCCCTTTCGCCGCTGACCCTGCAAGCCGCACCGTGGACGACGTTGGTGTATCACTTCACCGTCATCGTCCTGCACGGTCTGCTCATTGCCAGCGCTCTGCTCGTCTTCATCGCACTCCTGACGCGCGCCTGGGTAGATCTTGTTCCATTGGGCGGCATGCTCGCGCGGTGTGGCCAGAGTGTGTTCGGCATCGGGACGGCAGCGTGCGTCGGCTATCGTGTGTATGCAGATTGGTTACCGCATTATCTCGATGATCAGCTCATCGCCAGCGCGCTGGCGGTGGCTATCGGACTGCTGTCAGGCGCTTTGGCAGCATGGTTTGCGGGGCATTACGTCGGTCACATGCTCTCAGCGCGTCCGCGCTGGATACGCGTGTGCTGGTGCCTGCTGGCGTGGGCTGGCGGCCTGTTGCTGGTCGTAGCAATCCCGCTCGAACGTCCCGTCTCCCCCGTCGCCCCGGTGCAGAATCTGCGCATCACCGCCACTGGCCAACAAAACCCAGACGCCCGCGGCCGCGAGATCTGGGTCCGATCACTCACCCGCGCCAATGGCAACAACGTCCCGCTGCGGTCTTTCGCTATTGATAAAGGGTGGGAGTTGCGCGACGGCGCGGCGTTCTCGAACGCCGCGCAGCCGGCGCGCTTGCAGTGGACTGGGCGCGCATCTGGCGATCTCACGCTCGAATTCGTCTCGCATCCGTGGTCCGGCGTTATTGAGATCGATTGGAACGGCGACACACGCCGAATCGACCTGTTCAACGAGGTTACCACGACCCACACAGAGTCGTTGTCGGTGCAACCAGAGGCGATGCAGTTCGTCATCGGCTGGCGGATTCTGTCGTCGTTGGCGGACGCCTGCGCGCTCGGCACGCTGCTTCTCGCCATCAGCATCTGGCTCGCCACGCGCCAACTGCCGGCGCCGGCGCGCCCGCGGCGGTGGGAATGGGCGGCGTATGCGCTCGTCTGCGCCAGTGTGTGGTTTTTTGGTCTGCTGGTCTTCTGGCCGGGCCTGATGACCGCCGACTCGATGGACCAGTGGACCCAAATCACCCGCGGGCGGCTCAGCGATTCGCACCCAGCGTTCCACACACTCGTGAATTGGGGGATTGTGCGCGTCTGGGAATCGCCGGCCGCCATCGCACTATCACAGATTCTGTTCGGCAGTATTGTCGTCGGTTGGGCCTTGTCGCGGATGCGTACTGCCGGCTTGCAACTGTGGGTGGCTGTTGCGACGTGCGCCCTGCTGGCGGTTTCACCCGTGAACGCGAAGCTGATGATCACGCTCTGGAAGGACATTCCTTTCAGCATTGCGCTTCTGGTGCTGATTGTCATGCTGTGGCAGGTGATTGTCACCAACGGCGCCTGGCTGCGGCAGCCGTATCGCTGGCTGGCGCTGGGTGTCCTGGCGGCACTGGCGACGCTGTTGCGGCACAACGGTGCCCCGACCGCGGCGGCGGTCTTCGCGATGCTGTTCATCGTGAATGTTCGGCAGTGGCACCGCCTGTTGCTCGCTGGCGGCGTCGCGGCGGCGCTGTTCTTCGGCGTGCGCGGGCCGATCTACCAGTTCATGGGCGTCAGCAAGGTGCACAGCGTGTCGCGCTACGTGCAGTCGGCAACGCGCCCCTTCTTCGAATCACGCGTGCAGATTCTCGCGGCGCACGTCGTGGGCGGTACGCCGATGTCGGCTGAGGAGATCGCACTGCTGGAAGAGGTCACGCCGCTGGAGAAGTGGGCGCAGTTGTACAATCCGTGCTGCATGACGAAGGAGAGTTCGCGCAAGTATATGGACGATTTTGGTGTCTATCGTAGGCGGACTGGTGAGTTTGCGCAGTTACTCGAGCGACTCTACGAGCGGAACCCGGTGGCGATATGGCGGCATTACTATTGGCGGACGAACTATGTGTGGCGGGTGCGGTTTCCGGAGTACAAGTCGTACTCCACGGCGATTGGCATTCCGCGGGCTGACGGTACGGTGCTGACCATTACGCACTCGGGTGTGAAGCCGGACCCGACGTGGCCGGGGTTTGACTATACGTATGCGCGTTTTCTGGAGTGGTTGACGGCGGACTGGCGGTTCAACTTGAACTGGCGGCCGGCGGTGCATTTGTGGGTGCTGCTGGCGGCGGTGTTGGTTGCGGCGGGGGCGCAGCGGAACTGGAAGATTCTGCTGCTGTTTGTGCCGATTGCCGTGCATTCGTTCTTTGTGGCGTGGCTCGCGCCGTGTCATTGTTTTCGGTATCAGTATGTCGTGTACCTGGCGGCGCTGCTGTTGGGGCCGGGGCTGCTCCTCGGGGGGAGTAAGAAAGTGACAAGGGGGAGAGAGCGAGGAAGAGGGGATTGAGGGACGGAGGGATTGAGGTGGGGGGAGGGAGAGATCAAGACTCGTGGTGCGGAGGTTGTTGGCCGCTGCGCGGGGTGGGGGTTTTTAGTGGGACGGCAGACACTGCTGGCACAGCAGTGGCACGGGCACGGGCGAGCGGGGTTGGTTACATATGGCTGCCGCGGAGGGCAGCCGCTACTGACCGACCGGAGATCGGTCCCCCACTGACGTGAAGCAATCTTGCGGCTGTCGGCTGAAGTGCGTGAGGAGAATATCAGCGATGCGATCGGCGGCGTGGCCGTCCCATAGGGGTGGGATGCGGTACTGTGGCGCGGTGGACGGCGCGCTGTGTGTTGTGCTCGCGTCCGCTACGCTGGCGACGCCGGTCCAGTGATCGCGGGTGCGGTTGAAGCCGGCGAGGATGGCCGTCGGGTCGGTGCCGACTAGCTGATTTGTGCCGTATTCGATCGTGATGGGGCGCTCGGTGTTGTCGCGCAACGTCAAACACGACACGCCGAGGGCGAGGGTCTCTTCCTGGATGCCGCCGGAGTCGGTGAGGACGAGGCCGGCGCTGGCCATGAGGTGGAGGAAGTCGAGGTAGCCGAGGGGGTCGATGAGCTGGACGTTCGGCATGCCCGTGAGTCGGTCGTACAACCCGTGGCGCTGCAATGCTGCCCGTGTGCGTGGGTGGACGGGGAAGACGAGGGGCAGTTCCTGCTGGATAACCGCCAGTGCGTCGCAGACGCCGCCAAAGACCTGCGGATCGTCGACATTCGCCGGGCGGTGCAGGGTTAGGACGCCGAAGGTGCGCGGCGTGAGGTTCAGATCGGTCAGTATCATCGAGCGTTGGGCGAGTTGCTGGTGGGCGCGGAGGGTGTCGATCATGACGTTGCCGACGTGGTGGATGCGGTCTTCGGCGACGCCTTCGCGGAGGAGGTTTTCGACGGCGGAGGGCTCGGTGACGAATAGCAGGTCGCTGATGGCGTCGGTGAGGACGCGGTTGATTTCCTCGGGCATGGTGCGGTCGCCGCTGCGAAGGCCGGCTTCGACGTGGATCAGCGGGACGTGGAGCTTGGACGCGACGAGGCCGCAGGCGATGGTGGAATTGACGTCGCCGACGACGAGGACGGCGTCGGGCTGGTGTTCGAGGAGGACGGGCTCGAAGCGTTGCATGATGTTGGCGGTCTGGACGGCGTGGGAGGCGGAGCCGACGTCGAGGTTTATATCGGGCCTGGGGAGGTGGAGGTCGTCGAAGAAGGCCTGGCTCATGCGTTGGTCGTAGTGCTGGCCGGTGTGGACGAGGATGTGGTCGATGTGGCCGGTGGCTTGGAAGGCGCGAGCGAGGGGTGCGATCTTCATGAAGTTGGGTCGGGCACCGCAGACGCTGAGGACTTTGAGGTTGGTCATGTGCGCTTCCGTGGAGCGGGTTTCGGGAGCGTGCCCGCGGTAGTATTCGCGTTGTTGGCAGCCGAGGTCGGCGGTGCCGCTGGACCCGTAAGTGCTTTACATATATGACGTTGTGGCGCTTTCGGGTTGCGGACTGGTTATGGGCTGCTGTTTTTGTATCGGGTATTGAGTGGAGTGGGTTGATTGGGGGGATTCCGGGTTGTGCCGACGGGCGTGCGCTGACGTCAACGAGGGTGTGCAGCTCGGCTTGAGGGGGGGAGGAGACTGGTCAGGAGCGGTGGCAGGCCACCGTGACGGCAACGTTCGGCCAGCAGCCGTTTGATTGAGTGATGCGTTTATGGGTCACGGGACGAAGCGGAATGCCAGCATGAGGAAGATCGCCAACAGGAACATCTTCATCGCCGCAATGCCACCCGGTTCACGGCCGACAAGCGGTGGAACTGAGCCAAGCCTCGGCTAGCAGCCACCTTCTCGATTTCGGTTGCCCAGGAGAGCGCTGCGATGGCAGGCAGGGTGAATCCGAGGCTGATCGCGGTGGAGGCGATGACCAGAACGAATGCGACCGTTGAAGTCCCGGACCGGAGCAGGAAATCGACCATCGACGAGATCATCACGACGCTGGACGTCGTCCAGATGCCAACGACGATTCGCGCGACTCGATCGTGGCGACGCAGCGTTGTATCGGATGTGGCCGGGTCGTACTGCCAGATGACAATGTTCTTGAGACGGGCAAACATGCTGCCATTGTACGGCAGCGACCCCTTGTTGAAAGGCTGGTGGCACTGCTCAAGTGCACGGGCGGGCGGCATTGGTCACGGACGGTCGCCACGAAGGGCGGCCGCTACGGGTTGAGAGAGCAACAAGGTAACAAAGACAAGGAAGAAAAGAGGCAAACGTCACGTCTGTCTGGAATCCGCGAGCGAGGGCGTCAGGCTCGGAGGACCGTCGCCACAGGTCTGACCGACCGGAGGTCGGTCCTCCAAGTACGGGCGGGGCGACCGTGACACCCGGGAGACGTGACACTACATGACAACCCTCTCCGGAAAGGGAGGGGGGATTAGATGCGGGGTACGAGGTTGGCGACTTCGTCGGC
Source organism: uncultured Planctomycetales bacterium (assembly GCA_964468185.1). Lineage (GTDB taxonomy): Bacteria > Planctomycetota > Phycisphaerae > UBA1845 > Fen-1342 > JANQFV01. Next base: position 1,417 of record CAYXTR010000060.1, on the reverse strand, counting down.
GTTTGTCGGTAATGCGCTGGTCAGAACCTCTGGTTTTTCATCTGTTATGGCGATTGTATGCTCGATGCGGATGCCGCCGAAGGCGTCGCGGAGGAGGGCGTCGATGGCTGAGCGATTGATGACGTCGGCGAAGGGGCCGATGAGGTCGTCGCGCTGCCAGATGGCGGGGACGAGGTAGATGCCGGGCTCGATGGTGACGCAGTAGCCGGGCTCGAGGTCGCGGTCGAGGCGGAGGGCGACGTTGCCGAACTCGGGACGGCGGGAGCGGCCGGGGGCGTAGCCGGCGAGGTCGCCGAAGTCTTCCATGTCGTGGGCATCGAGGCCGATGAGGTGGCCGACGCCGTGAGGATAGAAGAGGGCGTGGGCAACGCGGTTGACGAGTTCGTCGGGGTCGCCGCGGAGGAGTTCGGCTTCGACGAGACCCCGGCAGATTTCGCGGGCGGAAATGTCGTGGACGTCGCGGAAGCGGCGGCCGGGCGTGCAGGCGGCGATCGCGGCGTGTTGGGCTTTCTCCACCGTTTCGTAGAGCTGCCGCTGGATGGGGGTCCAGTCGCCGGTGACGGGCCAGGTGCGGGTGACATCGGAGGCGTAGCCGCCAGGTTCCTCAGCGCCGGCGTCACAGAGCAGCAGCGCGCCTTCGGCGAGGATGTTGGCGTGGCCGTGGCCGTGGAGGACTTCGCCGCGGGTGGTGATGATGGGGCTGAAAGCGTGGTCGCATTGGTTGGCGGTGAGGACGCTGACGAAGGCGGCGGCGACATCGGCCTCGCGGTGGCCGGCGTAGGTGGCGGCGAGGGCGGCGCGGTGGGCGTCGACGGTGACCTCGGCGGCGGTGCGCATGGCGGCGAGCTCGTGCTCGTCCTTGATGAGGCGCTGGTTGATGATGAGGCGGAGCTCGTCGTCGTTGGCGGCGGCGAGGGCGAGGTCGCGCGCCTGCGCGATCGTCTGAGGATGGGGCGGGATGATGGCGGCGGCGTTTGTTTGCGCGAGTTTGACGCGGAGTGTGTCGGGTTGCGCGAAACTGGCGGTATTGAGGCCGCTGGCATCGGCGAGGTCGTCGTCGGTGGGGACGTCGCCGAACCAGAGGATGTCGTCGGGTCCGAAGGTTGGGCGGAAGAGGGTGCAGCCGGCGTCGCCGTCACTGCCTGGTTCGATGAGGAGGGCGGCGTGTTCGAGGGGCGGGCCGCCGAAGTAGAGGTAGGAGCTGGAGGCGCGGAAGCGGTGGGGGTTGGTGGGGTAATTGCGGGCGGGGGCGTGGCCGGCGAAGAGGACGAGCGGGCGGGTGAGGTGTTTGGCGAGCAGCGCGCGGCGTTTCTGGTAGACGTCGGGGGGGGCGGTGAGACGTATTTTGGCGGACATGGGTCGGCTCCCATGAAGTAAGCCGAGTCAAGGTGGTTTTCGTTTGAATCGTGGTGACTGA
>CAYXTR010000059.1:0-10825 GCA_964468185.1 uncultured Planctomycetales bacterium | reverse complement strand
GGCATAAACGTGAAGGATGCCCCGATTCAATTTACACAGGGATTGACACTACCTCACCTGCGCCAACAAGACATGAGAGGCGATGATCAACTACGTCGCCCACGAAATATACATTCACGTCGCCATTCCGGCAAGCCGCCGTCCGATTTGAATCTCGGATAACCGTCAATCCACGAAACCCCCACTCCACCCCGCCCCAGCGCATGAAAAAAGCGACGCGAGGTCTGCTTGCTCAGACACCCTTCAGAGTATTCGGTTCCGTCGGTCGCCGATCGGCGACGTTACCGCCACCGGCGCGTCCTCTCGGAGTTAGCTGCTCGCTTGAAGACATCACACGCTGCCGTACCGCAGGTAATTGGTTCTGCGATCCCGCTTTGCCGTTCGGCCTACCGTCGGCTATGCGGTTTTCCGACAACGGGTTGCGCCGACCACAATCAGCAACCGGTCGCTACCTTCTACGAGTTGCGCTCTCCTTCAGAGACTCAAACCAACGGTCCCTAGTCCATCAGCCGCAGCCGACAGACTCCTCTCATGGGCTTTCACTCCCTACAGCACTCCAGGCATCGGCGGTCCACCTGCTGCGAGCTTGCCTCACCCGCTACGTTCCGCCTTCAGGGTTTGGCTACCCTCTTGGCGGCTTCCTCCCGCCGAGACCGTGCCAGCCTTTTTTCATGCCGGCGGCGCTCTTGGGATTCGCCCTTCGGAGCTTTCCCCTTCCGAAAGGTATCCGCCGGTTTCCCGGTTCGGATGAACCTGCCTACCGTTTCTCCCGAGCGGTATTCCCGTTCCACCGAAGCGGAATGGGCCGGCCCACTCGGGCCGCGGTTTCCAGGCTTTCACCCTTTCGGAAGTCCCTGGTGATCAGACGGCGATTAAACCGCCAACCACTGGCTGCTCCCTTGGGCTTTCTCCCTCCTGGGGCAATCCAACGATGCTCTTGGCCAGGATTTCACCCAGCCTCCTCCCGCACGCTTTCACAGGCAATATTCTGTGACATGCCTGCCGGCGTCCCGGAGTTTCGATCGACCATCGTCTGGCCCGATCCGTCTCGAACAGCCGAAACCATCCGGAACGGACCGCACAACCCCTACAGGGTTCCTGCACCTGTACGAACCTGAGCGTTAGAACGAGATGCCAACCGGGCTATGTGTTCACCTCTCGCCGCGCCGTGCATTACTGCCGTCTGACCGACGATCTTTGGTTGGCCCAGCCTCGCTCGACCGGAGCCGCTCAGGCACCGCCTTGAGGTGCTGAGCATTTCGCGACCTCTGCGTCGCACTGTAATGAGTAGCACACGAATTCACGCGCGTCAAAACGAATGATTACCGGTCGTCGCACGTGACACCCTGTGATTTTCACTTGCGCATCACATCCCACGCGCAAGTGCTTGTAAACCCGAAGGTAGGTGCAACCGTACACCACGTAAAATTCCCTTAAGAAAAGCTTAATGACATGTTGTCAACAGCAAGCGGTTTCGGCAACATCGCGCCCCTCGCTGTTGAACCCCCGCCTCACCCGTTGATCAACTACCACACCCACTCTGCCACCGGTCCACCTGTAACGCCGGTTTGTAACCGGTGCACGCAACCCCCATCACGCTGGCACCGCCTTGCAGACCGCACTGTCCGCCCCGCAGCCCCTGCGACCTTACCTGGATCGAACCCGGCACCCACCGTGGCAATCCGCCCACCGGCCAACAAACTACAATAGATTCGCCGCCAATTCCGCCAACTGACTCCGCTCCCCCTTCCGCAACTCAACATGCGCCGCAATCGGCTCCGTCCGCAACCGCTTGATCAAGTACGTAAACCCGTTGCTGTTTCGATCCACATACGGATTGTCAATCTGCCACGGGTCACCCGTCAGCACAATCTTCGCCGCCTGCCCCATCCGCGTGATCACCGTCTTGATCTCCAGCGGTGTCAGGTTCTGCGCCTCATCGATAATCACAAATCGCTTCGCAATACTCCGCCCCCGAATATACGTCAGCGGTTGCACCTCGATCAGCCCCGCCCGCATCAGACTCGCCCCGTCCTGATGCCCCTTCATCGGCCCCCCGCTATCGAGCAGAAACTCAATCGTATCCGCAATCGGTTTCATCCACGGCGCCAGCTTGCTCGACACATCACCAGGCAAGTAACCGATATCCCGCCCAACGGGGATGATCGGCCGACAAATCAACACCCCCCGATACAGCTTCTTGCGAAATGTCAACTGCATCGCCGCCGCCATCGCCAGCAGCGTCTTCCCCGTCCCCGCCTTCCCCATCAAGGAAACCAGGTTGATCCGATCATCCAGCAACGCGTCAATCGCGTAGTACTGCTCCTTGTTCCGCGGCCGCACCCCCCACAGCCCCTTCTCCGGATTCCGCAACGCAATCAGCTCATCCCCCTCAACTTCCCGCCGCGCCAGCGCACTGCTCTTCTCCTCGCCCGCCACACGCAACAACACATACTCGTTCGGCTTCAACTCCGGCTTGGGCATCGGCAGCCGCCCGTCCCGCCGAAACTGCTCCATCTGCTCCGCTGAAATCCGAATCTCATCATCAGGCTGCGAAACATCCTTGAGCTGCACCTGATCCGTCTCATAGTCCTCCGCCCGCAGCCCCGCCGCATCCGCCCGGATCCGCAAATTGATGTCCTTCGTAACGATAATCACCGGCGTCTGCCGATCGGCCTCCTTCACCGCCTGCGCCACCCGTAGAATCTCGAGGTCCGCCTCGCCACTCGACCCACTCAGCAACCGATCCGCCTCACAATACACCCGCAGCCGCCCCCCACCCTCCAGCGGTACCCCTTGCGCCAGACTCTGCCCGTTCCGCAGCCCGTCCAGCAAACGCACTACCGTGCGCGCACTGAACCCCCGATCCGACGGCTCCTTCTTGAACCGATCCAGTTCACTGATCACGCCAACCGGAATGATCACCGTGTTGTCGGCAAACTGAAATAACGAATATGGATCGTGAATGAGAATATTCGCGTCCAGCAGGTAGTTCTTATGCATGGCGGATAACTGATCCTCCTCGAAGCCGCGCCTACCTCCCCCTCCCTTTCAAGGAGCGCTCGGGGAGGGCTACACAACCGCGCATCTCAGCGCAAGAAACACCACTCGGCTGCACACGCGTCGGATCTCACGCCGGCTTCTGGTCAGCACTCGGCAGTGTATCCGCCGCCGCCACGTTGACAAGAACACCCGCAGACCGCCCCTCGCCGATCCTATCCGTATCACCAGCCAACTCCGCTCCCACCAACCGCTTACACTTCGCAAACCAACTCAGATTTGCCCATCTCTAACGGTGCGGGTCGACATGACCAGCCGTCACAAGTGACACAATCCGCCGGTCCTGCTACGATCCCACGTTACGTGCATGACGGCAACCGCGTCATCGCCGCACTTTCACGGAGGAAACCAGGTGCGCACTCTCCGAACATTGACCCTCGCCCTACCCCTGCTGCTTTCCACCACCGGATGTTTCGAATTCACGTTCCCCTCCGAAGTCGACCTGCTCCCCGGCGGCAACCCATTCGTGATCTCCGGCACCGCCGCAATCCTCGATCAGGATGGCCCTTGCCTCGTCTGGATCGGCGACAATGGCGTCACCTACCATCTGTTCCAGGATCCCAGCGTCAGCAACGACGACTTCGATCGGATCACAACGCCGGGCGTCCGCGCGCGCCTCGAAATCATGACCCGCAACGATCTCGTCGTCTCGTGCCCCATAGGCACCATCGTCGAAGTCCAACGCGTCCTCGAAATCGTCGACTAGGCGCGCGGCCAGCCTGTAGCACTGGTTCTTGCGCTACCCATCCGTCTCACCGTGTAATCAGTCTAATCCGACGCCGTACCGCTACACCGAACACGCACCTTCTCGGACCGTATCTTCTCCAATCTGCAACCACAGTCGCCTCTGAATGCCTCCGCTAACTCGCTACAATGGCCACATCGGCACGGAAATCACGCATCGTCGCCCATGACAGGAGCCGCATCGTGACAACAAATCGCCAACTCCTGCTCGCACTCACCTGCTCGCTCGCCTACTTCATCCTGCTCACCGCCGGCTGCCCCCCGGAAGCAGCCGACCGCCAGGCGGCCTTCGAGCTCAACCTTGTCTTCATCACCAACAGCGACCTGCTCGAAGCCCCCGCCGTCCCCTCCGCCCGCAAGTTCTATCGTCCCGTCGAAACACGCCCCATCAACCCTGCTACCCCAGATTCTGCCCAGGCGGCCGCCTTCTACCTCACCGTCACCGCCCAGGACCCACACACCGTCCGCTTCCGCTTCGTCAACGAAGACACCGGCTACGCCTCTGATCTCCAGAAGCTCGCCACCCCGCCATCGGCCCCCACCGAGCCGCTACCCATACCTGCCCCACCCGATACCGCCGCCCGCAACACGCTCGCCACCGGCCGCGGCATCTTTTGGCTTCACGACGCCCCCGCGGGCAATGACAGCCTCGAAGCCCGCTTCGCCATCATCGCACCGCTCTCCCAACTCTCGCCCGCCACCCGCCTCGTCGCCTACGCCTCCATCGACGCCCAAGGTAACCCCCTCGGCACCGACGAGATCGCCCTCGTCCCCGACTTCTTCTACATGGCCGTCATCGGCGACTCCATCCAATGGGGTAACGGACTCCTCGAAGCCGACAAGATCTCGACGCTCGTACGCGACACCATCGAGCAGCAAACCGCACAAGCCGTCATTCTTCAACGCTACGCCCACTCCGGCGCCCGCATCGTCCCCGCCCCCGGCGACGGCACCTGCGCAGAAGGCTGTTCCGGCGAAGTCCCCACAGCGAGCACTTCCATCACTGCCCAGGCCGAATTGATCAGTCATCCCGAGCTCATGGACCTCATCCTTATGGACGGCTGCATCAACGACATCGGCATTTTCACCATCGTGAACCCCAATGTCACTGAGGAAATGCTCACCCCCCTCATCGACCAGTTCTGCAACGACGAAATGGCCAACCTCCTCCGACACGTTCATACCCTCGCCCCCCAGGCCCACATCGTCGTCACCGGCTACTACCAGATCGTCGGCCCCGACAGCGACCTGCTCGCATTCAACGCCTGGGCCGTCGCCAACGGCATCGTCCTCGCCCCCGACGACCCCGCCTTCGACACCTTGGTCGCCAACTCAGAGCTCTTCACGACCCAATCCAGCACCGCCATCCAATCCGCCGTCGAACAGGTCAACGCCGAAATCGAAGGCGAAGAAGCCACGCTCGCCTTCGCCGACCCGCAATTCGGCCCCGCGCACGCTCTGTTCACCGACGACTCGTGGCTCTGGAACCTTGTCCCCGAGAGCAACCTCTTCGAAGGCCTGGCAGTCGACCTGGCGCTGTTTCCCGAGGACCCCCTCACCCGTTTCCGTTTCGAAAACTGCTTCGAGGAAGGCGTCATCAGCGGCGGTCTCGGCTGCCTCTACGCCTCCGTCGGCCACCCCAACCCGACCGGCGCCCAAGTCTACGCCGACACCATCATCACCACCCTCCAATCCCTCGGCATCCTACCCTAACCTCCTCCCTCCCAGTGAGGAACACAGGCAGGCTCTCAACCCGAACCGCAATCCCTGAATCCCGCAGTCCCGCTCCCTTTGCCCTCCCTCCCCCAACCGACGATGATACCCCTCCCATGTTCGGCTGGTGGAAAAAACGCCGTCGCCGCAAGCTCCGCGCTCAGAAGTTCTCTGACGCGTGGCGGCAGATCCTGCTGCACAACGTCCCCTATGCCCAACGCCTGACCAACGACGAGCGCAGACAACTCGAAGGCCACATCCACATCCTCCTCCACGAAAAACACTGGGAAGGCTGCGGCGGCCTCGAGCTCTCCGACGAAATCCGCGTCACCGTCGCCGCCCAGGCCGCCCTGCTCCTCCTCAACCGCCAAGCCAACTTCTACCCCAAGCTCACCTCCATCCTCATCTACCCCGACCACTACCGCGCCGAAGGCACCCGCATGATCGGCGGCGGCATCATCGTTGAAAGTGAGGAAGTCCGCGCCGGCGAATCCTGGTACCGCGGCGCCATCGTCGTCTCCTGGAGCCACACCCAGCACGGCGCCATCAACACCGGCGACGGCCTCAACGTCGTCCTCCACGAGTTCGCCCACCAGCTCGATGCCGAAACCGGCTCGATGAATGGCACGCCGCTGCTGCCCGACGCACGCACGTACGACGAGTGGGCCCGCATCTGCACGCGCGATTATCGCAAACTGCAGAGCGACCTCCGCCGCGGCCGCTTCAGCACACTCCGCCCCTACGCCGCCACCAACCCCGCCGAGTTCTTCGCCGTCGCGACGGAGACGTTCTTCGAGCGCCCCGCCCCGCTGCGGCAATCGCACCCGGAGTTATACGATCTCCTGCGGGCATACTATCATCAGGATCCCGCAGCACGACTTGAGCAAGGCCAATAAGCGCCGCCCCAACCGGAGGTAAAGATGCGAAAGCTGTTCCTCGCACTCGTGTTACTCGCCATCGCCGCCATGACAACATCCGTCATCTGGCGCACCGTCGGCAGCGCCGGCACCAGCGGCCTCGAAAACTGGATCGGCCGCCAGATCGTCGGCGTCCTCCAAAACTACATCACCCCGCAGATCGCATTCGAGTCGCTCGACTACCAGGCCCCCGCCACCGTCATCATTCAACCGCTCACCCTCACCGCCGACGGCCAACCCATGATCACCGTCCAGCGCATCGAACTCACGCTCGCCGAACGGCCGCGGCGCGGCGAGCCCATCCAGATCGAACGCATCCACCTGACACGCCCTCAGGTCAACTTCGTCCGCAACGACGCCGGCGACTTCATCGGCTGGTCCAACTTCGTCCGCTCATCCCCGCAAACGACGCCGACCACCCCCGCAACCCACACCCGCTTCAGCGACATCCTCGTCCTCCGCCGCGTCGAAATCGACAACGGCACCCTGCTCTACGACGACGCCGACCCGACGACCGCGCCCATGACACTCCCCGGCATCTCCGTCGCGCTCAACACCGCCCCCGAGCCTGATCAACCCGGCTGGTACGCCCTCGACGGCTCCATGGGCCGCCCGGAACTTTTCGAGCTCGACCTCACGTCGCGCGTCAATGTCAACACCAGCGTGCTGGACATCAGCGCACTCACCTTCTCTGCCGGCCTGACCGAAGACGCCTACGGCTCCTTCCCGCCGGCCCTGCAGAATTCCCTCCGCACCCACAACATACAAGGCCACCTCCGTCTCACGCTCGCCGGCCATCTCCCCCTCAACACGCCGCTCCAAGCCTCCGGCCATTGCGACGCCTCCATCGACAACCTCCGCGTGACCTCCGGCAACCGCATCTGGTCCGCCAAAACCTGCCAGCTCAACATACAGACCGCCAATGACGGCGCCCTCCCCGCCACCGGCAACCTCAACGTCGACGGTGCCCGTCTCATGCACCTCCCCATCGTCGCGCAGTTCCTCGACGTGCTCGACAAAGCCACGCCCGGCCTCGAAGCCAACCCCACCGACCAGGCCCGCGTCGAATTCACACTGCACGAAGACCACGCCGAACTGACCAAGGCCGAAGTCTTGTCCACGGTCATCGCCCTCCGCGGCACCGGACAGGTCAACTACGCTGGCACCCTCGACCTGCGCGTGAACGCCGGCGTGCTGGAAAGGGTCGAAAGCAAGCTCGGCGCCCTCGGCGACCTGATCGGCGCCGTCCGCGACAAGCTGATCGCGTACAAGGTGACGGGCAACGTAAGCGCGCCGAAGGTGACGGTGAGCCCGCTGGGACGGTGAGGAGGCGCCGCGGGAAGCGTGGCTTCGCGAGTGCGTTTTTTCGTTGCGTCGACTCGTGCCGATCGGTAGAGTAACGGATATACTGCTCCGCAATCGGCCGTGACATCGTCCGAGAATGGAGGGCATCGGAAGCCCAACGTTTACCGTCTTCAACACGAGGGGTACCTCATGCGTACTAACGTCCTAATCGCCTCCGCCCTGATCGCCTGCTGCTGCACCCTGGCACTGTCCACGCCAGCCGCCGCCGACACCATCTACGTCAACAACCAGACCGGCGACGACACCTGGACCGGCTTATGCGAAACCTGGGATGGCGACACCTGCGGCCCCAAAGCCACCATCCAGGCCGGCATCGACGCCGCCACAGACGGCGACGAAGTCGTAATCGCCGACGGCACCTACACGGGTGCGGGCAACAAAGACCTCGACTTCAACGGCAAACCCATCACCGTCCGCAGCGCCAGCGGCAACCCCGAACTCTGCATCATCGACTGCGAACAAGACGGCCGCGGCTTCTACTTCCACACCGGCGAAGGCCCCGACAGCGTCGTCGAAGGTCTGACTATCACCAATGGCTACGTCGACAGCAGCAGCCCAGGTGGCGCCTCCGGCGGCGGCATCTACTGCAATGACAGCAGTCCCTCGCTGGAGGACTGCATCGTCTCCGCTAATTCTGCGATCGATGGATACCTGGGGCTCGGCGGCGGGCTGTGCTGCGACGACGCCAGTCCGGCGCTCGTCGATTGCGAGATCCGCGCGAACACTGCTAGCGCCTACGGCGGCGGGATCAGATGCTCCTCAGGGAGCCCAACGTTCACGACCTGCGTAATCGAACTCAATGTTGCGGAGTATCAGCACGGCAGCGGCGGCGGCGTGAGCTGTGCCAGTGGCGATCCATCGTTTACCGCCTGTCTGATTCGTGAGAATGCTGTCACCGGCGAGCACGCGGGCGGTGGCGGCGTAAGCTGCGGAGCCGGCAGTCCATCGTTCATTGACTGCGTGATCGCCGGAAACTCCGCCAGCGGCGAGCATGCCAACAGCGGTGGTGTCCGCTGTTCCAATAGCAGCGGTTCTCCCATGTTCAGCGGCTGCACGATCCGGGGAAACGTCGCGATGTACGGCGCCGGCGGCGTATCGTGCGTCGGTAGCGCACTTTTCTCGTACTGCCTGATCGAGCAGAATATGGGATACAACACCGGCGGTGTCTCCTGTACCGACACCGCCGTGCTGGAAAACTGCACCATCAGAAAGAACGTCGGCACCGGCGAATGGGGAGAAGGTACAGGTGGCGTGGCCTGCAGCGGAACATCAACGCTGGCGAATTGTCTCATCGCCGGCAATATGGGAAACGGGTATCTCGGCGACATCGACTGTTCCGGCAGCCCGACCCTCACGAATTGCACGATCATCGACAACCGCCGCGGTGTGAATTGCGGAAGCGGCGCTGTTACGTTGACCAACTGCATCATCTGGAACCGATATGCCGATCTCAACGCCTCTTCAGGAGCGCACACGATAACGTACTGCAACATCCGGGAAGGCACCGGCGAGCCCTGGTTTGGCGACGGATGCATCGACACGGATCCAAGGCTCACGCCTGACGGCCACCTCACGGCGGGTTCACCCTGTCGCGACGCCGGCGATCCAAATGGCGACTACGCCAACCAGGCCGACCTCGACGGGGAGATTAGGGTCGTCGGCGGTCGCGTTGACATGGGCGCGGACGAGTGGCTTGATGGTGACGACGATTCGCTGCCGAACCGCTGGGAGCAGCTTCACTTCAACGATCCCTTCGCGGCAGACCCAAACGCCAACGAAGATGGCGACGAGCGACCGAACAGCGCGGAATATGAAGCAGGCTCCGACCCCCACATGGTGCCACAATCCTACCACGTTGCTACGACCGGCGACGATAGCTGGGACGGCCTGTGCGCCGCGTGGGATGGTGAGACCTGCGGTCCGAAGTTGACAATCCAGGCCGCCATCGACGAGTGCGATCCGTACGAGGGCGACATCGTGCAGATCGCGGACGGCACCTATACGGGCCCTGGAAACAAGAACCTCGACTACCAGGGAAAGGCAATTTCGCTGCGCAGCGCCAGCAACAATCCTGAGCTGTGTATTATCGATTGTGAACAGGACGGTCGTGCCTTCTATTTCCATAATGGTGAAGATGCAAGCAGCGTGATTTCCGGCCTGACCATCACGAACGGCAGTGCGCCTTCCGGCGGCGCCGGTATCCGCTGCGAAGATGACTGCAGCCCGACTGTGACTGATTGCATCATTACAGAAAACGTAGCCACAGGCACGAGCCCGCGTGGCGGTGGAATCTCCTGCTCAGTCCGCAGCAGCGCGCTGATCCGTAACTGCGTGTTCAGTTACAACGAGGCCGCCGATAGCGGTGGCCTCGGCGGTGCCATCTTCTGCACCGGCGCTTCTCCCCGTATCACGACATCCACTTTCCATGCCAACATGTCTAGCTCCGCGGGCGGAGCACTGTACTTCATCAATGAAGCATCGGCGCTGGTAGAAAACTGTCACTTCACGTGGAACTTCGCCATCCAGCAGGCCGGTGCCATTATGTTCGCGTGGAGTGATGATTCGACCATCGTGGATTGCTCGTTCACGCGGAATTCATCACCATTTGGTGGCGCAGTGTCGTGTTGGGAGAGCAGCCCCACAATAGCACGCTGCACGTTCTACCTCAACGAGGCCATCGCAAGTGCATACTCTGGAACCGGCGGGGTGGCAGGTTGCGCCTACGGTGGTCCAGTCTTCGAGCACTGCACTATGGCCAACAACAGCGCCACCGACGGCGGCGGTGCAATTCACTACCGGTGGGAAAGTCACCCAACCTTCCGCAACTGCTTACTCCTGAACAACAGCGCGGCCATGGGTGGTGCGATCCTCAGCGGCGACGAATCCTCGTTCAACGCGCACAACTGCACATTCACGAACAATGAGGCGACGCAGGGCAGCGCCCTCGCCTGCGATTCTTACAATCAAGCCGATCCCAGCTACCCCATCTTCAACAACTGCATCCTTCGCAACACCGGCGGCGACGA
>CAYXTR010000058.1:0-10856 GCA_964468185.1 uncultured Planctomycetales bacterium | reverse complement strand
TCCCTCGGCCCCTGGACCCCTTGGCTCCACCCACACTCAAATCCTCAGATCCTCAGCCCCTCAGATCCTCCCCTCCCACCCCATACTCACCCATCCGCTTATACAGCGTCGTCCGACTCACCCCCAGCCGCCGCGCCGCCTTCGCCACGTTCCAGCCCGCCGTCGTCAGCGCGTCCTGAACCTCATCGCGCGACAGTTTCCGCCGCCCGCCGCTACGCCGGGCAGTCGGTGTTGCATGACCCGCTCCGACCGTCGGTGACACCCGGGCCGCGGCACCCTGCACCAATTCCGCCGGCAGATGCTGCACGCCAATCTTCCCCTGCCGCGCTTTCACGAACGCATACTCGATCACATTCTCCAACTCACGCACATTCCCCGGCCACGCGTAGTCCAGCAACAGCGCCGTCGCGTCCGTCCCCAACCCCTCGATCGGCCGCCCCGTCTGCTCCCGCAGCTTCTCCACAAAGTGCTGCGCCAACGGCGGTATGTCGTCCCGCCGTTCCCGTAGCGGCGGCAGATGCATCGGGATCACGCGTAGCCGATACAGCAGATCCTGCCGAAATTCCCCGCGCGCCACCAACTCCCGCAGCGGCCGGTTGGTCGCCGCAATCACGCGAATGTCCACCGGCACCGGCTTCGCGTCGCCGACCCGCTCAATCGTCCGCTCCTGCAACACCCGCAGCAGCTTCACCTGAATCGTCGCCGAAATGTCCCCGACCTCATCCAGGAAGATCGTCCCGCCTTCCGCCGCTTCAAACCGCCCGATCTTGTCCCGCACCGCCCCGGTAAACGCCCCGCGCACGTGCCCAAAGAGCTCACTCTCCAGCAGCGACTCCGGCAGCGCCGAGCAATTCACCGCCACAAACGGCCCCGCCGACCGCGTGCTGAGGTGGTGAATGGCCCGCGCGACCAGCTCCTTGCCGGTGCCCGTCTCGCCTTCGACGAGCACGGTTGCATCACTGTCGGCGACCTGTTCAATCAGCTCGAACACCTCCCGCATCGCCTTGCTCTTGCCGATGATGTTGTGCAGCCGATAGCGCTCGCCCAGATCCCGCTGCAAACGCACCAGCTCCGATACATCACGAAACACAATCAGCCCGCCGCGCGCCTCGCCATCGCGCCCGCGCAACACCCGCGTCCGCACGTTCAACGTCTTCTGCCGGCCCGACGCCGTGTGAATGTCGACTTCCAGACTCTCAATCGGCTGCCGGTCGGCGATCGACTGTCGCACCCGCGAACTCTGCGAGCACACCTCTTCGCCGAGCAAATACAAACACCCGCGCCCGACGGCGAGGTCGCGGTCGACTTCGAGCATGTCACATGCGGCGCGGTTGATGCCGATGACCGTTCCTTCATCGCTGAGGGTCAGGACGCCCTCGTCGAGACTGTCGAGGATTGCTTGAATCTGGTCGGGATCTGGCGGCGGCGAGCCAGCATCTGCGGTTAGCTGTGAGTGTTCGGACACATTCAGCTCCTGGACAAATGAACACTTTCGTGAACACCTAATTCTAAACATAAGTGTTCATGTATTCCAGCAGAATTGAACACTCAGCCGCAGCCAGCCCAACCTGACGCCAGCGGGCCGCATATTCGTAACTCCTTATTTGAAAAAGATATGGCGTTTCACGTGAAACGCTGCGGCTCTCCTGGCATGTCGGATGCAACCAACTGCTATAAGAATCTGAATAGGTCACGCGTCCCATATGCCACTGGAGGACCGCGGAAATGTCACAACAGACACCCCCGTTTTCGTGCTGCAGCCGAGTGCAGCCGGAGATGATCGGCAGAACCCACAAGGAGAACAACGTGAGTCAAGCGACCCAACAAACCACGCCGCAGACGTTATCGGCCCCGAGCACAAGCGCTCGCGGAGGCGCCTGGCTTGGCCCGGCCGTCGGCGGCTTCGTCGTCGGCATCCTGGCCACCGCTGTCGCCGTCTACCTCATCATGCCCGGCATGATGATCGTGACGCACGAAAGCAAGCTCGGTTTTGACGAGACCGTCGCGGCGATCGAAGCGAAGATGGCCGAAGAGGGCTGGGCGTCGCCGGCGACGATCAACCTGAGCAAATCACTCGAGAAGCACGGTCACCCACTCGACGCGCAGGTGCGCGTGGTGCAGCTTTGCAAGGCAGAATACGCCAGCGACGTGCTGAAAACCGACAGATACGTGTCATCCTTGATGCCATGTGCAATCTCCGTCTGGGAAGCCGACGACGGTACCGTGCACGTTTCCAAAATGAACACGGGACTGATGGGCAAGCTCTTCGGCGGCAACATCGCAAAAGTGATGGGGGGCAAGGTTGCGGCGGAGGAGCGGCGTATTCTCGCGGCCGTGCTGGAGTAGGTAGACATTAGCACAGTGGTGCAATCTAGTGGCCACTACGGGCCGCTGGTGTGCAGCAGTTGGTACTGGCCTGATCATCCGGGCCAGCAGCGCATTGACAGAACCGGGCAAGATCCTGACAAAAGCAACTGACAATTCCGCGCCAGCGGTCGCGACACGCCACCAGAGCGGCGCAGCCGGCGCGATGAAAGGACCGCAAGATGAAGCTTGGCGCAACCACCGCCGAAGCGTGTGCGAACCACTACAAAACGGTCACGGTTGTCATGCTGGCGATCACGCTGGTGATCGCCGCGCTGGCCGCGATTCCATCGATTGTGGAGCGCGTCTACGAGCGTGATTTTCCGGTGCTCGATGGTGTCACGGTCGACACCGATCCGGAGAACATGCTGTCGGAAGACGAAGCGGTCCGCGTGTTTCACGATCGGATGAAGAAGCTGCTGACGCTGCACGACATCGTGGTTGTCGGCGTGGTGAACGAGGAAGATCCGGAAGGCGTTTTCAACCCCGAGTCGCTCGGGAACATCTATGAGCTGACGCAGTTTGCGAAGACGCTGCAATGGGAGGAAGACGGCAAGACCGAGGGTGTGGTGGCGGTCGACATGATCGCGCCGTCGACGGTGGACAACATCGAGCAGGGGGGGCTCGGTACGGTCAAGTTCGAGTGGCTGATGCCCGAGCCACCGACGACGCCGGAAGAGGCGGTTGCGGTTCGCGAGAAGGCGCAGGCGATTCCGTTTTTGAACGACACGCTGGTTTCGGAGGATGGCAAGGCGATTGCGCTGTATCTGCCGCTGACGCGGAAGGATCTGAGTCATCGGGTCTATGTGAATCTGAAGGAGAAGATTGCAGAGCTGGAGGGTGACGAGCAGTATTACATCACCGGGTTGCCGGTGGCGGAAGACGTGTTCGGCGTGGAGATGTTCATTCAGATGGGCATTTCGGCGCCGGCGGCGATGGCCGTCATCTTTGTGCTGATGCTGCTGTTCTTCCGCAAGCTGGTGCTGATCATCTCGCCGATGATCATCGCGATGGTGTCGGTGATCTTCACGATGGGGCTGCTGATCATCGCCGGCTTCCCGGTGCACATCATGAGCAGCATGATTCCGATCTTCATCATGCCGATTGCCGTGCTCGACGCGGTGCACATTCTCAGTGAGTTCTTCGACCGTTATCAGGAGACGAAGGACCGCAAGCAGACGATCATCAAGGTGGTTGAAGAGCTGTTCATGCCGATGCTGTATACGTCGCTGACGTCGGCGGCGGGTTTTGCTTCGCTGGCGCTGACGCCGATTCCGCCGGTGCAGGTGTTCGGCGTGTTCGTGGCGATCGGCATTCTGGCGGCGTGGCTGCTGACGATCGTGTTCATGCCGGCGTACGTGATGTTCATTCCGGCGCGGACGCTGGAGAAGTTCGGCGCCGTGCATCACGAAGGGGACGAAGCGGAGGCACGCGGGGCGTTGTCGCGCATGCTGCAAGGCATTGGCGGATTGACGCACCGCCAGGCGAAGCCGATTCTCGCGATTACGGTCGTCGTGCTGGTCATTGCGGGATACGGCATCTCGCTGATCGAAGTGAATGACAACCCGGTGAAGTGGTTTACGGCTTCGCACCCGATTCGGGTGGCGGATCGCGTGCTGAATGACCATTTTGGTGGGACGTACATGGCATACCTCGCATTCGAGGCGCCGGATGAGCAATACGACCCCGGGACGTTCACGGCGGGCTTCAAGGAACGCGCGCAGGAGCAGGCGGCCGCATTAAAGGAGGAGCTGCCAAACGCGCCGCAGGTGTTTGACGAACTTCAGTCGCTGGCAGCGCAGACCGCGCAGGAGGCGGACTCGCGGGCGGCAGCGCTACGGGAACTGGCCGCGCAGGTGCAGGACAAGTATGACAACGCGCCGGATGAGTTGATGTTTGCCTGGGATGAGGCAAGCTTGTTCGTCGATGCGGAGCGGCAGCGGAGCCAGGTCTTCAAGGACCCCGAGGTGCTACGATATCTGGCGCGGATGGATGAGGAGGTGCTGGCAGGGATCGAACGTCCGGGGGGCGACGTGGAAGGCGAGCCGGGACTGGTTGGCAAGGCAAACTCGCTGCCGGACATCGTCAAGACCGTGCATCGCGAGTTGATGCTCGGCCAGCCCGAGGAGTACCGCATACCGGATTCGAAGGATGCCGTCGCGCAATGTCTGATCACCTATCAGAACAGTCATCGGGCCGACGATTTGTGGAAGTTTGTTACGCCGGACTATCGCACGACGAGCATGTGGGTGCAGCTCACGAGCGGCGACAACCGTGACATGACGCGGGTGGCGCACGCGGTGGAAGACTGGGTGCGGCAGAATCCGCCGCCGCGGGAGCTGGAAACGAAGTGGTTCGGCCTGACGTACATCAACGTCATCTGGCAGGAGAAGATGGTGTGGGGGATGTTGCAGGCGTTTGCGGGCAGCTTCCTGGTGGTCTTCATCCTGATGACGATTCTGTTCCGGTCGGCGCTGTGGGGCCTGCTGAGCATGGTACCGCTGACGGTGACGATTGTGGCAATCTACGGCGCGGTTGGTTTGATTGGCAAGTCCTATGACATGCCGGTGGCGGTGCTGAGCTCGTTGTCGCTGGGACTGGCGGTGGACTTTGCGATTCACTTCCTGGCGCGGAGCCGGCGTTACTATGAGCAGCGGCCAGGGCCGTGGAAGGCGGCGGTGCCGGCGGTGTTTGGCGAGCCGGCCAGGGCCATTACACGGAACATCATCGTAATTGCGACGGGGTTCACGCCGTTGTTGCTTGCGCCGCTCGTACCCTATAAGACGGTGGGTGTGTTGCTGGCGACGATTCTGCTGGTGTCGGGCGTGACGACGCTGTTCATCCTGCCGGCGCTGATTCGCGTGCTGGAAGCGCGTTTGTTCGTGCAGAAGCAGCCCGTGGGTGTGACGTGCAACTGTGTGACGTGTATTGCGTCGTCGGTGGCGGCGGTGGTGCTGCTCGCGATCACGCTGCACCAGGGTGGGCATGTGGCATGGAGCACGCTGACGTGGATCGGGCTGATTACGGTGCCGATTCTGGCACTCGGGTGTGGTATTCTCTCACGGCGGGGGGCGTGTCAAACGCAAACTCAAACGGCAGGAGAACCGGCATGAGAAACACGGGACTGATAACGATGGCGGCGGGGTTGGGCGTTGTGTTGGCGATGCCTGCGCTGGCGCAGAACGGGGACAATCCGGAACTGACGGTCGACGAGATCGTCGAGAAGACGAATTACGTATCGTATTACCAGAGCGATGACGGACGGGCCGACGTGAAGATGACGATCGTCGACAGCCAGGAGCGCGAGCGGCATCGGGAGTTCACGATTCTGCGACGTGACGCGCAGCCGGAGGGGAAGAGCGATAAGGAACACCAGGGGGATCAGAAGTTCTACGTGTACTTCCACCGGCCGGCGGACGTGAACAAGATGGTGTTCATGGTTCATAAGCACATTGAAAGTGACGATGATCGCTGGCTGTATCTGCCGGCGCTGGACCTGGTGAAGCGGATCTCGGCGGCGGACAAGCGGACGAGCTTTGTCGGGTCGCATTTCTATTATGAAGATGTGTCCGGACGGCATATTGATGCGGACAAGCATGAGCTGGTCGAGACGACAGACAATTACTACGTGCTGAAGAACACGCCGAAGGACAAGTCATTGGTGGAATTCGCGTACTTCAAGATGTGGATTCACAAGGGGACGTTCGTCGTGGTGAAGACCGAGTATTACGACGCGCAGGACAAGAAGTACCGCACGTACGAGGCGAAGAAGGTGGACACCATTGAGGGGTTCCCGACCGTGACGCAGTCGCGGATGACGGACCACCGGACCGGCGGATATACGGACATGTCGTATAGTGAGGTCAAGTATGGCGTCGGGTTGCCGGACGATGTGTTTACGGAGCGGTATTTGCGCAAGCCGCCGCGGAAGTATTTGCGGTAGGAGAGATCAAGAGGTCGAGAGATCGAGACTCTGGTCGTGACGGTCCTTGGGCCGGCGAAAGGGGTTGAGAGTTGGTGTCGGGCGCTTGTTGGCCGCTGGTGTGGCGTTGCGTGTTCTGGTGATTCACGGCCGACGGGGACGTTGGCCGCAACGACGTCCGGCTCGGAGGCCGGGCATAGTAACCAAGTAACGAGGGGAGGAGGTAACAAAGGGCTGGTGGACGAGGTGTGGTTGGTGGCGTGTGGCCAGCCGGGAACGAAACGTCGCCGGACGTCAGGCGCGGAGCCCTGACGCTACAGGTTGGGAGAATGTGGTGAATTGGCGGTTGTTGTTGGTCGCGGTGGTATTGGTGTTGGTGGTGGGGAATGGGGTTGTGGTGGGGCAGGAGGAGCCGCCGCTGCCGGCGGGGCTGGGGGACGATAAGGAGAAGCAGAAGGAGAGCGATGAGCCGGCGTTGCCGGCGGGGTTGGGCGGGGAGGAATCCGCGTCAGGGGATGAGCCGGAACTGCCCGCCGGCCTAATGGAGGATGAAGCGGGAGTTAAGAAGCCGGAGGAGGACGGGGCGGAGGAGAAGGCGGGTTTCTTCGAGGCGCTGGATGTGACGGGGTTCTGGGAGGTGCGGGGAGGCGTGCGGACGCAGCGGGACGGTAATCAGCGGGATGCGTCGATTGGGGAGACACGTCTGCAACTGGAGGTGCAGGAGCTACTGTGGGAGAAGGTGACGTTTCTGGCGCGGACGGACCTGTTGTATGACGCGGTGACGGAGCGGCATAGCGTGAACCTGGAGCGGGGCGCGGGGTTTCTCGATCTGCGGGAACTCAACTTCGCGTTTACGCCGGTGGACTTTCTGGATGTGAAGCTCGGCCGGCAGGTGCTGACGTGGGGGACGGGGGATCTGTTGTTTCTGAATGATCTGTTTCCGAAGGACTGGCAGTCGTTCTTCATTGGGCGGGATGTGGAGTATCTGAAGGCGCCGTCGGACGCGGTGAAGCTGAGTTTCTACAGTGATGTGGCGAACTGGGATGTGGTGTTTGTGCCGCGGTTTGATCCGGATCGCTTCATCACGGGTGAGCGGCTGTCATACTACAACCCGCTCTTGCGCGGGCGGGCGGGGCGGAATTGGGTGCAGGAGGCGGATATTCCGAACGAGTGGTTTCGGGATCATGAGTGGCACACGCGGGTGTGGAAGACGGTGCAGGGGGTGGAGCTGGCGGCGTATGGGTATTGGGGGTATTGGAAGAGTCCGGCCGGGCAGGATCTGCTGTCGATGAAAGCGACGTTTCCGCGGTTGAATGTGTATGGCGGGAGTGTGCGGGGGTCTTTGTGGGGTGGCGTGGCGAATCTGGAAGTGGCGTATTATGACTCGCATGATGACCGGGAGGGGACGAATCGGTTTGTGAATAACAGCGAGATGCGGTTCATCACGGGGTATGAGCGGCAGGTGCCGGAGTTGATGGACGATTTGACGCTGGGGGGCCAGTACTATGTTGAGTGGATGATGGACTATGACGAGTATCAGCGGACGCGGATACCGCTGATCATGGCGAATCGGGATGAGGTGCGGCATGTGGTGACGTTTCGGGTGACGAAGCAGATGTTGAATCAGAATCTGGAGCTGTCACTCTTCGCGTATTACAGTCCGAGTGATGCGGATGCGTACCTGCGGCCGAACGTGTCATACAAGATAGATGACCACTGGAAGGCGGAGATTGGGGGGAACGTGTTCTTCGGGGCGGATGCGCACACGTTCTTCAATCAGTTTGCGCGGAATACGAATGTGTATGTGGGGTTGCGGTATAGCTTTTGAGGGAGAGATTGAGAGATCGAGAGATCGGGAGGTCGAGAGATCGAGAGATCGGGAGGGGAGGGATTGGGGGGTCAGGAATCTTGGCGTGCGGGGCGGTGACTCAGGCCGAGGAGGGTGAGGGCGCCGAGGAGTAAGGCGGCGCCGAGGATCATGAGCGGCGGGCGGGTGTGGGGAGCGACGAAGAGGCGGGTGTAGGGGTAGCGATCGAGGGCGCGGTCAACGAAGGTGGCGAGCTCGGGGAGGATGATGCTTTCCTGGGACGCGGTTGCGTCGGGGGCCTGAGGCAGGGGCGGTGTGTCAGCAGCAGTTTCGGGGTCGGGGGCGATGGCGATGCGCTCCTGAGGTGGGAGGTCGAGGTCGTCGCCGAGCTCCTGTTCGGCGAGGCGGAGGAGGTAGGCGGGGTCGTTTTCGAGGTGGTCGATCTGGGCGTTGGTGCGGTTGAGCTGGGCCTGGAGGGCGGCGACGTACTGATCGGCGGCGCGGCGGCGGTCGAGCTGGGCCTGGTATTCGAGCCAGGGCGGGAGGATGAGGCACGGTGCCAGGACGGCAGTGCCGACGAGGACCATGGTCCAGAAGAGCAGGGATTCAAGCCAGGTGGGGCGTGTCATGGGGAGAAGGGATAGAGGGATTGAGGGATTCAGGGATTGAGACTGGGGTAGAGATCGAGAGATCGAAAGATCGAGAGATCGAGAGATCAAGACCGGGGAATGAGCTTGGGCGCGGGGCACGTTTTATGGTGCCCCGCGGCCGCGTGAGTCGTCTACATGTCTTCGCTGCTTGTGTCAATTCTCTAGCGGCGCCAGAAGATGTTGCCGAAGACGGCGTCGTCGCCGAGCTCTTCTTCGATGCGGAGCAACTGGTTGTACTTGGCGATGCGGTCGCTGCGGGAGGCGCTGCCGGTCTTGATCTGGCCGGCGTTGGTGGCGACGGCGAGGTCGGCGATGGTCGTGTCCTCGGTTTCCCCGCTGCGGTGGCTGATGACGGCGGCGAAGCCGTTGCGCATGGCGAGGTTGATGGCTGCGAAGGTCTCGGTGAGTGTGCCGATCTGGTTGATCTTGATGAGGATGGCGTTAGCGCTCTGCTCCTGGATGCCGCGTTCGAGGTATTGGACGTTGGTGACGAAGAGGTCGTCGCCGACGAGCTGGACCTTGTCGCCGAGCTTCTCGTTCAGCTTGGCCCAGCCGGCCCAGTCGTGTTCGGCGAGGCCGTCCTCGATGCTGCGGATGGGGTACTTGTCGCACCAGGAGGCCCAGGTGTCGATCAGCTCTTCGCTGGTGGCGTAGCGGTCGGGGTTGGATTTGAAGAAGTTGTATTGCTGCTTGTCGGCGTCCCACATTTCGCTGGTGGCGGGGTCGAGGGCGATGTAAACATCTTTGCCGAGTTCGTAGCCGGCCTTTTCGACGGCGATGGCGATGACTTCGAGGGCTTCGTCGTTGCTCTTGAGGCTGGGGGCGAAGCCGCCTTCGTCGCCGACGGCGGTGTTGTAGCCGCGGTCTTTGAGGACGTTCTTGAGGCTGTGGAAGATTTCGGTGCCGGTGCGGAGGGCTTCGCTGAAGGTGGGGGCGCCCCACGGTTGGACCATGAACTCCTGGAAGTCGACGTTGCTGTCGGCGTGCTTGCCGCCGTTGAGGATGTTCATCATGGGGACGGGGAGCGTATGGGCGGAGGCGCCGCCGAGGTAGCGGTAGAGGGGGAGGCCGGCGCAGTTGGCGGCGGCTTTGGCGACGGCGACGGAGACGGCGAGGATGGCGTTGGCGCCGAGCTTGCCCTTGTTGGGGGTGCCGTCGAGCTCGAGCATGGCGGCGTCGATGGCTTCCTGGGCGGTGGGGTCCATGTCGGCGAGGGCGGGGGCGATGACGTCATTGACATTTTCGACAGCCTTGAGGACGCCCTTGCCGAGGTAGCGCTGCTTATCGCCGTCGCGGAGCTCGACGGCTTCGTTCTCGCCGGTGGATGCGCCGCTGGGGACGGCGGCCATGCCGATGGTGCCGTCTTCGAGGAGGACTTCGGCTTCGACGGTGGGGTTGCCGCGGGAGTCGAGGATTTCGCGGGCGATGATGGACTCGATCAAAGGGACGTCTGCCATGGTCAACTCTCCTCAGGTTGGGTGGTAGGTTCTGGTTTGGGAGGGGAAAGGTCGGGCTCGGGCGGCAGGGGGATGTTGCGGGTGATACGCGCGAGGCTGATGATGAAGCGCTCGGCACGGGAAACGGGGGCGCGATCCTGGTAGCCGATGAGCTCGACGCTGTCGCCGATTTCGATCGCGTCGAAACTGCTGAAGCGGTCGTTGATGTACAGTTCGCTGTCGCTGGTGATGAGGCCGAGGAGTTCCTCGCCGCGTTCGCGGCCGGAACGCTCTTCGCTGATGCGGACGGTGACTTGACCGGTGGTCGTGCTGACGCTCTCGACGATGCCGGAGATGGCTTCGTAGCGGACGGGCTGGGTCTGGACGTCGCAGCCGACGAGGGCGCAGGCGCTCAGCAGGGCCGCGGCGAGGCAGGCGCGGTTCCGGATGGTGCGGGTCGGCGGGTGAAACGTATCAGCAGTCACACTTGTCACTCCTTGCGTGCTGCGTGGCGGCCGCGGTGGGACATTGTCGAAGATTGTACGCGCGGAGGCCGGGCGTGATAACCGGTCTGGCGGGGATGCGGTGCAGATTGTGGGGATGTGGGGGAGGGATTGAGGGGGGAGAGATCGGGAGATCGAGAAAGATAGGGGTCGAGGGGTCCAGGGACCCAGGGG
>CAYXTR010000057.1:0-11799 GCA_964468185.1 uncultured Planctomycetales bacterium | reverse complement strand
CACCCCCACCAACTCAACACGCGCCGCGGCCGCAGTCTCAATCCCTCGATCTCTCCACCCTACCGATTCCGCACCCACCAGCGTTCGAAATACGGCGTACGCCATTCGTGCGGCTGCGTCGTGGCCGGCGGCTGGTCCTGGAAGATCAACTGCCGAAGGGCATCCATCGCGTACCGCTCAAACTCGCGCTGGGCCTGAAACCGCGCATCGACATGTCGATGATCGCCGCGCTCATCGTTCGGTGATTTCTCCTCACCATCCTCATTCAGAATGCAGCTCGACGCGTGCAGCGTCGCCAGTGTGTCGCCGGTCTCCGTGTCATACAAGACGCCAAACACCTGCGCCGAGTTGGGCCCCAGCCCATTCGGCGCATAGACCAACAGCAGCGGTATCTCCAGTCGCCGCGCCGCGGCGCAAAGTGCTTCGAGTCGATACCCTTCCGGCCTGGTGGTCTTCGGTCGCAGGAAGTACACATAGCTGACATGCCGCACGCCGCGGAACTCCTGCGCCCAATACGCTTCCTCGTTCGGCTTCATCTCCACGAAGTGCAGTGGATTGCCGTTGTTCCGCTCGTCCGACGAGAACTTCGCCACCGCGACCGGACAGGCAAAGCGTCCCTCGGTCTGCCGCGCGCTGAGCAGTTGATAGCCGTTGTTCGGCACCGGCAGGCGACCCGCCAGATCACGCATCGAGATCGGCGGCTCATAGGTCACGTCGTCGTGTGAGCGTTGACATCCCCCGACGATCAAGGTCGCGGCGACCAGGCAGCACGATAACAGGAATGACAGACAGCGCATTGGCAGACTCCCGGGTCTGAGGTCCTCTGAGGTCTTTATCGGGTCGACGTCCGGGGGCGTTCACTTGTTTCCCGATCGCAACTGCCTCTCCGGCGACATGACTCATGCGCGGGTTCGCCTCGGACGATACAACGGCAGCCAATCAAGGGCCCTGAAAACGAGCGCCATGGAGCCATTAGTTCTGCATCCTGCCACTGACGCCGCTGTGGGCGCCGAGCACGTCGCCCCGAAACCGCGCCCCATTCGCCATCCGCTGCGTCAGTTCACGATCAACATGGCACCCACCACGTGGATGTGCGTGGACTGGCTGATTATCGGCATCGTTTCAGCCGCCGCTTACTCCTTCCTCGTCTACGGCACGTCTGAATATGGCTGGATTGCGAACCCCTGGCTGGTGTGTGGTGCATTCTGCATCAGCGTCACATTCTCGGGCCTCGTGTTCGGACTGTACGAACGTGAGACACTCCACGTCCGCAGCCGCATCCTCGTGCGGACGGTCCTGACGCTGAGTCTGGGTGTCGTGCTGGCGTTTGCCTGCCTGACGGTGTTCTTTTATGCGCACGCGAGCCGGTGGGTGGGGCTGGCGGTCGCATGCGGCTACCTCGCCACGGCGCTGCCCTTGCGCCTGTACGCGCACGAAGTGATCTCGACGAGTCGCATGCGGCTGCTGTGCGTGGGGACGAATGAGTCGGTCCGAAAACTCGTGGACCTGCTCGATCGCCGGCGGCACCGTCACCACGACGTGGTGGGACACGTGCGGGTCAATCGCGGTCCGATGCGTCTGGTCGCGGGCAGTGTGCAACTGCACCGCAAGCCGCGCTTCCGTTCGGAGGAGGAACTCGAGTTCAACGAGCAGTGTCCGTGCCTTGGCACGATTGACGACATTGCGGACCTGGTCGATACGTGGCGGGTTGACGATGTCGTGGTCGCTTCCGAGCTCGCGGCCGACCCGGCGGTGGCCCAGGCGGTCGGGGTCTGCCTCGAGAAGCACCGGCGTGTTACGGATCAGGCGACGTTCGTAGAGAAGCTGATGGGCGAGATACCGGTCGAGTCGATCAGCGCCGACTGGTTCTTGCGAGCCGACATTCAGTCGCGGGGGAACTACGAGGCCGCGAGTCGCGTTGTAGATGTTTGTGTCGCCGTGCTGGGGCTGGCCCTGACGCTGCCCTTCTGGCCGGTGGTGGCCCTCATCGTTCGGCTGGACAGTCGTGGCCCGGCGCTATTCAAACAACTACGGGTTGGAAAACATGGGCGCCTCTTCACCATTTGCAAGTTCCGCACGATGCGTGAGGATGCCGAAAAGGACGGTGCCCAATGGGCGGCCGAGAACGATAACCGCATCACGCGTGTCGGGCAGTTCCTGCGCAAGAGCCGCATTGATGAGCTTCCTCAGCTGCTCAACATTCTCCGCGGTGACATGTCACTGGTGGGGCCCCGGCCGGAACGTCCGGAGTTCGTTCGCAACCTCGAACAGCTAATCCCGCACTACCGGCTGCGGCACCTGTCACGCCCGGGGCTCACGGGCTGGGCGCAGATTCAGTACCGCTACGGTGCCAGCGTGGCCGATGCGCATCGCAAGCTCTGCTACGACCTTTACTACCTCAAGCATCGCTCGCTGGAGTTTGACCTGGCGATCCTCATTCGTACGTTCGGTACGTTCCTGCTCGGGGCGCGGTGAAGAAACGGATGCCAGGGCGGTTGAGGCGGCGGGGCGACGCGGGCTCACGCGGTCGGGAGCGCCTTGGCACACGCCGGGTGGTGAACCGCTACTGGCGGAGCTTCTTCAGTCACTTCGAATCGCCCGTCCAGGCAGAATACACCGTCGGGCGGCAGCTTCCCGGTTTGGTAGAAATCGCCCCCATCCACGTCGAAGTAGCCCGCATGCCGAATCCAATCGGCGACGACGCCGCTCAGTGCGGCGAAGACGTTGAAGTGATACCGTCCCGGCAGCAGCGGCATGCGGTCGAAACGCACCGCAATGGTCCCGCGACCCTCGGGCACGTGTTCGAACGAATCGCCCGTCGCTTCGCTGTAGAAGTTCACGATTCGTTGCCCCACCGCACTATCGATCCCCAGCGATACCTGCAGATTCTCGATGCGCGCCCCGGGTTGGGTTTCGTACGCCAGTTTCAGCAGGCCCGGCCGGCCGGTTGCAAATGCCTCCACGGGGTGACCATCCTCATCGCAAGCCGTCACGGCGGTGAAGCGCAGCAGCCCCGTACCGTCACGATCCTCGCGCTCGGCGAGGGTCAAGTCCTCGTTCTGCCGCGTGCATTGCAGGTAGCGGCCGAGTGCGCCCCGCACGGGCCCGTCGAAAATGACGGTGCCCTGCTCCAGGACGATCCCGCGCTGACAGAGTCCTTCGACCGCCGCCATGTTGTGGCTGACGAAGAGGATGGTGCGGCCGGACCGGGCGACATTCCCCATCTTTCCAAGGCACTTCTTCTGGAACTGAATGTCGCCGACAGCCAGCACTTCATCCACCAGGAGCATCTCGGGGTTCAGATGGGCCGCCACGGCGAATGCCAGGCGGACGTACATACCGCTGGAGTAGCGTTTGACTGGCGTATCGAGGAACTTCTCGATCTCGGCAAAGGCGACGATGTCATCGAAGGCCGCTCGAATCTCCGCCTGCCGCATCCCGAGGATGGCGCCGTTGAGGAAGATGTTCTCCCGGCCGGTCAACTCGGGGTGGAAGCCGGTTCCGACCTCGAGCAGGCTCCCGACGCGACCGTTAATGGCCGCCCGTCCGGTGGTCGGGTTCACGACGCGGGAGAGGATCTTCAGCAGGGTGCTCTTGCCGGCTCCGTTACGCCCGATAATCCCGACGACTTCCCCGGGCATCACGTCGAACGTCGCATCGCGCAGGGCCCAGATGGTCTCGTCGGCCGCGCCGTGCTCACCCAGAGCCCGCAGGCGATTCCAGTGTGATCGCAGCATGCGGCCGACCGCGCCGTGCCATGTATTTGCACGCTCGACGGCGCGCCCGATGCGGTAGCGTTTACCAAGCTGCTCAACGCGTAACGAGAATTCGGACATCCGCGCAATTCCTACGGGTCCGCCCGGTGCGCAGCACGCCTGCACGCCAGGGGAGCCGTCGCTATTGCTATCGGGTGTCGTGCGGCTTCCGCTGAATGTGCCTGATACACCACCTGTACACACCCGCGCAGCGTCCCGATAGAACGAGTAGTTGTTCGATGCAGCGCAATCATCGCACCACCGCATGGCCGCAGTCGACATGACGACAACCGCCACCAGCCCAGCCGCGACGTCCCGTCCGCTCGATGTGCGCGTCATGCCGAATCCTACCATACGACCGGACGTCGATGCGGCCGAGCTGCCACGCATCTCGGTTGTCACGGCGTGCCTGAATCACGGTGCGTACCTCGAAGCGACGTTGCACTCCGTCCTGGAGCAGGGCTATCCGAATCTGGAGTATCGGGTGCTTGATGGTGGCAGCCAGGACGGGTCCGTTGAGCTCATCAAACGCCACGAGGAATACCTGGTCGACTGGGTAAGTGAGCCCGATGGCGGCCAGTATGAAGCGATCCAGCGCGGCCTTCGACAAAGCACCGGCGAGCTGATGCTGTGGCTCAACGCCGACGACATGCTCCATCGCAATGCCCTCTGGACGATTGCCCGGCTCTTCACCGACCTCCCGCAAGTCGACTGGATCATGGGCTGGCCCACCGTCTACGACCCGTTCGGCGGTGTCCACGTCCCGCCAGGCCGTCACTGCTGGTCGCGGTACCGCTACCTCCGTGGCGACTACGGCACGATCCAGCAGGAATCCGTCGTCTGGCGGCGACGACTGTGGGAGCAGGCGGGCGGTGGCCTCAATCTTGACTACAAGCTGGCGGCCGACATGGAGCTGTGGATGCGTTTCTTCCGGCACGCGCCGCTGTATACGGCGCGCATACTCGTGGGCGGGTTCCGGCGTTTGCCTGAGCAGCGCAGCCAGACTCACCGTACCGCCTATCAGAATGAGGCTCGCGAAATCGTCGCGCGTGAACCCCGGAGGCCGCACGAGACTGAGGCATTGCGCCGCATCGACCGCTGCGAGCGTGTCTGGCTGAAGCTGCCGGTGATCGGTCAAAGCTGGCGTCTTCGAAGGGCTTATCACCGGTTGTTCAACTACCCGCCGGTCATCGCCTACAACGCACGCGAGGGGCGATTCGAGCTGCGTGCGGAGTCCCGCGTATGATTGCCAGCCCGCTCTCCAATGGCCGGGTCACTGTGGTGCTGCCCACGTACAATCGAGCGGAGCGGCTCCCGGCCGCCCTGGAGACGATCCTGGGTCAAACCGCCATTGAGCGCTGTGACATCGTCGTCGTCGACGATGGCAGCAGCGATGAGACGCCCGCGGTGGCGGCCCGCTACGCGGACCGCATTCACTACGTCCGCCAGACGAACGGCGGACTGGCCGTTGCGCGCAACACGGGCATTCGAGCATGCCACAATGAGTTCGTCGCCCTGCTCGATGACGACGATGCCTGGGAGCCGGACAAGATTGCGCGGCAGCTCGCCGCGTTCGCGTGCTGGCCGCAGGCGGTTCTCGTCGCCGGCCGCGTCAGGGACCAATTCGCGGACGGGCGGACACGGCTGCACCCGCTCCCTGACGTCGCGCTTGACCGGCCGGTCGACCTGGCTGCGCTGCTTTTTCAGCGGAACTTCCTGCCGCCGTCGTCCGTGATGATCCGTACGCGGGCGCTGTATGACGTGGGACTATTTCATCCGGCGATGCGTCGCTCGCAAGACAGCTACCTGTGGGTGAAGCTGGCCTGCCGCGGTCCGTTTGTGATTCCCGACGCAGTAGTCACGCGGTACCGCGTTGATGTGCCCGGGGCGTTGTCGAACAATACTTTCAGCCAGTTGTCGTACAAGCTTCGTGGGCGGTACCTGCTGCGCCGAGCGCTGCGTCGCCGGCCGGATTGCGTGGTACACTGGCGGCGTGGCATTCAGATTGCGCTGACGAATCTCCGCGATGTTGCTTATCGGCAGGGTAACCACGGACAGGCCGCCCGCTTTGCGGCCCGGGTGTTGCTGCGGGAGCCGATGGGCAGGGGGCGCTGGGAGTGGGGCCGGCTGGTCACCAGTCTGTGCCAGGCCGCACTGGGAGGCACCGGTCTCCGGGGGACTACGCGGGGACCGGCCGCGTCGCGTAGGCCCGCGTCGATTCGTTGAAGTGCTGCACGACCTCGAAGCTGCGGGCCGTCAGTGGCGCGCGCGGGTTGACGACGATGTTCAGGGGCACGCGTCCGTAGAATGACGCCCACATGGTGTAGGTGCTGGGGGCTCCCAGCAGGCAATCGCACTCGGCGAGTGCGTACATGTCTTCGACGAGGTGGCCCGTCCCGAATGTGACGTCGAGTCCCGCGAACGCCTCGGTCGGCTGGGGAGCGTTTGAGCATACGAGGAAGGCCACTCGGCGGCCCGCGTACAGGTCTGCGACGCGGCGCATGAGGGCCGCGTAGGTCGAGGTTTCGAAGTAGAACTGTCCGCCGAGGAAGTTGCGGTAATCTCCGTGGCGAATGTGCACCCCGACGACCACCACGGCGCGTGAGCGTAGCCCCGCGATCAGCTCATGCACATTTCGACGATGGCGGGCGATCGGGGTGAAGAAGGTGCGAATGGCGTCGGCATGTTCTGCGAACGTGTCCTCGGCCCGAAACAGCCAGCCTTTGGCGAGCACGAGGGGAGCGCTCCGCACCCGGTCGATCACGCAGGGGTTGTCCAGGTTGCAGCGCTCGCGCCAGCCGATGTCCAGCAGGTTGAGTCCGGGGGGGTAGTGTCCGGTTCGCCGGTACGCGCGACGACAGAACCGTGCGGTCTGGTGGGCGAGTCGGTGCAGCCATGCGCGTCCGCGCGTGCTGACCGGCACGCGCAGGCGGGGCGGTGGATAGCGGCAGAGCAGGTCGCGGCAGGTGCCTTGGAAATATGGCGCGTAGTCGTGAAAGGCGGGATTGGCGATTCGCATCCGCTGTCGCCGGGCGAAGGCGATCCAGTTGGCAAAGACAATCAGGCGGTTGCCGAGCTGGCCGTAATCTCCGGCGACGATGATCATCTGCGTTCGTGCGCCTCCGTAGCTGTGGGGTCGATCACATGGCTGGCGGCAACGTTGCCAGGGCTGCGGCCAGTTCGTTTTGGGTAGCGTCTGCGGGATGCAGGTGGCGTTCCAGGATTTCCACAAATCGTTCGTAGCCCCCCCGTCGGGCCGCGATTTCCCGGGCCTCTTGTTGTAACTGTCTGTAGAGCACTCGATCGGCACACAGCACGTTGCAGGCGTCTGCCAGTGCTGGCGGCTGGCGGCGCTCGTACAGTAGTCCGCCGCCGTGGTTGACGATTACCTCGGCCAGGCCGGCGTACACCTTCGGTGGGTCGTGGCGGGGCACCAGTGCCGGCAGACCACGGGCGAAGCCCTCCTGAATGGTGTTCGGATACATGTCATACTGGCTCGTCGAGAGTACGGCGTCGGCTGCTGCCAGCCAGCGTCCGATTGCGGGCTGGGCGCCGACGAGTCGGACGCGCCGTCCCAGCCCGAAGTGTGCGATCTGGCGCTGCAGATCCGGGCGTTGCGGGCCGTCGCCGACGATGAGCAGTTTTCCGCGCGGCTGCACGTGCAGCCAGATGCGCAGTGCGTAGCCGAAGTCCTTGTTGGCATCGCAGACGCCCGCGAGCAGGAACACGAGGTCGGGATCGCTGAAACCGAGGTTGTGGCGCAGTGCTTGGCGTGTCGCGTTGTCGATTGCCGCGTGCGCGACTCCGTAGGAGCAGGTTTCGAGTCGGCGTTCGACGTTCGGGGCACACGCGGCGACCTCGTTTCGTGCTGCCAGGGTCGGTACGACGACCAGGTCGGCCTGTCGGAGTGCGACTTGCTCGACATGCCGCACGCCGGCCAGTTCGAGGCGCTTCCATACGGTCGGTGGACGCCGGTCGGTCCATGTGCACGGGAGGCAGTTGGCGAGTATGCAGGGGACTTTGAAGACTACGGGGACGCCTGGCCAGGCGCGCTTGGCGGCGCACACCCAGTATGCGCTGAGGGCGACGAGGATGTTCGGCGGCTGCAGATCGCGCAAACGTCGCGCTAACTGGTGTGCCATGGACCAGCTGCGCGCGCGCCAGATGAGGGACTGGGCGGGGAGGAAGAGGTTGAGCGCGGTGGCCGTCTCCGAGCGCGTGGTTTCCTTTCCCGTCACGCCGATAATCCGGGTTGTGGAGCCACGGTGTCCGAACGCGCGTTGCACGCCGCGGGCGAAGGTCAGTGCCCCACCCCAAGCGTGGGCATCTGAGAAGCACCCGAAGTAGACTGTTGCGTGTGTACCCATCACCATATGAACTATCGGACGTTCATGTCGACTCGCTGCACCAGCGTCCTTTTGGGCTATCGGCGGGTTTGGAGCCCGGCCTCTGAAGGCGGCAGGCCTTTTGCCTGCGGGAGGTATCAGTAAGGGACACGGAACTCCGGTATCCGACGGTTTTCTACACGTGTGTCCGCGATCGTCTCTGCTGCCTGGGGGGACAATCTGCTATACTCCCGGGTTGTCCTGAGAGGGTCGCGGGCTGAGGCGCCGCATCAACAAACAGCCACACACGTTCATACTGGAGCACATGATGAAGACGCTATATACCCTCCTCGCTCTGGCCGTCCTGGTGGTCGGGATGCAGCTGTCGCGTGCGGACACGAAGATTGGCGACGACGCCCCCAGGCTTGAAGTTGCCGAGTGGGTGAAGGGTGGCCCCATCACGCTGGACAAGGGCAAGATCTACGTCCTCGAGTTCTGGGCGACCTGGTGTGGTCCGTGTCGGACGAGCATCCCGCACCTCACGAAGCTCCAGGACGCGTACGAGGATCAGGGGGTGCAGATTATCGGAGTCAGCGTTGACAGCGAGCGGTCGGTCGACCAGGTCAAGCCGTTCGTCGAGAAATGGGGCGACAAGATGGACTATGCCGTTGCCATCGATGGCAAGGCCGAAAAGGCGTCGAAAGCGTACATGGAGGCTTTTGGCGTGCGCGGCATTCCGCATGCCTTCGTGATCGACAAGGACGGGAAGCTCATTTGGCATAGCCATCCCAACGAGCTGGACGAGGTGTTAAAGGCACTTGTCGCCGGCGAGTTCGATCTGGCTGCGGCGAAAGAGAAGATGGCCGAGCGGGAGCGCCAGGCGAAGCAGATGCAGGAAGCCCAGAAAGCGGCTCAGGAGTACTTCGTCCTTGCAACGAGGAATACGGACACCGCGCGGCTGAAGGCACTCGAGGACAAGATCGTCAAGGCCATTAAGGACGAGGCCGGCGCGCTGAACTGGTTCTCGTGGCAGATTCTAACGGTGGAAGGACTCGAGCACCGCAATCTCGATCTGGCGCTTGAACTTGCCCGGCGCGGCGTGGAGCTCACTGAAAGCAAAGATGCGAACATCGTCGATACGCTGGCGCGGGCACATTACGAGAAGGGAGATCTGAAAGAGGCGATCAAGCTCCAGCGCAAGGCGGTCGCGATTGACGGCGAGAATGAGCAGCTCGGGGAAACGCTCGAGAAGTACGAAGCCGAGGCGAAGGTTACCGGTCGCTAGCGGTGGGGTGCCGGCAACCGGGCCTGGAGACTGACCCGAGCCGGTAGCACTGGATTGTGGCAAACGGAGCGCACTGACTGTACGCCAGTACCACATGAATCTTGGGCGCGGAGATACCGGGGTTTGCGCTCTATGACGCTGAGAAGCTGGGCCACCCGCGCCTTCCAACACACAACCGCCGAGCGGACGGTCGTAGCGCCGGGGTGTTTGCCACCGAGTGATCGGCCGCCGATCGCGTTTGACCTCGATGGAACGGCTTTCCAGCGCTTTTGCGCCCCGCAAGTTGCGAGCGTCGGTCGTGACCTTACGCAGACGACCTGGCACGTCCCTGGTGCCAATCTCCGCCTCGCCGCCACACTGCGCACCTTTGAAGATGCTCACGCCGTCGATTGGCTCCTGCACCTCAGCAACCCGGCGCGCCAGGCGACGCCGATCATCGCCAGGCTGGCCGCGCTCGACATTGCGATGCGCGACCCGCTTGCCGATGCCGCAAGCGGCTACCGTCTGCACCACACGCGGGGCTCCGCCGCGACGGCTGACGACTTCATGCCGGAGATCAGGCGCCTCGCGGCTGAGGAGCGCCACGTCCTTTCTGCTGCGGGTGGGCGGTCTTCGAACAACCACCTGCCCTTCTTCACGGTAGAAGCGGGCTCCGCCACCTGGGTGTTTGCGATCGGCTGGTCCGGGCAGTGGCGGGCGAGCCTGCATTGCGGAGCCGATGGGACACTCAGCATTCGGGCGGGCCTGGCACACACCCATTTCCGCCTGCGCGCTGGGGAGACGGTGCGCACGCCTCGCATCCTCGTGTTCTGTCATATCGGGGATGTCGACGAAACTCATGCCCGCTTTCGGCAACACATTTATGACCACTACCTGCCGCATCGCGAGGGCCATGCGCCGCAGCCGGTGCTGTTCTGTAACACCTGCTTCACTCGTGGTGGGACGTGGCTGAACGAGTGCAACGCCGCGAACCAGATCTCACTGATCCGCGCCTACGCTCCGCTTCAACTCGATGCCCTGGTGACCGATGCCGGCTGGTTCGCCGGTGGCTGGCCGGCTGGTGCCGGCAACTGGACACCGCGCGTTGATGCGTATCCCGATGGCATCGCGCCGGTTGCGGCGGCGGCAGCGGAGCACGATCTGACGTACGGGTTGTGGTTTGAGCCCGAGCGTGTCGTGGCCGGCTCTGCCCTGCACCGCGCGCACCCCGAGTGGCTGCTCGGCGCCGGCCCGGAGCCGCAGGAGACTTATCTGGCCAATTTCGCCCTTCCCGAGGTTCGCGCGTACTTTCTTGACCTGCTGGCGCGCTTCATGTCGCTACGCGGCTTCGGCATGTACCGCCAGGACTTCAACGTCGACCCGCTGCTCTTCTGGCAGCACCATGATGCGCCCGACCGCCAGGGCGTCACCGAAATGCACTACGTTGCCGGCCTCTACGACTTCTGGGATGCTCTTGCCGAACGTTGGCCGCACAGCCTGCGGGAGAACTGTGCCAGTGGGGGCCGGCGTGTTGACCTTGAAGCGCTGATGCGCATGCATCTGCATCAACGCAGTGACTACTGGTTTGATAATGAAGTCGAGCAGGCCAGTCTTGCTGCACTGACTCGTTATCTACCGAGCTGTGCGATCAGTACGGCACTGAATCGGTGCGATGACTACTCGTTTCACTCCACGTTTGCCGCGTCGCTCTGCGTGGGCTGGATCGCCGATGATCCGCGGTTTGATCGGCGGCGTGCTGCACGCCTGACCGCACTGTATCGCAGATGGCGCCATCTGCTCGTCGGCCACGCATATCCTCTTACGCCGATCGGCCGGGATGAATCAACCTGGCTTGCTACCCAGTACCACCGCGCCGACCTTGACGAGGGGCTCATCCTCGCGTTCCGTCGTCGGGATTGCCGGGCCGAGACGGTTGCGGTCAATTGTCGTGCGGTTGCACCAAGTGTGACCTATCGACTCGATGTTCATCCGGTTGGTGCGCACCGGCGGGTTTTGGGCGAACAGCTCCGATGTGGCTTCAATCTGACCATTGCGGCTGCCCCTGGTTCGCAACTGATTCACTACCGCCGGGCCTGACGGGATCTGGTCCGGGGCACGCAGGCGTCTCATTCGCGGGAGGTAGAAGCGTGTGATGCTTGTCGCGGTCCGATGAGCGGCCAGCGGAATAGGGGGCGGTCCCGAGGTGCCCTACGCTTCGCCTGCGGTGCTCAGCCCGTGCAGCTTTGCCGGTTGAAGGCGGGTGCCACCGGGCTCTGGCACAATCTGGGGGATTCTATTGGATTGTGCGTCGGCGGCGTGGTAGCTTGTGGGCGCATGAAAGCTCCGGGGGCCGGGGCGGCTCCGGCGGTCGAGCTCGATGGGAGCGATGACGTGGTGCGGACGTATACCTGGGGACTGGATCTGGCTGGACTGCACACTGCTAACAGTGGGCCGG
>CAYXTR010000056.1:0-13803 GCA_964468185.1 uncultured Planctomycetales bacterium | reverse complement strand
TCAGTCACCACGATTCAAACGAAAACCACCTTGACTCGGCTTACTTCATGGGAGCTCACATTGCGATCCGCCGAGAGTGACATCAGGTTCCTCCTGAGAAGTGTGTACCCCTAATGACGCGACGCGCCGCTCGTACCGACCAGCGTCCCCGCGCGCGATACGCGCCCCGCCGCCACCGCCTGCGCAAACGCCGACAGATCCTCGGGTTCGATCAACGTCTGATGGAGCGTGAACCCGTTGCCCGACTGTGACATGGTCACGTTACGTTCATCACAGACCGCCCCACGCCGATCAAGCGGCAGCACGCGCCCTTGTGGCAGCAACACCGGCGCTCGCGACAGCTTCTGCTCCGCGGCTTCCGGGTCCCGCAGGTAGTCATCACGCCAATCGAAGCTCGTGCTGTCGAGGATCTTCCCCAGCCGCAAGCCGCGCTCCACAAACGCGTCCGCGTCCCGTCCCGCGAGCTGTCGACGCAGGGTCGCGGCTTCTTCGCGGGCCCGCGTCACCTCGTTTCGCAGTGCGCCCAGTATCGCATCCCCGCCGCGGCCCTCAGGCAGCTCGGGACCATCTCCACCAGACGCACCGGTCGACGCGTCGTTCTCAACGTCGCCGGAGCCGCGCGCCGCCGCCAGCGGCTTCACGCCGTGCATCGCCGGGTCGTTTGTCAATGCCACCGGCCCCAAACTCGCCAGCTCGGTATGATCCTCGTCGGCCCAGAAGATCACCGGGGAGAAGTACAGATACTCAGTTTGGCGCAGCAGATTCTCCGCGCGCTCCGTCCAGCGCACGTTGACCGCCCACAAGCCGTCGTCGCGCACCTCGAGCCCGCCGATCCACCCCGCCGCCGGCCGCAGACCGTCCGTGCGACCATTGAATCGGTCGAACGTCTGGTGCTCGTAGTCGATGGCAAGCTGCCGCCCCATCTTGTCAAACCACCGCTTGGCCGCCAGCGCATGCTGCTGCGTAAAGACAAAATCCTCACCGGCCAGTGGACGGTCGACTGAAATCTCGCCGAACGGAATCAGCAGAAACTCACTGGCGGGGGTGGCGCGGCGTGTGAACGCCGAAGTCACCCCAGGGGGTGGCGGGGGCTCGCCGTCCGGGTCCTTGAGCGCATTCTCGCGCGGCACTGCCAGGTCGATCGCTTCCACACGCTCGAGGATTTCCACGATCAACTTGTGAAAGAGGTCAAGCTGTGCCGAAAGATCACGCTCCGCAATCCGCGACGCCTCATGCAGCCGCCTGATGATCTGCTCCCGCACAAACGGTCCGACGGGAGCAGGCGGAGCGAGTCCGCCAAGTGCTGTCTGCTGGTCCACGGTAACCACCTCGCTTTCAATGAAGTTGCAGGGACACGACGTTTGGCAGGTGACCGGCTCAGGCCGACCGCTGAGCCGCTCCACCGCCCCGGGATGACTTGGGCTGTTGCATCAATTCGATGTGTTCCTTGCCCGCCGTGCGACCGCGCGCGACAAAGCCGAGCGCTCGATAGAACGCCCGTGGATCGCCGGTGCTCATGTCAACCTTCGCCCGCACTTCGCGCGCGCCCGAGCCGCAGACCAATGCACGGCCAATGCCCAACCCCCGATAGGCCGGATGCACGAGCACGTTGATCAGCCGACTGCCCCGCGTCGTGATGGCCACACCCACAAGCACGTCGTCAATCTCCGCCACCCACACCCGGTGATAGTCGCTCCGCAAAATGTCCCGCAGCTGCCCGCGCCGCATGAAATAGTCATTCCGCAGCAGAGTATCAAAGAAGAAAGACAGCGGCGTCTCGTCGGTCTTCCCTGCCAGGCGTACGATCAGATTCGCCGGCGGCCGCTTGGTCGCATGTGCCTTCTTACCCCTGACCTTCGTCTTACCGCTGCCCATACTCATGATCGCCCTTCCCCACCCAACACGGTCTCGTTCTCCCCAGGCTGCGGAATCCCCAGCGCCTCGTGCACCCAACCCTGCGACACACGCAGGCCAAGTTGATTCACCGCCACCGACAAGGTCTCAGCCAGCTCGCGCGTGTCCACCGCCTGGGACAGCGTCCGCCGGAACCGCGGCACCCGTGCCTCGGGCCCGAACCGCGCGCGCACCAGCGGCGTGAGCAGGTCGCGACGCAACGTCTGACCCTCGTCCACAATGTCATCGACAAGCAGATCTTCACGCACCCGATCATGCACTTCCGCCGCCGCACGCGAGCCCGCCGTTCCGATCTCCGTAGTCAGGTGTTGCCCCAGCCACAGAATCGTCACCTCCGTGTTGCAGTATTCCTGCAACGGTTCGTACGGCTGCGCTCCACCCCGCGCCGGTTGTTCAAAACGCAAGTCAATGTTCTTGCCGAAGACGGCCGCTGCCTCAGTGCCAAGGCCCTCCAGCATCTTCAGGAGGGCGCGCTGATCATCCTCAGGCGTTCCAGGCTCGAACTGCGCAACGCGCATCGGCATGCCCGCGATTTGCGAGTAGACCAGCCAGTCCTTCAAACTCAAATTCTGCGCGAGATACAGCAACACCGACGCACGTAACAACCCCCCTTCAAAGTACCTGCCCGGTGTCGGATCGGGCTGATGCACAACCCATTTCCACGGGTGCTCGTCCAGCGGCACACCGAGGCTGGGCTCCTCCTCCGTCAGCACCCGTAGCCGCCACGGCTCGTGTGGATCCGCCAGCAACCGCCCGCTGGGAACCGGCACTACGTCGACCAGCCGCCCTTGCTCCCAGACCAGCTCGGCCACCGCCAGGCCGAACCCGACCGCGCTCGACAGATGATCCAGTGCATCACGAAACCGCTCGACCTCATGCAACGCACGCGTGCAGTAGTCGCTGGCTTCCTGCGCCAGGCGACGTCGCTCGGCGGTGTCGCCCGACCTGTGGGCAGCCGTAATCTCCCAGTCCAACCCGCTCAGGGCCAGGCGCCGCGTACGCGCCACGGCTGCCAGTCGCGGCCACTTCTGCAACATCTCGGCATAGAGCTCGAACTGCTTGTGCGGCTGACCGGCATCGGCCGCATGCAGATACGCCAAGGCGCGCTGCGGCGTCAGTCCGACACTGGGGTGCGTGCGCGCGCTATCCTGCCGCCACGGCCGAATCACGCGCGTCGGATCATGCCGCCGCCCGGCCCCAGCGGGCAGGAGGGAGCCCAAGGCCCGCAGGGCGGCG
The DNA here is from genome assembly GCA_964468185.1 of uncultured Planctomycetales bacterium. GTDB lineage: Bacteria > Planctomycetota > Phycisphaerae > UBA1845 > Fen-1342 > JANQFV01. The sequence goes on along the minus strand of CAYXTR010000056.1, from coordinate 10,653 downwards.
ACAGAAGAGCGGCGAAGAGAGGTGAGCACAGCGAGACTCCTGGACCGATGTTCGATTGTCGCCCCAAAGACACCAATCGAAGTATGCCTCGTATTCCTAGGAAGTCTAATGTAAGCCCCGGGTTTGCGCTTCGCTGTCGCCCGCTGCCACACCCTGCCCCTCTGCTGCCAAACACGCGCATGCCGTTACAACGTCACAACCCCTGCCAGATCGACTGCGCCAGTGACTCAGGTAGCACCAGGTCTCCCAGCCACGGCGATCCGACCGCCCACCCGACGCACAGCACACCCAGCGCTGCCAGCCGCACCACTGGAAATCGTGCCCGACCCCGCAGCGAGCCGCGGCCCGACGGCGCAAGCACCGGCAACACGGGCAGCACCGCCGCCACCAAACCGGCGGCGCCACTGCCTCCGAGGCCCAACATCACCACCAGCGAAAACACGACGCCCCATGCAGCCGCCATCGGGACCCAATAGCACACCAGCCGTACGCTTGCCCGCGCATCCACCCGCGCTACCCGCACCAACCCCCGATCGCAAATCAACAACCCGCTCACGACCGGCACAATCAACGCCAACCCCAATAGCTGCGGCATCCAGACCAACCCGGCCACCTTCAACGACAAGTGCGGCGATATTGGTTCTCGCAGATAGAGCGCCACCGACAAAACCACCGTGCCGATTGCATACAACCACCCGACCCCTATCACAAGCATCAACACCGCCGACCGTACCGGACCACGCACATCAATCGCAAGCAGTGACTGCAATGGCCTGAGAGCATTACCCACCAGGTCCCACATCGCCGCCAGAAGCACCTGGTGCGGCTGCCACAGATCCACGCGGTCCAGCATCGTCGCCCGATTCTCTCGCAAGATCCCCGCCTCCCACTGGTCCAACGAAAACAGCAACCCACACTCCGGACAGCGCGGCTGCTCCTGCCCACGCAAGTCATAGCGGCATCGCGGGCACGGCAGCGCTGTGTGGTCGGACACGCTCATGCCGGATACCATAGGTCAAGGTTCGGCCGATCGGAACAGACATCGCTTCGGGATGTCTGCAATAAATGCAAGAAGCACGCAATATGTTCACGTTACGCGTCCTCCCAACGGATGATCAAGAAGAGCGTTGTCGTCACCGCGCCACGCACGGCAGTCTGGAAAGCCTGGACCACGCCCGCTGGACTGACCAGCTTCCTCGCCCCCGCAGCCCACGTCGAACTCCGCCCCGGCGGCCCCTTCGAGATCTTCTTCGTGCCCGACGCCCCGCAGGGCGCTCGCGGTTCCGAAGGCTGCCGGATCCTCAGCTACCTCCCCGAGCAAATGCTCGCCTTCTCCTGAAAAGCGCCACCCCCCCATTCCGGTCGCGCAAAGTGCAAGCCAATAGCCGGCGCGCCCCGCGCAAATGCCCAGCGCGACAATCCTGATCGCCCGGCAATCAACTGGCCACGCCACCGACGTTGCCGACGTCGGTGCCCCCGGCTAGACTTAATATTGGCTGGGGGTGGTTCGCCGCGGCGAACATGAGATGCCGACACGATCGGTCGGCAGACCCTTCGAACCTGATCAGCGACAGGCGACGTGCTGCACGGTGCACCCGTCGCCGGCTGCGTAGGGAAGCGTGCCCGATGCCTGCCCACTTCAGCAACCCATCCTCAACTTCCGTACCGCAATCTCCATCCCGCTATAACCTGGCAGCGCATCGCCCACGCCCCCCCCAACCCCCGGAAACACCGCACGCACCAAGTGGAGCCTACCCATGACCCAACTCGAAGCCGCCCGCAAAGGCATGATCACTCCGGAAATGTGGCGGGTCGCCGTCCGCGAGAACGTGTCCACCGAACTCATCCGCGACCTCGTCGCCGCCGGACGCGTCGTCATTCCCGCCAATCGCCGGCACCTCGCCGGTAGCAGCGGCCAGGCTCCGTCGGGTCGTACCGCAGATGTCACCGGCGGTGAGCGCCTCGGCCATCCGGGCGCCCCGCCGACCGCCGCCCTCTGGGTCAACCAGACCGTCGCCCAACGCCGAAACTGGCTCGACGATCCCAACTACATGACCGGTGAGAACGCCCCCAAACGCCTCGACCCCATCGGCATCGGCCGTGCCCTGACCACCAAAGTAAACGCCAACATCGGCGCCTCACCCATCTCCAGCGACCTGAATACCGAAACCAAAAAGCTCCGCTGGGCACTCCTCTACGGTGCCGACACGGTGATGGATCTCTCCACCGGCGGCGACCTTGACGCCTGCCGCCAAACCCTCATCGACCACAGCCCCGTCCCCATCGGCACCGTCCCCATCTACAGCATGATCATCAACCGCGCGGTCGAGGAACTCACGCACGACGTCATCCTCAAGACAATCGAGCACCAGGCCCAGCAAGGCGTCGACTACTTCACCATCCACGCCGGCATCCTCCGCGAACATCTGCCGCTCATCGCCAGACGCAAGCAGGGCCTCGTCAGCCGCGGCGGCTCCCTGCTCGCCAAATGGATGACGCACCATCAGCAGCAGAATCCCATGTACGAGCTCTTCGACGAGATCAGCGCCATCATGCGCGAATACGACGTCACCTATTCCCTGGGTGACGGCGTCCGCCCCGGCTGCCTTGCCGACGCCAGCGATCCCGGCCAGATGGCCGAGCTCCACGTGCTCGCCGAACTCGTCCACCGCGCCCGGGCCGCCGGCGTACAGGTCATGGTCGAAGGCCCCGGACACGTACCGCTGCACGAAGTGGCCTTCAACATGCAGACCCAGCAACGCGTCTGCGACGACGCCCCCTTCTACGTCCTCGGCCCCGTCGTCACCGACGTCTTCCCCGGCTACGACCATATCACCAGCGCCGTCGGCGCCACCGAAGCCGCCCGAGCCGGCGCCGCCATGCTCTGCTACGTGACCCCGAAAGAACACGTCGGCCTGCCGGACGCCGAAGACGTCAAGCAGGGCTGCATCGCCTACAAGATCGCCGCCCACGCCGGCGACGTCGCCCGTGGCATCCCCGGTGCCCAGCAATGGGACAACGACATGGCCGCGGCCCGCGTCGACCTGAACTGGAAGCGCCAGTTCGAGCTCGCCTTCGACGGCGAAGCCGCCTGCCGCCTCCGCGATGCATCGCTTCCCGCCGACGCCGAGTATTGCTCGATGTGCGGGCGCGAGTGGTGCAGCCAGCGCATCAGCAAAGAACTGCATCAGACGCAATGACCACTCCCCCGGCAGCAACTCAACGCCGCGATGTCATGCCCTCGCCTGCCCCCCGCGAAACACCCGCCACCCGCGGACGACCCATCAGTTGTGCATGTGAACCATACGCGGATTCGTCATAGACCCACGGCCCCACTGTTCCATCCATATTGAACAGCAGCACCGTGTTCTCATCGGACGCGGGCCGCCGAACGGGCTGAAACTCCTTTCCGGCGTACCGCGCCACGCTCGACAACCGCACCGCGTCAATCCGCCCGTCAAAATGCGACATCGCCGTACCGTTACCGCGTACGTCCGCGCCAATGAGCAGCGGCAAACCGTTACGGGTCCGCTTGCCAGTCCGTGCCACGTGTGTAATCAGCTCTCCATCCACGTACAGGCGCACCTGCTCACCATCATACACCCCGGCAACGTGATGCCACGTCTTCGTGCGCAACAACGAGTCTTCCGCCTTCGCGACTGCATACTTGCCATCCAGGTGCACCGCGAACTCCGGCACACCCTTACTCACGAAGATCCCGAACTCGCTACCCTCGGTCTTGGTGACCAGCCCCGTACGCCCGCCATACTGATCCGCGTTGAACCAGCACTCCAGCGTCAGCGGACCATCCGGCAGATGCACCTCCTCATCATCCACCTCCAGGTAATCGTTCTCGCCATCAAACGCCGCCGCATGCTCATCGGCAGGCACCACGGGCTGCGGCAGGTCCGCGTGGAGCGGAATATCCACTTCATGACTCGGCACCGGATAGCGCGAACCCTCGGTCAGATAGTCAATGTGCAGCGCGAGCTCCGGTACGCGTAGCGCTTCGTCAAGCGACGCCTCCGGCCGCGTCGCCAGGAACACGAAATCAAACGACTCCCCCGGCTGCAATACGCGGTGATTATGACTGGGCGCGAAATACCAGCGACTATCCTCACTCTCCGGCGATACCAGGACCTCGATGGGCCGATCACTCGGATTCGATATCGTTGTCTTGAGCTGCCCCTCCGACGAGCCGTCCCGCCGAACCGCCAGCGGCCCCGCAAATGTCGGCCGCAGCCGCGCTAGCTCCATCATCTCATCCTTGAGCTCGCCGGTGATCTCGCGCACATCCATCACCTCGCCGACCGGCACCGAAGCCAACGCAACCTGGTTCTGCCGGACGTGCACAATATGGAACTGATGCAGCCAACCCGCACTGGGCACGACCCCACTCTGGCCACCACCGACCGTCGCCAGCGTGACATACTCAATGCCATCCCGCGGCCCGTCATAACGCATGTTGTGAATATGCCCCGCAAATACCGCCGACACGTTGCCAGCAGACTTCAATAGCTCATGCACACGGTCCCAATCGTCACCGTAATTACCCTTCAGCCAGCGCGGATGATGGAGAAACAGAAAGACGTGCTCCGCATCGCGGGCCTGCTCCAGCGTCGCGCGCAGCCAGTTGAACTGCTCAGGGCTCATCTTCTGGCATTCCGGCTTGCGAAAGTTCTTCTCCCCCGTCTCCGGATTCCCCTCATCCGAATACAGCGCAATGAACCAGCAGTTCTTATGCTCGAACGCGTACCACAACGGCCCAAAGTGCTTCTCGTAATTGCTGTCGTGCTCCCCCTCCGGCTTCGCGCCCTTCGGCCCCCGCCAGTATGTGTCGTGATTCCCCGCCACCGGGAACCACGGACACAGCAGATGACTCATGATGCCTTTATATTCACGCATCTGCTCCAACCACTGCTCCGACTGGTTGTAGCCGTTGATCAGATCCCCCACCGTGATCACGAAATCCGGCTCAATCAGATTCGTATCCCGCACCGCATCCGCCAGCACGGCCACACCCTCGGCCGGCCCGCCGGTGCGATCCCCGAACACGACAAATACAAACGCGTCGCGCTCCTCCGGCAATTCGAGCGCTGCCCCGCTGCGCGACGTCGTGAACCGCGGTCCCTCCGCCGGCAACCTCGGATGCGGTGCATTCCAGGTATGCGTGTGTCGACGGTGCCCGATGTTGTCCCTGGCCTGCTCTTCCGCCAGCGCAGCGCACACGCCGCCAAGTGCAACGAGAATCGTGAGAACCGCCCGCCATCGCAGCAAACCGCACATTACCAAATCTCCGTCCCCCGGATAATCACTCCCTCACCTCTACGTGAGCTTGCGATTGTAGCCCGCCGAACGAAGACATTTGTAAGCGTCGCGCTCAGATTCTGTCAGCGAAGCGTACGCCGCCGGGCGCAAGACAACCGCGGGCGCGCCCACGTGCGCAACCCGCGGCTACTTCATCCTGACATTACTGCCCGAGAGTCCGTGCGACCTACGATCCGATTAAACCCACGAACGGCAGAATGTCATCGAAATCGACATCGCCATCCTCGTCGCAGTCCGCATTGAACCACGCACACGCAGGGTACTCGGCCTCATACCCCGCCTGACCACCGAGCGCCAGGACGAACGGGCTGATGTCGTCAAAATCAACGTCACCATCGCAGTCCATATCACCCCGAATACCGAGCACCGGACGTAGCGTCTGCACCCAGTAGTAGTACTCCGTCCAGTCCGACCCCGACGTGTGCGCGATCCGAATATCAAGCTGCGACGCGCCCTGCGTCAGCGAAGCCGGAATCAGGAACTCCGAATCACGGAAGCGATGATGCGGATTGTCTCCGGCGTCATACCACGGACCGACGTACGCATCATCCACGTACACATCGGCTTCCTGACGCGGCAGATTGAAGTCCATCCGCCGACGCAGAATCACACCCGCGTTGTACGGATCAACCGCTACAGCGAATTCACTCGTGCCAGCATGATGACGTCCATCGTCGGTCACGGGCACATCATCGTCATCGCCGTCATACTCGTCGGTCAGCGCACCCGACCAGGTCTCGCCGCTGATGGTGTAACCATGCGCCGCCTCCGACGCCGTGTCACCCACATCCAGTTCGTCCGTGATCGCAGAATGCGCCTCATCAATCTTGTAGTACACCGCGACACTCCAGATGTCAGTATTGGTCGTGTCGTTAGTGCCACCGTGCTCAATGCCCACGCTGATCGAGGACGTAAACGGGATCGCATCGCTCAACAAGTATCGATACATGTCCGTCGCAATCGGCGTACCCTCCATCGTCGGATTGCCGTGCGTCGGCGTCGAGAAGCGACCGCGATTGAAATACCACCCGCCGTTGTAGAAATCCTCCGTGCCCGTACCGTAGAGCGCCGGCGTCAGACTGCCGTCAATGTGAATCCGCTCATCTCCCTCGAGATAACCCAGCCCCGGACCCTGGCTGGTCTGCACCACGCCGACGAAATGCCCCGCACCCGTCGCCTCCAGAATCATGAAATCCTCGCCCAGCGTGCACGGCCGCGCCTCGTTATACGTCGCGTGGAACAGACCCATGCCCCGCACCTCCGCAACGCTCTTCGGCGTGTAGCGGACCCGATACGTGAAGCCCTCCAGGTCCATCTCGCTGTTGTTCACAATATCGAGCTGCGCAAGCTCTGCAAAAGGCATCGGGAACCAGCAGTACATGCGATCCTGTATCACACCAACCGGCAGGGCACGCACTTCGCTGGGCCCGATATTCGTCCCGAAGAAACCGCCAATGGGCACATCGACTGCCGGCTGAGTTGCGCCGTTCCACGTGAAACGGATTTGTACGTTTTCGATCACGTCCAGATAGGGACCTCCCTCGGACGGCTCGTAGTATTCGAACGTCCGCTCGCCTTCCCAGATCTGGTTCTCAATGTGGTAGTTGTGGGCCGTCTCATCAGCGGTGTCACGCACGTCCAACTCGTCGGTGCGCACCGGCTCGCCGGCCACGATGCTGTCAATCCAGTAGTAGAACTCGTTCCAGTCGTTCGCCGAACTGACAAACTCCACGCGCACCGTAAGCGACGATTTGCCTTCGGTCAGTGCGAGCGGAATCTCGAACGTGCTGTCCAGCCACCGCGAGTGGGCGCCACCCTCAGTAAACCACTGACCAGCCAGATCGCCGTCGACGTATACGTCCGCGAGTTGATCCGCGATTGTATAGTCCAGCCGCCGCGTCAGATGCACACCCTCGTTCGCGGGGTCGATCGCGACGTCGAACTGCACCCAATCGGCGGTTGCGCGGCCGTCGTCGGTGACGAGCTCAACCTCGGGATCGTAGTAAGGTCGCTCGCCGAAACCTTCCCAAGTCTGACCGGTGATCATGTAGTTATGCGCTGATTCACTATCCGCGTTGGCCACATCGACCGAGTCGGTTTCTGTGTAGTTACCATCGACCAGGCTTTCGACCCAGTAGGTGAATTCGTTCCAATCGAGGTCGGCGCTGACGAAGTCGATCTCAATATCAATCGTCGATTTACCGGCCGTGAAGCTCGCGGGAATGTCGATCGAATCATCGAGCCAGTAGCCGGCGGCCGAGCCTTCGGTGAACCACTCTCCGACGAGTGCGCCATCAACGTATACATCTGCTTTCTGATTGCCGATGCCGTAGTCGAGTCGGCGTGTGAGACGCACGCCGTCGTTGTCCGGATCGATCGCGACCGTGAACGAACTTGAACCGTTGTGTGCACGGCCGTCGTCCCACACGGTGCCGGTGACCGAAGCGTCCATGCCGGGGATCCAGAGTTCAACTTGCTGAATCATGCCGGGACCGACGATGTCGACGAGGGCTGCCTCTTCGCCCGCCATCAGGTCGATGGTCGCGCCCAGTTCAGTCGTACCCGTGTCGGCCTTCGGGTCGGTGCCGACGCTTTCCCAGGCGGCGCGAATTGCGGCGTTGTCCTGCGTGCCGGCGAACGTTGTTACGTTGGTGGCATCGGCATAGCGCTCGTAGCTGACGTTGTAATAGTGGCCGGGGCTTGTGCTCGTGATGCGGCAGCCCTGCTCGAACTCCATCGGGACGTAGCAGATATAGCCACCCGATGAATCGTCATCGAGCAGCACAAGCGGATACAGAAACGGTGCGATCTCGCCGCCGAAGAAATCTTCGAACGTCATCTCGACGGTGGGGTCGGTTTCGCCGTCGAAGTAGATGCGAATCCACGCGGCCCGCTCGATACCGGTCATCCAGATACGGGTGATGCAGCCGGGGCCTTTGACGTCCAGGAGCACTTTTTCATTGCCGATGGTTTGCAGGAAGTGTCCGGTGTCGCCGTTGCCGCCGGTGCGGTCGTAGCTAGACGCCTGGTAAGCCCGGACACCTTCGCGGAGGACTGGTGCGACGTCGAGATGCATGGCGTCGAGGCCTTGGGGGGTGTCGCCGACGGCTGAGGCGGCGGCGAGTAACGAGCACATTATCGAAGGAAGCGCGAACCGTTTCATCCCTTACTCCTGTTGCGAGGAATCGGTTTTCAATTCGTGGCGAGAGCTCGGTATTCCTCGTCCCAAACCCCGCCGTCGCTTCAACTTGCTCTGCGATCATGGCGTAGAGCGAGGCGACGACACCTAGTTCAGATTTTATCAAATCGCGTAACGGAAACAAAGGATCACGTTGCGACACGAAACGATCAGATCACGACACAGTAAGAACTATTTACGTCACAAAACGAAAGGGTTAGCCAGAATGTTTCATTAGTGAAACACGCTACCGCAACCTCAAGGAACGGGCAGGCGAGGACCAGTTGTCCTGCCTGCCCGATTGTGATTCTCGGCTCCGTAAGCGTCGCATATGCCGAAGGGCGGAAATCACCCGCCGATCAGGTTCACAAACGGGTTGATGTCGTCGAAGTCGACGTCGCCGTCTTCGTCGCAGTCGGCGTTGAGCCAGTTGCAGTCGGGGTAGGCGGCTTCGTAGCCGGCCTGGCCGCTGAGGGCGAGGACGAACGGGTTGATATCGTCGAAATCGACGTCGCCGTCGCAGTCGAGATCGCCCGCTTCGCCGCCGCCGATGGCGTCGAGATCGACGGCGAGCAGCACCTGCGCGACCGGGGTGGCGTCGTTGTTGATGGAGAACGCGCAGATGTCTTCGGACGGTTCGGCGAGGTAGGCGTGCACGATCAGCCAACGACCGTCGGGCGACACGTGGAAGCCGGCAAAGCCGGTGTTCGGCAGGTCCTTGACGACGAGCGTCGGATAGACGGTGCCGTCGATGTTCACGTCATGCACTTCAGTGACGCCGCCTTCGATGAGAACCTGATCGTTGAAGAAGATGCCTTCGAAGATGACGTAGGGCGAGGTGATGTCGGGGTTATCGGGGCAGACGTTTTCCTTTAGTTCGTTCCAGGCGCCGTACCAGATGATATTGCCTTCATCGTCCATCTCGATATTGGCATTGGCGAAACCGAGTTGAAGCGGTCCGGGCACGGCGGTGCCGACCGTCATGTCTTCCTGGGCGGCGACTTCACCGTTGCGGACGATGATGCCATCGTCGCTGGACGCGCCGCTCACGGATGCGAGGAATGCGATGTCGCCGTTGTCGTTGAGTGCCACGGGCTTGTTGAAGAGCGAGTCATAGACGCGGCCGGGCAGTGGTGACGGGTCGCCTTCGCGGGCGAGCAGCTCATACGTGTCCGTGAGGGCGTTGTAGAACACGACGGCGCCGTCGAGGTTGTACGGCTCGTCCTCGATGTCGACGCCGAGCAGGATCGAGCCGTCAACGTTGTAGTCCACGTCTTCTTCGTTGGCGTTCAGAGACGATAGATTGAAGCCCAGGTCCGGCAGCGGCATGGTGTCATCGGTAGTGAAACGCAGCGTATAGGCGGCCTCGGGCATGCCGGGATTGACGAGGTCGACAATCACGGGTGTGTCGGGATCGAACTGGCCTTCGCCGGTGTCCAGATCAGCCTTGACCATCACGCGGTTGGCGGTGGCAGCCTTGACGATCGAGACGGACTCGATTGCGTTGCGCGGATACTCGTAATTCGGCAGCACGTCGACCTCGTGACCTTCCATGGCCACCATGGCGCGATTGAGCACGACGAGGTCTTTCTGGCCTGCGGGGTAGTCGAGGTCGGCGGGATTGGGCGTCCCATCGCCGAGCAAGGTGAACTGGTCGGTCGCGCGGATGACCTGGGCAACTGTGCCGTCGCCGGCGATCGACACGTCGAAGAACGGCTGCTGGGAGTAGGCATAATCGGCGATGGGCGCGAACGATGGTGTGCCGGGAAGTTGCAGACCTTCTCGAATCCACGGTGTGCCGTTCTGCAACATCACATAGTCGCGGGTGAACTCGATGGGTTGGGGGTTGGCCGACATCGGGAAGCTGTACAGCCCGTACCAGGTACCATCGTTGGCAATGCGCGGCTGGCCGCGGAAGAGGGTTACGTAGGTTGGACTGGGCGGGGGCACGAGGTCATTGACTGGAACATCGGCCGGCACGGTGAATAGAACCTCTGGCTCGACCTCGACCTGCGCAGCAACCCCTGCTGGCAGAAGCAACCCGGCGACCAGGGCGGTCGCCGCAAGTACACGGACATTCATCATCGGAGTTTCCCATGAAGTAAGCCGAGTCAAGGTGGTTTTCGTTTGAATCGTGGTGACTGACC
>CAYXTR010000055.1:0-14883 GCA_964468185.1 uncultured Planctomycetales bacterium | reverse complement strand
CACCCCCACCAACTCAACACGCGCCGCGGCCGCAGTCTCAATCCCTCGATCTCTCGCCCCCTCGATCTCTCCTCCCCAATCGCTCTCCGGGAGCCAACGCCGCAGCGCCAATCGTTCCCGCATCCGTCCCCAGCGTCGCCAGCGCAATCCGTGGCCGGTCCGGTGCGATGCGCCAGCTCAACTGCTCAAACTGCATCTCAATCGGCTCGAGCAGCCGGGCGCCGGCATTGATCAGTCCGCCCGCGAAAACGACGAGCTCCGGGTTCAGAAAATGCTGCACGTTGACGATGCACAGCGCCAGGTAGAAACACGTCTCATCCCAGATGCGTCGCGCAAGCACGTCACCCGCCCCGACCGCTTCGAGTACATCGCGTGCATCGAACGCCGCGCCGCTGAGCGCGCGCTGTTCCAGCGAGGAGTGCTCGCCGCCGCGGACGGCTTCGCGCAGGCGCTCGGCGACGGCGTTCGCTGAGGCATACCGCTCCAGGCAGCCGCGCTGTCCGCATGGGCACGCGCGCCCATTCGGCACGACGATGGTGTGGCCGATCTCGCCGGCGTTGTCGAGTCCGCCGCGCAGGAGCTTGCCGTCGATCACGACCCCGCCGCCGACGCCGGTGCCGAGCGTGAGCATGACCATGTTCTGCACGTCGCTGCCCGCTCCGGCGGTGAACTCGCCGTAGGCGGCGGCGTTGGCGTCATTCTCGAGCGAGACCGACAGCCCGCTGGCTTCCGCGAAGCGCTGCGCGAGCGGCACGTTGACGAACCCCGGCAGGTTCGGCGCGCCATACACGATGCCCTTGGTATGTGACATCGGCCCCGGTGCGCCGATGCCGGCGCCGCGAATGTCATCGCGCGTAAGTCCCTGGGCGTCGAGCATCTGGTCGACCAGCTTGACCATCCGGCCGAGGACGTGCTCAAAGCCGCGCTCCGCTTCGGTATCGATGGACTGTTTGTGGATCAGGTTGTGTTGTGAGTCGCAGATGCCCCCTTTGATGTTCGTGCCGCCGAGATCGATGCCGATCGTGTACTGCTCGCTCATGCCAGTCCTTTTTTCGCGGTCGACGGCATCGCGCCGGCACCGAAGCGTGTCTACGCGTTCAGGTGGACGCGCCCGCCGACGATGGACCCGCGCAACCCGATGTGCAAGAGGTCCGCCGGTTCCGCACGCAGTGGGTCTTCGTCCCAGATTGTAACGTCCGCCGGCGCGCCCGGGATCAGGGTGCCCGCGGTGTCGGACGCGCCTCGGGCGCGCGCCGCACCGACGGTGAACATCCACAGCGCCTCTTCACTCGTCAGGCGCTGGTCGGCGAACCACCCGCCCTCCGGCTCGCCGCGCTCGTCCGTGCGCATCACCGCGCCATACAGGCTGCGCCGCGGGTCGATGGACTCGATCGGCACATCCGACCCACCGGCCAGGACAACGTCGCCATCAAGCAACCGCCGAAACGGATAGGCGTTCTTCTGTGCCCGCGGCCAATGCCGTTGTGCCGTGGGGATGTCACCGAGGATGTGGCACGGCTGGACCGATGCGATGATGCCGGCCCGCGCCATCCGGCGAATGTCCGCCGGCCGGGTGCACTGGGCATGTTCGATGCGATGCGGCAGCGGCACGTCGCGTTTGCGTCGCGTTGCTGTGATCGCCAGCACCGACTCGTGCACGGCCCGGTCGCCGATGGCGTGAATCCAGACGGCCCAGCCCCGCTCAACGGCGGTGGCAACGACGTCCTTGAGCGCATCGCCGGCAATTACCGGAACGCCGCAGTCGCCTTTGCTGTCCGGATAGGGTTCGAACATGTAAGCCGATTGTGATCCGAGTGCACCGTCGGAGAAGATCTTGATGCCGCCGATGCGCAGCCAGTCATCGCCGAAGCCAGTGGCGAGTCCGAGTTCGGAGGCCTTGTGCAGGTCGGCGACGGGGACGGCGTGGACGATGCGGAGTGTCAACTCGTTACGTTGCCGCAGTTCGTGCAAGTGATGCAATGACGGCGCGTCGTCCATGGTATGCACGCCGGTGATGCCCACCGAGCGGGCGTACGCCATGGCCGACTGCACGGCGGCGGCGATCTTGCGGCGTGTCGCGGCGTCGCGGCGTCGCGCAAAAGCACGCACCGGATCGGGCAACTGCTCGATGGCGGTTTCCTGCACGATGCCGGTCGGTGCGCCATGCGCGTCGCGGATGTAACGGCCGCCGGGCGGATCCGGTGTGTCTGAGGTGATTCCCGCTTCGGCGAGGGCGCGCGTGTTCAACCACGCGCTATGACCGTCGCGACTGTGGATGATCGCCGGATGACGCGGGACGGCACGATCCAGATCGTCGGCGGTCGGGAGCGTCCCCCAGCGGTTGTGGTCGTACCCGCGTCCGACGACCCACTCGCCGAAGCGGCGTTTCGCAGCCTGCTTGTTGATGCGTTGCAACACGCCGTGGAGCGTGGTCAACGCTGCGACGTCGATTCCGAACGAGCGATTCAAGGCCCAGTAGAAGAGGTGGGTGTGGCAGTCGACGAGTCCTGGCGTTAGTACCGCGTCGCCGACATCGACCACGTCAGTGCCGCGTGACTTCCACTGCGGGATATCCCGTTTGCCTCCGACGGCCACGACGCGTCCCCCGGCGATGGCGATGGCGGAAGTGCCGCGCGCTGCACCGGCGAAGGTATGGCAGCGACCACCGCTTACGATGAGTTCGATATTAGGACGTTGAATCTTCATGTCGGGGTAATTATGCCCGCGGCGATATCAGAACTGCAATGCGCTGCGTGCACGGAGGAGGATCAATCGAAGTATAGGACGTTCGGGTCACGCCTGCTGCCGGATCGGCACGGCCGAACCTGCAATGACTGTCATACTGCCAGGGGATTCGGTGGGCGCAAAAAGAAACGGACTGGAGCAGGCGGCGACGACCGGGGTGTTCGGGCCGAAGGGAGGGGGGAGGCCGCCGCGCTGGTGCCTGCTCCATTGTCCGTTCGTAATTGTATCGAGCAAACACCGTTCCATCCAGTAAAACATCGTTTTCGTACTAATTTTCTTGGGTGGGTGCTACGGGAACGCGCGCCGGACACGGGGCAACTGCCGCAGGGTTGCGTAAAAACTCCCATCGCGTCCCAGCTCTTCCGGCGCCCGCCACTTGATTCCCGGGCGCCCGAATCATAAGCTGTGCAGCGACGGTCACGGGCCGTCCCTCGCCGATGTAGCTCAATGGCAGAGCACGGCTTTCGTAAAGCCGGGGTTGTGGGTTCGACTCCCACCATCGGCTCTTGTTGCAGACGTGGCGCACGCAAGTCCCGCGCGTGCTGCCGCATTTTCGGGGGTATTCCGCGTGCACCGCTTCGATGATTCGATTTGCCGCGCGCCGTGTCCGCCGGCGCGCGTTCGTGGTGGGCACCTTGCGCCGGCGCGCGGGCGTCGCTTTGATGACGCGCGCCGAAAGCAGGCGTCTGGCCGCCGGTCACCGGCGCGCGTCGTGACGCGCACTTGCCCACACGCTGCGCATCCGTACCTACACGGAACTGCCGTGCACCGGATGAGTGCCGACACGTTGACCGGACCGTGCAAACGCGACGCCGCTCATCGCGTGACCACTGACTGATCTGGGCCGTGTAAGCTGGTCGCGAGGGCTCATGGACGAAGTCGTGCGCAAGGCACCTTGCACGTGTTCGGCGCGCGCCGCAGCGGCACGGCAGCATGACGGCGTGGCACCACTTCACGACGCACCCGGGGGCGAACCTGCCGCGACCGAGATGGAAAGCGAGCGCACTTTTTTCTGAAATTGGTCTTGCAACAAACGTATGCTTTCGCGCAAGATTACACATGCGTGGCAGGCTTGGCCGCGCGTGACAACTGAATCTGACGCAGCCTCAGGAGGCTGCCACATTGGATGGAAGGTCGGAAGCGCGCCACGGCTAGGACCTTCCATCTTTTTTTGCGCCCACTTTTGCGGCTTTATTACGCTATGATCTGGCAGTTTGCTTAGGCTGCGACGGAGCACCCGGCATGTTCGATCACACGATCAGCGGCCCGGCCCGCAACGAAATCCAGCGCGTGGAACGGCACGTCGCCGAACACGACGATGGGCTGGCGATCCCCCGCGTTACGGCGGAATTCCTCCACGCACTCGTCCTGGCCGGCGGCTTCCGGCGTGGGATCGAAATTGGGACGAGCTACGGCTATAGCGCACTCTGGATCGCCACCGCAATCGAACACAACAGCGGACTGCTGACTACGATCGACCGCGATGAAAACAAGGTCCGCTTCGCGAAGGATGCCTGTCTGCGTGCCGGGCTGGGACAAACAGTGGTGTGCATGGAGGAAGACGCCCGTGAGGCGATCCGTGCCGTGGACGGCCCGTTCGACTTCGTCTTTCTGGATGCTGAGAAATCGCAGACCCGCGCCTATTTCGATGAGTTGTGGCCGAAGCTCGCCCAGCGGGCCACCATCGTGACCGACAACATCACGTCGCACGCCGACGAACTGGCCGATTTCGTTCAGTATGTTCGCAGCCACTCCAACCTGTGTAGCACGCTGGTGCCGATCGGCTCCGGACTGGAGCTGACGAACAAGCTCGATCTGTTCACCGGGACGAGCACGCTTGACGGGGCGGATTGGGTGATCTGAGGAAAGACGAGGGGCCCAGGGTCGAGGGGCCAAGGGGTACAGGTTCGTGAGCGGACGCTTCGACTGCGCTCAGCGTGGATCGGCTCGGTCCACGGGGTTGTTGGCCGCTGCGCGGGTTGGACGTGTACGGTGCAGTGCGGAACACTGCTGACACAGCAGTGGCACTGGCAGGCGGGGTTGGTTACGCGGGGTCAGCCGGGGAATAGGCGTTGCAGGACGTCAGGCTCGGAGGCCGGACGCTACCATTCTGACCGGCCGGAGGTCGGGCCTTCACGTGCGGGGGAGGAGCGACTTTTCGCTAGTGTGCTATCTCGCCGATAGGCTGACATGGCGCACGCAGCCCTGGGATTCATGACACGGCGGGCGGGACGCCCGCCCCACCCTTGTTAAGCCAGCGTACCCTTGATAAGCCAGCGCACTGACGAGACGGTACATTAGAACTTCATTCCTACCTGCAGCATGATGAACGGACCGTCGTCGATGTTGATGCGATTGTCGCCGCGGTCGTCGTAATCTTCACCCTCGAAGAAGAACCGATCGAAGGCCCAGCCAGCACTGCAATCCAGCCAGACGTTGTGAACGATGTCCCACCGCACGCCGCCGGCGACGCGTTTCTCGTAATAGAAGAGCCGATCGTCGTAGTCGTCGCGGTCGTGTCGCAGGAACCGCTGGTTCGACCAGTCGAAGCCCGCGTAGACCTTCAGGGGGTCCACAATCCGATAACCAACCTTGGCGTGCACCCGCCGGGGGATCAGGTACATTCCTTCCAGTTCGAGCCCTTCGACGGGCTCCCAGAACACGTTGGTCATCGGCACGCCGAGCAGCAGCCGCAGTCGATCCTCCGCGGTGATCTCGTATCCAAACCCCGGCAGCGGGATGTGCGGCCAAAATGAGCGGATGCTCGAGTAGTTCACGAGGAAGAGGAACGCATTGGAATCTCCGTGCGGAATGCGCAGGAAACCGGTCGCCGTGCCGACGTACTCCTCGGTGCTGGCGAACAGCCGATCGCTGGCGGAGCCGAACTCGGCGTGCACGCCGAGCAGCCAGTCGTTGTTGAGCCGATGCCGGTACATGGCTCCGATCCGCACGTCCCACAGCGTGTTGGGCAGTGGATCCCAGGTATCGGGCAGCAGGGCGTCGGTATCCAGATCCATGGCCCGGGCGCGCATGGTCATGAGCAACTCGCGTTGCTCGTCCTGCACCAGCGGCAGGCCGATGTCGAAGTCATGGCGGACCATGTGCAGTTGCTCGTCCTGCCGATCGACGTCCACATTGAAGTAGGTCAGGGCCTCGTACTCGACCCACATCTTCTGCTGTCCGATGCGTGGCGAGAAGAGCACTTCGTACTTCTGGGCAACGGCGGGCGTTGCGTAGCCCATCCACGCCGCTACAACCAATCCGACCAGCATGCTGCGCATCGATTTGACCTCCCAGTCTGGCACACCGCCCGGCAGTGTAGCGGCTGGCCACCGTGCGACAACCCGCACGCGTCAATTGCCACCGAACGCGAGTGACCTACCCCCAGCCGCGATGTGCGCTGGGCGTCAGGATGTGCATCGATCCGTCGAGACGGGGCGATAGTATTGATCGCGCTGCTGCGGCTGCCAGCCGGCGTCCTGGATGCACCGTCGAATTTCATGCTCGCTCAGGCGAAAGGTGGTTCCGGCGGCGGAGACGACGTTTTCCTCCATCATGACTGAGCCCATATCATTAGCACCGTAGAAGAGCGCAAGCTGGCCGATTTTGGGGCCCATGGTGACCCAGCTTGACTGGATGTTGGGGATGTTGTCGAGATATAGGCGGGCCACGGCCAGGAGTTTCAGGTACTCGTGTGCGCCGGCGAGGTAAAGGTGTTCTCCGTCGGGCTCTTCGACGGCGGCCGGGCGCAACCGCTTCGAGACTTCGAGGTTGATCATCGCCGGCTCGACGTCGTCTGCGTGATCCCCACGGGGTGGTCGCTTCCAGCGTCCCAGTGGCGTGCCTTCCGGTTGGAACGGCCAGTGGATGAATGCTGTGAAGCCCCCCGTCTCGTCCTGCAGGTCGCGCAGCCGACGGAGGTGCGCGATGCGCTCGGCCAGCGTCTCGATATGGCCGAACATCATGGTGCAGCTCGTGTGCATCCCGACCTGGTGGGCCGTCCGCATCACGGTGAGCCACTGATCCGCGGTGGTCTTGCCGCGGCTGATCTTGTGTCGCACGCGATCGACGAGGATTTCGCCGCCGCCGCCGGGGATGGTGTCCAGGCCGGCGTCCTGCAAGCGGAGGAGCACATCGCGCAGCGACATGTCGTAGATTTTGTGGAAGGCCCAGATTTCGGGCGGGCTGAAGGCGTGGACGTGGATGGTGGGGTAGTTCTGCTTGATGAAGCGCAGGAGGTCGAGGTACCAGGAGAACGGGAGGCCGTGCCCGGATGGGTGTCCTTCGGCCGGGACGAGTCCGCCCTGCATGAGGATCTGGGTGCCGCCGATGCTGAGCAGTTGTTCGATTTTGCGGCCGATTTCCTCGTGGCTGAGGATGTAGGCTTCGGTGTCGCCGGGCTTGCGGTAGAAGTTGCAGAAGATGCACTTGGCGGTACAGACGTTGGCGTAGTTGATGTTGCGATCGACGACGTAGGTGCGGTAGGGCTCGGGGTGCAACTCCAAACACCGGGCGTGGGCGGCGCGGCCGAGGTCGTGGATTGACGCGTCGCGCAGCAACTCCAGGGCGTCGGCGTCGGTCAGGCGGGTGTGGCTGTGTGGCTGATGCGGGATCGTGTCGGTCACGAGATCTCCGCCTCCGTTTCGTTTCGGCTCGTCAGGTCGTCGACGCGGGCGTCGCGGGGCAGGAGACCCGCGTGCGTACACAACTCGGCGAAATGGCGCATTCCATTCTGCGCACGCTCGTCGAGCGTATACCGCAGGCAGCGCGTCAGGTAGCGGCGGGCGAGCGGCGTGGGCCAGCCGGCGGTCGGGCCGAGTTCGTCCGCAATCTGCGCCGCCTGCTGGACGCCGAGGTCCCGGGCTGCGGCGAGGAGCGCTGCCAGCTCATGCCATTCTCTTGTGAGGCCTGCCGCGTCGGCTGGCGCGGCCCAGAGGGCAAAGACGAATGGCAGACCGGTCAGTTGTCGCCAGGCGCCGCCAAGGTCGACCTCGTAGGCGAAGCTGCCGCGCTGTGGGTTGATGACCTTGTCGCCGATGAGCAGGACGCTTTGCAGCTCGTCGAGGGTGGTTGAGGCTGCGTCGATCTTGTGAAGTTCCAGATTGCGGCCGTACAGCTCTTGCCAGAGTACCCGTGCGAGCATGACCGAGGTATGCGAATCGCCGTCGACGTGCAGTGTTTTCACGCGGTCTGGCGGGACCTGGGAGAAGACGCGGACGGTCATCGTCTCGCCGTCGCAGCCGATGCAGCCGTCGGAGATGATGCGATAGCGGCCGGCGCTGCGCAGCACATCCACGACCGGCACCAAAGCGGCGTCGACCTCGCCGGCGTCGAGGAGTGCGGGGAGGCGGGCGGGAACGTCGAAGCGCAGCGTAATGTGCGGATCGGCGTCGAGCCCGGCGATCAGCGGGCGGGCATTGAGAAACGAGACGACGCCGAGACGGTGCATGCGTGGCGGCCCCTTTGTGCGGTTCACGCTCAACGGTTGATGAGTATAATCGTAGGGTACCGGGCGCTTCAGCACAGGTGTGAAGTTCCGGAAATTTCGAAATGTGTGAAACGGCAGTGGCGGTCCGCGCCGGGTGCAGGACGGGCGCTGGTGGCCACTGACGATGCTTTGCCGAACTGCGTTCATGGAGGTATCCCCAATGCCCAAGGTTGGCGTTCTTTTATCCGGCTGTGGCGTTTTTGATGGCGCTGAGATTCATGAATCGGTCTGCACGCTGCTGGCGCTGGACCAGCGCGGGGTGGACGTGGTCTGCTGCGCCCCGAATGTTGATTTCGACGTGATCGATCACACAAAGCAGGAGCCGACGGGTGAGAAGCGGAATGTGCTTGTGGAATCCGCTCGGATCGCGCGCGGCGAGATTCGCGATGTGGCGCAGGTCAGCGCTAGTGAGCTGGATGCGCTCATTCTGCCGGGCGGATTTGGGGCGGCGAAGAATCTGAGCGATTTTGCGGTGAAGGGGCCGGACTGCACGGTGCAGCCGGATGTGTTGAAGCTGGTGGGTGATTGTCTGGCGCAGGGTAAACCGGTTGGTGCCATCTGCATCGCGCCGGCTACGCTGGCGAAGATCTGTAGCGAGGGCGGCGTGCAGGCGAAGGTGACCATTGGCAATGACGCCGGCACGGCGGGTGCGATCAGCAAGCTGCATTGCACGCACCAGGAGTGCGCGGTGACGGATATCGCGGTCGATACCGATCACAAGATCGTGAGCACGCCGGCGTACATGCTGGGACCCGGACCGGCGAAGGTGAACGCGGGGATTGTGAAGCTGGTCGAGAAGGTGCTGGAGATGATTTGACAACGCCGCTCAGGTAACTTGCCGGGGGGCTGTGCCGCTAGCGCCACCGTGCTGTTCGCGAATTTTGTGCCAGACTTCTTCGATCTTGCCGAGCAGCTCTTCGAACGCGGCTCGTTCGGTCTTGAGGCGCGTCGCGTCGACCGCGTCATCGCTGGTCCAGGCACTGGCGAGTTGTTTCTGCTGCGAGGTTGCCTCGCACACGCCGTAGACGAAGCCCGTGCGGACATCAAGCACGAGCGCCGACGCCGTCGTGGTGACGTGCACCATCTGATTGGGCGATAGTCCGAGCGTGATGACGGTCAACGGGCGGGCCGCGTCGTGGGTGAAGAAATCGGTGTCGAAGGTGTAGACGAGGAGCATGTCGGCGTGGAGCCGGGCCGCGGCGAGCCGGAGGGTCTTGTCCGAGTCCAGGCGCGACGGCAGGAGCAGCCGGTTGATTTGCCCGACCTGGGCGACGTCGGGCAGCTCGGCGATGCGGTCGAAGTCTTCGTCGTGCTCCACGTCGCGCACGTTGACGATGCTGAAGCGTCCGTTGCCGTAGGCGCGCGTGGTATGGGAGGTGTAGTGTGCGTCCTGCACGCGGACGGCAACCAGGTGGGCGGGCCAACTCGAGGCGGAGCCGCGCTCAAATTCCCGCTCAATGTCGTGATCCACAAACAGCGAGAAGTCTGCACCCCCTCCTGGTGGTGCGTATGTGGCACAGCCCGTGAGCAGCCCGGCGAGCAACATGAGCAGACCCGCCCCCAACGCTTGTCGACCGAATGTGTGTGAACGCATGCTTGAGCCCCTTTCTGTTGGAGTGGACACACGGATGATACCCGTGGTTAGGGGCGGATGCACTAGCGCGGAGTTGGATGTGGTTTCGCGGTGGGGGTTGGGATTGGGGGCGAGACAAGGGGCGCGGGGGCCGGGTGTGCGTGGGATCGCTTCGACCTCGCTCAGCGTGGAACGTGGGAGCGGGTTGCGCGACGGTTGTGGGCCGCTGCGCGGGGTGGCGTGGTTGGTTGCGTACGTCCGGCACGGAGTCCGGACGCTACGTTGGGGAAGATGTCAGGCTTGGAGGCCGGACGCTACGTTGGGGAAGACGTCAAGCTCGGAGTCCTGACGCTACAGCGCTGACCCACCGGATGTCGGTCCGCCATGTGGGGGTTGGTCCGTTATGCGGGGGATGGACGCGGCGTCATTGTTGGGGTGGCGCGCCTCTCTCAATGCCGCCATCACACAGTCCCTCAATCCACGTCCGGCGCATCCCAGCCTGCCTGGCCGACGAGTTTTACGAAGCGGCACTTCAGGATGTCCTGCTGTTGGAAGCCGTCCTCGCGGCGCGTTACCAGGACCAGCGTCTGATCGCCGGCGGGGCCGATCGGCACGACCAGACGGCCGCCGATGGTGAGTTGCTGCTTGAGTGGTTCCGGCACCACGGGGCCGCCAGCCGTCACCAGAATGGCGTCAAATGGTGCTTCTTCCGGCCAGCCGAGCGATCCGTCGCCGCAGTGGTACTGTACGTTGCGCACGCCCAGCGTCTGGAGTCGCGCGCCGGCCGCGTCCAGCAAGCGCTGGTGCAACTCGACCGTGTACACCGCCGCGGCGAGGCGGGCGAGGATGGCGGTCTGATAGCCGGACCCCGCACCGATTTCGAGCACGCGGTCGGTCGGCGCGAGGGCTAACAGCTCGGTCATCCGGGCGACCATGTAGGGCTGTGAGATGGTCTGCTCGCACTCGATGGGCAAAGCGCTGTCGGCGTAGGCCTTGTGCGCGGCCGTTTCCGGCACAAACCGCTCGCGCGGCACCTGTCGCATGGCGTCGAGCACCCGCTCGGAGCGGATGCCGCGCTGCTGGAGTTGCTCGTAGACCATGCGCTCGCGTTCGAAGCTACGATCCATCGTGCCCATAGCTGCTCCTGCTACGAGGTGTTCGACCGGGAGGTGCTATCATCATATCGTATCGGGTGCCGCGCCCGGCTCGGTGCGGCCGACGACGTGAGCGGGGCAGGGAGCAGCAGCGTGCACGCGATCCACATCGGCACTTCCGGCTGGTCCTACGATGACTGGCGCGGCCCGTTCTATCCGCCTGGCACCGCCCAAGGCGATTACCTCACGACGTACGCTGAGCAGTTCGACACGGTGGAGGTGGACAGCACATTCTACCGTATTCCGAGCCGACGGATGGTGCAGGGCTGGGCGGACAAGACGCCTGCCGAATTCCGGTTCGCGCTCAAGATGGTGCGGTCGGTCACGCATGAACGTGTTCTCGTTGATTGTGAGGCGGATGTCGAGACGTTGATGGCCAATCTGGAGCCGTTGCAGGAGAAGCTGCGGTGCGTGTTGCTGCAGTTCGGCTATTTCAATCGCAAGGCGTTCGCTAGCAGCGAGCCGTTCTTTGAGCGGCTGGAGACGTTTCTTGACGCGTACGCGGATCAATTGCCGCTGGCGTGTGAGATTCGCAATCGCAATTGGCTGGGCGCGAGGTACTTCGACCTGCTGCGTCGGCACAATGTCGCCGCGTGTCTGGTGGAGCACGCGTGGCTGCCGCCGTTGAATGAACTGGTGGAGGCGCACGACGTCGTCACGGGGCCGTTCTCGTACTTCCGTCTCATCGGTGATCGTAAGGGGATCGAGGAAATCACGGAGACGTGGGACGAGGTGGTCGTGGATCGCGCGCGCGACCTTGACCGGGTGGCGGAAGCGCTGCGGCGGATTGCCACGCGTGCGGAGATACTCGTCTACATCAACAATCACTATGCGGGTCACGGGCCGCAGAGCTGCCGGGAGCTGGCCGCGCGTCTGTAGCGGCGGGCGCGTGGTGCCGGGTTCGCTGGACCCACCGTTGCCAGCGGGGTACCGTACACGCTACAAGTGATTTCCGTCTATCATGAATGGGCAAGATCCCGGGAGGCGTCGACATGGGCCGCTATTCACTCGACGAGTTCATCGACCGCACCGCGCAGCAGGATCGTGGCGAGGGGGTGTTCGAGCTGGAGACCGAACGGTTGCTGGAGATCAACCTCAACGGGCTCGTGTGGACCAAGATGGGGTCGATGGTTGCGTACGTGGGTGACATCAAGTTCACGCGTGAGGGGATCTTCGAGCATGGGCTCGGACGGATGCTCAAACGGGCGTTCAGCGGCGAAGGGACGTCGCTCACGCGTGCCGAAGGCAATGGCCGCCTGTACCTGGCAGAAGCGGGCAAGAAGGTGTCCATCCTCGAGCTCGAGAACGACACGATCTTCGTGAATGGCAATGATGTCCTCGCGTTTGAGCCGAGCATCGAATGGGACATCAAGCTCATGAAGCGGATTGCAGGGATGCTGTCCGGGGGGCTGTTCAACGTGCGTCTTGAAGGCACGGGGCGGGTCGCGATCACGACGCATTACGAGCCGATAACGCTGCGAGTCAGTCCCGACCAGCCCATCGTGACGGACCCCAATGCGACGGTGGCGTGGTCGGGCAATCTCAGCCCGGATCTCCGGACCGACCTGACCATCGGGTCGTTCTTCGGCCGGGGCAGTGGGGAGGTTTTTCAGATGCAGTTCAAGGGTGAGGGTTTCGTGGTGATCCAGCCGTACGAAGAGGTCTATATGCAGCAGCAGAACCGCAAGTGATGGTCGGATGAAACACCGGTGGGGCCGCGCTTCGGGCACGGGTGGCATCCGGGCGACTCCGCGCCCGCTGCTCGCTATAATGGTTGGTTCGTTCGCGCTGCCCGCGGGGCGGGCGCTGGACGATGTCGTGCCCCGATGTAGCGCGAGGTGTGGAGGCCTGACGCTACCTTGCAATTGAAGGCGTGTTACGACTGCGATTGCGATCGCGTGGAGCTGTATGGACCGCAACCTGATTCGCAACTTCTCGATCATCGCCCACATTGACCACGGCAAGAGCACGCTGGCCGATCGGCTGCTGCTGCGCTCTGGGGCCATCACTGAACGGGAGTTTCGCGAGCAGGCGCTGGACGAGATGGACCTGGAGCGCGAGCGCGGAATCACAATCAAAGCGTCGGCGGTCACACTCGACATGGAGCACAACGGTCAGAAGTACATGTTCAATCTGATCGATACGCCGGGGCATGTGGATTTTCACTACGAGGTGGACCGGGCGCTGGCTGCTTGTGACGGGGCCCTGCTGGTGGTCGATGCGACACAGGGTGTGCAGGCGCAGACCGTAGCCAATGCCTATGCCGCGGTCGGTAATGATCTGGAGATTATTCCCGTCATCAACAAGATCGATTTGGCTAGCGCGTCGCCGGAGGATACGGCGATCGAAATTGAGCATGTCCTGGGTATCTCGGCGGACAATGTGCAGTTCGTATCCGCCAAAAGTGGATTGGGCGTGGAGGAACTGATCGGGGCAATCGTCGAGCACCTGCCGGCGCCGAAGGGTGACCCGGACGCCCCCTTGCAGGCCCTCGTGTTCGATAGTGAATACAACGACTATCGTGGGGTCATCTGCTACGTGCGGGTAGCGAACGGCACGATCCGCAAGGGGCAGAAGATTCTGCTGATGGGCCGCAAACGGACGTATCAGATCACGGAGCTGGGGAAGTTTCGCCCGAAGGCGACTGCCTGCGAGCAACTGTCCGCGGGAGAGACGGGGTACATGGTCGCAAGCATCAAGGCCCTACAGGATGTGACGGTCGGCGACACGATTACTGACGCCGCCAACCCGGCGCCTGGCGCGTTGCCGGGCTACGATCCGCCGGCGCTGATGGTCTATTGCGATTTTTACCCCGCCAGCGGCGAGACGTTTGACGCATTGCGGGAGGCCATGGAGCGGCTCAGCCTGAACGACTCGTCGTTTA
Organism: uncultured Planctomycetales bacterium; assembly: GCA_964468185.1. Taxonomy (GTDB): domain Bacteria; phylum Planctomycetota; class Phycisphaerae; order UBA1845; family Fen-1342; genus JANQFV01. The sequence goes on along the minus strand of CAYXTR010000055.1, from coordinate 1,039 downwards.
CGTTTCAGCCGCAGCACAGCGACGCGCTGGGGCCGGGCTTTCGGTGTGGGTTCCTCGGGTTGCTGCACATGGACATTGTTCAGGAACGCCTGGAACGCGAGTGTGGTGTGGATGTTGTGCAGACGGCACCGAGCGTCACGTACGAAGTCGTGTTGCGCAACGGTGAGACGCTCCGGGTCGAGTCCGCCGGCGACCTGCCCGATATGGGTGCCATCGAGGAGTTGCGCGAGCCGATCGTTGAGATGCAGATCATCGTTCCGGCTGATTCGGTGGGCGCCATCATGCAACTGGCCGAGACGCGGCGAGGCGAGTTCAAACGTCAGGAGTATCTGTCGCCACAGCGCATCATGCTGACGTACCTGCTGCCGTTCAACGAGATTCTGTACGACTTCTACGACAAGCTGAAGAGTGCGACGCGTGGTTATGGGACGATGGATTACCATGTCGCCGAGCATCGGGCGAGTGACCTGGTCAAGCTCGACATTCTCATCAACCAGCAGCCGGTGGATGCGCTAAGCCTGATTTGTCACCGCACGAAGGCGGAGCACCGCGGTCGCCGGTTCTTGATCAAGCTCCGGCGCGAGATCGGTCGCCAGCAGTTCGAGATTCGCCTGCAGGCGTCGATCGGCAGCCGGATCGTGGCCAGCGAGTCGATCAAGCCGTATCGCAAGGATGTGACGGCGAAGTGTTACGGCGGTGACGTGACGCGGAAGCGCAAGCTGCTGGAGAAGCAGAAAGAGGGCAAGAAGCGGATGAAGACGGTCGGGCGGGTGGATATTCCGCAGAAGGCGTTCATGACGGTGTTGCAGCCGGACGAATAGCGCGGATTCAAAGCGTTATCCGTCGCCCCCTCGGGAGGCAGGGTGGGTTTCTCGGTCTCCTGGAATATCAGGGTGCCCACGTCGGGCGAGACGCCCGACCCACCCAGAGACGCCTGACCTCGCGGGCGACGCTCCGACGCTGACCGGACGGAGGTCGGTTCCCCAATCGGGTAGGCGGGGGCCTTGTGGCCCCGGCGTTCCACCAGGTGCCCCGCCCA
>CAYXTR010000054.1:0-14928 GCA_964468185.1 uncultured Planctomycetales bacterium | reverse complement strand
AACTGGCCGGTATTAACCCGCCCACCACTGGCCGGTTTTAACCTGCCCGGTGACACCCGGCAACGCACCATCACGAAACCACCGAGCCTGGGACATCGATCCGATTCAATCGCGGCCTCAGGCTCGGCTTGCCGCAGCCGTTTGTTCGGCGTCCTGCCCGCTCAGAACTGGCTGTACAGCGTGCCTTGCTGGGCACCGCTTTCCATCAGGTTCAACAGTTGGCGAGCAAAGTCGAGCTCCTCGGTCATGGCCGGATCGCTCATACCTTCGGTATCACCTTCAAAGCGCTGAATAGCCCTGTCCCTCCGTTTTATTCCGTCCTTGTTGTTGGCAAAGGACTTACGCGTTTCGAGTTCAGCGGCCGAATCGGCTACGATGAGCCCTCACAGATGCCGAACTGAGGAGCTGCAATGGGCGTCGTGACCGGTGTCGTGTTGTTCGTGCGTGCCATGTTCGCCAGCCGTGCTACGATTGCGGCAGAGAATCTCGCATTGCGTCACCAACTCGGCGTGCTCCAGCGTTCGGTGAAGCGTCCGCAGCTTCGGCAGCGTGACCGGATCTTCTGGGCATGGCTGTCACAACTCTGGCCGGACTGGCGCGACAGCCTGGCGATCGTGAAGCCCGAGACCGTGATCCGCTGGCATCGCGACGGCTTCAAGCTCTACTGGCGCTGGAAGTCGCGGGGTAATCCCGGGCGGCCGAAGATCGACGCGGAGATCCGCAATCTGATCCGGCGCATGTGCCGCGAAAACGCGACCTGGGGTGCCCCGCGGATCCAGTCCGAGTTGGCTTTGCTCGGTATCACGATCGACGAGACGACGGTAGGGAGGTACATGATCCGTCATCGCAAGGCGCAGGGCCTCGATGCCCAGACGGAAATGTACCGGGTCGCCATCGAACGGTGGCTGCTCGGGACTGACTTCGAGTGACGCCAATTGCGATGCATCGAGAATAGGCTCATAGACCTGGCCGGAGTCCAATCCTTTGCCGATGAGCTTGACCGAGGAGCCCAGAGCCGTGCAGACCAACACTTGGACAGGCTCTGGAAACAGAGCGCCTTGCACGATTGCTCCAGGCCTTGGTGTCATATCATTCACTCGTCGGCTCCTGCTCGATCGGGATCGAGGCCATGTTTCACCCACGCATCAACGGCGTCCTTGTGGAACCGCCAGCGCTTGCCGATCTTCTGGCCCGGTAGCTTGTTCTCCACCGCCAGCTTGTAGAGCGTGGACTTGGAGATCTTCAGGTACTCCGCCAGCTCGTCCATCGTCATGATCTCGTCGCGTTTGGCCGCCATAGGCTGCTCCAAGGGCATACCTTGCCGATGCATGGTAAGTCCTGCGGTTATTATCCGTTTTTCGCCGGTGTTCGCAAGCAGAAACTGCTGCATCGATCGGTCATGCCTAGCTTGCTCGGCGTCACGACGCCTTGGAAGGCGTCTCCACTGGAGCCGCCGAGGCGACTCGGGATCGAAGGCCCTGAACCACTTCACGCCAACGCCTCTGGAGTTCCGTTTCGATAAAGCGCCGTCGCTCCGCGTGGCGTTCTTCGGAGAACCAGTCGTCGGTCCACTGCCGGATTTCCATCTTGTAGCCCGATCCAGCGCCCCAGCGGTTCCGGCACCGGTGCCAATACCCATCATCGTCACGAAGCTGCTCGCCGAAGGCTGCCTCGCCTACCGCTTGGATGTCTTGGAAAAACTCGCTGACGGATGCATCGACCTCAGCGATCAGGTGCCCGAGGAAGCCATGCGCATCCGCGAGCCCTTCGTCTTCCGCCAGGTTCTTCAGGACGGCCTTCAACTCCGCAATCTGCTTCTCGGTTCGGGCCACAGCTTCCCGACGCGACCCATATCCCAAGCCGTGGTAGTAGTCGAAGTTGTACCAGTCGCCGCGTCTGTTCACAGAGGCACGGAGGCTTGATGCATAGCGAAGACCGGCCATGTCGGTGAGGAGCGCCTTCTCGACGTGCGGCTCGCCATCAGGGATGACTTCATTCGCTTCCGTCCAGACCTGGACGCGACGGGTGACCACCTCGAAGGCAGCGCGAACCGCTTCACTCTCGCGATTGGCAATCAAGTGATCTACCGTGCTCACCAATGAGGCGATGCGATTAGCAGCCTTGTCCCGAAGGGCGACGATGGTCGCGATCAGAGCGTTCTGTAACCGCGCACAATCGTCGGCGACGGTGACGTCGGTGAACTCTACGCGAATGTCGGGCATGCCGAGGCGGGTGAAGGTACCCCTGATCTGCTCCTCCTTGATCATTCGACCATCTTCCGCGCTCTCCGCCAAATGGCCATGCTGGTCCCGAACCTTGGTATCCTCACCGCCCTGAGGCAGCACCACAAATGCCGATCGATCAGAGACCGCTTCACGAAGGCCGCCCTGGATGGCGCGGTCGATCACATCGAGCATGGCGGCATCCGGTGAATCCTTAAAGCTAGAGCAGAACACGATGACCGCCGTCTCGTCGTCCAGGTAGGCTTGCAGATCCCGTCGCGGTGCCTTCGGTTCATCCACGCCGCGCGTGTCGATGAGGCGCAGGTCAAAGCGTTCTTCTCCCAAGATTCGGTCAGGAAGGCTGACCTCGATGCGACGCGGCAGCGAGAACTCACGATGGCGACCATAGTTGACTTGGGCGAACGTCCGGGAGAGCCACTGCAACCCGGTGACACTCGAGTCCCTGGGACAGCTGATTGAGGTGCGCCGTCTCCGATGCAGCTCCAAACGAGTGAAGACTTGTGTCTGGAGGTCTTCCCGGTTCGGGAACTCCATCGCCAAGGCTCTAGCCGGGTCCTCCCGATGCACCTTTCCGTCCGCTGCCTTGACTCGCTTCACTGTCAGGCCGGTCATGTTGCGTAGGGCACGGTCGATCTCAGCGCTAAGCGCAACGGCCTCGTTCGCGCTGGCTGGATCATCGGTTGCGAGTTTGGCGACGTAATCGCAGAACTCCCCGACGAACTGCCGCATCGCCTCGTCAGAGCATGAATCGACCGAGAGGGCATACTCGTGCCCGCATCGCACATGGACCTCACAGGTCGTGGTTCTGCCGCCGCCGGTCTGAAGGACCATCTGGTGTTCAAGGTCACGTTCTGAGCCGCTCTCATCCCGAAGATCGGCCAAGGCACAGATCAAAGTTGTCTTGCCGACGCCTGGGCTACCGACAAGAGCGATGGGGTGCTCCGCGTTCCGTAGAAATCGAGCCGCGCGGATCAAGGCGTCGCGGCAGGATTGCACCTGCTTGAGCAACACGTTCTTGAGGTCGGGATCATCTTCGAGCGCTTTTAGACGCTGCAAAGCCTGCTCGGCCTGCCACAACGAGCCACGGTTCACATGCTCGAACCCAGGGCGCTCAAGAAACGACCATTGCTGACCAAGGTAGTCGGCGTACTCGTTGGCATCATCGGAGCCAATCGCTCTGGCCAGATTCTGGGCCTCCTCAGTAGTCAGGCGAAGATCGCCGGACTCAAGGCGAGAAATCCTACTAGCGCTGCTGGCGGATAGCCTCTCCGCCACTTCCGCCTGCGACTTTCCGGATGCTTGGCGAAGCCTTGACAACGTGCTCCTCATTTGTGTCGGATCTTCCATCGCGGTCTCCTGTGTGCTAGTTACCAGTGCCGATGAGTGCATAGTATGCGAAAGATGAGACTAAGTCAATGCACATCATGCAAAACAATGGCGGTTGAATGCTGCACGAGCGTTATTCCGTCGGTCATTAACCTCATAACATGTTGCCAATAAACATGATGCGACCACGTCCTTCGATCCGCGACCGGCTGTGAAGAACTTTCCTACTTGGAAAATTGTGTGCGGGAGGCGTAGGGCGTGAAAATGGCTGAATTTGAGACTTTCGCCGGTAAGTCCTTGTCTTTACTGAGCGCAGGTCAGTCTCACGCTTCCGGATTCGTGGGCTTGCCTGAGACTGCTGTTCCGCGTGTCGCGATGGGTGCGGTCGGCGGGTTATCGATGCTCGCCCAGTACTTATCATACCCGGCGTAGGGACGAAATGGCGGCGGGGTGCGTGAGCAACCGGGCCTGTGCGGAGAATATAAGCCATATTGTCCGCATCCCGTGCGGCGAATAGTTGCATCTTCGGAGATTCTCAGCTATTATCGTCGCACAAGAACGAAGGGTAACGATGATGACCTATATTCACGAGCTGGCAGACTGGCCGGATTTCACCTGGGACACGCAGGCCTTGGCCCAGGCTCTATCCGCAGTGCGGCACAAACAGGGCAAGCACCTGGGCAAGATGGAGGCCTTGGGGTTTGATCTGCGAACCGAGGCCAGCGTCACAGCGCTTACCAGCGAAATCGTCAAGTCCTCCGCCATCGAAGGTGAACAACTCGACACCAACGAGGTCCGGTCATCGATTGCCCGTAAGCTCGGGCTGGACGTGGCGGGCCTGCCCACACCCGGGCGGGAAGTTGAGGGCATCGTGGAGATGATGCTCGACGCGACACAGAACTTCCAGCAGCCACTCACACACGATCGGCTCTATGGATGGCACGCGGCACTGTTCCCGACGGGCAGAAGCGGGATGCGTCTGATCACGGTGGGCGCATGGCGCAAGGGCGAACTAGGCCCCATGCAGGTCGTCTCCGGACCATTCGGCAAGGAACGCGTCCACTTTCAGGCACCGGATGCGGACCGCCTCGAAGTCGAGATGAGTCGTTTCCTCGAATGGTTCAACGCAGACTCCGACATGGACCCGGTGCTCAAGTCCGCCGTGGCGCATCTCTGGTTCGTGACGCTCCATCCTTTCGATGACGGCAACGGCCGCATCGCGCGGGCGATTGCCGATATGGCCCTTTCGCGTGCCGATGGATCGAAGGATCGCTTCTACAGTATGTCCTCGCGCATCGAAGCAGAGCGGAAGGAATACTACATCCGACTTGAATCCGCCCAGCGAGGTTCGCTCGACATCACGTCCTGGCTGGCGTGGTTCCTCGATTGTCTCGACAGGGCCATCGATGCCTCGGACACGATGCTTGCATCGGTCCTGCACAAAGCCCGCCTTTGGCAGCGAATCAACACCAAGCCCGTCAACGAACGCCAGCGAAAGGCAATCAACCGGATGCTGCAACACGATTGGCAGGGCAATCTGAACACATCCAAGTACGCCCGGCTCGTCAAATGTTCACAGGACACAGCGTTGCGAGACATTAAGGAACTTCTGAAACGCGGCGTTCTGATCCAGAACGAAGGCGGCGGTCGAAGCACCAGCTATCGGTTGGCTGATCCGGACGCCTTCTGACTTATGACCTCTCGCTCTTAAACAACTATTGGTCCCTCAAAATGGCCTCGAACTTATCGGCTAGCGGTGATTTTGGAGACTTTTCGCGCTCTCAAACCGCCGGGCCGGTTAACAGGTGCTGGCCATCAGGCGGGGTGGTGTGGTACAATCGCTCTCACCGGCGGCGGTTCGATACTGGTTGCTCCCGGGGAAGGTTGAACCCAGCCGGAAACTCACCCCTTGACAGGCCCGGCTTCATAGAAGGATTCGATGAACGCGCTCTAAGTTCTTGCTGATTCTGTAACTTACGAATGGGAAACGACTTCCGCGCCTTGAGTCGGATTGGCTCATAACCCGGAGGGGACGCGGCAGAGATGAGTGATGAGCTCATGGATGTCGCGCGTCCAGGCATAGATGTTCGGCGGGTGTCCCAGTTCGGCGAGGCACTGGCGTGAACGGATGCCGGTGGCGCAGGCGAGTACAAGGGGACGGCGCTGCGCGAAGCGCGCGGAAATGTCCGCCCATTCGGCACGGGGGACGTTGGGCAGCGCGCGGATCCACTCGGCGGCGCCGACCCGTTCCCGCGGTTCACGGAGGTCGATGATGGTGGCTTCGCGCAGGAGGCGTTCGGCGTCGGTGCCGGGGTAGAGGAGATTGGGTGTGGCCATTGGCCACGGCGTCCGGCCGCCGCAGGGGCAGTCCTGGCGACGGGGCGGGCGAGGCAGGCGTCGGGTCGCCCCGCTGAGGACATCGACGTACAAGGTGGCATCGTCGAGCCGGTCGGGCAGGTCGAGCAGAAGCTTGAGAGTCTCGGTTACCTGATGAATGCCGAGCAGACCGGGAGTAACGCCGAGCACGCCGGCCTCGGCGCAGTTGCCGATGCAGCCAACTGGGGGCGAGCTGGGCCAGAGACAGCGAAAGCAACCGGCGGGGCGACGCAGGTCGATCGTCTGGACCCAGCCGTCGAACTGATAGATGGCGGCCTGAACCAGGGGCACACCGGCCCGGCAGGCGGCATCGTGAATCGCGTATTTACTCTCGAATGAATCGGTGCAGTCCAGCACCGCGTCCTGCTCGCGCAGCAGATCGGGAAGGGTTCGCGCGGTGGCAGCGTCGGCCACAGCGCGGAGCGCGATGCCGGGGTGGAAGACACGAAGCCGATCAGTGGCGGCCTCGGCCTTATTGCGCCCGAGGTCGGCGGCGCAAAACAGAACCTGGCGATGGAGGTTACTCTGGTCCACACGATCGCCGTCGCAGATCGTGAGCGTGCCTACGCCCGCTGCGGCGAGGTAGAGCATGGCTGGGCAGCCGAGGCCGCCAGCACCGACGATCAGGACGCGCCCGGCGGCAAGCTTGCGTTGGCCATTTGGGCCAATACCGGGTACTTGGACCTGCCGGGCGTAGCGGGGGTCCAATGCGGGATCGTCCGGTTTGCGGGCGTTGCTGGTCGTGGCGCGAACCCAGCCGGCCTCACCGGTTTGGAAGAATTCCTTTTTCCAAATGGGGACTTCCTCTTTGAGCCGTTCCATGATCCAGCGGCAGGCAAGAAAGGCCTCCTGGCGGTGCTCGGCGACAACGCCAACCCAGACGGCCCGCTCGCCGACATCGATGTGACCGAGACGATGGGCGGCGCGGGCGTCGAGAACGGCAAAGCGAGCGATAGCCTGGCGGAGAATTTCCTCGCCGGTTGCGACGGCCATTTCGGGGAAGGCCTCATACTCGAGACGCTCCACGCCGCGCCCGTCGTGGTGGTCGCGCGCCCAGCCCTCGAAGACGACGAGCGCGCCAGCGCGGACGTTCTGGAGTTCCGCAGCCAAGGCCGCAGGATCGAGGGGGGCGAGGCCGATGGTGAATCTCATCTCATCCTCCGGCTACCGGGGGGATAAACGTGATTTCGGCCTGCTCAGGAATCGGATCGGCAAGTGAGGCATAGGCGGCGCCAACGGCGACGCGCACATACTGGGGATCGAGGCCGAAGCCGTGGCGGGCCTGGAGTTGCGCGTAGAGCTCGCCAAGGGTGCGCACCTCCGTTTCGAGTGTTTCTCGAGCGCAACCGGCCTGTTCGCGAAAGAGGGCAAAGTAGTTGAGCGTGATCGTCTTCATTGGCGACATCGATCGTAGTCCTGCGGGGTATTGGCATTGTCGAGCGCCCGCGGATCGCGTGGGGTAAGCAGTGTGACCCGTGTGGCCTGTTCGATAAGCAGCTTGCGCGGGCAGCGCCGTCCCTGCCCCATGGCCTGCCGCCAGAGTGGGACGAAGGCTGGTTCGTAGATTGTAAACAGTGGTTCCGGCAGACCGTCCTGCGCCCCGCGGAAGGCGGTGGCGTCGCCGGCGCGGCCGAGGAGCAGGTCGTCGAGGGCCGTCGGTGTCACGCTCGGTAAATCACAGGCGGCCACCAGCCAAGCGACGTCCGGATGGAGGGCGGCGGCGGCGAGCATGCCCCCGAAGGGGCCGGCGTTAGGTATGTCGTCGTGGATGCGGGGAAAGGCACCGCCGTCGCCGAGGTTCTGCTCTTCGCGGCAGGACAAGAAGACCCGGGGACAGCGGGTCGCCAGCAGCCGCGCGGTCCAGAGGGCCTGGGGTACGCCATGGTATTCGAGTAGGGCCTTGTCCTGCCCCATGCGTCGGCTGTAGCCGCCAGCCAGCACCAAGCCGTAGAGGGGCGCCAGTTCGCTCATGGGGTGCGTACCTCGTGCTTGCCGCCGCCTTTTTCCAACAGTCTGATCTGGGTGATGCAAATCCGCGGGCTGAGGGCCTTGCACATGTCGATCACGGTGAGTGCGGCCATCGTCACGCCGGTGAGAGCCTCCATTTCCACGCCCGTTTTGTGGGTCGTGACAACGGTGCAGCACAGCCGCAGTCCTTCGGCGGTTTCCACTCGCGTGAAGCGACAGCCCTCCACCGGAAGGGCGTGGCAGAAGGGGATGAGGTCGGCGGTGCGTTTCACCGCCTGGGTGCCGGCAATGACAGCGGTATGCCACACTGGTCCTTTCGCGCTCCGCCAGTCGTTGCCGCGCAGGCCGGCCAGGGCCTCCGGGGGGAAGACCAGAAGTGCTTCGGCAACGGCGTGGCGATGGGTGACGGCCTTGGCATGTACGTCGACCATGCCGGGATCGCCGGCAGCGTCGACGTGCGTGAGTCGCTTCGGCGGTTCAGGCATCAGATTGGTCTCCACAGGTGCAGGCCCACGACCTCGCCGGCGGCCGGCGGACATTCGGCAAAACCGTGGGTGCCGGCGAGCGGATGGAGGCTGCCAGAAGTGGCGGTCGGCACGGCGAGCCAGGCACCATCGCTCATTCGCACGGGTACGAAGTGAGTCAGACCGGGAGGTCTGGGGGGCAATTGGCGGACCGTGCCCGGCAGTACCGGCAGCGCTTCGCCTCCCCGCCACCGGGCAAGGGCAGGGATGACGTAGCGGCGAGCGCAGACCAGCGCCGAGTTGGGATTGCCCGGCAGGCCGAAAACCGTCGTCGATTCGCGACCGCCGAACCAGAGGGGCTTGCCCGGCTTCTGAGCGACACCGTGAAAGATGCACGTTACGCCGTGTTCCGCCAGCAGTTGGGGCACAAAATCATAGTCTCCGCGGGAGACGCCGCCGGTGAGCAGGACCATGTCCACAGCGACGAGGGCTTTACCGATGGCGTCTCGGAGGATTTCCCTCTGGTCCAGCACATGGAGGTGGCTGAGGTGCGTCTCACCCCAGTCCTGCAGAAGGGTCGCGAGGGCGGTTGCGTGGCTGCCGCGGATCTCGGCAGGGCCGGGGCACTGGTCCGGCGGAACCACTTCGTCTCCGGTGGTTAACAGGCAAATGCGCGGGGGCCGATTGACGTTCACTCGCACGGCGCCTTCGGTTGCAGCCACGGCCAGTTCGGCGGCGCCCAACAAAATGCCGGCAGGCAGCACCTGGCGTCCCTTCGGGCCGTCGCTGCCTCGGGCGTGGACGAAGCGTCCGGAGGTGAGCGACGTGCCATTCCGAGGAATAATGCGCAGCCCTTGGTCCGTCTCCTCAAGCCACTCCCGCGGTGCCACGCAGTCACAACCCTGGGGCAGGACACCGCCAGTGGAGACGGACACGACGCTCTCCGCATCTGGCCGCGGCGGCGGCAGTTGGCCGGCGGGCGTCCCCTGCACGCAACGATAGAACCGATCCGGCGACCAGTCGGCGGCGGCGAGGGCGACGCCGTCCATCATCACCCGGTCGAAAGGCGGCGCCGGGGTATCGGCCAGAACCGCCCGTCGCAGGACGCGGCCGGCCGCCTGATCAAGTCCCACGGTCTCAGTGTCGCCGGGGGCGATGGCAGCTGTAATCCGGGCTGCGGCTTCCATGGGGGTGATCATGGCTGGGGCTCCATCGCGAACTTCGCCTCCCCGAGGCGGAGTACGCCATCGTCGAGGATGGCCGCGCGCAGACCGCCCTTGCCGACGAGGAAAGCTTCAGCCCCCATGCCGATGGCTTCATCCATCCAGAAACAGGGCTTGCAGGCGTCCAGACCGCGGAAGCGAATGCCGTTCAGGGAAAATTGACGACCGACCAGGGGGTCCAGCCGCAGGCCGCGCAGGAAGACGTTGCGGCGTACTTGTTCTGGCGCGATGGGCCGCCCGTAATGCTGGGACAGGGCCTCGATCACCTCCATTTCGAAGAAGGTAATCTGCTTGCCATGTCCGGCTTCGCAGCGCGCATAGCGGTCGCCCGAGATTCCGCGGCCGGCGATAAGCTGCACGTCGTCCTGCCGCAGCGCTGGGTGCTTGCCGGACGGGCCGCCGAAGTGGCCGACATAGTTGTGCTCTGGCGACAAAATCAGATGTTGCACAGTGACGATCATAGGTTGGACCAGAGAATGCGCGTTGAGATGGCCAGAATTATGACCGCGGTGCCTTGCCGTACGCGGCGCGCCGGCAGAAGTCCGGCGCCCAGGCGGCTGCCGATTTGGCCGCCGGCAAGGACAGCGAGGAGCAGCGGAGGCAGCGTGCCCAGGAACTCGCCGATACCACCCTTCGAGAGTTGTCCGGCCAGTCCGGCAAGGGAATTCAGCGTAATGAACACGGAGGCACAGGCCGCACTCTCCCTCGGATCCGCCCAGCGCTTCAGCAGCAGGATCGGGGCCAGGAAGACGCCCCCCCCGATGCCGACGATACCGGAGACGGCTCCCAGCCCCACCCCAATTGCCGCCGCCGTCACCGCCGGACAGGGCCGCGTCTCCTGATCCGCTGACGGCCGTCGCAGGAGCAACGCCAAGCCCGCGCCGCCAAGGCTCAGGCCGAGGAAAACGAAATAGACCTCCGGCGGAATCGGCAGACGGCCACCAAGGTACGCAGCCGGGATCGCCGGCAAGACGAAGGGGCCGACGAGGCGCGACTTCAGCAGGCCTCGACCGCTGAAGACGACTGTACCGCCGCCGGCGACAGCCACATTGCAGCCGAGAGAGAGGATGGGGATATCGGCGGCGGGGCAGCCGCCGAGAGCCAGGATGGCGGTGTAGGATGAGCCGCCACCGAAACCCACGGAAGCGTACAGGAGCGCGACCGCAAAGAAGGCCGGTGCCAGCCACCAAATGGGAAGATCCGCGATCATCCGGTCACTGCCTACATGATGCGTTGATTGGCCAAACGTCGCGGGCTGGCCGCCCGCGCGACCAGGCGCCGCCTAGACTGCAAAGCTCCGGCTTTGGCAGCGGCCGCCGCTTCTTTCGGGAGTCGTCTTCCGATCAGCAACAGTGCGGAAAACGCAGTAACGGTACTCTCCAACCGTCCGAAACACCCATCGACACGAGCACTGATTGCATCTGGCGAATCTGCTTGTCTCCTTGTTTCATGCATGGATCACTGTGCAAGCTAGCCACCGAGCGTGATCATCGAGAGCGACTGAGAGCGCGGGCCGTCAGCGGGTTTATGGAAGAGTGCCTCTCGGAGAATCGTATTCGCATTCTCTTGGTTGAGGCGACTGCCTACCCAGCAGGGCGACAAGTCAAAACGCCGGTTGTCGTGGACGCACGCAACGATCGCACCGCCTGATGTGATTCGCATACGCCGACACCGATCGCAGAAAGGTCGTGTTGTCGGCGCGATGATCCCAATGACACCGCGCAGTTTCCCGGAGGAGGCCGCGTAGTCGACAGCCGGCTGCCCCAGGCTTTGAGAGATCGGGACGAGGCGAAAGGCGAGCGACAACCGATCGAGGATCTCGGAGGCCGGAACGAGATGGTCATGCACGACGTGCGCCAACGGTCCGATCGGCATCACCTCAAGGAATCGGACCACGCATCCGAGCTCGAGACCCAAGCGGGCCGCGTCCACGATCTCGTCGTCGTTGAGTCCGCGTTGGACAACCATGTTGAGCTTCACTGGCGTCATCCCGGATTCGACTGCCGCCCGGATGCCCTTCATGCTGAGCTCGACGCAACCGCCGCGCGTCACATGCGCGAAACGGCTTGGCTTCAGCGTATCAAGGGAGATGTTGACTCTTGACAGGCCGGCATCACGAAGCGGTACCGCCTTTCGTTCCAGCGCCTGTCCGTTTGTCGTCAGCGTGATCTCGTCCAGATGTTCGAGCGCTGCGAGGCGACGAACCAACGGGATCAACTTCGGGTAGAGCAAGGGTTCACCGCCGGTGAGGCGCAAATTACGAATGCCGTGATGCTCGGACAGCCACCGAATGAGCTCAAAGGCGAAATCGGGGTCAATCATCCGCCCGGCCGGTCGGATACCTTCCGGGACGCAATATCGACAAGCCAGATTGCAGTGGTCGGTCAGCGACAACCGCAGGTGATCAATCTTTCGCCCGCACTTGTCAATCATGAGCAGGTCAGCTCCGTAACGCTCTCGGCCCGCCGACTGATTGGCAAATGGCGCACACTCCGTTTACGACGCCCGCCTCGAGTCGACTACATTGCTTGCACATCTTCTTCTTCAGCACCGCGATATCTACCACGTTTACCTCTTCTTTTCTCCCTGAAGCGCGAAACACGGTAACCGCGTTCGTCGCGCATACCGCCATGCAATCGGCGCAACCGTTGCATGAAGCAAACGACAGCGAATAAGTAACACAAGCGTCACCGTTGGCCCGGTGAAGCGCCTGCTTGGGGCAGGCGCGCACGCACGCGCGACAATCTGTGCAGCAAGGCGCGTCAATGACCACTCGCCACATCCCGTCTGCGCGGTGGCGGCCGCGCCCGAACGTCAGGAAATCCCGTCGGCTTACCATGGTTGGTACAGGTCGAGACCTGCTTGCAACGCGAGGCGCCGAATCGCCCGTCACCAGATTGAACAGCGCGCGGATCATCCTTGAATCGGTCCGTAGTCAGGAAGCGGTTGTCCCTTTGACGCTCCGACAACTCTCTCCAGCGCAGCGAGATCACGCTTGGTGAATTCGACAAGCAGGTCGGCCAGCGTTCGGAAAAAGGCGTGCTGCGATTTGTCGTACAGTTTGTCGCGAAGCTGCTCTACCCACGAGACGACGTGTGCCGCGAGGAAGTCTCGTTCCATTTCCCAGACGCGGGTCAGTCGAGCCTGGTCGTCTCGATCGGTGAACTCCTGTTCCTTGGCGCACAAATGCGCCAGGAAGTTCACTTCCAGGCCAATGTGATCGGGGAGGTCGTTGTACTCGTCGGAGATCTCAACCGCCGCCAGCCTGTACCACTTCTGGACGTTGGCTGCGGACTGGCCCATGAGCAACCCCCTGACCTGCTTGCCCGCAACCTCCCGGGTATCACGGAAGACAGATTCGTACGGCGTGATGTACTGTTCGCCGGGCACCTTAAACAGGTTCATGAATTCCTGGTGAGTCTGACGCGGCAAGTCGGGTGCCTGCTCCACGGACCGTTGATACTGTTTAAGTGCGTCGCACCCACGTGCACCGAACAGCCCATCCGCGCCCGCGAGAAACTCCTCGGCCATCAGCGCATGCAGCAACTGCTCTGTCGGCGGCGCCAAGAAAGCCCCGCCAAGGACGGCATACACGTCATACCGTGCCCTGCTGAGTTCGATGAGCCGCGCACGGGAATCTGAGCAGTTGACTGTCACGACGCTACCTTGCCAAAATAAAGTCGATGTTCGGTTGTGTCAGCCCCGGGTCGCTGAAGCCCGTGGGCGCGGCCTGTGTCTCGCCGGTGAAGTCCTGCACGAACTGGATGGCATCCGTCAGGCAGGCCGTGGCGCAGGCCGGCTCGAGCCCAGCGTCGAGCCGATGTACGCACATCGTGCACTTGCTGACCTTGTTGTTGTCGGTATCGATCCGCGGCGCGCCGTATGGACAAGCGAACATGCAGTAGCGGCAGCCGATGCACTTGTCCTGATCAATTAGCACGACGCCATCACTGTCGCGCTTGATAATCGCGCCCGGCACCGGACAGGCCTTCAGGCAGGCCGGCTCATCGCAGTGGTTGCAGGCCAGCGAGATGAACTCCCGCTTCGGCGTCGGATAGGTGCCGCTCTCACGCTCGACGACATATCGCCAATCCGTGCGGAGCGGTGTAGTATTCTCGGCTTTGCAGGCCACAAAGCACGACCGGCAGCCAATGCATCTCTTCAGGTCAATGATCCATCCTACCTGGGCCATTGTAAGCACTCCTTACTGCGGGTCGTCACACCTTATCGACCTGGACGCGTGTGTTGAAAAAGGACACGCTTCCACCGATCTTGTCCTGCAACGCAACATTCGACTTGTTGGGATCGGTTCGCATGATCGGATTCGCGGCGATGCCGACACCCCGCGTACGATCCGCGTCCGAGTCCGATCCGTTGACTTTGTATGACTTCGACGACATCTGCCAGTGACCAAAGCTATGGGCGATAGCCACCACGCCTGGCCGGATCGTCTCGGTCAGAAGCGCCCGGCCGACCGAGCCCTGTGGGTGGGAAGCCGATGTCACGATCACTTCATCTCCAGTTCGGATGCCACGCGCCTCGGCGTCCGTCCGGTTCATCTCGACGAAGTTCTCGGGCTGAATTGAGACAAGCCACGGCAGACAAATGGTACGGGCCATGCTGTGCCACGCCTGCTTGTATGACACCAGAGTGAGCGGGAAGCTGCCGTCGAACGTCGCGACGGGGTTGTCAAGGATATCCGCCGGAATTGCGTACCTGGGAAGGCCGTCGAAGTACGCGCCCGTGATCGAGTCTTTTGTCTTGGCCATTGGCTCGATGAAGAGGTAGGTCCGTGTCCCGTTCACCTTCTTCATGTGGCCGTCCATGTATTCAGTACCTGGATCATTGAAACGTCCGCCGCGGGCAAGCACGGCAGCGAGTCCCGGACCTCCCTCCTCAAGGCCAATGTTCTCGATCATCTGACGGTGGAAATCCCAGGCCCGCTCGATCGGGACGTCATTGTTGTTCGGGTCCAGGCCGGTCATGTCGAGCCCTATCGCCCGGCCGAGGCCAATCAGAATGTCTTCGAGCGTTTTCGTGTTCGGAAGCACCGGCGTGTAGTTCATGTCTGCATCGAATGAACCCACGACTGGCTGTCGAACCGGGCTGGCCTTGAACGGGATCGCCGATCCCAGGTGTGGTGTGCTCCACCGCTCGAAGTACGTGCTATCGGGAAGAATGTAGTCCGCAAACGCAGTCGTTTCGCCCATCTCAAGATCTATCGACACAATGAGCGGAATCTTGGCCTCATCAGCCAACACGCGTTCGCACGCGGCGCGTCCGGCCGGGGTCGAATAGGCGATGTCGTTCCAGTAGAGAATCAGGGCT
>CAYXTR010000053.1:0-19124 GCA_964468185.1 uncultured Planctomycetales bacterium | reverse complement strand
GCCGAAGTACCGGAGGATCTGGTGCAGCGTGAAAAGGAGCGTGGGCGCGAGGCGACGGTCGGTCCGCATGACAAGCAGACCGAACCCGAGTCGTAGTTCGCGCCGCAGCATGAACACGTATCCAACGGGCCGTCGGGGTGTCAATGCGCCTCGGCGGTCGGGGTTTGGTGGTAGAATGGGTGATATGATCGTCGATTGGCAACACGAGAAGGGCGAGAAACTGGTGGCTGTCCCTAATTATCATGGTCATGAGCGCGCAGTGAACCCGTAGGACTTCTCAGAGGGCGGACGTGTCCATCGTACCTGAACGGCAGTTGTTCATCGGCATCGGCCTGATAGCCGTGTACGGCGCACTCGGTGGCATGGTGCTCGGCGGGCCGTTCATGGGTTGTGGGCTGCTGGCTGGACCCATTCTCGCACTACCCCTGGGCATCCCGTTTGCGCTTGTGTGTGTTCGCTGGCACTTGAGTGCCCTGTTGGTGGCGTCAAGCCAAGCGGCTGGTGCAATCGCCCTCGGCTTGATCGGGATCCACTTTTTGGTGCCTGCGGATTCTTCTTGGGCGTGGCTTGGGCAGTTACTTGGCGGAACGCTGGGCGTAGTGGTGGCGTTCCGAACTCGAGAAGCCGAGATCACTCCAGGAACGTGCACGGAATGTGGCTACAACCTCACCGGCAACGTCAGCGGCGTCTGTCCGGAATGTGGCGCCGAAGTGCCGGAGGATCTGGTGCAGCGTGAAAAGGATGGTGGGCAGGACTCGAAGGCCAGCCAGCGAGACGAGCAGGCGGAGCCCGAGTCGTAGCTCGCGCGGTAACATGAACACGTATCCAACCGGCCGTCGGGGTGTCAACGCGCTTCGGCGGCCGGATGCTCGTGACGGTGCCACGGGCGGCATCTCCCGTGCGTACACCTGGGACGCCGAGAATCGGCTGATCCGGGTGGCGCCGCCGGACTCGCCGCAGAGCGGCGACGTCAAGGTTGAGCTGACGTATGATTACCTCGGCCGGCGGGTGCAGCGTCTGGTTTACGAGCACAACGGCACCAACTGGGGCTATCCCACGACGACGAAGTTCCTGTATAATGGCCGGCTGATGCTCGTCGAGCTCGATGGGAGCGATGACGTGGTGCGAACGTATACCTGGGGACTGGATCTGGCTGGACTGCACACTGCTAACGGCGGGCCGGGGCGGCGCGGGTATCCGACTTCCGGCGGGTTTTTGCAGGCGGCTGGCGGGATCGGCGGCTTGCTGGCGGTGTATGACGCCGGCGAGGCGGATGGGTATGTCTACTTCCACGATGCCAATGGCAACGTCGGGCAGGTCGTGGCGTGGGAGAATGGCTACGGCGGTGCGAATGGCGACGACTGGCACGCCGACCGGCTGGTGGGCAGGTATGAGTATTCGCCGTTTGGTGAGGTCGTGGGGCCGGATGATGATGCGGATGGCGATTGGCGGGATGATGCGGGTGCGTTTGCGACCGATAATCCCTTCCGTTTCAGCACGAAGTGGCATGACGACGCCATCGGCGTTGTTGACTTCGGTGCCCGGATGTACAGTGCGACGCTCGGGCGGTTTTTGAATCGGGATCCGATCGCGGAAGCCGGCGGGGTGAATCTGTATGCGTTCGCTGCGAATAATCCCGTGAATTACGTTGATCCGTTTGGGTATTACTTGGTGCCGTGCCCGAATCCGGGAGGTTGCGGCGAGCTGGGCTCGCAATTGCCGGTGATTGGCGGCGGTGTGCCGCTGCCGGGTGCTGGTGGCGACGGCAACGTGAGTGGCAACTGCGCCGACATGCTCTGCCCCACCGGCTGGCCGGC
Source organism: uncultured Planctomycetales bacterium (assembly GCA_964468185.1). Taxonomy (GTDB): domain Bacteria; phylum Planctomycetota; class Phycisphaerae; order UBA1845; family Fen-1342; genus JANQFV01. The sequence goes on along the minus strand of CAYXTR010000053.1, from coordinate 17,307 downwards.
GACGTATTGTCCCACGACCGGGCGGTGTGAGTGCCCGGAGGCGGGGTGTGGGAGTAGTCCCTATGCGCTCCAGTCGATGAAGGTTGCCCTGACACCGCACCGAAGCTGGGCGTGCTGTCAAAGTAGCAGGAGTGGCAAATCGCAATGGAAATCCTGCGCCGGTCGCACGTCGACGGGGTTATCCGGGCGCCAGAAGAAGCAGAACTGTTGCTCCAGCTACGACGGTCCCTGGATGGGATCGGGTGGGGCAGGCGGCATGGAGACGTGGACGCCTAACCCGAACAGCTCGGCGTGTGGTGACCTTCCCGGCGGCGGTGTGCCGCCGAATGGTGCGATTCCGTTGCCCAATCCCGATGAGCCGCTCGGGAGCTGCATGGTCAACTGCTTGAGTAGCGTGGGATGCGGCTGGCTGGCCGCCCTCAGGCAGGGCTGTACCGCGGGTTTACGGTGGAGATACCCGCCTGCAGTTCCGAGGGCGAATCCATGTCGGTTTCTCATCGGCCGGGCTTTATCGAGAGCAGGCTCTCGCATTTGGTTTGCATGGTGCAGTGGCGCATTCACCGGGTGCTTAACCGGATGTTCACTCTACAATGCGGAGTATCGAGAGGCGATGCGGGACCTCGTCGAAGGCGGTGGCGGTCGGCACGTTCTCTACTGAGAATCGGACTTGAGGAGGGCGGTCTGGTAATTCGCGCGGGACGATGGCTGGCCGGACGGAGTGGACGATCACGATGCGACGTACGGTGTGTCATGTAGTTATGCTCGCTATGTCGTTCGTGGCGGTGATTGGCCAGAGCATCCTCGCAGTCGTCGAGTTCAGATGGTATTCTCCGATCCTGTTGTTGGTGGCACCTGTCATACTCTATGGGCTCATTAGATGGGTGCCGAAAGTACCGCAGATCTACCGTCAGGAGCTCCGCGAACAGCGGAGGCAGGAAAACCGCTGCCTGAATTGTGGCTATTCGCTGAAGGGACTCACCAGTGAGTGCTGCCCCGAATGCGGTACGCCAACGACGGAGCGCGACGAGAAGGAGCAGAAGATACACGATATCGACATCCCGCTGTGGTGATCGTGAACACAGATATCGAGGCGCCCTCCGCAGGCCGCGATAAGAATGACTCGGCTCACCGGTGAACACTTAGAAGTGGCTCTGGCGATCTGTTGCGCTGATGCCAAGCGCACTGTGTGAGTCACTACCGGCCACCGGGGTGTCAATGTACCTCGGCAGTCGGGGTATGGTGGTAGAATGGGTGATATGATCGTCGATTGGCGACAGGACACGTGGGAACTCGGCGAGCCCGCAATGGCACGCGGAATTGCGGCCCGGGGGGCCATGCTCCGACAAGCAACCGGCAAGATGCCGATGCTACCCGGTGATACGGGCAGAATGCCCGTGCTCCCCGGCGGGCGAGACGTTCGCCCCACCCGGAGCGCTGATGCAGTCGGATCCCAAAGAGTCACTGCCGGTGGGCCGGGGCGGCGCGGGTATCCGACTTCCGGCGGGTTTTTGCAGGCGGCTGGCGGGATCGGCGGCCTCCTGGCGGTGTATGACGCCGACGCGTCGGATGGGTATGTCTACTTCCACGATGCCAATGGGAACGTCGGGCAGCTTGTGGCTTGGGAGAATGGCTACGGCAACGCGAGCGGCGACGACTGGCACGCCGACCGGCTGGTGGCCGGGTATGAGGTTTCGCCGATACACCATCGGGTGCAAACCGGTGCCACAGGGGAGACGGGTGCCACAGGTATAGAAGTGTTGGTTGCAAACCGGTGCCAGCGTTGCAGGAGCACGATGAAAACTGGTGCCGCACGCTTGGGACGTCCCGGTTACACGCCGGGGGCGAGGCGTACCGCGAAACCTGGGCCGCATGCTCCATGGATCAAGACCCTGCGGCAGGAAGGTATTTCGCGCGAAACGCTGTGGCTGAGTTAACCGAGCCACAAGCGCACGGGCGCCCGACCCGGTGGTCGGGCGCCCGTGTAGAGGTCGCTTGCCATTCGATCCGCGGCTGCGGACCGGCCGCCGTGCGGGGCTGGGCCGCTACTGCGAAAGCAGCGCGACGAACGCGGAGATGTCGTCGAAGTCGACGACGGTGTCGCCGTTACAGTCGGCGTTGATCCAGTTGCAGTCGGGCCATTGCGCTTCGTAGCCGGCCTGACCGCCGAGTGCGAGTACGAACGGGGCGATGTCGTCGAAATCGACGGCGCCGTCACAGTTCAAATCGCCCGGCTCGGCCGGTGCGGCGCCACCCTCGTCGGGGCCGGCGCCGTAGTTCTGCAACACTTCGGCCTCACTGAGTGCGCGGCCGTACACTGCCAGCAGACGTATTTCGCCGAGCCAGGAATCGTCGCCCGTGAGCTCGCTGCCGACCACAAGCTTGTAGCCGGTGTTCCAGGTATCGAACATCCCGGAAACGAACCCGCTACCGCCGAGGACGTCGGTGCCGTCGACGTAGAAGCGTACGGTGCCGTCGGCTGCGCGGGTATACGCCACGTGCGTAAGGTCGGTCGTGGCGGCGCCGGTCGGCGTGGTCAGAGACGGCAGGCCGTTGATGTCGGTATCTGTGGTGCGGAGGCGGAAGTCGAACTGGTCGCTGCTGCTGCCGTCGCTCGCACCCTGGCCCAGTGTGAAGTTGCGGGCCCAGATGGAATTGGAGTACGTCGCGATGCATGCCGGTCCGGCCTGCTCCGCGGCACTCGGCACGATCCACGCCTCGACCGTGACCTCATCGGACGCAACACAGGCGTCGCCGATCTTGAGGGCCTGCGTCGCCGAGTACGCATGCGTGCCAGCCAGCAACAGACCGCCGTCGGTCCACGTTGCGCCGGCCGGGTCGTCAATCGTGAGATCGAGCGGTTCGCCGAATTCGGATACGTCGTAGATTGTCGTGCCGTCGGCCTCGTCGAAGGTGTAGAACGCGCTCAGGCCGTCATAGACGCGGATCCACGAGGAAAGGTAGATTTCCGCGGTTGTGCCGGGGGGCACTTCGATGTCGGGATTGTCACGGTCGCGCACGCCGCTGACGCTGAGCGTGTAGGTGACGTTGTACGCCAGCTCGCTGGTGGTCAACGTCACGGTGATGTCGTCGGCCGCCAGGGTGGCCGTGAGCACATCGATTCCGCCATTGATGCTGTAGTTGCCGAGATCCTCGGCGGAGGCCTGCTCGACGGGTTGTGAGTAGGTAATCTCGACGGTGGTGGTATCGACGGCAGTGACGTGCTCCAACTCGACGAAGTCCTCGCAGGCGTCGCCGATGCCGTTGCCGTTGACGTCGGTCTGGTCGGGATTGTAGACGAGCGGGCAGTTGTCCTCCGCGTCGTTGAAGCCATCGTCGTCGCTGTCGGCGTCGTTCGGATCGGTGCCGAGGGCTTCCTCTTCCCAGTATGGCAGCGTGTCTTCGTCCTGGTCGGTCAGGAGTCGGACGGTGGGGTCGCCGTAGATGTTGAACTTCATGGCGTCGAAGTAGAGGCCGGCCCAGCCGTACCAGTTGTTGGCTTCCATGTCCTCGCGGACGCCGTTGATGACGACGCCGAACGGCTGATTCTGGGTGATCAGGCGCGGCATGAAGAGCTGGTAGCCGGGATCACCCCAGCCGTAGGAGACGCGGGTGGCGCCACAGGAGCCGATGCCGCCGGCCCAGACGAAGGTAGCGCAGAGATTGTCGTCGGCTTCGGGGTAGGCCGTGCTGCATGCTTTGGAGAAGACGAAGGACGGGTGATCGTCGTCGAGCTGGTAGCACTCGGGCGAGGTGATGATCTCGGCCGCGCCCTGTCCCCAGCCGTGGGTGTTGTAGTAGACGACGCCGTAACCGTTGAGCCATTCGGGAATGACGTACGGCTGAATGGAGCCGGCCTCCTCGGTGTAGACTGAGAATTCGTTGAGCTGCACGTTGGCGGCGTAGGTCGTGGCGACGAGGCGGATGTAGTGCTTGCCGCCGACGGTACTGACCTCATCCGGTGCGGTGTAGACCAGCTCCCAGTAGCCGCCCGCCGGGACCGCATTGTTCGCGGCGTCGTCTTCGGTGACGATCGTGAAGCTGTCGCCGAAACTGGCGCTGGAGGCCATACGGATTTCGAACTGGGACGGGAAGTCGCTGGGGTTCTCGGCGCGGAGCACGACCTTGTACGGGGCGTATGGCCAGTTGTCGCCGGGGTCCTGTGAGCGGAGCTGGACCCAGCTCCAGGCGGGCATGGACTGGGACCAGCTGGTGGCATTGGAGCCATCGGTCAGGGCGCTGATCGGGTAGTCGGCCGGGTCGTTGCTGCTGACGTTGAAGCCGGCCACGAAGAAGTGGGAGCTGTCGAAGCGGGTGAAACAGGTGTAGCCAAGGTCTTCGGGGATCTGCTCCGGCGGCGGCGAGACGTTGTGCGGCGGATAGGTGTAGTTGTGCTCGTAGATGCGGTAGTAGTCGAAGCCCTCGGGGACGAGCACGTTGTCCTTGATCCACTCGGCCATGGGGACGGGTGACGTATTGCCTTCGCGGCCGTAGTTGTCGCTCCAGTCGATCGGGTTGGGCATGAAACCGCGGCGTTTCCAGGATTCGTCGGCGCCGACCTCTTCATAGTCCATGATCTTCTGCATGACGGCGTCGACCTGGGGGATGTCGATGTGGTAGTACGGGATACGGCCGACGTGCAGCTCGGCGGCGGAGAAGTCGACGCCGCCGGGGCCGCGATCGCCGTTCCATTCGCCGTAGATGGTATCGCCGTCGAGGTCCCATTGTCCGGTGAGCTCGGCGTAGTAGCTGTCGGTGGGCGCGTGGTAGGGATTGACGTCCCAATCGGGGAAGCAGAATTTCATCGGGACGGTGCCGAACCAGTCGTAGTCGTCGGTTGGGTCGTCGGGGTCGGGATGCCCGATGATCATGAGGAATTCGGTGCTGTAGTCGAGGTATTTGTCCTTGAGGAAGGCACGGATGCGGTCAGCGCGTTCGTCGGTGGTCTCGAACAGCTCGGGCCGAAGGGCCTGGGTGTACTCGGCTTCGATGTCCTCGATGGGTTTGACCAGGATGGAGTAGCCCTGGGCGGTGCGGTGCGCGACGTAGTTGGCCAGGCCGGTCGAGTTGTTGGCGACGTCGGCGGTCGTGATAATGATGTAGTTGTACGTGGTGCGCGGGCCGGGGTGAGCGGGATTTTCGCGATAGAAGGACTGGAGCTGTGCAAAGTTCGTAAAGCGGTCGCGGGCCCAGCGCATGCCGACGGGGTCGGCCGGGGGCACGACGTGGGGCTCGTAATCGTAGTTGATCTGGAGCGTTGCAGCGCGGAGCACATGGAGCTGTCCGCTGACGGGGTTGTACTGGATGGGGTTGACGAGCACGCGGACGAATTTCCAGGTGCGCTGTTGTCCGTAGGGTAGCACTTCGACGCGTGTGGCGGGGAAGGGGGCGTCCACGGCGTAGACATTGGCGTTCCACTTGCTATCGAAGATTTCCTTATTGAGGCCCCACTCGACGTGGGCGTGGCGACGGCCGTCGGCGAGCTGCTGCGTGCGCGCGGGTGGGGCGGGCGTGATGACGTGGCGCTGCGCCAGTTGTTCGAACCGCGCGTCAAGCAGTTCAGCGGTGACGGTGGTCAGGTCGATGCCGGGATGGACGGCGAACTCGAAGACCTTGAGGGGGAGCGTGGGGTTGCCGGGGTCCTGTCGGTTGGCCCAGCCTGGGATACTGATGTGTGTGGTGCCATCGGGCTGTGGCATGAGGTTGGGCTGGGGCAAGTCAAGGGTGGTGGATTCGGTCCAGGTATCGGCCTGGGCGAAATATCCGACGCTGGCAGCGATGAGGACCGTTGCGAGGGCGCGAGCGAGGGACAAATGCATGATCAGAGCTCCCGAGCAGGGTTGGTTCGCGTAATGACCGGTAACGGCGCTGGTGCGAAAGTATGCGCACAAGGCCAGGATGGAGGCGGACTCCTGAACCGCTTCACTTCCACATCTATTTGTATCGGGGAGGGGGAGTCGGGGTCAAGGAAAAGTCGGATTGGCAGACGTGGGCGGTGCGAGATGGCGACAAAAACCGCGTCTTGCGCTTGGGAGGGGCGGCGCACGTAAGGTCCTATAAATAGTGACACTTAGGAAACCTGAAATTGCTTGGTGGACAGGCGGGGAGGCATGTATAGTACGCATACGGGGTGATGGTGCGCTGCCGGTTGAACCGGTTCACCGCATCCCGCTTAGAACGCAGGTTCCCACTGTTGCAGCTGGTCATCATGGAGGTTCGCATGCCACGCCTTGCCTTGCGCGCTCTGCTAGTTCTCATCATGCCGGTGACCTCGTACGCCGATGCACCGCCACCCTATGACGAATTGACCGAATTCTCTGCCAACGCTTGGGGGGCTGATGCGCAGAGCGCCTCGGCGGACGTCTATGACGACTCGTCGCACAAGGTCGTGGGTGGTGCGTCGATTCGCTTCGAAACGGACGGTGGGCTGGATACCTGGCTTTGGGCGCCCGAAAGCGAGGATGCGAATTGGGATCTGATCGCGGCCGGCAGCGGCGGGTTGCGTTTCTGGGTTTATGCGGACAATCCGAATCTGGGATTTCAAGGCAATCACCCGCAGGTTTACCTGTACACCTCGCCGGCGGACTACTTCAAGTTCACGCCTGATCGATGCTATCTCAATGACGCGCGCGGGCAGTGGGTGGAACTGACAGTCCCGTTCAATGGGAACGAGCAGTGGACGCGGAGCGAGGTGGGATCACCTGATCTGGCTGAGATCAACTACGTAGAGTTTCATGGTGACACGTGGGACTATGGCTTCACGCTGTGGTTTGACGGTGTGACGTTTGATGTCGGTTTTGCGCCGCCGGAAGGACTGCTCGTGGTGGCTGGCAATGAGAAGATGTCGCTGGAATGGAAGCCGTTCAATGATGCGGTCGGGACGTTTGATCATTACGCGGTGTATCGGGACACGGTGCCATTCGAAGATACGACCGGCATGACGCCGATCGCGACGCTTGCGGAGCTTAACGACACGACTTATGTGGATCAGCCGGTCAGTAACGGGGTGGAGTACCATTATGCGGTGACGGCGGTGTTCACGAATGGTGGGGAGACGTGGGATGTCGAGTCGGTGGGGCCGCGGGTGGCGCGGGACGAGACGGACCTGCAAATCACGAGCATGTCGCGGTTGCCGCGCTATCCGCGTTATGCGCCGATCTACACGTACTATGAGGTAACGGAGCCCTCTGGTTTTGGTCCGTACATCTTCAGTGCGGCGACGGGGCTGGGTCAGGGGCAGAGCGGGTCGACGCAGCGCTGGCCGGCAGTTGGTGATCCGGTTACTTATGAAGCGCAGCTTCGCAATCGCGGCACCAACACGGTGGAACAGATGGTGAGCGGGGGGTGGTATGTTGACGGTGAAGCGGCGGACGCGGTGAGTGAGTTCGTGAGCCTGAGTCCGGGTGACACGGTGACGCTGGACTTCGTGATGAACTGGGATGGTGCGCATCACGAGGTGGCGCTGGTGCTCGACGTCAATGATGATCGGCCCGAGAACAACGCGCGGCGGCTGTTCACGAAGTCGGCACCATTCCTGACGTATGTTGATATCGGTGCGATTGAGGATTTCCGGGATCGCACTTCGCCGCAGTATCCGCTGGCGCAGACGGATGATCTGATGGACTGGCTCTGGCGGCATGCGGAAGAGATGAATGCGATGTTCGCGGAGGCGGGCTCGATCAAGCGGGTGCACTACGATGTGCTGGAAGCGATCCATGACTATGAACCGGATCCCGGCAGCCCGGCGCGGATCAATTTCGGGATCTTCCCGTTTCGGTATTACGGTGCATCGATTGGCGATCCGCGGGCGCCGGGGTATTACCGGGAAGCGCCGGATATTGACTATGGCCTGTGCCACGAAATGTCACACCAGCTCGGGTTGATTGATATTTACCAGCTCAACGTGAGCAGTGGGCAGAACCAAGTTTCGAATATCGCGTACTCGGCACCGGCGGGACAGATGAACGGGGTTTCGGACTTCTACAACGCGCACAGTGCGGGCGGGATGAACGCATGGGCGGACATCGTGCACGGGTACTACGGGCAGTACATGTACGACATGCCGGAGCACGTGCGGCTGCGCTTGCTGGACTATAACGGCGATCCGCTGGTGGGCGCGACGGTGACCGTGTATCAGAAGTGTGAGCGCCCCGGAATGGGGCAGGTCATTACCGACCAGGTGAAGGCGCAGGGCGTCACCGATGAGAATGGCGAGTGGACGCTGCCGAATGTCGCGATTGACCCCGATATGGTCCCGACGACGTACGCCGGCGACACGCTCAACGACAATCCGTTCGGTTACCTGGCGGTTGTCGGCACGAATGGGGTGCTGCATTTCAAGATCGAGTATCTGGACTTCGTGGACTACGAATGGCTCGACGTGACGGAGGTCAATGTTGCTTATTGGGAGGGGCAGACGGATGTCGCCACGATTGAGCGGCAGTTGAGCATCGGGGGCGGCGTGCAGGAGTATCCGCCGGCCGACATGGCGGAACTGAACGTCGAGAACTGGGACGGATGGGCGCAGGATGGCACGATCACGCTGGCTGACGATACGGACCGCGTGCAGGCGGGCGATGGTTCGATCAAGGCCGTGGCAACCGGCGGCTTTGACAACTATGTACGGTACCCCTATGGGCTGCTGGCACAGTGGGACCTGAGCGAGATCGAGACGATACACTTCTGGGCGTTTGCCGAGAATCAGAACGGCTTCCAGAGTGCGAGTCCCTGGGTACGGCTGGGGAATTTCCAGGACGGCTACTTCGAGTGGCGCCCGAACTGGGATGTGCTGAATCTGGCGCGGGATCAGTGGTATGAGTTCAGCATCCCGGTCGACGGAAACGGCACGTGGACGAGGACGCAGCATGGCAGTCCGACGCTGTCACACGTCAACTACCTGCAGATCCATGCGGATACGTGGGGCGCTGGCTTTACGCTGTGGCTGGACGACGTGCGGTTTGATCCGCATCCGGTGCCGCCGTATCCGGTGGGTGATTTGGATTGCGACGGGTTTGTGACTTTTGATGACATTGCGCCGTTTGTGAAGGCGTTGGCGGGTCAGGAGGAATATGAAGCGGCGTATCCGGACTGCATCTGGATGAATGCGGATTGCAATGAGGATGGGGCGGTGACGTTTGACGACATCGCGCCGTTCATCGGATTGCTGGACGGATAGGCTGCTGCACTGCCCGTTGTGCCGTCGGGCCATGAGCGCGACTGATATGCCATAGGTCTGATGGAACGGCTACTCGCCGTCCTGGAGTTGGGCGGCGAGTTCCTCTCTGGTGGTCGCCGGACGCTGGCAGGTGTAGTTGCGGCAGACGTAGGCGGCGGGTCGGCCGTTCACGAGCGCGCGGTTCTCGAGGAGGGGGACGGCGGGGTTGGCCGCGGCGCAGTCGGGGTTGCGCAGCATCAGGACGCGGTTGGGGAGGTAGCTCGCATGGACCTGACGCAGAAGCGCTTGCGTCGCCTCGTCCTGCGGGTTGCCGACGATAGCCAGCTCGACAGGTCCGGCGACGGCGAAGTCGACCGCGGCGAGGAAACGCTCGCTGGCCCACGGGGCGGCGTTGACTTCGCCCGAGAGGCTGCGAAGCATGTGGTCGGCGAGTTTGCGCAGCTCCTGATCGCCGAGCATGACGGAGAGACGCAAGAGGTTCATGAGCTGGACGGAGTTGCCGGAAGGGACGGCGCCGTCGCGGACATCTTTGCTGCGGGCGATGAGTTGTTCGTGATCGTCGGGCGTGAAGAAGAAGCCGCCGTCGGCTTCATCCCAGTAGTGTTCGATAGCTGTGCGGTTGAGTTGGGCGGCGTGGGCGAGCCAGCGCCGGTCGAAGGTGGCTTCGTAGAGGTCGAGCAGACCTTCGATGAGGCAGGCGTAGTCGCTGAGGAAGGCGGTGTCGGTGGTTTCGCCGGCGCGGTACGCGCGTTTGAGGCGGCCGTCGACGAGTTGCTTGTCGAGGATGAACTCGGCGGCGGCAGTGGCGGCTGCGATATACTTCGGTTCGCCCAGAACACAGCCGCCGCGGGCGAGGGCGGAGATCATCAAGCCGTTCCATTCGACGAGGATCTTGTCGTCGCGGGTGGGGGCGACACGTTCCTGCCTGGCGGCGAGGAGCTGCTCGCGAGCGTTGGCGAGTTTGTGGCGGAATTCAGCGGGGGTGATGCCGTACATCTTGGCACAGCATTCGACGTCGCGCAGGAGGCGCGGGACGCTTTTGCTGGCGCCCGGCTCGTGGGGGTCCTGCCAGTTGCCGCTGGGGCTGATGTCGAAGTGGGCGGCGAATTTCTCGCCACACTCCTGACCGAGGACTGCGGTGACCTGCGCGCGGGTCCAGGTGTAGTACTTGCCTTCCTGGCCTTCGCTGTCAGCGTCGCGTGAGCTGTAGAAGCCACCTGCGGGGGAGCGCAGATCGCGGAGGACGTAATCGAGGGTTTCGCGGGCGATGCGGGCGTAGAGTTCTTTTTCGTACCACTGGTAGCCATCGAGGTAGATGCGGCTGACGAGGGCCTGGTCATACAGCATTTTCTCGAAATGCGGGACGTGCCATTCGACGTCGGTGCTGTAGCGATGGAAGCCGCCGCCGAGCTGGTCATAGATGCCCCCCATGGCCATGTGGTCGAGGGTGGTTTCAACAAGTTCGGTGAGCTGCTGGCGGCGGGCGTTGCCTGCCGGGCGGCGGAGCGCCGAGCGCAGCATGACATCCAGGGCCATGCTGGGGGGGAACTTGTTGGTACCGCCACTGACGATGCCGCCGCTGACGGAGTCAAAAGCGCCGGCGAGTTTTTCGGCGGCAGCGTCGACGGTAGCGGTGGAGAGGGGGCCGTCGTTTTCGGCGGCGCCTTCGAGGCCGGTGCGGATGACGTCGGTGAGTTTGTCGGCCTGCTGGACGATGTCCGGGCGATGTTCGCGCCAGGCCTTCCCGATGGCCTGGCAGAGCTCGAGGAAGCCGGGACGACCGTAGCGGGCGGTGGGCGGGAAGTAGGTGCCGGCGAAGAAGGGTTTGAGGTCGGGGGTGAGCCAGACGCTCATGGGCCAGCCGCCCTGGCCCTGGTTGAGGACGAGGGTGGCCTGCATGTAGATCTCGTCGAGGTCGGGGCGCTCCTCGCGGTCGACCTTGATGTTGACGAAGTGCTCGTTCATGACGGCAGCGATGTCTTCGTTCTCGAAGCTTTCGTGGGCCATGACATGGCACCAGTGGCACGCGGAGTAGCCGATGCTGAGGAAGATGGGCTTCTGCTCGTCGCGGGCTTTCTGGAGCGCGGCGGGGCCCCATTCGTACCAGTCGACGGGATTGCGGGCGTGCTGCTGTAGATAGGGGGACGTTGCGTGCTGAAGACGATTCGTGGGTACAGATTGGGCCATCCGCTCCGCTCGCTTCCCCCGGGCCACGGGCTCATCGAGCCACGCCAGCGATACGACTGATACCAGGAATACGCCTGGCGCCAATAGTCGCTGCTGCCCGATCAACCGTGCTCCGTGCCAAGTACTGCCGTGTGATTGTCGCGCTTCTCCTGTCTGATTGTTTTCGGGGCGAGGGCAATATCAAACGGCGGCGGTGAGACTTTTCGTCGCGGTCCCGCCGATTCGCTTGATTGCCGGGCCACGGGGCCGCAGAATAGCGGAATCGCACGCAGATTGGCGGCTTTTGTGGGCCATTTTGCGGGCTGGTCGCACGCGGATGTGTTTTGTAGCGTGCGGCGACATGAGGCTGTATTCGAATCAGGAGTCAGTGAGATGAGACATTTCGTGACGGTAGCGTTCTGCGCGGTGCTATTCCTCGGACTGGGCGGGGTATTGCCGGCCGCTTTGGGTCAGCCGGAGAATCCGCCGCTGCCGAAGGCCCGGGCGCTGATTATTGTTGATGAAAGCGTATATCCGCAGATCAAGAGTGGATTGGCCAAGTATATCGAGCATGTGCTGCGTGATTTTCGCGTGGTCTGCACGCCGCTGGTCGACGACTACTACGACATGAAGCCGGCGGAGATTCGCGCGATTCTGAAGAAGGCGTATGACGAGAGTCGGTCGGCGAAGTACCCGGTGCCGGTGGTGGGGGCGATCATGGTGGGGCCGATTCCGCATGCGTTGCGGACGCACGATCCGGAGGTGATCCTGATTCCGTCACCGCTGTATTATGAGGACTTCGAGGCCGAGTGGATTGACGAGAATGGCGACGGTTTTTTTGAGGAGATCAAGACGGATCGCAAGAGCAATCCGACGGAGATCTGGACGGCGTGGTGGGTCCCGCCGGCGATGGAGCATGAGAAGCAGGTCGAGCATTTGAAGGCGTATCTCGAGAAACTCGACAAGTATCATCGTGGGGAGCTATCGGGGCGTGATCAGATGCTGTGGGCGGTGGGCAATGTCACGCAGGTGGAAACGATCGAAGGATGGACGGTCCTGCTGAAGGATTCGATGAAGCCGCTGGAGCAGGAGCTGAAGATCTGGTGCCGTGCCGGGCAGGACACCGGCACGTTTCGGCCAAACAAGCGAAAGGAGGAGTTTGGGCCGAAGGACTTCATGACGGCGTTCACGTTGCAGCCGTGGCAGCACGTGCACGTGATCGTGCATGGCAATCAGCGCGGGTTTTACTGGGACAACACCGGGGTGGTCGTGGCCCGCGGCGTGAAGGGCAAGCCGGAGTGGAGTTTGCTGATGAACCTCGACCAGTTCGAGGGTACGGCGGCGAACATCATCACGTCGGCCGGGTGCAGCAATGGCAATTTCCGTGGGGCGTATGTCGGGCCGGCGTATGATCGGGCGATCGCGAACAATCTGTTGTTCTCGCCGCACACGATCACGGTTGCGTTTTACGGGGCGGCGTCGCCGCAGTCGACGAGCGGATTTGCGAGCTATTGCACGGAGTTGATCGAGTCGCTGGCGCCGGAGGGTGACAGTTACTTTGCGGAGGGCTATTACAAGATGCGGAACCACGATTACTCGTGGGGCACGCAGCATTACTTCTTTCGTGGCGGGGATGAGAAGATCCTGAATGGTGATCCGTTCGTGCGGTATCGCTGGTCGCAGCCGTTTCCGGAGGAGAAGCAGAAGGAGATTCAGGAGACGATTGAGAAGGCGAAGTGGGAAGAGACGGGGCCGTGGTAAGGGGGAGGGTTTGAGGATCTGAGGGGTTGTGCAGGGCGCCGGCTGGGGAGTCGGTGCCCTGTGTGCGGTCGGAGAGGGCTGGCGCGCCGCGCGTTCGCGCTGGATTTGCCTGAGACGGTGTCGCCTCTCACCTAGTTTGAGGTAATGGTCCGCTACACGGAGAGAGAGTGCTGTGAGTCGATCCTCTGTTTGCGATCAACAGCACCGGCGCGGGCATCGAAGCGCATGGCTCGGGATTTGGGCGTTCTTCCTGGCATGCGCCGCAGCCGCATGGGGACTGATGCCGGTGTTGCCCATCGTCTTTCCAGAATTGCGAGGTGACGGACAGTTCGGAATAGCGTACCTCGTTTGGTGGATGGTGCTGCCGTTTGCGACTGGCGCAATCGCCATCCTCGTCACAGCGCACTGGATACGACGGCTTGCATATACGGGAGCGAGCGCGCTGGGCTGTTATGCAGGCCTCGTAATCAATGCCGATTGGGGAGCGAGCCTGGATCTCGTCTTCCCGCTTGTCTTGATCTGGGCTGCGGTCTTCCTGACATGCTGCGGGGGGATCGTCGGTCTGATTATCCGAGGGTGCTGGACCCTGGTATTCGGCAAACCAACTGGCAAGGACCAGCCGGGCCATTGCTCATACTGCGGCTATGACCTTACCGGGAACGTCAGTGGCAGATGTCCGGAATGTGGGGCGGAGGTGGGGAACTCCGGCGGAAGTTCGTAGTTTATTCGGAGGCAATGTGCATGACGCGGGAGCAGCGGGCGATGCTGGTTACGGTTGGGATCGGGGCCATGCTGGTGGTCGCCGTCCGGGCCGGCTGGTTTGTGCTCGACCGTGCCAGGAGTTACTTCAGCCCGCCACGCGTGATGCGGATGCTCGAGCTACGGCTGGGTCGGTCCGATTGCGACGTGGATTGGGTGGTTCAGTTTGAGAAGAATTGGCAAACGCCGGCGGCCGTTACGGAGTCTTCCTTTGGGTGGGACGAGTTGCTGATACGATCGGTGCGCAGTAATGCGCCTGAAACGCGTGTGGCGTTGCCACAGACGGCTGAGGCGCTGTGGGCGACCATTGCGGAGGCGGTGGAAACGGCGAGCGTTGGCGTGTCGGGCTCCACGCCCCAAGGCGACGTTCGACGCGTGGAACAGCTGCTGGTCACGATTGCGAGAGATCAGGCGGAGTTGTTGCCAAAGAAAGACCTCTCTTCGCCGGCGGTCTGGGGACTAGCCGGGCCTGTGGAGGGCACGGGCTGGACGCCGCTGACAGACCTGGATGTGGCGATGGCGCCGGATACGTTCGCGCTGGCTGAGTGGCGTAGCGAGACTACGCTCGCGCAGGACGACTGGTACTTCCATGCCTACAGCGGAATCGTCGTGATCGCCTTCCTGGCGTTCTTCGTTTTGAGTGTACGCTATGCGTGGCCGCGCACTGAGACGGCCAAGAACGTCCCAAGCTGCCCGGAATGCGGCTATGACCTTACCGGCAACCTGAGTGGCACATGCCCGGAATGCGGGGCGTCCGTCTCGGAGAAGCTGGTGCAGTGCGGTGATGGTGCCGGGCGCGCATCCGCGGGCGGCCGAGAGGACGCGTAGATAAGCGCACGTCGGAGGGGCCGGGTTGACTGGTGTTTTCAGGGTCTAACTTCATTCGGCGATGCACACCGGCTATGCTGATGCGCCCCGCGGCCGGTCTGTTGTGGTGTGCGGGGCTGTGCAGGGTGTGGACGGCAGATGTGAGCTTGGAAGCAGGCCGTGGACTCAGTGGAACTCGAACGCCATCTGGTGAACGTTGCTGCGAGTTGCAGTGGGGAGCTCGAGCTGGAGGGACTGGTCCGTCAGCTTCAGAGAGCCTTGGCGGCGCTGCCGTAGCCACTCTCACACGCCACCACCTGCCCGACGTTGCCATTGGCGTCGTGGAAGTAGACGTAGCCGTCGGCCTCGCCGGCGTCATACACCGCCAGGAGCCCGCCGATCCCGCCAGCCGCCTGCAAAAACCCGCCGGAAGTCGGATACCCGCGCCGCCCCGGCCCACTGTTAGCAGTGTGCAGTCCAGCCAGATCCAGTCCCCAGGTATACGTTCGCACCACGTCATCGCTCCCATCGAGCTCGACGAGCATCAGCCGGCCATTATACAGGAACTTCGTCGTCGTGGGATCGCCCCAGTTGGTGCCGTTGTGCTCGTACTCCAGCCGCTGCACCCGCCGGCCGAGGTAATCATACGTCAGCTCGACCTTGACGTCGCCACTGGCAGTCTCCTGCCTGTGTTCGATCAATACTCCGGGCCGCCGAGGTGCGTTAACGCCGCGACGGCCGACACGGCTGCTCAGAAAACAGGCGGTCAGCTTGCCTATTTTCATCCAATGTGGCGTGGCCGCGGCATCATGGGTCCCGGTACGCGATCACTCTGCGAAGTTCTCATTGTGTCGCAGGTTCCAGCTCCTTGTACCAGAGCTTGTTTGAGCATGTGACCACCAACTTCCTGTCCCCCTCTTCGTCACAAATACGCTCGCTTGCAGGCCTACACATGACATCAACAGCGTATGTACCTGGCATGAGGGGCATTGGCTCGGCTCCTTCTCCACCACTGTGGGCGATAACACCCGACGATACGGCCAGTGGCATATAGAAACGAAACCTACGTGCCTGGCCCATTGGAACGAGCTTCTTCGCCGGATACCCCGGTGGCACGTAACCGGCCGGGTACTCACAAGCTAGTGCGTAGATGTCTTGCGTGCCCATGCGATAGAATCGCAAATTGGAGGCAACGTGGTGTTCGAGCAGCGGTGTAACCACGCTCCAATCGGAGCGCGAGTTATTGGCGAAAGACAGCTCGACTACACAGGCGGGTCCTTGCGCGTCAACTTGCATCTCCACCGTTTGCAGCACGATCGTGGCGATGTCACACGTGTGGGTGCACGTCCGTGTGACGACGGGGTCATGCGCTGCGCATCCTCCTATCATCGCAGCCACGAGGAAACATGCGCACTTCGTAACTGACTCGATCCTACTGAAACTTACAATCATGTCCCCAATCCTCCTTCATCTGCTTGTCAAACTCCCTCTTGCAGCTGTCCTCGGACCCGCAGGCATGCAAATAGAATGGATGATCACAATAGGTAATGTTCCCACATAGTCCTCGAACGCGATCTTCGTGAGGGGTGCCTGGTTCATCGTCAAGATACTCAACGAATAGAAGTTCCTCGATCGCCTCTGCACAGCTGACATTAGGGAGCTGGACGTTTCCATCTGCATCCGGTCCGTGCGCCGTGCAGTTCCATGCCGCGCGACCTAGCTCATGCCGGATCGCCTTACGGATCGTATTCTCGCTGGACTTTTCGCAGATGAAGATCCCATCCGGCTCGATCCATGCAGAGTAATCTCCCGAGTCACAGAGACCCCCGGATACACACTTGATAGTTGGGGTGTTGCAGCCACCATCAAGAAGCTCCTTCAGCAGGAACTTCACGGTGAGGTCATTCTTGAGCATGTCGTTCTTGATATTTTCGCATCGCTCGTGCTCCAAGCTTGGCTTGGTCGTCGGTCCGGAAGTGGGCTGCGTTGTTGTCCCATCACCACCCGAACCGCCCGGCCCAAGGTCGATGCCGGAATCACCGCCCAGCAATTCCGCACCCGCATCATATTCCGGACAAGTCACACCAAAGCCGCAGCCGGGAATATTGTGATATCCAAACGGATCCACGCGATTCACCGGATCATTACCCGCAAAGGCATACAGATTCACCCCACCCGCTTCGGCAATCGGATCGCGATTCAAAAACCGCCCGAGCGTGGCACTGTACATCCGCGCACCAAAATCACTCACGCCGATGGCGTCATCATGCCACTTCGTGCTGAAACGGAAGGGATTATCGGTCGCAAACGCACCCGCATCATCCCGCCAATCGCCATCCGCATCATCATCCGGCCCCACGACCTCACCAAACGGCGAATACTCATACCTGCCCACCAGCCGGTCGGCGTGCCAGTCGTCGCCATTCGCACCGCCGTAGCCATTCTCCCACGCCACGACCTGCCCGACGTTGCCATTGGCATCGTGGAAGTAGACATACCCATCCGCCTCGCCGGCGTCATACACCGCCAGCAAGCCGCCGATCCCGCCAGCCGCCTGCAAAAACCCGCCGGAAGTCGGATAGCCACTCCGCCCCGGCCCACTGTTAGCAGTGTGCAGTCCAGCCAGATCCAGTCCCCAGGTA
>CAYXTR010000052.1:0-21117 GCA_964468185.1 uncultured Planctomycetales bacterium | reverse complement strand
GCAAGCCCTATCCGGCAAAAATCTCAGAAAATCCTGCAGACGGGTGAAGTGTTACTCTCGAAGGAAGACCTCAAGAAGCTCTTCGCCGAGAAGGTCGGAGTGAAGCCGGATGCGTGATGTCGAGCGCGTGTTTGTGGTGGACCGACGTCGCCGTGTTCGAATGGCGGACTGAGTGCCTGCGATGGCACCCAAGGAGTGTTAAGTAACTATGAAAGCGAAGACCATCGGTACGGTTGTCCTGTTGGCGTTCGTCGCCATTAGTATCGGATATCTGATCGTGAGCGAAACGAACGACTCTGCCGCCACTGATGCCACGGCCGGCAAGGGAGCGACGTCGGACCGGACATCCGGACCGGGCGGGAAAGAGGCAGGCGAGACGGCTACCACGGACGACAAGGGGTCGCCAGCCACGACTGCTGCGACGGAGCCGTCGCACAAAGTCATCGCCTACTATTTCCACAATACGATGCGGTGCGTCACGTGCCTGAAGATCGAAAAGCTGGCCGAACAGGCGCTGCGCGAGGAGCTGGCACACGCGTTCGAAAGCGGCGAGTTGGAGTGGCACGCGCTCAATATGGAGGAGCCCGCTTACCAGCATTTTGCACTCGATTACGGGCTCGTGACGAGTTCTCTTGTGCTTGTGAGCATGCAGGACGGCGAGCAGCGCGACTGGGTGAACATGGACAAGGTCTGGGAGTTGGTCCACGACGAGGTTGCCTTCCAGCAGTACGTGGTCGAACAGGCCCAAGAATATCTGGAGTTCTGATTGTGAATGCTGAACTGTGGGCCGCCATTGTGACCGCTGCGTGGACCGGGATTCTCACGGCGATTAGTCCGTGCCCGCTGGCAACCAACGTAGCAGCAATCTCGTTCATCAGCCGCCGCGTCGAGAACCCGCGCGCGGCGCTATTGACCGGGCTGCTGTACACGCTGGGCCGCAGCCTAGTGTATGTGGCGATTGCCGGGCTTCTGGTGGGCAGCCTGCTGTCGGCGCCATCCGTGTCGATGGCGCTCCAGAAGTACATGAACAAGCTGCTCGGGCCGATCCTGATCCTGCTCGGCATGTTCCTGTTGGGCATGATCACGCTGCCCAGCCGCGGTTCCGATCTGGGGCAGCGGGTCGGCGAAAAAGTGGCCGACTGGGGTGTTTGGGCTGGACTGATCATGGGGATAGTGTTCGCCCTCTCGTTCTGTCCGGCGTCGGCGGCGCTCTATTTCGCCGGCCTGATCCCCCTGGCGGTCAAGTTCGAGTCCAGCGTGATGCTGCCCGCGGTGTTCGGGATCAGCACGGCGCTGCCGGTTGTGGTGTTTGCCATCCTGATCGTAATCAGCGCCAACGCGATGGCGAAGGCGTTCAACAGCATCAGTGTATTCGAGCGCTGGGCCCGCCGCGTCACCGGTGTGATCTTCCTGGTTGTGGGGGTGTATTTCTGCCTCGCGTTCATCTTCAAGGTCGTGCCGACCAGCATCGGATGACTGCGAGGCCGGCGATCGCCGATCCGGCGGCTTGACCTTCAGCGACGACGAGCTATGATACTGGCATGATGGCGTCAGTAACCAACAAAATACCGACTACGCCCCGACAGGCGGCCCGGCGACGGGCGGCGGTGGACCGGCGGCTCGATACGGAGCTCTTCAAGGCACTGGCCGATCCCACGCGGGCGCGGCTGCTGGCCTGCCTTATGAAGTGCGGGCGGCCGTGCTCGGTCACCGAGGTGGCCGAGTGCTGCGCAGTCGACTTCTCCGTCGTCGCCCGGCATTTGGGTCTCCTGGCCCGCGTTGGCGTCCTTGAAGCCGAGAAGAAGGGCCGGACGGTCTGGTACGTCGCGCTTTGCGGGAATCTGTCCGCGCGCCTGCGGGCGCTTGCCGACGCCATTGACGAGTGGTGTCCATCCGCCGGGTGCGGCAACACACCCGGCGTTCGGTGTGCGCATGACAAGCCAGGGAGGGTCGGAACATGAGTTCACGATTCGCGGCCGACCAGGAATTCGGGATGTTCGACGCAATCGCCGACTACGTTGCACAACGACAACGCGAGTTCGCGTCGATTGAAGTCTCGCGGCGCGCCGGACTCGACAAGTTGAGCCAGTACATTCGCCGGCGGCGGATGTCTGGTGAAGCTGTACGGCTCATCTTCGTCTGCACGCACAACAGCCGTCGCAGCCACATGGCCCATCTCTGGGCAGCGGTTGCGGCCGCAATGTATGGACTGGACGTTGCCACCTTCTCGGGTGGAACGGAGGCTGCGGAATTCAACCCGCGCGCGGTCGCCGCGATGAAGCGGGCGGGTTTCCGGATCGACAGGACGACTGCGCGCCACAATCCGACCTATGCAGTTCGGTTCAGTGGGCAGTCGCCGGCCATTGCGTGCTGTTCAAAGAAGTTCGACGAGGCCCCAAACCCGAAAGAGGATTTCGCGGCAGTGATGGTGTGCGGTGAGGCGGACGCGGCGTGCCCGGCGGTGCCCGGCGCGAGTGCCCGCTTCTCAATCCCATTCGTAGACCCCAAGGCGTCCGACGGCACGCCGGAGGAGGCCACGGTCTACGACGAACGCTGCGCCCAGATAGCGCGCGAGATGCTCTTCGTCATGAGTCGGGTTGCGGATTGAAGGCGGACGAGCGATCAACGAGGAGAGACACTGATGAACCACGAGATGAAACCGCAGGATGATGTTCGAACGCAGGTCCGAACCGGCTACGCCGAAATCGCCACGCGCGGCAGCACAAGTGGAACAGGCGGCTGCTGCGGACCGTCCCAATCGTGTTGCGGTTCGCAACGTTTATCAGAGCAGATCGGGTACAGCGGAAAAGAGCTGGCCGACCTGCCGGAAGGCGCCGATATGGGCCTCTCTTGCGGCAACCCCACCGCAATCGCCAGTCTCAAACCCGGCGAGGTCGTCCTCGACTTGGGTTCCGGCGGCGGCTTCGACTGCTTTATCGCAGGCCGGAAGGTCGGGGCGACGGGGCGCGTGGTTGGCGTGGACATGACGCCGGAGATGCTGAGCAAGGCGCGCAGCAACATCGCGGCGTACGCCGAGCGTACCGGCTTCGACAACGTCGAGTTCCGCCTGGGCGAGATCGAGCATCTGCCAGTCGCCGACAACAGCGTCGACGTCGTCATCTCGAACTGCGTGATTAACCTCTCGCCTGACAAGCCGCAGGTCTGGCGTGAGATTGCCCGTGTCCTGAAGCCTGGCGGTCGCGTGGCCGTCTCGGACCTCGCCCTGCTGCAGCCGTTGCCGGAGGCGGTGCGAACCGACGTGGAAGCACTGGTCGGCTGTATCGCCGGCGCGGAACTGGTAGAGAACACGGAGCGGTTTGCCCGGGAGGCCGGCCTCACCGACATTCAGCTCGAGCACAAGCCGCAGTACATCGAGGCAATGACCTCGTTCGAGGATCCGCTCTACCAGAAGATCATCGCCGCGCTGCCGGCCGGGACGCGGCCCGCGGACTTCATTACGAGTCTGAACGTTACCGCCCGCAAGCCGGAGTAACCACCATGCAGGCCGAGTGTCCCTCACGCCTTTCGTTCCTGGACCGCTTCCTGACGCTGTGGATCTTCCTGGCGATGGCGTTGGGAGTAGCAATCGGCTACCTGTTTCAGTCCGGTGTCGAGCGCTTCAACCACGCGCTGACCGTCGGCGAGCACACCAACCTGCTAATTGCCGCGGGCCTGATCCTCATGATGTACCCACCGCTGGCGAAGGTGAAGTACGAGTTGATGCCCAAGGTGTTTGCGGACGCCAAAGTGGTTGGCCTGTCGCTGGTGCAGAACTGGATCGTCGGCCCGATCCTTATGTTCCTGCTGGCAGTCGTGTTCTTTGGCTTTGTCGCCCCGGCGGTGTTCGGACCCGACGAGCGCTGGGGCCTTTACATGGTCGGGCTGATCATGGTCGGCATCGCGCGCTGCATCGCCATGGTGCTGGTCTGGAACCAGCTTGCCCGGGGCAGCAGCGAGTATGCTGCGGGGCTGGTGGCGCTGAACAGCATTTTCCAGATTGTCACCTTCGGGTTCTATGCATGGGTGTTCGTAACGGTGCTGCCGCCGCTGCTGGGGCTCAAGGGCTCGGTCGTGGAAGTGAGCATGGGTGAGATCTTCATCAGCGTGATGATCTACCTGGGCATCCCCTTCGCCGCGGGGATATTGAGCCGCGTGATCCTCGTGCCGCTCAAGGGCAGCGAGTGGTACGATCGGGTCTTTGTGCCGAAAATCTCGCCGTTGACGCTGGGGGCGCTGCTGTTCACCATCGTGGTCATGTTTTCGACGCAGGGCGAGCGGATCATCAATCAGCCGCTGGATGTGCTTTGGATCGCGATCCCGCTCAGTGCCTACTTCGCGGTCATGTTCCTGGTCAGCTTTTTCATGGCCTGGAAAGTCGGGGCAGACTACTCCCGCGCCGCCACGCTGGCCTTCACCGCGTCGGGCAATAACTTCGAGTTGGCGATTGCCGTCGCCATCGCCGTGTTCGGCATCGCCTCGCCGGTCGCCTTCGCCACGGTCGTCGGCCCGCTGGTCGAGGTGCCGGTGCTCATCGGCCTAGTCCACGTGAGTCTCTATTTCCTGCGCCGGCTCTACGGCGGTGTTGCCGAAGCAGACGTGGTCGATGCACACGCTGCGCCCTCCACCGTTCAGGGCGAGCTAACGGACTCTACATGAGGAACAAGGTCATGGCTCGAAACCCGCGCATCGGTTGCCGCGCACTCATGCCCCTCGCGCTCCTGCTGTTCTGGGGCAGCGGGTGCTCCTCGGCGCGGGCCGCCGAAGAACGATGGGACGTCGTACGACTGGATCTCGACGTCGAATTGTGCCCGTACCACGGCAATCTGTTTGGCCAGGGGACGGCCAAGCTTCGTTTGGTCCGCGGTCCATCGCACGGCCCCACGCTGACCCTCAGCGATGTCAGTCGTTTTGCGAAGTGCACCGCTGACAACGGGGAAGCCGGCGAAGTCCGCATGACGGCACAACGGGCTGAGGTGAGATTCCCGCAGCCGCTTCGTGTCGGCACGGAGGTCTATGTTTCCTTCGAGTTCAGAAGCGGCGGGGATTCGTGCCCCGTTGTCGTCACCCCGCAGTGCGCCTACGCCCGCTGCCACGGCGACTGGTATCCCCAACCGCTGGGAGGGTCGGTCGTCGCACCGGGGACGACCCGCCTCAATGTGCCCGAGGACTGGCGGACGTTGGCCAACGGCTCGTTGGCCGACAGTCGTGTCGAGGAAGGCCGTCGGATCGAGACCTGGAAGTCCGAGGTGCCGGCCGCGCGGTCGTTTGTCGCCGGCCCTTACTCTGTGCGGCGCTTCTCGGACAAGGGCAGCACAGTCGTAACGTACTTCCTCGGTGAAGACAGCGGTAAGGCGACGACGTACGGAGAGGGGCTCCAGCAGGTTCTCAGCGTTCTGGAGGCACGCTTCGGGCCGTACCCGTACGAGACGTGCACGCTCGTCGAGATCCCCAACGATGTCGCCGCATGGAAGGGAGCGGCCGAGAACGGCCTGATTTTCGTCGGATCGAGCGAGCTTCGCTCCGAGGGCTTCAACACCGCGCTGATCGCGCACGAGGTGGCGCACCAGTGGTGGGGCAACTTCGTCGGATCGCGGAACCCGGCCGCCCTGATGGTGGATGAAGCTCTGGCGCAGTTCGGCGTCGTGCTCGCCCTCGATGCACTCGAAGGCGAGCAGGCCGCGACAGAGTTCCTCCGCTTCTCGCGGACTGGCTATCTGCCGTGCGAATGCGCCCGCGCGTATTTCAACCGCATTCGCGGCCAGGAGCACGACAAACCATTGATGAAACTGACCGGCGAGGGGTACGACTACTGGCTCGCGAACGCCAAGGGACATTGGATGTACCACATGCTGCGCCAGCGCGCCGGGGATGAGTTGTTCTTCCGAACGCTGCGCGAGCTGATTGCCCGCCACGGGGCTGGCGAGATGTCCCTGGCAGATCTGCGGGCGGCGTTTGTGGCTGCTGCGGCGCCTGAAGCCAATCTGGAGACGTTCTTTCACCAGTGGCTCGACAGAGCCGGCGCGCCTGTGCTCAATGTGACTTGGACGGCCGAACATGGTGCAGAGGGTCCAGCCGCGCAGGTAACGATCCGACAGAAGGGTGAGCCGTACGAACTCCGGCTGGAGGTGGCGGTGGATTCTGGTGCTGCCTCCAGTACACACGTTGTCACCCTTACAGGGCAGAAGCAGACCTTCCTGCTGTCCGCGCCCGGGAGAGTCACGGGCGTGCGGGTCGACCCGCGCCATCGCCTGCTGATCTGGAACCGGGCGTACGACCGGCGGCACACCTGCAACCGGTGAAGGTCCTGAGCGCCGGCGAGAAAACAGCAGGTCGGTTCTCTCACCCCACCGCTGGCGGCAATTTCTCGACAAGCCATAAACCATTGCAGTGCAATGACTTGTAGGCTCTCAGTGATCCGAGGTTACTCTAGATCGAGCAGCAAGAACTGGCGTAAAAAAATGCGACTTTTCGTGGCCTGCGCTATTGCACCGAGCCTCCCGTGTCGATAGGATATTGATTTATACGAATATCCATATGCATTTGAGGAGCGCTGGGATGCCCACAACTGTGGAGCTGTTCAAAGCCCTCGCAGACGAAACGAGGCTGCGGATTCTGAGCTTGCTCAGCAGCGGCGAACTCTGCGTGTGCGAGATCACGAGGGTGCTCGAAATTGGGCAGCCCAAAGCCTCGCGTCACATGGCCGTCTTGCGGCAGGCTGAGCTCGTGTCAGACCGGCGCGAGGGCATGTGGGTGTATTACTCCCTGGCGGAACCCCGAAGCGAAACACAGCGTTGGATCGTAGCTTGGCTGGACTCGGCACGGAGGGAACTGCCGCAGGCCGCGGCGGATCTGGATGCGCTGACGAGGCTGCAGCGCGGTGGCGGCCTGTGCGGACCGCTCTGTGCGGAAAAGCGACGGACCGCGCCAAGGAGCGTTGCTGTCGTTGTGCGTTGAGGACGGAAAGGGGCAGCCAAGCTGCCCGGACAATCTGAAAAGTGCGGCGGCACGCCGCAAGAGGAGCAACGAGATGAGCCAAAAGTGGGCGCAGACAAGCAGGTTGACGGTCATTCTGGCGGTAGCGCTGGTGGCATCACCGGTAGCACTCGGGCAGTTGCCCGGTGCCGGGGAGTCAGCGGACGACGCCGTGGACCAGGCGATAGTCCAGCAGGAGCAAACGCCATCAATGGATCAGGAACTGGGCGTTCATGCAATCGACCGCGTCGCCAAGGCGAACAAGTATGCCTTCGTCTTCTTTCTCCGCACTGACGACGAACGTACGGAGTCGATGCGCACGGCACTGGAATCCGGCGTGGAGGACCTGTCGGAGAAGGCCGAGGTCGTCGTAGTCGATGTGACCGATCCGCTGGAGAAGGCGGCTGTTGATAAGTTCGGTGTCAGCCGGGCGCCGATGCCGCTGATTCTCGCGCTCGCCCCGACCGGTGCGGTCACGAAGAGTTGGTTGCGCAACTTCGATGCGGCCCAGCTCGAGCAGGCGTTTGTGAGTCCGGGTGAGGCTGGATGCCTCAAAGCGCTCCAGGATCGCAAGATGGTGCTGGTGTGCGTCCAGAACGGCAAGACGGCCCACAATGAAGAGGCCATGCAGGGCGTCAACGAATTCAAGGCCGACCGCCTGTACGCCGCCCGCACCGCCGTGGTGTCCGTCGATCCCACCAATGAGACTGAAGCCGTATTCCTGAAGAAGCTGCGCGTCAGTCCCGAAACGGAGGAAGCCGTCACGGTTCTGATGGCTCCGCCGGGCCGCCCGGTGGCGACCTTCACCGGCGCGACGAACAAACTGGACATCATCGCCGCAACGAAGAAGGCCGGCTCCGGTTGCGACCCAAAGAGCGGCTGCTGTCCCCCGAAGAAGCCCGCCGCACAGCCCGCGGGCGGCCAAAAGAAGCCCTAACCAGAGGTACACCCGTGCAACTCCGAAAGCTCGTCTGGCGCGAGATGTTCGAGCGCAAGAGCCAGTTGGCAACCAGCTTCGTCGCCATCCTGCTCGGCATCGCGGTCGTTGTCTCGATCAAGAATATCACCTTCTATTCCGAGAAGGCGGTCGCACGGGAACTCGATGCGCTCGGTGCGAATATCCTCGTGCTGCCCAAGTCCGCCTCCGTGCAGGACTACTACAGCGCCGACATGCAGAACGATGACATCCCGGAGGAGTACGTCACGACGTTGACGCTCTCCGATCTCCAGGGGCTCGACAACCTGTCCCCCAAGCTCTCGGCGCCGGTTGAGATCCAGGGCCGGCGGTTCACACTGACCGGCATCTTGCCCAAGAGCGAATTCCAAGCCAAGGCGGCCTGGCAGGGTGCCGGGATCTTCGGTCGTCCGCTCGAAGGTTGCGGCGACGTAGCCGACGTGCCGGACGTGTTCAAACCGCCGGTGCAGGAAACGCTGGTGCGGCAACGCGTGGTGGACGACTTGACACCTGACGAAGCCCTGGTCGGTGCCGACGTCGTCAGTCTGCTTGGCCTGAAAGAAGGTGACAGCATAGAAGTGCTGGATCACACATTCACGGTTTCGGCCGTGCTGCCGCAAACCGGCACCGTGGACGACGCCCGTGTGTTCGCCCACCTGCATACCGTACAGGAGATGCTCGGCAAGGGGCCGGTGATCAATGCGATCGAGATCGTTGGTTGCTGCAACGAAATCTCCGGCGGGCTGGTGCAGAAGATCAACAAGCTGCTGCCGGACGCCAAGGTGGTGACTGTCACGCAGGTCGTCGATACGCAGGTCAAGACCAACCGCATGATGTCGCGGTTGTCGATGATCTTCATCGGGATCATTGTGTTGGTGGGTGTCGCCGGCATCGCAAATTACATGTATGCCAACGTCTTCGAGCGCCGCCGTGAAATCGGCACGCTCATGGCGCTCGGCGCCAGCTCGGACCTGATTCTCCGCATGTTCCTGCTCAAGGGCCTGTTGCTCGGCTTGGCGGGCGGCATCGGCGGCTTCCTCTTGGGGACGGCGTTGGCGGTCGTACTCGGCCCCCGAGTCGCAGGAATAGTTGTAATGCCGATGCCGATGCTCGTGCTGCTTGCGGTCGGGCTTTCGGTCGGTGTGGCGCTGTTGGCCAGTTGCCTGCCGGCGCGGAGCGCGGCTCGACTCGATCCTTGCGCCACGTTCCAGGAGGTGTAGCCGTGCTGCGGACCGAAGCGATTACCAAAATCTACAACCATCGCAAGACCGCGGTCACTGGCTTGCGCGATGCGACGTTCGACATAACCGCCGGCGACTTCGTGGCCGTCGTCGGTCCCAGCGGTAGCGGTAAGAGTACGCTGTTGCTGATGCTGGGCGGTATGCTCTCACCTTCAAGCGGTAAGGTGCTGTTTGAGACTCAGTCGCTCTACGACCTTTCGCCGAACGAACGTGCCCGGTTGCGTCGCAGAAACATCGGCTTCGTTTTCCAGCAGTTCAACCTCGTGCCGTACCTGACCGCGCAAGAGAACGTGCAAGTCCCGCTGTACATCGCAGGAACCGCGTCGCAGGAACAGGAAACGCGAGCGGCCGCGCTGCTGGAGCGTGTCGGCCTGGGTGATCGGCGACACCACAAACCCTCGGAGCTCAGCGTCGGACAGCAGCAGCGTGTGGCGCTGGCGCGTATGTTAGCGAATGATCCGAAGGTGATCCTGGCAGACGAGCCCACCGGCAACCTCGACCCGGAGACCGGGCAGCAAGTCATTGAATTCCTGGCCGAACTGAACGCCGAGGGTCGCACGATTGTAATGGTCACCCACGACCCGCAAGCCGCCGAGCGCTGCAAGCGAACGCTCCGTCTTCGCGGCGGCGAGATTAGCGCAGAGACCGCGGCGCAGACTTGTCCTCCGTAGCCTCCTGCCGGATAAGAACCACGAAATCATCGATGCTCACGATGCGCCCCGGGGCAACCAACCGCGCCGCGCAAGGATCCGCGCTGTTATTGTCTGGGCCCGTTCGCCCGGTACTTGATCACCCGCACTCGTTCCAGCGTGACCAGCCCCTCCTGCACAGCCTCGTCGATGAACGGCATCAATTCGTCGATCTTCTCCTGGCTGTCGACGATCTCGATCAGGATGGGGAGGTCCTCGGACAACAGCCACGTCCAAGACCTGCTCGCGCACGATGTTGTCCTGGAAATGGACGGGCTGTCCAGCGCCTCCGACCGGGTCTTGTTCTCCGAAGCCCTCACGCTGTACCTGTATCGCTACCGACTGGCGCAGGGCCCGTGCGCGCGGTTGACCAACATGATCGTGCTGGAAGAAGCGCATAACCTCCTGCTAGCGCGCCAACCCGGGACCCGGGAATCGGTCCTCGAGAACAGCATCCGCATGGTGCGCCAGTTCGGGCTGGGCTACGTGTTCGTGGATCAGTCCGCGTCCTTGCTGAGCAAGGTGGCCTTCGCCAACTCGTACGCGACGATCGCCCTCAGCCAGAAACTGCGCGCCGACGTACAGACGATCGCCGGCGCGATGAATCTCACTGACGAGCAGAAGGAGGCTCTCAGCACGCTGCCGATCGGTACCGCCGTCGTGCGCCTGGCCGATGAGCATCCCGAGCCATTCCTCATCCGCGTGCCGCGTTTCCCCATCCGGGAGGGCGCCGTCTCGGACACCGCCATCCGGCAGCACATGGCCGGTTATTCCAGCGATTCCGGCCGCCCGGAGCCTTCACTGCCTGATCGCACGCCGATTCCAGCGGTTCCGCCGCCGGATAGAAACACCGGTAATCCGACAATGACAGAGAGCTCCCACCCACCACCCCCCACCGAGGAGTTTTACGTACCGGTGTCGGAGACAAACGGTCCCGAGCCTGGTACTGAAATCCGCCCGGAAGATGCGCTCACGCGCGAAGCGATCCGGTTCCTCACCGACATCGCCACCCGGCCGCTTTCGACGACCGTCTCACGGTACAAGCGGCTCCACCTGTCGCGCCGCAAGGGCAACGCGATCCGCAGCGACCTGCTCGGCGCAAACCTCATCGAGGCCGTCCCGATCGCCACCCGCTCCGGGCAGGTCATGCTGTTCAGCTTGACGGATTGGGGACGTGCGGTGTGTCGCGAGCAAGGGATCGAAGTCGGCCCGGCGCCGCGCGCCAGCCTCGAGCACACGTACTGGGCGGCCACGGTCGCCGATACCTTCCGTGACGACGGCTTTGACGTCACGCTGGAAGAAGCCGTTCCGGGCGACGGCACGGTCGATCTGGTCGCCCGGCGCGGAGATGAACGTGTCGCCATCGAGATCGAAACGGGTAAGTCCGACATCGCAGCCAACGTGACGAAGCTGGCGGAAGCCGGCTTTGATCGTGTCCTGGTCGTCGCCACGTCACCGGCAGCGACAGCAGCGTGTCAACGCGTGCTTCGGGCGCAAGAGTCCCCCGCGCACGTGGAATTGCAGACGTGGCTCGACTTTGCCTGAGGCATCCCGGCCACCGACTCAGGCGTACCGACGCCGGTACGAGGCCGACCACCGGGTGGCTCCGCCCGTCACACGCCGCTCAATGCGGCGTATGAGTTGATGCGACCAGTCCGGCCCCTGCAGTTCCTGCGGGTACACGAATAGCGCATTGAGCCCATTGGCTGCGTAGGTATGGCGCTTGTGCCGCACGCCAGCAGCGTAATGCGGGAGATCCAGCATGCCGGCGTACTCCACGATCAGCGATCCGTACGTCGGCAGCGTGAAATCCGGGTGCCACGTTCGGTACCCCCCACGGTCGTACACGACGGTCGGCTGCTCGTACGCAAACGGAATACCGTAGCGACCGAGCAAGCGGCCCACCTGGGCTTCGCCGCGAGACCTGTAGGGCGGTTCCCAGGGCGCGAGCCGATCTTCCAACCTGCTGCCGGCGGGACGATTCACCCATCGGTCACCTCATGCATCTCCTTGGCGATTCGCCGCCCGAGCGCGAGCAGACGCTTCTCTGTGCGTTCGATCCCGCGCAGAAGCTTCACGTTGTGACGCTGGAGCTGAGTTGCGGTGTCCAACACCGTCGAAAGCTGGCGGTAGTCCCGCGCCTCCAACCACGCCAGCGCCTGACGCGTGAGCGCGCGAACCCGTCGCTCGTTTTCCGCAACGGCTTTGTCCAGGCGATCCAGTCGGGCGTCGAGTTGCAGCTCGCGATACCGTTCGCGCAGTACCTCTGCCGCCTTGCGTCGTCCTGCTGGCGGCAGCGTGTCGGTGACGTGCCGCAACTGCTCGATCCGTGCCAGGTGCCCCCGCTTAAGCAGTTGTGCGGTTCGGCGTAGTGCCGCGAGGCGGGCGGTCATCGTCTCGATCGAAACCGCCCATTCCGGCAATGCCAGGCCCCAGAAAGAGATCTGCATCGGCTGCGATAGCCGACCGGCAGCGTCCATCGCGTAGACCGTCAGAATGTTGCGGTACCCGCCGCTAGTGTACAGCAGGTCGCTCCCCATGTTGTACGTGACCTGCGCCGTTTGCCCCGACGTCGGCACGCTCGTCATTTCGCCGTCAAGATCGAACACGACGTAGGCCGGCGTTGCGTCATCCCACTCAACATAGGCGGTAATCGTGTTCCAGTAGTCGATACCGCCCGCAAACACGCCCTCACGCTCCGACGTCACGCCGACCACACGAAAGTCATCCGTGGTGGGTACGCCACTTGCACCAAACACATTCGAGTCGCCATGCGCACGGCGAACCAGCGTTGCATCGATGCCGAACTCGAAGCTATCGCCCGCAACCGGACCGTGCACCGGTGGCGACGCGTCGATGGTCAGCACAGCCGAATCGGCCCAATCGACGTCGGCTGCGGCAGGAGTCCCACCAAGCGTGAACGTGACGCAGAGTATTATCGCGGGCGTTACTGAGCGCCGCGTGGACGAGCTCAGTCCGGTGCTTTCGCACGTGCGCGAGCAGGTTCGGGTGCCGGAAGCCTTGGCGCGCTTCGGGCGTCTCCATGCGGGCGTCCAGCCGGATCCACACCACGCGACGGGCCAGCTCCCGGCTGAAGGCGAGGTTGTTGCCCGTGGCCGCCCAGACGGCACGATTCGGCAGCCGAAGCTCGTGCGTGCGGCCCAGCAGGCGATCGCGCCACAGCGTGTCGGTCAGCACGGCGGCCAGGTGCTCGCTGTCCAGGCAGTGCGCGACGTTCCCAAGCAGGATCGCCGGCGCATCGGCCAGCAGTGCCGAGGTGATCTTCTTGCGCCACTCGTCCGGGTCCTTGGCTGCGGTCGTTGCACCCACCTCGTGCCCCAACCCCGGCAGCAGCGCCGTCTTCACGAGCAGGTCCTTACCCGTAGCGGGCGACGGCGCATCGACGGCGTGCAGCGGTGTCGGACCGGGGATCAATGGTCGGACGAACGGCAGCAGCATGAGCGCGACGGCGTTGGCGCGGCTCGCATCATCCACGAACGGGAAGTCCGCGAGCACGTCGATTAGCCGCCCCCGCGCCAGCGCGACATCCTCGGCCGTGGGCGCGCTCGGGATGGGCTTGAGGCCCGGCATGGACCGGTGGTGCCAGAGGCCGCTCGCGGCGTGATAGCCGTCCTCACTGATCAGGCTGCCATCGCCCGCGAACGTCGGGCACGTCACCACACCATGCAGTGGTGGAAGCTCGAGCTGTGGCTGGGCCAGCAGGTCGCGCGCGATCGCCAGCGGCGGCATTTCCGGTACGAGCGCGTCGCCGTCCTTGCCGTGCCGCAGCAGATACCAATCCGCGACATCGGTGAGCTCGCCACGCAGGGCGTCCGCGTCGAGCTGCTGAATGCGTGGCAGCACATCATGCTCGTTTGTCGACAGCGCGATCCGGGCCATCCCGCCCGCACGTTGGAAGAGCCGCGGGGGTTGGTTGGCGACCTGCAGTGCGGCGAGCGCATCGGCGCGGATCGCACGCAGCTGTCGCTCGTTGCCCTGGATCTGCGGTCGACCCGATGATGGTGGCAACGTCGGCGGTGACGGTGGTGACCGCTTCCGGGTCTGTCGTGGTCGGTATTGCCCGGTGACCGTCTCGAGCGCCTTGCTGATCGTCAGCTGCCCATACGTTTGATCGCCATGCTGCTCGTCCCATTTATCCCGCATCAGGCCCGAGCGGCGGAAAAGCCGGTCGATCTGGGCCGCGTCCTTCGTGTAGTACGCCAGCGTGAAGACCACCGACGAGTCGGCCTCGCTGCGCGAGTTGAAATGGTCGTTCCAGCGGCCATCCCAGAGCGCCTTGAACTTGTCCCCGGACTTGCGGCTCCTCTCCGCCAGCCTCAGGATCTCGTCGTCATTGAGCGTGGGTGCGGCGGCCTCGCTGGATACTGGCGGCGGCTTCCTCGGCGCAGGTGGCGTCGCGGCGCCGATGGCAGCGTCATACACGGCCTCGAAGGCGTCCTGGCGTGTCTCAACGTCGCCTGCGTACTCCGAGAGGCGCGCCGCTGTGAGCGTGAAGAACCGCCCGTGGTCGTACATCTCGACCTGGCCGTCGGCGTAGGGCTTGCGGCACTTGGAACCTGCCTTGCGCGCCTGCACGAACACCTTCACGCCGGTCCCCGAGGGACTGATCTCGGTATAGCTGTCGAGCTGCTCGAGGAAGACCCTCGCCCACGGTTTGATGTGTCCCGCCGCATCAATGCAGTCATCAAGGTCGACGCCGGCGTAGGGGTCGCCCTTCGTGAAGACGAACCCCACGCCCACCAGGTCTGAGCACCGCTGGCACGCGCCCAGGGCCTGCTCGAAGGTGCCCCACGTGGCTGGGTTGATCGACGAGGCCTTGCCGCCCTTGGTCGGGCTGACGGGACATTTCGTGCGCTTCCCGTCGCGCAGGACGTACGTCCACGCCACCCACTGCGGGCGATCGCGTAGGCACGCCGGCACGATTGTGGCCAAGCGCTGCGCATCGAAGGTGAGCGGCACCTCAGCCATGGACCAACTCCGCAGCTTCGTCGGCGTTCGCTTCCGTAGACCGAGCCCAGCGATCGAGGAAGGTGCGCCGCTGCACGACGTGGTTCTTGCGGGCAGCGTTCCGCAGCCCCCAGCGGTCCCCGAGCACGACGCAATACTGCGCGGCGCGCGTCACGGCGGTGTAGAGCCAGTTGCGGTCGGCGAAGAAGTGCGAGCGGTGGCAGAGGACGACAGCACAGCGGAATTCGCTGCCCTGCGCCTTGTGGGCGGTCAGGGCGTACGCGAGCTGGACTTCGCGTAGGCCATCACCACCGATCCGCCGCTCGCCAACGCCGTCGAAGTGAATCTGATACGCCGCGTTGGCACCCGGCTCGTATGCCACGACCCGTCCCAGCGTGCCGTTCATGACGCCGAGGTCGTAGTCGTTGGCGGTCTGGATGACCTTGTCGCCGATCGCGAACTTCCGCCCCGGGTCACCGTGCAGGGCGTGCTGCATCATCTGGTTAATGGCCTTGGTACCGAGCGCGCCGAGATGCGTGGGCGTGATGATCTGGATGTCACGCACCGGGGCGAGGCGCAATCGCTCCGGCAACGCCTTCAGAACCAGGTCACGCAGGTAGCTCTGGATCGGCAGCACGTCCTGGAAGCCGTCCACGATTGTCCAGCCCGGGTCGTTGATGGCGGTCGGTGCGACGACGCCGTTCAGCACGGCGGTGCTGTTGGCCTTGAGGACGCCCGCCTGGCGCTCGACGGTGTCGAGGATGACCGTGGGCACGAGTTGGTGCGCGATCAGGTCGCGCAGCACGTTGCCGGGTCCAACGGGCGGCAGTTGGTTGTGATCGCCGACCAGCACCAGGCGCGTGCGCTTGAAGTCGATGCGCTGCAGCAGCGCCGCCATGAGCGGCACGTCGACCATCGACACCTCATCGACGATGACAACGTCGCAAGCTGGTTCGGTCACGCTGTCGCCATCTTCAACTTCAATCTCATATGGACAGGAGAGGCTGGGACGTTTGAATCTCGCTCCGTCATAGTGCAGTAGTCGGTGAATGGTCCGGGCCTCCAGGTTGAGCCCCTGCGACCGCAACGTCTCTTCCATGCGCTTGGCGGCCTTGCCGGTGGGCGAGCATAGCGCCACGACCTGGCCCGCCGCCCGAAACGCCCGCGCGATGCGGGCCAGCACAAATGTCTTGCCGGTGCCGGCCGCGCCGCAGATCAACGTGATGGGATGCCGCAGGGCGGCCCGGAGCGCCGCGCGCTGGCCGGGGTTCAGTTGCTCGATGTCGGTCGGTCGGTCGGTCGGTCGGTCGATCGGTCGCTCACGGTGGGCGTGCGTCGCGAAGGTCTGCTGGATCAACCGCTCAGCGTCCAGGAGGGCGGGCTTCGTGACGGCGTGACCGTCGGCCACCAGCGCGCCTTCCTCGAGCAGCCGGTCGCCAGCGGCCCGGATGAGATCGCGACTGTCCAAGGTGTCGAGCAGCAGCAGCTCGTTGGCCTTCTCGATCAGGTCCGTCCCGGTGACCCAGGTGTGACCGCTGGCGATCTCCTCGCCGACGATGTAGACCAAGCCCGCGGCGATCCGGCCCGCGTGGTCCTTGGGCGTGCCCATGGCCCGGGCGACCTTGTCGACGCGCTTGAAGCCGTAGCCATCCACGTACCGGATGAGCTGATACGGGTCGTTGCGCAGCACGCCGACGATGCTGTTGCTGAACGTGTCGACCAGGCGCGTGATCTGGTGTGCCGTCAGGCCGAACTGCGACAGGTAGGTCCGCACCTCGTTCTCGGCGCTATTCGCGATCCACGCCTCACGCAGAGAGAGCAGCGTCGCGCGCGGGATGCGCAGCTCACGGTGCAGCTCGTCCACGTCCTGGCGGATGAGCCGGTCGAGATTCGCCGCACTGCTGGCGTAGCCGACGATCTTCCGAGCGGTGGCGGCGCCGATCCCTGTGAACGCCGGGTGATGCTGGAGGTAGTGGACGAGCCCGTCGAGCGATTCGGGCAGGTCGTACGCGACACTCTCGACTACGAACTGGCGCCCGTACTTCGCGGCGTGCTTCCAGCGCCCGACCAGCGCCACCACGTCATCCACATTCGCGCACAGTGCACCCGCGAAGCGCACCTGCTTGCCGTCGTCGGCTTCGAGCAGGCCGGCCGAGAAGCGGGCGCCACTGTGATAGACCTTGGTGATCTTCCCGCGGATCGTCTCAGCCATCGCGCGCCTCCCCGGTCGGTGCCCGCGCCGCGATCTCACGCGCCGCCATGCGCAGGAACGCGTCCGTGAACGCACAGGCCGCCTGCCGCGACCCACACCACAGCACCGGCACCGCGAAGCGCGTCTGGATATGCACGGCAGCGCCCAGGACGGAATCGGGACACGCGCCCCGCAGCACGTCACCGGCTTGACCGCGCAGCACGCGGTCCAGGTCGGCTTCGACGACGATGCAGGTGTGCGGCATGTTGGCGAGCCGGTCGAGCTCGGCCGCGAAGCGCGGGAAGTCGTGCAGCACGGTCTTGGTGAAGTCCGCGAGGCTCTTACGCTCGACCGCGACGAGCTGCTCGAGCCCGTCGACGGAATAGTCCCCGGCCACGAGCTTGCGCCGCACGGAATCGCAGGCGAACGCATAGGGCTCCTGCTCGCGCGTGTCGATGATGATGCGGAAATCGCTCATGTCCGCCGCGCCCGCAGTAGGTCACCCCGCAGCGGCGCTTCCTGCACCCGTTCGCGCAGCACCTTCTCGGTCTCGCGGGCGCCGGCGCTGTACGGCTCCCACCAACGCGCGCCGCACGCCGGGCAGATGGGGGCGTTGGCACGATGCAGCTCGTAGGGGCGGAACATGCGGAACGCCTGGCACTGCTGGCACTGGTACTTGCGTCGCCCCCGCGCCGAGCCGTACGCACGCCGATATCGGTTCATCCCTGCCTCCTTGCAGAGCAAGAGTCGGGGCGGGCACGGGCTGTCTGAGCCCACTGGCAGCCCGGAGCCGGCGATCTCCGGACGTGCGAGGCCAAGCGGGCTACGCCATCCCGCCCCGACCGCACCCTGGTTCCTCGGTG
This sequence comes from uncultured Planctomycetales bacterium, assembly GCA_964468185.1. Lineage (GTDB taxonomy): Bacteria > Planctomycetota > Phycisphaerae > UBA1845 > Fen-1342 > JANQFV01. Next base: position 3,238 of record CAYXTR010000052.1, on the reverse strand, counting down.
CGGTGCAACGCCGGTCAGAAGGGAACGTCCCCCGCGGGGATCTCGCCGCCGGACGGCACATCGATGCGCTTGTTGAAGTACACGTTGGTGTACTCGCCCTTGGTGCGCTTTGTGATCTCCAGCGTGAGGTCGAGCAGCTCCTCCAGGTGGTTGGGCAGCTCGCTGAAGCGCGGCACCTCGAGCCCCAGCGTCTTCAGGTCGCCCTTCACGAACGGCAGGGAGGCCGGCGTGATGACGGCGTTCTTGAAGATGTGCCGGTTGGCGTGCGGCCCGGATAGGACGACCAGCTCCCACTTCAGCATCGGGTCGCCTTTCTGGCTGCGGTCGAGCCGGACACGCTGCACGCGCGCTTGGTACTTGCCATCCGGCACCTCGTCGTGATCTGCGGGCTCGACGTTGTCGAACTCCTCGTCGAACGCGCTGAGGTCGAGCGGCGTCTCTTCCTGGGGTGCTGTCGGGTCGAAGGGGGTATCCGCCATGTCAATTCACCTTTCCGTTGTTGGGGGTGCGCTTCGCCTGGCCGTTGTTGCTCGGCGGTGCCTGAACGGCCGGAACCTGTGGCGCGGCCGACGTGAACGCGCGGAAGAACGCGTCGAAGTCCAGCGGCAGCACCTCCGGCAAACGACCGGTTCGGTCACCGGCCTCGTACGTGGGATGGGGTTTCGTGCGAATGACGCGCTCAATGATCAGGTTGCCGGCCGCGTCCTTGCGCGTCACCGTGTCGCAGTACAGGATCATGTCGACCAGGCCGAGCACGACGTTGCGGGCCCGGTCCGGCAGGCTCGGCTGCGTCTTCGTGAACTCGCCGGTGCGCGTCTCGACCGTCTTGTCCTGGGCGTGCGAGATCAGCACGACCCCGTACGGCAGGCTCGCCAGCCGCGTGAGCACGCGGTGCCACTCGTTCTTGACGAGCGCCCAGCCCTTGCCGTGCGGCATGTCACCCTCGTATTCGATCGAGTGCTTGCCGCAGGTGTAGTCCGAGCAGTACTTGAAGGCGTTGTCGATCGTGTCGATGACGATGGTCTTGAAGCCGTGCTCCCCGCTGGCCACCAGCTTGCACGCCGCGAGGAAGTCCTCCCACGAGTAGGTCGGGACCTTGTAGACCTCGAGCTGGTTGAGGCCGGGCTCGCACTCGAAGAAGAGCGCTTCGGGGAACCGGCTGGCAATCGTCGACTTGCCGACCTTCGGCGGGCCATAGAACAGGATGGTCTGCTGGGACAGGTCATCAGTGCGCTTGCTGCGCTCGGTGGGCAATGCAACAGGCATCGGGTGCTCCTTCAGAACGAGGTTGCGGATTCGCCGGTTGGCGCCGGCACGAGCTCCTCATGCGGCGGCGCCAACGTGAACAGGTTGTCGCGGACGTTGGGGTTGAAGCCGGACTGGCAGAACGGCAGGTATTCGCAGGGACGTTCGTACGCGAAGCAGTTCGACGTGTTCAGTAGCCACTTGCCGCGCCGCCGCGCGTCGAGGTACTGCTGCGTAATCTCCCAGACCTCCTCCTGCAGCATCGCCAGCCGGTCTTCGGAGAGGTACACGCGCTCGCGATGGAAGGCCTCCGGCCGCGCGTACCACGCCGCCAGCCGGACCTGGAATTCCTCATCACTCTCGGGGAACTGGCGCTTCGCGGTCGAGCGGCCGCTCTTGTTCTTCGCGGCGAGCGCGGCCCGGCGCGCCTCGTACTCCTCCTGCGTCTCGCCGGCGTGCTGTCGCAGGCGCGATTTGAGCAGGATGTTGTAGAGCACGCCGACAATCGGATAGCCGATCTGCCGCAGGTAGAAGCAGTACAGCGCGATTTGCGTGTCGGTCCACAGCTTGTCGAGGTAGTTGGCGTCGATCGAGCCCGCGGTCTTGTGCTCCAGCAGGTACAGCTCGCCGCTGAGGCGAATGATGCCATCCGCCTTGCCGGCCATCACGAAGGTCTGGCTCGGCCGGCCGGTATCGGGATTGCGAATCTCGCCCGTGAAGGTCTTCTCAATCTCGACGACCTCGAAGTCCTCGGCCGGATAGCGCTGCGCGTAGCCGACGAGCATGGCCCGCGCCAGGTGCCAGCGCTGCTTCTGGACCGGATCGTGGTCGCGCTGTGGGAACTGGTCGTCGACGAAGTCCAGCACCGTCCACAGGCGGTTGGTGTCATCCGTCGCTCGGTACCAGCGCTCCAGCGCCTCGTGGATGACGCTGCCGAACGAAAGACTCTCCGGCCGGTCAAGTGGCTGCAGGTGATCGACGTAGCGATGCTTGTACCTGCGCGGACAGTTGCGAAACGTGTTCAGCGCTGAGAACGTCAGGATGCCCTTCGCGCTGCCGGGCTGGTCCAGCGGGCTCTCAGCCGGTCCATAGTCGCGCACGGAATCGCCTTGGCCCAGGCGGACGAGCGGAACGCCCTCGTCGCGCTCGAAGGGGGAGTTGTTCGCCGGCTCAGGATTCACGCGGCCCTCCCGCTGCAGCCAGTGCACCGCGCCACGGGACGTACCCGAAACGCATGGTCTCCAAACTCGCGCAGCGCCAGGCTGGTGAAGATGCGGACCAGTGCCGCGCCGACGTCGGTCGTGCCGTCGATAGTGATCGCGCAGTGGGACTCGTCGACGTGATAGCCGGCCTGCAGTCGCACGGTGGCCGCGCCGAACAGGCCCTCCACCGAACAGATCGCCAGGTGCAGCGTTAACTCGGCCTCTATGCAGGTCGCGTGATCGTCGAACTCGAATCGGTGAACATCAGCAGGCATGGGCAACTCCATCTGCGCCGCCCGAGCGCGGCGTCTTCTGGTTACATACGCCGCGCTCGGGTCGGCTGTCGGAGCAGAGGGAGGTGAATCAGTTGAGGCCCGCAGCTGCAAAGCGGCTGCGCAGCTGCTGGATGGCCTTCTGGACTTGGTGCCGCGAGACACCCAGGTCGCGCGCAACCTCCGTCGCGGTCGCGCGCATCAGTCGGCGACACACGTCACGCAGATCGTCGGGCAATTCTGCGAGCACGTGGCGAATCGCATCGCGGCGCTCGAGCTCCGCGACAGGGTCGGACGCTACGCTGCCAACGCGGCGCGCCCGGTCCACGCCTTGCAGCAGGTCGCCCAGGGAGCTGGCACCGTCATCTGCGCAGTCGCACTGGATCTCCAGCGAGACGGTGCCACGCAGCGCGACGCTCTTCTGCCGCCGCTGCTCGCGCAGCAGGGTCGCGACCAGCGAGCAAACGACCCGCTCGGCGAACGTGTTCAGCGACGCCCGCGCAGGGTCATAGTGTCGCG
>CAYXTR010000051.1:0-21307 GCA_964468185.1 uncultured Planctomycetales bacterium | reverse complement strand
AGTAGAAGTCGTAACCAGAAACCGTGCAGTGGTTCACTGCACTATATGAGGAGAATACCGCCATGCGACAGAAACACGTCCGCATGATCATCAAGCCCGACGGCTCGTGCACGGTCGACGCCATCAACTTCACCGACGCAACCTGCACGCAGGCCACCGAGCAGATCCTCAAGGCCCTCGGCGGTCCCGTCACCGAGGACCGCCTCAAGCCCGAGGCCCAGCGCCTGCCCCCGCAGGCGAACAATCGAAGGGAGGCCGCACGATGACCAAGCTCCGCATCACGCCAGACGGCCGCATCTGTGGCCTCTGGGACGACAACGTACCGCTCGGTAAGCTGGGCGTCGTCCGGGTCGAACGGGCAAGCCACGTCGAGTTCGACAATGGGCTACAGAGCTGGACGGTTCGGCCGACGGCTCAATCAGGCACACGTTGTTGCCCGATCGTCCATCAGTCACGTTCCCGCAGGTCCGCGCTGGCATGGGAGCACGAGAACTTCCAACCAGGAGGCCCATTCTGGTACCAGCTGACATGTCGCTTTGACGATGAGTCCGATCGTTCGCCTTCCACCTTCTAACTTCACCTCTCTCATCGCGGCCGCTCTTCTGGCCGCGATTCCCTCCCCGAGCTAGCGAGAGCTCTCTTCGAAAACTACTTGCGCGCTGTGCCCACCAGCGCTACGATGGGCGGCTGGAGGTGCTCCATGTCCCGCAAGCTCATCGTCATCACGATCGCCGCGATCATCATGGTTACCGCAGGCTTGCCGGCCATCACCGCAAGACTCTGGCATGTCGGCTTGGTCCCACTCGCACGGTGGATTCGCGCCGAGTACCTCACCGGCACGGCGCTCGCCGTCATCCTGGCCTTGCTGGTTCTGCTTCCGTCGCGGTCGCGCTTCAATGGCGGCTTGCGACCGCACGCGTGCCCGGTGTGCGGAGAGCGCAACCGGACCCACAATCGGTACTGCCCGCAATGTGGAAGCCGATTAGCGACATAGCCGCACAACTTGCTCCATAAGGCGTGACGTCCAGATGTGGCCGCTGAACTCGATCTCGCGAACCATGAGGTTTACGTTTCGGCTGCAAGTAGTACGCATCAGGCAGGGTGACTGGCAGAACCGGTGCTGTTACCAACGCCGTTGGTCGAGTTCGTTCCAGGAGAGAACCTCGGAATCGCTGCGCTTCTGTCCAGCGTCACCGCCGAACACGACGATGCGCTTGGCTCGCGCGGCGTCCGCAAGCACCTCCGTCACCTGCCGGCCGGCATTCACCACGTCCGTCGTAGCCGTCTGGCTGGCTTTCGCTTCCACGACCGTGAGCTTCTGCCCGTCTTCGACGACGAGGTCCGCCTCGAGACCGTGGCGGTCACGATAAAAGTAAAGGCCGGCGTGCTCGCCGCGGTTGAACCGGTGCTTGAGGATCTCCGAGACGACCCAGCTTTCGAAAATCGCGCCGCGGAGCGGGTGCAGCCGCAGTTGCTCGGGTGCACGAATCCCCAGCAGCCAGCACACCAGGCCGGAGTCGTAGAAATGCAGCTTCGGCGTTTTCACCAGCCGCTTGCCGATATTCGCGAAGTACGGCTGCAACCGGAACACGATGAACGTCGCTTCCAGGATGGAGAGCCAGGCCTTGGCGGTTGGTTGCGCGATACCGGCATCGAGGGCCAGCGATGAGAGATTGAGGAGTTGACCGGTGCGACTGGCACACAACTGCACGAACCGCTGAAACACCGCCAGATCGCCAACGTTCGAGATCAGGCGTACGTCGCGGTCCACGTACGTGCGCACGTACGAGCCGAGCCACTCGCTCGGCGCCAGTCGCTGGTCCAGGATGCGCGGATAGCCGCCGGTGAAGAGCGCTTCGTCGATGGACTTCGGGTGTCGCTTGAATCGTCGCGCCTCGCTCCGCGCCAGCGGCATCAGATGCAGGACGGCCGTTCGGCCGGCCAGGGACTGACTGACCGATTCCATCATCGTCAGGCTCTGTGAGCCGGTCAGCACCCAGCGGCCGTGTTTCGGATCGTCGTCGATCAGACCTTGCAGGTAGGACGTCAACTCGGGCACGCGCTGGATCTCGTCGAGCACGGCACCCTGGCTGAATTGGCCGAGGAAGCCGCGTGGGTCGCTGGCCGCGAACGCCCGCACGTCGGGCGCCTCCAGGTTGGCGTAGGCGTGCCTGGGGAAGACCATCCGGCAGAGCGTGGACTTCCCGCTCTGGCGCGGACCAGTGAGCGTGACGGCCGGCGCCTGTTTGGCCGCCGAACGAAGCTTCGGAGCGAGATCGCGATCGATCATGCCTGACGAGCATAGCAGGCAATCTCGGCTATTTCAAGATGGCTTCTTGGATTAGCCGCTCAGGTGGCCTGCGCTGACGACGTCCAGCTGTGTGAGCTGGACGTCATGGATGCGTGAACGTCGCCGAGCTTGTCGGGTTGGTCACCCGGAGATCGTTACTGTGGCTTCAAACAGACGCGCATCTAGATCTAGGATGACCGCAGATGTCGAACGGGCTCGGCCAGCACTTGGCTAAGCGCAACCGAGTCTGCCAGCCGGTGCTGGACCACACTACGAGCCAGATCCTCTGGCAGACACGATGCAAACTTCAGACCTTCCAGGATCTGATCGCTGACATCGAGTACTAGGTCATCAATGTCCGCGTTCTTCAACTCATCGATCGCTGACGAGAAGGCCATTGCACTGGGCGACGCGTCTGTCGTAACTGAAAAGGCAGTACTCCGCACGTTGCCGCCGGTATGTTTCATAAGCCACTGCCGCAACGCAGCGTTTGCGCGATCGCCTGCGAACGTCCACCATGCAATGCCATCTTCGTCAGACACAGTTGCTGTCTCGGTCTCATTTACCCAGAAATACTCCTCGCGAGCCAGACGAATTTCCTCGCGAGCCCTTCGAGACCATAATTCAGATTCGCCTTTCCTTGCCAGGATCTGACGGATGGCTTGACACAACTCGTGCGATAGAGGTTGCCCAGCTCCCATCCAGCGTGACCGGCCGCGTTGCTCAGCAGCCTCAACGTACGCAATCCGACGCTGCCAATCGATGTGTGTGACGGTCCACGCTCGGCCCCCCAGCAGGAGCGTCTTTTCGTCATCATTGCCTCGAGCAAAAGACAGCTCGTGCACGTATCCAATGTCAGTGCGACCATATCGAACGGTGAAGAGGGGCTCGCTTGTGAAGACGGAAAGCAGATCCATGAAGTTGCGGTAGCCAAACTCCTTTTCCCCTCGCCTTCCAAACCACAGCAGTCCGGAGTCGTCCCAGAGGATGTCGCTCGCGATCATGTGTTGGATGATGAGTTCCGCCAGCGCGTCACCCATGTCTTCAAACGCTGTAACGGTACCGATCCAATCCCGCCACGCCTGCCGCTCCAGTCCTCGAAGCTGTAGCGCGAGCGCCATAATCTGCTGTGCGAAGACGTGATAGGGCCTCGGAGGAGGTACAATCGACTCGATGAATCCTGCTTGCCACAGATCGATCAAACCGGCCGCGAGCAGTAGCGCGCGTTGGGAAGTTGCGAGGAAGAGGCAGTTGCTTGCAGCGTTCTGGCGACGACCCGTCCGCCCCATCCTCTGCAGCATGCTCGCAACTCGGGTCGGCGCATCGAGTTGGATAACGCGATCGAGATCCCCGACATCGATGCCAAGCTCTAGAGCGCTAGTGGCCACGATGACGCAGTCGGTCTCCGACGCGAATGCGGCTTCCGCCCGAGCACGTTGCTCCTTGCTCAGGGAACTGTGCGTCACGAACGTCTTGACGTCGAGTTGCCGAAGGTTGGCTCCAAGCTCTTCTGCCCGGGATCTGCTATCCACGAACACCAGCCGCTTCTCGCCACGATGCAACCTCGATATCACAATGGCTGCGTTCTCGACCGAACCAACGTAGTCGAGTTGGACTTCAGCCTCCGCTTTCGTCTTCGTGCTTCGCGGCGCTACGATACGCCTCGATCCTTCAGGACCTGGTGCCAACCAAGCCAGGATTTCGTCAGGGTTTCCGACAGTGGCGGACAGGCCGACTCTCTGCAGCTGCTTCCCAGCCAGGCGCGATACCCGCTGCAAAACGGAGACCAGGTGCCACCCACGGTCGTCTCCCGCGAACGCGTGTAGTTCATCAACAATTACCGTCTGCACTTGTGACAGAAGCCCCGCGGGGTCCGTCTTCCTGGAGACCAACATCACTTCAAGAGATTCCGGCGTTGTTAGCAGGATATCCGGGGGATGACGGCTGATCTTAAACCTTGCCGACGGGGATGTGTCGCCATGCCACACCGAGCAGGAGCGGCCAACCAAGGTAGCGTACCGGGAGAGCCGGACGTGCAGGTTGTTAAGAAGTGCTCTAATGGGGCACAGATAGAGCGTACTGAGCCCTGACCAATCTTCGCTCAGCATACGCGACAGGACGGGGAGGATTGCCGCCTCCGTTTTTCCACCGGCAGTTGGTGCTATGACAAGGACGTGTTCGCCTCTAAGAACCGCCGGTATCACGTCCTCCTGAAAGGGCCTGAGTTCGCGCCAGCCGAGGCTGTTCACGATGTGATGTTGGAGGCCAGGATGTAGCAGGTCAAACGCATCCACACGCGGAGTCCTATGGCAAGTCAATGTCGTCAACCGAGGTGGCGGAAGCGGCGTGCCGTTCAAAGGACGTCATTTCTGAATCCTGAAGCGTCAGTTTGTAGTGCTCGTGTGGGTTGAAATCCTCGAATTGATCGACGCGATCCAGTATGTCAGCGACCAGCTTCTTCAAGAATATCCTCGGAGCCACTCCGATTTTCCCGCCAAGGCGTCCAGCAACGGCACGGGCAAGCTCCTCAACGTAGGCGTCATCAACGAGTGCCGTAACACGCTCTGGCGCAGCAGCATGCATCGCAAAGATATCGCGGACCTTTCGGCCGACTTCGCACAACCGCTCAAGGTCGAACGCTGCCAGTCGAATCTGAACAGCCCGCGGGTTATCGAACTTGGCATCGGTATTGTGCAGAGTGCGCCAGGGAGTTCGCTGCAGCAGCGGCTGCATTTCGCCAACGACGTGCATCCTCGACAGGCAGGTTGGGAATACCAACGTATGACTCGAGTCTGCCAGCGGCCTTGTCCAACTCATGCCCTACGGCCGGGTGGTACACGACGTCCATCGCCAGGCCGATTGCGAGCACCTTCTCACCGTGATCGGTCTTCAGGCATTGAAGCATCAAGCGCGCCGTGTCGCCTGCGTGCTCGCTGATCCAATCGGTTGCCGCTGTGCGGAACTCCGGGGCACATGATCGCCACCGAGCTGGCAGGTCAGATTCGGAAGCGCAGCGCAGAAGCTCAACTAAGTCCGGCCGTGCTCCTGAAAGACCGAGACACTCCTTCAGCAGGATTCCCCACACCGTCTCCGCATCCACGAGCCCGCCCGCCACCGGCGGGAAGTCGTAGGTCCCGAGGTGCTCGAGTAGATGATCCGCAAGAAAAGCGTGGCGCGTGATGCGAGGATCTAGCTGCTTCGCCTTAAACAGAGACCGAATGATCTCCCAGTTGTTAATCGGGTGCAGCCGGCGGAGAGCCATGCGCACCAGGATGTCATCATTGACCTTCGTCTGTTCCAAAGGTGTAACCAGGACCGTTGCTGAAGCAGCCTTCGGGGCGTCTTGTATTGCTAGACGCATCTCAAGTGGGGAATCGCACTGGTAAATGGCGATCTGCTCATCCCCTTCACCATGCACCGAGGGCCCTGACCAACGCCCAGGCGAGTAGATGCCGAAGACCCTCGCGTTCTGCGCTTTGTTCCGTATAGCTCGGATCTGAGCTCGGATGACTCCCAGTGATGGTGCGGCAGTTGGCATTGCGTGTTATTCCTCAACGACCCACGACACGTTCACTCTGGCGCTCTGTCTACCCTTGATCTGCTGACGCAGCCGAGATAGTTCTCCCTCCGCTTCAGCGAGCGTGAGGTTCTCGCGCGAGCCTCTGTCAACGACCTTCTTGCCCACCTTTGTCGAGGGAGGCGTAACCGTTGTACCACCGGCCCGCGTCTCGCCTTCCTCTTCGGTGCCCTTCGTCGATGGTGGCGTCAGCAAGTCGATGGCCTTGCTCTGCTCCACCCGCAATATGGGCCCCAGATCAACCACGTGCTGATCACTGCGGAGGCCTTCTTTGACGCGATCGACAATTGCCTCCGCAGCGGTTTTTCGCTCGTCCTGCAGGCTACGCATGCTGTCGAACAGCTTCCACTGAGTCCCTGATAGGGCGGCGACGACGCCAGCGGCGGAAGCGTAGCTCGAGCCCATCGCAGCTTCGGAGGTCTGCGGTGTGATGGAAGCCAGGGTCTCGACCACGCTGGCCGGTCGCGCGTCCAGAACTGCTTCTACTAGCTCCATCACCGCTTGAGCGGTCTGGAAACGCGGCGTCTTGTCCTTCGTCTCTCCGAAGTCGTCGAGTTGTGTGCCTAGATCCGTTACCAACGTGCGGCATGCGTCAACGTGCTCTTTGGCTCGCTTCTGGATCTCGTCGGCGAGCTTTGCCAGGTTCACGGCGTTTAGCAGGGGCGACGATACGACACCGAAGATCCGACTCGCTCTTTCAATCGCGGTGACCCAGGCCGTCTCGGGCGGGAGCTTCTGCTCACGTAACTCGACCTCGTCCGGCAGATTAGCGATCGTGGCGTCAAACGGTGCACCATGACGGAAGAAGCTACGGTTCGCCTGAGCTGCGAACACGAGGATGATCAGGTTGGCACATTCCTTCGGCAGCCCCATCGGGCGCGGCTCATCGATCCACTTTCGCAACGCCATCACAGTCATTGCCGACCCTAATTCGTTGGCTTTACGCAAGAAGTGATCGCGCCAACGCTGACTGAGCACGAAGTGCGTTTCGCCCTGTTCACCCAAGTTCAGCGGCTCAGCAATCTGCTTCACCAGGCTGCGATTGCTTTTCTCGACCTGCGTTCGGCCACCCTTCTCGGAGGTCGCCTTGATAACCTCGTCGTGCACTTTGCGCAAGTGCAGGCTCTTGATCTCCGCTCCGAAGTTCGGATGAGACGGAAATTCGAAGCCAAGCCCTTGTCCGAGCAAGTCCTCGAGCGCTCCCTTCAGACTGCTCGCCGCTGGAGGTTGGAGATCCAGGCCTGGATACAGCGACCTGAACGTGTCCGTGAGTTCGTGCGAGTTGTCGATCGACTTGCTCTGGCTACCACGGATGCCATACGCCGCCTCAACATGCTGCTTCACCCGCCCGCGCAACGAACTCCATTGGTTCTCTAGCAGCGTCCTGGCTGTGGGGCGGTCTTGGGGTGATAGGAACGACGCATAGCTGTTGAAACGCTCACCCGTGAGCACGTGGTCGATGACGACGAGGCGGCTCAGGTCGCGCATGGCCGCCTCCGAGAAGAACGCGGGCATCCAGACGATCGTCCGCGTGCCGTTCTGGTTACTCTGCAGGTACAGCTGGAGCTTGCCCAGGTCATCCCGCGTGGTGTGACCCGGCTCGTCAAACGGATAATCGATGATGATCTTCCAGGTTCCCTCGTTGGCTGTCAGCGACGTCTCTGGCAACGATCGCACGTTCCCGTAGATGACGTCACACTCGCGATGCGTGTTCCGCCACAGGAACTCGTAGGTCAGGAACATCTGATCGACATTCTCAATCCCAAGCTCCTCGAATAGGATCTGTCGGACCATCCGCATCTGATTGCCGGGATTGTCCTCATGCGTGGCGGCCGCCAGGATCGCCTCGGTGTCCACGCCGCTCAGCTGAATCGCGACGGTCGCGTTCCCTCCCTCGGACTCGACCTTGATTTCGCCCACCTCAGCTGCCCACGCCTTGCACTTCTGCAGAACCAATCCGGCTTCCTTGCCGGGAATCGGCGAACGAATCGTGCCGTGGTTCAGTGCGGCCAGGCGGTTTGCATTCAGCGCTCGTAGCGAGTTCACGCCCGGCACAAGTGCCGCCAGCAGCAGCGTCTTGACCAGACGATCATCGTTCACAAAGTTGACCCGCTCCGGATCATCGAACGCCTTCGCGAGGATGTCGTCGCGTCGTCCGCCATGCTGTGCTTCAAGCATGGGCAACAGCTTCTCGTGGTACAGCTTGCGCGCATTATTAAAATGGACCTTCATGTCCTGGCTGAAGGCCTCGTCGCCGTGTGCAACAGCGTCATACAGATCACCGACAGGTACGATGTCTCCGACCTTCAGCGTCTCTTGCTGCTCGACAAGCAGCTGCATCATGACTTTGATCGCCGTGCGCTCTCGCTGAAGCATGCTGGACGCCGCGATGAGCGTCTCCATCAGCGCCGGGCTGAAGGGGTAGATCAGCCGGAACATCTCCCGGTCAAATTCGTTGGCCAGGAGGGTGTCCATGACTTCCTTGCGGATCTTCGCCGTCGACTCGAACGCCGAATCCAGTTCCTGACGAGCGGCCGGGCTGCGCGTCTTGAGCACCCGCTTGTGGGCGATCATGGGCAGGTTGCGATCCTCGAGCTTGATGACGCCGAATCGACCCTCTGACCAATCTACAGAGTCTTCGAAGTTGATTTTCAGGGCGCCCGGAACCGTTTCGCCGATGAGCTTTCGCAGGTCCCGCTGTCGCGCCACGAAACTCACGATTGGGATCGGGCGGTCGACGTGCTGCCCCTCGACCAGCTTGACCAGCTTCTGAACTTCGCGCTGCACAAAGCTCATGTCCGCGGCGTGGCTCGCCAGCCAGAGGATGAGCTCGTCCAGGAACAGAATCAGGGTGTCATAGCCCAAGGCGTGGGCGTGCTGCGAGAGAACTGAGAGGCCTCGGTCGATGTCGAGGTACGCTTCGTCCTGCCCGGCCGCGACGTTGTGGTAGCTGCGGAAGTAGGCACCGATCAGGTCCCCGACCAGCCGAGTGCGTTCGCTGTTGCCCGGCTCTGCGGACATGGCGGCTTCGAAGCTGGCACCATCCCACCCGGCCGAGATGCTGCCCCATCCGCCGCCGTTCCCACCGCCCGCGGTGTCGTTGAGCTTGCCGAAGAAGGCCTCGTCGCCCATGTCCTTCCGGAGGCTCTGGGCGTCCTCGAACAGGCTTTCGGCCAGGTACACGCCCGGGATATGCCCCAGGCGATTGCGATCCGCACTTTGATCCTGCTGAGGAATCAGTCCAAAATAACTGCCCACGCACCGATTGCGACGGAAACGCCGAGGATCCGCGATGTACGCCACGACCGCTTCGGCCGTGCGGGGGCCGACACCGGGAATCGTTCGCAGCAACTGCACGCCGGGATGCTTCACGCCGATCTCGTTGAGCCGGCCTTCGACACGCCGTAGCGTGGCTTGCTGGCGTTCCAGATCGTCCAGCAGCAGGTCTCGATCCAACGCCGCGTCCGCCGTCGGCAAGGTCAACTCCTGCAGCCACGCCAGGCCCTTCCGGGTCCACAGCCCAAGCCGATGTGGCGCTGCGATCCCCTGCCCACGCAAGAGTCCTCGCAGCCGGTTCTTGGTGCGCGTCCGATCTGCCAGACGACGCTGACGCGTCTCGATGAGCTTGCGCCAATCCCGATAGCCGAGGCTGGGCACGTAAACCGTCGGCACTTCATCCAGAAACAGCAGCAACGCCAGCTTGCGGGCGTCGACCCGATCGTTCTTGCGTTTACTGCGGAAGATCAATCGCAGATGCCCTGGATGGGCTACCAACACGCGCTGAGCGACCTGGGCGAGCCGGTCGTAGAGCACCCCGTAACCCAACGATGCTTCGTAGCAGATCTGCTGCGGCCCCGGCTGCTGCTCGAGAAACGTCACCAACTCCGACGTCTTGAGCCGCACTTCCTTGATCTGCTGGCCTTGTGGGTCCAGGATGCACACGTTGGAATACCGATAGTGAGCGTCAATGCCGATCGAATACATGTGGGTCTCCTGTGTTGATCTGGGGCGACCATACGCCGACCCCGAACGTATCTCACAGGAGACTCGCTTCATAGCTTCATGCTCGACGAGCTTTTCCGCAACCACCACGACTGCCAGCCTTCCCGGCTGGACGTCGTCCATACTGTTTCGGGTTCACCTCGGCGAGTGGATCCCGACCGGCACGCGACGATGTCGCGACGCCGCACAAACCGGATCGAGGTTGTTGCGCGAGACAGCGGCACGGGCGATAAGGCCGGCATCTGGAACTTACCGTGATGTCGTCGTGGTGTTGGAGACGGGGACAGCGTCGACGACAAGCTCAGCGCCGGGGCGAACCGCGATCGCCGCGTGTACCATCGGTCTGTGTCGTCAGCAGGAATCACGACGATATAGGCGACCACATTTTCTGCACCTGACCGCCATGAGCGTGAGCTGAAGCATCCACATGTTTGGGTTGTCTATACCGCCGCACTCGAGACACGTGTACCACTGTGGTTCTGCGAGGATGCTCGCAGCCCCCCAAACCGCTCTGAAAAGCGAACTGCCCCCGGCTCCCGAGAGGCCTTCGATGGCTCGAACGCATGCTGTTCGGTCACTCGTCAGGGGTTGAACCAGTTCAGCGTCGTCGCCGACGCGGATGACGCCTGCGCGGTCGAATTCGAAGTCCAAGCTGGCGAGGAGATTGGCAGCCGCTTTCTTCGCCATCGGAAACTTCGTGGCGTCTCCCGGCGGGCGGTCATCGGGGGCCACACCAGCCATCCTGTAGGAGCAGTCAATCAAGATCATCAGATCGACAACCACTCGCCCGATCGCCTGCTCGACAACAAGCTCTCGCGACACGCCAACGTGGTCCGACCCGCGTGACATTTGTGTCGTTTGGAGGATCTGGACATGAAGGAACTGGGTCAGATCGCGCAACGTATCGGCGATCTGATCGGGCGTCGCGACGGTCATGTGTTGGCCGCCGGTCGCCAGCGCGAGATGCGACACATCGTGGTGATTGACGCCGGATTTTCCGACACAGCATGACAGCAAGAACACGCCCCACTCCGGGAGCACGCGTTCCGCCTCTCTCAGCAGCTTCTGACCGTCATTTTCATCTGTGTCATGCCCGTCTGTGATTAGCACGACGACCTTGGCAGCGTGTCTTTGCCTTCGGCTGTTTCCCGCCATTGCACTCACCCTCGCCAGATTGCCTCCACACCACGACGCCGACCCATATACATTCTCTCCGAGGTGGTAAAGAGGTTCGTCGGTCAGCGCCTTTAATCCAATCCCTCTTCGAGCTGTCGGGGCCATTCCTCCTCAAGCGGGCGCTTCTGTTCGATATCTCATCCGTCTGATCCCAGTCTAACACAATCACATGCGATCCACTGGGTGTCGACCCCCGCGACGGAGAGTGCGGAGGGGCCGACCTACGAAATCACTGGAGTGGGAATTCGCATTCGCTGTGCGGCCCTGGGGGGGCGCACAGTCAGGACGAGCGCTTACGGATGATGCCAAGCGGACGAATCGTGTCATCGAAACTTCTGGGACGAACTTCTTCAGAGCGCTCGGGTCCGAGGCCAAAGGGCTACGAGTAGCTGTTCTGTCCGGAAATCCGGGCGCGGTCGCGCAGCATGCGTCCGGCCCGTTGCGAACATAAATGCTTGCCTTATATAGGGTTCGAGTTTGGCAGCCGATAATCCTCGCGCCTTGTCCCCGTTTGCTGCACTGGGCTGCGGGTCCGCGCCCACCGAGTGCTTAACGCCGCCGAAGCTGCGACTCCCGGGCCGAAATCCCGGTGGGTTCGGCGCGGTTCGCGGCCATTTCTCCGTGTCTAGGCTGAAACACCACGGATCTCCCAGCCGCTATTGGAGTGGGCGGCTCCTACTGCCGTGACCAACGTATCGTAAACCTAGCTGCGGAAATTGTTTATGCGTGGACGTCGTGATAAAGGCCAAACTGACTACCTCTGGGTCGATCGTGGCCTCGATAACCGGGCTGACCACTTCTCGCCATGCCCGAATTGTCGAGATGCCCAGTTCGATGCGGGTATGTTAGGCTGGCAGGAACTCAACCTATGCCCGCAATGTGGCACGCGTCTGGAAATCGAAGGCGCAATTGAGGAAGCCGCCGGACGCCGGCCATTGATCTGGCCGGACGAACAGGAGCGCGAGACGCTGTACCTGGCCCCAGGCAGTTGGCAGTTGCCCTGGTAACCGGTGCTCGACGCGGCGTTCGCGGCCGCGTTCTGGGGCATGAACGCGGGTTGCGCCGAGCAGAGCAGAAAGAGGGACGCGCGGGCGGCGCGGTTGGAAGCGGCACCGGCTACGTCAACTCAGCTCGCGCGCACGACTGGCGTATAAGAGAGCGACGAATCGGCAACTCCTATGAGAAAGGCGCAGCGGACAGTCGGTCAGGCGGAACGCAAGGCGGCGGGGGACGAGCCCGCGATCAGCAGCGGATTGCAGTATCGCAAGCTGTCCCTCGTTGAGCTGGCGGACCGGATTGCACGATACGATGATCGCGCCGCACTGGATGAGTTGCACCGTGCGCGCACGGTCTTCAGCCATTGTGGTGGCCGCCGGCTCCGGCTCGCCGAGTTTCTTGAGCGGTTACGGATCGCATGCGGCGAAGCGGGTTGCCTCAGCGATGATCCGAACGTCTGCGAGCAGGCGTACGATTTGACCCTGGACAAGTTCAGCAACCTGCCAGAGCGACACCAACGCGCGCAGGCGTCCTCTGCGGCGCGGCGACGGCCGGCCGGCCCGGATTGCCGAGTCTACTTCGCGTCGTTTGCTCGACACGCCGCTCAGCGTCTCAAGGCCCGCCCAGTCGGGCTGATCGAAAGTGACGCGATCGCGGGACGCCTGCTGCAGCGTTTCGTCTACCGGCATTTTCGCCTCTCGTTGGCAGAGGCGAAGCGGCGTAGCGTCCGGCATGCGCGCCGCTTCATCTGGCACGGGCCCGCCGGCGCGATATGTCTCTGGATGCCCCGCGAGCTGACCGGGCCGAAGTGCCGGCGCTGGCTGGACGAGCACGCTGCTGAATCAGCGAAGACTGAAGCGGACGCTCAAGCGCGCGTGCAAGCGCTGGTCGACGACCATTTCGGATATCGCGCCCTGCAACGGCTATGGGATTCCAGCAACAAGTCTCGGGAGGCGCCGGTCCCTGCCGTGGAGACCGGGCGCTCACGACTTGCTGACGTCGTCGCGCGTGAAAAATGCCAGCGGATTGATCAGCAGCGCGATGCGATTGCCGCACTGGGCCCGGCGCGGCTTGCCGAACTCATCCACCGTGTGTTTGAGGGTTTGGAGGCTGGCGAGTTTCGCGCAAGCATGATCGCGCGTGAGTTTGGGCTGACCAAGGCCACGTTCAGTCGATTTGCCGGTGCCGTATGGCCGCACGCCGGTGATACGAACACGCGCGTGGTGCCAGACCTTTGGCGGAATACAGCCGAAGTGGTGGCCGTACGAGACGACTTCGCAGCAGCTGCGGAACACGCCGGCGTCTGGCCGGCAATCGAGCAAGTCCGGAGTTCGAAATAGCACGGAGTGCGGTGATGTCTGATGAGCTCTTCTTCATCCCGATCCTGGCCCGCGCTTTGGAGCACCGCGACCGGCCAGCCGCCCTGCGGGCGGCTTTCCGCGAGATTGCCCAGCGCGGCCGAGCAGCGACGGACGCCCGCGGCTACGAGCAGTTTTTGGTGTTCATGGACAACGTTCAGGCCGCGCGGACCGAGTATGACACACTTCGCCGCCTGGACGAGTACGACGAAATTACTCATGCCGCCTTCGATGGGGCCGGTCACCCGGCAGAAGCGGAGCGCGTCGGGCGCGAGCTGTTGCACACATCCGAGCAGCTGGACGCGTACACGCGACTTTTCGAGGAGCTGTCCGAGCTGGATGATGGGGAATCGGTAGCGTACGTAGAGGTTCGACGCGACGGCGAGTCCATCGATGTTGTCCGGCTGGAGCGTGGCCGTACGACAAGCTGCTCGACCGGGGTTGTGCCCGGTTCGTATGAAATCCGGCTGGATTCCGGGCGGTTGCTGTGGCATGGCGCATTGCGCGCACAGGATTGCGTCTGGCGCGATGCGTTCCCAGGCGAGCCATTTCATATGGCGGCGGATACGCCCGAAGCCGACCACCGGCCCGCGCAGCAGTTCATCCTCATGAACGGCGAAGTGACGATACGTGTGTATCCGGGTTTGGAGGCAGGACACCTTGAGCTGGGATGGCAGCCGCCAGAGGGCGCGCCAGGGACATGAGGTTCGCATGACGGGTCGCGCAATGGCAGTGCTGCTGAGTGACGCATCCCGCGAGGCGGCGGTGATCACCCACCTCACCGCGAGAGCGGGCCCGGAAGGTCCGGGCCCGCGTCTGCGCTTCACCGGCCCCGTCGATTTCGACGAATCCATCCGTTCGCATCTTGAACGCGTCCTCCTGCCGCTCGTGGACCGCATCCTCGAGCCGCTGCACGTCGCTCGGTCTGCATATGAACTGTCCGCCGCGAACCTTGGGGCAACCGGCGCCCAAGACCTGGGCTTGCAAGTATCCGGGTACTCGGCCGACGTGCCGATCCTCCTGACCCTGCTGTCCGCGAGTCTGGAGCTTCCCGTTCCAGGAGACGTGGTGGCGACCGGGCACCTTGCGTCATCGGATGGCGACATCGTGCTCGTTCGGGGCCTGCCGGCGAAGCTCGGTGCAGCGCGCGACGCACCTACGGTCCGGCGGTTTGTTCATCCGATCGTCGAGACGGATGGATCGCTCGCTGTACTGGCGCCACACGAGCGGGAGCGTGTGGTCGAGGCGCTGCATGCAGCACGCGACGACCTGGACTTGGTTGCCGTTGGTGATGTAGGGGAGCTGCTCTCTCACGTCTTCGCGCCTGAGGCAGTCGTTCGTGCCAGCTTGCAATGCTCGTTCTTCTCGCTGTCGCCGCCGAGAGCCCCGACGTCGCCGGCGGAGCGAGCCGTCGGGTGGCTCCTCAACGACAACTCCGGCCGCTTCTGGACCGTGTTGGAGCAGCGGCTATTGGACGGAAAGTCCGCAGCGGCTCGCGACCTCCTGACGCACTTCGTGGGGTTCTTCGCGCAGCAGGAGCAATACCCGGCCGAGTTCGGCCAAAGGCTGGCCGATGTCCTGCGTTCGCTCCCGCCGACCCTGCGTCGGTGCCGCGGACTGTTCCCGCTGCTGCCGACCGCCGCGTGCATCCAGCTGAGCCAGCACGCCACCCGCGCCGATCATGACGACGTGCCGTGTCTTCTCGCGGCGGCCAGCGGTCGCATCGAACGGCACGATCACCGGGGGGAGCCTGCGCAACGGACAGAATCTCTCCCCGGTGGTGCCGCGACGAAAGCACTGGATGCCCTGGTTCACGAGATCGACAGCACGGCGCTCGCGGAGCGGATCGACCGGCCAATCGACGAGGCTCGGGCCACATACCGCGTCGTGTCCAATACAGTCGCTGACTACGACGAGTTCCTCGACACGATCGCAGCCTTCTATCTTCATTTGGCTCGGCACGCCGGGACTGTGGGATCCGGCGCGAATTCAGAGACCGTTGCCGCGGAAGCCCATGATTGCCTCGAGCACGCGTTCGCCCGCAGCGGTGGCGCCAAGGCTGCCTGGGCCGAAGCGCGTGAACCGCTACGCGGGGGAGTGGCCTTCGTCCTGAATATCATGACGCAGCAGTACAAGCACGACGCCCGCAATCGGCACGTGCGCTGGGTGTTCAAGAACGTGCTCGATCCGTTAGACTGGGAGGGCCGTGTCGCACTGATGAAGGCGCTGCTGGCGCGCCTCGGCCCGGGCCTACCGGCGGACCTGCGGGAGGAACCGGCCGAGCGCTTCGCGAAGCACTACGAGCGGATCGTGGACGCGTACGTACGCTCAGCAGATCAACTGCGGAACCTGCTACGGACCCTGTAAGTGGAGTGACGCCATGAGTTCACTCAACAGCCTGCTAGACGCCTTGGACGAACTTACGATCGCGCGCAAAATCCAGGCGCCGCACGACGATGCCCGCAACAACTATCACCTGAAGTCGAATAGAGTGCAGGACTTCGATGAATTCACGCACATCATCGGCGACTACTACAACCACCACTTTTCAGCGTGTATGTCATCCGGCGGCCGGCTTTCGGCCGCTGAAGCTGCTGCGCGGGCCAAGGAAGTTCTGGAGCGCGAGTATCGACGGCGGAATGGCGACATCGTAACCGCCTTTCGGGACGCCGAGCAGGGTCTGGACGGCGGGCTGCGTGGCATCCTCGACCGCATTGCCGAGGCGCTCAAGGCCGAAGCGGTCGCGTACTACACCCGGGAGATGTTTGATCGACACGTCGCTCCGCATGAGTGGGAAGACAAGGTAGCCATTGTGCGGCAGTTCCTCACGCGCTTTGCCCCGTTGTTGGGGAGCACGGTCCGCACGGATCAACCGGAGCGCTACGCGCACGACTACCGCGAGTTGATTGAAGCATATCTGGTTGCCATGAAGCAGACGTCATCGGTATTCCGCCGGCTGTGAGGAGCCTGTCATGCCATCGCGCCTGGATCGACTGCTGGAGGACATTCATCCGACAAGTACACTCGAGGACGTGGCGGCCAGCGTCGACGACGCCTTCAATTCGTTTAGCGAAGAGGCTGTCGGAGTCGAGCAATGGGGATGGGACGATCTCGACGACTATCTGGGTCGTTTCTTCCAGCACATCATGTGCAGCCACTTCAGGTTAAACGCATCTCCGGCGGAATCTCAGGAATACCTCGCCATGAACGCACATGTGCTCGAAAGGGAATACGGGCGCAACTGGCATAAGATCGTGCTGCGGATCGTCCGCAAAGGGGTTGAGGGCGGATTGCCGGTCGTCCTGCGCAATGCGGCGCGGAGGCTGGCAGAGCACTGGTCACACAATCGCATCGGCAGCCTGGTTTCGGAGTATTGGGAAGAACTGTCTGACGATCAGCGGCAGGCCGCCGCCGCGGAGTACCTCGACAAGTACGGCACGCTGCTTTCGCGCGACGCGCGTGAGCAATTGGCTCGCCAGCCGTGGTTCTTCCTGCCGCGAATCCTCGAAGAGCATCCCCACTTGGTGGCCCGCACACGCCTCTGAAATGGGAGTCGGCTGCGTCGCCGCAATTTGACCTGCAACGCGCGCAGCTCCGCTGCCGCTTCACTGATGGCGGGGTTCGCTCCGCCGAAAGGAGGTGGCGTTTGTCTATCGCGCGCGGTCTGATCCGGCAGGGCACCCCGGTCATCCTCGAATCCCACGTCCAGGCCCTCGCCGTCCACGAGGTCAGCAAGGGCTGCTGCAAGCAGCTGGCCGCGGCGCCGGTCGCACTGGAACCACCATTCCAGCCCATTCGATCGCCGCGCGACCTGACGGACGGACCCGCGGCCGACTCATGGACACTCGATCCGTCGGTGGGCTCCGAGCCGCTGGCGCGCCTGCGTGTTTGGGTCTCCCCCGAGCAGGATTGCAGCTGGGCCCACTCCGAGATGCTGTTGCGTCAGCTGCAGAACGTGTCCAGACGGGTCATCCTGGAGCTGTCGGGCAATGCGGCGGCGATCACGCTGGACTTCCGCTGCCATGAGGCAGACCTGCCAACGTTGACGGGCGCATTTACCGGTGCGTTCGAGCGCTGCGAACTCAGCCGCGTCAGGGACGATTCAACAACGGGGCCCGCAGCGGAGCGCACCGTGTTCTTCGACTACGTTCCGCCGCCCCCGTACTCGCACTTGCTGACGCGGCCGTTCGAACTGCCGGTCTCGCCGTATGCAACCATCATCGGCGGCATGTCGCTGATTCCGCAGCCGGCAACGGCGCTTCTACAGGTGCTCTTCCAGCCTGTCGCGCCCGACCACGACTGGCACCGCAACGTACAGGTACTCCTCGACCTCGAGTACGCCGTGAAGCTCCTGGGATCGCCGCTGGCCGCCCGTGTCGCCCAACAGACCCCCTCCGGCGACCTGCGACAAATGGCCCTGGATGCCGAAACCAAAGCGCACGATGACAAGCCCTTCTTCGCGGCCGCAGTGCGGCTGGCCGTTTTTGACGGTGCACAGGCGACACAGTACCGCCAGGCGCTGGACGCCTTCAGCGGCTTGATCCAACACGGGGGCCGGCCGCTCGGCCGGCTGGACGAGCAGGACTACGCGGCGCGGCTCGACGCCGCCGCCGCACGGGAGATGTTCAGCCGCGGGCGGAGCTACCGGCCCGGCTTCCTGGTCAATTCGGCCGAGTTGACCAGCCTGGTGCACATCCCGCCGGCGACCGTGCTCGAACAACGCGAGGCGCCGGTGGTGCTGCTCGAAACGCTCCGCCCCGGCACCGACCTGGCCGCGGGCAGCCCGCTGGGGTACTGCGAGTGCATCGGTCGGCGCCAGCCCGTCTGCATACCGCGCGAACACCGCTTCAGCCACACCCACATCATCGGGCGCACCGGCCTTGGTAAGTCAACTGTGCTGGGCCACCTGATCCTCAATGACATCGAGCATGGCGATGGCGTGGCCGTCATTGACCCGCAGGGGCACCTGGTCGAGCGGCTATTGCGGCTCATGCCCCGGCGCCACGTGGAACGGATCATCTACATCGACTTTGCCGATCCTGAATGCGTGCCAATCTTCAACCCGCTCCGCTCTGCCAGCGGGCGCCGCCGCGAGCAGCTGGCCCAGGACATCGTTGTGGCCTTCAAGAGCTTCGTCTCCGGCTGGGGCGACCGGCTCGAACACCTGTTACGGATGACCATCCTGGGCTTGCTGCACCTTCCCGACACGAGTCTGCTCGATGTGGCCAATGCCCTGCGTACCAAGTCTACGGAAGCTCGGCAGCTGCGTGACAAGGTCCTCGAGGTCGTCGATGGTGAGCTGCTGCGAGCCTTCTGGCGCGATGACCTGATCAGCTACGCGCGTGCCGACCTCACGCCGCCCCAGCACAAGCTCAGCAAGCTGCTCTCAGGCGGCCCCCTCGCGTTGATGCTGAGCCAGCCCGACAGCCTGCTCGACCTGGGCCACATCATGAACGACGGTGGCATTCTGTTGCTGAACCTCAAGGACCTGGGCGTGGAGGTCGGCAACTTCGCCGGCTCGCTCTGGCTCTCCCTGCTGCAGGCTGCCGCCTCGACACGCGACGCCTCGGCTCCCACTGCCCGTCCCTTTCAGATTCACGTCGACGAGGCGCATCGGTTCGAGACCGACGCGACCCAGGAGATCGCTACCGAGGCACGCAAATTCCGCGTCAGCCTTACCCTCGCGCACCACTACCTCAGCCAATTCGAGGTCAAACAACGCGACGCGCTGTGTAGCGTCGGCACAACGATCATCCGCAACGTCGACTCCAAAGACGCGGCATTCTTGTGCAAGGACCTGCAGGGGCGGGTCGAAACACACGACATCACCACGCTCGACCGCGCCACCGCCATCGCCCGCATCGGAACCGAGGTCGTGCGCTTCAAGACGCTGCCGCCGCAGGAACTCCGCGGACGCGGACAGCATGACGAGATCGTCCGGCGCTCCCGGCAGCGCTATTACCGACCCGCTGCCGACGTACGGGCAGCGATCCGCAACCGCCAGCAGCGGTGGCACACGCCGTTCGCGCCGCTCGCACCGGCGATCGAGCCCGGCGCGCCGGGGGGCGCGGACGAGGAGCTCTCCTATGAGGAATTCTGAGCGTCAGCACCGTGCCGACCGCATCGTCGCCGTCTTGCGCAACGAGCTCAACGAGCGCCACCTCGCCCAGCACGTCGATATGCCGATCGATCGTGCCCTGGCTGCGTTTCGGTTCGACTGGCGTCCGCCACCGACCATGGCCCAGTTCCACCGGGTCATCGGGGCCCTGACCGCACACATATACGCCCACGCGCTGCCGGGGCACGCCAAGCTACTGCCTGCAACAGCGATGGCCGAAGCCATCGAATTGCTCGAACTGGCCTATCAAGGCACGCATGCCGCCGGCTACGACGGCGCCGTGCTGGACGCCCTCACAGTGCGTGGCAGTGGCATCGACAGCGTGCTGGCCCGACTCGCCGAGATCATCAAGCACCGCCAACGCTTCCACCACCGGCAGTGGGTCTTGGCCCGTCACCTGGATCCGCTGGACTGGCCACTGCGCGTCCAGATCGTCAAAGCCATATTGAGTCACCGCAGCGCTGGTGATGCTGACCCCCTCGCAGGACGCGCGCCGGCCGAGTTTGCCGACGAGATCGGCGACTTGATCGACCATGACCTGCGTCTGCAGGCCATGCTGGAGCAAATCGTCGCCGGCACCTGGGCGACGCGCTGAAACAGCCGATCCCATCACGCCGCTCTACTCGTGGAAGGCGGCCGCGCTGGGCGGCCGCCCGGTCCCAGGCCTGCCGTCGGTGGCATTCTGGCACAAGGCAGTGGCGGTGAATCGCGGCACGACCGAAAAGCTGGCACTCTTTCGTCGTTGTTTCAGCGGGCGCCGCGACGTCTATGGAACCCGCGACCTTGACGACGGGCGCGTCTGGCAGGTCAAGCGCCCCGTTACTGACGCCGTTCTCTATGCGCATTTGCGTGGCGAGCAGCCCTACGGCGTCTACTTGCTTACCGGGGATCGCACCTCGGCCGTCGTGGCCGACTTCGACACCGACGACCTGGAGCCGGCCATGGCGTACCGGGAGGCCGCCCGGGGCTATGAGCTCCCAGCATACATCGAGCGCAGCAAGTCCAAGGGCTACCATGCCTGGATCTTCCTGGAGTCCGTCGGTACGCGTGCGGCCACCGCCCGCCGGGTTGTGCAGCACATCCTGGACGAGATCCGCCGGCCGCACACGGAGGTGTTTCCCAAGCACGACCGGCTGAGCGACCAGACCACCTTCGGCAGCTTCATCTTCGCGCCGCTGTTCGGCCGCCTGGTGCCCGCGGGCCGCACCGTTTTCCTTGATCCGTCGCGCGGATTCCGCCCGTACCCCGACCAATGGGCGGTCCTCGCGGGAATCGAACGGGTCAGCCAATCCCATCTGGACGATCTGGTCGAGATCAACGAGCTCGGCTCCGATCGGCGCCCCGCGCCCGTTGCGTCGGCTGTGGCCGCTTCCCACAACATCGAACGGTCGCTTGGCCTGCCGCCGTGCGCCCGGCGGATGCTGGCTACCGGCGTCAGCGACTACCAGCGCGTCAGCTGCTTCCGGCTGGCGGTTCATCTGAAGAAGGCCGGCCTGCCACACGACCTGGCCGAACGCGCGCTGCTGGCTTGGGCGGCAAAGAACCGGCCGGCGGGCGGGAAGGGCGTCATCACACCAGCAGAAATCGAACAACAGACGCGCGACGCCTTCAACCGGCCGTACCGCAGCTGCGGGTGCGAGGACCCGGCCATCCAACCCTTCTGCGATCCGTCTTGCCCTCTACGAACCCAGGTGGCGCCGAGTCGACGACACACGACCAGCGCTACAAGCCCTCACGAAAGACCAGCTATAGGCAGTCAAGGGTGAAGTAGAAGAATTCGGTTTGTTTGA
>CAYXTR010000050.1:0-22063 GCA_964468185.1 uncultured Planctomycetales bacterium | reverse complement strand
CGCACCGGCATCCTAACCAGACCGAGGTGGCTCACTTCATAGCTTCTCCTTTGGTGTCCGAGGTCGGCGTGCTGCCGCCGGCGAAACGCGAGCTCGTCCAGCGATGTCCGGGTCTGGGCGGGGGATGGCGCTGTCGCCCGTCTGGTCAGAGACGTGCGCTGCGCAAGCTCCCGCCATCCCGGTGCGGCCGCCTGCACGCAACCGAGGGCAGCAGTCAGGTCGTACACTTGGGGGAGCGGAAAAACGGTAGCGGCGCGCCGGAGGAAACCGCGAAATCGGCTCCGATCACCCTCGCGGCTCTTCCTGCTCCCGTGAGCGAGTATTCTGCTCGGCAGCACTGCCGAGTGTGTTCTGACCGCGAGTGCTTCACGCCAGGTTGTGCAATGTGACGTACGAGTCAGCGCACCTTCTTGCAGGTTTTGGATCATGGGTAGGGCGGGCGTCCCAGTCCACCGCGAAATCGGCTGCTGGCGGGCGAGATGTCCGCTCCACCCTTCATAAGATGCAAACAGATTGGGAAACTACATCAGTGGGTGGGTTTCGCCGGTTCGAGATTGATTGCGGCGATTGCATCTAGGTCAAAGCCTGCGTCGAGCCAGTTGTACTCGGCTGGGAATGTCCCCCTCAGCTTGACGAACCGCACCGTTGTGAGTCCGCTACCGGCAAGATCGTATGAGCGGGCGTAGCGGTCGCTTCTGCAAGCATCATCGCCTGGCACGCGCACGAGACTTGTCTCCGCGTCGCGGATGTCGACGTACTGAATGCCGTCGGCGCTGACCAGCACCGCGAGCGCATCAAACTCGGGGGGGCCCTGGTCGGCCTCGTACACGCTCAGGTCAGGACCCGGGCCGTCGATGATGCGAAGTTCCCCGAAGTCGAACGTGATGGTGTGCCCCTGCAAGCCAGCGGCAATGTCGTCGGGCGGTCCCAAAAAGACCCGCGCCGGAAGCAGTGTGGTGTTCTCGCGGGCGGCAAGGGGGAAGGGGGCGCTGGCATCGGGCTCCCAGCGTGCCAGTAGGGTGTACGTCTCACAAGCGTGCTGCGTATCGACGCCGAACGGACCCTGGAAGTGCGTCAGTGTAACGCCGTGCTCACCGTACTCGACATCGCATCTTCCGCCGGGGCTGAGCTCGAGCATTTCGCGCGGGTTCTCAAACGTGCCGCGAATCCGTTCAGCGGAGATGAGTTGGATGCGGGTGTCGTGCGCAGGGGCGAAGCCGTCGGTCAGGACGACCTCCAGTTGACCGCCGAGGGTAGCGCTGCCACCCACGCGCAGTTGGTCGTGCTGTCCGACCTGCGCGCCGCCGAGCACAAAGCGCAGCGCGCCGCGCTCGACGGTCAGATCCTCGGACACCTGAATCCACTCGGGTGGACCCGCCGCGCACAATCTGGCACCCCGCACCAAGAGACTGCCGGTGACCGAACGCACAGCGAGTGTGCCCACCCGCAGGTCCAGGTTGCCCCCAGGTGCCATACGAATTGCGTCGGTGGCCATGGCACCCCCGCCAAGTGTAATCGTGCCGCCCCGTCCGACGTACACTTCGTGCTCTGCGGCGACGGACGCACCGGGACCGATCTCCAACTCTCCAAGCCCCGGCGCGTTGTCAAACGGCGTACCGCCAACGTGGATTCCCGCTCGGGCCGAGAGCCTTGTGCCTCGGTCACGCAGAACGAGTCGCGCTCCGGCTGCGCTATTAACGCCGACGAACGTCCAGGTGGTAAGTGCCTCGGCTTCGTTTTCCAGCGTGAGTTCGCCGCTACCGCCGCTCACTGCGATGGCCAGCTTGCCGTGTACGTTGCACATCGTCGCCGGTCCGCTCAGGATACCGGTGCCATGCCCTCCCGCCTCACGCCCCAAGACCACATCGCGGGCAACCAGGCGCCCCGCGCTGACGTGCAGGCTGCCGTTCCCGCGCTGCCCGATACGTGCTACCTTCGAGCACACGACCTCTGTGTCGTTGCCGGCAACCGTCAGGCGGCCCGACGCGCTCGCATGACTCCCCAGATTAACGTTTGCTGCGTGGAGCTGTGCGCCGTCCAGGACTTCCAGTTCTGCGCGGCCCCGCTCGCCGACGCACAGGTCTTCTGCGGTCTTCCAGCGTGTGCCGGCACCGCGCAGCGCAGCCGCTCCGGTGCCGCCGACGCCGACTGCGAGGGCGGCGCGCTGACTTGTAAGGGCAGCGGCCGTCTCAAGTGAAAGCACGCCGGGGCCGTCCGATCCGACGACGATTGACTCACAGTCGAGCGAACCATCCGCGCCCCTGACGAATAGTACGCCGCGGGCCCCCACGCCCACGGCCACGTCGCGCGCCGCCACACGCCCGGCCGGACCCACGTGCAATGTGCCCGGGCCCCGCTGACCGATCTCAAGCTCGTGCTCGACGTACCAGCCGGCCGCCGCGCCGCAAACCTCGACGACGCCTGCACAATCGAGCCCGCACGCCACCGCTCCGGTTTGCGACTCGACGGTGGCACCCTCGCGAATGCGTACGGTTCCATCCCCGGCAGCGCCGACGCGCAACGCACCACCAATCGCCAGGCGCTGCCCGTCTGACAAGTCAATCGTGCCGGCAGCGCGACCGCGTGCGATGCCCACCGCGAGCGTGCCATCCAGACGGGTTTCCTGCTGCAAGCCGCGCAGCTCGTTCACACCCAGTTCGGACCGCCGCGCGTCGGCCGTGGCCACGTACCGACCCAGCACGGCGACGTCGACTTCCTGCCGGCCGCCGCCATGATCGTGCATGACGTACTTGGCGCGCAGCGCGGCGTGCCAGCGCCAGGCCGCGGAGCCGGCGAGGCCGCTGAAGACGAGTGCGATCGTGAGCAGAAACGCCGTCCAACCCGGGTGACGCTGCATTCGCTTGCGCAGCACGTATGCGGTGGATGGCGGACGTGCCGCAATGGGCTCATCGGCAAGGAAGGCGCGCAAGTCAGCCGCCATGGCTCCCGCCGACGAATAGCGCTGGGCGCGCTCGGGAGCCAGCGCCTTTTCGATTATGGTCCTGAGATCGTGCGGGATCGCGGGATGCACCGCGCGCAGCGACGCTACGCCCCCGCGCTCGATCCAGCGCAGGGCCTCCGCGGGACTTGTCGCGACTACCGTGGGGTGTCCGGTTATTGCGTGGTACAGCGTTGCGCCGAGTCCGTAGACATCCGTGCTCGCGTCCAGCCGATCGGATTCTCCACGCAACTGCTCGGGCGCGGCGTACGCGAGCGTGCCCACAAAGGAATCCGCCATGGTCAGTGAACTGCCGGTTGCGGCTCTGGCCAGCCCGAAATCGGATAATAGCGCTGTGCCGTCTCGTCTCAGCAGGATGTTCGACGGCTTCACGTCGCGATGCAGCAACCCCTGGCCGTGGACGGCTTCAAGGGCTTCGGCAATGGCCAGCCCGACCTGAGCGCACAGATTCGGCAGTTTCACGTGTGCGGTCGCGGGTACCGGATCGAGCAGTGCCGTGGCCGATGACAGCGGGTCCGGATGCCCCAGGCTGCCAACCGATTCGACCAGGCCGGCCAGTGATGGTCCGTCGATCCACTCCATGGTGTACGCACATACGCTATCTTCCTCGACGATGTCATACACGCCTACTACGTGGGGGTGCTGCAATCGTGCGATAGCGAGTGCCTCGGAGCGAAAACGGGTGCGCGCCGTAGGCGACAACACGACCGCTGCCGGGAGCGTCTTGAGAGCCACGAGCCGTCCGCCGAGCCGCTCCTGGCGGGCCAGATAGACCGTCCCCATACCGCCCCGCCCAAGTTCACCCAGGATCGCGTAGCCGGAGAACTGGGGTTGCTGTACCGCCGCCCCGATTGCCACACCTTGAGCAATCTGAATCAGACGGTCAATTGCCGGCTGGAGGTCGGCTCGGTCTGTGGGCAGTTGCAGTTGCTCGACGCAGCACCCGTCCTCGAGCTGCTGGACAATGTGCTCGAAGAGCTCGTCGAGCAGTGTGTCGTCGTCCATGCGCGCGGGCTGCGACGTGCCGGCCATGTGTCGAATCCCAGTCCCAAGATGGGCTGTCGTGCTCAAGTCCACCCCAATGAGTTCACGCCTTCAATCGCTGTGTGGAACGGGTGCCGAGTTCCGATAGCAGCCGCTGCCGATACAAGGCGGCACCTTTGCGAAAACGGTGTCGCACGGCAGACGATGTTGCGCCGATTTGGTTGGCCACCTCCGCGACACCCGCCTGCTCGATCAAGCGCAGGCGAACGATGTCTCGCAGATCGTCCGGAAGCGCCGCCAGTGCCGCCCGGATCGCTTCCGCCTGCTCACGGTGGATTGCCACGCGGCTCGGCGTTGTCGAGCCGGCCGGGCCCGCATACGTCGCGTTGCCATCGTCCCCGCCACAGCGGTCTCCGATCCGCAACGACGCCTCGGGTCGGCCGCCGCCGCGCTTCACGGCGCGGGCCGCCGTCGCGGCATCTCGGATGCGGTTCTCCGCAATTTTCAACACCCAGGCCCGGAAGCTGCGAATGCCGTTCCATTCGAACGCGTGGCGGGAGCGCCAGACGTGGAGTAGCGTTTCCTGCCAGATGTCCTCGGGTGTGATTCGACGGCGCAGGTCGGGGCTCATCCGCGTCTCGATGACGTAAAGCACAGAGCCCGGACCAATCTGCTCGATCAGATTGTCCCAGACGGCGGGATCATCTGAGTGTAGTGGGTTTTCGGGCTTATGAACGTCGTGCGAGCCGTTCCCGACCATGGTTGTGCAGACCGTTCGAGTTTGATCGTAACCGGATCCAACACATACCCAATATATCGTATTAGCCCTCGCATCGTGTGAACAATTCTGTCGCCGTTCGCGTTGATCGATGGATCCGCGCACCGCTGCTCGATTGCCGGTCCGGCTCGACCACATTGCTGAGGCTGGGTCGCTTGCGGCGACGTGGTGACACTGCCGGCGGCCAGATAGGGGACTTCCGGACGACACGGCGAGTGGCCATTCATGCCGGTCCGATGCCGCAGCGGTTCCAATCGGGTTCGGTGGATCGTCAGGGCCGCGTCAGCGAACGGGGCATCCCCGTTGATGGCCGGCGCGTGCTGAGTAACTGGATGCGGTTCGAGTCGCAAAGCTATTACTGCACAGCACTTGCGTGACACACTCTTCGGCGGTGATGGCGTATCTCCGTTTTCTTGCGGCGCTGGCGCAGGCTGAATTCTCTTCTAGCAACAGACGGGCCAGGTCCATGAGCGGCCAGCGCGGTCGCTCGCCCTTCGCATATCACATTTCAGGAGAATCTCGTCATGCAGGCCACGAGAATCCTCACGACGGCCGCCGCATTGCTGGCGATCTGG
Source organism: uncultured Planctomycetales bacterium (assembly GCA_964468185.1). Taxonomy (GTDB): domain Bacteria; phylum Planctomycetota; class Phycisphaerae; order UBA1845; family Fen-1342; genus JANQFV01. The sequence goes on along the minus strand of CAYXTR010000050.1, from coordinate 16,767 downwards.
GCGGTGACCGGCGCCCAGGCCCAGATGGATGCGACGTTTACCTACCAGGGCTATCTTGAGAGCAACGGCGAGCCGGCAAACTACAGCGGGGCGGCGATGACATTCGAGCTCTACGATGTCGACTCGGGGGGCACGAGTCTCGGCACGCTCAACCTGAGCGAAGTTCTCGTCGAGGACGGCACGTTCATTGTCGCACTCGATTTCGGTGCCGATGTCTTCGATGGAAGCGACCGCTGGTTGGCCATCACCGTGGAAGGCACGCTGCTTTCGCCGCGCCAGCGGATCACGGCGACGCCACACGCGACGCTCGCCGGGACGCTCGCGGTGCCGGCCCTGCTACAGAGTGATTCAGACTACACGTTGAGGATCGAAGGTGATGGCATCCTGGCCGGAAACGTGCTGGAGGTCTACGCGAATCCGGACGCGGGGAACGTTAAGTCCGCGCTCCGGGCGACTTTTGCACCCAACTTGAACACGGCCAAGCTCGGCAATCCGGCCGCGGCGATTTGGGGACAGGCGCATTCCGGCTCGGCACTCCTGGCAGAACATATCCCGACCGGAAACACCGTGACACTTGGAAACGGCACCTACGGCGTCTACAGCCACGTCACCGACCCCGCCAACTGGGCCGGCTGGTTCGAGGGGCGCAGCTACTTCAGTGACGCGGTCGGTATCGGAACGGATACGCCGGAGGATGCGTCGCTCCACGTTGTGTCCACGGGGCGACGTGGCGTTCGCGTGCATACCACGGACGGGATCTACTGCGTTTCTGGCGAGGCCTGGGGCACGACGGCGGTCTCAGTCCAGGGCTATCATCATGGCGTTGGTGTTGGCGTCAGGGGCCATAGCGGGTCAGGCGTTGGCGTGTACGGCATCTCGCAATCTGACCTCGGCGTTCGGGGATTCAATCTGTCCACGGACACGATCGGATACCTCGCCGGACCGGACTACGCGGTGTACGGCGAGCACCCGGACGGCGGCTTTGCGGGGTACTTCGACGGCAATCTGTACGCCAGCGGCAATGTCGGCATCGGCACCACCACACCAACCGAAGCGTTGACCGTCGCCGGCACGGTCGAATCCACGGCCGGCGGTTTCAAGTTCCCCGACGGCACCGTCCAGACCACTGCCTCGACCGGCGGCGGCGACTCGCCGTGGGACCAGTTCGGCAGCAACATCTACTACAACGATGGCAATGTCGGCATCGGGACCAGCTTTCCCGACACACAGCTCGAACTGCGCTCCGATCGCGCCTGGATGCGACTGACCAGTATGACCCACACGTCCGGATCGATCATCGAAATGCAGAGCAAGATTCCCGGCAACACCACGTTGGGCGCCATTAACTTCATGAATGATCTCGGCTCGACCCGGTCGCAGATCAACGGGCAGACCGGCGCACTCCTACTCCATGCCCTCGACGAGTACGGCACGCTGAAGACGCGACTCACGCTGGACGACGACGGGCACGTCGGCATCGGTACCACCACACCAACCGAAGCGCTGACCGTAGTCGGCACGGTCGAATCCACCGCCGGCGGCTTCAAGTTCCCCGACGGCACCGTGCAAACCACCGCGGCCAGCGGCGGCAGCGGCGGGTACTGGAACGAGAACGGATCCGACATCTACTACAGCAACGGCAATGTCGGCATCGGGACCAGCACGCCGAGCGAGAATCTCGTCGTTGGTGAGGACCTTGGGGCGAACTACAACGGAAACCGGATCGTGATCGGCGACGCCACATCCGGGGCTGACACTGGCTTGGTTGTGGGTGAAGGCGCCGACGAGCGCGGCTATCTCCTGTGGAACGTGGGAGAGAGCATATTCCGATTGGGTAGCGTTGTCGGCGGCGTTTCTCACAGCAATACGCTGGTGCTGAATGAAGGCAACGTCGGCATCGGCACGTCCGCGCCCGGCGGCGTGTTCCACGCCTCTGGCGGAGATTCCGGTGGTAGCGCGTGGTATGACACCTACGATTTCATCTTCGAGAATGACAACCACTCAGTCGTCAACATCGTTGCGCCACCGGAATACAAATCGGAAATTGCGTTCTCCGACACGGTCCGGGGACGCGGCGCTATTCGGTATGTGCACTCAGATGATTCAATGGACTTCCGAACCGGCGGCGTCAATGGACGCATGGTCATTGACGCAGGCGGCAACGTCGGCATCGGCACGACATCGCCGGAACAGCCGCTCGATGTCAATGGTGACACGTCAATCGGCGGTGGTGCTTCGGCGTGGGACGGAGGGACCGAGTTCCTGAAGATTCGCGGCCGCGCGGCGGATTGGTACGTGGGCATTGGCAATGAAGCTGACCCCAACGATGCCTATTTCTACATAGGCGACGGAGCCGGCAGCCACGAACTGCGCATTCTCCCCAACGGACACGTCACGGTCCCGGGGCAAGGATCCACCGATTCTGTCATTCTGTCCCCAACCGAATCCGGCAATCAGAACGGCTTCATTGAGCTCTACAACTCGCTGGGCAACCGCACGATCAAGGTCGACGCCGAAGAGCCGTTGGATGATGCGGGCGTGATCTTCGTCAACAATGCCAGCGGCACAACGACGGTCAAGCTGGACGGCAACAGCCCGAATGGTGTCGGGCGCGTGACCACCGACGAGTTGCTGATCACCGGGCAAGGATCCACCGATTCCATCATGCTGTCCCCTACCGAATCCGGCGACGAGAACGGCTTCATAGAGCTGTACAACTCGCTGGGCAACCGCACGATCAAGGTCGATGCCGAAGAGCCGTCGGATGATGCGGGCGTAATCTTCGTCAGCAACGCCAGCGGTACGACCACGGTGAAGCTCGACGGCAACAGCCCGAACGGTGTGGGACGCGTGACCACCGATGAGCTGATGATCACCGGCGCCGACCTGGCCGAGAAGTTTCCCACCGCGACCGCCTGTGAGCCGGGCATGCTCATGGAAATCGATCCGGAGGCCCCGACCCCGGGGCAACTGCGCCTCACGCAGTCCGCCTACAGCAAGCTGGTGGCCGGCGTTGTCAGCGGTGCCAATGGCCTGAGGGCGGGCGCTGTGCTTGGCAACGTGGACGATGGCGAGTGCCACGCTCCGATCGCACTTACCGGCCGCGTGTGGGTCCACTGCGACGCCAGCAGGGCGGGAATCGAACCGGGTGATTTGCTGACCACTTCCGACATCCCGGGACACGCCATGCGAGTGCTGGATTACGAAGCCGCCCGTGGTGCCGTGATCGGCAAGGCCATGACGCCGCTGGCCGAGGGTCGCGGCTTGGTGCTCGTCCTGGTCCAGCCGCAGTAAAGAGGAGGTGTACGATGCGAACGTCAGTGTCCCTACAACTCATTCTGTACACTCTGACCTTAGGCACTGCGATCACGGCTAACGCACAAGTGACGGACGCCGAAGTCGAAGCGTGGCGACAGGAAGGTGCCCTTCGGGGCTGGACGTTCAAGATCAGCCGCACCGGCGCGAGCTACTACGCGCCACAGGAGTTGTGCGGCATGGTCCGTCCTCCTGGCTGGGAACCGCCGCCACCCGCGACTGGGGGCGACGAGTCGCGCGTCCTGCCATCCGCGTTCGACTGGCGCTGGTGGGTCCGCGACAACCCGATCGAAGATCAGGGCGGCTGCGGATCATGCTGGGCATTCGGCACGTGTAGTGCCCTGGCGGGCAACATCCTGATTCGCGACGGCGACTATCGCGACTTGTCGGAGCAGTGGTTGCTGAGCTGTAATTCCAACGGTTGGGACTGCACCGGAGGTTGGTTTGCCCATGACTACCATGAGTGGAAGGGCGACCCGTGCGACGATAGTGGGGCGGTGTACGAGGTCGATTTCCCTTACGTCGCCACAGAAGCTCCCTGTGCTTGCCCGTATACACACCGATACTGGATCGATGATTGGGAGGAACAGTACCTGCCCTCGATTGCCGAGATCAAACAGGCCATGTTGGATCACGGACCCTTGGCCGTGAGCATGTACGCCGGAAGCACGGCGTTCAGTCTGTACTCCGGCGGCATCTACAATGCGTGCAGCCCCGGATCCGAGGTTGATCACTGTGTCGTGCTGTTGGGTTGGGACGACAACCAGGGCAGCGACGGCGTGTGGTTCATGCGAAACTCGTGGGGAACGGATTGGGGTGAAGACGCCAACGGGCTTTCGTGGGACCAGAACGGTGACGGGATCCAGGATAACGACGGCGGATACATGCGGATCGAGTATGACTGCGCGCGCATTGCGGAAGACATCAGCTACGTCGAATACCCGTATACCGGCCGTGGCGTCTGGCTCGATTTCGATTACACCGGGTTCTGGAAACGCGGGACGTTCGAGGAGCCGTACGACAACTTCGACACGGCCATCAGCAACGTGGACTCCGGTGGCGTCATCTGGATCAAAGCCAGCTCATCGTCCTGGAGCGGCCTGATCACAGAAGCGATGACACTGCGCGCCGGTGGTGGCGCAGCGCTGATCGGACACTGACCGGCGAGAGAATAAACAAGAACCGTGGCTCCAACGCCACGACAAGGAGAGTCTTCAATGCTGCGAAAGCTCGCAAACTGGTGCGTGCTGCCCGTGCTTCTGATAAGCAGCACAGCGACTGCAGACGAATACAGCATCCCGCGGTACACCATCGACGGCGGTAGCGGTCGGTGCGCGGAAGGAACCCTAGTCCTCTCCGGCACCATCGGCCAGCCCGACGCGGTGACCGTCGCCATGACCGGCGGCGGCTTCACCCTCGTCGGCGGCTTCTGGGCGCTGCCGAGCGGGCCGGAGCCGGTCCTCGGCGACCTCGACTGCGACGGTGACGTGGACTTTGACGATATCAGCCCGTTTGTCCTCGCCTTGAGCGGCCAGGCGGGCTATGAGGCCCAGTTCCCCGACTGCCACTGGCTCAACGCCGACTGCGACGAGGACGGCGACGTCGACTTCGACGACATCAGCCCCTTCGTCGCGATTCTGGCCGGCTAGTCAGCAAGGGACGCCGGCTCAACTGACCCAGCATGCCGCGTTGCTCGCCATACGGGTGAGCCAACGCGGCATGCAGTTTCGACTGATTGCCTCTTCAACCCCCCCAACTCGCGCTCCACGACGGTTGCTGGGGCTGGGCGACGAGACCTTTGCCCCCGCGCTGCACTTCGCCACGGGCGACGGATTTCCGCCAAGCGGCAGGAGCAGATAACGCCGATCTCCCAGCGATCGACCGCGCGGCACAGCAAAAAGCACAGCAGTCGTTAGCGATCAGGGGGAGAGCGACAAACCAGCAGTTGTCACCGCATCCACGAATTCCCCAGGATTGACCACCCCTGCCGGCTGCTGCGGGCGTGACGTAAGCCCTGAATTAATAGAGAGATGGGCGTTACTGGACTCGAACCAGTGACCTCATCCGTGTGAAGGATGCGCTCTAGCCGACTGAGCTAAACGCCCGCGACAGTCACGCCGCCCTTTCTCCCGGGTACAGCCACAAGCCTCGGAGCAACGCGCTGACCCCTTATTGTTGCCCCGAGCCGCCACAATAGTCAAGCGCCGCTCACCGGCGACGCGCTCGGTTCACCTAAGCGCAGCCGGCCTATAATCCCTCACCATGCGAACCTACACCCTAGAGCGCGCTCAGGTCGTCCCCCACGAAGTCGACAAGATCTTCCCGTTCTTCGCCGACGCCACCAATCTCGATGTCCTCACGCCGCCCTGGCTCAAGTTCGAGATCCTCACCCCCACCCCCATCGAAATGCGTATTGGCCTCTTGCTCGATTATCGGCTCAAGTACCGTGGCTTCCCCTTGAAGTGGCAAACGCGCATCGAAGACTGGCAACCCAATGTCCAATTCGTCGACACACAATTACGCGGCCCATATCGCCTCTGGCACCACACGCACCGTTTCGAGCCCGTCGCCGGCGGCACCCGCCTCGTCGACCACGTCCGCTACGCGCTCCCGCTCGGCATCCTGGGCCAATGCGCCCACACCCTGACCGTCCGTCGGGACGTCGCGCGAATCTTCGACTATCGCATGCAGCGCGTCGCGGAGCTGTTCGACGGCTGATTTCGCGCCCCACATGCTCCGCGCCCTTCCATCCCGGCCGCGGGCGCCGTAGCCTGCGGGCGTTCAGAGCCGACACGGGTCGGTACCAAGGACCGGGAGCGATCCATGGCGAAGTTCTTCCTCGGAATTGACGTCGGCACCAGCGGAACCAAGGCACTCCTCGTCAGCGCCGCCGGCACAGTGCGTGCAACCGCGACCGCCAGCCATCCCTGCTACTACCCCAAGCCCGGCTGGTCCGAGCAGAAGCCCGATGAGTGGTGGGAGTCGGTCCGTAAGGCCACCCGCGCCGTCTTACGCAGCGGCCAGGTTGCAAAGGGTGACGTGGCAGGGATTGGCCTTTCCGGCCAAATGCACGGCAGTGTCTTCCTCGACAAACAAGGCCGCGTGCTCCGCAACGCGCTACTGTGGAACGACCAACGCACGGAAGCCGAGTGTGCGGAGATCGAAGACCGCGCCGGCGGCCGGGACGAACTTATCCGCCTCGTCCACAACATCGCCCTCACCGGCTTCCAGGCCCCCAAAGTCCTCTGGCTGCGCAACCACGAAGCCAGGCACTTTCGCCGCCTCCATACCGTCCTCCTGCCAAAGGACTATATCAACTATCGCCTCACTACCAAGCGCCGCAGCGAGGTCTCCGACGCTTCGGGAACGCTGCTCTTCGACGTGGCAAAGCGTCGCTGGTCAACCGAGTTGATGGCCCGCCTCGACCTCGACCCCGCCTTGTTCCCACCCGTCGTCGAGTCACCCGAAGTCGTCGGCGAGCTCACTTCGGACGCCGCCCGCGCCCTCGGCCTCAAGCCGGGCATCCCGGTCGTCGGCGGCGCCGGTGACCAACCTGCCGCGGCGATCGGAACGGGAGTCGCCAAAGGCGGTATCGTGTCCGCCACCATGGGTACCAGCGGCGTCGTTTTCGCCCACAGTGACCGGCCGGTGCCTAACCAGCAAGGACTGTTGCAGTCCTTCTGCCACGCCGTCCCCGGTGCGTGGTGCGTCTTCGGCTGCATGCTCGCCGCCGGCGGCAGCCTTCAGTGGGCTCGTGAGGTCTTCTATGCCAGCGAGCTGAAGAAGGCACGCAGCGACAAAGCCCGCGACCAAATCTACACCGAGATGATCCGCGAAGCCGCCGACGCCGAAGAAAGCACGACGCGTGCCTTCCATCCCTACCTTACCGGCGAACGCTGCCCCTATCCCCACCCCCACGCCCATGCCGGCTTCGTCGGCCTGACCCGCGGCGATACCCGCGGCGCACTTGTCCGCAGCGTGCTCGCAGGCATCACCCTCAACATGGGCCGCCAAATCGAAATCATGCGTGCGCTTGGCGTGCCGGTGCGCGAAGTGCGTCTCGCCGGCGGCGGCGCCCGCAACGAATGGTGGCGCCAGCTACAGGCGGACATCTACGGCGTGAAATGCGTCTCGATGAAATCCGAAGAAGGCTCAGCCCTCGGCGCCGCACTGCTGGCGGCCGTCGGCGCCGGCACCTTCAGGAATGTGCAAGCCGCCTGTGCCGCGGCTGTACACACCGCCGAAACGCACCGCCCCGTCACGGGCCGCACCAAGCGCTACCGGAAACTCGGCGACTGGCTGCGCAACACCTATGAGACCCTGGAACCACTCTATCGGACCCGGACTGACAACGACACGCCATGATGCCACATACCACAGGAACGGCCCAGCAGCGGGGTACGCCGCCATGGCACTGACGCATGGTCCCCTGTCCCAAACGGACCTCTTCCCCGATGGCGCATTGCGGCGCCTCGGTCGCTGTGTCATCGTTCACGAGACGATCGACAGCACAAACAAGCTGCTGCTCGAACAAGGCTACGCTGCCGGCGACGGCGCAGTCGCCTACGCCGAACTGCAAACCGCAGGTCGTGGGCGCCTCGGCCGACGCTGGGATGCCCCACGCGGATCGTCCGTTCTTCTGAGCGTACTCCTCCTGGAACCGCCGAATACCGCCTTGCAGTCACACGGCGCCCTACTGGGCACCGTGGCCGCCTGCGAGAGCATCGAAGCCCAGACAGACGTTCAGCCCACGATCCGCTGGCCCAACGACCTCGTCCACAACGGGCGCAAGCTCGGCGGCGTCCTCGCCGAATCATGCAGCGCCATGGGAACCCCCACTGACGAAGCACACGTTCCACCCGGCGCCACGCGCGCCGTCGTCATTGGCGTCGGCATCAACTGTTACCAGCAACGCACGCACTTCCGCGGCGATCTGTTCGACAAGGCCACCTCGCTCGATTGCGAAACCGAGCGACCGGTGCACCGCGCCCCCATCGCCGCCAGATTGTTGCAGCGGCTCGACCACTGGCTCACCCACACCCGCGAGCAACCTGACGGTTGGGAAGCGCTGCGAATCGCCTGGAGACAACGCTGCGCGGACCTCGGTCGTCGCCTGGTGCTCGAACACGACGGTCGCCAATGGGCCGGCACTGTGCTGGACATCTCTGAAGAGGGTGACCTGATCGTCCAGCTCGACCAGGGAGGAAGGAGGCACTTTGCCGCGGCGACGACAACGCGCGTCTGGTAAAGGACGGTCCAAACGCAGCGCGCGCAATGCTCGCCGCCAGCAGCGCAGCACACCAGTCGCGCGCGACACCACCGAGCGGCCCACCTCCGGCACGGAAGCACCCCTTGCGCGCGAAACCTCCCCCTCCACCCATCCACTACCGTCGCAAGTTCCCGCTGGGCGCCGCCTAGCAGGCCCGCGGCGTGGTATCGCAGAACAACCTGCCACGTGGCAGGTGCTCGGCTGTGCTGCCCTCTGCGCGCTCGGCATGAGCCTCGCCGCGTTGTTCGCCGCCCGCGAGGTCGCACTGCAATTTGGACCCAGCAGCGCCGTGTTCCCCTTCTTCGGGACAGCCGTGTGCATCGGCGCCATCTGCGGCTTGAACCTGCCCCGACGTATCATCAGACGGCACCTCGAACGCACGCCTGCCGCCCACGCAGCAAACAGCAATCTGACCGGTGGTCAGTTCATCGAACTGGAATTCGCCGCCTCCATCGCCGGTGGCCTCACACTCGTGCTCGCTGTGCTCTGGCTGATCGTCGGCGGGTTCCTAAGCGGGTTGGAAAACTATCGATCACTATTGACCCAACGCTTCTTTCATCCAGCCTGGCTGACCTGGGCACTTCTCATTATGCCCATATGGATAACCGTTGCGGCGTTCGCTGCGCTCGCGACCATGGCCACGATCGCTATGCAGGGTTGGCACTTCCTCGCCGCGGGCGGAACAGCGCGCCTCGCCAGCATCTGGAGTGTACTGATCACGGGGGGCGCTATCGGCCTCATCATCGGACAACACTTGCTCCCGCTCTCTTCTGGACTGTTCATCATCTCGCTCCTCGTGCTCTTCGCTGCGGCTATGCACGCCGTCATGCGCCGTCAGGTGGGCAGTCATGCGCCGCCGGCCGCGCAGCGCACCACAATCCGCGTTTCGCAAATCACGGAGCCACTTTCAGTCGTTTCGGCACTGAGTTTCGTCACGGCCGCCCTGTTCGTACACCAACTCGTCCTTGGCACGTCAGGCAGCAGCCGGTCCTGGTTGCAACCGGATCTGGTCGCGCTTGCGATCATTGTCGGGGTGCTCGTCGGTCGCACCGCCCTGGTGTGGCTGCCGGCGCGACGATGGCACCTGCCGGCAACGTTGTTGCTTGCCGCGGTAATCTGCGGAATGGCGCTGCGCCATGACGCTGCGGTCCCAGCGCCGTGGAGTTTCAGCCTGCTACTGATCGCCTGCACTGCCTCGGGTGTCACCATCGCCGCGCGCCGCCTCGCCCGCCTCCTCCGCCGCCCCCAGGCAGCCTTGACTTGGCTCGGCACGACCCTCGCGCTGGCTTCGGCTGCCGGCCTGATTGTCGGCAGCATCATGCGCGAACCACTGTCGCCCCGGACGTCCAGCACGATCGCGGCTCTGCTTCTGACGATGACCGCCGCGCTTCTCCTGATCTTTGGCACGTACCGACGACCGCCAAGGGTGATCGGGCTGACCGCCGTAAGCGCGTGGTTGCTGATATTGGCCTGGCTGGGCGCGGGATCGTCTCCGGCACCCGTCGACCACACGGCAACCAACAGCCTCCGCAAGGAGCTGCGCGCCGTCACCCGTGCGTTCATGCGGCCCGCCGGCGCCAGATCAATAACCGTACACGTCAACGACTGCGTCGCCGGCGAGCATGACTCATCTGCATGGCAAGTCGATCTGCAGGGGCCTCGGTGGGATGTCATCTTCGTCCACGCCGACAAGACAGTAGAACCCGCAACCCTCTCTTCGCGTCAGACGACTGTGAGTCGGCTGAGTGCGAGACTTCGGCATGCACTCCGCATGGGCGGGTGGCTTGTCATCGACGTAGCCGCAGAAGACCTGTGTCAGAGCCTGTCACGTACAGCTCGGTCGAACCGGATTCCGGCCGGGTTGCTACGCGTCCAGTACGCGCAGTCCGTCCACACCGTGCTCACCGTCGGCCCCGGCGTCGACGCACTGCGCGACACAGCCAACCTCCCCGCGGGTGTGTCTGGCGAATGGCTCCCCCTCACCAGCGACGCCGCGACTCCACCCTCGTCCGGTATGGCCGCACCAGCACCTGCGCTCTGAATTGGCATCAAACCTGCTCGCGCGTTACGCTACCGAATCTGACAACAGTCGAGCGCTAACACCCGCAGGGAAGGAGAGAGTATGTCACTGCTCGTCACCGGTTCCATCGGCATTGATTCCATCGAGACGCCCCTGGGACGGGCTGAGGAGATCCTCGGCGGGTCTGCCATCTACTTCTCGCTCGCCGCCTCACTCTTCACCGATGTGCGCATGGTGGGCGTCGTCGGCGAGGACTTCAATTTCGACATGCTCGCCCCGCTCAAGACCAAACGCATCGACACCGCCGGCGTCGAGGTTCGCCAGGGCAGCAAGACCTTCCGCTGGCAGGGTAAGTATGAAGGCGCTATGAACGAAGCCCAGACCGTCGGCGTCGAGCTCAACGTCCTCGCCGAGCAGGGCGCTCCCATCCCGGACGGTTTTCTCGACAGCGAAGTCGTCTTCCTCGCGAACACGCATCCCATTCTCCAGCGCGAGTTCGCCGAGAAACTCTCGCAGGCCCGCCTCCTCGTCTGCGATACGATGAATCTCTGGATCGAAAACGAACTCGACGAACTGAAGAAGACACTCAAGGTCGTCAACGGCCTCGTGCTCAACGAAGGTGAAGCCCGCCTCCTTACGGAGCGCACCAACCTCGTCTCCGCCGGCCGCGACATCCTCAAGCTGGGCCCCGAGTTCGTGATCATCAAGAAGGGTGAACACGGCAGCATGCTCGTCTCCAACGACGACCTGTTCCTCATGCCCCCGTTCCCCACCGAGGAGGTCAAGGACCCGACCGGGTGCGGCGACAGCTTCGCCGGCGGCACGCTCGGTTACCTCGCTTCCAAGGGCTGCTACGACAAGGAAACGATGCGCGCCGCGATGGCCCGCGGCTCCGTTGTCGGCTCGATTGTCCTGGAGTCCTTTTCCGTCGATGCCCTCGCCGCCGTCACGCCCGCCGACGTGGAAGCCCGCCTCGCCCAACTCCGTGCAATGTCGGTGTTTGAGTAGAGCGGCTCATGCCGTCTCACACGCAGTGCGCACGTCGCATGCTCCCGTCGACCCCCGCCGGTCGCCCGCTGAGCCAGCGCACTTCGCGCGCGCAACCGACTCGCACCCTCGCCCCGAGTTCGTTTCAGCCCGCCAGCCGCTGCATCTCCCCGTAATCCACCATATCAACATCCCCATCCCCATCCAGATCCGCCGCCGCAAAGTCAGCCGGGTCGCAGCCCGCCGGCGGCGTTGTGATGCCCGGGCCGTTCAGGCAGAGCGCGAACACCGCGAAGTCGTCCGCATCAACGTCGCAGTCGGCGTCGAAATCCACCGGCCACACCGACGCCGGCGTCGATAGCAATTCCGCCGCTTGGGGTATGCCGTCCTCGTCAACCAGCCGCGAGGGCGGAATGTGCGCGCGGAAAAACAACTGATTGCAGCCTTCACCGTCTACCACTGCTGTGAATGTGAGGTTCGCCACCAGATGCCGCTCACATACCGGGTCCTGTCCCTGCAGCGGGTTTATGCCAGCGGCGAGGTCGAGCTCGCCACCATCAGCCGCGATCGGCACAATGTGCAACCCGAAGGGGTCGTCCGTGTAATCCCCGCCGACGAACGCCAGCCGATCGGTGCGAAATCCCAGGAACGCCTGAAAGCCCGACACATACGGCGCACCACTGTCGCAAGCCGGCCCCTCGATCCACACTTCGCAAGTTACCGGCTCGCCCGCCGCAACGTACGGATCGCTCGTCAGCACCAACTCAATGACGCCGCTCGCGACACTGGCCGCAGCGCCAGTCAAAGCGACAACCAGAATCGCCAACCCTGCCCCAATTCCCCGCATGGTTCACCTCTCTCCACAAAACAGTGGGGACGCCCGCCTGTGCCCCGCTGCACGCATCATACACGGTCGCACAGGTCCACGTCTAACGACCAAACGCTTCATCCCGTAAGCACATTTTGAATCAGTAGTTATAGATATTGGCTGATGGGTGGGCTCCGCTCCCGCGTCCGGCAATCCCCCGTCGGGTGCACCCATAATTAGAACCTCCTTATCAAATCTCCAGGTAAAATGATCCCCAGGTCGATGAGGAGCCCGCCGCAGACCTCCATCTGTCGCGGGCGCGGGATCGCCGGCGAGCCTGTCACGCACGTCCTCCGCCCCAAGGAAGCAACTAACCCCAAAACTCATCAAGAGGAGCAATCCATGGCACGCCAACCCGGGCGCTTGGCCCGCACCACTCTGACCGTCATATCACTACTCGTGTTCCTCCTGGCGCACCAAAACGCTGAGGCCCGCAACAACATCCGCGACGCTTTCTTCGCCGTGTACCCGGCGGCAGAAGGAACCGTCCTCGCCACCGTTCCCAGCCAGCCCGATCACTGCGGCGTCTGCCATTTTGATTTCACCGGCGGCGGCACGCGCACCCCATATGGCGCGCTGATCGAGGCAGCACTACCCGACTTCCCCAGCAACCCGAACGGTCGGCGACAGGCCGTCGAGTCTGTCCAGGGAGAGGACGCCGACAGCGACGGCTTCACTTCGCTGGTCGAAATCACCGACCTGGAAAACTTCACCAATACGCCAACGTTCCCGGGCCTGACGCCCGCTAACGTTGAAAACGCCTCCAACGTGGCCCTGAGCGATATCCAGGACTATCTCGTCCCGAGTTCAGGCGGTGACACGACGCCACCAGAAGTCACCGTTATCACGCCCAACGGCGGCGAGGTACTCACCGGAAACGAGCCGGCCACCGTCGAGTGGACCGCGACGGACGAGAGCGGCATCGCACGGGTCGATCTCCTCCTCTCCGTCGACGGCGACGAAGACTTTGAGACCCTCGCCGTCGGAATTGGCAACACCGGCACGTACACTTGGTTCCCGCCCAACCGCCCGTCGACCGAGGCAGTCGTGCGGATCGTCGCGACCGACAACGCCTTCAATGTCGGTTACGACGACAGCGACGCTTACCTCACCGTCCAGACTCCCGCCGGCGGCCTCGTCCCCACCACGCTGCGCGATTTCGACATGCCCGGCTCGCAGCCGTTCGAGGCCGGCACATTGAACACGCCCAATGCGTGCCGCGCCTGTCACGGCGACTACGACGCCGCCGTGGAGCCCTACACAAACTGGTCCGGCAGCATGATGGCCCAGGCCTCGCGCGATCTTCTGTTCGAAGCCTGCATGACGATCGGCAATCAGGACGCCCCCGACTCGGGCGATGTGTGCCTGCGCTGTCACATTCCCCGCGGCTGGTTACGCGGTCGCTCGGTCCCGACCAATGGCGACCAGATGATTCAAAACGACATGGTGGGTGTCGCCTGTGACCTGTGTCACCGGCTGGTCGATCCCTTCTACGATCCCAACAACAACCCAACGGAGGACGAGGCCATCCTCGCCGGGCTCGAAATGCCGCCCGCCAACTTCGGGAATGGCATGTTCGTAATTGACCCCACCGGCGCCCGACGCGGCCCCTTCGCCGATGCCGACAGCGGTCACGCCATCCTCGTCTCACCATTCCACCGCGAAGCCGCACTCTGCGGCACGTGCCACGACGTCAGTAACCCCGCCTTCGAGACCGACGGTGCAGGCAACTTCATTCCCAACGAATTCGACGCGCCCGCGACCAACTTCTCCGCCCACGCCATGATGCCGATCGAGCGCACCTACAGCGAGTGGTTCTACAGTGATTACAACACGCCCGAGGGCGTTTATGCTCCACAGTTCGGCGGCAACAAGGACTACGTCGCCACGTGTCAGGACTGCCACATGCGCGACGTGACCGGGCAGGGCTGCAACTTCGCCGAAGCACCCGTTCGCAACGATCTGCCCCTCCACGACATGACCGGCGGCAGCACCTGGTTGCCTGCCCTGCTGCCCGCACTCTATCCAGACGTGCCCGAATACGTAGATCCCGTCGCACTCCAGGCCGGCATCGAACGGGCCCGCTACATGCTGCAGAACGCCGCCGAGCTGGACGTGGCGCAGAACGGCACAACAGTACAGGTCACCGTCACCAACAACACCGGCCACAAGCTGCCGACGGGCTACCCGGAAGGACGTCGCATGTGGCTCAATGTTCAGTTCTTCGACGCGAATCTGACACTCGTCGGCGAGTCCGGCGCATACGACAACACGACCGGTACGCTGTTCAATGACGCTGAACTGAAAGTCTACGAGACCAAACCGGGCCTCGACGAGGTCACCGCGCCACTTGTCGGCGTCGACCCCGGCCCCTCCTTCCACTTTGTCCTCAACAACAAGATCTTCAAGGACAATCGCATCCCACCCCGCGGTTTTACCAATGCGGCTTACGCCGACTTCGGCGGTGCACCGGTCGCCCATTCGTACGCCGATGGTCAATACTGGGACGTGACGCCGTACACGATACCTCCAACCGCCACATCCGCGACCGTGACGCTGTACTATCAGAGCACAAGCAAGGAATACATCGAGTTCCTGCGTGACGAGAACACCACAAACTCGGTCGGCCAGGAACTGTACGACCTGTGGGCCAATAACGACATGTGCCCGCCCGAGCCAATGGCGTCACAGACCATAACGCTTGCGCAAGCGCAGTTGCGCGGCGATCTCGATTGCGACGGCGACGTCGACTTCGACGACATCTCACCCTTCGTGCTCGCCCTCGGCGGACAGGCCGGGTACGAGGCCCAGTATCCCGAATGCAACTGGCTCAACGCAGACTGCAACGAAGACGGCACGGTCGACTTCGATGACATCTCCGCGTTTGTTGCGCTGCTGAGCAGCTGAACTCCCCGCCCGGCGCACGCGCCACGCCGGCCGCCCTGAATCGCGGCAGGACGTAAGGGCGGCTGGCGCGTTACTTGATGAATAGAGCTAAGCCGGCGCGTCGAACACCATGGCCACCTGTGTCCCATACACAGGATACGAGATACGACAGCGGTATACGCGAAACTCGTCTACCGACCATTTCATCCGCGCCGCGACGTGCCGCAGCAGGTCCAGGTAGGCAGGGACCTCCGCCACCCGCAGCCCCGCAATACCCTGACCCAACGATACGTACGACTCAGTCGTGTCAAGCCGATCAACGAAACGTGCCGGATCGTTGACGTCAGCTACTCCGCTGAACGTGGTGTCGTACAACAGAAGCGTCGGATCACTGTCCGGATAAGCCGCGACATGAACCAGCGTGTCGAAGATCAGCTCGCGCGCCGGCACGTGTACTTCGGCAAAGCCGCCGCGCTTCCGCGGATTCCCCGGCCGGTTGTATCGATCCAGGCACGAATGCTGACGTTCAGCCAGCAAAACGTCCACCGCAGCGCCGTTACCCACGGCCCCCTCCTCGAGCAAATAGTGAATCGTCGCGCCTTCGCGCCGCATCCGTAACTCGCCGGGCGTCGCGCTGGTAAACGTAGGTAGCAGTACGTCTGCGGGCGTCTCGATCGAGCGCCCATCGAGGCTCAAACTGGTGGCACCCGCGTCAGGACCAATCTGCCGGGATCCGATCTGGATCACCGACCCCGGCCGGGTCCGACGCAGCCCGAAGAGCCCCTTGATCCATACCGCATCGAGATGTTGCCCGTCCGCGCTGGGATGATAGAGCACCGTGTTCAAGGACAGATCCGTCGCACAGCCCTTGACCCCACGCATGCCCCGAAAAGCCGATTGCTTGCACAACAACTCAACCTTCTCACGCGCATGGGGCAGCCAGGCACTGATGATCGAGTCCAGCGAATCCCGATCGCCGGCTACCGTGCGAATCAGATGGTCAAAATCCTGAACCGCCGCGTCCGCCGCCGTCAATAGCGGTTCCGGGAGCGATTTCTTGCGGGCCGCCGCGATGAAACGCCGCAACGCTTCCGGCCCCGGCATCGAGTGCATCAGCGCAATGGGGTCACGCTTGCCGGTAGCGATCAAAACTCGGCTCGACAGGTCCTTCTTCACCCCCAGCGACCGGGCCAAATCCATCGGCCGATGTGGCGGATTCGGCACCGCCGCCAGCAAGTTCCGGAATGAATCCCCAAGATGACTCCCGACCGACGTGAAACGAGCACTAATCTCTGGTGAAGCTCGTTGCGCGGTGACGGGCGAAGGGGCGCTCATGGCCACAGCTTACTCCAATCCGGCCGATCGAGGAGGTAGCATCAGAACCTGTGGAAATTGAAAGAAAGGTGGGGCATCCTCCAAGGC
>CAYXTR010000049.1:0-22247 GCA_964468185.1 uncultured Planctomycetales bacterium | reverse complement strand
GGCCAACTGCCCCCGCTACCCGCGTCAGTTCCTGCAGACGGCTGAACTCTTACGTTTTCGCTTTGCTCGGTGAGGGCGTTGTGATAGTCGACCTCGAAGGTGACAGTGCGGTCGCGGTGATCGAGCGAGTTGCGGTGCGGGTCGTTGCCGTCGAGATAGTCGTTGCAATCCCAAACCCAATCGAGTTCGTACGTACCCGCCTCGCCGGGCGCCAGACCCACCGCGTCAGTCCCGGTTGCCACGACTTCGCCGTTGATCAGCCAGCGATAGTCAAATGCACCGCTGCTGGCGGAAATCCCCTTGTTGATCACCTCGGCCGTGAACGTCACGGTCTCGCCGTTAGCAGGCCATTTCTGCGTGTCCGCGAAGCCGGGGCTGTGCATCAGGCCGACATTCGCGTCGTGGTAGCTCTTGTATTCGTAGACCGGCTCGTAGCGGTAGTATTCGGGCGTGCGGCGGATGTAGGTGACATTGAGATCCAGGTCGCGCGCCGGCGGGTCGGGATCGTCGATGTACGTGATGATGAGTTGCGGGCGCAACGCGACGTCCGCGGCCTCGCTCGTGTAGAACAGATTACTGCCACTGGCCGTCGCGGGGTCGCTGTACTCGATCACCCAGCCGCAATTCGTCGTGCGCTTCTCATAGAAATCCGTGACGTCGGCTTCCAGACCATCAACCAGCCATGAGACGAAGTTGTAATTGTTGCCGGTGTCGCCAACGCTCGCTGGGGCGCTCGCTCGGTCCGTGCCGATACCCGCGGCGCCGGGCGCGTCCCACGTTTGGGCCTCACCTGCGTCGGCGCTGTAGAGGCGGTGTGTCCACGAGCACGCCCAATGTTGCGGGGTGAGTTCGTCGTCATGGCTGCCTTGCCGCCAAGGCTGGAGCAGGCGCGTGATGGTCACTTCGTTGCCCGTGGACCAGGCGCCGGGGACCGCGTACAGGCGCAGCGCCGCACCAGTGATCTGCTTATTGGGGCCAATGGCGCGGTGCAGCTCACGAAACTGGATGATCACGCGCCGCTGGCTGCCGGCGATGAGGCCGTGCTCGGTCAGGCCACCAAGGTTTGCGTCGGGCGTGTCCGGGTCGAGTTGTGCGTCCAGGCAACCGTAGTATGAGTACTGGTCCCAGTAATACTGGTCGGGGTACGGGATGACGACTGAGCCGTTCTGCAAGGTACGGGAATCGGCGAGAGCGGGTCCGGCGCCTATTGTGAGGGCAAACGTCACGAGGATGATACGGTTCAGCACGGTTTGAACTCCTGGTCATGTCAACGCCGCTCGGGGGGGAGTTGGGTGGCGTCGCGGGTACATATCGACACGCTCAAGCGTACGCTATGGCAGGTAGGAATCAAGAATAAACCGGTTCATTTTGCCATGCCGGCCTTCTCGGACGTAGCTGCAGGCCAGTTTCGACCGAGCATCCGTGACTCCTGCCTGGAGGCACACCCGCGCCTACCATCTCGATATGTACGACTTGACCCAAGCATCTGAGGGCAGTGGGACGCCAGGCCACGTCGCGAACGGCATTCGGCAGCGGCGTCACTGGAAACGCCAACTCGCTGCACTGCTGCTGGCGCTCACTGGCATTCTGACAGGAGGTCCGATCATGTGTTCTGCACAAGGAGGTGCAACCGATGTTCGCGTGCGGGCTCCCGACCTGCGATCAGCCGACGCCTGGCTCAACACAGATCACCCCCTCAGCATCCACGACCTCCGCGGGCAGGTCGTTCTGCTCGATTTCTGGACGTACTGCTGCATCAATTGCCTGCACACGCTGCCGGACCTCGCGTACCTCGAAGAGAAGTACGCCGCTCAGCCGTTCGTGGTCATCGGCGTACACTCGGGCAAGTTCGACCACGAAAAGGATGCACAGCACATTCGGCAGGCCATCCTGCGGCACAACATCAGCCACCCGGTCGCGGTCGACAGCGACTACGAGATTTGGAACGAATATGCGGTCCGCGTGTGGCCGACCCTCGTGCTGATCGACCCCTTGGGCTATGTGGTCGGCACGCTCACCGGCGAGGGGCATCGCGAGCAGCTCGATCGTGCGATTGCGCAGCTCCTCAGCGAGCACCGCGTGCGCGGCACCTTGACCGAGCCGATGGAATTCAAGCTGGAACGTGAGACGTTCGAGCCGGGTTTCCTTCAGTTCCCGGGCAAGGTGCTGGCCGACGCGCGCGGCGATCGGCTGTTTATCAGCGATACCAATCACCATCGCGTCATCGTGACCAATCTGGATGGCTCCGTGCAGCACGTGATCGGCACCGGTGAACCGGGCTTCCGCGACGGCGACTACGAGCACGCAGAGTTCAAGCAACCGCAGGGACTCGAGCTTTCAGAGGACGGTAAGACGCTGTTTGTGGCGGACACCGAGAACCATGCCTTGCGTGCCATCGATTTGAGGAAGCGGCAAGTCACGACCATTGCCGGCACCGGGGAACAGGCACGCAAGATCTACCGCGAGAGCAGTTTTGGCTTGAAGACCGAACTGAGCTCACCCTGGGATCTTGTACGCGTGAAGGACAAGTTGTTCATCGCGATGGCCGGCCCGCACCAGATCTGGACGTACGACCTGCGCAATCGCCGTGTCCGCGTTCATGCCGGCACGGGGCACGAAGCCGCGACGGATGGCCTGAATGCCAAGGCGACGTTTGCGCAACCTTCCGGACTGGCGACGGATGGCGAAGTCGTCTACGTCGCGGATAGCGAGAGTTCGAGCATACGGAGTGTGGCGGTGCGGGGTTTCGGACGTACGGACACGGTCGCCGGCAGTGGCGGACTGTTCGATTTCGGCCTCAAGGACGGTACGGGCGAGATGGCCCGCTTTCAGCATCCGCTGGGCGTCGCACTACGTAGCGACACGCTGTTCGTTGCAGATACATTCAACCATGCGATCCGAACGATCGACCTGGACACGCGAGAAGTCGCGACGTGGCTCGGCACGGGCAAGCCTCACCGCGGCACGCCCGCGCGCATCGGTTTCTTTGAGCCGGGCGGCGTTTCCGTCGCAGATGGCAAGCTGTATGTGGCAGACACGAACCACCATCGCATCGTGGAGGTGGACATCGCGACGAAGCGGGCCCGGGTGCTGCCGGTGGGAGCGGCCAATGAACACCGCACTCCCACGACCTCCGCCGAAGATGCGGAACACGATTCTCGCTGAGGAGGGGGAGGGTCAAGGTGCAGGCGACGTGGCGGGAGACTGGGTTGTGGGCGCCTTGTGCCTGCGGTCGGCGGTGAGCGCAAAGCGCAGTAGCCGCCAGCGCAGCCCATCTTCTGCGACACAGACGATTTCCACCGTGGCGTGCTCCGAGTCGTGTTGAGCGGGGATCGTCACAACGGCGAGTTTGCCCGGCACCTGCTCTTCGACCAGCAGCTCGTCGAGTGAAAGACCGTCCTGGTAGTAGTTCAGCGCAGCACTCCAACTTCTGACCAACGTGTCAAGTAACTCGGTGCGTTCGGCATCGCTGAGCTTGCGCGAGCCGACGATCCGCTGTTGCGCCAGCAGGTCCTCGACCAAACGGCTACGACAGGCTCTCGCGAAAGCGCGATCACCAGCCGCGACGGCGGCGAGATCTTCGCGCAAGAAGCGAATGCCGAGCGTTGCTGCCTCGCCCGGCGTTTCTGCCGTTACTGCGAT
The DNA here is from genome assembly GCA_964468185.1 of uncultured Planctomycetales bacterium. Taxonomy (GTDB): domain Bacteria; phylum Planctomycetota; class Phycisphaerae; order UBA1845; family Fen-1342; genus JANQFV01. The sequence continues at coordinate 18,605 of CAYXTR010000049.1, read as the reverse complement.
GGCGGGATCGAGAACCGGCTGCCAGTTCACATGGTCTTCGGGCTTGCATGCTGAAATCGCCAGCGCGACCAGCAATCCTGCGGCCACCCCGACAACCGACACCTGCGACCTGTCACGTGTCGTCATTCCGGAACCCCCAACGCATCGGGCTCGAGCTTCGCGAAGAGAATCTCCGGCGGCCCCAGTGCGTTACCGGCCTGTGGCGCGGAGGGTGCGGTCCAGCAAAGGGCTCCGACTGGCACGTTGAGCATGCTCAACATCTTTCGGGTCGCACCTGGCATATACGGCCAACAGAGAATCGCAAGGTAATGTACGGCGTGCACGCACGTGGCGATCGTCGCAGCACAATCCTCCAGGTTGTCCTTGCGCGAAGCCCACGGGGCGCGATTGCTGAAGTACTCGTTGCAGAGACGCGCGTAGCTCATGACCTCCTCGAGGCCGGCGCGAAAGCGGTAGTGCTCGATGTGCTCGGCCGTCTTGCGTAGCGCTTCGTCACCGGCCGCCAGGTGACTACGATCGACGTCGGTCTGCGCCGCGGCATCGGGCACTTTGCCATCGAAGTACTTCGCGGCAAACGTCAGCGATCGATTCACGAAGTTTCCGAGGGCGGCGACAAGCTCGGAGTTGTTTCGGGTGATGAAATCCGCCGGATCAAAGGCCGTACGGGCGGTCTCGGGTGCGAGTGCGGTCAGATAGTAGCGCAGCGCATCGGGGTCGAGTCCGCGACGGATGTACTCCTCGATCCACACCGGCGCGTCTTGCGCCGTCTTGCTCTTGCTGATCTTCTGCTCGGTGGCATCGAGCGCGAGCCTCAGGTTCATGAAGTTGTTTGCCACGACCGCGTGGGGGAGCTGGGCCCGACCGTCGGCCATCAGCATCGCCGGCCAGGTCAGGGCATGGAACACGGTATTGTCTTCGCCGATAAAATGAACGATCGCACAGTCTGGATCGTACCACCAGCGCTCGAAGGCCTGCGCATCGCCGTCACGCTCTTCACACAGCGCTGCTGTAAACGACATGTACCCAATCGGTGCGTCAAACCAGACGTAGAGCACTTTCCCCTGTGCCTCGGGATCATCAAGCGGGACCGGCACACCCCAGGCGATGTCGCGCGTCATGGATCGCTCGGGCAAGCCCTGCTTGATCTGCCCCAACGCGAAATTGAGCACACTCGGTCGCCACTGACCCTGCTTGGACTGGAGCCACTCCTCCAGCGGCTTTTCGAACTGATCCAGCCGCATGTACCAGTGGGTTGTGTCCCGCACCTCAGCTGGCTCGTCGGTGATCACACTGACGGGATTCTTCAATAGTAACGGCTCGATCATCGCGCCACAGGATTCACACTGGTCGCCCGTGGCCCCGTCTGCGCCACAGTGGTGGCACGTACCGCGGACGAAGCGATCGGGCAGGAAGCGCTGCGCTTTGGGATCGTAGAGTTGCTTGGTGTGCCGCTTGGTGAAGAAGCCCTTGTCATGGATGCGGGTGAAGAACTCCTGGCTGAAGCGGGTATGTAACGCGACGAAATCCGGATGGTGCGTGCCACCGTAAACGTCAAACTCGATGCCCAGTGCGGCGAAGTCGCGGGCTTGCAGATCGTGGTAATGGCCGGCGATCTTCTCCGGCGTGGTATCTTCCTTGAGCGCGGAAATCTCGATGGCGACGCCGTTGTCGTCGCTGCCGCAAACGAAACGGACATCGTGGCCGACAGCCCGCAAATAACGGACGTATGTATCAGCCGGCAGGTACGCACCGGCGATATGCCCCACATGCAGGCGGTTGTTCGAATACGGCAACGCCGCGGTGACGAGAAAGCGACTGGGCATACAAGGAATCTCCGTCTTCGACACCGAAAACGGTTATGGTAGGCGAACGAAAGGCGCGCTGCAACGTAATCGCAATAGCACAGACGGCGCATGAGAAACGCGTCGACCCGCTGCCCTGGCACATATCAGGCACGTGACCGACGCGTTGCTACCCGGATCCGGGCATCTGCCCGATCCACAGCTTCACTGATTCGGCGTTGCGTGGATTAGGCGTCGTCGCCGCCACCACCCAACAGTTCGTCGAGGTTCAGGTCGCCCGCGAACTGCGTGACAAGAACGATGATGCCAATCAGGATAACCCAACCGGCCCAACCCAATCCAGCAAACCAGCTCCAAATGCCGTTCATGCTGTAACTCCTACGATGCGTAACCACTCGCTTTGGCTCCGCCGCGCCGGCGGATAAACGCCTCAACGAACTGCTGATCGGTATTTTTAGCATGCGGCAGTATGTAGTCAATAAGTTTGTCCCGAAGAAAACTACTCCTCAGGTGTCGGCTTTCCGTCACCCCAGAAGGTGGTATGATGGCTCATATGATGACCTCTTCCAATGCTCGCGTTCCCACGCTGTCCATTGTCATCCCGGTCTGCAATGAGGCCGAGAACATCGCACCCCTGCTGGATCGACTACACGCGACTCTGGCTACGATAGGAGAGTCCTGCGAAATCGTGTTCGTTGATGACGGTAGTCGCGATGGTACCGCCGATACCATCACGTCGGAAGCACGCCACAATCCGGCGGTCCGGCTGGTGCAGCTTTCGCGCAATTTTGGCCACCAGGCTGCGATCGTTGCGGGGATGGAACACGCCCGCGGTAACGCCATAGTCACCATGGACGGGGACCTGCAACATCCGCCGGAACTGATCCCAGACCTCGTCAGTGCCTGGCAGGCCGGCAGTGAGATTGTGCAGACCATTCGCCATGATCCGCCAGAGACGGGTGCCATCAAGCGGATCACGTCCCGTGGGTTCTACAAGACACTGTCATCACTCACACAATTGCACGTCACGCCGGGTGCCGCCGACTTTCGGCTCATGAGCCGTGTAGCGGCCGACGCTTTCCTTGCGTGCGGGGAGCGTCGCCGATTCAATCGCGGCCTGGTGCAGTGGATTGGATTCAACTACCAGGAAGTACCCTATACCGCCAGCGGCCGACATGCCGGCCATACCAAGTACTCGTATCGGGCCATGCTGCGGCTGGCCAGCGACGCGATCTTCTCGTTCTCCTCCTGGCCTCTGCGACTGGCGGGTTTGGTAGGCGCGGTCATCTCGTTGGCGGCAGGCGGGTACCTGGTTTTTGTGCTGTGGGCGTACTTCTTCACCGCCCGTACGGAGCCGGGCTGGAGTTCGCTGCTGGCGACTGTGCTGATTCTGGGGGGCTTCAACCTGATCGTGCTCTGGATTCTGGGTGAGTACGTGGGAAGGATGTACGAGGAGGTCAAGCAACGTCCGATATACATCGTTCGTCCTTCCACGACTCCACACGTCGCCGCAAACGTGCCAACACAGCCGGACGCAGCAGAGTCGCAGCGCAACGCACAGCAATCCTCAATCCACCCGCACGAGCACTGACTTGCCAGACTCAGCCGCACCACGGAAATCCTCGGGCAGGGATGGATGTGATACCTTCTGGCAGGTCCTTCGCCGCTTCTCAGCCGCGCGTTGAATCAGTTCGAATAGTCGACGACGGGGGGTCTGGCGGTGATTGACGGAGAGCCGCAGGAAGCCGCCGGAAGCCAGCAAGTCGAGGGCGCCAGCGACGAGTTTCGGAAGGTCGCCTGACAAAGAGAACGTACGCTTACCCCGCCCCACCCGCGCAAACGTCGGTGGGTCCAGCACAATGTAATCAAATACCTGTCGTTGACGCTGAGCTCGGCGGTAGTAGCCGAGCGTGTCCGAGCAAATAAACCTGTGTTGCTCCAAGTCAACACCGTTCGCCGTCATGTTCTGCTTGCCCCATTCCAGGGCACGCCTGGAAATGTCGACACTGGTAGTCGCAGCCGCCCCGCCCACGGCCGCTGCGACAGTGTAGCCACAAGTGTATGCGAAAGTGTTCAGCACGCGTTTCCCGCTGGCGACGGAGTGGATTTGCTGGCGACCGAGGCGGTGATCCAGGTAGAGCCCGGTCGCGTAGCCGTCGTACGGTCGGACCAGGAATGTGCGGCCATGCTCATGAACGGCCACCTGGTCGGGGACCGGCGTTCCGATCCAGGGTTGCGGGTCGCGGTGGGCGGCATCGAGTGCATGTCGCAGTGTGCTGCGGTCACGGGGGAAGACTTTGCGGTATACGGCGGTAGCGCCGCGCGCGGCCGCTGCATGTTCGCACAAACTGCGCGCGATGTCTTCCGGAATCGCAGTCCGCCCGGCATGAAGCTGCGCGATGAGTACCGGCCCGAGTTGCTCAAGGACCAGACCATCCAGTTGATCAGCGCGGTCGTTGACGAGGCGTGCGACGTCGGTGTCCGGTGTGGCAAGTAGACGGCGCCGCCGAGCGAGCGCCACCTCGAGTCGTTGGAGGAACTCGGACTCGGACGGTTGGACCGCTTTGGACATCACAGCAGATGCGCACCGCGCATTCAGTCAGTTACTTTCAGTACGTGATAGTGCTTCTTGCCCTTGCGGAGGATGACGAATCCGCCGGGCAGGAGGTCATCGGCAGAGATGGTATAGTCCGGGTCGCGGATGCTGTTGTTATTCACGGAGAGGGAGCCTTGGGGCAGGTCCTTGCGGGCCCGACTGCGCGAAGGGTACAAGGCAACCTGCGGGTCCGCGACAATCGAGATGAGATTGGCCTCGGGTGTACCGAGCTGCGCGCGTGGCAATTCGCTGGTCGGTGCCCCATGAAACGCCTCGCCCAACTCCTGCGCGGATAACTGCCGATAATCTGCGTTGCGACTGAACAGCACCTCCGCCGCCCGCTTGGCCCGCGCGAGCGCGTCATCGCCATGCACCAGACGAGTGACCTCTTCCGCGAGTACACGCTGGGCCTCACGCTGCTCAGGCGACTCCGTGACGGCTGCCGCCAGTTCGTCAATGCGCTCGACAGGAAGCAATGTAAAGATCTTCAAGTACTTGATTACATCGCGATCGTCAGCATTGAGCCAGAACTGGTAGAACTGGTACGGGCTGGTGCGCTCGGCTGATAACCAGATGTTGCCCGCTTCGGTCTTGCCGAACTTGGTGCCGTCAGCCTGCGTGATCAGCGGCACGGTGAGGCCGTAGACTTCACGGCTGCGCAAGCGCCGCACGAGATCGGCACCAGAGACGATGTTGCCCCACTGATCGCTACCGCCGAGTTGGAGCGTACAGTTGTAGCGGTCGAACAGTTCCAGGTAGTCGTAGGCCTGCAACAACATGTAGGTAAACTCGGTATAGGAGAGACCGTGCTCGCGGGTCTCCAGCCGCATGCGGACCGAGTCGCGGACGATCATCTGGTTGACCGAGAAGTACTTGCCAATGTCGCGCAGGAATTCGACCAGGTTGAGCTGGCACAGCCACTCGGCATTGTTGACCAGCAGCGCGCCATGATCGCCGCTGAAGTCCAGGAAGCGCTCGAGCTGCGCGCGAACGCCGGCCACGTTGCGAGCTAGCTGTTCTGCATCAAGCAGATCGCGCTCGTCTTTCTTTCCACTGGGGTCGCCGATCAACCCGGTACCGCCGCCGACGAGTGCAATCGGGCGATGCCCCGCACGTTGCAAGCGGACCAGTTGCATCAAAGGCACCAGGTTGCCGACGCCGAGGCTTTCGGCCGTGGGGTCGAAGCCTGCGTACCCGACGAGCGGTCCCTGCTTAAGGATGTCCGCAAGGGCCGGGCTGGTCACCTGGTGAACGAGGTCGCGGGCCTGCAAGTCTGCCAGGAAATCGATACGCATGGCACTACCAGTTTAGCTATGGACTGCGACACTTTTCGCGACTGGAGACGATCTACCCATCCGCCGGGGGCCATTCGGTCGACCAGCCGCTCGTCGGCAGCAGTCGGTTCGACGCGCGATAATACTGCCTAGGCGCCCCGTGCGGGCGGGCCGCCGTTTGCCCATTCAGGCGCACGGCGCGCTGGCAGCGCCCGTGCTTACTTGAGTCGGAACTGGCCGCGTCCAACCTTGGCCACGCGGGGCATTTCGGTCAGGGCAATGCCGACACTCTTGGCGAGCGTCTTGTTGCGCGTCGGATAGCCCGCGGTGCGTACGCCGTCGGTGATGTCGCGCACCCGCATCACACCCTGACCGTTCATGACCTGCACAATGTAGTCCTTCAGCGAACCGGCGCGCGCGCCCGCAGCCGCGGCCCCACTCGGCGCAGGACCGGGTCTTTTCATATAGGCCGGAGCCACGCGGGCGGCTGGCACGCTGCCGCCCATGGCACCCAGGGCATGCTCGACAGCTTCGAGTTGCGCATCGACCTGCTCGCGCTCGGCCAGCAGTTCAGCGCGATACTGCAGCAGACCGTTCATCGCCGCATTACGGTGCGACGCGCCGGCAGGCGGCGCGGCGGCCCGACGGCCCCTGATTCCCCGCCGCACTTTCTTGCTGCTCTTGCGCGTGGCTTTGCGGGTCGTGCGTTTCTTCGTACCGGCTTTGCGACCTTTGCGTTTGGCCATCTTGTGGTCTCCAGTTGTTATCGGTAAGTAGCGTGGCGCGCGATGCCGACACTGGCCGTAGCGGTCGGCAACACCCAAGCCGGTTCTTTATGGTCTTTTAGCGTTAGCGTCAACCCTACAGGCCTGAATTCTCCAGTTCTGCCAAGTCCGCCCGTCCATTGGAGATGGCGGCAGACCGCACCGGCCCCCAAGTCAACAACTGTTGCCACAGAGTGACCGGTGCCGCTGACGTTGGCGATTCTCCATAGACCAAGCAACATCGGCAGTGGGGCGCTGGGCAGGCTATTTCTGGGACGAAGTGAGGTGGGCAGGAGGAGTGCACCACGCGATCGGGCCTTCATCAGCGTCCGGCCGAATCGCGTGGTGGATCAAAAGGCAGTGTCGTCGTCAAGGGCCGCCGGCGTAGCCTGGTCGCCAGTCCCAATGATCGGAGTGAGCACATCACGCAATTGCTCGGGACGGAACGGCTTACGCACATAGCCCTGCGCCCCGGCGTCCATCAGCTCCGTGATGCGCGTTTCACTACCCTCGGTCGAGGCGATGATGACGGGGATGTCCTTGAGACGCGGGTCGTCGTGAATGCGCTCAAGCAACTTTACGCCATTCATGACCGGCATGTTGATATCGAGCAGGATGACGCTGATTTGATGCTGGTGCATCTGCGCCAGCGCCTCGATCCCATTGGCGGCCTCGTAGATCTCCTCCACATCGAGACCGCACATGCCAATCGTGCGTTTGATCATCCCACGCATCGTGCCGGAATCGTCAACTACCAGAATGTTCGCCGCCATGGTGGTAAGCCCTACCTTTTACTGAACAGCGCCTGAACCGACCGAAGTTCTCCGATCGCTTCCACGCCCACGTTCTCGAGATCCGACTCCGTCAGCTTGTGTCGCGCCAGCACCTGCGGATCAGCCCGGTAGGACAGCCCGTCGTCGCCGGTTCCGATACCCAGCAACAGACATACCGTGTCCGCCAGATGCACGGCGTCGACGTGCGGCTCCGTAACAGGCACCGCCTCCGGATCGTGGTGATAGCGAATGCAGTTCACGATGGACTCGGGTAGACTCCAGGCCCGGGCCAGGCGACCGCCAACCTCGGGGTGCGTGAAGCCCAGTACCGCCTGCTCGGCCTCAGCAAACGTAACCTGCTCTTCCGTCACCCGCCGGACAATTTCCGCATACTCCTGCGAAACGAATTCATTCAACACGATCTTGCCAACGTCGTGCAGCAGGCCAGCCGTGAACAACATGCCCACCTGCGACAGATGTAGCCGCTTGGCCAGCAACTGCGCCGCGACTGCCACACCGACCGAGTGATTCCACAGGGCACCGGCCGGCAAGCCATAGCCACCTTGCGGTCGGCTGAGCATGGCCCGGGCATGGGCCGCCATCACGAGCTGAAACACCTTGACCGTGCCCAGCAGACAGATCGCATCATCCAGCGACTCTACCGTCCTGGCCAAACCAAAATAAGCGGAGTTGCAGAGTCGCAGCACTTCAGCAGTGAGTGCTTGATCGTAGCGGATGACCTCGACAATCTGCTGGAGCGTGCTATCCGGATCACTCACGACGCTAGCGAGCCGCAGTACCGTATCCGGCAGGTGCGGGAGCATCTTCACGCGTTCGATGATCTGATCAAGTGTGGTGGCGGTCACAGGGGCACCTCCTGATTGCGAGACTTGATCGTGACCATCCCCGCGCCAACTTGCAGCTTCATGGTCCGACTGGCCGAGCCGCCGACGCTCTCAGCCTTGATCATCACGCCGTTCTTCCAGAATATTTTCCGCAGCGCCAGGTAATTGCGCTTGCCGATATTGAACGTCCCGTTGTCATCCAGGAGTTGCGAGCCACCAGCCACCTTGACCACCAGCCGGTTCTTCACCGCGCCCAGCTCATAGGCGGCCCTGAACAGCTTCGGCACGCCCGTATCGCAGAACATCGCCGGGTTGCTTCGCGCCTTGTCCGGCGAGAGTTGCGACTCAGGCAGCATATAGTGCAATAGACCGCCCACGCGGGCGATGGGATCCCAAATCGCGACGCCGATGCAACTCCCCAGGGAGTACGTGATAATCGCAGCATCGGGATCGTTTGATACTGCCAAGTCGGCGATGTCAACGACCACTGAGGCCATGTGCGTCCTCGTCCGTGTGCGGCGGGAACCGGCGTTGACGCCCATTGCCGGACGCCCAGTCCGCCGGCCACCCCGTCACCGGTGCCGATCACGCTTGATCAGCTGATCTACTATCGGTTGGAATCGTGCGCTTCTGCATGAGCAACTCGTCCCCGAACGGCACATTCCCGCGCATCCGATAATTCGGTCCACGCCGCCGGCTTCCGCGGTCATGCGCCGCGCTGTGGACCGATCCTCGCGGATCGTGGCGCATGCTGATAGCCGACCGGGATTTCCGGCCGGCACTGCGTCGCGGTCCTGACGAACGTACGGTTGCGCGGCCGCACCACGAGCGCAACGGCCATCACTGCGATGGCCGTTGCGCATCGAGATGGCCATTTGGCTTAGAGCTCTGGGGCTGCAGCGCCGGCGGCCTCTTCGAGTACCGCCGCCATCTCCTCACTGCCCAGCACCTTGTCGATGTCGAGCAGGATCTTGACGTCGTCCTTGACCTTGCCCATGCCCAGAACGAAGCTCGTGTCAACCGAGGCGCCGAGCGGCGGCGGGGGGTCGATCTGGTTTTCGTCGATGTCCAGCACCTCCTGGACCGTATCGACGATCACGCCCACAAGCGAACCCACGTCGACAACGACGATGCACGTCTGCTCCGTGTATTCCGCCGGCTCGAGTCCGAATTTCAGCCGCAGATCGATAACCGGGATGACCTTGCCGCGGAGGTTGATGACGCCCTTGACGTACATGGGCATCTGGGGCATGGACGTGATGTCCATGATCCCGATGATCTCGCGGACCTTCAGGATCTCGAGGCCGTACTCCTCCGAGGCCAGCGAGAAGGTCAGGTACTTCCCAGCTTCAGCATCGGCTTTCCGATTGACATGATTGCTGGTGTCGAGTCTGGTTTCGGTGGTTTCCATCCGTCAATCTCCTACACGGTCGTTGTGGCCGGCTGTCCCGGACACGCCGGACCGCTCTCGCTGGGTGTCTCAGTGTCCTCTATCTGTGGCCCCGCCTGAACGGCAGCGTCAACCGTCTCTTCGGCTACGTCCGGCTCGAACTCGAATTCGGGAATTTCGGCCGCCTGAGCCAATCGGGCGGCCGCGGCTTCGGCCGAGAATGCCTCGCACCCCTGCTGCTTGTGCAGTCCGAGAATACCGGTCGGTTCGAGAATAATACCAACGCGGCCGTCGCCGAGAATCGCGGCGCCCGATACGCCCTGAACGCGCTTGAACCGTTCTCCGAGCGTCTTGATCACGACCTGCTGCTGGCCGATCAGCTCCTCCACGACCAGGGCGATCTTCTGTCCCTCGCACTGCACGATTACGACCAGGTGTTCGCAGGGGTCGATCGCGCCGCAGTACCCGAACAGCGACCCGAGCTGAATCATGGGGCACAACTCGCCGCGCACCTGGAGCATTTGCCCACGCCGCTGCACCGAAGTGAGTTGATTCGGCTCGGGGCGCAACGACTGCTCGATCAGAATGGTCGGGATGATCATTCGTTCGCCGCCGACACGGACCAGCATGCCGTCGATGATGGCCAGCGTGAGCGGCAAGCGGATTTGGAATGTGCTGCCTTTGCCCTTTTCAGAGAAGATCTCGATCTTGCCGCGCAGCTGCTCGATGTTGCGTTTGACCACGTCCATGCCGACCCCACGTCCGGAAATGTCCGTGATCTGTTCGGCGGTCGAGAAGCCGGCCTGGAGAATCAGGGCGAATGCCTGCTGATCAGAAAGTGCGTCGCCCGGCGCAATCAGGCCGCGTTCGACGCCTTTGGCGATGAGCTTGTCGCGGTCGAGTCCTTTCCCGTCGTCCTTGATCTCGATGACAATACTGTCCCCCTGGTGAAATGCATTCAGCCATACCTGACCCGTTTCCGGTTTTCCCGCGGCACGGCGAGCTTCCGGTGACTCAATGCCGTGGTCGACCGCGTTACGGACCATGTGCACCAGCGGATCGGAAATCTGCTGGATGACGTTCTTGTCGAGTTCGGTCTCCTCGCCGGTGATGGTCAGATCAACTTGCTTATTGGACTTGCGTGAGACATCTCGGACGAGCCGGCGCATCTTCTGGAAAGTATGCCCCACCGGGACCATCCGCATGGCCATCGCCGTTTCCTGGACGTCACGCACGATCTTCGTGACCTGTGTGACGTTGCGGTGCAGCTTCTCATCGCCGATGACGGCTTCGGCCAGACTGACCATCGACTGGGCAATGACCAGTTCGCCGACGGCATCGACCAGGAAATCCAGTTTGCGCGTGTCGACGCGAATGGAGCTGTCAACGGCGGCCTGTCCCGTGGACTGCTTTACGAGGGCCTGATCAACTTGATTGGTCGAAGTTGTGCCCTGCTCGACGAGGATTTCGCCGAGCTTACGACGCGGTTCTTCGCCAGCCTGCTGGGTCAGAGCCCGCTCCACGTCACCTTCCGCCGCTGCGCCGGTCTCGACCAGAATCTCGCCCAGCCTGGCCCGCTCAGCGTCGGCTTGTGCGCGGTCGTCTCCGGCCGGGCGCAGTTCGCCACGTGAGGCCTTGCGCAGACTCGCCATGATCGCCCTGATATCCGGCTGCGGACAAGCCTCCCCCGTGGGTGCCAGCGTGTAGTTTCGAATCGCAGAAAGCTGTTCCTTCAGAACATCGACGCCCGTGAAAATCAGGTCGATGATCGCCGCGTTGATCTTCAACTCGTTCTTGCGCCCGAGATCGAGAATGGTCTCCATTTCATGCGTGAGGCGATTGATGTCGCGGAGGTTCAGGAAGCCGGCGATGCCCTTGATCGTGTGGAACGGACGGAACAACTCGTTGATCTTCCCGGTATCGGTCGGGTCGGACTCGACTTCCAGCAAGCCCGCCTCGATCGCGTCCATGTGCTCGGTCGCCTCGTCGAGGAATCCCTCCAGGTGCTCCTTCTCGCTCATGTCGATCATGAGCGGCTCGCTGACATACGGCTCGTCTGCCGTACCGACGACCGTCGATGGCTTCTCTGGTGCGGGGACCGGGGGCTCTTCGCACGCGGGAGCCGCGGGCTCAGGTTCTGCCGCCGGTGTTTCCGGGGGCGCCTGGGCTGCTGGTTCGGGATGCGGCTCGGCGCTTGCCTCCGGTGTCACCGGTGCGGGCGGCTGCTCGGCGACCGGCGGCGGAGGTGATGGTGCGGGGGCCGCAGCGGCTTGGTCCTGCGACGAACCAGGCTCGGCGGTTTCGCCACCAGCCGCGGAGGCAATACGGCTAATCAATCCGTCCACATCGACGGACTGACCTTCGTGCAACTGCTGCAATGTGGTGACGGCCTCGGGTACAACCTGAATACCCGCATCCGCATCGGCAGCTTCGTCGAGAATGAGTCTCTCGAGCAGCGACACGAGTTGAGCAGCGAGACGCCCAGCGTTCGCGCTCAAGACGGGTTCCTCGCACGTCGCCGCCTCGATCAGATTCTGCCCCCACGAGTGCATGCGTGCCAACCGCCCCAGGTCGTTTCCGTCCAAAGGCGTCTGAATCGACTCGAGCAGGCCCGCGACCGCTTCCTGAGCTGCCGTCTTCATGTCTGCCCCATCTGCTGAGGGTTTCTGTCGGTCAGAGCGCCCACCGCATTGGCTACCGAACTCGCAGCCAGGATGCAGTTCAAGGCGCACACCACAAATCTCTTCATCAACTCGCGCCTCTCGGGCGCGCGAGTCACAACATCGGTCGCCGACTCCCCCACCAGGATGCCGGCGCCTCGGGTTCTCTGGCGCCTTCGCCAAACAGCGCTGAGGCGGGACAGCGCCTACCGTGGTTATCGAGCGAGGGTGCCCCCTTATTGAATTGCACCGGCAGCGTAATTACCGCACGTAGATCGGCAAGCCCTTCGGCATCGCGTGATGCATGACGGACAGCCGCGGGGCTAGTTGGAAGCGCTCCAACGAGCCGCCTGATACATGGCGACGACATTCCCGGGCGGGCTAGTCACCTGGAGTGCGTGACACGGTCCGAGAATATACCCGCCCCCGGCCCCCAGTGTGGCGATGTTCTCATACACCTCTGTACGTACGTCCGCCACGCTACCGAAAGCCATCGTGTGCTGGTTATCCATGCCGCCGTGAAAGACGACCTGCTTGCCGAAGTCGCGTTTCAGGGCAGCCCGGTCCATACCGGCGCAACGCCACTGAATCGGATCCAGCACATCCACACCCAGATCGATGAGGTCGGGGATAATCCGGCGAATGGCCCCGTCACTGTGACAGAATACTCTCACGCCGGCAGCATGGGCGAGAGTGACCATTCGTTGCATACGGGGCAGGAAGTAGGTCCGAATCACGCGTGGGGAGAAGAGCAGATCTTGCTGTCCGCCAAGGTCTTCTGCCACATAGCTGAAGTCGACGCGCCCAGGCAGTGTCTCATAAATGCGCCGCGTCTGCTCGTATGCGAGATCGAACAGCTTGTCCAGGCAATGCTGCACAAGCTCGGGATTCGTCAGCAGATCGCGATAGGCCAGCGCCATGCCGCGTAGTTCTGTATAGGTGAGGAACGGCTCGGATCCGCCGGCGACAACGGGGTACGCCTCGCGCCCCGCAACCTGACGACGCAGATCGTCATAATCGTACTCGTCCGCAGTTGGCCAACGGTACTCCCGCTGCAATTGCTCCACATGTGCTATATGGGCAAGCGGATGGCCGACACATTCGCGATAGACGCCGCCCTCGTGCGGCACATTGCGGTAGGTACAACCGAATTCATTGGTGTCGGCGGCCAGCGGTCGTCCGATATATCGCAGAGCGAGGCTGTGCAGATAGTCGATGTCAAACCTGCGGAAGAACTCCCACGGGTCCGCGCAACCGGTGTGCGCGAGGACGTTGCGCGTCAGCTCGGTCGTGGCGCGGTAGTTCACCGGCAATTGATCGGGCGGGTCGCGCTTCACGACGGCCAGCCAGCGCTCACGGGGCGTCATGGACATAGTGGGGCCTCGGGCGCCGGCGGCATACTACTCTGTACGGTCCGGCGGCGCCACAACTCCCCATTTAGTCCGAAAACGCCTGGCGATCAACGTGCGGCCGATTCGCTTTGGACGTCCATTCAACCAAGCAGCGCCACGAACGGCGCGATGTCATCGAAGGTGACATAGCCGTCGCGGTTTGCGTCTGCCGCGCAGCGTTCTTCGAGCGTGGCTTCCTGCGGATCGCCGAGGATCGACACGAACGGCGCGATGTCGTCGAAGGACACGACGCCGTCGCCGTCAACATCCCCCGCTTCACATTCGACAATAGAGAATCGCAGGGTGAACGGGGCGGAGTCGGCGTAGCCCGTTGTACCATCGTCCAGAAGCAGAAACGTACCCGTCCAGAGCGTGCGAAGCGGATCGAAGTCCGGGTCCGTCTGGTCCACGATGAATCGGACATGGCGGTGCAGCGCGGACGAGCCAAGCGCGATGTCGTCGCCAGTGAAATCGATCCGCTGCCCCTGATACTCCACATGAAACGCGGGGTCCATATCCTCGTACGCGACGAGGTAGATTTCGGCACCGGGCTCGAGTTGATAGAAGTCGAGATCCGGGTCGGCGTCGAAGTTGGCATCGAAACCCGGGTCAACACTGCGATAGCTGTCGGCCACTTCGGTCAGTATGCCAACCCCGACCTCCGGGTCAAAGCACGGATGTTCCGCATCGTAAGGCTTGAGCTTCAGTTGATCAGTGGCACTCCGACCGACGGCGAGATCGCCATCGTGTTGTGCCACCGCCGGCAGCGCCGACGCCGTGATGAGCACCGCTGCCACGATGCCGATTTGTATGTCAAGTCGTGGGAGCATGGTCGCATTCCTCAACAGAGAGCCGGACGGCCGCCCCCCCACCGGCCGCCGCAGGCTCGAAACACCGTTAACCGCGAACGCGCTACCCGATTGTCCGACGACGCGGCAGGGCCGCGGCCGCCATCAGCAACCCGAATAGCGAGGTAGGCTCCGGCACGAAACTCACGGAAACCGGATCAGACGCTACGTGCGTATCCGTCAAGTCGACAATGCGGAACGTCAGGTCCCAAGGCGCATCGTTCTCGTCGAATTGCGGGTCAGCCGCATCAATGTGCCACCACAAGTGCGCGTGGATTTCCGGGGAGCCGAGGCTGAACGGCTCATTGGGCAGAATCTGGAAACCGGCCTCGCCGGGACCCAGCGGATCCCAGACCTTCATGGCCGGATCCGCCGAGAGGAGTTCGAACGCGATCTCGGAACCTGGATCCAGCGGATAAAAGTTCTCCTCCGGCTCGGCGTCGTGCAGACCGATCAGTCCCGGATCATCCAGCGCCGCACCGATCAGCAACGGCTCTTCTGAGGACGGCAAGCTGAACGGGAAGTTGTCTGGATCATACTCGAGGCGAATCTGATTCGTCGTACCATCAACGCCGATGATGAAGTCATCGCCATGCCCGTGCTCGGCTACCGCGGTGGGCACGAAGAGCGCGGCTATAACCAGTGTGGTCAATGCAAGACGACTTGGAATCGTTGTAGAAAACATCTCGTAAACCCTCCTGGGGTGGTCCCGCCGTTGTCACGACGGGGAAGTTAAAAACTTGTTCATGGACATTCACAAAATCACCATAGAGACGCAGCACCGGCAAGCGTTCGGCCCGGGTCAGCGCGCCACGGTGGGGTCATATTTGTTCTGGAAATACGTCGGCAGACCTTCGTCGCCGTAGGGATCCTCGATCTTGTACGTCTGCTCGAATTCGAAACGCTCGGCGTGACCGTCCACCAAGCCGTAGTTCGCAGCCCTGAGGTGCCGATCAAGCGCGACCTGCGTAGCGGCAAACTCGCGATGCTCGGGATACCAGAAATCCCACTCGTCCACGTGAACGTGGTCCGCGGTCGCGTACGGCCCGGTTTCGACCAGTTCGCAGAAGAAGATGGTACTCGCCGGCTGCGCGATCCAATCGCGTCGATTGAATGACCGGTGGTAGCGAACCCAAAGCGGATTATCGATACCAGTCGCCGTCAGGTAGAAATTGGACGCGTAACTCGTGCGGCGACGAGGCTCTGCATCTTCGGGTGCTTCGGGGTCGATCGGCTCATCCCACAGTGGACTGCGATCCGACGGGCAGCGCAGGATGTCCCGGTCGTGGCCGTACTCGCGCTGCATCGCATTGATCCAGGCCACTTCGGCCCGGGCCTCGCCGCCGCCGTGCGCAAAACCCCACTCCGGGAACCACCCGTTGTTGTCGTCCGTGTAAAGCACGAGAGCCACGCCCATCGACCGCAGATTACTGAGGCAGACCGCAGCCTTGCCCTGCTGCCGCGCGTGATTGAGCGCGGGCAACAGAATCGAAATCAGCACCGCGATGATGGCGACGACTACGAGCAGTTCGATCAGCGTAAAGCCGCAATGACGGGCGGCCACGCGCGTCCGGGACAAACGCATGAGCAGTCCTCCGGCGCAGGAATCCCTGTAAGTCATTTTTGAACAGACAATTACGGGCTGGAAGTGTCAGGCCGGGGGGCCGCGCGCCAGGGGAGAAGAGATCTCGGGAATGGGTCGTTGGGAGTTTGCCTCAGCATCAGCGACGCCTATGATCACCGGCAAACTCAACACCTCAGCCACCGGGAGATCCGGTGAAACGGCGAGTGCCGTCACACATAGCGAACAATCGCCGTGGTGTCGCGGATCGGAATCAGAAGGTGGTTTGTCGTCAGGCGTGTGGCGCGCAGACTCGCTTCCACGGGAGCAGGCGTGAGTCAGGCAGGATGAACAATCTGTAAACCCTGACTTTACGGCAACTTGTGAAACAGAACGGTGCGTGTGCCACAGCCGAACCGGGACCGCCAGCGTGGGCAGAATGATCAGCCCAAGAGTCAGTGCGTGAAAGATGACGTGGCAATGTTTCATTCTTGCGTCACAATTCAACAGCCCGATCCGCCCTCACAGACAGCGGCAATAACACATTGTATTACCTGATATCATGATAATCAGCACTTCCCGAAGGTCAACCTGAATACTGGCCGGCACACGATATGGTGATCGCGACGGCAAGTTGGATACACTTCGGACAAGCAGGTACCAGCGGCACCCAGCGCGGTAGTCCTGAGGCACGATTCGCGTTGGGTCCGATATCTGAGGTATGCTCGTGACCGAGATCAGGCCGGGAAACAGCAAGGCGGCCGGTGGACCTCCGACCGCATCGAGCGCGGGTCCGGCTGCCCCGGCACCCGCGCGAAGCCTCCCCTCAACCTGGGCGCTCGCCGGGGTGTGCTTCGTAGTCGCGGCCCTGGTGCTCGCGATGTTCGTACGGGGGAATCCGGCGATCGGCACGCTCAGCATCACCTTCGTCAGCATCGTCCTGGAAGCCTTACCGTTCGTGATGCTCGGTTCCCTCATCGGCGGGCTCATCGAGGTTTTCGTTTCACGCGACCGGATCACCGCCCTGCTACCTCGCAATGTGACCGCGGCCGTCTTCGTCGCGGCCTGTATGGGGATCGTCCTGCCGGTATGTGAATGCGCGATCATCCCCGTCACGCGACGCCTGCTGGGCAAGGGTGTCCCGTTCTCCGTCGCCGTGGCGTATCTCATCGCGGGTCCGATCGTGAACCCGCTGGTCGCCGGATCGACGGCGGTCGCGTACAGCGGCGACCCGATCATGCCGGCAATGGTCGTTACACGGCTATTGTGTGGATTCACAATCGCCGTCTTCGTGGCACGGCTCATGGACGAGGTCTTCCCGGGGCGCAAAGCACTCGTCCCGGGTGCAGTCGAGAACAAGTTGCGGAGTGCGTGTGATCATGGTTGCGGTTGCGGTCATGAGCACGATCATGCACATGACCACGAGCACGCAGCGCCCCAGAAGCTCAGCAAGCGTTGTATGACGGCGCTCGAACATGGCGCAGATGATTTCCTGCACGTCAGTCAGTTCTTGATCATCGGCGCGTTCGTCGCGGCGCTGAGCCAGACGGTGATTTCACGCGAGGCGTTTCTCAGCCTTGCCGAGACACCCTCGGCATCGATCGGCGTCATGATGCTGCTGGCCGTCGTGCTCAATCTCTGCTCGGAAGCCGACGCGTTTGTGGCAGCGTCGTTCCGCACCAGCCTGCCAGCCGCGGCGCAGATGGCGTTCCTGGTGCTGGGTCCCATGCTCGATCTCAAGTTGATCGCGATGTATCTGAGCTTCGTCCGCAAGCGCGCCCTGACGATGATGATTCTGCTGATGGTCGGACTGGTCTTCGGCATGATGCTGACACTAAGCCGGATGTTTGTGGGGTGGGGAGCGTTATGACGACGCGGCGACCGTTTCATGTCGGCAACTTCCTGCGACTGGTCGTCATCGGCCTGTGGGTTGTCGCACTCATGTGGCTGCTGGGGCGCGAGCATTACACGACCTACATCCGCAGCGAGCTGTGGCCACTGCTCGTCGCGGCATTGGTGCTCGGCCTGCTGTTCTTCGCCGGCGTCTACTTCCGACTCGGGCAGCACGCCAGCCACCACAACACGTCGCTCGAACGTTGGGTGCAGGCCGGCATCCTGATGCTGCCATTGGTGTTCCTGGTGGGCGGCGGTACCGGTGCACAACTCGGTGCCCACGCATATCGGCAGCGCTTCGTGGAGGGTGCCGGACCGAGATCGACGCCCCGCGATATCGCTGCGTCCGACCGGCCGCCAATCGTGACATCCGGCCCGAGCGGCGTCGCCGAACTCAGCCTTATGCAACTCATGGACAACGTTGGGGCGTATCGCGGGCATCGGGTCGCCGTCGACGGCATGGCCTTCAATGACGACACCATGCCAGCGGGCCAGTTCGTGGTCTTTCGTTTTCTGATCGTCTGTTGTGCCGCGGATGCTATCCCGGTGGGTAGCGTCGTGAGATGGTCGCACGCTTCCGATATCACCAGCGACACGTGGCTGCGTGTGGAGGGCGTTGTCGATCTGGACGAAATCGACGGACAACCCGCACCGGTCATCCACGCCAGCAAAGTGGAGCCAATCGACCCGCCAAAGAACCCGTATCTCTCACCGTGGTAAGCCCACCCCCCTATATCATCCACCCGCCGCCCGGTGTCAGCGGGCGGGCAAAACGTACCAGTGAAGGGCAGGTGAAAACCGGCCACTT
>CAYXTR010000048.1:0-22485 GCA_964468185.1 uncultured Planctomycetales bacterium | reverse complement strand
AGTAGAAGTCGTAACCAGAAACCGTGCAGTGGTTCACTGCACTATATGAGGAGAACATGCCATGAACAACGTTCTTTCCCACAGCAAGAAGGTCATTCTCGGCACCTTTGTGGCCGCGCTGCTGATGACACTGGTCCCCGCGTCCACCGCCCAGGATCTGTACCTCGGCAAGTCCTGGGTTCAGTCACCCTGGCGCCACTTCGAGCTACTTAAGAATGGCGAGCAACAAGACTATTTCCGTATCCTCGCCAATACGACGCTCGTCCCCGAATTGGTCGACGGGCAGGTCTACCTCTGGGGCTATTGGCATCAAGGCCCCTGGCAACACTGGGTGCTGTACAAGAACAACCAACTGATTCGCTCGTTCGCCGTAGCCACCCCGCTCGAGTTCGGCAGCATTGTCAACGACAATCTCTACTGCCACAGCGTCGACACCAACTCACCCTGGGTCTACCTCAAGACCTATCGCAACGGCACGCTCATCGACTCCTTCCGTGTCTCACCCCACTATCTCTGGAATGTCAAGTTGGCCAACGGCAGCATCTACCACGCCACCCTGCAGCAACAGGGCATCTTCTACCAGGTCAAAGTCTACAAAAACAATGACCTCATTCAGGCCTTCCAAACCCTCCCCGGCGTCCAGCCCTTCTTCAGCGCCGCCGACGAGCGCCTCTACACCTATCGCACCTACGTCGACAGCCCATTCTACGTCCTCGAGCTGTACGACAACGGCGTCCTCCAGCACGTACTCCAGTTCGACCACCTCGTGACACCAGCCAACGTCGTGAATGGCGACATCTATCTCTACAACGTCGAGCCGCAGGGACCCGGCTGGCGCTGGAGCTACTACCGCAACGAGACACTCCTCGACGCCTTCAACCTCTACGAGGACTTCAACTTCATCACCATCGAATAACCGTCATCCGCTCCGCGGCGCCCGGCGTCGGCCACCTCTGTCCGTGCCGGCCCCGCCGCGACCGACGAGCCAACCCCCGTCCGCCGAACGCAATCGGCGGGCGGTCTCTCGGGGGACCTGGCGCGGGTCGCCTCGTCGAGGCGCCCCGCCCTTCTTCACCCCCCGCCCACACCCAACCCACCAGTACATCCCGGCCACTCCCGAACTGGCCTCTCAAAGACCACCGCACGCCGCCGGCAAGTTCCAAAACCCGCCCCGATGGGCTATACCCTGCACGCATGGCCCAACCTCACGACCCAACCCGCATCCACCTCCTCGCCCACGCCAACCCCATCACCCCCGACATCAAGCGCTTCGGCCTCAAAGACTCCACCGCCTACATCAACTACATTCGCAAGCACCTCCCGCAACCCTATCAACTCACCTGCAATCAGAAGTTACTCGATGCCGAGGAGTACCCGTGGAACGGCGGCCGCCAGGACGATCGCGCCCGCATCCGCGACCTGCAATGCGCCCTGAACGACCCCAATACGCTGGCCATCGTCGCAGCCAACGGCGGCGGCTACTTCACCCGCCTCCTCCCGCATCTCAACTTCCACGCCCTGAAACAACGTAAATCACCCCTCTGGACGCTCGGCTTCAGCGAAATGTCCACCCTCGTCGGACTCGTCGCCAGCTATCGCGCCGGCCGCGGACTCTACTGGCTCTGCCCCAACTGGCTCGCCTGGCGAGTCAAGCCCGCCGATCAGGCCCTGGCAGCCTTTGCCGAGTTCTGGCACATTCTGCCAGACATTCTCAATGAAACGCAACCGCCGACGCACGCGCTGCATCTCGGCCCGCTGGACGGCACCGTCGTCGCCGGCCGCCCCCGCAGCGGCACAGTCAGCTTCGTCGGCGGCTGCCTCGCAGTACTCGCCGCGGCGATCACCGGCCCCCTCGGCCGTCGTCTGCGCCCGGACGGCAAGTGGCTCTTCCTCGAGGACATCAAAGAGTCCCCCTACCGCATCGATCGCCACCTCGCCTCACTCAAGCTCGCCGGCTGGTTCGAACGCGCCGCCGGCCTCCTCCTCGGCGACTTCCGCATGATGCACGAAGACACCCGCCCCGCCGTCCTCGAACTGCTCCAATACCACCTGCCCGAAGACCGCCGCCTCCCCATCATCACGACCAACCAGCTCGGCCACGTCTGGCCCCAGATCCCCCTCCCCGTCAACCAGCCGCTCACAATGACAGTAAAGAAAACCGGGGAAGTGCACATCAGTATCATCACCCCGCCACCGGCGTCCCGCAGGAAATCCAGCCCATAAGCCAGACCGCCAGTGTGCTGTCTCGCAGAAGCGGCGGCTCATATGGGTGGGGCGGGCGTCCCGCCCGCCGAGTCGTGGACCGCCGGCTGCGTGCGCCATGTTAGCGAGACTTCACGCGAGTTGGATGAGCTCGCCCGTCGCTTACCGCGGCCCCCCGCCGACACCTTCCCACAACCGCTCTCGTTGCCCAACCCGCAACTTTCCTGTATCACCCGCATACGATAGTCCGGGCCGCGCCCCATCCCGGTTCGCCCCGTCGCCACGCAGCTAGTCCGTGCGGGAGATGCTCCTCATGCCAACAAACAACACTTCATCATCAGCGAGAGTGCTCATGCATACCCGAACCCCTCGACGCACCACACGCGCCATCACCTGGCTGCTCGTCCCGGCGCTTCTCACTCCACTGATCGGCTGCACCGCGTCCGGCCAGAAACAAACCAGCCGAACCGCCCACGCCAGAAGCGCCCACCAGGCCAAGGCCCCCACAGCCACACCCGCCACCAACGCCGAACAACGCAACACCGCGAGCCATGGCCTCCGCGAAGACGTGCGCCGCCTCTTCACCCAGGCCCGCCGCGAAGTCTTCCCCGCCCTCGTCAACATCCACGTCGTCACCGTCAACTACTGGGACGGCAAGGAGCAGAAGGGCGCCTCCGTCGGCAGCGGCACCATCATCTCTCCCGACGGCTACATCGTCACCAACCAGCACGTCACCGACAACGGCCAACGCTTCCGCTGCACCCTCACCGACAAACGCGAAATCAGCGCCGACCTCGTCGGCGAAGACCCCCTCACCGATATCGCCGTCCTCCAGCTCGATCTCGACGAACTCGCCCAGACACCAAGCCCCGCCGGTACAAACAAACTCCCCGTCGCCCAATGGGGCGACTCCGCCGAGCTCCAGATCGGCGACTACGTCATGGCCATGGGCTCACCCTTCTCCCTCTCCCGCTCCGTCACCCTCGGAATCGTCTCCAACACCGAACGCGTCTTCGGCGGTGAATTCGGCGGCGACGAGGTCGAGGAAATGGAACTCGAATGGGGCCAGCGCACCGGCATCTTCACCACCTGGATCCAGCACGACGCCGCCATCAACCCCGGTAACTCCGGCGGCCCACTCGTCAACCTCGCCGGCCAGATCGTCGGCGTCAACGAGCTCGGCGGCACCAACATGGGCTTCGCCATCCCCTCCAATCTCGCCCGCGAAGTCGCTCGCAGCCTCATCAAGCGCGGCGAAGTCCCCCGTAGCGACATCGGCGTCAGCTTCAAGTCCATCCAACGCACCGGCATCAAAACAGGCGTCCTCATCAACTCCGTCGTCAAGGACGGCCCCGCTTACCAGGCCGGCATCCGCGCCGGCGACGTCCTCCTCAAACTCAACGGCGATCCCCTCGAAATCCGCTTCCTCGAGCAGGTCCCGCCACTCATGAAACGCGTCGCCGACATGCCCATCGGCGCCAAACTGAAGGTCGCCTACCAGCGCAACGGCAAACGCCACACGACCACGATCACCACCGAAAAACTCAAAAAGGACAAGGGCCAGGAAGCCGCCTTCCGCGGCTGGGGTATCACCGCCGAGGAAATCACCGAGCGCATGGCCCGCTACCGCCGCCTCGACAGCACGGACGGCGTCCTCGTCAGCAGCATGCGCTCCGGCGGCCCCGCCGCCACCGCCGAACCTCCCCTGAACTGGGGCAGCGTCATCAAGTCCGTCGACGGCCAACCCGTAAAAACCCTCGACGGTTTCATCAAGCTCTACCGCGAAATCATGGATCGCGACCCGCTTCCGGAGTACCTCCTCATCGAGTTCGAGCAGCGCGGCCAAAACCACCTCACACTCCTCAAACCCAAGCCCGACGAAGACGTCGATCCCCCGCGCGAAGTCCGCAAGGCCTGGATCGGCATCGCCACCCAACCGCTCCTCACCCAACTCGCCGACCAACTCGGCTACGAAGACCGCACCGGCTTCCGCATCACCCGCGTCTATCCCCACACAAACGCCGCCGACTCCGACTTGCAGGTCGGCGACATCGTCATCGCCCTCAACGGCCAGCCCCTCACCCTCCGTGGCTTGCAGGACGCCGGCCTGCTCGCCCGCGAAGTCCGCCGACTCGACACCGACAACACCGCCACCCTCACCGTCCTCCGCGACGGCACCGAATACGACTTCACCATCCCGCTCGAGCCCACCCGCCTCACCTCCGAAGAGGCCCGCCGCGACCAGAACCGCGACTTCGAGCTAACCGTCCGCGAAGTCACCTTCTTCGACCGCGACGCCAATCGCTGGGAACCCGACCTCAAGGGCGTCCTCGTCGAGCAGGTCGAAAACGCCGGCTGGGCCGGCCTCGGCGGCATCCGCTCCGGAGACCTCATCCAGGAAATCGATGGCAAGGCAGTCCTCGGCCTCAAGAGCTACCGCCTCATCATGGACGAAATCGCCGAAGAGCAACCCGACCGCGTCGTCTTCGTCGTACTCCGCGGCGTACGCACTCACTTCCAGTTCGTCGAGCCCGAATGGAACCCCGGCGACATCGCCGACGACGAGGACGAGGATTCCACCGAACACCAGCATCAAACCGAGGAGTAAACCCCGATGAATACCCTCCGCACCCTCGCCATCACGTTGTGCGCGCTTGCCATCCTCACAGCGCCCCTCCACGCACAGGAGCGCGAGGTGTCCGATGCCGCCCGCACCGCCATGCTCAAGAAGCTCATCACCAACGAACTCCTCGATGCCGCCGTCCGCATCGAGTACGAGCAACTCCTCGAAAACAAGACCAACTTCCTCGTTACCGTCAAGTACGTCCAGAAAACCCAGAGCCGCTGGGGCAACTGGGACGGCGAAATGGAAATCAGCGGCGTCATGATCGAGCCCACCGGCCTCGTCATGTGCTCCAACACCCAACTCGGCGGCTTCCGCGCACGCTGGGGTGGCGGTCGCACCGTCCCCACCGACATCAAAATCCTCATCGGCGACGACACCGAGGGCCTCGAAGCCGACTTCGTCGCCCGCGACTCCGAACTCGACCTCGCCTGGCTACAGATCAAGGAGCCCGGCGATCAACAGTTCGCATACCTCAACCTTCCCGCCGGCGCCGCCCAAAACGTCGCGCCCCACCTCGGCCAGCGCATCCTCGGCCTCGGCCGCATGGGCAAATACTTCGGCGAAGTCTGGCTGGTCAGCGAAGGCCGCGTCGCCGGCTCAACCTCCAAGCCACGCGACCTCTACGTCGTCCGCGGTGGCCTCGACACCGACCCCGGCCTCCCCGTCTACACGACCGCCGGCGACCTCCTCGGCTTCGCCACGATCCAGCAACCTGACGAGGACGAAGTCGCCGGCAGCCCACCCAACCTCACCGCCCGCGGCCGCGGCCTCATCCTCCCCGCCCGCACCGTCCTGAAAGCCACCGCCCGCGCTAAAGACATCCTCGAAGCCGAACAAGCCGAAAAAGAAGCCGCCGAAGAGGTGGTCGACGAAGACGACAACGACGCAGAGTCGAAAGCCGAGTAACCACACAAATCCGTCGAGCGCGCAAGTGCCCCCCTCCCTTCGCAAGGCAAAGATTGGGGAGGGTTAACAACATCCTCCCGCCCAACTCCAACTCCGGTCAGGTACCGGTGCTTCCCGGCTCGCAGGACCTGCCCCGCGCAACTACCGTGTCGGCAGTGCGCTTCACCCAACAAACACCGCGTGTGCGACTGCTCTTGAGCAGTGCTCGCTAACCGCCCGAAGAACCCACACCCGCCCAGCGGCCAACAACCCCCGCACCCCGAGTCTCGATCTCTCGATCTCTCCCTCCCCCACCTCAATCCCTCAGTCCCTCAATCCCTGCCCCGCTATCCACCCCTCCAATCGCTCCCGCGCCTCCCCATCACGCATTTGCTCCGGCGGATGCTTCATCGTAAACGCAGAAATCTCCTTCAACGGGCCACCCACCCCCCGATCCAACGCCACCTTCGCGCACCGGATCGCATCCACCGCCATCCCCCCACTGTTCGGCGAATCCTCTACACTCAGCCGCAGCTCGACATGCATCGGCACATCGCCAAACCCCCGATACTCCAGCCGCATGAAGCACACCTTGTTGTCATCCTGCCACGGCACGAAGTCCGACGGCCCCACATGAATCGCCCCTTCGGGCAGCGGCTCGTCAAGCTGCGACTGCACCGACTCCGTCTTCGAAATCCGCTTCGACACCAGCCGCGACCGCTCCAGCATATTCAAAAAGTCAGTGTTCCCACCCGTATTCAACTGATACGTCCGATCCAGCTTCACGCCCCGATCACACAACAGCCGCGCCAACACCCGATGTACAATCGTCGCGCCAAGCTGACTCTTGATATCGTCCCCCACCACCGGCAGATTCCGCTTCGCAAACTCCACCGACCACTCCGGATGCGACGCCACGAACACCGGCACACAATTCACCATCGCCACCCCCGCATCCAGACACGCCTGCGCATAATGCCGTACCGCATCCTCCGATCCCACCGGCATATAGCACACGAGCACATCCGCCCGCGCCTCCCGCAACACCCCCGCCACATCACACGGCTCCGCGTCCGCCACCCGAAACGCCTTCGCGTCCGGATAATCCGCCATGTGCGCCGCCACCCCATCCAGCACCGGCCCCATCTGCACCGTCACACCATAGGCCGGCACCTCACGATGAAACACCGTCGTGCAATTCGGCGCCGCAAAAATCGCCTCATGTAGCGGCCGCCCCACCTTGCGCCGATCGACGTCAAATGCCGCCACCGGCTGAATATCTCCAATCCCGTATCCCCCCAGCACATCATGTACCAGACCCGCCGATTCCGTCGTTACCGGCGTCCGGTAATAACTGATGCCTTGCAGCAGCGCACTGGCACAGTTGCCCACCCCCGCGATCGCCAGCCTGATCTCTCCCAAGGCGCGCCTCCTTGAATCTATGTCCACGACTACCGATATTATGGCCTTAATCTAACGCTAACGAAAGCCGCCTTCAGCACACACCCCGCGTCCCGAACTCCCTCACATTACGACGGTCGCCTCCCCTCCGACCGCCCCCGCTCACTTCGCGCCTCCTGCCGAACGAGCTGACCCACATGCAGCCGCAATGCCACCTGCGGCGGATATTCTACGTGCGCATAAAACCCCGGCGGCAAACCACCCCCCATGCAATAGACCTCACGCCCCCCCAGCCGCAACTTGTACACGACAAACACCTGCTCTCCACACCGAAACACCCCCGCCACCTCCTCAGACACCATGTCCACGCCGGGGTTGCACGCCCCCACGAAATTCCGCATCGCCGCCCGGGCGCCCGCCGGCTCGTCAGCCGCGTCCACGACCGCCAACCCCATCACTGCCACGAATCGCGTCCCAATGTGAAAACTGTAAGCTTCGTCCGCGGTCAGCCCATACACCGGAAAGTAGTTCGGCTCCGTCTCACCAACGACCAGGTAGTGCTCCGTTGCTACGGCCCGCTCCGGAACGTCCGGCATTGGCGACAACTCGAACCGAAAAACCTCCACGCGCCCCTCACCCTCCAGCGGCTCCTCATCAAAGACCCCCTCCAACACAATCTCCTCAGGCGCCCGGTCCCCCAACGCCCCGCGCAGGTACTTCAGCGCATCCGCCTGCAACCCACCCGGCTCAGGCGTCCCCTTCTCATCCACGAAACCGCACCTCCATCCCCCATCTCGCCCAGAACACGTACACTTGGACCGGTTAGCGCCCCATATCCTACGCCAATCTTACGCCACTGCCACAAGCCCGGATCCGACCAACCTCACACTACTCCACCGCCATTCGATCGCGGATTGAGCCCAAACGCCCCAGTGCCGTATCAGAACCGACCCCCTCCGCTGCCGCCACCTTGCGACCGGACGAGAACCGCGACCACCACCTACGCTACCCCGACCCGGCCCCTCAACCCTCGTAACTCTCCGCCTCACGGAGGACATGAGTGAATATTTCGTCATGCTTAGCTTGACACCAGCCCATTTCTCGGACATACTACCAAATGAACGAACATTCATTCAAATAGGAGCCCGTCAGTGGCCCGCCCCGTCGAGAAACGCGACCACATCGAAAGAGGCGTCCTCGAAGTCGTCGCCCGCAAAGGCCTCCACGGCACCACCATCCAGGACATCGCCGACGCCGCCAACGTCTCCCCCGGCCTACTCTACCGCTACTGGAAAAACCGCGACGACCTCGCCGCCGACGTCTATCGCAAACACTACGTCAAGCTCGTGCAGGACTTCGCCGGCATCGCCGCCACAACAACCAACCCCGCCGAACAACTCCAACGCCTCATCCACGCCTTCCTCACCTTCGCCGACGAGCAGCCCGAACTCCTCCGCTTCCTCCTCCTCAGCCAGCACGACCTCGCCCGCTGCGTCCCCGAGCCACAGGGCGTCCGCGCCCTCGGCCGCCGCATCATCGACCACGGCATCCAAACCGGCCTATTCCGAAACATCGACCCCGACCTCGCCCTCCAGATGCTCATCGGCATCGTCGTCCAACCCGCCGTCGGCGTCATCTACGGCCACCTCACCGCCCCCGTCAGCAACCACGCCGACGACGTCTTCCACGCCGTCCAAAGAGCCCTCTTCAATCACAACTCAGCGCCAGAAACGTGAGCGATGATGTTAACGACCCCATACCCGCCTCACCCTGCTCGCCATCACGCTCGGCAAGGTGCTGCTCGTCGATCTCTCCGGCGTCGACTCCCTGTATCGCGTCCTGTCGCTGCTCGCGACCGGCCTGGTGTGCATCGCAACGTCAATCGCATATGCCAAACTCACGACCAAACTGCTGACCCCACCTTCACCACCCCTGGAGACCCGCTGAGCGCCCCATGCACCCAACACAACTGGCGGCGTGCCCACGACCAGCTCGCGGCCACGTCGCTACGGCTTTCGTGAACGCATAGCCAATTCGTTGATGCGCTCTTGCGGCACTTCGTTGATCATCAAGCGCACCTTCCCAGACGGTGCCGCTTGTATTGCCTCCACGCGCTCCACGGCGACCTCGACTGGCCCAAAGTCGTTGCGCACGTTGTCCACCAGCTTCTTCTCATCTCCCTCGGCGAAGCCAGCATCAGGCACGATGCGCACCCGGAACCGCTCGATGTCCTCCTGCACCACCTGCCAAGCGCCGACCGTATTCACCCCGGCCATCAGCGACGACAGCCGTGATACCCGCCGTCCATCCCGCGTGATAAACGTACCGCTCGCTCTCCCGTCAAGCCCGGTCAGCACCGGCAACGGACTCCCGCACGCACACCGCTCCTCGCTGATCGCCGCCCGATCACCGAGTTGATACCGAATCAGCGGCTGCGCCCGGTTCATGAAGCCGGTCGTCACGACGTTGCCAACCTCGCCAGGCGCCACCGGCTGCCCCGCATCATCCACAATCTCCGTCGCTGCATAGTCAATCGATAGGTGCATGCTCCCTTCCGGACACTGCGCCGCAAAGATGCAGTTCTCCGAGCACCCATACTGATCAAACACCCGACACCCAAACGCCTCCTCAATCGTCGCCCGCTGCTCTGGATACAGCAGCTCCCCCGACGTGATCGCCGCCACGAACCGAATCGGCGGACCCTCGTCTGCCAGCACCGCCTCCGCCAATAACTGCAGACTCGACGGATACGACATCGCCGCGTGATACGGCCGCCCCCGCAACGCCTGCACGTATGCCGGCAGAAACGCCTCGGACAGGTGGAAGACCGACATGTAGAGCTGCTTCCAAACGCGGTTGTACGCCCAGAACGGCGGCAGCTCCCGCTCCGGCGGCACCACCCGCTGCGCCCCCAACATAACGTACGGCCGCCGTTTGAACTCGAAGCCCGCCACCCGCCGACTGCGCACCTCAAAGAACGCATAGTGCCGCTGCAGGTCCTCCGGCAACATGTCAACATGCACCGGCACCCCCGTCGTGCCACTCGTGCTGCTCGTCACCAGCTTCTGCGGATCCAGCCGCTCGTCAATCATCCGCAGGCGCTCCGCCCGAAACGTCGGCTTATCAAGCAGCGGCAGCTTCCGCAAATCCTCCACCCGCTGCACGTCGTCCGCTGAAATCCCATGTTCGCGAAACAACTCGCGATAATACGGCACATGCTCCGCCGCCCGCCCTATCAGCGCACGCAACTGCTCCCCCTGATAAGCAGCCAGTTGCTCGCGCGACCACGTAGCCCGCGCCTCGAGCTCCGCGCACGTGTCCCGATAAACCCGCCCATGCCGCTGCCGATCATACCGCCACCCTTTGTACGTAGCCGCGGCATCAAGCAACACCGGAAAACGCCATACAATTCGCTCGGCCAGACCCATTGTCACTCCGCAGTGTGCCCGAGGAGAATCGGTGAGCGGCTACCAAGCCCCCTTAACCTGACCGTCGCCCCCGCAGCCGGCCGACAATTGTACGCCACACCAACTGCAAGTGATACCCACGCAAATTCCGCAGCTTCCGCAACAGAAACCCAAACCCACCCCGCGCAAACTCCCGCTTCCACGACTGCCAGTACTGCGAATACATCCGGCTGCCCGCCGTCTCGAAATGCAAGGCATCGGAACGCCCCGTCGCAATCGCCGCGGAGATCTCCTCCAGATGCCGCGCAATCTCGTCGCGTAGCGCACCCTCCGCCAGCTCGGTCTGACAAGCGTCCGATATATAGCAAGGCACCAGCTCAAAGCCAGCCACCGCTGCGCCGTTGATCGTGATGCGCACAAAAAACGTCCGCCGCGTCTGCTCGGTGTGAACCGGCGCCACAAAATCCCCCAGGCTGTACACCGCCAGCCCCGCGCCGATCCGCTCACACCCTTGGGGCACATGGGGATGGTGCCCGAGGTACACCGCCGCCCCCGCCTCAATCGCCGCCTGCGCGATGCGGCGCGCTTCGGGCGCCGGATACGGATTGTACTGCGCCCCCGTATGACACGACACGATCACCGTCTCCACCTGCGCGCGCAGCTCCCGCACATCCGCCACAACCCGCTCAATCTCAGGAAAGCACGCCACATACGCGTGCGACGTCGCCAGCGCATTGTGCGCCGTCGTATACCCCACAAATCCCACGCGCTGCCCGTTGCCACTCGTCACGATCGCCGGCCGCACCGCCTCCTCCGCCGAACGACCGATTCCGATATGCGCCAGCCCCGCCTCATCGAGTTCCCGGATCGTCGTCTCCACGCCCTCCGCACCAAAATCGTAAATGTGATTGTGCGCCAGATTCACGACATCGAACCCGTACTGCTTCAAGGCCCGCCCCATCCCCGCCGGACTGAAGTACTTGCCGGCCGCGCCCTCCACCGCCATCCGCTCACGCGATATCGGCGTCTCAAAATTCCCGAACAGGACATCCCCCCGCATCAACGCATCACCCAGCGGCCGAAACCCCCATAGCAGATCACGCGCTGCCGCCATCCGCTCCGCCAGCGGCCCATAGAACATCAGGTCCCCAACCGCCGTCAGTACCAGCGCCGCCCCCCCACTCATTCGCTCGCCGTCTCGTGATTCGGATCAACATGCTCGCGCAGCACCTTCGCCGGCACACCCCCCGCAATGCTGTAATCCGGTACGTCACCGATCGCCACCGCGTTCGCCGCCAGCAGCGCTCCGCGCCCGATCGTCACCCCCTTGGTCACCGTAGCATGCGCCCCCAGCCAACAACCACGCTCCAATTGAATGGGCGCCCGATTCGCCGTCCCATAACGATACGAGCCATTCTTCATCCCGTGATCCCCCGAAATCAGCACCACGTACGGCGCCAGCAACACCTCGTCCTCAATCACGATGCCGCCCGATGCGTGGAGCCACGACCCGACCCCCACATAAACGTGATCACCAACCTCCAGCCGGTCCGGAAAGTTGATCGTCACCCGCCGCCCGATCTGAAAGTCCCGCCCACAACGCTTGATGCCCAGACCCACCAGAGCACCGCGCATGCGCAGCACAGGCTTGAAATCCGGCAGGAAACTCGTGAGTTCGATGACCAGCGCCACCCACAGATGCCGTAACTGCCTCATGACGCCGTACTCCGCGTCGCCTCCCCCGGCTGTAACTCCGCCTCCCGGCCCAGCGCTGCCGCAAGCACCTCAACCACGCGATCAACAAAGTGCTCCACCGTCAACACACTGGCTCGCTCGAAACCCCGCCGAATCAGGTCACGACGCAAATCGTCATCATTGATCAATCGGGACATCTGCGCCGCAAGCGCCTCTGCATCCCGCGCCGGCACCAGCAGCCCGTCACGCTCGTGCGTGACACTGCTGGGAATCCCCCCTACGTTCGTACTCACCACCGGCACGCCCCGCGCCCGCGCCTCAACTAGAACACGCGGCGTACCCTCCGACAGGCTGGGCAGCACTAACATGTCGGCCTTGTCGATCTGCGAAAACAGCTCCTCACCGAATCGGACATAGCCCACCCACGTCAGCGTCTCGGATACCCCCAACTCATCCGCCAAACGTGCCAAACGCGCCTTCTCCGCCGAAAACTGCTCCGCGCCACCCGCCAACACCAATTCCACCGGCTTTGCGCTTCGTACCCGCGGCAACGCTCGAATCAGATACTCAATCCCCTTCTCAGGCCGAATGAAGCCGACAAACAGAACGCGTACCACATCACCCCCGCACGTGTCCGCGCGCGGACGCAGATCGTCTTCAGATATGCTCGAACTCACCACCTCCAGCGTCCGCCGCGAGCCGAATATCCGTGCAATCTCCACACCATTCGCCAGCACATACGAGCCGCACGTCCGTACCGCCAGCTTCATCATGTTCTGCTCGAAGACCGCAAACCCGAGCCCAAGCTTCTCGAGCAGCGAACCGTAGTGCCGCCGTTCCGCGCGCAGGATCGCCACCGGGTTCCCCACCGCCCACTGCACTGCCCGCCGTCCCCGCAACCGGGCGAAGAAATGCCCGGCCCAGATGAACGCCGGCGTGCTGCGTAGAAAAATCACGTCGCCGCGCCCGGTCAACCCCCAGTAATCCCGTAACAACCGCAACGGCCGCCGCAAAGCCTGCAGCGTATTCCGCCGCGGAAACCACGGCACGACACTGATCCGCGGATGGTCCAACGCGTAATCAGCCGAGTTTGCCGACGCCCCCGGAGACTCCGGGGCATGGTAAACGACACCCGCCACACGCGCGGCCAGTAGCTCCACAATGCGCCCAAAGGAATGGTGCGTGTACCAGACCCCGTTCCGACGTGCGACGGTAATCCCTGCAATCGCAACGTGCACCGGAAGTGTCGGCCGTTCCTTCACGCGTCCCGCTCCCATGCCCGCCATACCACTCGCTTCCGCAACCGCAGTATCGTAGTCCACGTCTCCATCAGCGACAAACCCGCACTGGCCGACAACCTGTAGCGCCGCCCCCGCCGGCCATCTCCTCCAATCTCGGGTCACCACGCCAAAGATCCGACCCGGCCCGACGCCGAAGCGTACCCCGGTCCATACCTGCGCAGATCATCAGGTCGCGCATGACCGGCTCCTGAATGCGCACCGCGGGTCGCGGCCACCACCGTTCAACATCACGCCCCGCTGTTATACAAACTCGTCAACCCACCCCCCGCCATCGACGCCAGGCTCGACAGCGCATTCTGCTGACTCTGCATCATCGACAACGCCGATTCCATCGCCTGAAAATCCCGCAGCAGCCGCATCCGCTTGCGTTCCAGCCGCTCATTCAACGTCTCGACCCGCTCCTGCAGAATCTCCTTCTGATCCCCCAGCGAATCATCGCGCCGCGCGATCAGACCATCCGCCGAATCCGTAATCGCCTCCACCTGCTCCTTCAGCACATGTGCAACGCCCACCTCCGCCGCTGTGAAGAAGTCCGTCACCCCCTGCGGATCCAGCGCATACGCCTCCCGGAACTTCTCCTCATCAAAGCTCAGCCTTCCCCCACTCACCGTCTTCACGCCCAGATCCGAAAACCGATCAAACTGCGTTCCACTGGAAATCGATCCGCTGAACAGCTTGTACAAACGCTGCTCCACCGAGTACAGCGTGCTCTCCCCCATCAGCACGCCGCGCGTCTCGGTCTCCTCATCATAATCCCCCGCCTCGCGAATCCGCCCCATCGCCCCGTTATAGTCATCCACCAGACCCTTGATCGCCTTGATCAGTGCCTCCAGATCCCGATCCACCGTCACCGTCACCGGCTCATCACTCACGCTGTTCGCCGTCAGCGTCAGCCCCTCCACCACATCCTCGAACGTGTTGTCCGAACTCGTCAGCAGCATCCCCGTCTGCGCATTCCCCCCAAAGAAAATCCGCGCATCCTGCGCCTGACTCAGCGTCGTGATCCCCAGATCCGTCCCCGTATCATCAATAATCAGATCCCCCGCCGAGCCACTCACCCGCGCCGTAATATTCAACCGATACGGCGCAATCCCCGTCCCGTCATTGAGAATCGTCGCCGAAGCGAGCGTCGATTCCTCCGAAATCCGATTCGCCAGCGTCTCCAGCGTCTCACTCCCCCCAATGTCAAAGTGAAACTCGTACGACCCGTCTATCTCACCGTCATCACCCGCCGTCCCCAGCAAATTCAGATCCCGCGCCGTCGACCCACCTTCCTCCTCAACCTCCATACTCACCGCCCCACCCGACTCATCCGCCAGCAGAATCCCGTCACCAGTGTCATTGATGCGCGCCGTCACCCCGATATTCGACAGGTTGATCTCGTCAAGCACATCCCCCACCGTCCGCGCCGCCGACACGTCAATCGTCGCATTCGCCCCATTCGTCCCCGTGATCTTGAACCGCCCCTTCGACACCCCGCGCCCCCCATTCAAATCCTCCAACAGCGTATTCTCGTTCACATACTGCCGCTGCAGATTCTCACTGCGCACTTCCGGACCCGCCGCCGCACTCAACCCCGTCGCCGCCGCAAAATCACCTTCCCCCACATCACTCACCGCAATCGAAGTCACGCCGTCGAAACTACTCAACGTCAGCCGCGTCCCCGTCCGGTCATACCCCGCCTCAAACGCCAGCCCGTTCGACTCCGCCTCCGCATTGATCCGCTGTACCACATCTTCCAGCGTCTCCGCCCCACTCAAATCCACATCCACCGTCGACCCACCCATCTCAATCCGGATCGCACCCGCCTCAAAGCCCGCCCCACCATTCAGCGTCTTCAGCAGCACCGTATCCACCCCCCCCACCACCCGCTGACCGGTCGCCACCGCCCCACCACCAGCATCATAATACGTCCCTTCCGCCAACCCCAGATCCGCCAACGCCTGCGACGCATTCTCCTCCGGCAACCGCAGGATCATCGGCCCGTTCCCCGCCCGGTTCTGCAACTGAATCCCATACCCGTCCGGATCAATCGTCGCCGTCACCAGCGGCTGCTTGTCCGCCCCCATGTTCCCCGTCGCCAGGTTGATCGCCCCCAGCACATCCGCCAGCGAGTCCATATGAATCACATCACTACCCGTGATGCGTCCACTCTCATTACTCGAGTCAATCCCCAGATCCTTCGCCGCATGCCCCGAAACATCCTCAATCTTGAACGCCGTCGTCTGCTCCTCATCCAGCCCCGTAATGTCCGTACTGTCACTGATCAGCAAATGCCCCTCCGCCAGCGTCACACGAACACGCCCATCCTCAAACGCCCCCTCAAT
This sequence comes from uncultured Planctomycetales bacterium, assembly GCA_964468185.1. GTDB lineage: Bacteria > Planctomycetota > Phycisphaerae > UBA1845 > Fen-1342 > JANQFV01. The sequence continues at coordinate 6,641 of CAYXTR010000048.1, read as the reverse complement.
CGCCGTCACCACATCCTGAATCGTGTCCGCCCCACTCAGATCCACCTCCCGCATCACCCGATCACGTGACGTAATCCGCACCGTCCCCAGCCGCACCCCCTGCCCGTGATTCAACCGCTCCAGCCGCGTGTCATGCTTCAACACGTCCGACAGGTCCACCTCGATATCCCGCTCCTGACCCGCCGGCCCCACCGTAATCGTGAAATCACCACCCCCCGCCGACGTCCGCACCCCCAGCCCGTCATTCAACGCCGTCAGCGGACTCCCCTCCGACAGGTAAATCACCTGCGCCCCCTCAATCGTCCCCTGCCCATACGTACTCCCCGGCTTAAACCCCAGATCCGCCGCCGCATGACCCCCAGCCACCTCCTGCACCCGCAGCGTCCCGTTATTCCCGGACGCATCCTCCAGCACAATCCGATCATCCGCCACCCGCGCCGCCACATTGATCCCCGCGTTATTGATCTGATCAACCACCTCGCCCAGCGTCAGCGCCTCGGCAATGTTGATCGTCGCCTCCTCCCCCTCATTGCTGATCTTGAACGATCCCCGCCGTACACCCGCATACCCGTTCAGCTCATCCAGCCGCGTCGCGTTGTTCACCCGCGCCCCGGCCGACTCGATCACCAGCGGTCGCGTCCCGTTGTTCAGATTCGTCGTCCGGCTCTGAAACCCGCGGCTCACGGCCTGATGCGTCGAGGCCAGCGCCCGCACCGTGAAACTGAACGACCCCATCACCGCCCCCGCGCCCGCCGTCGCCATGAGCACGTCCGCGTTCGATGAATTCGCCAGCGATGACATGAACGTGCCCGGCTTAGACAGCGTCGTGATCCGCGACAGCAACGCCGTGATCCGCGCAGATATTTCCGTATACGCCGTCCGTTGCGCATCGATCGTCGCAATTCGCTCCAACAGCAGGTCGCGCGGACCCGCCTCCACCTCAATGAGCTGATCCACCATGCTCTGATAATCCAGCCCCGAAATCAGCCCAACGCCAGTCGTGATCGTACCCATGGCGTACCTCCTGAGGTGCCCGGGAAAGCGTTCTCTGCGCGCACACGCTCCGCGCATCAGGTGTTATCGAACAGTCCCCATGCAACGTCGATGCCACCTCGAAAATCCCCCGCCAATCACGCTTCAGGCCCTAAAAAACCGCCCCCGACGCCCCCAGCGTTCCACCCGCACACCCGATAACAACACTGCGCACCCCCAAGCCCTTACCCACGGCACCTGCCGCGCCCGCATCGCCCCCGCCCCGCACCACCCTAATCCCCAGCGCCTGATCCCCTCAGCCCCCCCGCTCTCGATCTCTCGATATCTCCCCCACACTTCCCAACACCCGCGGCACACAAAAATGCCCGCCCCGCGCCTGCGGTGCGTTCCCCAGCGCCTGCTCGTGCGACAAGCCCGGCACAACGTCGTCCTCGCGCAGCACATTCGTCAGCGCCCGCGGATGCGTGAACGGTTCAACACCCGTCGTATCTACCCCGTCCAGACGCTCGAAATACTCGAAAATCTCCCCCAACTGCTCGGTGAACCGCGCCACCTCCCCCGCAGTCAGCCGTAGCCGCGCCAACCGGGCCACCTGCCGAACCTGCTCAGGCTCTATCCCGCGCGACACAACCGCCTGCCTAGCCTTCAGCCCCCTGCGCCTCAGGCTTCCAGTCCCGCCGCGGCGGCTTCACGACCAGGCCCATGCGGATCGCCTTCGCACTCACCCGAATCCGCTGCACACGCCCATTCACCACCGCCCGCACCTTCTGGATGTTCGGCTTGAACTTGCGCTTGCTGATCCCGGTCGTCTTGCGCCCGACGCCGCCCAGATACTTCGCCTTACCACGCCGCGCAATCGAACGCCCGGCTACCGTCTTCTTGTCGAGAAAATAGCACTTACGAGCCATAACCATCTCGCCATACTGCGGTTCATCTATCTGCCTGTACGGAGCCCGGCCCCGCACGCGAGCCCCGTAGAATATCCACCAATCGCCCGCCCGTCAAATCCCCTCGCCAGACCCGTCAGCGTTCCGGCCCCCGATCACTGGCGACAATCCGCCGGTTCCGGTATTCTGATACCCGTTTCCGGCCGCCGTGCGCCACGGCCAGACCCGACCAGTACCGCGAGAGAGTGGGAGCAGCACCCGACATGGCCAAAAAGCAAAGCCGCAAATCCATCCCCAAACCTTATTCCCTACGCATCAAGAAGTTACGCGAAGAACTCCGCGACCGCGAGCTCGACGGATACCTCATCCAGAACCGCATGGACCAATACTGGCTCACCGGCTTCACCGGCGAGGACGGCGCCACCATCCTCACCAACCGCGCCGTCGTCCTCCTCACTGACGGGCGCTTCGACGAAGCGGCCGATAAAGAAGCCCCCTTCGCCCGAAAAATCCTCCGTAAAAAACGCGATCCCGCTACCAATGCCGCCGAAATCAACCGCCTGAAAATCTCCCGCCTCGGGTTCAACCCCAGCCACATGGACGTCGCCGAATTCAAAGGCCTCCGCAAACACCTCAAACCCACCAAACTCGTCGAAGCCACCGGCCTCCTCGCCCCACATCGCGCCCTCAAAGACGCCGGCGAAATCCGCACCATGCGCAAGAGCATCGCCGTCGCCGAAAACGCCTTCAGGAAACTCCGCCGCTGGCTCAAGCCCGGCGTCACCGAGCGCGAAATCGCCGCCCGCCTGGTCTACGAAATGCAAATGCTCGGCGCCCAGGGCGAGTGCTTCCCAACCATCGTCGCCGCCGGCCCCAACTCCTCCATCCCTCATTACGAGCCCGGCAACCGCAAACTCAAAAAGAACGACCTCCTCCTGATCGACTGGGGCGCCACCGTCGGCTGGTACGGCTCCGACTTGACCCGCGTCATCTGCCTCGGTAGCATCCCCGCCCGAATTCGAAAAATCTACGACATCGTGCACGCCGCGCATGACCACGCGATCGAAGCCGTTCGCCCCGGCATCACGGCCCACGACCTCGACAACGTGGCCCGCGAAATCATTCGCAAGGCCGGCTATGGAGACAAATTCAACCATGCCCTCGGTCACGGCCTCGGCCTCGTCGCCCACGAAATCCCCCGCGTCGGGCGCGGCACCGATACCGTCCTCGAACCCGGCATGGTCATCACAATCGAGCCCGGCATCTACTTGCCAGGCGTCGGAGGCGTGCGGCTGGAAGACGACGTCCTCGTAACCAAATCCGGCTGCGAGGTCCTCACTTCCCTGCCGCTCGAGTTCTAAATGAGCCAACAAAAATCCACCACCACCACACACGATAACGATACCGACAAGCGGCTCCCCACGGACATCAAGAGCCTCCGCAGCCTCGTCGAGCTCATGGTCGACAACGACCTCAGCCGCCTCGAGCTACGCGAAGGAGAAACCCACATCCTCCTCCGCCGCGGACACCCCCTGAACCCCGCCCACACCGTACCAGCCGCCTCGCCAGTCCCCATCGCCCAGCCCGCCCCCGTCGCCGCCGAAACTACCCCCACACCCGACCAGCCAGCCGAATCCGCCAACGAAACTCTCATCCGCTCCCCCATGGTCGGCACCTTCTACACCGCCTCCGACCCCGAGTCGCCACCCTTCGTCAACGTCGGCAGCGAAATCAACCCCGAATCCGTCGTCTGCCTCATCGAGGCCATGAAGGTCTTCAACGAAATCAAGGCCGAAACCTCCGGACGCATCACCCGCATCCTCATCAAAAACGCCGAGGCCGTCGAGTTCGACCAACCCCTCTTCGCGGTCGCACCCGCCTGACCGCCTGCGGAGCACGGATGTTCACCCGCATTCTCGTCGCCAATCGCGGTGAAATCGCCCTGCGTGTCATTCGCGCCTGCCGCGAACTCGGCATCGATGCCGTCGCCGTCTATTCCCGCGCCGATCGCGACGCCAACTACCTCAAACTCGCCAGCGACGCCATCTGCATCGGCGGCGAATCCGCCGGCAGCTCCTACCTCAACGCCGCCGCCATCCTCTCCGCCGCCGAAATCGCCGACGTCCAGGCCATCCACCCCGGCTACGGCTTCCTCGCCGAAAACCCCCGCTTCGCCCAAATGTGCCGCGACTGCAAGATCGAGTTCATCGGCCCCAGCGCCGAAGCCATGGAAAACCTCGGCGACAAGGTCGCCGCCCGCAAACTCGCCAAGCAGGCCCGCGTCCCCCTCGTCCCCGGGAGCGACGGCAACGTCGAAAACGAAGACGAAGCGGTCAACGTCGCCGAAAAGATCGGCTACCCCGTCATGATCAAGGCCGCCGCCGGCGGTGGCGGCCGCGGCATGCGCCCCGCCCACAACGAAGCCACCCTCCGCTCCAGCTTCCGCCACGCTCGTGCCGAAGCCGAGGCCGCCTTCAAAGACGGCAGCCTCTACGTCGAAAAACTTATCGAACGCCCCCGCCACGTCGAGGTCCAGCTCCTCGGCGACAAAAAAGGCAACGTCATCCACTTCTGGGAACGCGACTGCTCCCTCCAACGCCGCCACCAGAAACTCGTCGAAGAATCCCCCTCCCCCCACATCAGCGCCCGCACCCGCAACAAACTCTGCAACGCCGCCGTCCGCCTCGCCAAAGCCGCCAACTACTACTCCGCCGGCACCTGCGAGTTCCTCGTCGACGAAAACGAGAACTTCTACTTCATCGAAATCAACGCCCGCATCCAGGTCGAACACCCCGTCACCGAACTCGTCACCGGCCACGACCTCGTCCAGTGGCAAATCCGCATCGCCGCCGGCGAGCCGCTCAAGCTCCGCCAGGACCAGATCAAACAGACCGGCTCCGCCATCGAGTGCCGCATCAACGCCGAAAACCCCGAAAACGGCTTCCGCCCCAGCCCCGGACCCATCCACGAATTTATCGCCCCCGGCGGCCCCGGCGTCCGACTCGATACCCACGCCCACGCCGGCTACACCGTCGGCCCCCACTACGACTCGCTCATCGCCAAGCTCCTCGTCCACCACCAGGACCGCACCAAGGCAATCCAGGCCATGCGCCGCGCCCTCGAGGAATTCGTCGTCAGCCCAATCAAGACGACCATCCCCCTCCACCGCGCCATCATGGAACAAGCCGACTTCGTCGAAGGCAAAGTCGACACCGGCTTCATCGAACGCACCTTCACCCAACCCCCCCGCTGAGCAATGGAATACCCAACCTCCCGGCGGTCAGAAAGATAGCAGCCGCCCTCCGTACCGGCCCTCCCTGACCAACAACGCCGCGCGCCACTGCTCTTGAGCAGTGCTCGCTCACCCCCCCAACAACCCCCGCACCACGAGTCTTGATCTCTCGATCTCTCCCCACATTTCCCCTTGCCCCCCCACAACCCGAAACAGGTACAATTCCAGATAGAAATCTCCGAAACCAACATCCGAGGGGTACCCATCATGCGTACCAACGTCCTGATCGCCCCCGCCCTGATCGTCTGCTGCTGCACCCTGGCACTCTCCACGCCAGCCGCCGCCGACACCATCTACGTCAACAACCAGACCGGCGACGACACCTGGACCGGCTTATGCGAAACCTGGGATGGCGACACCTGCGGCCCCAAAGCCACCATCCAGGCCGGCATCGACGCCGCCACAGACGGCGACGAAGTCGTAATCGCCGACGGCACCTACACGGGTGCGGGCAACAAAGACCTCGACTTCAACGGCAAACCCATCACCGTCCGCAGCGCCAGCGGCAACCCCGAACTCTGCATCATCGACTGCGAACAAGACGGCCGCGGCTTCTACTTCCATTCAGGCGAAGGCCCCGACAGCGTCGTCGAGGATCTGACCGTTACGAATGGACACGCCGAACGTGGTGGCGGCGTACGCTGTGACGCAGACTGCAGTCCTACGTTGCTTAGGTGCACGATAACTGAAAACGTTGTGACGGGAGTTCAGTACCCAGCCGGAGCAGGCGTCTACTGCTATGTCGGTAGCGAAGCCACGTTCGTTGATTGCATGATCAGCCATAATCGTGCTCTGGACGACGGCGACTGCGGCGGTGGCGTCTACTGCTACGGGAGTTCTCCCGTCTTTGTGGATTGCACCATTACGGGCAACTACTGCGGCTACGGTGGAGGTGGGCTGTACCTTGATTTCGGCACTTCGGCATACATTAGTGCCTGTGTGATATCGCAGAACGAGGCTCCCGGCAGAGCCGGAGGCATCATGTTGTCCAACGCAGATGCACAGGTCATTGACACGAGGATAGCGGAGAACACATCCGCATTCGGTGCGGCCATTGACTGTTGGGAAAGCAGCCCTTGCCTGCTCCGCTGCGAAATATCGCGCAATCAAGCGCTAACCTACGGAAGTCGGAGTGCGTGGGGTGGTGGAGTTACGTGCCAGTACCGCAGCCACGTTGTATTTAGAGAGTGTGTCCTGGCCGACAACATCTCCGTCGGTAACGCTGGTGCCATATTCGGCCGCTGGGAAAGCCAGCCGATACTGGACGATTGCCTGCTCATATACAATTCTGCAGTCGTTGGCGGCGCGATCCTCAGCGCCGACGAGTCGCAAGTCACCACACGCAACTGCACACTCGTAGGTAACGAAGCTGCGCAGGGCAGCGCCATGGCTTGCGATTCCTACGAACAATCCAATCCCAGCTACCCCATCTTCAACAACTGCATCCTTCGCAACACCGGCGGCGACGA
>CAYXTR010000047.1:0-26045 GCA_964468185.1 uncultured Planctomycetales bacterium | reverse complement strand
TCAACATGCCCAAGTATACGGAATACACAGGTGTCCGGTTTTGGGATAGGTTCTAGTACCTCCGCGCCCGGCCATTGCGCGCCCGACCTCCGCAATGCTGGAGCCTAGACTATGTAGTAGTACTTGACTTTACGATAATATGATGTTATACTTGCTTTCACACGTCCAGTCTCCCTCGGAGGAAAGAACCACCATGACCCACGTACAGCAGGAGCTCATGCTCCCCGAAGAAACCGCCCGCTGGTTTCGCCGCTCTCCCTCCTGGCTTCGCCAGCAATCCGACCTGCTCCGCCTCGGCGCCGCTTCCGGCCAGCAACCCCTCTACCACGTCCACCTCTGCCGCGCTTACATCCTCGGCAAGATCTGCGGCTTCACCGGCGACGCCCTGCGCGACATCCAGCTACACGCCCTCGCCAACACCTGCGGCCTCCCCCCTACAGCCTGCGGCCCCGCTACGCCAAACTCCTCAAACCCCATCCCGCCTAACTGAACCCGTTCACCCCGGCATCATCACCCCCCCCGCAATCCAATAAAAAGCGGGCGACTCAGGAACCGGGTCCACGACACCCGATTCCCGCATCGCCCGCCTGACGAATCTCCACGCCCCTGGAACGGCGTTTACTGCGCCGGCATCTCCGGCACCGCGAAGAACACCACCCGCCGATTCTGCGACTTGCCATCCTTGGTGTCGTTCGGCGCGACCGGGTTGTACTCACCCTGACCACCCGCGACGAGCCGTTCCGCCTCAATGCCCAGGCTCACAAGTTCACGGAATACCGAGGCCGCCCGCTCCGTGCTCAGGTCCAGGTTGTCCTTGTACAAATTCTTCGTAACCTTGATCGGGTCCGCGTCCGTGTGACCCACAATCAGGATCGTCCGGTCTGCGTAGCTCGACTTGATATCATCCACAATCTTCGCCAACTCCGCCCGTGCCTCAGCTCTCAGCTTCGACTTGCCCGAACCAAACAGCAGGTCCGACCCGATGTCGATCCACGCAAACCCGCGCGCATCTTCCCTCCACGGACCCGTCTGTTCCGGCCGCTCCCCAAGCTGCTTCAACAAATCCGCATTCTGCTGCTCCAGGAAGTACGCCCGATTACGAGCCGCCTCCAGATCGCTGCTGCACTGCGCCAGCCGCCCCCGCAAACTCTCATTCTCCGCCGCCAACCGGTCATTCTCCGCCAGCAGCGAATTGATCCGCTCCGTCTGCGCCTCAATCTGAAGCTTGTCCGGATCCTGGCAACCCACGACCAGCAGCAGGACCACCAACCCGCCAACCGCAATTGTCCAACGCCGCGCTATCGTCATCGTGCTCTCCTTTTCAACGCTGCAGGCCACCATGCCTTCCACTCGCTGCCTGATCTCGGACGCGCAAACCTCCGGCCCGATAAGCACGCAGGATAGGACACCACCCGCCACGACGCAAGCGCCACACACTCCCATGTTGACGACCACTCCCCACCCGACTACGCTGCGCTCAACACCGGTGCGTCCGTCTGGCTTGCCGCACCGTCGGCGGCGGTTCGCGCCTTGCTTACAGCCTCAGGATCGTCGCATGAAGTACCCGCGTACCTGTGCCTGGATCGTCCTCGCCTGCACCGCCGCCCTCTCGTTCGCGCAGGCCGACTTCATCCCCGCCAAACCCCTTGCCGAGGCCAACCTCGACAAGTTCTGGCAGGTCCAACTACCACTCACCGACGACCAGCAAATCCGCGACCTCTACCTCGTGCAAAACCAACTGTATGCCTGCACGCAGGACGGCTGGGTCTACGCCGTCCACGCCCCCACCGGCGCCGTCCGCTGGCTGCGTCCCATCACCCGCTCCGGCTACCAGGTGCGCCAGCCCGCACAAGTGGGCGACCATGTCGTCTTCGTCACACCCACCGACCTCCAGGTCTACCACGTCCGCCACGGCGAACCCGTCCGCCGTACCGACCTCCGCTTTCCGCCCAGCACCGGCGCCATGACCGACGGCGTCCGCCTCTTCGTCGGCAGCGTGAATCACCGCCTGTACACGCTCGAGGCCAACACCCACTTCGTCGACTGGAAACTCCTCACCGACGGCCCCATCTCATCGCTCCCCGCAACCTACAGCGATCCTGTCGACCCCCGCAACGAGTGGATCTTCATCGCCAACGATGCCGGCACCATCTACGCCTGCACCCGCGAAAACAAACGCCGCCACTGGATCGCCAGCACCTACGGCCGTGTCAGCGCCGACCTGAAAGTCACCGAACAAGGCGTCTACGCCGCCAGCCGCGACCAGTCACTCTACCTCTTCGACCTCTTCTACGGTCAGGTCCGCTGGCGCGCCCGTTTCTCCGGCCCACTCTACGAAGCGCCCGTCATCGCCACGCGCATCGACGCCGGGGTGACGATTCCGGAAACCGCCTATCAGTTCTGCCCCGACGACGGCCTCGCCGCCGTCGACACCGGCCGCCCGGACGAAGTCGAGGAACGCCTCCGCTGGACCATCCCACACGGCCGCCTGGCCCTCACCGTGCACGAGGACCACGTCTACGCCCTGAGCCGCCGCGAGTCCCTGCTCGATATCAACGCCCTCACCGGCGAGATCCTCCACACCATCCCCACCCCCGGATTCAAAATCGCCGCCCCGGCCCCCCGCCATGCCTCAATCTTCCTCGCCACCCCCGACGGCAAGCTCTTCTGCGCCCGCCCCGCTGGCGCCCCGCTGCCCACCCGCGAAGACCTCCTCGAAGCCATCCTCCCCGGCTCCACCGATGATGAAAAGGTCATCCCACCCGGCGACGAAGTCACCACAACCCAGCCCGCCACCGACATCGAGGAACTGCTCCGCACCAAACGCCGCGGCATTCCCATCGGCGGCAAGTCCAAAGTCACCAAGGAAATCCAGGAGCGCGAAAAGTCGCAATAACGCCCGGCAACGCGACCGAACAATACAAAATTCGCCCGGCAACAAATTCCGGGCAGCACACCCGGGCGGCCCACCAGCGGCGGCCCGCTTCTCTTTGATCGGGAGAACCTCACAGCATGTACGGCTCCAGGCCCATCAAGCGTGCCCTCATCAGCGTCTATGACAAAACCGGCATCGTCGACTTCGCCCGCGCCCTGCACGAAGAGTTCAACATCGAGCTCATCAGCACCGGCGGTACCGCCCGCGTGCTCACCGCGGCCGGCCTCCCGGTCACGTTGGTCGAGAACATCACCGGCTTTCCCGAGATGATGGACGGCCGCGTCAAGACACTGCACCCGAAGATCCACGCCGCCATCCTCGCCGACCGTGACAACCCCGACCATATGCGGCAACTCGCCGAGCAGGGCCTCGAGCCGATCGACATGGTCGTGGTCAATCTCTACCCGTTTGAGAAGACGGTCGCCGACCCCAACTGCACGTTCGAGCAGGCCATCGAGATGATCGACATCGGCGGCCCCTGCCTCCTCCGCGCCGCAGCGAAGAATCATCAGCATGTCTGGGTCGTGTGCGAGAGGCGGCTCCTCAGCGAGTTTCTGGCCATGATGCGCGAGGAGGATCCGTCCATCGCGTTTACGCCGGAAGAGCTACGCGAAACGCGCCGGACGTATGCGAGTTGTGCGTTCGCGCGGACCGAATGGTACGACCGCGGCATCCACGCGTGGCTCATGAGCGTGCTGGCGTCCGAGACGCACGAGTCGTTCGCTCGCTCCGCGGCGCCACAGTTTCCGGGCGTCATGTCTGGCGTACGGAAGCTCGCCGCCACGCTGCGCTACGGCGAGAACCCACACCAGGTCGCCGCGACCTATGAGGACATGACGCCCACCGGCTTGACGAAGCGCATGAGGCTGCTTGGGGGCGAGATGTCATTCAATAACTACGTGGATGCCCACGCCGCGCTGGAACTCTGCGCGGAGCTGACGAGAGCCAACCTGTGGCACCGGCTGCAAACCGGTGCCACAGATGCCCCGCCCACCGTCTGCTTCATCAAACACACAAATGCCTGCGGATCAGCGGTCGATCCCGATCCGATCCAGGCCTACCGCAAGGCCTACCTCGGCGACCCCAACGCGGCCATGGGTGGCATCCTCGCAGTCAACTTCCCGGTTGACGCCGCCTTCGCCGAAGTCGTCATGGAAACCTACGCCCGCTTCGGCAAGCCCCTCAAGGAGGCCGGCCATCCCAATCCGCCGGGGGCCTTCTTCGCCGAAGTCTGGCTCGCCCCCACGTTCGACGAGGAAGCTGTCCGTATCATCCGTGGCCAGGTCGACGGCAAGCCCCAGAAGCCGTGGGGCCAGCGCGTTCGCCTGCTCGCCGTCGGCGATCTGGCAGCGGCCCCCGATCCGAGCGAAATGGACCTCAAACGCATCGCCGGCGGCATGCTGATGCAAACCCGCGACCTCGTCGGCCTGAACGAAGCCGACTGGAAGGTGGTCACTGATCGCCAGCCGACCGACCAGGAGTTCGCCGACCTCCGGCTGGCCTGGCTCACCTGCAAGCACACCAAGAGCAACGCCATCACCATCTGCAAGGACGGCATGCTCATCGGCAACGGTGCCGGCCAGATGAGCCGGGTCATGAGCTGCCGCATCGCCACGTGGCTTGCCAAGGAAAATCACCACGACCTGCACGGTGCCGTCGCCGCGTCCGATGCCTTCTTCCCCTTCCGCGACGGGCCGGACGTCCTCGCCGACGCCGGCGTCACCGCCCTGATTCAGCCCGGCGGCAGCAAGCGCGACGAAGACACCATCGCCTCGTGCAACGAGCGTGGCCCGGCCATGATCTTCACAGGCACGCGCCACTTCCGCCATTGACGCAGGCGCGGCGCTCCGCGCACCAACTACCGCCAGAACCACTGCCAAATCTGCGCGCAACCCGTACAATCAGGATATGATCCGCAAGTCCCATGACCACAGCCGACCGCCCCGCAGCTATGAGTGCGCAACTTGCGGCCGAAAGACGGCCTATCATGGCTCCTTGCCAGCGCTCTACCCCTTCTGCTCCCAGCGCTGCAAGTTCGTCGACCTCGGCAAATGGCTGCACGAGGAATACACCATAGACCGCGACATCACCCCCGAAGACCTCCCCGACCAGCCCGACCGATAACCACCTCAATCCCTCAGTCCCTCAATCCCGCTTCTCTCGATCTCTTGATCCCTCGATCTCTTTCTCCACGCCCGCTATCCTGCTCCAAATGATGTCCGTAAACCAAGCCAAGCTCATCGACGGCACGCGCATCGCGCGCGACCTCCTCGCCTGCGCCGCGGCGAAGGTCACCCGCATCCACAATCAGACCGGCGTCAAACCGGCCCTCGCCACCGTCATCGTCGGCGACGACCGCGCTTCACACACCTACGTACGCATGAAACGCAAACGCTGCGAAGAGGCCGGCATGAAATCCGTCCGCGTCGAGCTGCCCCACGGCACCACGACCGAAGAACTCGTCGCCGAAATCCGCAAGCTCGGCGAAGACCCCGAAGTGCACGGCATCCTCGTCCAGCACCCCGTCCCCGCCCCCATAGACAAGCGCGCCGCCTTTGAAGCCATCGCGCCCGCCAAAGACGTCGACGGCGTCACTTCCGCCACCCTCGGCCGCGTCATCCTCGGCCTGCCCGCGTTCATCCCCTGCACCCCCGCCGGCATCATGCGCCTGCTCCACGAGTATCACGTCGAACTCGACGGCGCCCACGCCATCGTCATCGGCCGCAGCCCGATCCTCGGCCGGCCCATGGCTTCCATGCTCATCAACGCGCACGCAACGGTAACGCTGTGCCACTCGCGCACCCGCTCGCTCCCGAGCCTGGTACGCAACGCGGATGTTGTGATCGCCGCCGTCGGCAAGCCGCGTTTCGTCCAGGGCGGCTGGATCAAGGTGGGCGCCGTTGTCATCGACGCCGGCTACAACGAAGGCAACGTCGGCGACGTCGACTTCGACGGCGCATACGAACCCTGTTCACTGATCACCCCCGTCCCGGGCGGCGTCGGCCCCATGACCATCGCTACCCTCATCGACCAGACCGCCGACGCCGCCGCCACCCAACTCAACGTCAACTTATCAACATAGCACCCGACGTCCCGGCCGGCCACGACCACCCCTTGTTACTCTGTTACGTTGTCACCTTGTCACGCCTCACGGCGCCGGCGGCAACGTCAACGTGTCATCCACGCGTGCCCCGGTGAATGCCTGAATCATCTCCACAATCTCACGCTGCCGCTCCAGGCTGTATTTCGGCCCCCGAGCCACCCACGGATTGACGCCGCCAAAATACCGCAACATCGCGATCGTGTCCGCCGGATGCCCACCCCAGTAGAACCCCCGCCGCCAGAAAGCGTCACGATCCAACAAATCACGCTGCGCGACGCTCGGATGCAGGAATTCCTGATACAAGCCGAAGTCCGGCGGCACGTAGATCAAATCGTGAATGTCATAGACCGCCACGAACCACTCGCGTCCCTCCTTGTCATACCAGCTCTCCGACCGCGCGATCATCCCACCCTCGTACTGCTCGCGCCGCTTGACCTTCTCCGGCCAATCCGTCGGATACGTCACCACGTCATCCGGCACCAGCCGCGCCTCGTCCGCATTCACCAGCATCCGCACCTCGTCAGCCTTGTACGCCTCACGCAGTGCATCCTGGTAGACCAGCCGCTCACGATCCGCCGCCAGAATCGCGTCGACGTCGATCAGCGCCTTGCCCGGCCGATACCCAAAGTCACCCGCCGCTTGCCGCCGCAACGTCCGTTCACGCAAGGCCCGCGCATCGCGCGACGTATCCACGTCACCGCGCGGCGGTCCCTGATACTGCCGCGCCACGCGCGTGGCTCCCTGCACCTTGCGGTCAAGCCCACGGTCCTTCTCCTGCAACGGCGCCGTATCCGTCGCATCGCGCTTCAGCGTATCCACATCAATGCCGGCCTTCGCCGCCCGCGCCAGAATCCCCTCGGCCTGCAAAGCGTACTCGCTCACATCCATCTCCGCCGGCAACTGCCGCAGCAGTACCAAGACATGCTGCGCCTTCGTCGCGGCCAGCTTCAAATCATCAACCCGCAGCGCCTTCCGTGCGAGCACCAGGTCCAGCTTCGCCAGCGCCAGATTCGCCTCCGCTCGTGCGGCCCGCTCCGCCGCATCCAGCTCACCGCCATCACGCAACACACGATCTTTCGTGGGCGCCCCGTTATCCTGAGCCCGCGCGGCTGCTACAGGTGCACCGTCGAGTAAAGCCCGATCTTTCGCCAGCTCATCGGCCACGCAGATCCCCACAACACAAACGCTCAGCAGGATCGGCCACATCATCGCTTTCATCGGTTTTCCTCGTACCAGCGCCACCATTCTTCCGCCTCAAACCCGAAGTTCTTGCCTGTAATCTTCTTCAGCGCTTCCATCACCTCGGTGCGATACACCGTCACGGTCCGCAGGTGCCAGCTTGTTTCCACATCCACCCCCAGCCGGTGCCACGCTCGCACCGCGGGCGAATACCGCGCAATCTTCCCCGCTTCGCCGGCGACTTTCCCTTCGCCACGCACCATCATCCACACCCCCGGATACACCTCAACGCTGTTGCCGCTGCGAATCGCCCGCACCTGCATGCCAGTTGCGGCCGGCGTCGCAGGCGAACCGAAAAACGTCCACCAGTTCCAGTCCGGGTTGTGCCGATACTCCGGCACCTCCACCCACTTCTTCCGCCGCGTCGTCAACATCTGCACAAGGTCCGGAATCGCCGCCCCCACCTTCAGCTCACCCAACGCATACGCCGCATGCTTGATCACATCATCATGACTCGAGCGCAACGCTTCCCGCAGTTGCGCCACCGCGTGCGGATCACCCCGCTGCACCAATTCCCCGACCGCCGCCTCCCGCACGCGCTCACTTCGATCCATCAGCGCCGCAATCGCCAGCGTCACCGACGCCTCCTGCTCGTCAAACCCGCTCAGCGTCTCAATCAGCAGCAATCGATCCGACACGCGCCCACGACTCAACACTTCCGCCAGCGGCAAGAGCGCGTGCGGATCACGGATGGCCAGAATCTGCTCCCGCCCATCCGCACGCAACCGTTCGATCGAACTGTGCAATAACGCCCGCTGAATCGCACCGATCCGCCGCCGCCACTGCCCGCGAATCGCCCGCAGAATCCGCTGTTCATTCTCGAATTCATCCTCAGGCTCCCCATCCTCCGTCTCCGGCCGCTCGAGCACTCGCCGACCATCCACCCACATGTCGCCGATGCGGACATGCCCCAGCCCCCGCCGTGCGGGTGCGTAGTCCGCATCCAGCTCCAGCGCCCGCAGAAGATGCTCGCGCCGTTCCCGCCGCAGCTCTTGCTCCCCACACCATTCAGCCAACTCGGTGTGCGCGGCCGCCGTCTCCTCCAGCGTCGCAACCCGCTGCGCATACTCATCAAACACCGAGGCCGCCTTCTCGATCCGCTCCACCGTCTTGATCGCGATATCCACCTCACCCACCAGCGTGCGCACCCGATAATGATCTTCCGTCTTCTCGAGCAGCTTCCCCTCAACAACCGCGCCCGACTTCAGATGAAACACATCTCCCAGCCCCGCACGCGGCCCCGTCAAAAGCCCAACCAGCACGGCCAGACCGAACACAATCCTCACTTGAGAACCCCACATCAGATTAGCCCGCCTCTGGCGCACAACAGATCCTCCAGCACGCGCCACGTACATCCCATTATAGATTGGACGAGCAACCACCCCCAGTGTTCCCGGACATTCCAAGCCCATAGCAGCCGCAGTGCCCCAAGCACAGAGCCCCCGGACTCCACCAATACGCGTCCAGCCGCGGGGCAGAGTCCGGGGGCTCTAAGGCCTTATCCAGAATAATCTTACGTACCACTAACTGGGAGTCAACTACTTCTTCACCTCATACTCGGCGTCAATGACATCGTCGTCCTTGCCGCCTTCCGGTTGCGGCCCTTCCCCACCGGCCGCACCGCCAGGTGCCGCGCCAGCCTCCCCCCCAGCCGCCTGCTCCTGGCCGGCCGTCGCTTTGTAGACCGCCTCACCCAGCCGCTGCGACACGTTGTTCAGATCCTGCATGGCCTTCTCGATCACTTCCGGATCATCGTTCTTCTGAGCATCCTTCAGACGATTCACCGCCTGCTCGATCTCACCCCGCACGCCGGCATCAACCTTGTCCCCATGCTCGTTCAGCGTCTTCTCGGTCGCGTACACAAGCTGATCCGCCTGGTTGCGGGCATCCACGAGCCGCTTCTTACGCTCGTCCTCAGCCGCGTGCGCTTCCGCATCCTTCACCATCCGGTCAATCTCGCCCTCATCCAGACCGGACGACGACTTGATCTCGATCGACTGCTCCTTCCCCGTACCAAGATCCTTCGCCGACACATTCAGAATGCCGTTCGCATCAATATCAAACGTCACCTCAATCTGCGGCATCCCACGCGGCGCCGGTGCGATCCCCGTAAGCTGAAACCGTCCCAGCGTTCGGTTGGCATCCGCCATCTTCCGCTCACCCTGCAGGACATGGATGTCCACCGCCGGCTGATTGTCCGCCGCCGTCGAGAACACCTCCTTCTTGCTCGTCGGAATCGTCGTGTTCCGCGGAATCAACACCGTCATCACGCCACCCAGCGTCTCAACACCGAGCGACAACGGCGTCACATCCAGCAGCACAATGTCCGACTTCTCACCCGTCAGCACCGCACCCTGAATCGCTGCCCCCAACGCCACCACCTCGTCCGGATTGATGCTCCGGTTCGGCTCCTTACCGAAAACCTCCTTCACCAGCTCCTGCACCTTCGGAATACGCGTCGAGCCACCAACCAGAACGATCTCATCAATATCATTCTGCGACAGCTTCGCATCCTTGATCGCCTGCATCACTGGCTCGCGACAGCGCTCCACCAGATGCTCCGTAAGCTGATCAAACTTCGCCCGCGTGACCGTCAGTTGCAGATGCTTCGGACCACTCGCATCCGCCGTGATGTACGGCAGGTTCACCGTGGTCTCCATACTGCCCGAAAGCTCACACTTGGCCCGCTCAGCCGCTTCCTTCAGCCGCTGCAACGCCATCGGATCCTGACGCAGATCGATCCCTTCCTTCTTGCGGAACTCCTCAGCCAGGTAATTGATCAACTCCTCGTCAAAATCGTCACCACCCAAATGCCCATCACCGTTCGTGCTCAACACCTCGAAGACGTTCTCACCAACGTCCAGAATCGAGATGTCGAACGTACCACCACCCAGGTCAAAGACGGCAATCTTCTCGTTCGACTTCTTCTCGAGCCCATACGCCAGTGCGGCGGCCGTCGGCTCGTTGATGATCCGCTCAACCTTCAGGCCCGCGATCTGACCGGCTTCCTTCGTCGCCTGCCGCTGCGAATCGTTGAAATACGCCGGCACGGTGATAACCGCACGATCAACATCCTCGCCCAGGTAACGCTCAGCCGTCGCCTTCAGATCCCGCAGTACCATCGCCGAGATCTCCGGCGGCGCATATTCCTTCTCGCCGGCCTTCACCCGCACCAACTCTTCCGGACCACCCACGACCTCATACGGCACGATCTTCTCTTCCTGCGACACCTCGTTGTGCCGTCGGCCCATGAACCGCTTGATCGAGGAAACCGTATTCTGCGGATTGGTCACCTGCTGGTTGCGAGCCCGCTGACCCACGAGCCGCTCGCCCTTCTCCGTAAACGCCACCACCGACGGAGTCAGCCGCGAGCCGGAGTCGTTGACCAGCACCTTCGGCTGGCCACCCTCCATGACGGCGACTACCGAATTCGTGGTCCCCAGGTCAATGCCGATGATCTTGGACATTCCATTCTCCTAACGCATAGCGTCAAAGCGCAACCGCTTTCGCTCAGTATCTCGTACTTCTGTCAACTAACCCGTGCAATCATGGTGCCACTGGCAGAAAACCCAAGGGAGGTAAGATATAAAGTGTTTATATATATAATGTTACGAAACAGAACCTCAATTCTGTCATGGCAACTGGCCCCCGGCTCGCTGCCAATCTGACAGCTCTCTTTGCACAACGGAACAGCCAGTGATGGCACCGCACCCATGCGAACAAAATGCGAATTATCAGACCTTCAGCGCAGAAACCGGGGCGGGTCGCTTCGTGCAACCCGCCCCATCATGGACTCAAGCCAGTCCGCGGCTGGCTGCCGCGGTCGACCAACAACCTACTCGCAGGTCGTGCCGATCAATCCGACAAACGTCGTGATGTCGTCGAAGTCCACCGCACCGTCACCGTTGCAGTCGGCAAACTCCCACGGGCAATCAGACGTCCAGTCCTGCCAGCCACTCAACGCTCCGACGAACAGCTCAATATCGTCGAACGTCACCGCGTCATCGCAGTTCATATCGCCCGGACAGCCCGGCATATCCGGAATCGGAATGCCGGCCGCCGTCGGGCCACCCAGTAGCGCCACCTCGTCATCCGTCATGACGTAGTTGCGCACCTGGATGCTGTTCACCACGCCGCGGTGTGTCTCGAAGTTCTCGTCCGCAAAGAGCAACAGGTGATCCTCACCAATCTGGCTGTGACGGCTCCACATCGAGCGCTTGCCGTCCAGGCCATCACCAGCCTGCGTCACCGGGGCACCCTCGGCGTACGAATCGTCTTCATAGATGACCCACTTCGTCACGGTCGCATTCGTGCAGTCCACCGCCGCTACCACGCGGACCCACTGATCCGGCGAGATCCACCCCACCGTGCCACTGTACTCGCCATCATCACCTAACGCGCCATCCGCCGTGCGTATCCACAGCATCGCGTCGCCATCATTGAAGGGCCACGTCTGATACAGCGCAATCCACGAAGCATCGTGTCCGGGCGGCGGACCAAAGTAGTCCTCCGGCGACAGGTAGATATCCATCAACAACGTGTACTCGTTCACATTCACACCGCCGCCGTTCGGCTGCGCGCCGTGTGGCATCAGGTAACCCGTGCACGGGATCGTCGCGTCCCAGCGCATCACGTGCGGCGTTTCACCGTTGATGTCCGGCGCGAAGAACTGCCACGCCGGCCCAATCTCGACATCGCTCAGATCCTGATAGCAGTCCAGGCAACGCTCACCCGTGAACCACTCCAGATCCAAACCCGTCGTCGCCGCCAGCGGATTCTCCGGGTTCTCAAAGTCCCACTGACCGATTACACCGGAATCAGTCGGAATGTTGCCCGCGGTAACGCCGCCCAGATCAGCCGCCTCCGCATCCGAAATGTCGTAATCACGCAACTGGATCGAGCTCACATACGCCTCAACCGTTTCACCATTGTTGTCGGTGAACAGCAGGACCGGCAGCCCCGTATCCTCCGGCGGCAGCGACCAACGACCGTCCAGACTGCCGGTAAGCTGGAAGCCCACTTGCACACCGTCGA
The DNA here is from genome assembly GCA_964468185.1 of uncultured Planctomycetales bacterium. Classification (GTDB taxonomy): domain Bacteria; phylum Planctomycetota; class Phycisphaerae; order UBA1845; family Fen-1342; genus JANQFV01. The sequence goes on along the minus strand of CAYXTR010000047.1, from coordinate 13,734 downwards.
TGTACTTGCGAATCTCCAGCGACTCGGGGAACTGATCCACCGCAAAGGCAATGCGGTGCCAGGTGTTCGGCTGAATCTCACCATCATACTGACCGCTGATGCCGATCCCGCCGCCTGAGCTCATGAAGAACTCGGCGTCGTTGCCATTGCACGGGTCATCAATGCTGATCAGACCCATCCAGCCCAGCTCGGGGAAGCAGATGTCGTAGATGATCGTCCAGCGATTGATCCGATCACCACCGCCGTTGGGGCCGGCATTCGGATACATGTCGAGACCTTCCTTCGGGCTGTACGCCTGGAAGTGCATGATGCCGCCATCGCCACCCGGCAGACTCGGGGCACCAGCCATCTCACTCGCCAAACCGAATTCCGTGATCAACTCCGGCTCGCCCGGCTCAAACGGCTCGTAGCAACGCTCCGCCGTGAACCACTCCAGATTCTGGCCCGTGCTGGCCACCAGGCCATCCGCCGCGTTGTCGAAGTCCCAGTCACCCGTCACGCCGGCGCCGTCCAGGATACCGGCCGCACTGACACCACCCAGGGCACCGACTTCGGCCTCGCTCATCGCGTAGTCACGAATCTGAATCGCATTGCAATAGCCCGCGGCCGTCTCGCCACCCTCGTCCGTCAGCACGATGCACGGCAGATTGTCAGCCGCGGGATAAAGCGCCCAGCGTCCGTCCACACCCGAGCTCAGGAACTGACGATCGACACGCACGCCGTCGATGTACTTGTCCACAATCGGAGCCGGCGCACCGCCCGCAAAGCAACGCGTGCCGTCGTAGTACTCCAGCGGCAGACCGACATTCGCCGCCAGACCATCCGCCGGGTTGTCGAACGTATAGTCGCCGGTCACGGCTGCGTCCGGAATCTGGCTGTTCACGGTCGTCGGAATGTTCGTGGCCAGATCCACGCCGCCCAGCGCCGACGCCTCAGCGTCGTCCATCACGTAATTGCGCACCTGGAATGCAGCCAGATAGCCCGCGTCAACGTCACCGCTGTCATCGCCCAGCAGAATCGACGGAATATCGCTCGACGCCGGATGCATCGAGAAGCGGCCGTCTAGTCCACCCTGAATAAGCGGATCAAGCGGCGCACCGTCGATCCAGCGATAGATCGTCCCGGTCGTCATGTCGATCGAGAAGATCACGCGGTGCCACTGATTCTGGAAAATCTGACCGACGTAGTCACCACCGATGCCGATGCCCCACCAGTTCTCGCCGTCCTTCCGGCCGGCCAGATCCTGATCACCGTCGTTGCACTCGTCGTTATTCAGAAAACTGATGTAGCTGTTGTTCGAGGTATCGGGGTAGTAGATGTCATAGATCAACGTGTACTGATTGACCATCGTGCCGCCACCATTGGCCTCGATGCCGTGGTACAGGTCGATACCCTCGAGCGGGCTGAACACGTCGAAGAACATGATGCCGCCATCACCGCCCGGGAACTCCACAACCTGCGGGAACTCGCTGGCCAGACCAAACTCAGTCTTCCCTTCCGGATCGCCGGCCTCCGTGTGGGCCAGGTCGACCGCGAACGCGATACGATGCCACGTGTCGCCAAGAACCTCGCCATCGTAGTCACCGCTGATGCCGATGCCGTTGTCCGGGTTAATGAAGAAATCGCTGTCGTTCTCGTTGCAGGTGCTCGTCTGAAGCAGGCCGCGATACACACCCTGCGACGACTCAGGATAGTACAGGTCGTAAATCACCGTGTACTGGTTCACGTAGCTGCCGCCGCCGTTGGCCGCGATCCCCGGGTACATGTCAATACCCTCGAGAAAATTGTAGCCCGGGAACTTCATCACACCGCCGTCGCCGTCGGGCATCAGCACGTTCCATTCGCTCGCCAGACCAAACTCGGTCTTGCTCTCGGGATCGCCGACCAGCTGCTCCTCGCCCTGCGGCGGCCGCGACCAGACATAGCCGTCCCGCCCGATCGTCGCGGCGAATGGATCGTTCGCATCGTCAAAATCCCACTGACCCGTCGCCCGCTGGGCCTGTGCCTCACCGACACCGACCAGCGCCATCAAGACCACCAGCAGCATCGTGCTGGCCATTCCAACCATGAGCCGTGCGCGCATCTCGCGCCCTCCTTTTTCTTCAAGACCTCCGCAGACAGACAATTCAGCCCGCACGATCACAGCCGGTCGCATGCGTCCGGTGCCCCCGGGCGGGATTTCACGTTCGCGTAGCTCAGAATGCTCCCTCTGCCCTGCCGTTCTCCGTCTCCGCCCCCGTCGACGCCCCCGGAAAGCACACGTCACTGGATCGGAACCGGCTCGTAGTAAAACTCCGTCACGCCGTTCGTCGTGCGGCTGCGCAGCGACGGATGAATCTCTTCCGTATTGCTGGGCGGAACGGCGTAACTCTCCATGTACGCATCAATGATCTTGTAGTCCCGCTTGAACCACTTCACATGCCCGTCCAGGAACCCGATGTTCAGCCCGTACGGGGCGTGGTTATCCAGCCCGTCTGGCCAGTTGTTCACGTTGTCCGGCCCGGCCCCCTGATCGTTATCCAATGCCAGCAACGTCGCGTGCGGTTTCTTCACCGTGTCAACCCGCTTCACAACGTGTTCGGTCCATTGCGCCGACGGCGGCAACGCGTTGAAATACCCATAGAAATCATCCCCCGGCTGCAGGCCAAGCTGTCGAACAATCGGCCCTTCATCAAAACCGTTGATGAATGTCCCGTCCGGGTAGATGATCCGCCCGTCGTACCACCCCCAGATCTCGTAACTATGCCCACCCTGGTCATCCTCACGGTGACTCGCAGATTCCGTCAAGTCCATCAACACCGGCCGCCGCCATTGCCACGGATTCGTGTTCACATACTTGTTCTCGTCAATCACATTGCTCGTATTCGGACAGATCGCAATCTGCGGATCCGGCAGATGATCCGGATAGATGTGCGCCAGACTGTCACTCCCCGTGCCATTCGTACCACAATAGATCCCCCGCCGGTGCAGATTCGCCGCCGCGATGCACGCCGTATTGATCTGCCGCAGGTTGGACTGACACTTGATCCGCTTCGCCTGCCGCCGCGCGTGCCCCAGCGTCGGCAGCAGAATCGACATCAGAATCGCGATAATCGCCACCACCACCAACAGTTCGATGAGCGTGAATCCCACACGCCACAATCGCTCACGCCGCGCAATTAGCACATCAGACCTTCCCTTCACCCCAAACTGACGTTCGCACCAACGGGCCCCTTCTTCCACACACACAAAAACACTGAAACGACCCGCCCGCTCGGCCAGCCGGACGCAACGCAGAAGAACTTGTGCCCAATACACTAGATGCGTACCGTTAAGACCTCATTTCAACAGCGCTCAGACTCGCCCCAATTTCCGTTAGCAACACATTTGCGCACGCAACACTCCGCACACGCTCCCGATCGCAGCTCACTTGCCGAAGCCCCCGCGCCCGCGTACGTTGATCAGTCTCACGTGGCAGCCTCTCCGAGCCGCACCGTGTCCGCCACCTTCGAGCAAGAAGTAAGGAGCTACCCACATGTCCGCAAACGCTTCCGCCATCCTCACCCTGACCTGCATCTGCCTGCTGACACCCGCGACCTTCGCCCAGCACGAAGTCCCCACCCGCGACCAGATCCCCCAGAAATACAAGTGGAATCTCGCCTCGATCTACCCCACCCACGCCGCCTGGGAAAAGGACTACGAGCGCGCCGAGCGCATGCTCGACCGCCTGACCGACCTCAAAGACCAGACCGTCGATTCACCCGACGCCCTGCTCAACATCCTCACCCTCCGCGACGAAGCCCGTTGGCTGACCGACAAGCTCCTCGTCTACGCCCACCAGCTCTCCGACCAGGACACACGCGACAACCAGGCCCTCGGCATGAAAGACCGCGCCCTGTCCCTCTACACCCGCTACGGCCAGGCCGCCTCCTGGATCGAACCCACCCTGCACACCATCCCCACCGACCACCTCCAGGCCTGGTGGCAAACCCACCCCGACCTCGAGGTCTACGAACACTACCTCCGGAACGTCATCCGTCAGAAACCCCACACACTCTCACCCCGCGAGGAAGAGCTCCTCGCCATGGCCGGCAACTTCGCCATGAGCCCCGAGCAGACCTACAACGTCCTCAAGAACGCCGAAATGAAATGGCAGACCATCGAGGACGAGGACGGCAACGAAGTCACCCTCAGCCCCGCCCGCTTCAACAAGTTCATCCGCAGCCAGAACCGCCGCGTCCGCCGCGATGCCTTCACCAGCACCATGGCCACCCTCGGCCAGTTCCAGAACACCTTCGCCTCCACGCTCAGCGGTCAGGTGCAGGTCAATAACTTCTACGCCAAGGCCCGCGGCTTCGACACCGCGATCGAAGCCACCATCTATCCCGACAACCTCCCCATCGCGGTCTATCACAACCTCGTCGACACCATCAACAAACACCTCCCCCTCCTCCACCGCTGGGCCTCAATCCGCAAACGCGAACTCAACCTCGCCGACCTCCACGTCTACGACCTCTACCAGCCCCTCGCCGCAGGTGCCGACGAGGAAATCCCCTACGACCAGGCCGTCAACATGGTCATCGCCGCCCTCCAGCCCCTCGGTCACGAATACTGCCACCCCATGGAAACCGGCTTCAATTCCCGCTGGATCGACGTCTACGAAACCCGCGGCAAACGCCCCGGCGGCTACTCCTGGGGCTCCTACGACACCCAACCGTTCATCCTCATGAACTACAACGGTACCCTCCTCGAGGTCAGCACCCTCGCCCACGAAATGGGCCACTCCATGCACAGCTACATGACCCATAAACACCAGCCCCCCATCTACGGCGAATACAGCATGTTCGTCGCCGAGGTCGCCGCGATCTTCAACGAGATCCTCCTCGAGGACTATCTCCGCCAGCAGGCCGACACCCCGGAGAAGAAGCTCCGCCTGCTCAATGAGCAGATCGACGGCCTCCGCGGCACCGTCTTCCGCCAGATCATGTTCTCCGAATTCGAATACCAGGCGCACAAGCTCGCCCAGGCGGGGGAGCCGCTCACCGCCGACCGCCTGGGCCAACTCTACATGGACATCTTCCACAAGTACTGGGGCCCCGAGCTCGTCCGCGACCCCGCGCACGCCCCCTACTGGGCCCGCATCCCCCACTTCTACATGAACCACTACGTCTACCGCTACGCCAGCAGCTACTGCGCCGCCGTCGCCCTGGCCGAGCGCGTCCTCAACAAGGAGCCCGGCGCCCTCGAAGCCTATCTCGGCTTCCTCCAGGCCGGCTCCTCCGACTACCCCCTCGAAATCCTCAAACACGCCGGCGTCGACATGACCACGCCGGACCCCATCGAAGCCACCATGCGCCGCTTCAGCCGCATGCTCGACGACTTCGAGTCCCTGCAAAAGCAGTACGCCCGCACCAACTGACCCCCATTCGTTCTCAATCCGTGGCACCGGTTTCGCGCTCCCCTTCGCCTTCGGCGTGTAACCGGTGCCACCACCGGCAAGCGTCCCAGCCCCCTCTCCCCGCGGAGCGGCGAAACCCAACCGGCGCACCAGCCTCCGGTCAGTCACCCATAATCAACGCCGCCGCGCTTATCCAACCCTTCGTCACCTTGTCGCCTTGTCGCCTTGTCGCCTTGTTACCTTGTCACTCTCCCAGCCCACCAATCCCGCCAGCAGACTCCAACGAGTTGACATTCCCCGCCTGACCCGCAAGGTCGAGACCCCACGTATTCCGGCGGAGCACCGCATCCGAACTCAACCCGTCCAGCTCCATCAGCATCAGCCACCCGGACCAGATGTACTTCGTATACGCCACCGGCGTCCACGTGTCGCTGCCCGCATCATAACCCTCAACGTACTGCGACACACGCCGACCGAGATAATCATACTCGAAATACGCCCGCAAACTCCCGTCCGGCGGTCCATCGGCATAATCACCCGGCTCGACACTGACAAGGCGGTTTTCGGCGTCCCAGGTGTATTCGACCCACGCCGCTCAGGGGCAGCACGACCGAGCCCGCGCCGGTGGTGGGGCTTGAGGGCAGACCGAAAGGAGTGTCGCTCGAGCATCAAATCTGCTGACCGCATTCGGGGCAACGCGGTTCAGTTAACCCCTTGAGGATGTAGCCGCATTGACCACAACGCGTTGAGCCATCTGGACTGCGCCATCCCCGTAATAGGACGAGAACAGCCGCCGTCGTCGAAATGGCGGGGATAATCGCGAGAAGCCCGTTCTTAATCGCCAAGCCAATCCACAGATTCGCTTCGGTTTCGTTCACGCGCGGCGTCAGGCGCATCATCGCCTCAAACGCTATGAATTCGGCATATCTCCCTACTACAGCCGCCGCTAGAATGCCGACCACAACCGCGCAGAACGCACGAGGAACGACCCGGACTCTGAGCGAGCGGATCACTTCTTCGGCGCTCCGGTCCGGCACTTCGCCCGACACTGCCCATACCACCCGTCCATTTCGAGGTCTGCCGATAGTTTGAAGTCGCCCGTGCATCCGCCATCGACCGGGCCAGGAGGGATGAGGCTGTATTCAAGGTAAGCGTTGCGAAATGTCTTCTCGAACTTGTAAAACATCCGCGGCAACTTCTTCTTATTGACGCATTCGCATTTGCATTTCTTGTGTTCAGAATGCGGCGGTCGCTTGCGGTCGGCTTTGCACTTCTCCTCGTACCCGAATACCCAGAAGAGCATTTTGCTTAGATCCCCCAAACCGGCCAGTTTCTTCTCCAGGTCCTCCTTCGATTTCGGGCATCCTGGATCGACGCGCAGCACAATCACCTTCATCGAGAACTTGCTGGCATCGCCTCGCGGGTTGATGCGAAAACACACGCCACACCCTGGGTCGCCGGTGTTCAGCAGGAAGTCGTAGATGGACGTAATGTCTCTCGGATCACCTTCGGTTCCCTCACCGGGGAAGGTCGGATCGCCAGGCTGGGTCGAAGGCTGGCTGCTCTGGAGACCGAATGCGTCGATGTAGATCACTGGAGCATTGCTGCAAAACGAATAGAGCTGCGACTCAGATGCGCCCCAGCGCGGAGCGCGCGGGATGAACCTGCCTCCGGCCGGTACCGCTCGCAGCAACATTGCGCCTTCCTCCCCAAACGGATCCCGATTCAACCAGCGACCCAAAACCGCATCATAATACCGCCCCTTCGCGTAAACCAGCCCGGTCGCCGGATCGTATTGATGCGTGCTGAACCGCCAGCGATTCGTCTCGGCGTACGCATACCCGCTGAGATCATTCGTCACGTTGCCGTAGGGGTCATACTCATAGTGAGCCACGACCGTCTGCGTCGCCGGGTCGAACACCTGCCCGACATTGCCGTTCGCGTCGTAGAAATACACATACGCCAGATCGTCGTTCGGATTCGCCGGGGTACCATTCGCATCAGAAACCGCCAGCAGCCCGCCAATCCCGCCAGCAGACTCCACTGAGTTGACATTCCCCGTCTGCCCCGCGAGGTCGAGGCCCCACGTGTACTTGCGCACCACGCACTCGGTCGGCGCGCCCGGCGTGCTGCAATCACTAAGCCCGTCCAGCTCCATCAGCATCAGCCACCCGGCCCACACATACTTCGTCTCCGAAACCACCGTCCACGCCGACCCGGTCCACGACGAGACCGTCTGCACCGTCCGCCGACCCAGGTAATCATACGCAAACTCGGCCTGCAAATCACCCGCGTCCGGCGACACCGGCGTCACCGCCCGCAGCCGATTCTCCGCATCCCACACATAGCGCTGCCGCATTTCTGGAGCCAACAGAATCCACCAGGCAACCCCACTGGTCAACACACTGGCCGCTGCGCCGCTGACCTCGCACTACCCCACCACAGCGTACACGAATGCGCTCCGCCGGCCTTGGCACCGCGCGCGGACCCCGCCGACAACGGCGTTTCACGTGAAACGCTCCGGCGGGGTCCGCCCCCCGTGATCAACTCCGCAGTCCGACTCAATTCACCGCGACGAGCGCCTGGACGAACATCGGGATGTCATCTTCATCGACTTCGCTGTCGCCGTTACCGTCGCCATTGAGCCAGTTGCAGTTCGGGTACGCAGCCTCGAATGCCGCTTGACCTTCCAGTGCGGTAACGAAGGCAACGATGTCATCGAAGTTCACGACACAGTCACAGTTGAGGTCACCGGCCATGCCCGCGATCGACTCGAAGGTGACTTCGTCCACACCCATGTCGACGCGACAGCCGATGTGGCGCGGATCGCCGAACATGTCGGTGTCGCCGAATTCCACCGCGTACTGCGGGTCGCCGAGATCGATGCCGATCGAGCCGAGGCGCAGCGAGAAGTCGCCGGGCATCCAGGTGTCATCGGCGGGGTCCTCGGGTGTGCCGTTGTCGTCCCAGTAGCCGGGGCTGACGAAGTGGGGAGCGGCGTCGACGTTGCCGGATTCCCAGTAGAGCCGGCCGGCATTATCGCCGTCGGCGTTGTAGACTTCCGCCGCGCCGCCTTCGACGTTGCTGTAGGCGACGGTGAGCGAGCACTTGGCCATGCGCAGGCCGAGCTGCGGACCGCTGGAGGCTTCGTTGTCGCGGATGATGCAGTTGAGCAGCAGCGGGTTCATGTCGTCACCGCCCCAGACCACCTGTGCGTAGAGGCCGCCGCCCGGATACGGGCTGCGATTGCCGACGATGGTGCAGTTGTGGAATTCGGGGCTGGCGTTGTAGACCTTGATACCGCCGCCCTGGTTGCCGGCGATGACGCAGTTGTACAACATCGGCTCGCCCTTGTTGCACATTACGCCCTCGTTGGTGCAGCCTTCGAAGACGCAGTTGTAGATGGACGGGCGACTGGGCGCGAGCGTGGCACCGTCGACGACACAGTACAAACCGCGCTGCATATTGCGAATCGTGAAACCGTCGACGATCGCCGCGGGTGTTTCACCGTCGTCGAAGGCCAGGCCGTTGCCGGCGCCTTCGCCGAGCAGGATGCAGTTGGTCGGGCCGGCTTGGCTACGGAGGATAAGCGACTTGCCGTCGAAGTCGAGATCGCGATTGCCGGGTCCGGTGTAGGGTTCGTCGCTGGCGGCGACGATGACAATCTGGTCGTCGAGGGCCGCGTCCAGCGCGTCCTGGATCGTCGGGTAGTCAGCGGGCACGTTAATGACGCAGGTGTCGATCACGCCGTCGCCATCGGCGTCCCACTCGGGGTGCTCAATCAGGTCGCATTCGTCGGGGATGCCATTGGCGTTGCAGTCGCGACTGCTTTCGATGTCGAGGTCGCACGCGTCGGGCACACCGTTGCCGTTGCAGTCGAAGCTGGTGCCGACGGCGATATCGCAGGAGTCGGCGATGCCGTTGTTGTTGCAATCCGGCTCGCACTCATCGGGCACGCCGTTGCCGTTCTCACCATCACAATCGATGCTGAGGCCACTGTCGATATCGCACGAATCGGGGAGGAGATTGCCGTTGCAATCGGGCGTGGCGCCGGTATCGACATCGCAGCGATCCGGCACGCCGTTCTCGTTGCAGTCGCTTTCGAGCGTGCCGTAGGTTTCGCACTCGTCCGGCACGCCGTTGTCGTTACAGTCGGCGCTGGTGCCATTGGCAATATCGTCGGCATCGAGCACGCCGTTGTCGTTGCAGTCGAACGGGCGGTAGTCGATGTAGTTGGCGTAGTAGCCGAGGTAGGAGCAGTTGTACTGGATGCGCATGTACCCGTCTTCGCCCCAGTTGGGGCCCCAGGAGTTGCGCTGGATCCAGATGCCGTTTTCGCCCTGGCGATCATCCCAGCCGACGAGCGTGACGAGGTGGTTGAGCTCGCCGGTCTCGCAGGCATTGAAAACGCCTTCGTTGTAGCCCTGATAGGCGGGCCCGACGTGAATGATGGCAGCGATGGGGCCATACTCGAGGATGGCGCGTTTCATCAGCTCGACATCGGGGTAGGCCATTTCGCCGCCGGGGATGTAAGACCAAGCCTCCAGGCAGAAAGGATGCTCGTAAGGACATTCACAGGGGTCGTCGTGTGCGACATACGGGAAATCCGCCTCGAGCACGGCACCGACACCGCCGCACGGATCGGGGTAGCCGTCACACATGTGGTAGTCGTGGGCCACCCAGCCGCCGTTGCAGCCCCAGCCTTCCTGATTGCAGCTGACGAGCCATTGCTCGGAGAAGTCGAGTTCGTAGCCTTCGCGGATCTTGAAGTTGCATTCGAACGGGCCCATGGTGCCAAAGGCCCAGCAACTGCCGCAACTGGCCTGGTTCTTGATGGACGGGTCGCCGCCGAAATCGCGCCAGTCGAAAGCGACTGGCAGTTCGCGGCGTTGCAGGCCGAGTGGTTTGATGATTTCGCGGCTGGGCGCGGGGATCTGATCGGGTATGACGACGCCGGTGAGATCTGCGAGGTCGTAGTAGGTGGCGTCGTTACGGCCGACCTCGAAGGTCCAGCCTTGCTGGGCGCCGCGTTCCTGGAGGGCCTGGATTTCGGCGTCGGTGAGACCCTGGGAACCCTGATCAACATCGACGGTGCCGCCTGCGGGCAGCGAGTTGTCGTCCGCGACGGCGGAGGGGACCAGCAGTGCAGTTGATAAGATGACCGGGAAGATTGCTTTGATGCGGGGCCGATAGTTCCACAGATGCAACACGAGCGTGCTCCTCTCCGAGTTGAGATGCGGCGGCGGGTGTGAGCGCGGGCAACCCGCGTCCGCGCTGGCGAAATGTCGCAGACAACCTCTTGTGTGTTAAGTGATGATGAAGTGTGTTACGGGCCGCTCCGCCCTGGCTCCATCACGTTAGCGATCGTAACAAAACGGAATGTGGGGGTCCAGCAATACCGGGATCGGTAAGGGCGAAGCAGGATTTGGCTGGCTATTGTCCGATAATACGGCGTCTGCCAACCCGCAGGACACCGAGTCCTGCAAGGGTCGCGGGCAGCCACCCGACGATGCCAGCCCCGCACATGCCCGCGCCACAGCCGCCGGAGCGGACGTCGTCGATGACCTCGGTCGGGTCTTCGTCGAGATCCGGGTTGTCCTGACCGCTGGGCACGACTGGTCCGCCGTCGCCGCCGGCGTTGTTGGTACAGGCGTCGCCGATGCCGTCACCATTGGAGTCGAGTTGATTGGGATTGGGGTAGTGCGGGCAGTTGTCACAGGCGTTGATCACGCCGTCGGCGTCGGTATCGGCTTCGCATTCATCAGGGATGCCGTTGCCGTTGCAGTCGCTGCTGTAGCCGGCGGAGATGTCGAGGCCATCGTCGGTGAAGTTGTTGTTGCAGTCTTCGGCGGGGCAGCCGTCGGCGCCGACGCGGACGCCGGGCGGGGTACCGGCGCACCAGTCATTATGATCCGGCACGCCGTCACGATCGCTGTCGTTGTCGGTCTCGATCTCGTCGATCGTGCCGTTACAGTTGTTGTCGATACCATCGTCGGCGATTTCCGGTGCGCCCGGATAGACAGCGGGGTGTTCGTCGTCACAGTCATCGATTTCACGGACGAAGCCCGGGGGCTGTTCACAGGCCTGCATGGTCACATAGATATCGCCCCAGCCGTCGCCGTCGGAGTCGCGGTACCAGGTATAGGGGACACGTGCCGTGAGTGTGCCCCAGTCGCTGTACACCGTGCCATAGAAGTTCGAGGCGGCGCAGCGGTAGGTGCCGCCTTCGATGGTCTCGAAGCACGCATCAACTTCGCCGATGATGTCTGTCCAGGTAGAGCCGGTACGCTGTTGCCACTGATACGTCACGTCCGCACCGATAGCGGTTATGCAAAACACATGAGGGTCACCGAGGCAGACGGTCGCGTCTTCCGGCTGGACGGTGATGCTGGGCGGGTCTCCGGCCGGCGCGGCGGTGTAGTCCTGGAAGACCTGGTTGGACATGACATCGCCATAGGAGCGTTCGGCCGGGACGAACACGTAGTTTTGAAAAGCGGGCGTGACTGTGCCCGACCAGCCGTACGGTACTGCCGTCGTATAGTTACCGCCGGCCGTGGTCGTCACAGTCGTCGGGAAGCCCGACAGTGAGACGCCGGTGATGCCTGCGCCAGCGAGATTGAGCACCTGGCCGGACACGGTGTAGGTGACTTGCGTGGCGGTGTAGTCCTGCTCGAGCTGATCGGTGGCGAGATCGGCATAGGTTCGTTCGTCCGGGTCGAAGGTGTAGCCTTCCAGGGCGGGCGTGACGACGCCGGTCCAGCCGAAGCTGACGGATGTGGTGTATGTGCCATCGGAACCGGTCATCACGTCGTCGGGCAACCCTGCCAGCGCGACGCCTGCGACGGGGTTGTCGTCTGCGTCCGTGATGATGCCGCTGATTGTGACGGGTACGGTATCGCACTCGTCGGGGATGCCGTTCTGGTTCTCATCCTGCGAGGTGCCATCCAGGATATCGCACGTATCGGGGACGCCGTTTTCGTTGCAGTCTTCGGCGTCGCCGAACGCGAGATCGCAGACGTCGACAACACCGTTTTCGTTGCAGTCGACGAGTCCATCGAAGATGAAGGCGGCACCGGCCTGCTGACCGTTGGTGTTGTCGTGCAGCGGCAGGCCGGCGATGAGCCAGTCGGTCGTTACGTCGACGTCGTAGCCGAACAGAACAGCGTTTCCGGCGGCGCTGAAGACCTCAAGCTGTGGCTGCCAAGTGCCGTCGTACTGGAAGAGGTAAGCGGATCCGCTGCCGATTTCTTCGCCGTCGCCGTAGATGGCGCCGACAGCGAGAAAGGTGTGGTCGAGTGCGAGGCTGTAGCCGAATTCATCATGCGGTGCGGCATCCCAGGCTTGCAGCGTGTCCTCGAGCATCCAGGACATACCGTCGGTGCCATAGATGTAGACGCTACCCGCGTCGACACCCGCGTCGGTATCGTCGAAATGGGCGCCCACTGCGGCGCGGTCATTGAGCAGGGCAACGGAGAAGCCGAACTCGTCGCCGCTGGCGAGTGCCGGGGGTGTGAGCGTTTGATCGAGCGACCAGTTGCCGGCGGAATAGCGGTAGAGATACGCCGCGCCGGCGTCGGGTCCGGCGCTGTCGCGGCGGGGCGCGCCGATCAGCACCGCACTGCTGGTGGCGGCGACGCTACGCGCGAAGCGGTCGTTCGCGGCGGGGTTCGTGGCTGTCAGCTTGGCTTCCTGCGTCCAGGCGGTGCCGTTCCGGCGGAAGACGTACGCGGCACCGGCATCGGAGGCACCTTCATCATGGTAGACGGCACCGGCGACGATGATGTTGCCGGCGATCGCCACACTATGGCCGAAGCGATCGCCGGTGGCGGCATCACCGGCGGTGAGTTTGCTTTGCTGGGTCCACGTGCCGTCTTCGTATTGGAATACATATACGGCTCCGGTGCCGTCGTATTCGAGGGGGTCGCTGTTGCCGTCATTCGAAGCGCCAACGACGATGGTGTCGCCGCTGATGGCGACGCTCTGACCGAAGTGATCGCCGGCGGCGCCGTCCTGGGCGAGGAGCTTCTGTTCCGGTTGCCAGGATTGGCCGTCGTGACGGAATACGTAGGCGGCACCGGAATTGGCGCCGCTGGCGTCGTGCCAGACGCTGCCGACGATGGCAACATGGCCGTCGATAGCGACGCAGTAGCCGGCGCGGTCATCGGTCGCGCCATCGGCGGGGATGAGCGGTGTGAGTTCCGTGTCCGTACACTGGGCCCGGGCGGGCGGGCTGCTGGTGAGCATGAGCAGGGTAGCGGTCAGTCCCAACGCGGTGCGCGTGGCCGTGACTCTCATGTCCCGACTCTCCTCATATAGTGCAGTGAACCACTGCACGGTTTCTGGTTACGACTTCTACT
>CAYXTR010000046.1:0-28534 GCA_964468185.1 uncultured Planctomycetales bacterium | reverse complement strand
TCAACATGCCCAAGTATACGGAATACACAGGTGTCCGGTTTTGGGATAGGTTCTATGTCTTTTTCGGTGTAACCCTACCGTTATTCCCTCCTTGCGAGTGCGGCGGGCTTGCGTGGGGGAATACGGCGGAGGCGCTGGTGGATACGGATAAGGGTGGGAACGGCGGTGAAAGCCTGAATCCAGACGCGGACGCGGGTGTCAGGGTCGTTGCGCCAGGTGACGCCAACCTCTTTGATGCGATAGCCGAGGCGCTGGGCGAGGGCAAGCGCTTCGCAATCGAAGAGCCAGCCGGTGGTGGTGAGCCGGGAGAAGATATCGCGGGCGGCGGTCTGGCGGAAGAGCTTGAAGCCGCACTGGGTATCGCGGATGCGTCCGAGCAGGAGCGTGCGACGGATCGCGCGGAAGACGCCGGCGAGCAGGCGGCGCGGGGCGGGCTGGGGCGGATCGAGCTCGGATTCGGGGAGGTCGCGAGACCCGATGGCGATGTCAAAGCCGCGATCGAGCCAGGTTTCGAGTTTTTCGAGTTCGGCGATTGGGGTGGAGAGGTCAGCATCGCACATGAGAATGAGTTGGCACGTGGCGGCGACCATGCCCTGGCGGACGGCGTGACCTTTGCCGTGGTTGGTATCGCTCGCGAGGAGGCGGATGAGCAGGTGGCGGGGTTCGAAGGCGCGCACGAGGTTGGCCGTGTCGTCAGTGCTGCCATCGTCGACGACGATGACCTCGCAGCGGCGCTGGGTTTGTTCGCTGTAGTCGCGGATCGCCGCGAGCGTCGGCCCGAGACGCTCTGATTCATTGTACGCGGGGATGACGATGGACAGTGGAGGCAGTTTCATGCTGTCGGGGAGCGTAGCGGGCTGTGGCGGGGTCGGCAATGTGGGGCGACCCGGTTTGGAATTGCCCCTGTTTGCCGGGGCGTGCTACAGTACGCGTTTCTGGCGGCTGCTGTGGTTGGAAACAGCCGCGCGCACACCACGTGAGGTAAGCCCGATGACGAATATGGCGCAGGACTGGACCGGTGCGGGGATGAATCGGCGGGAGTTCCTTGGGACGGCGGCGGCGGCTGGCGCGGGGCTGATGATGACGATGCCGGGGTGGGCGCAGGAGGTGGCCAGGCCGAATAAGGCGAACGAGCTGCGAATTGCGATCATCGGGCCGGGCAGTCAGGGGCGCAATCTGCTGACGCAGATCCTGAACATCCCGGATGTGCGGTTCGCGGCGGTGTGTGATATCTGGCCTTATCACCAGCGGTACGCGAAGAACATCCTGAAGAAGTACGACATGCCGGTGAACGTATATGCGGATTATCGGGAGATGCTCGCCGGCGAGAAGGATCTGGATGCGGTGATCATTGCTACGCCGGACTGGGTCCATGCGGAGCAGGCGATTGCGTGCATGGAGGCGGGGTTGCACGTGTATTGCGAGAAGGAGATGTCAAACACGCTGGAGGGGTGTCGGCAGATGGTGGCGGCGGCGCGGCGGACGGGGAAGCTGCTGCAGGTCGGACATCAGCGGCGAAGCAATCCGCGGTACTACCATGCGTTGCGGATGATTGAGAAGGACAAGGTGCTGGGGACGATTCGGCACATTTACGGGCAGTGGAATCGGCCGGTGCGGTACGCGTTGGGGTGGCCGAAGGGGAAGGAGCTGGATGCGGCGGCGCTCGAGAACTATGGCTACGGGACGATGGAGCGTTTCCGCAACTGGCGGTGGTATCGCGAGTATGCGGGTGGGCCGATGGCGGACCTGGGTTCGCATCAGATTGATGTATTCAACTGGTTCCTGGGCGCCGCGCCGACGGCCGTGCTGGCAACGGGCGGGAACAACTATGATGATGGTGAGTGGTGGGATCACGTCCTGGCCACGTATGAGTATCCGGGGTCGGACAAGGACAAGCCGGTGCGGGGGTTCTACCAGGTCCTGAATACGACGAGTTACGGCGGCTACTACGAGACGTTCATGGGGACGGAAGGCTCGATGGTGATCTCGGAGGACATCAACAAGGGGTTCGTGTTCCGCGAGGTGACGGCCAAGCGGCGCGAGTGGGAGGATGAGGCCGCGAAGGTCGAGGCGATGGGGCGCGAGGCGATCCAGCTCAAGATCGGCGAGACGCTGGGTGCGGACGGGCAGAAGGACCCTGAAAAGCAGAAGCTGGCGGCGGAGGTGGCGACGAAGAAGCCGCATCAGTTCCATCTGGAGAACTTCTTCGACGCGATCCGGAATGGAACGGCGCTGAACTGCCCGCCGGACGTGGCGTATGAGACGGCGGTGGCGGTGCTGAAGGCGAATGAGGCGGTGGAGAAGAGCTGTCGGCTCGAGCTGCCGGCGGCGGTATTCAAAGCGTAGGGATCGAGCAACCGAGGGACTGAGGAATCGAAGGGGGGAAGACCACGTCAGCCTCGCGGGGTCAGTGGCGGTGAGTGAGGCTGTCGCATGAAACGGCACGACGGGTCACGCGGTTGGCGTGACCCGTCGTGTGTCTGGCGACTCGATATACATCGCCGGCACTGGCCCGCTGTGCGTGCCTAGCCGCCGATCAGAAGGACGAAGGCGTTGATATCGTCAAAATCGACATCGCCGTCTTCGTTGCAATCGGCGTTCATCCAGTTGCAGTCGGGGTACTGGCCGTAGTAAGCGGCCTCGCCGCTGAGGGCGAGGACGAACGGCGAGATGTCGTCAAAGTCGACGGCACCACTGCAATCCATATCACCCAGAAGGAACTCGTCTTCGCCGACCGTAAGGGTTACGGCGTTGCTGTACACGGTTCCGCAGCCATCAGCGTCGGTGATGACGACGTCATAGACACCTTCGTGAGAGTCGTTGGCGCCCCAGACGCCGAGGACATCACTGTTGGCGCCGAGGTAGCCGTTGACGCCGTTCTCAAGATCAACGCCGTCCTTGCGCCACTGATAGGACAGGGATTGTCCGTCGGCGGTCACCGAGAACAGGTCGCCTACGTAGCCGTCATCGACCTGGTTGTCGACGGGCTGCTGGAGGATCACGGGAGCTTCGCCCACCGAGAGGTTGGCCGGGTCGGACTGGGCCGGGCAATCTTCGTCGAGGTTGGTAACGACGCACGTGTAGTTGCCCACGTCGGACGTTTCGACGCCGACGATGCTGAGGGTGTCAGTGTCGGTGCCGACGTAGTGGCCGTCATCGGTCAGGTCGATGTTGTTCTTGCGCCACTGGTAGGAAACGTTGGCCATGTCGACGGCGACTGTGAAGACGATATTGTCGCCGACGCAGGCTTCCTGGTCCTGGGGCTGCTGGGTGAAAGATGGCCGGTCACAGGCGGGGTAGTCCCAGCCGATGGCGTCGAACATGGCGATGTCTGCGGACGAGAAGTAGTCGGGATAGTGCGTCTCGCCGCCGGTCAGCGCAGGATCCATCAGGCCGATCCAGTTGAACGACTGCTCGCGGAAATGGCTGGCCTGGTAGGGATCGCCGTCGGCCATGCGGTATTCGCCCGCGATGATGTCGGAGATGTGCTGATCGTCGGGGGTGTCGTAGTCGACGAGGCGCGGAGTGGTTTGGAACTCTGCGTAAGTGTCAGGGTTATAGTCATTGAAGGCGTCCGTGCGCTGGAAGCGGTAGATATCGAGGCTGGTCATTTCGTTGCCGGTGAGGCCGATGCCGGTGACGAACCCGAGCGTGTGGCCGACCTCGTGCACGACGACGTCGATGAACGAGATGCGATAGGACGGCACGCCATTGCTGGGGTTGTAGTCCCAGTCAACGATGGAGTTGAAGGTAATCGAGGCCGCAGTGCCACTCGTGGTGCCGACGGCGGCGCGGTAGTTGGCCTTGGTCCATTCAATGTAGCTTTCGTCCGTGATCGTCGCGGATCCGCCATCGTAACGGACGGGGATGGTCGAACCGACCGGCAGCCAATCCTGAATCACGTCGTCGCTGTCCATGCCACCGACGAGGCCGTTGTAGGAGTTGGTATAGGTGACGTTGCTGACGTAAGCGGACGACGCGAAGCCGAGCAGGCCACCGCCGCCCAGATTGGCGAAGCTGACACTCAGGCTGATGGAGACGTCATCGCCATAAAGGCTCTCGAGGTAGCTTTCGGCTTCAGCAAGCGCAGTTTGAGCCGACGACGGTACCGAGCCGTCGATATTGAAAGTGATGTTGAAGCCGATGGTCTTATCCGCGTCGCGCTCGTTAAGTGGCCGGAAAAGTTTCTGGCCGTCCGGGCCGCCGAAACGGGCATCGTAGGCTTCTGCGAAGTTGACCAGATCCTGCCGGGTCAGCTCTGCGTGATTGGAACCGCAAATGGGCTTCCAGACGTTTGAGGTGTCGACGGTCACGGTCTCGCCAGTGGCGTAGAGCGTGCTTTGCTCTTGCGGACCGGGAACCTCGTAGACGAGTGGCTCATGGTCTTGCGCCGGGGCGGGGGTGCCGCCGGTCTGGGCCACCAACAGTGTCGTACACATGCCGACGATGAGGACGGTGGGGATGAGGAGCGTGCGTAGTCGCATGACGTGTGCCTCCGAATTGGGTTGAACGCTTATCGTTGTACTTCCAGACCCTCTCGGGTCCAGTATAGCAACGGCGGCCGGCCAACGGGCGCCGTGAGCGACGAGTTGCGGCTTAGCGGGCAGGCTCCCAGCGCACTTCGAAGAGCTGCTCCGATAATGGCCGTCATATGCGCGTTCAGCGGGCGGCACACATATCACCTGCCAAACGCCGACAATCGACGCGCCACCAGAATTATAGGCGGGCGAACAAGTCGACCAGGGGGCTGCGGCGGATTTCGCGGTGAATCGCGTGCGCTCGGGGGCGAGTTGATCAATGAGGCCCGATCGGGAGCGGCCCTCGTTGATAAGTGGGTCTTGATTCTCGGCAGAAGTTGTATTGGCGTATCGGAGCCGGTAGGTTGCTCTCGGGATTGATCAGTGACTCCTGGCAGGATGACCTTATGCGTGCCCGGCAGTGTTGGATGTGGTGCGAAAGTGTTGGCCGTACGTGGGAGGTTGGCTGGGTACTGCGGCAGGTCGTGCTTACCGCGCTGGTGGCAGGTACGGCGCTGGCTGACGAGGACGTGGGCGAGGGGGAGTTGCTGCAAAGTGATAGCGAGGCGCCCTACGTGCACCGCCTGACGCTGTACGACCACGACGGGACCGCGATCAGTCCGGAGGACGCGCCCGCGATGCCATACTCACCGCGGGCGACGTGCGGGAAGTGTCATCCGTATGGTGAAATCGGGCATGGGTGGCACTTCGATGAGGATGAGCCGGATGCAACCTCGGGGCGGCCGGGGGAGCCATGGTTGCTGGTCGATGAACATACCGGCAGCGTGGTTCCGATCAGTGGCCGGGGGTGGCATGGAGCGTTCAGTCCGGGGCAGGTGGGGCTGTCGCACTGGGGGTTCGTGAAGCAATTTGGGCGGCACATGCCAGGGGGGAGCTACGGTGAGCCAAGTGACGCCATCGTCGACGAATCGGAGTACTACTTCCGGTGGAACGTCTCGGGGCCGCTCGAAATCGATTGCATGATCTGTCATAGCAGCACGCAGGTGCATGATCCGGCGGAAGCGGCGCGGCAGATTGAGCGGGAAAACTACAAGTGGTTGCCGGCGGTGGCACTGGGATTGGCGGTGGTGCGCGGCGAGGCGGCGAAGGCGCCGGATGACTGGGATCCGTGGATGCCGCCGAACCCGGACAAGCCCGAGGCGGCGGGACCGACGTTGATTTATGACGCAGGCCAGTTTGATCCGGATGAGCGGGTGCTGTTCGAGATTACGCGGCGGGTGCCGAACGAGCGGTGCTACTTCTGCCACACGGTGCGGCTGGTCGGTGAGGATGTGCCTGAGAGCTGGGAACGTGATCAGGACGTGCACCTGGCGGCGGGCTTGCTGTGCGTGGATTGTCACCGGCATGGGCTCGATCACGCGATGACGCGGGGGTACGCGGGGGAGGTGCACGCGACGACGCAGCCGACAAAGGCGTCGCTCTCTTGTCGCGGATGTCACTTGGGCGAGGCGGAGGCGCCGACGATTGCGGCCGCGCTCGGCGGCCGGCTGCGGGCGCCGCATCCGCAGCATCGTGGGCTGCCGCCGGTGCATTTCGAGACGATGACGTGTACCGCGTGTCATGCAGGTCCGTGGCCGGAGATGGAGCCGGCACGGGTGCACACGGCATTGGCGCATGCGCTCGGCATTGCGACGCGCGAGCGGACCGCCGAAACGTCACCGGCGATTTGGGCGCCGGTCTTCGGACGGCAGGATGGCGGACTCATCGCCCCGCAGCGGACGGTTTGGCCGACGTATTGGGGGCGGGGCGTGGATGGAGAGCTCGAGCCGATAGCGCTGGAGGATGTCAAGCAGGCGATGGCGGAGGCGGGGGTTGACCTCGATGAGAATGGGTGGACGGATGAGTGGGTGGCGGCGGTCGGGGAGGCGTTTTCCGGCGACGAGTCGGCCGGCGAGATTGTGTTTGTGCACGACGGACGGGTGCTCGCTCTAAGCGGGGATGTGAGCACAGGGGCGGAGTTCGCACAGCCGTATCGATGGTCACTGGGGCATGATGTCCGGCCGGCAGCGCAGTCGCTCGGGGTACGCGGGTGCGAGGACTGCCATGCGGATGATGGTGCCGTGTATTTCGGCCGGGTGCTGCCGGCAGCCGAGGTTGCGGAAAATGGGGGCTCATTGCGGAACGCCAAGATGGTCGCGTTTCGTGGCGATGATGAGGCGCTGGCGCAAGTATGGGCGTGGGGGTTCGTGTTTCGGCCGGCGTTCAAGGTACTTGGCGTTGTTTGTGCGGTGGTAATCGCGCTCGTGCTGTTGCGGGGGTTCTCGGATGGATTTCATTGGGCGGCATTCGGAGAAGTGCCGCGGGCCGCGGCAGAGTGCGGCGCGGCCGCACCGCGTGGGATGAGTGCAGCGCAAGTGGTCTTTCATACGCTGGCGAAGCTCGGGATTCTGATTGGGGCGCTGACAGCATTCGGGTCCGAGATCGTGTGGGGCGAATTTGGCGGTTGGGCGCTGGTCTTGCACATGGGCGGCGCAGGGGTATTCATCGTCGGGCTCACGGGCGTGGCGCTGTTGTGGGCGCGGCAGAGCCGCTTGCAGCCGCGTGATGGATCGTTGACCCCGGGGCAGCGCGTGATGTTCTGGGTGGGGCTGCTGGTGAGTTGGGTGGTGCTGGTGACGATGCTGGCCGCGATGTGGCCGGTTTTCGGTTATGCTGGGCAGCACAATCTGGTGGAATTGCATGAACTCGCCGCGCTGGTGCTGCTGGCGGTGATGGTTGTTCACACGGTCATCTCGCTGCGAGCGCGGCGGAAGCATGTTTGAGAGAGACTGGTGCGTAATATGGCGAGAGACGTGATGAAGCGCGCGATGATGCTGGTAACGGGCCTGTTGATCGTAGGAACCGTGAGTCTTGCGGATGACAAGCCGACCACGCGACGGGCGAAGCCGGGGCATGATGCCGCCGGACGCAAGCTGACGAAGGTCGACCTGGAGTTGCCGCGGCCGGCGTTCAAGGGGACGCCGACGAATGCGCCGCCCGGGACAAATCTGGAAAAACCGCGCAAGGGCGCCCGAAAACCGCTGCTGGCACCCGCGGGCGTAGAGAATGTCGCCAAGGGCAAGCCGGTGACGAGCAGCGACCCGGAGCCGATCATTGGAGAGCTCGAGTGCGTGACGGACGGGACGAAAGAAGCCGAGGAAGGCGCGTACGTGGAACTGGGACCCGGGCTGCAGTGGGTGCAGATCGACCTGAAGAAGAAGTACGAGATCTTTGGCCTGCTGGTCTGGCACTACCACATGACAGCGCGGGTGTATCGCGACGTTGTCGTTCAGGTCTCGAACGATCCGGACTTCATCGAGGGGGTGCAGACCGTCTTCAATAACGACCATGATAATTCGTCCGGTCTGGGGCTGGGCGATGCGAAGGAGTATTGGGAGACGTTTGAAGGTAAGCTGATGCGCGTTGATGGGGCGACGGGGCGCTACGTCCGGCTGTACAGCAAGGGCAGTACGGCCGACGATCAGAACCACTACACCGAGGTGGAGGTCTTCGGCCTGCCGGCGAAATGAAACGCGTTGCGCTGACGACGGCGTTGCTGGTGCTGGTGGCGGGTGGCGCGCTGGCACTGCGGCTGGGGGATCTGGATGTGCGCCCGGTGCACGTCGATGAGGCGGTGCACGCGTACAAGTTCAACATTCTGTGGGAGACGGGGGTTTATGAGTATGACCTGCGGGAGTATCACGGGCCGACGATCTACTATGCCGCCCTGCCGCTGGTGCGACTGAGCGGAGCGCGCGACTTTGCGGAGATGCAGATTGAGCCGTTTCGGCTGGTCGCGGTGTTGGTTGGCGTGGGGGCGATTCTACTGCTGCTCCTGATGCTGGACGGGTTGGGGCGGGGGGCAGCGCTCATTGCAGCGATACTGATGGCGGTATCGCCGGCGATGGTGTTCTATAGCCGGTACTACATTCAGGAAATGGCGCTGGTCTTTGTAACGCTGCTGGTGATCGCGGCGGGCTGGCGGTTTGCGCGGTCGGGGCGGGTTGGCTGGGCGATATTGTGCGGGGCCGGCATCGGATTGATGCATGCGACGAAGGAGACTTGTGTTATTGCGTGGGGGTGCATGGCGGCCGCAATCGCAGTGGTGTGGATATGGGGAGAAAGGGACCAAGGGGCCAAGGGACCAAGGGGTCCAGGCTCGTTGAGTGACGCTGCATTAGATGTCCATAGGGCCAAGGGGCCGCGGGGTCCAGGGTCCCAGGATCAACTTCGGCGCCGTCGGTTGGGGAACATCGCCTTGGGCCTGATTGTGGCCGGAGTGGTATCGGTGGTTCTGTTCAGCGGGGTAGGGACGAATTGGGCGGGGCCGTGGGATTCGATACTGGCTTATTGGAACTACTTTGAGCGGGCGGGGGAAGCCGGGGTACACGTCCATCCGTGGCATTACTACGCGCGGATGCTGTTGTGGTGGCGGGATGGGCAGGGGCCGGTTTGGACCGAGGGGTTCATTGTTCTGCTGGCGCTTGTAGGCAGCGTGGCGATCGTTCGAGGACGCACGAAGCAGTCTGTTGCGCACCGTGGGCTGCTGCGGTTTCTGGTCGTGTATGCGTGGCTATTGGCCGTGGTGTATTCGGCGATTTCGTATAAGACGCCGTGGTGTCTGTTGAGCTTCCTGAGTGCGCTAACGCTGTTGGCGGGTGTGGGCGTTGTCACCTTGTGGAATCTGGCGCGGATTTGGCCAATACGGGTGGCGCTGGTAGCGCTGCTGGCGGCTGGTGTGGGGCATCTCGCGTGGCAGGCCGAGCGGGCAACGAGCTTTCGGTATTGCGCGAGTCCGCATAACCCGTACGTGTATGCGACGACGCTGCATGCGATTGATGATGTGCGAAAGCAGATGGAGCGGCTGGCGGCGGTACATCCGGATGGGCGGGACATGCTGGTGAGGGTGTATGTTGAAAATTGCTGGCCGTTGCCGTGGTATCTGCGGGATTTCACGCGCGTGGGGTATTGGGATGCAGGCGTGCCAGCAGAGGCGGATGCGGACGTCGTCCTGGCGGCGGCGCGGTGGGATGAAGCGGTGCGTGCGCAGACGCAGGATGAGTATACGGTGAGCCTGTACGGATTTCGGCGGGATGAGAGTCTGGTGCTGTTTGTTGAGGATGGACTCTGGCGGGCGTTTGTTGAACAGCAGCGGGCAAAGCCGATGCGGGATGCCGAATGATCGAGCCTGAGAGACACGGCGCGGGGTCGTCGCGGGGCGTGGGACGGTTTGCGCACGATGCAATGGCGTGCTCGTTCGGGCTGTGGATACGAACGGATGACGGAAAGTATGCCGAGCAGGCGGCGCGGGCGGCGTTTGATGAGATTGATGAGCTGGAACGACATCTGAGCCGGTTTATTCCACATAGTGATGTGGGGCGGATCAATCGGTTGGAGCCGGGGCGGGCGACGCGCGTCACGCCGGCGACACGGGTATGTCTGGAGCGGGCGAGCGCGCTGTATGTGGCGACGGAAGGGGCGTTCGATGTGGGATTCCGGGGGAAGATTGACGACCAAGGGGAAAAGCCGGCCGCCGGCGGGCCGCCGTTGGTGTTCGATCCGGAGGCGCACGCGGTTGGCGTGCAGCGTGCGGGCGTTGAGTTGGATTTGGGGGGCATTGGCAAGGGGTATGCACTGGATCGGGTTGCGGCGCTGTTGCGGGAGTGGTCGCTGGCGGATGCGCTCGTGCACAGCGGAGCGAGCACGGTTGTTGCGATTGGGCAGGCCACTGCTGACGAGTGTTGGCAGGTGGCGTTGCGTGATCCGGTGGAGCCGGAGCGCGAGCGGGGTGTGGTCGAGCTGGCAGATTTTGCGCTGAGCGGGTCGGGGCAGGTGCTGCACGGGGGGCACATCCGGGCTCCGCGGACCGGAGCGGTGGTCGAGCACTTCGCCGCGGCCTGGGCGATCGCGCCGGATGCGTTAACGGCGGACGCGCTTTCGACGGCATTCATGGTGCTGGACGTGGCGGGGGTGGAGCGCGTTTGTGGACGCTTGCGCAGCGTGTCCGCTATACTGCTGCCGGCTGGGGAAGCAGCACAGCCGATCGTGCTGGGGCCACACGCCGACGCGGTGCGGTGGCGTTGAGTGGCGGTTGTGCTCAAGCTGTGGCGGTGGTATTGCGCTACGCATCGCCTTCGGCGTGCATTCGCTGGCGCACCGGTTGGAAACTGGTGCCACAGGGACTCACGCAATTGCCTGACCGATTCGACTGGATGAGGGAATGGCTCACATGAATAACAAACGCATATCACGACGCGAATTCGTGCAGGGGGCGGCGGCGGTGGCGAGTTTCTACATCGTGCCGCGGCACGTACTGGGTGGACCGGGATATACGGCGCCGAGCGAGGTCATCACGCGAGCCGTCATCGGCACTGGCGGCATGGGCATGAACCACGTCATGGTGAACGAGGACGGGCGCCCACCTGAAACGCTGGCGGTTTGCGACGTGGACGAAAACCACCTCAACAATGCGCTGCGGAAAGCGGGGCGTGGCTGCAAGGGATACAGCGATTTCCGCCGCGTGCTGGAGCGGACGGATATTGACACGATTCATGTGGCGACGCCACCCCACTGGCATGCGCTGATCGGGATCGCGGCGGCGCAGGCGGGTTTTGATGTCTTGGGTGAGAAGCCGTTCTCGCGGACGATTGCCGAGGGGCAGGCGCTGGCGTCGGCGATACGCCGATACGGGCGTGTGTTTCAAGTGAATACGCACGGGCGGTTTGGGAACTACTACCATTTCGGGGCGAGCCGGATGTTGCGGAAGCTGGTGGCCAGCGGCTTGCTGGGGAGGCCGCTGACGGTGCGTGTGACGCATCGGCAGGGGTTCAACTGGAAGATCCGGCAGTGGAGCGGGCGGACGGATCTGGTAGAGCAGCCGGTGCCGAAGGTGCTGGATTACGATATGTGGCTGGGGCCGGCGCCGGTGAAGCCGTACCACCCGCATCGGGTGCACGGGAGCTTTCGGGGTTATTGGGATTATGACGGTGGCGGGCTGACGGACATGGGACAGCACTACCTTGATCCGGTGCAGTATTTCCTGGGCAAGGACGATACGAGCCCGGTCGAGGTCGAGGCGGATGCGCAGTGGCCGCAGCACCCGGACGCGGTGGGGTTGTGGAGCACAATCCGGCTGAGGTATGCGGACGGGACGACGCTGATCCTGCAAAGTGGCGAGTGGGGCAAGGAGGAGCCGCCCGGGCGGCCGATGCTCGAGGGGCCGCATGGTAAGGTGTTCGACAACTACCGCACGGAGCCCGCGGGGTTGTTTGAGCAGTTGGGGGCATATCCGGATCCGCCGCCGCTGATTGATTTTGATACGGCGGTGCGGACGCGGCAGCCGGCGGGCGGGAATGCGAATGTGTCACACCGCTCGTGTACGCTGGTGAACCTGGCAATGATCGCGATTCGGCTGGGGCGGAAGCTGCAGTTTGATCCGAAGCGGCAGCGGTTTGTGAATGATGAGCAGGCGAATCGGCTCGCGGAGCAGCCGATGCGGGCGCCGTGGCACTTGCCGGAGGGTCTGGCATGAGCGTGATGGACGCCAGGATTGTTGTTGTTGCGGCGTTGTTGCTGATTGGCGGCGTCGGGCGCGGAGCGGGGCCGGAGTCGTCAGACCGGCTGCGGGGGCTATTGGAGAATCCGCCCGAGGGGCAGGCGGAGGGGCAGGCGGCGTTGCTGGAACTGGACGCGACGGAAATCAGCGCACTCTGCGCGCTGCTGCGACCTGCGGGAACCGAGGGTGGTGCGCGGGTGCGGACCATCCTGCACGGGTTGGCGATATGCTGCGCCCCGCCCGAACGGGCCAAGCAGCGCGACGCGTTCGTATCGGCCGTGCTGCATGCGCTCGGTGGCGATTCGCCGGCCGCAGATCCGGCGTTTCTGATCCGACAATTGCGGTGGATTGGCGCGGACGACCTGCATCCGGCGTTGCGCGATGGACTGCGTGACGAGGTGACGTGTCATGCCGCGGCGGCCGTATTGATCGAAATAGACTCGCCGGCGGCGCGCGCGGCGCTGGGTGCTGCGCTGCATGAGGCGGAGGGACGATGTCTGTTGGCGAGCATCGACGCACTGGCGACGCTGGGTGATGACGCCCACCTGGCGCGGCTGATGGAACTGACGCGAAGCGAAGATGAGGATGTCCGGCTGGCGGCGCTGCATGCGCTGGCGTGCAGTGGGTCGGTTGAGGTCGAGCAGGTCCTGCGTGATGCCGCCGAGTCGAAGGACGGGTTTGCGAAACAGCGCACGCGGGGATTGTTGATCGAGTATGCCCGGCGACTGGCAGAAGACGGGCGTGGGCAGCAGGCGGGCGAGATCTACCGCGGGCTGTTGCGCGGTGAATTGGCGGCTGGCGTGCACCTCCAATGTGCGGCGTTGGTGGGCTTGCACGAAGCGTTGGGGATGCTGGGGGCGGAGTCGGTGCTGGCGGCGCTGACAGATGAGAACGCGCAGGTACGGGCGGTCGCGTTTGATCTGGCTACCTCGGAGCCACAGCAGTGGATGACGTTGGCATGTACGCAGGCGTTTGATACCGCGAACGCTGACGAGCGGATAGCGCTGCTGCGCGTGCTCGGAGCGCGCGATGATGAGGCAGGACTCGCGACGATCCTGGGAGCACTGGAGGTTGCGGACGCACAGGTGCGGGAGGCGGCCATTGTCACGGCCGGGCAGCAGACGCACAGTCCGATCCAGATCGTGACGTCGCTGGTCGATCGTTTGAGGGACAGTGATGAGGGCGAGCGGCGCGCGATTCGGGCGGCCCTGATCAGCCTGGACGGCGACCGGGCAACGCGGGCCTTGGCACGGTTCTGTCTGATGGTCGAGTCGCCGGACGTGCGGGTGGCACTGCTGCAGGTGCTGGCTGAGCGGCCACCGACGGATGACTTGAATGCCGTACTGCGGGCCGCGCGCAGCGGGAACGAGGATGTGCGGGGAGCGGCGCTGGATGCGGCGGCGGCGCTGGCGCAGCCGCAGCATGTCCCGGAATTGCTGACGCTGTTGCGGACCGCGGCGAATGTGCGGGATCGATCCGCGGCGGGGGCGGCGGTGGCGGCCGTCGCGAATCGTCACCGGCAGGACGTGTCGGTGGCGGAACTGGTGATCGAGACATTGCGAGCGCCGGAGCTCGATCTGCCTGTGCGCATGACGCTGCTGCGGGTACTGGGGCGCGTGGGCGGTGAAGCGGCGCAGCGGATCGTGGTGGATACGCTTGACTCGGACGAGGACGAGCTGCGCGAGGCTGCGGTGCGGGCCCTGGGCGACTGGCCAAGCGACGAACCGGCTGGAGCAACGCTGGCGTTTGTGCGACGGACCGAGGTGACCAGGGAATATGTACTGGCGCTGCGGGCCTATGTGCGAATGATCGGAATGGCTGAACACAGGCCGGCGGCGGAGACAGTGGAGATGTGTGAAGCAGCGCTCGAGGCGGCACGTCGACCGGATGAGGAGCAGTTGGTGCTTGCGCAACTGGGACAGGTGGCGTCCGCGGAGGCGCTGCCCGCGTTGCGGCGTTACCTCGGGAACAAGACTCTGGGGGATGAAGCGGCCGCGGCGGCGGTCAATGTCGTGGATGCGCTCTTGCCGGAGAAATGGCCGCTGGTGCGCGCGCCGCTGGAAGATATCCTGGCGCACCATCCGCCGGAGCATGTCGAGCGGCGGGCCCGGAAGCTGCTGGCGGAGCTGGAGCAGTTTGAGGGGTTTGTTACGGACTGGTGGGTGTCGGGGCCGTATACAGTAGGCGGTGTGCCCGGCAACGAACTGATGGATGATGCGTTCGCGCCGGAGCGGGCGCTGTCGGCGGCGGAATGGCGCGCGCAGCCGGTGCATGATGATCCGCGGGAGGCGTGGCGGATCAACTTGCATGCGACAATGGCGGGCGATCATCGGGCCGGGTATCTGTTTACGCGGGTGTATGCGCCCACGGCGCAGATGGCGCGGCTCGAGTTGGGAAGTGATGACGGGTTGAAGGTCTGGCTGAACGGCGAACTCGTGCACGAAAACAACGCACTGCGCGGGGTGACGCGCGGCGAGGATGTGGTGCCAGCGCGGCTGGAGGAGGGGTGGAACAGACTGCTGCTGAAGGTCACGAATAATGGCGGGGCGTGGAGTGCGTGTGCACGCATTGCCGGCCCGGACGGAAAGATGCTGGACGGCGTCTATGCAGATGCAGGCGAGAAGCCGTAGGCGTCCATGTCGCGGATTACTGTCGCGTGGTGGATTTTGCAGGAGGCTATGATGCGAGTAGCGGTGATTGCGTGTGTCTGGGCCGGGTGTATCGGCGGCGTTGCGATGGCTGAGGATGTGATTCCGCCGACGGAATTGCAGCAGATGCGGGCGGCGGCACCGGAGCAGCCGATTGTGCCGGCCGAGGCTGGGCGACGGCTGCTGGTTTACAATGGTTGCAAGGGCTTTCGACACAGCGCGATACCGTACGGCTCGGCCGCGTTCGAGATATTGGGTGAGAAGACGGGGGCGTATGAGGTTGTGCTGGCGGATGACCCGGCGGTGTTCAAGCCGGGGAGTTTGCAGCACTTTGACGCGGTGCTGCTGAACAACACCACCGGTGAGCTGTTTGACGATCCGATGTTGAAGAAGTCCCTCCTGGAGTTCCTGCGTGGAGGCGGCGGACTCGTGGGCATTCACGGGGCGACGGATTGCTTCTATCAATGGCCGGAGTTTGGCAAGCTGATGGGCGGCTACTTTGACGGGCACCCGTGGAATGAGGAAGTGACGGTCAGGCTGGATGAGCCCGGGCACCCGCTGGTGGCGATGTTTGGTGGCAAGCCGTTCAAGGTGGCGGATGAGATCTATCAGTTTCGGACCCCCTACTCGCGTGAACGGCTGCGCGTGCTGCTGAGTCTGGATACGAAGCAGACGGACATGACGAAGGGCGGGATCAAGCGGGAGGACGGCGATTTTGCGGTGAGCTGGGTGCGAAACTATGGGCGTGGGCGGGTGTTCTACTGCTCATTGGGGCATCGGCATGAAATCTTCCGCAATCCGGCGGTGCTGAAGCACTACCTGGCGGGGATTCAGTTTGCGTTGGGGGATTTGCAGGCAAACGCGGTGCCGAGTGCGCGGGTGGGCAATGATGGGTGGCTGGATCTGCTGGAGGATGACCTGCACTGCTGGATCTTCAAGCCGGGGGCGTGGAAGGTCGAGGAGGGGGTGTTGACCCGGGCCGGCGGCGGATACATCTGGACGCAGCAGGAGTTTGGCGATTTCGTGTTGGAACTGGAGTACAGGATATCGGCGGGGGGGAACAGCGGCGTGTTCTTCCGAACGGGCAATATTGACGACCCGGTGCAGACCGGCATCGAAATGCAGGTGCTGGATTCGTATGGCAAGGCAACGGTCGGGCGGCATGATGCCGGGGCGATTTACGACATCGCGGCGCCGAAGCGGAATGCGGTGAACCCGCCGGAGCGGTGGAACGCGGTGCGGCTGATGTGTCGGGGAAGCCGGATTCACATTGTGCTGAACGGGATCGAGATCATCGATATTGACCTTGACGAGTGGACGGAGCCGCATCTGAACCCGGATGGATCCAAGAACAAGTTTCGGACGGCATACCAGGACATGCCACGGCGCGGGCGGATCGGGTTTCAGGATCATGGGGATGCGGTGTGGTATCGGAATGTGCGGATTCAGCCGTTGAGTGGGGAAGGTGCGAAGAATTAGCCGCGCTGCAAGCTGGCTTGCGGGCTGCGGCGAGCACGGCTTAGAATACGTACATTCACTGCGGGCGTAGCGCAATTGGTAGCGCATCAGCCTTCCAAGCTGACTGTTGCCGGTTCGAGTCCGGTCGCCCGCTTTGAAGTGTAAACCAAGCGCCGAACGCGAGATACGCGTGCCTGCCCGCGTCGGGTAGTGCGGCCCGGAAGTCCTTAACAAAGCCGTAAAACTACGGCTTTGGCAGACGGACCAAGGAGCTGCACATGCCCAAGCTCAAGAACAAGCCACCCACCTATTCCCTGCACAAGGCGAGCGGCCAAGCCGTCGTTCACATCGACGGGAACGACCACTATCTCGGCACGTACGGTTCGCCCGAGAGCCGCGCGGCATATCGGCGCCTGATTGCGGAGTGGGCGGTGGCTCGTCCGCTCGTTGCGATCCCCGACCGGCTGCCGGCGGAGATTCGCGCAGACCTGCGGATCAGCGAATTGATGCTGGCGTACCTGGAGTTTGCACGCGGGTACTACGTGAAGAACGGTCGACCGACCGGCGAGCATCGCAACATCGAGGATGCCATTCGACCAGTACAGGCGCTTTATGAGAGCGCTCGGGTGTGGGACTTCGGGCCCGCGGCGCTGCGGGCCGTGCGAGATCAGATGGTCGCCGGCAATCTTTCGCGGAAGGTCGTTAACGCCAGGGTCAACCGCATCCGCCGCATCTTCAAGTGGGGCGTGGAACGTGAATTGGTCGATCCAGGCGTTCTCCAAGGTCTGCAATCGGTGGCGCCACTCAAGGAGGGTCGATCGAATGCGCGGGAGAGCGATCGAGTGACGCCGGTTGAGCAGGAGCACATCGATGCCGTTCTGCCAATGGTCACGCGACCAATTCGGGCGATGATTCGGCTACAGCTTGTGACCGGCATGCGCCCCGGTGAGGTCGTTCTGATGCGCGGCGTCGACATCGATATGTCCGGCAGAGTCTGGGAGTACCGCCCCGCCTCACACAAGACGCAGCATCACGGCAAGGAGCGGGTCATCTTCCTCGGGCCGAAGGCACAGGAAATCTCGCGGGATTGGCTGCGCCCTGACGTGCAGGCGTACCTATTCAGCCCCAGAGAGGCGGTGCGGGAGCTGCACGAACTCCGTGCGAAGAAGGCGAATGGCCGTCGTCAATCCTCATCAGGCACACGGAGGCGAAGACCTAGGAAGCAACCCGGATCGCACTACACGTCGGCGAGTTACTGCTACGCGATCCACAAGGCCTGCAATCGCCTTGAGATTCCGGTGTGGGGGCCCAACCGCCTTCGGCACAACGCCGCGACCTTCCTACGTAAGGAGTTTGGGATCGAAGCCGCGCGCGTCATTCTGGGGCACACGAGCGCCGCCGTTACCGAGATCTACGCCGAGATGGACCGGAAGCGTGCGGCTGAAATCATGGGCATCGTTGGATAGCGCTCGCGTCTGCCGGTACCGGCGATGTTCTCGCCGAACCGCTTCCCGCCGCTGTATGATCCATCGTTGAGAAGTTACGGCACCGCGATGAGCCAGCGTAACTACATCCAGCCCTGTAGGTCGCCATGGCTAAGTTGACGTCGTTGCGGGCGGCGGGAAGAGCACCCCCGGCCCTGTCACGCCGGCAGTCGACACCGACTTCTCGCCGGGCACTGAACCCGGCGGTCGGCCGTAGTCGAAGCCATGAGATGAGTGCATCGCGCCAATGCCGTCACCACTCCAGCAACGTGGCGACCTGCGCGGCACGCTTGCCGCCGTTCCCTGTGGCTATCCACCGCTCAGTTTGGCTGGAAAGCCGAGGTCAAGGAGGATGCCCAGCACGCGCTGCCGATGATCGCCCTGGATTTCGATGGTGCCATCGCCAACCCGGCCGCCGGCGGCACAGGCTGACTTCAGCTGTGCCAGAATGGCCTCCAGGTCGCACGCCACCGGATTGAGCCCGGTGACGACGGTGACGGTCTTACCCGCGCGGCGTTTCTCGCGGCGGATGCGGGCGGGCTGGTCCTTGGGCAGTAAGACGGCGCCCGATTCATCCCGTGGGCAGCCGCACCGCTCCAGCGGCTGTTCGCATACCTCGCAGGTCACGGGGCGTTCCAGGGGCGTTCCATCAAACAAGCCGGGCATAGGGGACATGGTACAAGCGTTGGCACGTCACCACGATCCCCGCAGCCAGGTTCAAGTGGCCGGCGTACGTGTCAGCAACGCGACGCATTCACTCCTGCCCCAGCCAGATCACGCCTGCGCCGTCCTGCTGGATTGCAGCGGCATCCTTCGGCAATAGCCGTGACGGGTAGAGCAGGATGCGGAGCTTCGCGATGTCGCTCTGAGCACGCACGCTCCGTTGAACGTCCCGGATCAGGTTGGCGACGTACTGGGACCAAACGGGCTTCGCGCGAATGCGGTTGATGGCAGCTGCAGCATCTTCGTGGCCTTTGGCGGCCAGCGCCTCTTGGGTGGCTTTCAATCCCGGGCCGCGGGCATTGACCGGTTCGACGAAGATTTCCTCGGCTCCGCACTCGACCGCGAGGCGGACCAGTTCGTCGATCTGCTTGGGATCCGCACCGATGCCGGGCAGCAGTGGGCAGAACATGGCGTACGTGCGCAGGTTCATGGATCGAGCCTGGCGCAGGGCAGCGATTCGATCGCTGATCGACGAGGCGTGTGGCTCGATCACCGAGATGGCTGCGTCGTCCGCTGGCAGGCCCGTGATGCTCAGCCCCACGGTTACGCGATCGCGGTGTTTTCCGATAAGGTCAAAATCGCGGGAGACGGCCGCGTTCTTCGTGAGGACGCGAACCGTCCAGGCGGGTTCGGAGAGCAGCGCTTCCAGGCACCGGCGGCCAAGATCGTGCTCCTGAGCTTCCGGGGACCAGGCGTCAACCGTTGTGCATAGTTGAACGAGCCCGCGCCGCCGCATCCGGCGGGCGTCGCGGGCCACGCGGTCCGGCGTCTCCGGATCGACGATCGCATAACCGGATTCAAACGGGCTGCGCCGAACCTGCTTGAACGACCGGTGCATACGTAGTAGCGCGCCCGAGCTGCAATACGTGCAGTCATGGCCGCACTTCGTGCCAACGTTGACCGCAAACTCGGCGAGCTTCTTCCGTTCGAATTCTCGCGTGCGCGTGATCCCCGTTCGAAGGGCTGTGTGATATACGTGCGTCACTGAATACCTCACTGGGCAAACTGAAGCGGCGAAGTCGACTACCGATGCCTGCATAGCCTAACTCGGTACGGAACAAACGAGCGATCGCGCGGCTGACGCGCAGATGACGAAAGAGTGGTTCTGTTGGTGGCCAGGTCAGCCTAGAATTGGACCATGAGATACGTCGAACCCGTGTTTCGACCACCCAGCGAGGCCAACTCGTACCTGCTCCAGGCCACGATCGGCTGTTCGTGGAACCACTGCACGTACTGCGCCATGTACAGGACCAAGCAGTACCAAGTGCGGCCGCTGGAAGAGACGCTGGAGGACATCGCCGCAGCTGGGCATTCGTTCGGCGAGGAGGTCCGGAAGGTCTTCGTCCTCGACGGCGACGCGCTCGCGATGCCCATGGGCGTGTGGAAGCCGATCCTGGAGGCCCTGCAGGTGACGTTTCCGAACCTGCGGCGGGTGAGCTGCTACGCCACGGCTCGGAACCTGTTGGACAAATCGCCGGCTGAGCTGGCCCACCTGCGCGAACTCGGGCTGAAGTTGCTCTACATCGGCCCGGAATCGGGCGATGACGTGACGCTAAAGAGGATCGCCAAGGGGGCGACGGCGGCCGACCACATCGAAGCGGCGGCCAAGGCGCGTGCGGCAGGCCTGAGGCAGTCACTGATCTTCCTGCTCGGTGCCGGCGGCGCGGAGCGGAGCGTCGAACATGCCACCGCATCGGCCGAACTGGCCACGGCCATGGACCCGGAGTACTTGTCGGCGTTGACGCTGATGCTGGTGCCCGACACGCCGATCAGCCAGCTGGCAGAGCGAGGGGAATTCGAATTGCCGGACGTCGACGGCCTGCTCCACGAACTGCGAATCATCGTGGCTGAGACGCACGCGAGCGAAACAATCTTCCGCTCAAACCATGCCTCCAACTACCTGCCCATCGGCGGCCGCCTTCCCCGCGACCGCGATGCGATCCTGCAGCAGATCGATGCCGCCATGGCCGGCGAATCTCCGGTACGTTCTGACTGGATGCGGGGGCTGTGACGATCGAGCATGGCATTCGCCCTTGGACGGGTGGCCGCACCCACGACGTCCAGCCGGGAAGGCTGGCAGTCGTCGTGCGAAACACGGAGCTCGTCGGGCATGGGATCTGGAGGTCGCCCGGGGGCGTACGACGCGACCGGAAACGCAACGTTGTGGTTGGCGCCCCGAAAACCGGCGCCAAGGCCACGCAGGCTGGCCCGGCGAGCGCCAAGAATCGCCCACACGCCTGATCTGGTGCTGCAAGCCAGTAACGATTAGAATCCAACAGAATTCGCCAGAAACAGGGTGGCTTGGAGCCCCGCGTGGATCCGCCAAACGTTATGACGATCGATGAGCTCTCTGACTACCTGAAGGTGGCCAAGTCGACGCTCTACAAGCTGGCGCAGACGGGCAAGGTGCCTGGCCAAAAAGTGGGCAAGCATTGGCGATTCCATCGCGATGTCATCGATCGATGGCTGGCGGCGAGGAGCGGGCCTGATAGGCCCAAGCAAGGCGAGTACTGAGCTGAGTCCTCCGCAGGGGGCGTCTGCCCACTGATCAGCTCGAACGACGATGGTCTGAAAGTGAGACCGTGCATGACCGACCAGTTCTTCGAGAAGCCGATCCTCAACTCGCCGTACGGCTACCCGGATAAGCACTGGGAGTTGGACGCCTCGGGTCAACCCACCAATCGCATCATCGACAAACGCCGTCGCGCCGAGTTCATCACGCCGATTCCCAAGCCGAAGAAGCGCCGCGGCAAAGAGCAGCAGCGCGAGATGGTCTTCGACGAGGGCGCGGGGCTCTCGACTGAAGAGCAGCAGTACGACCCGACCGGACACATCAACGAACTCCGCCGGCACGTTGATCAGTGGCGGGCGATACCGAATCCGGCTGATTGGCGAGTGACGCCGGAAACCGCGCGTCTGCTGCAACACTGGCGACACCACCCGTTCAACAACATCCGGCCGTTTTTCTGCCAAGTAGAGGCCATTGAGGCCGCCATCTGGCTCACAGAGGTTGCGCCGAAAATCGGCAAAGAGGGGCGTGCGTTCCTTGAGCAACTTGAAGCGTCGAACGAGGCTGCGAATCCCGGGCTGTCGCGGCTTGCCCTTAAACTCGCCACCGGCGCCGGCAAGACGACCGTCATGGCTATGCTCATCGCCTGGCAGACCATCAACGCCGTGCGGCGCCCCGGCAGCAAGAAGTTCACGCGGGGATTCCTGGTCGTCACTCCCGGCATCACTATTCGTGATCGTCTGCGAGTGCTAAAACCGAACGACCCGGACGCCTACTATAAGAGCCGCGAGCTGGTCCCGAACGACATGCTCGGCGATCTGGACCGGGCCAAGATCGTTATCACCAACTTCCACGCATTCAAGCTCCGCGAGACGTTGGATCTCTCCAAAGGCGGTCGCTCACTACTGCAGGGCCGCGGCGACGAGCTCAAGACGCTGGAGACCGAGGGGCAGATGCTCCAGCGCGTCATGCCGGACCTCATGGGAATGAAGAGCATCCTGGTGCTCAACGATGAGGCTCACCACTGCTACCGCGAGAAGCCCGGCGAAGATGACGAGGGAGATCTCAAAGGCGACGACAAAAAGGAAGCCGAAAAGAACCGGGAAGCCGCCCGCGTCTGGATCTCAGGCCTGGAAGCAGTAGACCGCAAGCTCGGCATCGAGCGTGTGTACGATCTCTCGGCCACACCGTTTTTCCTCCGCGGCTCAGGATACGCCGAAGGCACGTTGTTTCCGTGGACGATGTGCGATTTCTCTCTCATGGACGCCATCGAGTGCGGCATCGTCAAGCTGCCGCGTGTTCCTGTCGCCGACAACATCCCCGGCGCCGACGCCCCGATCTTTCGCGAACTCTGGAAGCACGTCGGCAAGAAGATGCCGAAGAAGGGACGCGGCAAGGGCGGCAAACTTGATCCACTCTCTATCCCTGTGGAGCTCCAAACCGCACTCGAGGCGCTCTACGGGCACTACGAGAAGACGTACGAACTGTGGGAGAAGGAGAAGATCGCGGTTCCCCCGTGTTTCATCGTGGTCTGTCAGAACACGGCGATTTCCAAATTGATCTATGATTTCATCTCCGGCTTCGTGCGGGAGGAAGACGACGGCACGGGCCGACTGGTTGAGGGTCGCCTCAAACTCTTTCGCAACTTTGACGAACACGGCAACCCGATTGCGCGCCCCCGCACACTACTAATCGACAGCGAGCAGCTTGAATCCGGCGACGCGCTGGATAACAAGTTCCGCGATATGGCGAGCGATGAGATCGAACGCTTCCGGCGTGAGATTGTCGAGCGGACTGGTGACCGCAAAGCTGCCGAGAACATCACCGACCAGGATCTGCTCCGCGAGGTGATGAACACTGTAGGCAAGAAGGATCGGCTGGGCGAGTCGATCCGATGCGTCGTCTCGGTCGCCATGCTGACCGAAGGCTGGGATGCGAATACCGTGACGCACGTCCTCGGCGTTCGCGCTTTCGGCACGCAGCTCCTCTGCGAACAGGTCATCGGCCGCGCACTCCGCCGTCAATCTTACGACCTGAACGAAGACGGGCTCTTCAACGTCGAGTACGCCGACGTGCTCGGCATCCCATTCGACTTCACCGCCAAGCCCGTCGTCGCACCGCCGCAGCCGCCGCGAGAGACCATCCACGTCAAGGCCATTCGCCCCGACCGCGACGACTGCGAGATTCGCTTCCCGCGTGTCGAGGGCTACCGGGTCGAACTGCCGCAGGAACGCCTCACCGCCAAGTTCGACGATGATTCGACGCTCGAACTCACGCCGGAACTCGTCGGTCCGTCCGTCACCCGCAACGAAGGGATCATCGGCGAAGGCGTCGATCTGACGCTCGTACACACCGGCGACCTTCGTCGCTCGACGCTGCTGTTCCATCTCACGCAGCGGCTCCTTTACACGAAGTGGCGTGACCCCGGCGAAGAGCCGAAGCTCCACCTTTTCGGCCAACTCAAGCGCGTGACGAAGGAATGGCTCGATACCCACCTGGTCTGCAAGGGTGGCACGTATCCCGCGCAGCTCATGTACCTCACGTTGGCCGACATGGCCTGTGAACGCATCACGCGTGGCATCGTGAGCCAGCACGTCGGCGAATGCCCCATCAAGGCGGTTCTCGATCCATACAACCCAACCGGCTCCACGTCGTTCGTGAACTTCAACACGTCCAAGAAGGACCGCTGGCAGACCGACGCCCGCCGCTGCCACATCAACTGGGTCATCCTCGACAGCGACTGGGAGGCCGAGTTCTGCCGCGTCGCCGAGGCCCATCCCAAAGTCGTCGCCTACGTCAAGAACCACAATCTCGGCCTCGAAGTTCCGTATCGGTACGGTTCCGAGTCGCGAAAGTACCGGCCCGATTTCATCGTGCTCGTCGATGATGGCCGCGAGCCCGCAGAAGACGGCGCGCCTGACCTGCTGCAGCTTGTCGTCGAGATCAAGGGCTTCCGCCGGGAAGACGCCAAGGAGAAGGCCGGTACCATGAACGATTACTGGATCCCCGGCGTGAACAATCTGAAGAGCTACGGCCGCTGGGCGTTCGCCGAGTTCTGCGACGTGTACGAGATGGAGGCCGACTTCGAGGCGAAGGTGGAAGAGCATTTCAATGGCATGATTGACGAAGCAATTAGGGCCGGCAACTTCGTGCCCGCCGAGTAGGGTCTGGGAACGCATGGCGAAGAAGGCGACCACAAAGCGAACGAGAGCTGGTAAGCCTCAGTCACCACGCCAGCAGTCACTGCTCGACATGACAAGCGCCCAGGCCCGCGCCTTCTTGCTCAAGCCAGAGAGCTACTGCACCGTCGATCTGCCCGACTACCTTCAATTCGGCGGGATTCTCACGGCTGTCGCAAGGCTGCTCAAAACGAAGACCCTCCCTGAATTGCGGAAGGACTCTCCTCGCAAGCACGAGGATGTGAACTACGCCATGTTGTCCAACAAGGACGGTCGGCATGCGTGGCGACCGTTTCAGTTGATTCACCCAGCGTTGTACGTGTCGCTCGTCAACAAGATCACTGAGAAGGGTCACTGGGCCACAATCCGCAAGCGATTCGCCGAATTCGCGGCCATCGACACGATCAAGTGCTTGAGCATCCCGGCGAAGTCGCTTTCAAAGCAGAAAGACCAAGCGGAACAGATCCTGCAATGGTGGCAAGGCATCGAGCAAGGCTCGATCGAACTGGCGCTGGATTATCAGTATGTGCTGCATGCCGATATCACTGACTGCTACGCTGCCATCTACACCCACTCGATCGCCTGGGCACTCCATGGGCGCGACGTCGCGAAAGGCAAGCGGGACGATAAGACGCTAATCGGGAACATCATCGACTGGCACATTCAAGACATGCGGCACGGCCAGACGAACGGCGTACCGCAAGGGTCGGTCTTGATGAACTTGATCGCAGAGATGGTCCTGGGTTACGCGGACGTTCAGCTAAGCAACCGACTCAAGGAAGACGGAATCACCGACTATCGCATCCTGCGCTACCGCGACGACTACCGCATCTTCGTGAACAACCCGCAGCTCGGGGAGACGATTCTCAAGGCGCTCACCGAGGTCATGATTGAATTGGGCCTGAAGCTAAACGCTGCGAAAACAAAGGGAAGCCAGTCAGTCGTGAGCGGGTCGCTCAAGGCGGACAAGCGCGCGTGGATGACTGGCAGGCAAGGCGACAAGAATCTTCAGAGGCATCTGCTCGTACTTCACGCACACGGGATGGAGTTTCCGAATGCAGGGAGCCTGACGCGTGCGTTGACTGAGTTCCACGAGCGACTGAGCCAAGCGAAGACGATCCAGAACCCGCTAGTCCTGATCAGCATAGCGGTCGACATCGCGTACCAGAGCCCACGCGTATTTCCGGTTTCCGCTGCCATTGTCAGCAAACTGCTGAGCTGTCTTGGAAACGCAGCCTCGCGGCGGAGCGTGCTACAGAAGATCCGCGACAAGGTATCGCAGCTACCGAACACGGGCCACATGGAGGTATGGCTCCAGCGAATCAGTCACCCCATCGACGCCACGGTGCAGTTCCAGGAGAGGCTGTGCCACGTCGTCTGTGGCGAGGATGAGGCTATCTGGAACACCGATTGGGTCTCTTCCCGGGAGCTTAAAGCCGCTGTCGCATCAAAGAACATCATCGACCGCAAGAAACTGAAGGCACTGAAGCCCATCGTACGGCCGGTTGAAATCAAGGTCTTCGCCTACGAGCGGTACTAACCACGAGAGTCCGAGCAAATATGGCCAAGAAGAAGACAACGAACAAACGCGGAAACGGCAAGGCGCCCAAGACCGTCGAGACCCTGACACACGACGAGGCCTCGCGGAAGAACATCCCGACGGCCGAGTTTCAGTCGGTGATGGCCAAGGACGACCAGTCTCCGATTCGCGTTGCCTACGAACGCCGGAACCGCGACCTCGACCCGCAGCTCGTCTGGCGGGGCAAAGACGAGCAGGACTGGTCCGACCTGGTCGTCCACGCCCCGCCGCTCTTCATTCAGGAGAAGGTCCACCCCAAGGTGCTGATCGACGACCTGCTCCGCCGCACGAAGGCCGACGACAAGGCGGCCGATGCGCAGATGGACCTCTTCGCCGACTTCAACGGCCTGCCGGAAGGCGACGCCAGGACCGAGTTCTATCAGCACGACGCCAACTGGACCAACCGCATGATCCTCGGCGACAGCCTCCAGGTCATGGCCTCGCTCGCCGAGCGCGAGGGCCTTCGCGGGCAGGTCCAGTGCATCTACCTCGACCCCCCGTACGGCATCAAGTTCAACAGCAACTTCCAGTGGTCCACCACCAGCCGCGACGTGAAGGACGGCAACGTCGATCACATCACCCGCGAACCGGAACAGGTCAAGGCCTTCCGCGACACCTGGCGCGACGGCATCCACTCCTACCTCACCTACCTCCGCGACCGTCTCACCGTCGCCCGCGACCTCCTCACCGGATCAGGCTCGATCTTCGTGCAGATCGGCGATGAAAACGTCCACCTGATTAAGTCGCTGATGGTCGAGATCTTCGGCGAAAGAAATTACGTCACGACCATCGCGGTCAAGAAGAAAGGGTCAACCCTCATAACTGAGAGTGTCCTCGACTACGTTATTTGGTTTGCGAAGGACCGATCCCTCCGGGTTATGAGCCAATCCGACCCACTTCACCGAAGTTCTTCCAAGACCACAAGTTACGGAAAACCCAATAACTTAGGGACACCGGAACACGTCGGCATGTCGTGCATGCCGAGCATGTTGAGCGCGGTTTTAGTTGCAAATTAGTGGCAAGTCAACGGCGCCAGTTGCGCTGGGAAGAGGGTCGGTTGGCTATGCTTCGCGAACCGTTGCGCGCTGAAGCCGAGCATGGCCGCCGGTTGCCCACGTTCGGGCAGGGGTTCAAAATGTCGGGCACTGCTCATTTCTGCTCTCACACGCTGCCATTCGGGACTCGATCGCCATGTTGCGCTGGTTCTACGTGATCCGTCATCTCCTCGTTGAAGCGTTCGCCGCCCGGCGCGACGCCCGCATCCGGTTCCTCAAGGCTGAGGTCGAGATCCTCCGCCGCAAGCTGGGCGGCAATCGGGTCATCCCCAGCCCCGAAGACCGGGCCCGGTTGCTGGCCATTGGCCGGGAACTCAATCACGATGTCGCCGACATCATCGGCATCGTCACGCCGAAGACGTATTCTCGCTGGGTCATGGAGCAGAGGGAAGGGCGTCGACCGAAGCGCGTCGGCCGACCAGAGATCGTCCGTAACATGCGGGACATAGTCATCCGTCTGGCGAAGGACAACGGGAACTGGGGCTACCGGCGTATTGTCGGGGAACTGCGCAAGCTTCGCCTGCGCCTCAGCCGGTCGTCGGTGCGGAGGATCCTCAAGGACGAGGGTCTGACGCCGTCGCCGACACGGCGGAGCAGGGGACCGGAGACCGTATGGCAGAAGTTCATTTGGCTGCACGTGAACACGCTCGTTGCCTGCGACTTCTTCACCAAGAGCGTGATCACGCCATTCGGCGTACGTGTAGCGTATTGCCTCGCGTTCATCCACGTCGGCACGCGCCGGGTGTTTTTGTGCCCGCCGACGTATCATCCGGACGATCGCTGGGTTCAGCAGCAGGCCCGGAACGCGTTGATGTGGCTCGATGACCAGGGGCTCGGGGCTCACTTCCTGATCCACGATCGCGACACGAAGTTCTCGACGAGATTCCGCCGCTTGTTCAAGAGCGCCGACATTCGCTGCGTGCGAACGCCGCTACTCGCTCCAGACGCGAACGCGTTCTGTGAGGCGTGGATCGGCGCGTTCAAACGGGAAGCGCTCAGTCACTTCCTCTGCTTCAGCCTGGGCCATCTCGACCACATCGGGCAGGAGTACGTTCGTTTTCACAACGAACATCGCCCGCACCAAGGGCTCGGCAACCAGACGATTCCCACTGCGGCACATGGCCCGCCGGCCGAGAGCTTCTCACGAGCGGCGCCTCCGCCCGACCGCATTCGCTGCCAACGCTTCCTCGGCGGCTTGCTCCGGCACTACTACCGCGCTGCCGCGTAGCGCCGTTCATCCCTGTTCACCCGCACTTGACCAACATCACGCTCGGTGACATTCTGCGCCCTGTGCGGTGGTGGCGGGTCGTGAGCCCGGCGACCGGACCGCGCCTGCACCACAAACTACTTCTGCGGGCACTCTCAGGAGCCAATAGACGAGGTCCCGACATTATGGACCTGCTCCCGTGGACCCGCGCGTGCGGTCCATTCAGGTGCGAAAGACACTCAAGGATCGTGGCCCGCGTTCATTCGACGAAGTCCGCCGCAAGCGGCAGTTGATCGTGTTCCTGCTCAATACCGGCTTGCGTAACGGCGAGTTGTGCGCCCTGAGCATCGAGGACCTCCGCGTCGATGACGATGAGCAACTGCTGTACGTAATGGGCAAGGGCCAGAAGCAGCGCTGGGTGCCGCTTAACCGGGTGGCCCTGGCCGCCGCGCGGCTGCACTTGC
This sequence comes from uncultured Planctomycetales bacterium, assembly GCA_964468185.1. GTDB lineage: Bacteria > Planctomycetota > Phycisphaerae > UBA1845 > Fen-1342 > JANQFV01. The sequence goes on along the minus strand of CAYXTR010000046.1, from coordinate 156 downwards.
GGAGCCGTGACAATCCTGCCCGTGGGCCCTTGTTCGTGACGCCGACCTGCACCCGTCGCCCGTCGGTCAGCACAATCTCGATCACCCCGTCGCCAGCCCGTCCCGGCTCGTCAGCCACGTGCACCGGCACGAACGACGCGGCTGCGTCCTCCACGC
>CAYXTR010000045.1:0-30836 GCA_964468185.1 uncultured Planctomycetales bacterium | reverse complement strand
ATCAAACAAACCGAATTCTTCTACTTCACCCTTGACTGCCTATAGCTGGTCTTTTCTACGAAGTGTCTAGACGTCTCTGGAAGTAATCCTGTTGTTCAGAGTGAGTGTGAGTTGTGAACAGCGGGTCGACAGGCGCTGCGTAGCAGATGCGGCGGCGCGCACAGGTCAGGTGCCCGCGGTGCCGGATATGCGGAACGGCATCGATGACTGTCAGTACGCGCAGCAGGTACGCGCGCGCTATCTACGGTTGTAGTGACCGGTGTGTTGAAGTGCTTCCAATCTCCCTCCACCGATCTGGTGTTGTCCTCCTTTTCACGACCCGCGGGCTTTTCGGAAAGCCGCCTGCACGCGGAGCAGCGGAGACCCGTCGATGACGGAGCACCCAGCACGACCGTGCATCTGTTTCATGCCGGTGAATGCGGGGGTGGAGTACTCGTCCACCACTGGTATTGCGCGTTAACTGCTCAGACGGTCGTTCCTGGCCCGAACGATCGTTGTATGGGATACCATGTACTTTATCGGCCCGTGCAGAAGTCTACGTTATCGGTATAGAAAAGTCAACCGAAAGGGTGCGGTTTCGGCGGATGGGGGGCACGCGCGGGTATGGGGCTGGCGAGCGGTCGGTGTCGTTGTTGTTTGTGTGGCAGGAGCTTGCGCGATTGCCGTTGCGACGTGCGATGCGGCACGGCGACCGTATAATCGGCCGTGATGCTCAGGATTGGGTCGTTTGAGTTTGCGTTTCCGGTGGTGCAGGCGGCGCTGGCGGGTTACAGCGATGCGCCGATGCGGCTGATTGCGCGGGAGGCGGGGGCGCCGTACGCGCTGCAAGAGGTCGTGCTCGATCGGTCGCTCATCAACTCCAAGACGCTGCGGCAGAAGTGGCTGTCGTTGCCGGAAAACGATCACCCGCTCGGCGGGCAGATCATGGGGGCGGATGCGCGGGAGATGGCGGCGGCGGCGGAGTTGATGGTTGATGCGGGCTGCGAGGTGATCGACCTCAATTTCGGATGCCCGGTGAAGAAGGTGCTGCGGCGGTATCGGGGGGGATACCTGCTGAGTGAGCCGGCGACGGCGATCGGGATGATGCACGCCGTACGTGAGGCGGTGCCCCCGAGCGTGCCGGTGACCATCAAGGTGCGGCGTGGGCTGGATGACACGGCAGAGAGTGAGAGGGCGTTCTTTGAGATTGTGGACGCGGCGTGCGAGCTTGGTGTGGCGGCGATTACGCTGCATCCGCGGTATGTAACGCAGCGTTATCGGGGGAACGCGGATTGGGAGTTCCTGGCGCGGGTGCGGCGGCATCTGGAGGGGCGGACGTTGCTCGGTAGCGGCGATCTGTTCTGTGCAGACGACATCCGCAGGATGATGGAGTTAACGGGCGTGGACGGGGTGACGGTGGCGCGGGGGTGTATTGGGAATCCGTGGATCTTCAGCGCGGCACGGGCGGTGCTGTCCGGTAATGCGGAGCCGGAGCCGCCGACGGTGGCGGAACAGGGACGGGTGATTCGGCGGCACTTCGCATTCATCGTCGAGAAGTATGGTCCGAATCTCGGGGGGCGCGTACAGCGAAAGTTTGGTATCAAGTATGCCGATTTGCATCCTTGCAGAAGGGCGGTGCGCGCTGCGTTCGTGGCGGTGCACCGACCCGAGCAAGTGACCGCGGTGCTGGACGAATGGTACGACCCGGCCCGCGACTGGCCGCCTGGCCGCCGGAAGGGAGACCCCGGCGCCCTCGAGGAGTGGTCAGAAGCCTGAATCCCCTTTTGAGGCAGGAGTCTGGTGATGCTGCGCAGAATCCCCGTTTGGGGCCTGCTGGTGGCAGGTCTGTGTCTGTTGGCAACTGGTTGTGCGGTGCCCGAGCCGTTTCGCGTGATGTCGTTCAACGTGCGCTATGCGACGGAAGCGGATGGCGAGAATCGCTGGGAGGCGCGGCGCGAGCAGGTGTATGAGGTGATTCGGCGGCGACAGCCGGCGGTGGTGGGGTTGCAGGAAGTGCTCGCGGGGCAGGCGGATGAAATACGGGCGGCGTTTCCGGACTATGCGTTTGTCGGCGTGGGTCGGCGTGACGGGAAGCGGGCGGGGGAGATGGTGCCGATTCTCGTGGATCGCGAGCGATTTGATGTGGTGAAGCACGGGCATTTCTGGCTCAGTCCGACGCCGGAGAAGGTGGGGAGTGTGGGCTGGGATGCGGCGTTGCCGCGGATGGCGACGTGGGTGGAGCTGCGGTTCAAGGAAGCGCCGATGCGCAAGGTGCGGGTGGTGAATGCGCACTTTGATCACCAGGGGGAGCGAGCGCGGCTGGAGTCGGCGAAGCTGCTGCGCGAGTTTGTGGATACGGCGAATGGTGGGACGCCGGTGATTGTGGTTGGCGATTTCAACTGCGCGCCGGGGTCGCCGCCGCACCGGGTGTTGTGTGGTGGTGCGGATGCAGAAGTGGTCGATGCGCATGCGTGCATGCCGTTGCGGAAGAAGACGGGGACGTATCATGGGTTTACGGGTGAGGGGCGGGGGGAGCGCATTGACTGGATTCTGATCAAGGGGAAGATGGAGCCGACGGAGGCGGATGTGGATACGAGCGGGCGGGAGGGGCGTTATCCGTCGGATCATTTTCCGGTATGGGCGGAGGTGCGGCTGACGTCGGGGCAGACGGCGGGGTTTACGTGAGGGCCGGCGGGATGCAAGCCCACTCGGTCGGAGTGGCTAAAGGTGAGCTGGACGGGGCGGTAGGTGGTGTGATTGGACGGGCGACGGCGATTCAGGTTCGCTGCGGGCGTGGGGTGCTGGTGGGGGTATGGGTGTCGGATGCGGCTTGGCGAGGCGATCAGAGGTTGGATTGACGGGGTGTATGGGCGGTGTTAGATTACAAGTTCGACAATTTGGTGCGTGAGCACGGCCCCCATCGTCTAGCGGCCTAGGATATCAGGTTCTCATCCTGGAGACCGGGGTTCGAGTCCCCGTGGGGGCGTTAATAACCCGCGCCAGGCGCGTTGGGGGGGTATGCGTAAAGGGAGCGGCGTGATTGCGAGTGCTTGAGCACACGTGGCACCAGGTGGGGATGGCGTGAGCAAGGCGGTTTCGAGGCCAATTTGGCTACGCTTGTTGCCAGCTCGACAATTCGGCGATACTATATCGTACGGATTTGGTTCTATTTCCGGAGTCGCGTGTGTTTGGGTTTGCCTCGGTTCAACGACGTCTGCACCGCTCAACGGGGCTGCGATTGCTCGTATGCACGCTGACGCTGCCGATGCTGCTCGCGTCGGCGTCGCGGGCCGAGGTGATTTTGATTCATGAGCACTGCGGAGCGCTGCACTTCCATTTTTTCGATGCCCCGCATTCGCATGGATGGCATCACGAGCACGATCGCGACCACGAGTCCGTGCCTTGCCTCTGCGACAAACCTGATTCCGATTGGTCAAGTCGCGACGATGATGCGTCGCCGCGTGGACTCATCATCCGCGTTCACGAACTGCCGCGCGCCAGTGGCGCTTCCATGGTCGTGACGACCGGTAGTTCGGAAGGAAATGGACTTGTTTCCGCGCCAACCTGCGGTGTGCTGAACGCTTCGCAGACGTTGCAGCCGGAGCGACCTCCGACGCGGGCCCGGGACGATACCGGTCCTTCCGACCGCAATCGCGTTTGCGCCATTCTGCTGGCCAATCACGCCTTGCTGCTTTGAATCTTCCCCGCGCCATCAGGCCCTTGTAAGCGTGACGATCGGGCTGCGCCTGGAACTTCCGTGCGCGCTGCCCGTCAGGGAAGAAACACAAACTCCAATTCACTTGGAATTCTGAGGAGTAAGCAATGCGTGCATTGTTTGCAATCATGATTGCAGCCGGGCTGTTCGTGGGGATGACCGGCTGTGAGCGAACGACGATGGCTGGTGGTAACGACCACCATGGTCATGGCCACGATGAACATGGTCACGAAGACGAGCATCACGCGATCGGCAAGACCGTCTTCACTGCTGACCATGTTGTCTATGTCGAGTATGAACCACCCGTTTCCGGCGAAGAGGCCCACTTCTATGCGCACATCACGAACCGAGCCGACGGCGAGCCCGTCGCAGTGGGCACCGTGAAACTGGTATTCGCCCGGGGTGAGGGCGATCCGCAGCGGTTGACTGCCGCGGCCCCCGAGACGGCCGGACTCTGGCACCTCCATGCGACGCTTTCACCGGCTGGAGACTACGGAGCCCAGCTCACGTTGCGGTATGAGGATCAGGATGTCTCCTGCGACCTGGGAACACTGACCGTTCACGCGTCGGAGACTGAGGCCGACGCGGCTGCCGAAGCGGTGCATGAAGCGCACGAGGCGCTTCCCGATATCGTCGACTTCACCGCGGAGCAGCAGTGGAAGATTCGGCTGACCTGCGACGAAGCCGCGCGCCGCACACTCACCGAACGGCTCGAGGTGCCGGGCGAAATCGCCCCGCCGCGCCATTCGTCTGCCGCGGTCACCGCGCCGGTTGCCGGCCGACTGTTGCCGCCGCCGGAGGGGAAGCTGCCGGTGGTTGGTGACCGCGTGGAGGCGGGGCAAGTCCTGGCCCTGATCGAGCCGCCGCTGCCGGCGACCGAGGCGGCGGCGCTGAGCGCCAATCGGGCACAGTTGCAGGCCCTGGAGACGGAGCTGGTGCTGAAGAAGCTTGATCTGGAGGTCCGCGGGCTCGAGGTAAGCCGCAGTGTCAATCAGGCCGAAGCGCGGCTGGAATTCGCCCAGCGGGCGTTTGAACGTGCGGAAGCGCTCCGCGAGAAGGGCGTTGGCTCGGACCAGCAGTTCGACGAGGCGCAGCAGAACTTGCGTATCGCCCAGGCCGAGCATGAGGCCGCGCTGGTCATGCAACAGCACTATGAGCAGGCTGAAGCGCGACTGACGTTGATGCAGGAGCGCCTGCGGGAACAGGCGACGGAGCGGTCGCAGCGGCCCGAAATGCTTCAGCTCGAGCTGCGGTCGCCGATTTCCGGTGTCATTTCGCGGCACGAAGCGGTTGAAGGCGAGCATATCAACACGCTGCAAGAGGTGTTCTACGTCGTGGATCTGGCGTCGGTATGGGTCCACGCGGAAGTCTCGGAGTTCGACCTGGCGAACCTGACCGATGCCCCGAATGCCCACGTGACCTTGCCGGCGTATCCGGGATACCGGGTCGACGTATTCGGCGCCGGTGGCCGGTTGCTGAACATTGGCACGCATGTCGCACCACAGGCGCGAACGGTCCGGGTGACCTATGAAGTGCCCAACCCGGACGGACGACTGCGGGCCGGCATGTTCGCGGAGGTGGCCCTCGAAACACGGCGGGCGGATGAGGCTGTCGCGATTCATGAAGACGCGATTGTCCTGGACAACGGCAAGCCGGTCGCGTTCGTGCAGCTTGAGGGGCAGCTTTTCCAGAAACGCGAGCTGGCGCTAGGCATTCGTGACGGCGCATGGGTGGAGGTGCAGGACGGCGTTGCAGCGGGTGAGCGCGTGGTGACGCGCGGGGCCTACGCCGTCAAGCTGGCCTCGCTGTCGCCCGCGTCGTTTGGCCACGGGCACGTGCACTAAGGAGGGATGATCATGATTAACAGCCTGATACGCTGGTCACTCGATAACCGCCTGGCGGTCATCATCGTGTCGTTCCTCTTCATGGGCTTGGGAACGTGGTACTCGATCGACACCCCCGTTGATGTGTTCCCCGATCTCACAGCGCCGACGGTGACGGTGGTCGTCGAGGGGCATGGCATGGCGCCCGAGGAGATGGAGACGCTCGTCACGTTTCCTATCGAGACGGCGGTGAATGGTGCCGCCGGCGTACGCCGGGTGCGCTCCGCGACCGCGGTGGGCATCTCGGTGGTGTGGGTAGAGTTCGACTGGGGCACGGAGATCTATCGCGCCCGCCAGACCGTGACGGAACGCCTGGCTACGGTTTCGAACAACCTGCCGCCGCAGGTCGGGGCGCCGGTGCTGGCGCCGATCTCGTCGATGATGGGGGAGATTGTGTTCGCGTCGCTGTCCTCGGCACAGCACGATCAACTCGAGCTGCGCACCGTTGCGACGACGAACGTCCGGCGACGATTGCTTTCGGTCCCGGGCGTTTCGCAAGTCACCCCGATCGGCGGTGACCAGAAGCAGTACCAGGTCGTACTGGCACCGCAGCGGCTGAGGGCGTACCAGATCAGCGTCAGCGAAGTTGCAGAAGCGTTGCGTGATACGAACGAAAACGTCTCGGCTGGATTCCTGGTCCAGGGTGGCCAGGAGTCGCTGATCAAGGGCTTCGGGCGCGTGCAGTCGCCCGAAGACATCGGCAATACGGTTGTCGCGCTACGCGACGGCCGGGCGGTGCGCGTGTCCGATCTCGGCGCGGTGCTCGTCGGACCGGCCATCAAACGTGGCACGGGCTCGGCGGCGTGGCGTGACGAACAGAACGAGGCCGTCATACGCCCCGCTGTCATTCTCGCGATCCAGAAACAACCCGGTGCCAACACGCTGGAACTGACTGCGCGTCTCGACGAGGTGCTGGCCCAGATTGCGACGACACTGCCGCCGGGCATGGAGATCAACAAGGAGCTCTTCCGGCAGGCGACGTTCATCAGCGCTGCCGTCGAAAACGTGGCCGAAGCGTTGCGCGACGGTGGGATCCTCGTGATCCTGATCGTGGTCGTGTTCCTGGCGAGCATGCGCTCCAGCGTCATCACGCTGCTGGCGATTCCGCTCTCGGTCGTGGTGGCGATTGTCACGCTGCGGATCTTCGGCGGCACGATCAACACGATGACGCTTGGCGGTTTGGCGATTGCGATTGGCAGCCTGGTGGATGATGCCATTATCGACGTCGAGAACATTGTGCGGCGCTTGCGCGAAAACGCGGCACTGCCGCCGGACCAACAGCGTCCCATCCTGCGCGTGATTTACGAGGCGAGTGTCGAGGTGCGGGCGGCGATCGTCTTTGCCACCGCGATCATTGTGCTCGTGTTCACGCCGATCTTCTTCCTGAGCGGGGTCGAGGGGCGCTTGCTGCGGCCGCTCGGCATCGCGTTCTGCGTCTCACTGGCGGCGTCGCTTGTCGTCGCGCTGACGCTGACGCCGGCGCTGAGTTCATACCTGCTGCCGCGTAGCCGCAGCGTACGTAGGGGCAGCGATCCCTGGCTCGTCCGAACGCTGAAGCGGCTGTACGATCCGCCGCTGCGCGGCGCGCTGCGTGCTCCGCTGGTGGTGATAGTGCCCACGGTGTTGCTGTTTGTCGGGGCCTTGTTCGCGACCACGCGCCTGGGACAGAACTTCCTGCCGGAGTTTAACGAAGGTGCCCTGACTGTGGGTGTGACGAGCATTCCCGGCACGTCGTTGGAACAGAGCGATGCGCTGGCACGCGTCGCGCAGGAACTGCTTCTGGAGCATCCCGAGGTGCAGACCGTCGGTCGCCGTACCGGTCGCGCTGAGCAGGACGAGCACGTGATGGGCCCCGAGTCGAGCGAGCTCGAGGTCACGCTCGACATGGACGCTCCGCTTGCGGAGGGCAAGCCGCGCCGCACGAAGGCCGAGCTGCTGGCTGCGATGCGTGCGGATTTTGAAGCGTTGCCCGGCGTGCAGGCGCACCTGGGCCAGCCGATCAGCCACCGTATTGACCATATGCTCTCGGGAACCTACTCGGCCATTGCGGTCAAGGTCTTCGGGCCGGATCTCTATGAGCTGCGTCGCATTGCGGAGCGCATTGAGCACGCCATGGAGGATGTCCCCGGCGTGGTCGATCTCGCGATGGATCAGCAGGCGGATACGCCACTGTTGCGGGTCGAGTTCGACCGGGACGCGATTGCCCGCTTTGGCCTGCGTGTTGCGGACGTGGCGCGGGCGCTCGAGACCGCCTATCGCGGCGACGTCGTGTCGCAGGTGCTCGAAGGGCAGAACACCTTCGACCTGACGGTGCGCATCGGCGAGACGGACCGCGAGGCACCGGCCGGTGGACTTTCACCCTGGACCCGGGCAACGCCAGAGATGGTGGGCGAGACGCTGGTTGATACGCCGGCGGGCGTGAAGGTCCCGCTGAAGGTGCTCGCGCATATCTACACGGATCGCGGCCCGAACTTCATCACGCGGGAAGATGCCCAGCGCAAAATCGTTGTGCAATGCAACGTCGCGGACCGTGACGTGACCAGTGTGGTCAGCGACATCCAGGCCGTGGTGGCTGCCGACGTGGAGTTGCCGCCGGGGTATCACGTCGCATATGGCGGGCAGTTTGAAACGGCCGCCGAGACGAGTCGCCTGCTGACGCTGCTCGGTGTGGTGGTCGTGCTCGGGATCGGATTCCTGCTGCACCTGGTGTTTCACTCTATCCGCGACACGCTGCTGGTCATGGTGAACCTGCCGCTGGCGTTGATCGGGGGTGTGCTCGGCGTGTTTCTGTCGGGCGGCGTGCTGTCGGTGGCATCGATCATCGGCTTCATTGCGGTCTTTGGTATTGCTGCCCGCAACGGCATCATGATGGTCTCACACATTCGGCACCTGCAGCGTCACGAGGGTGTTACGGATTTTCGCGACGCGGTGCGGCGCGGGGCGCTCGAACGCCTGTCGCCGATTCTGATGACGGCGCTCGCCTCGGGCATTGCGTTGATCCCGCTGGCCCTGGGGGTGGACAAACCGGGCAACGAGATTCTGCGACCGATGGCGTTCGTGATTCTCTTCGGACTGCTGTCGTCGACGTTTCTGAACATGGCGGTCGTTCCGGCGCTGTTCCTGTGGTTCGCCAAGCCGGTAGCGCCGGCCGAGCACGAGACGGAGGATACGTACGCCGACGCGGGGCGTGGCGGCACGCAGGCGTGGCGGCCCGGGCTGGCACCGGCGCTGTTCTTCGTTCCGCTCATCGTGCTCGTCGGGTGCGCGGCGGTAAATCCGGAGGCCGATTTTCAGCGCACGCGCCAACTGATCGAAAGCAGTACGGGATATGCAATGCCGGACGAGGCAGAGAGCGGCCTGGCGCCGCTCGACGAACTGCTGGCCGACGGGGTGACGGTCGAAGAAGCCGTGGAGATCGCGCTGCGGAACAACCGTGGCTTGCAGGCCGCGTTCCACGAGATCGGTATTGCCCGGGCAGACTGGGTGCAGGCCGGGCTGCTGGAGAATCCGTCGCTCGGCATCGGGCTGATGTTCCCGGAAGGTGGCGGCCGCTCGAACATCCAGGGGAACATCGCCCAGAACATCGTGGACCTGTGGCACATGCCCGTGCGGCGGCGGGCGGCGGAGCGCGATGTCGAGCAGCAGATCGTCGCGGTGGCCCGCGAGGCCGGCCTGCTGGTGGCGGAGACGCGCCGGGCGTACTACCGCGCCGTCAGCGCCGACGCGCTGCGGGGCATCGCGGCGGAGAGCGTCGCGCTGTTCGAACGCTCGCTCGAAGCCACGCAGACCCTGCGAGAAACCGGCATCGGCACGCCGCTGGATGAGAATCTGCAGCGGGGCGAGTGGCTCCAGGCGCGACTCGACCTGCAAACCGCGGAAAGCACGGCGATGAATGCGCGTCGGGAGCTGCTATACCTCCTCGCCCTCGACTGCGACGGCGCGGGCATCGTTCTCAGCGACAAGTTGCCCACGCCCGCGGGCGAAGCGCCCGATCCGGATGCATTGATCGCAGTGGCCCGGCAGCACCGTCTCGACCTCGCCGCGGTGGAAAACGCGATGGCCGCCGGGGAAGCGCGGATACAGCTCGAACACCTCCGTGTCTTCCCCGATGTGACGATCGGGTTGGCGGCCGAGCGGCTGGAAGGGCGTGCGCTGCCCGGCCGCAACATCGCCGCGGATTTTGCACGAGCATCGCTGCGCAATGGGCAGCCGACGATTCCGGACATTCAGTCGCGCGGTGAACGCGCGGCCGAACGCAACGATGATATCGAGCTCATGTTCGGCCCCAACGTTTCGGTGACGCTGCCGATCTTCGATCAAAACCAGGCCCAGATCGCCAAGGCCCGTTATGCACATGCCCAGGCGGTGCTGTCGTATGAGGATCTGCTGCTGAGTATCTGTCGCGATATTCGCATCGCGGCGGAACGCACCCGGCTTCTGGCGTCCAATGTCGTGTTCTTCGAGACCGAGCTTCTGCCGCAGTCGCGGCGGAATCTCGAACTGACCGAGGCGGCCTGGGAGACCGGTACGGTGGATGTGTTGACGCTGCTCGAAGCTCAGCGGCGTCTGCTGGAGACCGAGCGGCAGCATGCGACCGCTCAGGCGCAGGCGACCAGCGCGCGCATCGATCTCGAATTGGCCGTCGGCAAGCCGTTGCCGAAGATTGGTGAATCCAGTTTGCCAGCCGGATCGCCGGATGATGTTGCTGCAAAGAAGGACGAGGAGGATTGAGTTGTGACACAGCACAAGAGATGCACCAGGTTTTTGTTGGTGGCAGTTGCGCTGACTTTCCTGAGTGGCTGTACCGTGGAGGACGCCGCCGCGACGGCTGTGGGCCTGGCAGGTGATCTGGCCCGCCAATTGCTGACGTTCTGGCTGTTGTAGCGGCGATGGCACGGAGGGATTCGTCGGTGGACGTAATGCCTCAGCGATTTTGACTGTAACGAAAAAAGCGCGATTTGATTGCGATCGCCCGAGCATCGCAATCGCTCGCGCCCGGTGCGATGCACTCTCCGCAATGTCGAAGCAGACCGGAGATCGGCGGTGATCATGAGGGTTCCAACCTTCTGACGCCATGAGGAGGTTGGGGAAGACATCGCAACCTCTTGTCCGTCAGGGGGTTACCGGCGAAATCGAGTCCCCGTGGGGTGATCCCCCAAGCCCTTGTCTGACAGGGGCTTGGGGATTCTGCTGTATTTGCCAAGAACGGAACTCAAAAGGAGTACGAGTTTTGCGATCAGGATGGTCGGAGAACCGGAAACGCCTCTGGCTCCGGCGTCGTCCTTCACCGCCGAGGCGTGGAATCCGACGTCTGGCCATGCTTGGAACCGAGCGCATGATCTGGTCTACCCGGCGCGTAGAATCTTCTCCATCTTCTTTCCCTTCGCGAGTTCATCCACGAGCTTGTCGAGGTAGCGAACCTGCCGCGTGAGCGGGTTCTCAATCGCTTCAACCCGATAGCCGCAGATGACGCCGGTGATCAGGTGTGCATGCGGGTTGAGCGTAGCGTGTTCGAAGAACTCCTTGAAGCTGACCTTGTCATTGATGTGCTTCTCCAGCTGGTTATCGTCGAAGCCGGTGAGCCAGTTTATCACCTGGTGGAGTTCTGCTTTGGTCCGGCCCTTCTTCTCGACCTTCGTCACGTAGTGAGGATAGACCGAAGCAAAGGTCATCTTTGCAATTCGTTCATCGTGCTCGGGTGTCGTTGTCGGCATGGAATAATCTCCGCAAGTGGGTTCCGCCGCGTGCGCCCGACACCCCTGACAATGTGCCAGGTGCCCGCGGGCTGACTCGATCTCAGCCGGCTCCGCCGCGTTGGCGTGGCGTGTGTTGGAATTTGTCGGTTTCCGGCGTGAATTGTCGGGGGGTGGGCGTTGTGGTGGGTGTAGGGGTGGGCGTTAGAAAACGTGCGAAGGGTTGGAATCGCCGGGCGAATTCCTTTCGGGTATATCTACAAGGTAGTGTGATAAGAGCCGGGGCGGGACCGCGAGCTACGCGGTCGCCCGGCTGACGCGATGAAAGCCTAGCGCTGAAGGGAGATGAGATGACAGCTCGCAAGCCTCGTACGGTACTCGCAACGGCCCTGCTGTTGACGCTGACCGCGTTGCCCTGCACGGGGGCACGTGCGGCGGATGAGAATGGACTGGTCCGGGCGGTGCCCGACGATGTTTTTCTGTGCGTTCATGGGAAACACAACCCGGAGCGCGCGTTTATCGAGGCGTATTGGGATGAGGTGTTCGAGGCGCTGGTCGACACGGGCGTTGGCAGCGACATCATGAACCTGGTGATGGGGAGTGCGGACCCCGAGGCGCGGGCCGAGATGGAGCGGCTCCATTTGCTGGCCACCGAGCTCTTCGGCAACGTCGACTGGGAGACGATGTTCGAGAACGAGATGGTCTTCGCGGAGCGCTGGGCACCGGCGGACGTGCAGCCGAAGCTGATTATGGGACCGCCGGATATGGTGGCGTTGTGCCGCATGGACGCGGCGGCGGCGGAGCACAATCACGCGGCGCTCGTGCGGATTCTCGAGGCGCTTGAGAGTGAGGGGAACCGCATGGCCGGGCAGGAGCTGCTCGTGCTGAAGCGGGAGAAGTGCCACGGGGTGGAGGTGACGGCGCTTACGATTGTCGACTTGCCGCCGGAGGCGCCGCGGATTCGGCTCGCCGTGGCCCAGCGGGGTGAGATCGTGGTGATCGCGTTTGGCGAGTATCTGCTTGATGACAGCCTCGCGCTGCTGGCCGGGGAGTCGACGGCGACGCCGCTGGTTGCGGATCGTCGATTCAAGGACGCCTTCGCGGGTTTGCCGCATGCGCAGGACAATCGCACGTTCTTTGACCTGCAGGGGATGCTGGTGCCGTACCGGCGGCTGGCGGAGAAGCTGCCGGCCATGATTGCCGAGGAAGGCGTCAATGACGTGGTGCTGAATTCGACGCAGACGGGTCCGGCGCACGAGCTGAACATGCAGGCGTGGGCGGTGTACGAGGAGGGGGATTACCAGCGCGGACTGGAGCTGGTGCAGGAGGCGTACGAGCTGGCCCCGCAGGATTCGCGGGTACTGTACTACCTGGCGTGCTTCCATGCCTTGACCGGGGATGAGGAGGAGGCGCTGGGCTTCCTCGAGCGGGCGGTCGACGGTGGGTTCTACAGCCCGACGCATATCGTTAACGATCCGGACCTCGCGACGTTGCGGGATGATCCGCGGTATGAGAAGGCACTTGCCCAGGCGCGGGAACACGCGGCCGGCATGACGGAGAAGCAGTCGGCGACGTGGGCGAAGGGTATGACGGCCGTGGCGAATCGGCTGCTGGATGCGGTGGGGATCATTGATTACATCGCTTCGGTGGAATACGTGGACGGTTACTCGGTCCGTACCGAGTCGCGTACGGCGCTGGTGCCGGACGCGAAGCAGCGGCCGATTTATCCGGTGCTGGTGGCGGAACGGGCGCATCTGGATGAGTACGTGCGATTCATGCCGAAGGAGACCTGTTCGTTTTCGGCCGGCCAGGGGCTTGACCTGCAGGCGCTGCACGGATTCCTGCTGGATTCGGTGCGGGCGTTCGGACCGCAGGGCGAGGCCGCCCTGGGGTGGTGGGAGTCGATGCAGCAGGAGATGGGCTTTGATCTGGAGCAGGACGTCTTGAGCTGGATCGACAGCGAGAGTGTGAACGTGACGATGGATGACGGGCAGGCATGGGTCATGTTCATGCGGGTGAAGGACGAGGCGCTGGCGCGCGAGAAGTCGCAGCAGGCCGTGGAGTTCGGCCTGAGCCAGATCAGCCAGATGGCGGCGGAGAATCCGGCGCTGGGCATGCTGTCGATGATGGCGAGTCCGCTGAACGATGAGCGGTTGCCGGGATTTCAGCGGCTGCAGTTCGTGATGTCGCCGCAGCCGATCGTGTGGGGTGTGGCGCGGGAGCATCTGATCATCGGGTCGTCGGCGGAGGCGATTGTGCGGTGCCTGCAAACGGCGGACGGGAAGCACCCGGGGATCCGCGAGAATGAGCGCGTCATGGCCGAGGCGCTGCTGCCGAAGGGAGCGTTCAACTCATGTTCGCTGGAGGATCAGCGGAGCATGGGGAAGGACATCGCGGAGATTCTGGGGGCGGTGACGATGGCGAGCGGGATGGCGGGTAGTTTCATACCCGATCCCGACATGCAGCAGATGCTGATGCGGGTTTCGTCGATGCTGTCGAAGGTCGCGCCGGTGGCGATGAAGATTGACTTCTACAAGTCGACGGCGTCGTGCACGACGTTTGACGGCCAGGCGTGGCGCACGCAGAGCGTGACGCACTATTACTCGCCGGAAGAGCGTCGGACGTCGACGGGTTCGGTGGTGCAGTCCGTGGCACGGTGACGCCGGGCGTGAGTAGATGATTTGAGGCGGTCCGTCGGTGCAGGTCGGCGGACCGCCGATGGCGGGAATTTGATCCAAGTTGAGACCAACGCTGGGCCCAAGTGGCGGAGCCGGGAAGCCGACATGCCCTTTGGGGCTGCCGGCGCGGCCGAGGGGCTGGTGAAGGGGGGTAAGAGACTTCAAACGGACGCGGACGGACTGAGGGGAACTCAGGTTCATCGTGCCTTGGACGACACCTGGCGCAGTGCTTCGCGTGATGTCCAGCGGGGCCCAGCCCGCCAATCTCGTGGAGTGGTCGGTGACGGCGTGGGCTGCTGGCACTGATGACCCGACCTCAAGAGCGGTTGATTTTGCGTAACGCCAGCGTCGGCGCAGCGAGGTCACAACCGCTGGTGCTTCACCAGGGCGGGGAATGTCGATTAGGGACTTTTAATACATCTCGCCCCACGATGGCGGGAGGATAACATCATGCAACGGTGTTCGGTCGACTGGACGAAGGCATATCAGATTCCAGACCATGTAGCAGGAAGAAGGAGAAAGAACCATGTATAAGTCAATCAGTAGTCTCGCACTTGCTTCCGTTCTGGCGTTCACGTGCGCGGCGTGGGCCGACGCGACCGTGTACGTCGTCCACGGTATCCCGGGGAGTGACCTCGGCCTCGATCCGGAATTGCCGGTAGACATTTCGCTCAATGGTGAGTGTGCGATTCAGGATTTCCGCTTCGGCGACATTCTTGGTCCGCTTGAGCTACCCGCGGGAACGTATGACATTGAGATCAGCCTGGCTGACGCGGAGAATCCCTGCGGCAACCCGGCGGTGATCTCGGTGGCCGGGCTCGAGCTGATGGATGGCGTGAATTACTCCGTTGTGGCACACTTGGACGAGTTGGGAAGCCCGATTGCGTCGGCGTTTGTCAACAACGTTGATCCGACCGGCCGCGGCAAGGCACGTCTCATTGCCCAACACACCGCTGCGGCCCCCGCCGTAGATGTGACGGTTGCGCGTGAGGAGGACGGTACCGGTCCGAGTCTGACGATTTCGGATTTCGTCAATGGGGACCAGGCCGAGGCTGAGGTACGTCCCGGTGAGTGGTGGGTGTCGATTGCTCCGGCCGGGTCCGGCATGCCTGTGTTCGGCCCTGTCGCCGTCGAACTGGAGCCTTTCACCGCGTATCTCGTTTACGCGGTCGGTTCGGTCGACACCGGCACATTCACGCTTCTGGTCGAGCCGGTTCCGGGGCTGAAGCCCATGATGGCCGGTTTCCAGTTCTATCTCGGCATGTAGTGCCCCCATCAGTTGGACGATTTCGTTGTCGAGCACGCAGCGTTGCCGCGCGACGCTGCGTGTGTTTCTGATGTGTGTGCCCGACGGATCTGGCCTATTGCTGCCAAATGCACCCGTTGGTGGTGCGTTGGACCGGAGTGCATCGTTCCGGGGCGGTTGGGGGTGTATTGCTTTCGCGGAGGCGGGTCGTAGAGATCCGTCTCCCTTCGTTTCTCGGTGGTGGGGGTGCAAGTGAACGTGCGGCGCTGTGGATTTGGGCGGCGTGGTGGTGGCGGGTGGGGGGTAGATGTGCGAAGATCCACGCCTTGTCTTAGTGCCGCGTGGGCCTGGAGAAGCAGCCGACAAGAGGCGTCTTGATGATGGGCAAAACTCGTCCGGGCTATGAGCAGATCCAGCTGTTCTTCGTGCTGGCGGTGTTTGGGCTGGTTGCACAGCTCAATCACGTGCACATTCCACATACGGACGTTCTGATCGAGGGGCGCTGGGCGTTCGGTTTCATGGGGTTTGCACTGTTGCGGCGGTGGTGGGCGGCGGTGTTGCTGGCGGTGTTGCTATCCACACCGTGGGGCACAGAAGTTCCGGTGCTGATCGGAATGGGGGGGAATCTGTCGTATGCGATCCCGGCGCTGGGCGTGATCCGGCCGCTTCACCGTGTCCTCTTGCGGCGGTTCGGGCCGGGCTGGATATATGGTGCGGGGTGGGTGGCGCTGGTGATGTTCTGCTACCAGGCGTTCAACACGCCGGTGGTCTGGGGGGTGCTGGCGTGGATGAATCGCGAGCCCATTTGGGCGGGGGTGGTAGCGGGGTGGGTGACGCAGCCTTTCCTCGTTGAGGCGGTGCTGGTCAGTCTGTTTTCGGCGGTGGCGATGGTCGCGGCGTTGACGCATCAGCGGATGCATGAGAACCAGCGCCGGCTCGAGCATATCAACCGGGTGCTGCGCGGTATTCGCAATGTCAACCAACTCATCGTTTCCGAAGACGATCCGCGACGATTGATCGAGGGGGGCTGTACGAATCTCGCAGAGTCGATGGGCTACACGAACGTGTGGGTTGCCTGGCGTGAAGGCGCGGGGCGGTGGAGTATGCTCGGGCCGGTGGCCGACGAGGCGGGATTCGATGCGCTGCGTGAGCGAGTGGACCGCGGCGCACTACCCGACTGCGTGAGACAGGCGTTGGAGACGGATGAGACGATTGCCGTGGCCGATGCGCAGCAGGCGTGGGGTGATTGGGTGGTCCTGCCGGAGGGCGACCAATGGGGCGGGTTTGCACGGCGTCTGCGACACGGGGAGAGCGTATACGGCGTGCTGGTGGCGTTTGTGCCGGCCGTCTACGCCGAGGATGCGGAGGAGCGGGCGTTATTTGAGGAAGTGGCGAGCGATCTGGCCTTTGCGCTGCACAAGATTGAAGCGGCCCGGCGGTTGCGTGAGAGTCGCGAGATGCTGGCGCGGACGGAGCGCATTGCGAATGTGGGGAGCTGGGAGTGGGAAGTTGCCACTGACCGCGTGACATGGTCTGAAGAGCTGTTTCGCCTGTTCGGGCTTGAGCCGGCTGCGCAGGCGCCGTCTTTTGCCGAGCACCAGGCCATGTACCTGCCTGGAGATCGGGAGCGGCTGGTCGCGGCGGTCGATGAATGCGTCCGCCATGGGACGGCGTATGAGCTGGCGGTGCGTCTGCGCCGGGCGGATGGTGAGATTCGGCATTGTCTGGTGCGTGGGCGGGCGGAGCGGGATATGAGCGGGGTGGTGGTACGGCTGATGGGTAGTCTGCAAGACATCACATCGTTGAAACGTACGGAGGAGGCTCTGCGGGAGCGCGGTGCGCTGTTGAGTAAGGCCGAGGAGCTCGGTCGTTCGGGGGCGTGGAAGTTCGATGTGCAAACGGGGGTTTCAACGATTTCCGAGAATTGGCGGCGGTTGGTGGGTTTGACCGGAGCGGTCGTTGATTGGGAAGAGCTTTGGATGTTGTTGCCGGAGGAGGAGCGACCGCGGTTGCGGGCGGCGTTGGATCGAGCGCTGGCGGGCATTGAGCCGTACAATCTGGAGCACGATCTCATTCGGAAGTCGGATGGCGAGCGCATCACGATCCATAGTCTGGGGGAAGTCGTGCGCGACGCGGGCAACAAGCCCGTTAGTGTATTTGGTGTATCGCAGGATATTACCGCGCGGAAGCGGGCGGAGGCGGCGTTGCGTGAGTCCGAGTGGCGCTGGCGTCATATCCTGGTCGAGACGCCGCAGATCGGGGTGTCGTTGGATCCGACGGGACGGATTGTCTTCGCGAACAAGCGGTTGCTCGAGTTGACGGATTACCGTGAGGCGGAAGTGCTGGGGCATGATTGGTTCGATCTGTTCATTCCGGAGGAGGTGCGCGCGGTCTTCCGCACCGTGATGCAGTCGCGCGATACGCTCGGGTTCTCGTCGTTCGAGAATGAGATATTGACGCGGGCGGGCGAGCGGCGTTTGATCGCGTGGTCCAACGTGATCTCGAAGGATACGACCGGCGAGATCGTCGACGTAACCTGTCTGGGCATTGACGTGACCGAGCGGGAGCGGGCCGAGCAGGAGCGGGAGAAGCTGTGCACGCAACTGGCGCAGTCACAAAAGATGGAGTCAGTGGGGCGGCTGGCCGGTGGGGTGGCGCATGATTTCAACAA
The DNA here is from genome assembly GCA_964468185.1 of uncultured Planctomycetales bacterium. Classification (GTDB taxonomy): domain Bacteria; phylum Planctomycetota; class Phycisphaerae; order UBA1845; family Fen-1342; genus JANQFV01. Next base: position 12,971 of record CAYXTR010000045.1, on the reverse strand, counting down.
TATGCTCACGGCGATTCTGGGGCATGCCGAGATGGCGGCCGAGCGTTTACGGGCGGATGACCCGTTACGACGGGATATCGAGGAGATCAGCAAGGCGGCGCAGCGATCGGCGAATCTGACGCGGCAGTTGCTGGCGTTTGCGCGGCGGCAGACGGTCGCGCCCGAGGTCCTGCACTTGAATGACGTGATCGATGAGATGTTGAAGATGCTCGGGCGGCTGATTGGTGAGGATATCAACCTGGTGTGGCAGCCGGCTGAGGGGTTGCCGACGGTGCGCATCGATCCGGCGCAGGTGGACCAGATGCTGGTGAACCTGGTTGTCAATGCGCGGGATGCGATCAGTGGGGTCGGGCACATTACGATTGAAACGGCGGCCGCTGAGTGTGATGAAGCGTATTGTGCCCAGCATGCTGGGTTCACGCCGGGGCGGTATGTGATGCTGGCGGTGAGTGATGATGGCTGTGGCATGGATGCGGCGACGCAGGCCAATGTGTTTGAGCCGTTTTTCACGACCAAGGGTGTCGGCGGGACGGGGCTGGGGCTGGCGACGGTATACGGCATCGTCAAGCAGAATCGGGGGTTCATCAACGTGTACAGCGAGCCCGGGGAGGGCACGACGTTTCGCATCTACTTGCCGCAGTACAGCGGCGCGGCTGTATCGCGGGAGCGGGCGGCGGCTGCGGCGCCCACGTCACGGGGTGCGGAGACGATTCTGCTGGTCGAGGATGAGCCGACGATCCTGGCGCTGGGCGCGACGATGCTGGAGCGGCAGGGGTACGACGTGTTGGCGGCAGCCACGCCGGGCGAGGCGATCCGTTTGGCGGAGGAGCATGGGGGCGAGCTTGACCTGCTGATTACGGACGTGGTCATGCCGGAGATGAATGGGCGGGACCTGGCCAAGCGGCTGCTGTCGCTGTATCCGCGTTTGAAGCGGGTGTTCATGTCGGGGTATACGGCGAACGTGGTGGCGCATCAGGGTGTCCTGGAGGAGGGCATCAACTTCCTTCAGAAGCCGTTTTCGATGCAGAGTCTGGCGGCGAAGGCGCGGGAGGCGCTAGATCAATGAGGTTGAGCGGGCAATGTATGTAGATTGGAACAGACTCGCGCGGTCGTTGGTTTTCGGGCCGTGCGGGGACTACTCACCTTGCAGTTGCAGTTCGTACGCGTCGAGGATGCCCGCGCTTTCGAGGTAGTGCAGCGCGTCGGGGACGGAGGCAAACTCTGGAAAGACCACCGGCGGACCGAGGGGATCATCGCATGCGATGTATCCGCAAGGATCGATCATGCAGGCCCGGGCCTGAAGGAGGCAGCCGGCGAGCAGGGACATTCCGAGGGCGGTGAATCTGGTGCTGGTCTTTTTCATTGCTGGTCTCCCGTTGTGTGCGTTGCCTCAGGGGCTGAGAGGTGCACGCTGCACCTCGTGAAGCGGACGGTTTGGGTGCCCCCTCCGCTCACTGTCTTTCAACGTATTGGAGGGCAGGATTCCCCCATGTTCTGGGAGAATTCAGGGTAGACTTGCCGGGGAATGTACGGGGGCGATGTCCGGAGTGCGGTGAGCTACAAAGAGCGTTGCGCGGCGGGGTATGAGCGAGCAACCGGTTAATTCACAGAACGCACTGTGGCGACGGTTTGGGTGGGTGGCTGTGGTCGTGACTGCCCGCGCACGCACCGGTTGCAAATTGGTTCCACAGGTGGAGGGGGAGATGTGGACTACCCTCCCCTTGCCCCTCCCTGAGAGGGAGGGGGGTGTTTTGGCGGGAGGACTTTGTATAGGTGGATGGTCCAGGCGGATTCGTTGGGGTTGGCGTGATCTGTGGCCAGCAATTGGAGGCCACTGGATTCTGCGTTGCGGATGTGGACGGCGGAGATGATGTAGCGGCCGCCCATGTCGCGGAAGGCGGCGCGGTTGATGCGGAGCGAGTCTATTTCCACGGCGCGGTCGGCAGTGCAGAGGTAATCCCGACCGAGTTCGGAGGAGAACAGGTAGCAACGGCCACCCCAGTTGTCGAAGTTCTGACGGAGATCGGCACTCAGGGCGAGCTCGGGGGCGATGATGCGGCGAAAGCGTTCGTGGTAAGCGAGGGAGTGGTCGGAGCGGTAGCCGTCGAGGCAGTAGAAGCCGTTGTAGAGGGCGACGGAGGGATAGAGGCCGAGGCTGGCGACACGGTAGGCATCGGGGGGCTCGTTGATGAGGTTGTGGAGGCGGGCAAATTGCGCAGTCGCGAAGAACTGGCGGTAGGTGGGCAGATGCTGGCGGCGGGCGGTGAGGTAGTCGCTCTGGATGAAGAGCCACGCGAATTGGCCGAAGCAGATGACGAGTAGCAGGGCGTGTGCTCGGCGGGGGCGGTTCGCAAATGCGGCACCGCGGAGGCAGTAGCGCAGGGCGTAGCCGAGCGCGAGGTACCAGAGGAGCGGGTAGAGCCAGTAGAAGCGGGAGAGGTTGAGCATGCCCAGGAGTGGGACGGTGAGTCGCCAATGGTAGAGCGGGGCCCAGTACCAGAAGCCGTAGATGAGGGCGAATACGCCGGAGAGTGCGACGAGGAGGGGGAGCATGTGCGTGGGGTCGGCGTGCCAGGGCGTTTTGGCGGCGGATGGCTCGGAATCGCGCCGACTGGTGGCATTGCGGCGGCGTGGCCAGGTTGTGGCAGCAACTGCGGCGGTGGGTAGCAGCAGGACGAGCAGGCCGGCGTGGTGGGTGGCGACGTGGTAGTGGCCGAGGATGAAGTTGGCGCCGGACTTCAGGATGGAGCCGGTGAGGTCGAGGCCGTGCGTCGCGAGGGGCTTCCATTGGGTGCGTTGTGAGACGTAGTCACCGTCGGCAGCGCGGAGGATGAGCTCGTAGTTGGCGATGAGGTAGAGGCCGGCGGTCAGGGCGAGGGCGAGGAAGAGGCGGGGGTGCCAGCGTCCGCGCAGGGCGGCGAGGAGCCACAGGCAGCCGGCGAGGATGAGGAGGAAGAGTGGCGCGGTGAGGAAGAAGGAGAGGAAGGGGACGATCAATAGGACGAGCCAGTGGCGAGCGTGGTCTTCCTCGTGCCAGATGGCGAGCCACGACCAGCAGAGCCAGGGGAGCACGGGCACGGCGAAGGGGGTGGGGAGGTAAAACTTGAGGGCGGCGAAGAGGATGGCGATTGCGGTGGCGACGGCCTGGCCATGGCGTTGCGTGGCGAAGAGCTGGCGTGCGAGCAGGAACATGCCGGTGAAGGCGATGAGGCGGGCGAGAATCTGATTCAGGACGAAGGCGATGAAGGGGGGCAAGAAGTAGTAGGGCCACCAGGCGCCGTGCAGGACGGGGCCGGGGCAAGCCGGGATCGAGCCGTTCATGAAGGCGGGATCGGGTGTGCCGCTGCGCCAGAGTGGGTTGGACTGGTGGAAATGGAGGTGGTGCTGGATGGGGGCGCAGTCGAGCTGGTCGTGGATGAGGATGTGGCTGTCCTGTCCGAGGAGCAGGTAGGGTGAGACGAAGATGGCGATGGCGATGAGGCCGAGGAGGCATGCGAGTGCTGGATGGGACGTGCGCGGCGAAGTGGCGGGTGCTGGCTGCTTTGCGCTGGTCATGCCGGAGATGTACCTGCTGATGAGTCGAGTTCGGCGATGACGAGATGGTTGTTCGGTTCTTCGGTGAGGTCGGCGAGGCTGAGCAGGAGACAGAATGGAATGCTGAGGACGGCGTACAGGGCCATGATGGGGAAGAGGATGTAGAAGAGCGGCGAGCGGCGGCACGTCAATGTCGTGAAGCCGGGGACGCGGAAGGCCTTGAGAAAGAAGTAGACCAGGTCGGAGGCCATGGCAGACCAGAAGCCGCCGATGGGTTGGAGGGTGGTGATGCGCAGGCCGGCCGCGGTGCAGGCCTGTTCGATCCAGAAGCGGGTGAAGTTGTAGTAGTGATGGGGGGCGGCGTGCAGGGCACCGCGGCAGGGGATGAGGAATAGTACGCGGCCGCCGGGCTTCAAGACGCGGGCGACCTCTCGGACCATGCGGAGGGGATCGAAGACGTGTTCGAGGACCTGGAGGTTGAGGACGGTGTCGAACTGATCGTCGGCGAAGGGCATCCGGCAGCCGTCGGCGCGGACGAAGTGGAAGTGTTCGTCCTGTACGGGGGGGCGGCGTTCGGCGTCGATATCGAGGCAGGTCCAGTTGTCGAAGCGGATATTGCGGCGGCGGGCCATGAGGTAGAAGTCCCAGCCGCCGACGTCGAGGACGCGGCCGTTGGGTTGCTCTTTGAGGATGCGGAACAGATCGCGGCAGAGGAAGTTGCGGGCGAGGTAGAGGAGGTGGGCGATCCAGTTCTTCATGGGGCGGATGTTACTCGGTAAATCGGGGCGATGGGTAGGCGGATGGGTGTTTGACTCACGGTTGGCGTGGATTCGCAATTGCTCCGTTGCCTCTCGAAGGGTGGAGCGGGCGTCTCGCCCGCGTGAAGCGTCAGGGTGTCAATGTCGGGCGAGACGCCCGACCCACCGAAGTGAGATGCCCGACCCACCCTGAACTCGGCTTCCACTGCGCCAAGGGCTAAAACGTACTATGTGAGCGCCTCGAGCAGTGTTTCGATGACGCGATCGATCTGTTTCGGCTGGAGGTCGGCGTAGAGCGGGAGTCGCAGGAGACGCTGCCAGATATCTTCGGTCACGGGGAGGCTGTGGGGCGCTCCGAAGCGGGCGGCGGCGGGTGACGTGTGGAGCGGCACGTAGTGGAACGTCGTGTGGATGTTCTGACGCTTCATCGTCTGCATGACATGGTCACGCTGCTGGACGTCGGGGAGGAGGATATAGAAGAGGTGGCCGTTGGGGCGGCATTGCGCGGGGATCTGTGCGATTGAGAGCCGTTCCGACTTGGCTGGGTCTTTCAGGGCTGCGTCGTACTTGTTCCAGACATCGAGGCGGCGCCTGGTGAGGGGGGCGACCTCTTCGAGTTGGGCGAGGAGGAACGCGGCGGTCAGTTCAGACGGGAGGTAGCTGCTGCCGTGGTCGACCCACGTGTACTTGTCGACCTCGCCGCGGATGAATTGGCTGCGATTGGTGCCTTTCTCGCGGATAATCTCGGCGCGTGCGACGAACTGTGCGTCGTTGATGAGCAGCGCGCCGCCTTCGCCGGCGACGACGTTCTTGGTGCCGTGAAAGCTGAGGCAGCCGAGGTGTCCGATGGTGCCGAGGGGGCGATCGTTGTAGAAGGCTTCGATGCCCTGGGCGGCGTCCTCGATGACGAGGAGGCCATGCCGCCCGGCGATGTCCATGATGGTGTCCATCTCGCAGGCGACGCCGCCGTAGTGCATGGGGACGATGGCTTTGGTGCGGGTCGTGATGAGCGGCTCGATGAGCTGCTCGTCCATGTTGAGGGTGTCGGGGCGGAGGTCGCACCAGACAGGGATGGCGCCGCGCTGGACGAAGGCGTTGACGGATGAGACGAAGGTGTAGCTGGGGACGATGAACTCGTCGCCGGGCTGGAGGTCGCAGAGCAGGGCGGCCATTTCGAGGGCGCCGGTGCAGGAGTGAGTCAGGAGGGCGCGCGGGCAGCCGTAGCGGTCCTGGAGGAAGTCCTGGCAGCGGTGCGTGAAGGGGCCGTCGCCGTGGAGGTGGTGTGAGGCGATGGCCTGCTGGAGGTATTCGAGCTCGCGGCCGGTGGTGGGGGGTTGGTTGAAGGGGATGGGGTCCATGAGAGGCTCCGGCGGATGGGGCTGTGATCCGGATTGTCTTGCTGGTGTGTTGTAAACCGATTACGCAGTGAATGCCATTGGGACGCGGTGTGGTGGGCCGGATCATTCGTAGTGGGCTGTGGCGAGGGCGGCGATGGCGGGCTCGATGGCTGGGACGATGGGGCCGGCTTCGTAGGCGGCGTCGCGGATCCAGACGCGGCCGGCGTCGTCACGGGTCACGCGGTCGGCGGCGAACCAGGCCAGCAGTTGGAGGTACATCGGCAGCACCTGGCGATAGATGCGGGCACCGAGGTCGGTGGGGGTGTCGGTGGGGCGGACGGGCACGGCGCCCTGACTGATGATGGGGCCGCCGTCGACGGAGCCGTCGACGAGGTGGAGGGTTGGGCCGGCCAGCTTGACGCCGGCATTGAGGGCGCCGCTGAGCGCGCCGAAGCCGCGGAAGGCGGGGAGCAGCGACATGTGGACGTTGACGATCGAGTGGGGGAATTGCTCGATGAGGGCGGGTGGAACGAGCTTGTCGAAGGTGAGGAAGATGGCGCCGGGCTGGGCTTCGCGGCAGGCGCGGACCAGGTCGTCGTCGAAGCGCTGGCGATCGCTGAGATCCAGGCGGGTGTGGGGGATGTTGGCGTCGCGGCAGAAGATGTCGAGATCCGGGGCGGCCTTTTCGTCGAGGACGATGGCCGCGGGGCGGATGCCGAGTTGAGCGGCGCACCGGACGGCGGCCCGCATCAGGCGACCTTTTCCGGAAACGCAGAAAGCGATGGGGAACATATGGGCCTCAATGGTCGGCGATTGAGACTTGTCGCCTAGAGACGAACGTGGATCGTGAACTCATACAGGCCGTAGTCGTGCAGCAGGGCGACCCACTTGGAGAAGTTGCGCTTGCAGTAGTCGAATACGTGGCAGGGGTCGGGGTAGAAGAGCTGCGGGCGCATCTTCTCGGCGTCGGAGTAGGACGTGAGCATGTTGAAGGCGAAGCCGCGCTGGCTGAGACGAGCGAGTTTTGCCAGGGTGTCGCACGTGTACGACCACCATTCTTCGTTGCTGACTTCCTGGCGCACGTTGAAGATGCCACTGGCGACGACGTAGTCAGCCGGCAGCAGTTCCTGCTCGTTTGCTGTGAACTGGCAGTTTGCGGCGTCGGTATGCAATTCAGCCGCCGTGCGGATCATCTCGGGTGCGATGTCGTAGCCCTGGAAGCGCTGGAGTGGGTATTCGCGGCGGTGGGTGAAATCGAACAGCGCGCCGTAGCCGCAGCCGTAGTCGAGCAGGCTGAAGGGCTCGGAGCGGGCACAGAGCTTCAGCAGTTGGGCGAAGCGGAGTTCCTGTGACTCGGTGGAGTTCCAGTCAACGCCCTGGGGGCTCGGTCCCGCGGTGTGGAGCTTCTGGGTGTAGTAGTCGCTCACGGCGTTCTTGATGTGCGTAAACGACATGTTCCGCGGCCTCCTCGCTGCGCTGATAGATGTGCCGGATGATGGTGTAGGGGCGGCGCTTGGTTTCGGTGTAGACCTTGGAGAGGTAGATGCCAATCACGCCCAGGCAGAAGATCATCAGTCCGCCGATCATCCAGATCGAGACGATGAGCGAGGGCCAGCCGGTCTCGAAGGGGAGGAAGAACAGGCGGGCGACGATAAGCGTCAGGGCCGCCAGTGATGAGACGAAGAAGATCGCGGCGCCCATGTAGAAAATCAGTAGCAGGGGGCGGCTGCTGAAGGACGTGAGGGCGTTGACGAAGAGCCGGAGGCGGTGGACGAGGCTGTAGGTGCTGGTGCCGTGGCTGTGCTTCGTGACAACCAAAGGAACCTGGTTGAAGCCGGTGATGGCCCAGACGCCGCCGAGGAAGAGCTCGGATTCGCGGTGGCGGAGCAGGGCCTGGACGTAGCGCTGGCTCATCAGACGGGCGGTGATCAGGTTCTCGGGGACGGGGTGGTTCGAGAGCCAGTTGAAAAGGCGATAGAAGGCTGCTCCGGAGATGCGTTCGAAGATGTTGCCCTTGCGGGCGGATTGGACGCCGAAGACTACGTCGGCGTCTTGCTGCTCGTAAGCGGTCCAGAAGCGCGGGAGCAGTTCGGGCTCCTCTTCGAGGTCGGAGTCGATCAGGAAGACGCGGTCGCCGCGGGCGTGGGCGAGGCCGGTCATGATGGCCTTGTGGTGGCCGAAGTTGCGGGAGAGATCGATGACGATGATGCGTTGGTCGCGCTGGTGCAGCCTCACGGCGATGTCGAGCGAATCATCGGGCGAGCCGTCGTTGACGAGAATGAGCTCGAAGTCGGCGGTGAGCAACTCTGCTGTAGAGCAGATGCGCCGGCAGAATTCTTCCAGGTGCGGAGCGGACTTATACAACGTGGCGACGATTGATAGTTGCACGTCAGAAACTCTTCATGAAGCAGGGGGCCTCGCGGCCGGTGTTGAAGATGAGATCCAGCACGCTGACGCCGTGCTCGAATGTGCCGAAAAGCTGCGGATACTCGGGGTAGCCGCGGTAGTCCATGTAGTGTACCCGAATGCCGGCGGTGTGGAATGCGGATTCGTCGAGGTAGTCGCGGGCGCTGGGGCCGGTGACGTAGTCGGTGGCATTGAGTTGCTGGCAGATTTCGACGAGGCGCTCGACGCGGTCGTCTGCCGCGCGGGGGTACTCGGTGGACCAGGTGAAATGGGTGCGGATGCCGAGCAGGTTGCAGAGCAGCGTGAGGAAGCGGAGATTGATGTGGCTGAGTGACGGCTCGTCGAGTGAGTTGTAAAGGTCGCCGATGGGGCTGCGCATTTCGGAGAAGCAGGCGGCCTTCGCGTAATTATGTGTGATGGTGTCCCAGTGTCGGCGGGCCCAGTCCGGGTCGGAGACGGTCATCTCGTCGATGCGCTGGTGGTAGTTGCCCTTGACCTGCACCGGAATTGTCAGCCACCGCAGGCCGTCGCGGGTCTTGATCTTGTTGCGGTTGCGCCAGTCGCGGCGGGTGTATTGGACTTCGTCGTAGAGAACGAATTCGTCGACACTGTTGATGAAGTCGAAGAAGCCCTTCCAGGGGATGTAGTTGGACTGCGAGATGGCGACTGTCTTGCTGGTGGTCATGCCGGGATTCGCCGCGACGTTGTGGTCACTGCCGGTGGCTCCTGCGCGCGGGTCACGAGCTCAGCCACTGGCGGATGTAGTCGTAGTAGCTGCCCTTCGCGTCGGAGACGGTCGCGAGCATGTCCTCACGTGAGACGTAGCCCATGTGGACCGCGATCTCCTCCAGGCAGGCGACCTTGAGGCCCTGGCGGTGCTCGATCGTGCGGACGAATGCCGCCGCCTCGGCCAGGCTGTCGGGCGTGCCCGTGTCGAGCCACGCGACGCCGCGGCCGAACGGTCGGCAGCGGAGCTGTCCTTTCTGGAGGTAGAGATTGTTCAGGGTCGTGATTTCGAGTTCGCCGCGGGCGGACGGGCGGACTTCGTGTGCGAGGTCCCAGATCTGGCGATCGTAGAAATAGAGGCCCGTGACGGCCCAGTGGCTGCGGGGCTGTGCGGGCTTCTCCTCGATGGTCAGGACGTTGTAGTCGGCGTCGAACTCGACGACGCCGTAACGCTGTGGGTCCGATACGCGATAGCCGAAGACGTAGGCGCCGCCCTCCGACGCCGAGCGGCGGGCTTCCTGCACGAGTTGTGGCACGCCGGCGCCGTAGAAGACGTTGTCGCCGAGGATGAGGCAGACGGGTTCGCGGTCGAGGAGGGGCTCGCCGATGAGGAATGCCTGGGCGAGGCCCTCGGGGCGGGGTTGCTCGGCGTATTGCAGGGTGAGCCCCCAGCGCCGGCCGTCGCCGAGGAGCTTGCGGTAGAGCGGCAGGTCTTCGGGCGTCGAGATGACGAGGATTTCGCGGATGCCGGCGAGCATCAGGACGCTGAGCGGGTAGTAGACCATGGGTTTGTCGTAGATCGGCAGCAATTGCTTGCTGAGCGCCATGGTCATGGGATGCAGGCGTGTGCCTGCGCCGCCAGCGAGAATGATGCCCTTCATCCGACGTGCTCCTTCTCGATTTTGCTGCCGGTGCCCAGGCGCTGGCCGGCGTACTTGGCTTCGCGAATGGGTCGCCACCACCACTCGTTTTCGAGATACCACTGGATGGTCTTACGGATGCCGGTGTCAAAGGTCTCGGCGGGTTGCCAGCCCAGCTCAGTTCGGATTCGCGATGAATCGATGGCGTACCGCCAATCGTGGCCCGGGCGATCGGGTACGAAGGTGATCAGATTGCGGCTGGGGCCGTCGGGGTGTGGGCGGAGCTCGTCAATGATGTCGCAGATGGTCTCTACGACGGCGAGGTTGGTGCGTTCGTTGCCGCCGCCGATGTTGTAGGTGCGTCCGGGCTGCCCATTTGTCACGACGGTCCAGAGGGCCTTGACATGGTCTTCGACGTAAAGCCAATCGCGGACATTGTCGCCCTTCCCGTAGACCGGTAGCGGCTTGCGGTCGAGGCAGTTGAGAATCATCAGGGGGATGAGTTTCTCGGGGAAATGGTACGGGCCGTAGTTATTGGACGTGTTCGTGAGGAGCACGGGGAGGCCATATGTGTGGTGCCACGCCAGGACGAGGTGGTCGCTGGCGGCTTTGGACGCGGAATAGGGGCTACGGGGGTCGTAGGCGGTGGTCTCGGTGAAGAAGCCTTCGGGGCCGAGGCTGCCGTAGACCTCGTCGGTCGAGATGTGGTGGAAGCGGAAGGCGTCGCGTGCTGTTGGGTCGAGGGTGGACCAGAAGGACCGAGCCGCTTCGAGGAGCGTGTAGGTGCCGAGGATGTTCGTGTTGATGAAGTCGGCCGACCCGTCGATGCTGCGGTCGACGTGGCTTTCCGCGGCCAAGTGCATGATCGCGGTCGGCTCGAATTCGGCGAGCGTGCGGTCGACCGCGTGGCGGTCACAGATGTCACCTTGGACGAGTAGGTAGTTGTCGTGGTTTTCGACATCGCGGAGCGAACTCAGATTGCCGGCGTAGGTGAGTTTGTCGAAGATGCAGACGTGGCAGCCGACGTTACACACGAGATGTCGGACGAGGGCCGAGCCGATGAAGCCTGCGCCGCCGGTGACCAGTACTCTGTGCGCATCGCGTGGCATGAGCGTTCACCCTCCTGCCATTACCTGCAGCGGTTTGGGGCGTTAGTGTGACCGCGCGGCCAGCCGAATGGCGCGGTTTCGCCATGAAGTTGGAATATACTGGCCGCTTCGAAGAGCGCCTAGGCTGGGGTGATCAGGCGTAGCCGCTACAGCGGGCGTGGGGACAACGTTGGCAAGGCGGGTGTTCTACGGTAGTGTGACGTGGAGCCGATCTTCACGGGGATGGTTGTGGAGGGTGCGTGTGGTGCGAAATGTGATGACGATCTGGTTGGCGGTACTTTTTTGCTGTTCGTTGGTTTTCAGTGGTGGATGTGCGTCGTCGGGTACCTCGCGTTTGCGGCTTGGCGACGGTGTGACGCTGGAGCTGGTGCGGGTGCCCGCGGGGGAGTTCATGATGGGATCACCGGCGTCGGAGGCGAATCGGCACAGTAATGAGGGGCCGCGGCACCTGGTGCGGATTGACCGGCCGTTCTACATGGGACGGTATGAGGTGACGCAGGCGCAGTGGGTCGCGGTAATGGGGGAGAATCCGAGCTGGTATCCGGGCGAAGACCTGCCGGTGAATCGGGTGTCCTGGCGGGATGCGCAGGCGTTTTGCGAGCAACTGTCGCAGCGGAGTGAGCGCAAGGTGCGGTTGCCGAGTGAGTCCGAGTGGGAGTATGCGTGTCGTGCGGGGAGTCAGGGGGCGTATTGCTACGGTAACGAGGTAGAGCGGCTCAGCGAATATGCGTGGTATGTGGCAGGGGATCCTGGGAAACCACAGGCGGTGGGTGGGAAGAAGCCGAATGCGTGGGGGTTATATGACATGCATGGAAACGTGTGGGAATGGTGTGCGGACCGGTATCACGTGACGTATGAAGATGCGCCGAACGATGGCAGTGCGTGGCGTGGTGGTCCCGAGGGGGAGTCGGGTCGGATGTTGCGCGGCGGTTCGTGGTTCAGCGAAGCGGGTCAGTTGCGTTGCGCGACGCGATTACGGCGGCCGTCGGTGATGCGCAGCGGGTACATTGGCTTCCGCGTCGTGGTGGAGGAGCGGAGCGGGGGCTGACTTCGATTCGGCATGTGCTGGCCTCGTTGTACTCGTCCCACAGCAGCGGATCCGGAACCGGTATCGAGGGGAGGGCCGACTCCGTTCGGTCGTACGACCGGGCGCGGTGACGGGAATTACACCTGGGCATGAGCAAGAAGGTGGCGGGGGGGCACGTCGTGAAGTGAAAATTCGGCAAATCGGAACTGGTTACGGCCAATAACTCCGGGGGCAATTTGAGTCCGGAAACCTTTCATTGGCAAGTGGTTACGGATATGGGACGCTACGTTATAGGAAATTTCTTTGGAAACGGTCCCGTAATCGGTTGCATAAAGTGTCGGATTTGCTATTCTTATGGGCGAGAGCGGTTTCGGGTAATGGGGCGTCACATTTCGGGACGTTCCCCGACGAACGGAAATCCGAGTCGAAGGAAGGCGAAGCGGGGAAAGGAGGTGGCTGGTTGGCATCGCACTGCACTCGATTCGGACGCTCGAACCATTCGAGAGAGTTTTTGAGAATGACGGTTCCCCGTTGGCTGGGGAAGCAAGTTGGTTTTGGGTTCACCTTTTCGTAAGGAGGGACTGCAATGTTCCGTTTCGCTATTGTGGCAGCACTCTGTGTTGCGGTATTGGTGCCCGCGGCCATGGCGCAGGATCGCGTCAGTGCCGTTGAGAAGGGCAGTTTGTTGGTTTACCCGAAGGTCGAGGTCCGTTGGGACTCGCAGGGTAACCTGATCCAGGACACTTTCATCACGATCAACAATGACTGGAATGCTGATCTCGACATTCAGCTCTACTTTGTCAGCGAGACCTGCAATAACGTTGACAACGTCATTGAGCTGACCAGCAACGAGCCGGCCTACTGGTCGGTCGCTACTGGTATGCCGAAGGGTGTCTCGCCGTGGACCGTCCTGGGCGATCCGTATCCGGATCCCGAGGGCACCGGCGACCTCATCATGCGTGGCTACGTCTTCGCGTGGGCCATTGATGATGAGTATGCTCAGATTCGCTGGAACCACCTGTACGGTGGCGCCACGATCGTCAGCTATGCTTGTGGCGATGCGTGGGAGTACAACGCCTACGCGTTCCAGGTTGTCGATCCGAACGTCGCCAATGGCGATCCGGTCGGTGACGCTGGCACGCTGAATCTCGACGGCGTCGACTATGACTACGCGTTCAGCCGTCTGCTGCTCGACTTCTTCGCCTCCGGTTCGG
>CAYXTR010000044.1:0-31056 GCA_964468185.1 uncultured Planctomycetales bacterium | reverse complement strand
GCCTTGGAGGATGCCCCACCTTTCTTTCAATTTCCACAGGTTCTGATGCTACCTCTTCTACGCCTGCCGCTTTGCCTTTGGAGCGTTGAAGCGTCCGGTCCGCCGCGGCCGCCAGCCACTCAGGATGGTGCATCAAATCCATGAGGTTCCGTATCCGCCCGTCGTACGCATTGACGGGAAAGAGCGGCATGCTGGACTGCCGATGCGCCCGGTGCGCCTTCGACTGCTCCCAAAGCCTTCGTTGGACTTCTTCCACATTCATCGAAGACCCCTTCGATTGCCGAATGCTTCCGTCATCCAACACGAGTCAATCTGCCTCCCTTCGCCATGTGGACGGCTTTCCCGTCCTCGGACTACTACGGAGGCTCCGCCACCCAGCCGCCTCATCGGTGGAGTCTGCCGCGGTGCGAACCGTGGCGACTGTGCGACCACCCTACTCGACTGGGCTTCCCTGGTTCCTTTGTTGACACTCAATCGCTCCCGTTTAGGCTCCAACGTAGCAACACCCAACAGCAGTCCGCTGCTCTCCCCGGACATGGCGGCTTGTTGGCTGACCGCCAATCTCCCGATACTCTGGACTGGACGTCGACGGCAGACAATCGTCTTCGTCGTCCGGGGCCATCCCTTATCCCGGTTTTCTACGCCGGGCGGCTTCAGTGTTAGCGGGGATGGGGGCCGAATTTCCCAAAGGTGTTTGTTGGTTCCTTGCGTAGCCATGCGGAAGCTCTACCTAGCAGGACTCCTACGGCTATGAAGCTTCGCCTGTGTCCCACATTGCCGGGAGAATTCTCTAGCCGGCTCGCTCACACGAACGAGCCAACGTACTCCCTCGGTACGGTGGCCGGCCAAACGGCCACGGTCTTTCCAGAACTGCTTTCTCTGGTCCAACATTGTCAACAAAGCATCGTCCTTCCCATTGGTCTTGGGCTGGACTACATCAGGCATACGTCCGCGATGCGGTACGCGCGGATCTGCTCCGGCGTCAGGTCGCGTGCGACATGCACCGGCACCTCGGCCAGCCCGAGCTTCTGGGCCGCCTTCCAGCGCGTATGCCCACAGACGATCACGCCTGCCTCGTCAACAACGATCGGCTGGCGGAAGCCGAACCGCCGAATCGACTCGGCCACCGCGTCGACGGCGGCGTCGTTCTGACGCGGATTCTTCTCGTACGGCTTGATCTCGGCCAGCGGCCGCAGTTCGACGTTCAGCATCGTTCAGACCTCCTTGTCTTCGTACCTGGCGGAACCTCCGCCGCCCGGGCGGCCCCCTGGCCGCGACGTTTGGCCCACGGGCGTCGCGGGGCCGCCACCTCGTACCGACCTACCTGCCGCCGCGCCCGCGTCGCCCACGTTGGCCCCCGTGCGCGTCGTGGGTACGTCGGTCCCGCGCAACAAACTCTGTCGCGATTCGGTGCTGTTCCCGCGGCCATCGAGGGCCGTTTCGGCCGGGAAGGAACCATCGCCGGCCCGAACCTCGAGCGCGAACTTGAAGCGCGCGCTTCGAGTTCGAGGGTCGCCGCCGAACTGGCGGCGCACCCACGGGGGGTATGGGGGGTGCGCGCGCTTCGAGTTCAACCCGAAGCGCGAGCGCTGAACCGGCTGCGCGCTCACACTTCGAGCGGTTCGGCGCTCGGAGTTCGCAGGGCGGTGCTTCATGTCGGCACCTCCTCCATGCCGATGACGAATCCCTGCGGTCCACCACGGCCCGGCAGTCGCACACGCTGGATGAGCCCCCGCTGCTCGGCCAGCGCGAGCAGGTCGCTGATCCGGCGCCACGACAATCCGGGCTCCCGCGCCGTCTGCTCGCGCAGCTCTGGAATTGTTACGGGCTGGGTACCGATGAACGTCTGCACAAACGTCTCGATGCTCCAGTCGGGCGGGTCGGGTTCTTCGTTGCGGCTGGTCGTGGCGCGCTTCGGCCGCTCGCTGCGCAGCGCGGCCGGATCAAGCTCGGGCGCGGGTCGCCAGACCGGGAACTCCCACCGCAGCGCGATTGGCGTGACCGGTGCCCAGGAGCGCACCACGGCCTCGAGCACGACGGCCCCCGGCTCCTCGTGCGGGCGGAGGACGAGATGCGCATCAGCAGCCCGGCTCTGGCTGCCCGCCCCGGCCCCAACATCGGTAACTGACTTCGCGGACTGGTTGCCCTTGGTCGTGTGGTGAATCGCGATGAAGCAGCAGCCCAGCCGCTCCGCATAGGCGTCCACGCGGTTGTAGATGCCGGCCATCGCGCCGTTGTCATTCTCGTCGGTGCCCGCCGGCATGAAGCGATACATCGCATCCAAGATGATCGCTGCGTATTGCCCGGGCTCGATCGCGTCGAAGTACGTCGCCATCGCCAGGATGTCGCGTAGTTGCCCGCGCAGCGGGTGGACGTAGATCTGGTCGGCGATCTCGTCCATGCCGACCCCCAGCGCGGCGGCCACCTGTGGGATACGGTGGGCGATCGTCTCGGGGTGGAGCTCGTTGTCGAGGATCAGGACGCGGCCACGCTCAGCCGGGAACAGCCCGAGCCAGGGTCGGCCTGTGGCGATCGCCATGGCCTGGCCGAGCACCAGCCACGATTTGCCGGTTTTGGGGGCCGCGATGACATTCATGGTCTCGCCGCGGCGCAGCAGACCGTGAATGACCGGATCACGCAGATGGTTGAATGTCGACATGTTCCTCACCGGGATGGGGCCGGACGCCGGCTGCCGGCGGTCCTGCCCGTAGTGGTCTTCGATCAAGGCAACCGAGATGCTGTCGGGGGCATAGCGCGCGATGCTCGCGGCGATGCGTTCGACTTCGCGCTGGTGCAGCGGTGGATGACAGCGGTCGATGTTCACGCGCAGGAGGGCGGCGAGGATCTCGGCCTGCGACATGCCGACGCGGCGCATGGCCCCGGCGAGGCGCGCCAGCGTGGCGTTGCGCTGGCCAGCCGGAATGGCGGTTTCACCAGCCGGGGCAGTGGAGGTCGCGGCGTCGCGCGGCGCCATGCGATCGAGCAGCGCTACCAGCCAGTCCGGCGGCGGGTCGAGTTTCTCGGGTGCGGGCAGGTCGAGACCATCGAGCCAGCGGTACGCCGTGCCGGCCACGACCGAGGGCGCCACCAGAACGTAGCCGCCGTCAGCGCGCGTATCGACCCGGTGGGCGAGTTGCCCGGCGGTATTCCGCCAGCATCGGCCTTCGGGCTGACGGAACATGTACTGCCGTCCGCCACGCGGCGTCAGCGACGTCGGCGCGCCGGCCAACTGCACCACCCGCTCGGGTTGATCCTGGAGCCAAGCGTTGTCGGCACCATCCACGTCGACGACGATCAGGCCATCCGTACGCAGGCCGAGGTTCGCGCCGGGGGACTGCGTCCACCAGGCCTCGATCTGGTCGGCGTCGGTGGTCGCATCGAGCAGCCCGTGTTCGGTCAGCGGCGTCTTGCGGCCCGGGGCGCAGGGGAACACCGGGTAGCCCTGGTCGGCGTACCACAGCGCGGCCTGCAGCATCGGGCTCGTCGCCGACATCAGAACGGCACCTCATCATCGCTGATTGGTGTGGCGTACTCGGGCAGGCCCTCCTCACCGTCGAGCCGCGGCGGCTTGGGTCCAAGCTCGTGTCGCACGATGCGGTCGAACTGCTCGCCGGGCTTGCGCTCGACGGTGATGCGGTGAGTGGGCGCGAGCGCCCCGGCCTCGGCCAGCTCGACTGCCTCCTCCGCCGAGTCGGGCACGGGCTCGTGCGAGCGCCGCGACCACCACTGGACCGCCTTCTCGCGGGCGTACCCCGTGTGCTCGACGCATACCCATTCGGAGATGTACTGGTTGAAGCCGACGCGGTAGTCCACGCGCATGGTCCGCGGCGCATCGGGCGGCGCGCTGCGCTTCGTGTGGACTGCGTAGAAGACCTCCTCAACGTCGTAATCGACGCGCGTCACTTGGTCGGACAAGATGCCGGCGTCGCTGGCGCGCCGATCGTGCTGCCGCGTCTCGCGCGGCGGGAAGACGTGCCCGCAGGCCGGACACGTCGCGTAGCCGGCAGCCACCAGCTCGTGGCAACTCGGGCATTCCTTGACTGGCGCCTCGCCGTCGCCGGGCGGCCGGCCGTCGACGCGGAGGTGATCTACCGGCCCATGCCGCAGCACGTTACCGCCGAAGTCCAGGACCAGGCAGTCGGTCTTCCCCGGGTGCAGCCGGAAGCCTCGCCCGACCATCTGGTAGTAGAGTCCAGGCGACAGCGTCGGCCGTAGCAGCGCGACGCAGTCGATGTTGGGGGCGTCGAAGCCGGTGGTGAGCACGTTGACGTTGACGAGGTACTTGAGCTCACCACTGCGGAACCGCCGCAACGTCTCGTCGCGTTCGAACGGCAGCGTCTCGCCGCAGACGAAGCCGCACTCGACGGCGTGCCGGTCGTGCAGCACGCGCGCCACGTGCTGAGCGTGCGCGACGCCCGCCGCGAAGATCAGCACGGCCTCGCGATCCTGCGTGTGCGTGATGATTTCGCGGCAGGCAGCATGGACGAGGTTGTCATCGTCCATGAGCTGCTCGACTTCGCTGGCGACGTATTCGCCGGCGCGCACGTGCAGCCGATCGGTATCGGGTTTCTGCGTGCCGGCCTTCGTGCGCAATGGGCAGAGGTAGCCCTGCACGATCAGCTCGCGCACACCGATCTCATAGCAGACCGCGTTGAGGATGTTCTCCGGAGCGCAGATCGACCCGGACTTCATGCGGAACGGCGTCGCAGTAAAGCCGATCACCCGCACCAGCGGGTTGATGGCCTGCATCTCCGCCAGGAACTGCCGGTACATCCCCTCGCCGTCGGGCGGAATGAGATGCGATTCATCGACGATCACGAGATCGACTGCGCCAACGTCGGCGGCACGCTGATAGACCGACTGAATGCCCGCCACGGTGACCGCGTAGCCCAGGTCACGGCGCTTCAGGCCCGCCGAGTAGACGCCGAAGGGCAGGTCAGGCGCGACGGCCCGCAACTTCTCTGCCGCCTGCTCGAGCAACTCCTTCACGTGCGCGAGGATCAGCACCTTCCCACCCCAGCGCTGCACGGCGTCGCGGCAGATCGTCGCGATCACCGGCGTCTTTCCGCCGGCAGTCGGGATCACGACGCAGGGATGGTCGTCCCGCTCGCGCAGGTGACGGTACACGGCCTCGACGGCCTCGAGCTGGTAGGGACGCAGTTGCATCAGGCGCTCGCCCGGCGGGCCTCTTCCGGCAGGGGGAACAGCTCTTCGGTGGCCGCGTAGAGCTTGGCCATCGATTCGCGGTTCAGGTAAGCCTGCAACGCACGCTCCGTCTTCTGGTAGCGCTCGCGGCGCATGGCGCTCGATGTGTTACCCGCGGTCTTGACCAGGAACTGAACGAGGGTGAGCGCGGGCTGATCGCGTTCGTCCTGCGGCAGGCCCGTCTGCAGCACATCCGCGAAGCGCCGCAGGCGACCGCGATCGCTCGAGTACCAAGCCCGCGCGAGAACCGCCCGGATCGTCCCGTTGGCGACGCCGCGGTAGCTGCTGCGCGGCAGCAGCCGCATCGCGAAGCGGACCGCTTCCAGGTGGTTCTGCAACAGCATGCGCTCCTCGCCCGCCGACCGGCGACGGGGAGCCTCCGACGCCGACAGCATCGCCCGCAGCGTGGCTAACTCGGCGGCGGTGATTTTGCCGAGATCGCCACCCAGGCTGATGATCTGGTCGTTCGTACGGATGCGGCCGGTATCGACCGCCTCCATGATCTCCTCGGGCAGGTTGACGAAGATGCGCATTGGGACAGTGACGCCCGACATCGCGACTGCCCACATCCGATGCTGGCCATCCAGGAGCACGCGGTTGGGACTGAAGGCGATGCCCTGGTGTGTGAGGCGCCACCGGCCGGAGCGCATCTCCTCGGCCAGATAGTCGACGTGCTTGTCGCTGAGTGAGCGATTACGCGTGTTGCAGTGGCTGATGATCTCCTCCGCCAACTCCGGCGTGACGTCGACTACGGTCATGTATGAGTCGTGACGACTGAAAAGATCCTCAAGTGTCATGTGCTGGCTCCTTCGAGGTGCTGGGTGAGGAAGGTGACCAGGGCGCGGAGATAGGTCGCGTCGAACAGCTCGATCAGTGTTCGAGCGCCCATTACGGGGTCCTGGGGCATGTTGAGGGCACGCATCGGTTGTGGGTTGCTGTGGCCACGGACCGGCTGGAAGGCGTTCTTGGAAACGCCGCCGGTGCGCTTGCCGGATCGGCGCTTGGGAGACCGCGTCGGGTAGCGCTTTCCGTCACGACCGGTTCTGGTTGCACAATTTGTGCAACCTGCTCGTTCGTCGTGTGCGTGTCGGTGCTTCAAAACCATATTGCGGTGAACACCAACATGGTCTGCAATGGCTCCGTCACTCATATCCGGTTTCATTCGCAGCGCACGGGAGACTGCCTTCGACTTGTCTTCGTTTGTGCGCCGCAGCCCATGCGTCTTGTTCGCGGCCAGGCACATCCACCGGGCGTCCGCCAACTCACCGTTCAGGACTTCCGCTTGTATGTCGGTACGACCACACCTGCGGTGGGCGTAGAAGCGGTGGAAGCCGTCGATCAGCCAGAACGTGGCCCCGTCGAACACAACGGTGACCGGTGGCAGCTGCGCACCGGATTCCATTGCCTCGGCGTACTCCTGCACGATCCCGGGGTTGATGGCCGTGCGGGGCTGGGTTTCGCCATCCGTGCGGATGCCGGACATCTCGATCGTTCTCGTGTCCACAGATTCGACTCCTTCAGTTGAGAGAGGGGGACCAGATCGCCGCGTCGTTCGGCGGCTGCTGCCCGGCCGCAAGGTCGCGGATCGTCACGACCACGCGGCCGCCGGGCACGACCTGGACGCGGTACGTCAGCAGCCAGACGATCCGGCTGTCGTCGGGGAACGCACCGCCGTGCTGCAGCGCATCAAGCAGGCTCTTCAGCAGGTTGTCCGCGTCGCGTTTGCGGCGGTCGGGCGGGAACACCTCCACCGTCACCGCGAGCCGGCCGAGAGCCGGCGCCAGGCGGCGCGCCGCGAGGATCTGCGCCACCTGCCGCCGGAACTCCCGCCCGGCACGGCTGATGAGCGTGCGTGCGCCAACCCGCCGGTAGTAGTGATTCGCCGACGGCGGCCACGGCAGTTCGAGCTTGATCGGCGCTACCGCTGCCATGGCGCCTTCCCGTTGGCAGTGCCTGCCATGGCGGGAGCCGGTGCCGACGCTGCCTTGCGCTCGTAGCCCTTGATGGTGTTGGCCGGTTCGCCCGTGTCCTTGCGGTTCTTCAGACCGACCTTGATCGTCAACGGCAGGTTGTGCAGTTCGACCGAATCCCGGGGCGTGAGCACGCCGACCGCCCGGCAGATCGCGGACAGCTCCGCCCGCGCGATCTTCACAGCCTGCGCGTCGGGGTTGTCCAGGTTCAGGCGGGCCCAGAGCAGGCGCCCCTTGTGCTCACCGTCGAGCACCTGGAACGTGAGCTCGAGGTACTGCCCCGTGCCCTTCTTCGTGGGCTTCATCTCGCTGTTCGTGATCGCAGCCACGTAGCTACCAGCGGGGATGGGGGCGAACGCGAAGTTCGGATCGACGTCGTTGGCATCGAAGTTGTTCAGGTTCGCCATGGATCAGGCTCCTTGTGCAGCAGGTTCGGGTTCGGAAACGGTCAGGTCTTCGCCGCGCACCGAGGCGGCGTAGAGGCGGTAGTCGAGGGGCAGCTCGTCGGGCAGGCCCACGCGGTTCTTCGCCACGTGCGCCGGCCGCTCGGTCGTGCGGAGGATTCGCTCTCCACTGCCGACGCCTTGGACACGCTTGCGGTCAAAGGCCTCGGTCGTGGTCTTCGTGTGGACCTTGTAGGTCGCGAACAGAACCTCGTCGCACCATTCCTGGATCAACGCCGACGCCAGTTTCTGCAGGCGCGGCGCGTATCGGTCATACGTGTCGGTCTCGGGATTCGTGAAACGCTCGATCTGGGCGTGGGCAATCAGGATGACGGCCATACCGCGGTCGTTCCGCAGCGCGTCGAAGCCCTGCAACACGTCGCGCCAGTTCGTCAGCGCGAAGACGTAGCCCTTGCCGTAGGGGATGTCCTCGATGCTCTCCACGCCGCGTTTCTGGCAGACGTCGGCGAAGATCAGCCGCTCCAGCCAGTCGAGCGAGTCGAGCACGACCGTGCGGTACTCATGCGGCTCGCTGTAGAGCGCGCCCAGCGCCGTGAGCACGTCGCTGTAGCGCGTCGCCAGCGGCAGGCGCGCGCAGTCGATGCCGGCCAGGCCGTCTTCCGTCTGCACGAAGATCGGCGCTTTGGCCATCGCGCCGAACGTGCTCTTCCCGACGCCGTGCGTGCCGTACACCAGCGTCCGCCGTGGAGCCGCAACGCGGCCCCGTTGAACTTGTTCCAGCAGATTCATGCGTTCTCCTTCATGGCTTCGATCTCCTGTCATGTGCCGTGAAACCGGTCGCGGGGTCGGTGCAGGGAGTCCGGGCCGATTCGAGCGAGGGGAGGAGGTGTGGAGTTGCTGGCCACGCCACCCGGCCCCGCGCCCGGCATCACAGCGAGTCAATCACGCGCAGCTCCTCGTAACGGGTGAACCAGTTCCCGGTCGCGCGGCAGTGACCAAGCTCGCGCATCGCCGCCTCGTTCTGCCGCTGCGCCTCGTCGAGTACCGACGGCAGCACGCGCCATGCGCCGCAGCGGAACGGCTCGCGCTTCTCGACGGCGACGATGTGCACGGGGAGGACGTGACCGCTGACGAGCGCGACGAGCGCCCGGTAGAACGCCACCTGGTGGACGTAATCGAAGGCGCGGACGGCCAGCTCGAACTCATCGAGTTGGTCGCAGGTCTTCAGGTCGACGATGCCAACCTCGGTGTGCGGGTTGATCCAATCGATGCGCGCCTGGCAGGGGAACTCCCCATAGCGTGCCCACACCACGCCCTCGGCCACACCCTCGGCCAGCAGCGCCGCCCCGACGCCATGCTCACGCACCGCCGCCGCCATCTGCTCGACCAGCGCCCCCTGCGCGTCGCTGAGCACGGACCTGCTCTGGCGCGCCGCCCATTCCGCGAAGGCCTTCGTCTGCGAACCGAACGGCTGGCCCGTTTTCGGGTTGATTGGGCCACCGACGGCGAACTCGTGCTCGTAGCGCTCGCGGCCTTCCAGGATCAGGGAGTGCGCGGCCCGGCCAATGAGGTATGCCGCCGTGTCGCGCTCCGGCACGAGGCCGAGTTCCTTCTTGCGATACATGAGTGGGCAGCGGCGGAAGTCGTTCAGCGTGTGCGACGTCAGGAAGTCGTCCGACTTGGCGTGGTAGACGTCGGCGGGTTCTCGTGAGAGGAAGCAGAGCTCGAACGTTGCGCCCTTCGACGCCTCCGGCGTATCGTCTCGCACAGAGAAGTCGCGGCGGTAGTCGCCTTGACCGATCGAGATCAGCGGGGGATAGTGAGAACGAGCGGGCATCAGTACCCCGCCTCATCAAGCTCGCGTCGCGCAGCCGCGACCTGCTCGCGACGCCGTTTCTCGAATTGGGATGGGGAAGCGCGGCGCCGGCGAGGCGCTGCCGCGGCAGCGGCGGCTTCGGACGCGGCCTCGCACAAGTCGAAGTACTTCGCGTCCGCTTCCGCGAGCGTGCGGCCAAACTGCTCCAGCCACGCCGGTTGGGTGTAGATCATCCCGCCGATGCGCAGGTGCTGCAGCCGGACGCGCTCCCCGTTACGGGCCAGGACGCCGCGGCGGCACCACCGCCACACGCAATTCGCGGAGGGTCGGCCAGGGGCGATCTTCGCCGCCTCTGTCAGCGTGATGTAGTTCTCAGTTGTCGTCGGTTGTTCGTGCATCGGAACCTCCTGACGCATGTTTGCCATGCGTCCGATGCACGCGTTGTAGGGGAGCGATTCTGCCGCTAACTCGCTAACCGGAGTTAGCCGCGATCCGATGAGCTGCGCATCGCGGTAACTTCGGTGTTCCTTCGTGTTTCCAGCGCGCGGATGAAGTCGGAAAAAAGGACAGGCGACGCTTGCCGCTAGCGAGGTTGCACAGTTAGCGAGGGATGGGGCGGCGCGAACCGCAGACGCCAACAAAGAAACGCCGGGGCGATCCCATCGCGGGGCCCCGGCGTCTGCTGCTTGGTCTCAACGTGTCTGATCAACCCACGCGGTTCATGATCTCGATCACCTTCGCGCGATCACGTTCCGCGTAGACGGCGTCCGTCACCGTTGCGCTGGAGTGGCCCAGCGTGAGTTGGGCGGCCTCCAGCCCGAACTCCCGTCGCAGCGTCGTAGCGGCCGTGTGTCGCAGCTGATGGGGGTGCCAACGATGCTCGCGCCGCCACGCGAGTAAGTCGTCCCACTGCCGGTGCCTCTTCAGCCGTCGCTCCCATTGCTTGGTCGTCTCACTGGCCATCTTCGCCAGCGGCGCCGGCGGCGGAAACGCCCGATCGCACGCGTACCAGATCGCGCGCCGGTAGCTCGCGGTCTTGTAGCAATCACCCGGCGTACGCCGCGGTGCGACCCGGCGGTTG
Source organism: uncultured Planctomycetales bacterium (assembly GCA_964468185.1). Classification (GTDB taxonomy): domain Bacteria; phylum Planctomycetota; class Phycisphaerae; order UBA1845; family Fen-1342; genus JANQFV01. Next base: position 20,580 of record CAYXTR010000044.1, on the reverse strand, counting down.
CTGCCAGGCCGGTTGCCGTGGTTGAGCGGTGTCCGGCGTGCTGAGTGCAGGCGCGCGCGACGTTCGGCGTCCGCCTCGGCAGGACTGAAGAGGAACGCGGTCGTCGGCCGGCCAACAACAAACCGCCGCAGGATGCGCTGCGCACGGGGGCCGAGGTAGATCGTCCGTTCGTGCTCGCGGAAGGCGTTCTTGTGCTGCTCCGGCCGATAGATCCACACGCCACTTTGCGGATCGACCTCGATGTCGCAGACGCGCGTGGCGAGCAGTTCGCCGGCCCGCGCCCCGGTCAGCAGTTGCAGCCGCACCAGCGCGCGCACCGGCCGACTCATGTGCCGCAGCGAGCCGCGCAGCAACGCACTCGAGACCGGCCGGACCCGCTCAGTCTCTCGCGCGGCGGTCCGGCCCCGCTTCAGCGGCTCGAGTGTCGCCAGTGCCTGGTGGACCGTCGCCGGAATCAGCTCACGGGCCACGGCCCACTTGAAGAGGTGGCGGATGCGCTGCACGGCGGCGTTGACGCACTTGCGCGACCACGGCTTGCGCGGCCGGTCGGCGCTGGCGTCACCGAGGATCATCTCGTCACGGAGCATTCGCAGCTTGTTCGGACCGAAGTCGGCGGCCGGCGTGCTGCCGTAGTACTTCCGAAGAACGCCGAAGACCATCTTCAGGACGTTGATGTGTTCCGGGCAGTAGTAGCTCTCCCCCCAGCGCCGATACTCGACGAGCAACTCGTCAATCGTCATCGCCGCAGGCCCGGCGGCCGGTGGGGCATCCCCCGGCACCATCGGCCAGCACCGGCCGCGTGCTTCCCACTCGGCGATCAGCCGGTGGTACAGCTCGCGGCTCTCGGGCGTGCCATACTCGCCGAGCCAGAAATCGCGGGCCCGGCCGGTGGCGGAATCGCGCAGCGTGACGATCGCGTGCGTGTATCCCTCGCGCTTTCGGTACGCCGGTGGCTTGGTGTTTCGTCGCTTTTTCGTTGGCATCGCGGACCTCCGAGGCGTCTTAGCGCGGCGTGACACCGCGCTAACTCGCGTCTTAGGCCGCGCTGCCGACTCTCGGCAGGTCCCCACAACTATCGGGGGCGGCGTGGTTTACGAAAAATGGAGCCGATGAGATTCGAACTCACGACCTCTTGCATGCCATGCAAGCGCTCTCCCAACTGAGCTACGGCCCCAAGGGATCAGGTTGTCAAAGTGGTCAGGGGCGGATTTGAACCGCCGACACACGGATTTTCAATCCGTTGCTCTACCAACTGAGCTACCTGACCAGTCGCTGGCTGCATCGACCGGGCAGCCGGCCGCCTTGAGCACCGCCCGCACACCCGCCGATCTTCGACAGCGAGGCTGAGCCACAGGCCACTCAGCGGCGAGCTAGGCACTATACCTCTAGCTCCGGAGGTTGACCAGCGCCCGGGGACGAATTCCGGCCGGAGGAGATCCTGGGCCCGAAAACGATGGCTGACGGCAGCGGGGCGCGGCGACGACAGTCTCGTTACTGATATGGACTTATCTGTTCTGGTGGTGCGGGTTGGGCGGATGGCCGGCGGGGTAGTGGGGTTGGGGATCATCAGCCGGCGATTTTGGTGGATTGGCAGACGTGGACGTCGTAATCAATGACGTAGTCGACTCAGGATGGGGGAAGGCTCAGCGGGAAGCGCACGGGCCGGCGGCCGCGGTAGTAGCGGTGGGCGAGCAGGCGGAAGCCGGCGGATTGCGCGGCGCGGGTCATACGGGTGACGGTCCAGCGGTTGAGGTGGAAGACGAGGTCGTCGAGGGAGGTGCTGTCGGGCCGCAGGCGACGGAGCACGGGTGGGACCTGTCCGTAGCGGCTGATGAGTTCACGGCGATAGGCCTGCACCAGGTCGGCGGTGCGGAAGATGTGGTGCGCGCAGGGGATGCCGAGGGCGCCGCCGAGGTGGGCGCCATGCCGCGAGCGGTAGGGATGCCAGCGATTGAGCATGAGGCCACCGGGACGGAGGACGCGGCGGAGCTCAGCGAAGGCGTGGGCGGGATCGACGATGTGCTCGAGGACGGATGAGCTGATGGTGACATCAATCGAGTTGTTGGGGAGGGGAATGCGGCCATCGGCCAGCAGGTGGTGGAATTCGACGCTGAGGTTGTGGTCGCGGGCGTATTGGCTGGCGCGGGTGGTATCGGGTTCGAAGTCGACACCGATGGTGTGCCGGGGGCCGCGGGTGGCGTAGTGGACGGTCTTGCCGCCGGTGCCGCAGCCGAAGTCAAGGACGGTTTTGCCGGTGAGGTCGTTGTAGCCGTCGAAGGACTGGAGGACGACGTGGCCGGAGCGGATGGCGTAAGCGAAGGCGGCGGCGGGGTCCTTGACGAGCTTGTCGAAGTAGGGATTGCTGGGGGTGAAGGCGCGATTGAGCCAGTGGATGAGGCGTTGGGCGCGGGTGGGTGGTGCGGAGGATGCGGATTCGAGCTGGGTGCGGAGCTGGGTGGGCTTTGCGGCGGTCGCGAGGAGCGCGTCTGCGCGCAGCGCAGTCGTTGCGCGGTGGTTTGGTTTGGGCGGCGCTGACGTCGTGTGTTTCGCTGGCACGGCGTTGTTTTCTATCGGCGAAAAGGCTGGCTGCGGTCGAGGGGATAGCGCAGGCGGGGCGGCCGCCGACTTATAGTGGGTTGCCGGGAGGCACCGATAGCAACGGGAGATTGCCCGGACGCGGCTGGGCCGGGCACACCGCGCCTACTCTTAGCCTCCAGGAGCTGCTCATGGCTGACACGCTGGTCCCGACGGCCGCTCAATCGACGACGACGCAGAATGAAGTCGGTCAGTTGCAGGCGTTGCAACAGCAGGTGGCCGGGGGGAGTCTGCCGGATGTGCAGGTGATTGTGCCGTTGACGCAGTCATCGCAGCGGGGGGTGCGGGGGGCGGCGAAGCAGCTGTTGGCGCATGTGCTGCTGGTGCAGGCGCGTCAGGGTGCGAGTGCGCTGCTGTATGAAGCGTGTCATGATCTGGATTTCGGGCAGTACCAAGTGCTGGCGCAGGCGGTGGAGCATGCGGCGGCGCTGCAGCAGTGGGACCGAATTGTGGAGCTGTCGCTGCGGGCGGGTGAGAACTTTGCACGGCGGGGTGAGTTCATACAGGCGCTGGTGCAATTGAAGAATGCGGCGACGACGGATATTGCGCATGGGGCGGGGCACGTGAATGATCCGAAGTTTCTGCGGCGGGTGATGCAGACGTATGAGCGGGTGGCGAAGGCGTCGGCTCCGACGCTGGGGATTCAGGCGGCTGTGCGGGGACGGCGGCGATCGCCGACGGGTGGAAAGCTGCGGCTCGCGCACGTGGTGTGCCAGTTGGTGGATCATGGGCATGCGCCGTCGCGGTCAGTGGAGACGATGCTGAAGTTCGCGGATCGGGAGCGTTTTGAGACGTATCTGTGTGTGACCGAGTCGCTGGTGCCGCATGAGCAGCATATGGGGGATCTGCTGAATAGTCCGCCGTCGGCGCAGCGGGCGCCGCAGCGGATCATGAAGTTTCAGGAGGAGTATGGGATTCAACTGCTGATGCCGCGGACGCGGCGGTCGTTCCTGGCGGCGGCGGCGGACCTGCACCAGCAGTTCGCCGAGCGGGACATAGATGTGGCGTTCTTTCACGGGTCGGTGGCGCTGCCGACGGAGTGGTTGATGTGTGCGTGGCAGGTAGCACCGTGGCAGCTTGATGGCGGGTTTGGCGTGCCGCTGCATTGTCCGCACGTGGACTATCAGTTCTTCGAGTTTGAGGAGACGATGGAGCAGCTCGCGTTCTGGTGCCGCGAGCGGAACGTCGCTTATGGGTACAAGCAGGCGGGGGCGGACATGTCGCATGTGGAGGAGGCGGAGCCGTTCTCACGTGAGGAGCTGCAGATTCCGCCGGGACACGTGATTCTGGGGACGGTGGGGAACCATTTGCAGCAACGGATGAGTCGTGCGTTCTGTGAAACGGTGGCGGGCGTCATGCGGGCGTGTCCCGCTACGACGCTGCTGGCAGTGGGTAGTGGAGACTTCGGAGCGCAGCGAGAGGTATTCGGCGATTTGTGTCAGGCCAAGGACGGGCCGCCGCGGGTGCGTTTTGTCGGTCATTGCGGCGAGATTGGCCGGATGACGCAGACGTTTGACATCTATCTCAACTCATTCCCGGAAGGCGGGGGTTTCACGATCGGGGATGCGATGGCGGCGGGGAAGCCGGTGGTTTGCATGATGACGAATGACGCGCCGCTGGCTTCGGCGGGTCGGACGTGGGTGGGGCCGGAGAATCTGGTGACGCCGGCGACGGTCGAGGCCTATGCGAGCCGGCTGCGGGAGCTGATTGGCAATGCGGAGGCGCGGGCGGAGCTGGGGCGGCGGATGCGGCAGCGATATGAGGAGCGGTTTGACGCGCGGCGGTGGATTCAGCGGAACGCGGATCTGATTTGTGAGATGGTGGAGCGCGGCGCGGTTTAGTCGGTCGCGGGCTCAGTAGACGCTGGCAGTTGCACCAGAGGTTGCGCGTGGCCGACCAGAGGCCCGTCTCTCAATGCGCCGAGCGGTCGGTTCCCCAAAGGCCCGGGGGCGCTTCTAGTCACCTTCTGCGGTGGTCTGCTCTTCTGCGGCATCGCGTTGACGTTTGCGTTCGGTGCGGGCGGCTAGCAGGAGGCCCAACTCGAACAGGACGACCATGGGCCCGGACAGCAGCAGGTGGCTCATGAGGTCGGGCGGGGCGAGGATGCCGGCGATCACAACGATGATGAAGATGACGATCTTTCTATAGCTGCGCAGCGTCTGGACGGAGACGATCTGGGCGCCGACGAGGAAGACGACGACCAACGGCATCTGGAAGGCCACGCCGAAGGCGATGGTGAGGACGAGGACGAATGAGAGGTACTCGCCGATCTTGAAGTGGTTGGTGACGAGGGCGCGGGCGTCGTCGCGCAGGAGCTGGATGGAGTAGGTTTCGTTGTTCGGTACGGCGACTTTGAGTTTGCGGTCGCTGAGGTTGACCCACACGGCGCCTACCGGCGGTGCTGCGGGATCTTCATCGAGCAGGACGATGCGCGGGGCTTCTTCGAGGGCGGGCTGGGTAGCAGGAACCTGAACTTCCCTTTCGCCGAGCAGCAGACGGTCGAGGGCGGTAGGCTTGCCTTGCGGGAGGGGCAGCCAGCCGCCGAACCCGACGAGGAAGTTCAGGCTGACGATCAGCACGAAGGTGTACATGAAGATCACGCCGGCCATGAACAGGCCAACGCTTGCGGGCACGAGGCGGTAGACCCAGCGTTTTTCGTGGGAGTAGAGGCCGGCGGCGACGAAGTGCCAAAGTTCCCAGATGATGTAGGGCCCAGCGATGATGATGCCGGAGATGATTACGACCTTGATGTAGACGAGGATGCTCTCGACGGGGCTGGTGGCGAGGAAGCTGTCGGGCTGGCCGTGGGCCCGGCTGGCGAGGACCATGGGCCGGGCGATGATCTCGAGGAGGTACTTGGCCGGCCAGATGCAGGCAATGCAGACCAGCAGGAGTGCCAGCAGCGAGCGGATCACGCAGCCGCGCAGGGCTTCCAGGTGGTCACCGAGTGACATTCGGAGGTCGTCAGGGTCCGGCGACGGCAATTTCTTGGACTCTGCCATGCGGCGGATGATAACCGCAGGCTATCGGTAGATCATCCGCCGCGACGGCTCCGGCCGAGCCGTCAATCGGGCCGCGGCCAGAAGCGGAGATCGCCGTTGGCGCCGCTGGGTTCGTGGTTGCCGCCATCGTCGTCACCGTCGGCGCCGCGCGAATAGAGCTGATAGCCGTCGTCGGTACGTTGATAGCGGAAGGTCGTTGCGGAGAACGGGTCGATGGCGAATTCGCCGGCGTCGATGAGCGACAGGTCTTCGGGGTAGTTGCCGAACTGCTGGCGGTGTGCTTCGAGTCGGGTGGCGAGCAGCGCGGCGCGACGGGTTGCCTCACCCCGTGCGTGCAGGAAGATGTAGCGGGTGACGGAAGGGGTGAGCGTTCGCAACAGTGGATTGGTGCCGGGCTCGCTCATCATCATTTCTTCGAACTGCTCGAGGCGCGGGGCGGCCTCGGCGTAGGGAAGGCTGAGCATTTCCGTCAGCACGTCGTAATATGCGTTGCCTTGGGCGACGGTTTGCTCGAAGCCGGCGGCTTCGAGCTCCGAGATCACCTGCTCCACTTTGCCGGGCTCCTGCTCGGTGATCAGTGACAACAGCTTGTCGACCCGTTCTGCATTGACGCGCGGTTTGCCGGTCTCCGGATCGATGGACCACAGGTGTTGGGCGGCATCCATGAAGAAGGCACGCTCGGCCTGCAGGGCCTCGGTCGGGGGGCGCGGCGGCTGGTAGGCCTGCTGGAGCTCGGCAGAGAGCTGCGTGTAGTCCAGGTCGTCGGCCGCGGGGTTGGCGTGCAGGTCATACAGGGCGTCGGCGGCGTTCATCTGCACGGAGATGCCGACGAGATTCTCGATCAGGGTCAGGCCGGAGCCGATGTGCGCGCCGGCGGCGAGGGTGTCGAGGTAGGCGCTGGCGGCCTGATCGACCTGGCCGGTACTGGCATGCTGGCGGCCAACCGCCAGGGTGCCGCGGGCGAGCTTGCGCAGACCGGCGAGATCGGGCAGCAGCACATCGATCAGACGGCCGCTCGCGCTGCTTCGCTGCCAGCCTTTCTCGGGGAGTTGGGTGGCTGCGCGAAACTGTTCGAGGGCGGATTCGTTTGCGAGGAGCCAGGCGGCAAGTTCGGGCGCTGCCAACGCATCGGGATCGCCCTGCGCGGCGGGCTTCAGTTGCTCATCGATGCCTTCCCAGGTTTGCAGAGAATCCATGGCTTCCTGATAGAGTGGGTTGGCATCGGGGCCGGCGACTTCACCCAGGGCATTGAGCCAGGCGACGTAGTCAACCGGATCGGCTGGATCCGGCACCGGCACCTGCGGTTCGTAGGCGGAAGGCTGCAGCAAGGCAGCGAGGTCATCGTCGATGGTCTCTTGATCGCTTGCAGAATCTACGTCGTCCGCTGGGGCCAGTTCGGCGGCGGGGCCGGTCGTTGGTGTCTGTACGTCGTCCGCTTCGCCAAGCTCACCGAAGAGTGCGAGTAGCACATCTGGCGGCACATCAGCGAGGGCGTGGTCGGCTTGTTCGCCCGTGCGTTCGACCATGAGTCGCTTGAGGTTGATGCGCAGGGTGCGATTCCACTTCAGATCGATGACGAAGGCGTCACCGTCCTCCGTGAAGCTACAGGTAGCCCCGTCCAGCCAGTCGATATGTCGCCGGCCGATGCGTACGTGCTTCCAGTCGTGCTTGGTGAGCAGATCGGGCAGGAGGAAGTGTCGCAGCAGCTCGCCGCGCTCGCCGTAGATGACAACCGCATGGCGACTGCCGCCACGGCGATACTCGTTGAGGGTAACGACATATGCGGCCGTGTTGCTCACGTAGACATGGGTTGGGCCGGATTCGTTGACCAGGGGGCGCTGCCAAACTTCGCGGCCGCGTTCTTCGGCGGCGCGTTGCTCGTATAAGGTCGCTTCGCAGGGCGACCCGTTGCGGCCCGGCTGGCCGGGGTCGATGCGGAGCAGGAAGCGGCCATTGTTCGAGCGGGCCTCGCGCACGATGGACTCAGCCGCCTCGGCAACGAGTGTTGGTGCTGCCAGAATTGAGAGAAGCAGGATCAGGTTCGGCTTGTTCAACATCGGAAATCCTCACTGCTGGCGGTCAGCCATTACGAGCGGCTATTGTAAGGGCAAAGTCGCGGGCCAACAGCCACCGCGTTTGCACCTGGAGACGTACTCATGTCCCGAGAGCGCTGGCTCGTCACCGGAGCGTCTGGACAGCTCGGCAGCCATATCGTGGCCCGGCTCGTCGGCGAGGCCCGGTCAGCCACAGTCTTCGCGCTCGCCGGTGAAGCGGACCTGCCGTTTGCCGACGTCGACGTACGGCGGGTTGATCTCGCTGACGAGCATGCCTTGCGCGCGGTCCTGGAGGGGGTCATGCCAACGCATATTCTGCACCTGGGGGCCATGACGGCGGTCGGGGATTGCTATCGTGAGCCAACGCGAGCACAGCGTGTCAATGTCGATGCGACGCGGACGATCGCGGCTTACGCAGCACGACATAGCGTGCGGCTCGTCTTCAGCTCGACCGATATGGTCTTCGACGGGACGCATGCCCCCTACTCGGAGACCGACATACCTCGTCCGTTAAGCATCTACGGAAAAACCAAGCTGGCCGCGGAACGGGAGATCGCGGAATGTCCGCAGGCGCTGATCGCGCGAGTTCCCCTGATGTATGGTCTGCCGCTTAACGGCCGCGAGACGACCTTCGTCAAGCAACTCCGGGCGTTGCGGGCGGGTGCCCCGTTGCGTTTGTTCGCCGACGAATATCGGACGCCGGCCTGGCTCGGTGATGTCGCGCGCGCTCTAATCGGGCTGGCCCGGCGGGCGGATGCCAGTGGTGTCCTGCACGTGACCGGCCCGGAGCGGTTGTCGCGCTACGACCTGATCGCCCGCTGTGCTGATCTGCTGGGGATCATTAGACCGAATCTGGTGGCGGCATCGCGGCTGGACATTGATGCCCCCGAGCCGCGACCGCCGGATCTTTCGCTGGACGGCAGTGTGCTGGCAGCGCGCTACCCGAAGCTCGCACCCGGACCGCTTGGCATGGAGGCGTTGCAGCCCGTGGCTTAAGCTGCGTGTGCCGTCACCAGTGATGACCGATTCGGCCATTGCCGTCGCCGCTACAATCACACGAGTCCCGGAATCGGGCCGCGGCTGACCTGTTGTGTATAGCGAGGTGCCCATGCGTTTGGAAGCTGTTCTGCGTCCGCTACTGCTCGTTACCGCCCTACCGCTGTTGATCGCTATGGTCGGGTGTGGTCCGGAGTGGGAGTATGTGCTGCACGTTACGCAGGGCCAGCTTGCGGTTCAGGGGGACGTTGAATCGGTTGAAGACGTGCTCGCGTCGGGGCGGCTCGGTCAGGAGGAGCAGCATAAGCTCGAGCTGATCGTGCAGGCGCGTGAGTTCGCGGTGAACAATATGGGTTTGGACGCCGGGGACTCGTACACGACGTTTTACGATACGGGTGGCGACCCGTTGGCGTGGAATCTGTCGGCGTCATATCGTGACAGATTGGAGGCGATCACTGCGTCGTTCCCGATTGTGGGGACGCTGCCCTACATCGCTTTTTTTGACGAGGGGTATCTGCGTGAGGTTGAGCAGGGGTTGCAGGAGCGCGGCTACGACACGATGACGTACGAGATTGACGCGTACAGCACACTGGGGTTGTTTGCCGATCCGGTGCGCTCGACGATGCTGCGGCGGAGTCCGTTATCGCTGGCGGACACGATCATTCACGAGTTGCTGCACAATACGATCTGGCGTCAGAATGACGCGGACTTCAATGAGTCGCTGGCAACGTTCGTGGGGCGGCAAGGGGCGATCGATTTCCTGGTGGCGGAGTTTGGTGAGGAGTCCGGGTGGCCGGAGTTTGCCCGGGCGCACTATGCGGACGTGGACGTCGTCAACACGTTTCTGGCGGACCTGTACGTTGAACTCCGGGCGTACTACGCTCAGGATTTGCCGCCGGAGGAGCTGATTGCGGGGCGGGAGGCGGTGTTTCAGGCGGCTCGCGAGCGATTCGAAAGCGAGATTCTGCCGACGCTCCATTTCCCGGAAGTGCAGGACTATCTGTTGGACCTGCCGACGAATAACGCCTGGGTTCTGCTGCATCGACGATATAACTATGATCTGGCGGCGTTCGAGGCCGTGTATGAGCTGGAGGGCGGGGACTGGGCGGCGACGCTGGAGGTGTTTCGGGCGGCGCGTGATGCGGACGGTGAGCCGTTTGCCTACCTGAACGCGTGGGTTGCGGAGCGGCAGGCGCAGGCGGCAGCACCGTAACGACGGCACCCTGCGCACGGAATCTTCCTAACAGCTTCTGGAGACGGTGGTTGCGCGGCTTGGGGCGCGGTATAGTACTGGCCGCCTCGGGACGTCATACCGCGGCAGGTGGCCGCAGGCGGTCGTTCGTGGGCGGCGCCCGATGGGTGATGGATGTTGTGCACTCCCCGCCTCGTGAGGATTTCCACCATGGTCAGCACACGAGTGAGTTTGCAGGTATTGCTGCCAGCCTGGTTGCTACTGGCGCTGGTGGTGGCCGGGTGTGACAGCGGCAAGCGGGACATTCCGCCCGAGCCCGAACCGGAGCCGCTTGCCGAGCCACGTCAGGCCGGTGTGTTCGGCGAAACGATCGGGGCCGCTGCTTTAATGGTGAACGTTCAGCCGCAGATGCTGCGCGGGTACGGCGTCGTGGTGGGGCTGGATGGGCGTGGGAGCAGTGACTGTCCGACGGCGATTCGCGAGTACCTGATCGACCACATGAACAAACAGCTTGGTCCGCAGAGTGGTCTGGATGCGGAGCGGCAGATCTCGCCGGCGGAGTTGATTGACTCTGAGGACACAGCGGTAGTGGAAGTGCGGGGTATGGTGCCGGCAGGGGCGTTGCGGGGGTTGCGGTTTGACTTGCAGGTGCAGGCGGTGCCGGGCACGGCCACCGAGTCGCTGGAAGGCGGCGTGCTGATGCCGACGCCGCTGCGGGTTTTCGATGTTGCGTCGAGCGGTCGGGGTCTGTTGGCCGGATCGGTGCTGGCGGACGGTGGCGGGCCGGTGTTTGTCAATCCGTTTGTTGATCCGGAGCAGGGGTCGGCGGTGGCCGACCCACGTGAGGGGTATGTGCTGGGCGGGGGGCAGGCGATCGTCGAGCGTAGTGTGCGGTTGATGCTGCTACGGCCGAACTATCAGATGGCCAAGGCGATGGAGCGGCGGCTGAACGAGCGGTTTGGCCAGCGGCCGCCGACGGCCGAGGCGGTCAGTCGCGGTTACCTGACGCTGAACACACCGCCGGCGTACGCGCGTGAGCCGGCGCGTTTTCGTGCGGTGGTGCTGCACATGCTTGTGGATCGGCGTCCGGCGAGCCTGACGCGCGCGATGCGTGATCTTGACCAGGTTGCGAAGACGCAGCCGCAGGCGCTTGAGGATGTGGCGCTGTGTTGGGAAGCGATGGGGCGCAACGTGCTGGAGGAGATTCGGCCATTTTACGCGCACGAGGATGCGACGCTGCGGTATTACGCGGCGCGGACGGGTGTTCGGCTGGGGGACTTGCAGGCGTTGCCGGTGCTGGGGCAACTGGCGCAGGCGGCGCGTCCGGAACTGCGGGTGGATGCGGTAGAGGAATTGGGGCGGTCGAATTCGCCGCAGGTGGCGGTGTATGTTGCGCCGCTGCTGGATGATGAGAATCAGGAGGTACGGATTGCGGCGTATGAGACGTTGCTCCGACGGGGACACCCGGCGATCAAGTCGGTGACACTACCGCATCGGATCTTCCCAACGCAGATCAACTTTGTGCTCGACATTGTGGATTCGGACGGTCCGCCGCTGGTCTACGTGCGGCGGACGCGGCTGCCACGGATCGCGGTGTTTGGGGAGAGCACGCCGGTTACGCCGCCGGTGTTTTACACGCGGCCGGACGAGATTGTGACGGTGCACACGGTGTCGGACTCGGCTGATGTGCAGCTTTATGGAAAGCGGAATGGGCGGATGTCGGAGCATATCGTTGTGCCGCCGCGGGTAACGGAGCTGGTTACGGCGCTGGGTGATGTGCCGACCGAGGATCCGGCTCGTGGGTTGCGCGGTTTGGGGCTGACGTATTCGCGCGTGGTGCAAGCGTTGGCCGCCTTATGTGAGGAAGGGACAATTCCGGCGCGGCTGGTGCTGGAGCAGGCCAGCCTGCGGGATCTGCTCGGTCCGGAGGTGCGGCCGGAGCGGCCCGAGGCGGAGACGGAGCGGCGTTTTGAGGGTGAGGCTGTGCCGGATGAGGAACCGCCGCCCGAGGCGCGGCCCGAAGCGGAGACCCCTGAATCGGATCTTGCGGAGGTGGATCCCGCGTGACGCGTCAAGCCCCCCAGGACCGAATGCGATTGCAGAAGTTTCTCTCCGACGCGGGCGTGGTCTCGCGCCGGTATGCGGAAGAGTGGATTCGGGAGGGGCGTGTACTCGTCAACGACAAGGTCGTCGACACGTTGCCGGCATTCGTCCATCCGAAGAAAGATCGGGTGGTCGTCGATGGGACGCCGGTCAAGCTGAAGCCACCCGAGTATTTCATTATTCACAAGCCGAAGAATGTGGTGTGTACGAACCGCGACCCGGCCGGGCGGGTGCGGGCGGTGGATTTGCTGCCGCCGCTGCCGGTGAAGTTGTTTCCGGTAGGCCGCTTGGATGCGGATAGCACCGGGTTGCTGCTCCTGACCAATGACGGTGATTTGGCGCAGCGGATCGCACATCCGCGGTATGGCATGGCCAAGACGTATCGGGCGGAGGTGCGCGGGCGGGTGCCGGGTGATCTCCCGGCGAAGATGCGTGCAGGGGTGCACTTGGCTGAGGGGAAAGCGGTGGCCTCGTCGGTGGATATCGTGAGTACGTCGAAGGAGCGTTCGACGCTCGCGATCACGCTGCGGGAGGGGCGGAATCGTCAGGTGCGCCGGATGCTGGCCAAGCTGGGATTTCCGGTGCGGAAGCTGAAACGCGTGCAGATCGGTCCGATTTCGCTGCGCAAGTTGCCGGTCGGGGCAGCGCGACGATTGACGGCGAAGGAAGTGCGTCTGCTGCAAGAGGAAGCGGAGCGGACGGGGCAGTCGCCGGGGCAGCCGCGTCGACGGCGTACGACACCGAAACCCGCGCAGAAGGCGTCCAAGAAGAAGACTGGCCGGACTTCATCAGACGGGCCGGGGGACGAGCCCCCGCCGCGGCGGCTGATTACGTGAAGCGGGCGCCGCGCCAGCGTAAGATCCAGGTGGGCCGCGCGAAAACAGATGAGTTGACTGAGAGAAGCCATGCATAAGCTGCTGCCCCTTCGAGTCAAGCGATTCGCGTTCCTGTGCGTTGGCCTGATGGGCCTCGTGGTTTTCGGCTGCGATATTGTTCAACAGGTGCTCGCCAATGCCATTCCGTGGCCGCGCTGGACGGTGGCGTCGGATCTTTCCGGTGCTGACGGGGTGCGGCTGGGTGATATTGACGGCGATGGCCTGCTCGATGCCGTGGTTGCGTGGGAGGAGTCGGAGCGCGTCGCCATCTATCGCAATCCGGGGCCGGGAGCGGCCCGGTCGGCCTGGTCGCGGGTGATTATTGGCTCTCCGCCGTCGCCCGAGGATGCGGTGCCGGTCGACCTCGATCAGGACGGGGCGTTGGACATTGTGAGTTGCAGCGAAGATGGGCGGTTGATTCAGGTGCATTGGGCGCCGAGTGATGCGGCACGGCGGTTTAATGCGGACGCGTGGGTAACGCGTGAGATGCCTGCTGCGGATGACCGGATGCAGTGGATGTTCTGCACGCCGGCGCAACTCGACGGGGTGAATGGCCCCGACCTGATCGTTGGTGGCAAGGGTGACGGGGCGCGGATTGGATGGCTACAGGCACCGGCCGACGCCCGCGACATGAGTGCGTGGACTTGGCGTCCGATCCGTAATGCAGACTGGGTCATGGCGCTGCTGGCGGCGGACATTGACAATGATGGCGACGTGGACATTGTCGCGTCGGATCGGCGGGGTGCGGATCGCGGGTGCTTCTGGTTTGAAAACCCCGGTGCGCAACTGGTGGTCGACGGCCCGTGGACCGAGCATGTGATCGGCGGCACGGACCAGAACGTCATGTTCATGGACCTCGGCGACTTCAACGGCGACGGTCTTCTGGATGCGGCCGCGGCGACCGAATCGCGCCGCGTACTGGTCTTCATTCGGGCGGATGATCCGACGATCTGGACCGAGTTCGAGCTCGCGCTGCCGGATCAGGCCGGCACCGGAAAGGCCGTGCGCATCGCGGATATGGACTACGACGGCGCTGTGGACCTCGTTTTCACCTGTGAGAATGCCGGCGGGGATCGGGCGGGCGTTGGCTGGTTGCCGGCGGCCCGGATTCTGGCGGGCGAAGCCGCCGCGGCACGGCTCATTTCGGGCCCGCCCGGTGAGAAATTCGACCTGGCCGAACTGCTCGACCTGGATGGCGACGGCGACCTGGACATTCTGACCACCGAGGAGGGTGACGGTCTGGGTGTGGTGTGGTATGCCAATCCGCTGCAGTAGATCGGCGCAGGTGCCGCTATTGCCCGCGGCCCAGCGCGAGCATGGCACCGAGTGCCACCAGCAGCACGGAAACGACGATGCCGAATTGCCGATCGGACACGCGATCGTGTACGACCATGCCCAGCGCGGTGCCGAGCAGCGTTGCGGGCAGCAGCCATAGAGCCGCCCACAATTCCTGACGTCCCAACACGCCCGCGTTGAGGTAAGCACCCGCTCGGATAACGCTCATCGACAAGAAGTACCAGAGGATGGTCGCACGGAACGCGCCTTTGCTGAGGCGGTAGCTCTTCAGGAAGACGATGACGGGCGGGCCACCGGTGCCGAACATGCCGCCCAGCACGCCGGAGACGAAGCCGGCGGGAATGCTCCAGCCGGCGCGGTGCAGCCAGCCGTGCGGGGGTTTTCCTATCTCGGGGGGATTCTCCTGTTCGATTGGTGCGGCCCGGCGATGGTTGCGCTCACTGATGAGGAACCACCCCCCTGCCGCGATAATGACTAGGCCGAGAATCCGCTTCAGTGTATTGACATCTTCGCTGACGAGCACGCCGGTGCCGAGCCACATGCCGATCGCCATCGTGGGCAGCAGCCAGACGAGCAGGCGGAAGTCCCCCTGACGGCCGGCGCGCATGAGGACCCAGATCTCGGTCACCAAGGTGACAAGCAACAGGGTTGCGACCACGCCGCGGAGATCGGGGAGGATGAGCGCCAGGAGTGCGACCGAGAACATGCCGGCACCGAACCCGACGGTGGCGTAGATGAGTTGGGCGCCGACGATGACGAGCGCGCAGAGCAGGTAGGTTATGAGATCCGGGAACAGCTCGGGCATATTGATCAGCTTTGAATCACTGCGAACTCGTCGTCCGGGGCGTAATGGCTGCCGTGCGGTGACATCGAACGCGGGTAGTGTATGCTGAGCGTCGGCAAAGTGGCAGCCGAGCCAGGTGTGCGGAGTTGCAGATATGCGCAAGGACACGCTCAATTACCTCGTCGATGCGCTGGCCCTCGTCGTGATGCTCGGGATGATTGCGACTGGCCTGCTGATCAAGTATCAGCTTCCGCCGGGCAGTCGTGGCGGGCACGGGCTGACGTTGTGGGGACTGGACCGGCATGAATGGGGCGATGTTCATTTCTGGATGGCGGTCGCGTTGGCGGTGCTGCTCGTGCTGCACGTGGCGCTGCACTGGACGTGGGTAATCGTGGTGTCGTTGCGGCTGGGCCGGTCCGGCACCGAAAGCGCGCGTGCGCCGGCGGCGGCGAAGCGAAACATGGTTGGCCTGGTCTTCCTGGTCGGTCTGGCGGTGCTGGTTGGTGGCTTCCTTTGGATGGCTGACGCGAGTGTCGTGTACGACGAGGATGACGAAGAGGCCGGGCGCGGTCAGCAGCGGGCTGCTGTCGGTGCCCTGGACGGTGCGGAGTCGGCAGCGCGGGGCGGAGGGGGCCGGGGCCAGCAACGTGGCGGTGCGGGTGATCTCCACATTCGGGGCTCGATGACACTTGCAGAGGTGGCCCGCTCCGCCGGGATCGACCTCGCACTGCTGAAACGGGAATTGGGGCTGCCCGCGGATGTCGATGCCAATGAGCGCTTGGGCCCACTCCGGCGAAGCCATGGTTTCGAAATGAGTGACGTCCGCGCGGCGGTCGCGGCGCTCGGGGCGAATGCGCCTGGCATCGATGCAGAGGATTAGCGCTGGCCTTGAGGCCGGCGAGCGTGCTGACCGTGACGCTCGGGTTGGTGAACGCGCGGCGGCGCGCTACAATGTGCGTCATCGGAAGCGGAGTTTGGCGGGACAACGAGGTTCGCGATGGCCGACTTGAACGGCGCCCGGGATCGGTTTGCCCGTGACGAGCTCATCGAGGTCCTGAGCCACTATGACGTGGGGGTTATTCGCACGGCCAAGGAGTTTTCCCGGGGTTCCCGGCGGGCGCCGAAGGTCGTCCTTGAAACACCCAACGGGCGTTACCTTCTGAAACGTCGGGCGGCCGGGCGGGATGATCCGACGCGCGTGGAGTTCGTGCATACGCTGATGGCGCACCTGCGTGGCAAGAGCTTTCCGGTTCCGCGGATCATCCGTACCTGTGACGACAACAGCACCGTGCTGCGAATGGGCGGCCGGGTTTACGAGGTTTTTCAGTTCGTGGAGGGCGATACCTTCGACGGTTCACTCGAGCAGGCCACGCATGCCGGCCATGTGCTCGCCCGCTTTCATGAGAGCGTGGCGGATTTTGTGTGCGTCTGGCGGCTCGCGCCCGGCGGCTATCATGACACGCCGAATGTGCGGGCGGGCCTAAACGCGATTCCGAGCGCCATGTCGAGCCACGACTCCGTGGCGGGCTTCGAGGAGGAGTTGATCGGGCTGACGCAGACGCTGCGGGCGATTTATGATCGGGCCGCCGACACTGCCAACGACTTCGGTTGCAAGAACCTGCCGAGAACGATCACGCATGGTGATTGGCACCCGGGGAATATCGTGTTCGACGGTCAGCGGGTGAGTGCGGTGCTCGATCTTGACGCGGCGCGTGAGCAGCCGGCGGTCATCGATTTGGCGTCTGGCATGCTACAGTTTTCGATTCTGCGGAACACGCTGGATCCTGACGCCTGGCCGGATTACTTCGATGAAGGCCGCATGCGGCGGTTTTTGCAGGGATATGCGTCACGGGAGGCGGTGTCCGATAATGAGCGGCGGGCCATTCCGGCGCTCATGATCGAGGCGCTGATTGCTGAGGCGGCGGTGCCGATCGCGGCGACGGGCTCGTTCGGTTCGTTGCCGGGGTTTGGGATTCTGCAAATGGTGACGCGGAAGGTGCAGTGGATCGAGGAGAATGGGGAGCGCATGCTCGAGCAGTGGCTGCTGCACTGAACGGGGCGAGGGGGGCAGTGGGCCGGGGTGCGGCGCGCGACGGATCTGCCGGAGGAGCGCACTGTAGATGTCGCAGATTGTCTGCTAGGCTTCAACTCTGTGCGCTACGATATAAGATAGTGGGGAAAGGCTGTGAGTTTCTCGCACAGTCGCGCAAACGGTGTTTAGTTGAGAATTGTGCGCATTCGCTCTTGCGAAGGAAGAGTCCATCATGAGCAGTTCGGTCTCCTCGGCTCATCAGGCTGCTACGCATGCCCAGGTCACTCCGGCCACACGGCGGAGTCGGCGGTGGTTGTGGCTGAGTTTGACGGCCGTCGCGGTGCTACTGGCGGGTGGGATGTTCGCGATGAGCGGGCCGCTGGATTACGTCCGGTCGTTTTTCGGCAGCGATGACGACGAGGCGATGTACTACGTGGTTGAGCCGACGACGCTCAATGTCACGCTGAAGGAGGATGGCGAGCTCAAGCCGGTCAATTCGATCAAGATCAAGTGTGAAGTGCAGGGGCAGGGGATGCAGGGGATCACGATCGAGGAGATCGTGGACGAAAGTACCCGAGTGCAGAAGGGTGACCTGCTCGTGCGGCTCTCATCGGAGGAGATACAGGATCGGGTCGAGACCGAAGAGATGGAATTGCGCAGGCTCAACGTCGAGCTTGAGAATGCGAAACAGGCGCTGGTGATTACGCGGAGCGACAACGAGAGCAAGATCAAGAAGGCGGAAGTCGATCTCGGTGTTGCCAAACTAGAACTCGAGAAATACACGCTTGGTGATTACGAGAAGGCGAAGAAGACGATTGAGATCGACATTGCGCAGACTGAACTCCAGAAGAGGCGCACCCTTGAAGAGCTACGCAAGAGCGAGCCGCTACGGAATAAGGGCTTCCTGCCGGATACGAAGATTGAGGAATTGCAGGATGAGATCAAGCGGCTCGACATGATGCTGGCCAAGCACGAGCTCGCCATGGAGATCCTCAATAACTACGAGCGGAAAAAGAACACGATGCAGAAGGAGTCGGCGGTCGAGCGGGCCGGTGAAGAGCTTCAGCGTGAGCAGGAGCGGGCCGCGTCGCGTGAGAAGCAGGCGCTGACGCGTATCGAGGACCACGAAACGGCTCTCGAACAGCGGACGCAGCGCTACGAGCGTCTGAAGGAGCAACTCGAAGCCTGCGTGATCTACGCACCGTGCGACGGGGTGGTGCAGTATGGCGACAGTGGCGGGCGTTGGCGGCGTAACCGTATTGCGGCTGGTGAGTCGGTCGCGCCGGGGCAGACGCTTATCACCATTCCTGACACGAGCCAGATGATGGTCTCCACGCGGATTCACGAGGCCGATCGGCACAAGCTGCGCGAGGGACTGACCTGCCTCGTGAAGGTCCCGGCCGTACCGGGTCAGACGTTTACCGGCAAGCTCAAGAAGATCGCCCAGTTCGCGGACTCGGAGCGCGGCTGGCTCAACCCGGATTTGAAGGAGCACGCTGCAGAGATTCTCCTGGATGAGACGGATGCGCCTGTATCACCCGGCGATACGGCGCATATCGAAATCCTGATTGAGGAGATTCCGGATGCACTCGCCGTGCCGGTTCAGTCGGTATTTTCACGCGGGGCGCAGCACTTCGTGTTTGTGCAGCGCGGCCTGTCGGCTCAGCCGGTGGAGGTGGAACTTGGGGCGGCGACGGAGACGATGGTGGAGGTGGTCTCGGGTCTGAAAGCCGGGCAGAAAGTCGTGATGGCGCCGGACGAGAGTCTGCTGGCACTACTGCCCACGCCCGGCAGTGTGCTCAACGGGGCGTCCTGATCCGGGTTCGGGGCGCGCCTGGCCCGATGGTCCGAACGGCCATCCACAAGTCTAAGTACCGTTACTCGGGGGTCCACTCCCATTGAAAGCCGCTGGGGACTTGGCCGTAGCCGTAGGCGTTGGCGGCGTTTTGCGTGTTGTGACTGTCGCCGGCGGACAACCCCCATTCCACGGGGCCGACGCCGGCGGTATCGACCGAGTGCAGCCAGCCGCTCTGATCGGCTACAAGAATCTCGAGCTGACCGTCACCGTCCACGTCGGAGACGAGCGGTGACGACTCGATTGGGGATTCGAGTCGAAGCTGGCGGGCGAGATGCCCGCGTGATGAAACGATGTTCAGCATGCCGGCGGGCTGGCCGTCGGGGGTGGCCTGGATGGCCGCGACGATGACTTCGGCCACGCGGTCACCGTTGAGATCTGCGACGGCCGGGCTGCCCCAGACGGCCCCCTTGAGGGGGAGACGCCAGTGAATACCGGCCGGCGCCAGTGCGCAGACGGCGCTGTGGCCGTCGGCTGCGCCACCGGTGGGGCAGGCGATTACGACGCGGTCGGATTGTGTACCGGAGCCGAGGAGGCGCGGCGTGGCGATGACGGTCTCGGGGCGGTGGATGCCGGTGCCGCCCCACCAGAAGAGCTGGGTGGATGCGGCTTGCGGTTGGAGGGCCCACATCTGAGCGGCGCGATCGGCGATCCAGGCGGTTTGGAGGTGCTGGGTTGATTCGCCAGCCCAGGCTGCGCCGGCGAGCACGCCGGCTGGCAACAGGTCGCGCCAAGCGACATCGCCGGTACGCACGTTGAGTCCGATGACTTCGCCGGTCGGCCACGTGGCGAGGATGAGGCGCGTGATTTCGGTTCCACTGCCGAGCGCGAGTCTGGCACCGATGCGACTGATCTCGGGGGCGGGTTGGACGAGACGGGCCACCCAGACGGTGCTGCCGCTGTGACCGCTGAGGGCGACGACGTTTCCGCCAGCGGTTGCAAGTGCGACGTCGGTTACGCCGTCGTGGTTCAGGTCCACCGACATGGGCGGGGCGACGAGGGGATCGCCAACGTGAGTCCCCCACCGCTGGCGTCCGGACCGATCGGTGCAGTAGACCACACCGCTGCGACAACCGACGAACAGACCCTGCGGACACGCCGAAATGCCGACGACGTCGCGGGGACCGCGGTGGGTGGGCGGTGGTGAGAACCAGAGGGAGGCCTCGCCGGTGGCTCCGTTGACACGGACGACGCCGTCGGCCGCGTCGTCGGGGATCTCGAAGTCGGTGCCGAGGGAGGGGACGTAGATGTTCCCGTCGAGGGGCAGCAGTGTTGAGAACCAGGCGGTCAGACCGACCGGCGCGCGCCAGCCGGTCTTGAGGGTGATGCGCGGGCCCGGCGTATCGGGCAGCTCGTCGCCGCCGTCGAGGGCGGCGCGGGTGGCGAGCCAGTGCTGCCAGTCGGCGGTACGCTGACCATAATCGGCGCCGGTAGCGCGGGTGAGGAGGAGGCGGACGCGGTAGTCGTCGAGTTGTTTGGCGTCGAGGACGTAGCGGACGAGGTCGTCCTCGCGTCCGGCGAGGCGAGGTTCCACCTGCTGCCACCAGGCGTCGAGGGCTTCACGACGGCGGGCGGCGGTATCTGCGGCGGCCACGAGGGGACGGCCCTGCTGCAACTGCCAGGCGAAGCTGCGTTGTTGGAGATAGCGCCAGCCGACCCACGTGACGAAGGCGAGACCGGCGATGAGCAGGAGACCGAACCCGAGGCGTAGCAGGCGGAAGCCGGGTAGGCGATTGGTTTTGAGGTAGCATCAGAACCTGTGGAAATTGAAAGAAAGGTGGGGCATCCTCCAAGGC
>CAYXTR010000043.1:0-32126 GCA_964468185.1 uncultured Planctomycetales bacterium | reverse complement strand
CTTCATCTCGGTTGTACAATGCTATTGCTCAAAGAGGTTTTGGGATAGGTTCTAGCAGCGCCAGCGACGCAGGCAGCTTCCGATAAATCCGTCATCTATACCTCACCACACCTTTCGCCCCGACATTCCCATATCCAGTCAACACGTCCACATTCCCAACCGATACTCCTCCCAGTCACCATGCACATGAAACGCCTGTGAGGGTTAACGGAATGGAAAACAAGGATCACGGAATCCTCCTCGAAGCCGGCACCAACGAGCTTGAAGTCCTCGTCTTCACGCTCGGCAAGCTCCGTTGCGGCGTCAACGTCGCCAAGGTCCGCGAAGTTATCGGTCAGACCCGCTCGACTTTCGTGCCGCGCGCGCACCCCGCCGTCGTCGGCGTGGCCAATCTTCGCGGCCAGGTCATTCCGCTGGTTGACCTCCAGCTCTATTTCAATCCCGGTCATCATTCCGACGCCACCCACCGGCATGTCATCATCACGGAATTCAACGACCTGACAATGGGCTTCATCGTCGACGGCGTGGAGCAGATCTATCGCGTCGGCTGGAAGCAGGTCGAGCCTGCCCCGATGAACTCGGGTCAGGAGAACGCGGCCGTCACGTCGATCTGCAACATCGACGACCGCCTCGTCCTGATGATCGACTTCGAGAAGATCGCCTTCGACATTCAAGACGTGCACATGCGCGACGAGCACGTCGAGCATGCGGCTGATTTCAATCGCGGCGACTACCGCATTCTCCTGGCCGAAGACTCCACGACCATGCGCCGTTTCATGCAGCAGACGCTCACGAACGCAGGCTATTCACGGCTCGTAACCGTCGGCGACGGGCAGGAGGCCTGGGAGGCCTTGCAGGCCGCGGTCGAGTCATTTGACCTGGTCATCAGTGACATCGAGATGCCCCGCATGGACGGCCTGTATCTATGCCGCCAGATCAAGAGCAACCCCCGCTGGTCCAATCTCCCGGTGGTCATTTTCAGTTCACTCGTGAGCGGCGACAATCAGAAGAAGATGAACCAGGTCGGTGCCGACGCCACCCTGACCAAGCCCCAGCTCGTCAAGCTCGTAGAAATGGTCGACGAACTGCTCCAGAAACACGCCACCGTGTAGTTGGAGCCCCCCCCCGGTCGCTCTCGGACAGGATGCATCCCAGCGTCGACGCCGCAGTGCACAGCGCGCGGACGACCCCTCACCGCTCCGAACCAGCCACGATTCGCTTCGCCTCGTCCTTCGAGACTTCCTCCCCCTCATCGAGCCCACCCCACCGCGCAACATACTCCGCATCGTCCCCCCTGTCGGCCGTCCAATCGTCCAACTTCCCGACACTATCAAACACATACCCCGGCGGACCGGATGCAAGGGCCAGCGGCGAGGATGGCAACTCTCCGATCACTTCCACAAGACGATCCCCATCCCGCGTAAACACGCGAATCTCGCTGACCGCCGGCCCCGCCTCGACGAACGCCGCCAGCCCCATCCCCGCGGGCGGCTGGATACCAACCGCCCGCCGCCATTCAGCAACAGACCATACCGCCACCAGACACAACACCACGCCCATCCCGACCCATCCAGCCGGCACCCTGCCCCTCGGTTTCTTCACGTCCATCACAACTCCCCAGTCAGTCCCGCGCCAGCAATCCACTGCGCCGCGCGACTCAATCCCTCAATCCCTAAGCCCCTCAATCCCTCCCCTCTCGATCTCTCGATCTCTTGATCTCTTCTCCTCCCTACACCTTCTCCAACTGCTCCTCCGTCACCCGCACGTCATCTTTGAACAGCAGCAGAAACGCCAGCGCACACGCCACCGTAATCACCGTCGGCACCATGAAGAAGTACGACCACTGCGTCTGTCCCTCTTCGCGGAACACATCCCAGATCCACCCTGTAAACAGCGTTCCCAGGAAGTTCCCCACCCCCAGCGTGAAGAACGTCAAGAGCGCCTGCGCCGACGCCCGCATATCATCCTTCGCCTTCATATTCACATAAATCTGTGACGCCACGAAGAAGAACGCATACCCGAACCCATGCAGTGTCAGCGACGCCACAATCACCGGCAAATTCGGAATCGTGAACAGCAGGTACCGCAGCGGCCAAGCCAAAACACCGATAATCATCGTCTTCCGCACGCCGAAGCGCTTTAGCGACACGTGCAGCAGCAGCAGCAACACGATGATCTCCGCGACCTGCGCCACGGTCTTGATCGCGGTGATCGCCTCGGCTGATGCGCCGCGGTCGATCAGGAAGGGGGCCGTCGGCATGTAATAGAACTGTAGTTCTGTCGTCACCACGAACGAGATCAGCATGAAAACGAGGAAGTTGCGGTCTTTCAGCAGCGACACCGCCTCCAGGAACGCCAGCGGATTACGCGACTCCTTTCGCGGCGGGGTGTGCGGCAGCAGGAAGCAGAACAGGCCCATCACCGCCGACAGAATCGCGGCAATGAGCAACAGATCGCTCGGTGCCTGCCAGTCGGCGGTGTGCCAGGTGCTCCGCACCCCCCAAACAGCCAGACCCGCCACAATCCAACCGGCTGTGCCCCACAAGCGGATCTTGCCAAACTGCCGCTCCGGGTCGGCGAGGTTGTGAAAGCACATCGAATTGGTCAGCGCCAGCGTCGGCGCGTAGAACAAGCTATACGCCAGCATCAGCCCCCACATCGGCGCAAACTCCGTCTGATAGGCCGTCGCGACCAGCAGCCCGGCCCCGATCAGATGCGCCAGCGCCAGAAAGATCTGCGTCGGCATCAGCCGGTCGACAATCTGCCCGCCGATGAACGGCGCAATCATGCACGCCAACCACAACGCACCGTAAATGTGACCAATCTGCTGCCCGCTGAACCCCAGGGTCTTGTCCAGGTGCGCCCCCAGCGCCGTCGTCCATGACCCCCAGATGGCGTACTGGAGGAACATCATGATCGCCAACAGCATCAGTCGCGACCCCGAACCACCGGCCGGCGCACCAGCCACCAGAATTGCCTCGGGCGGAGACGAAGATCGGCTCATCAGCAACAGCTCCTGTCAGCGTCAGACATGTCAGATGATCACGCGCGGGTCCGGCAATTCTCCGGCGGTGAAGTTCATCACATGTTAGCCGCGAGATTGCCGCAACGCACGTCAGTCGACGCGCCTCCGCTCCAACGTTAAGATCCCGCCCGGACGTGCACGGCGTGGCCCGGTCGTCCACAATTCGGCTCGGAGAATGGGAATAAGGGACAGCATCATGAATCGGGACAGACTCTTCGTCGGCAGTTGTTTCTCACTCATCGCCACCTCGGTGTGCTTCGCCGTCGTGGGTGCCATCATGGGCGCCCTCAAGGAGCAGTTCGTCCTCAGCAACGAGCAGGTCGGCTGGATTGGTGGCGCCGCGATCTGGGGCTTCACCATCTCCATTTTCGTGCTCGGTCCTCTTTGCGACGTTCTGAAGATGCGCAACCTGCTCTTCTTTGCCATGCTCTGCCACGCCGCCGGCGCGCTGACCATGATCTTCGCCAACGGCTTCTGGATGCTCTTTGCCGGCGCGCTCATCCTCGCCCTCGGCAACGGCACCGTCGAAGCCGTCTGCAACCCCCTGATCGCGACGATCTATCCCGACCAGAAAACCAAGAAGCTCAACCAGTTTCATGTCTGGTTCCCGGGCGGCATCGTCCTCGGCGGCGTCGCCGCCTTCGTGCTCGACCAGGCCGGTCTGACCAATTGGCAACTCAAGCTCGTCCTCATCCTCGTTCCCACGGTCATCTACGCGTTCCTCTTCATCGGCCAGAAGTTTCCGGCCACCGAGCGCGTTCAATCCGGCGTCTCCTTCGGCGGAATGATCGCCGGGGCCTTCGGCAACCCGCTGTTCATCGTGCTGCTCCTTTGCATGGCCGTCACCGCTTCGCTCGAACTGGGTCCCAACCGCTGGGTTCCGGCGGTTCTCGAGGCCGGCGGTATCCATGGCATCCTTGTTCTTGCGTACATCAATGGTCTCATGGCTGTCCTGCGCTTCTTCGCCGGACCGGTGGTTCAGCGCCTCTCACCCACTGGCATCCTCGTCTGCTCCGCCATTCTTGCTGGCATCGGGCTCTACTGGTTCAGTTTCGCCGACACGACCATCATGGCTTTCCTCTCAGCCACCGTCTTTGCGCTCGGCGTGTGCTACTTCTGGCCAACCATGCTCGGCGTCACATCCGAACGCGTGCCGCGCAGCGGTGAGTTCGGCCTGGCGCTCATGGGTGGCGTCGGCATGCTCGTCGTCGGTCTGGTCACTGCCCCGCAGATGGGGCGCGTCGCCGACGAGTTCGTACACGAGCGTCTTGAAGCAAACCGCGCCAAAGCGGTCTCCGCGCTGGAAGACGTTACACGCACTTTTCCGCCACTGGCCGACGATCTACCTGCCCCATTCAAGCAAGAGACTATGGATGCGGTCGACGTAACCCGCACGGTCCTGTCTGCCGCCGGCACCGGCGAGCTTCCGCCCAACACCGCCGAGGCCATCCGCGCCGCCATCAGCAACGCGCCCGACGGCGCTGATGCGACCGTAGCGCAGCTCAAGCAAACGCTCGGCCCGGCAGACAATTACGGCGGCCGCATGTCTTTCCGCTACGTGGCGCCGTTCTCCCTGTTCATCGTCGTTGTCTTCGGCCTCATCTACCTCCGCGACCGCACTCGCGGTGGCTACAAAGCACAGACCTTGCCGTCAACGCAGGAGTAGCGCGCGGGGTGCTCCGCTACGCCGTATTGGTCCGATGAGCTTGAAGTAATCCGCGCAGTTGTCATACTCGTAGGATGCGACTGGGGGCGGCATTCGTGCCGCCGTATTGGACGTGGAGAGGTGGCCGAGCGGCTGAAGGCGCCGGTCTTGAAAACCGGTGACGGCATCCCCGTCCGTGGGTTCGAATCCCACCCTCTCCGATTGCCGCGGTGCGGCGAGAGAGCAGGAGAGCAGTAGTGCGGTGAGCAGGAGACGTGCGTCGGCGCCGACCGCGCCAGCACATGCTCTGGTAGCCGAAGCTCTCTTGTGGTCTCCGGTCTACGCTCTACTCTTGAGACGTTGCCGCGTTGTGGCGGCGATTGAGCAGGAGATAGATGAGCCGGCCAGGCGTGCGAGTGCGCATCGGATGCGCGTACGCCCGGGCGTGCGGGGGAGAGGCCCAGGGTCGAGGGATCAAGGGGTCCAGGTTCATGAGTGGACACGGGTGACGCGCGGTTTGGATGGCATGGGAGAATGACATAGTGACAAGGGTCTGGTGTATGCGGCGTGGTTGGTCACGCACGGCCGCCACGGCGGGCGGCCGCTACCCCTCTGACCGACCGGAGGTCGGTCCCCCAAGTAGGGGCCCGAGGCCCATGCTCCCCCGGAGGGTTGATGCTGAATTTGTGGCGGGCTAGCGCGCGGCGGCGGGAGTCGATTTGGTAAAGTCGTAGGTGTCGCCGTCGGGCCTGACGGTGATGTGGTCACCGGGGGCGAATTCGCCGGCGAGGATGCGCTTGGCGAGGGGGTTTTCGATCTGCTGCTGGAGCAGGCGTTTGAGCGGTCGGGCGCCGTAGACGGGATCGTAGCCGTCGCGGGCCAGTTGATCTTTGGCGGCGTCGGTGAGGGTGAGCGTCATCTCGCGGTCGGCCAGACGCTGCTGGAGGTAGACGACCTGACGATCGACGATGCCGCGGAGGTCTGCCTGCGACAGCCGGTGGAAGATGATGGTCTCGTCGACGCGGTTGAGGAATTCGGGGCGGAAGTGGCGTTTGAGCTCTTCGCGGACCTTCATTTCGATTTCGACGTCGACGACCGCATCGCCAGCCCCCCCTGCTGCCTTGCCGGAGGCTTCGGAGAGGGCCTGGATGTGCTCGCTGCCGATGTTGCTGGTCATGGCGATGATCGTGTTGCGGAAATCGACCGTGCGGCCATGACCGTCGGTGAGGCGTCCGTCGTCGAGGACCTGGAGGAGCACGTTGAAGACGTCGCGATGGGCTTTTTCGATTTCGTCGAGGAGGATGACGCAGTATGGCCGGCGGTGGACGGCTTCGGTGAGGCGGCCGCCCTCTTCGTAGCCGACGTAGCCGGGCGGGGCGCCGATGAGGCGGGCGACCGAGTGCTGCTCCATGAATTCGCTCATGTCGATGCGGATGAAGGCGGCCTCGTCGTCGAAAAGGAACTCGGCTAGCGCTTTGCAGAGCTCGGTCTTGCCGACGCCCGTGGGACCGAGGAAGAGAAATGAGCCGACCGGTCGATGGGGGTCGCCGAGGCCGGCGCGGGAGCGACGGACGGCATCTGAGACGGCGCGAACGGCTTCGTCCTGGCCGACGACGCGGTCGTGGAGGCGCTCTTCCATGCGCATGAGCTTCTCGCGTTCGCCTTCGAGCATGCGGGCGACGGGGATGCCGGTCCACTTGCTGACGACTTCGGCGACTTCTTCGGCGGTGACTTCTTCGCGCAGCATGCCCTGGCCGGTGGCGTGAAGTTCGGTGAGTTTCTGCTCCTGAGCGCGGAGCTTGTTTTCGAGCTCGGGCACTTCGCCGTAGCGGATGCGGGCGGCGGCTTCGAGATCGCCGCGACGTTGGGCATCATCGAGCGTCGTTTGCCTATTGTCGAGCTCGGTCTTGATGGCTTTGATACCGTCGATCAGTTGCTTTTCGTTCTCCCACTGGGCGGTGAGGACCTGGTTCTGCTCCTTGAGGTCGGCGAGGGTCTTTTCGACCTGGTCGAGTTGCTTGTGGCTGGCGTCGTCTTTTTCCTTCTTGAGGGCTTCGCGCTCGATTTCCAATTGCATGATTTTGCGGCGAAGCTCGTCGAGCTCGCTGGGGAGTGAGTCGTTTTCGATGCGGAGGCGCGAGGCGGCCTCGTCGATGAGGTCGATGGCCTTGTCGGGGAGCTGGCGGTCGGTGATGTAGCGTTGCGATAGCGTGGCGGCGGACACGAGGGCGTTGTCCTGGATGCGCACGCCGTGGTGGGCGTCGTAGCGCGGCTTGAGGCCGCGGAGGATGGCGATCGTGTCTTCGACGGTCGGCTCGCCGACGTAGATGGGCTGGAAGCGGCGTTCGAGGGCCTTGTCCTTCTCGACGTGCTGGCGGTATTCCTCCAGGGTCGTGGCGCCGATGCAGCGGAGTTCGCCGCGTGCGAGGGAGGGCTTGAGGAGGTTGCCGGCATCGGGCGAACCTTCGGTGCGACCGGCGCCGACGACGGTGTGCATTTCGTCGATGAAGAGGATGACCTGGCCGTCGGACTCGACGACGGCGCGGACGACGGCCTTGAGACGTTCTTCGAACTCGCCGCGATACTTGGCGCCGGCGATGAGGGCGCCCATGTCGAGGGCGACGAGTTGCTTGTCTTTGAGGGCTTCCGGCACGTCGCCGGCGAGGATGCGCTGGGCGAGACCCTCAACGATGGCGGTCTTGCCGACGCCGGCTTCGCCGATGAGGACGGGGTTGTTTTTGGTGCGGCGGGCGAGGACCTGCATGCAGCGACGGATTTCATCTTCGCGGCCGATGACGGGATCGAGCTTGCCCTGGCGGGCGGCTTCAACGAGGTCGCGGCCGTAGCGCTTCAGCGGTTCGTAGGTATCCTCCGGATTCTGGGAGGTGACGCTGGCGCTACCACGGACCTCTTTGAGGGCGGCGAGGATGTCGTCGCGACGGGTGCCGTTGAGCTTGAGGACTTCCTTCGCGTCGGAATTGACTTCGGCGAGCGCGAGCAGGAGGTGCTCGACGGAGACGTATTGGTCCTGCATCTGCCGAGCTTCCTGCTCAGCGCGAGTCAGGACTTCGGCGAATGTGCGGTGTGCGCCGCTGACGCCGGCGGATTGCTGGGGCAGGCGCTTGAGCTCGGAATCGATCATGGTGCGGAGCTGTCCGACGTGCGTGCCGGCCTTCTCGAGGATGGGCACGACGATGCCGTTTTCGTCGCTGGCGGGCGTGACGAGGGCGGCGAGCAGATGCAGGGGCATGAGCTCGGGGTTACCCCCGTTCTGGGCGAGTTGCTGGGACCGTTGGACGGCCTCGGCGGCTTTGATGGTCAGCTTGTCCATGTTCATACGTATACTGCTCCGTGCGATGCGTTGGCGCGTGGTAATGCCAGTTGCTGAGCCGCTGCACAGTGACTGAACGTGTACGCGATGCGTTTGTGGGTTCCCGGCGCGGTGGGCCGGTCACCGTGGTCTGGTGTAGGGGATTGCATGTGGCGTTCCAGCCCGGCCGAGGGGCGACTGGTTGCCGTAAAACGCTGTTTTCGAGAGATTTAGCGATGTCGTTGTGGTGGAGGCTGCTGCCAGATTGACATGGGCGGCAGATGAGTGGCGAGCGTGAGGGATCGCCGTGGGCACAGCAAACTGCCTTCGGTCCCGCACCGCAAGCCGTACGGCATCCAAATCCGGATTGGCCTGATTTCTTATGCCGCGGAGGCGAATTTCTGGCGTTTGGCCTCTACGTCGGCGAGGAGCTGGTCGAAGGAGGCGTCGAACTTGTTAACGCCCTCCTCCAGAAGACAGCCGGTGACCCAGTCCATGTCGACCTCGATGCCGGCGAGTTGCTCCATGGTCTTGTGGGCCTGCTCCAGATTGTCGTCGATCGTCTGGGCCGTGACGGCGTGGTCGCGGATGGCGTCGAGCGTTTCCGGCGGGACGGTGTTGACGGTGTTTACGCCGATGAGCGGATCGACGTACATCGTATCGGGGTAGGCGGGGTTCTTGGTGCTGGTGCTGGCCCAGAGGGGGCGCTGGACGCGGGCGCCGGCGGAGCGGAGCGCTTCGAACGAGTCGCTTTCGAACACCTGCTTGTATTTTTCGTAGGCGATCTTGGCGTTGGCAACGGCGGCGAGGCCGTAGAGCTCTTCGAGGTGCGTTTCGCCCTTCTCGATGCGATGTTTAAGGACGTCGTCGGTGAGGGTGTCGACACGGCTGACGAAGAACGAGGCAACGGATGAAACCAGGCCGAGGGGGCGGTCCGATTCGCGGAGCTTGTGGAGACCGTCGACGTACGCCTGCATGACGCGCTCGTACATGTGATTGGCGAAGATGAGCGTGACGTTGACGTTGATGCCCTGGCCGATGAGCTTGGTGATTGCAGGCAGACCCGCGTCGGTCGCGGGGACCTTGATCATCACGTTCGGCCGATTCAGCGTTGTGAACAGGCGACGGGCTTCGGCGATGGTGCCTTCGGTGTCGTGGGCCAGCTTGGGGCTGACTTCGATGCTGACGAAGCCGTCGCGGCCGTGGGTTTCGTTGTAGACGGGGCGCAGCACATCCGCGGCTTCGCCGACATCCTCGACGGCAATGGCCTCGTAGATCTCCACGGCGTTTCTGCCCTCGCGGGCGAGCTGGCGGATGTCGTCGTCATAGACGTCGCTGCCGGCGATGGCCTTTTGGAAAATCGTGGGATTCGACGTGACGCCGGTGATGCCTTCGTCGACCAGTTCGGCGAGCTGACCGGAGCGTACGAGGTCGCGGCTGATGTAATCGAGCCAAATGGCCTGTCCGAGGGAGGAGATCTGCTTGATGCGGTTCATGTGGGTTCCTGCGCTGACTGATATCCTGCCTACACGATCGTGATCGGTCGCCGATCACACACGAGCGCCAACCGACCGGGAGGGCGTGTTATTCCGGCCCTACCGGCTGCTAGCGAGGCCGGGACCGGTTTGCGTTCCGCCCGGTCGGTTCGTACGGGGCGCGATTATAACGTAGCGTGGCGGATGTGGCGCGCGTCAATCCGAGCCAGGCTTACGGATTTGCGGGGGCACGTGGATGGTGCGGATGAGGCTGAGGTGTGCGGCCGTTTCGGCGTCGGCTGTTTGGTTGCTGATCGTCGCAATATCGGTCTTTGTCCGGGCGATGGCGTTTCGAGGAGTGGCGGCGATGTGTTGGGCAAGTGCCTGGGCGCGGCCGAGCAACTGGTCGGGCGGGACGATTTCCGTCACGATTCCCCAGGCGTGCATCGTGTTCGCGTCGATGAGCTCTCCGGTGAGCAGGAGGTGACGGGCGCGCGGCAGGGAAACGGCCTGAAGCAGCGGTGGGATGACGATCGGGGCGGTGATACCCTGCCGAATCCCGGGATAGCCGAAGCGGGCAGCGGGGGTGCAGATGGCGAGAGCGCAGGTGGTGATGAGGGCGGCGCCGCCAGCGACTGCGGGGCCGTTGACGGCGGCGAGGACGGGCAGGCTGAGCTGCGAGATCGTCTCGTAGAGCTCGAGCAGATGTGAAACATCACAGCATCCGTCGTGGTCGGCGTTGGTGCGGACTTCGTCGAGGTCGAGACCGGCGCAGAAGGCGGGGCTGGTGCCGGTGAGGATGACGCAGCGGATATCGCGGTTGACTTCGGCTGCCTGGAGAGCCGAGGTCAGCGATGTGATGAGGGTGGTGTTGAGTGCGTTGCGGCGGTCAGGGCGGTTGAGGGTGAGGCGGAGGATGCCGGCGTCGTGGTTTTGCAGCAACTCGTCGGTCATGAGCGGGGCCCATCAGGTTGGTCACCTTGGCCAGAGAGGAGGCGGTCGAGAGCGCGAAGGGCGGCGTTGCGGTTGGAGAGCACCTCGTCGAGCTGACGGGTGTAGAGTTCGTCCAGAATGCGCTTGTAGCGTGGGCCGGTCGGGATGTTCCGGTCCATCAGATCCGCGCCGGTGACGAAGGGCGGCGGTTGGATCTGATCGGACGGGATTGCGGCGATGCGTTCTTCGAGAACTCGTTGGCGGGCATCCCCGTTGGTAATGTCGCGATAGCGGGCCGCCGCCAATCGATGGAGATCGTCGAAGGCCGGTCCGGCCATCAGACGCTTGAGTTGAGCGACGGAAGGGCTTGAAGGGTCATCGAGAGCGGCTTGGTGCTGAACGAGCCAGACGATCTTCTCGCGTTCATCGTTCGAGAGCGTGAGCGTGCGGGCGATCTCGTCCACCACGCTGGAGTCGCGATCGAGCAAGAACAGGGCGAGTGTCAGCTCAAACGATGCATCCGCGGCCAGACGAGGCAGTAGCCGGTCGACGTTGCGAACATGCTGGGCGTCCCACGTGGCACCGGGCCAGAGGTGTGACAGTAGGCCGCATTCCTGGAGCAGGGTCCAGGCACGGGCGCGTGTGGGGTGTGCAAGCATCTTCTCAAGCTCTTCGCGGACGCGTTCGGCGGCGACCCGCTCAAGACGTGGGGCATGTTGACGAATGGCGGCGAGTGTGGTCGACTCGATCGCGAATCCCAGACGCGCGGCAAACCGCACCGCGCGCAGCAGGCGGAGGTAGTCTTCTTCGAAACGTCGGAGGGGCTCGCCGATGGCGCGGATGACACGTGTTTCGAGGTCGCGACGACCATCGACGTAGTCGATGACCTCCATCTTCAGCGGGTTGAGGAACATGCCGTTGACCGTGAAATCACGGCGGGCGGCGTCGTGGCGGGCATCGGCAAGGGTGACGCTGGCGGGTCGACGGCCGTCGAGATATGGCCCGTCGGAGCGGAAGGTCGCGACTTCGACCCAGCGGCGGCGCTGTTTGACGAGGACGACGCCGAACTGCACACCGACCTTGCGCGTCTTGCGGAAAAGTTGGCAAACTGTATCAGGCGGCGCGTCGGTGGCGACATCGTAGTCCTGGGGGTCGTGGCCGAGGAGGAGGTCGCGGACGCAGCCGCCGGCGAGGAGGGCGTGGTGGCCGGCGGTGGTGAGTTGGCGGACGATCTCGACCGCGGGACGGGCCGGCTCGGGCAGGTCACGTTGGAGTGGGCAGGTCGCGGCCATGGTACGCATGATAGCGAGTGTGCGGGGTATCGTCCGCCGCGCCACACGGGTCATCAGCACGTCGTGATTCACGCGGCCGAAGAACTTCTCCGGGTCCAGGTCCACCACCCAGCGATGACAGACCTCCCGGGGTAAGACGCGTGACCTTCGCTCCATCCACCCGTCGCATCTACGCCCGTCCGGTCCGGATCGCTTCGGACTTCGAGTCTCTTGGCCCTCTCGTCCACCAGACGGTCACCTCCTATGCGCTTCGTGTTCCTCGGGCCGGAGCTTTGCCGGCCGCTTCCTTCCCACGCCGCCTCGCGACGACGCAGTTGCGGTTCAGCTAGGGATACCCGCGATCTGGGCTCCCAGAGGACTTGCACCTCTACGTCATCACGCCATGCCCGGCGCACCAAGAAACCGCCCCGCGTCATGTAGCATGACGCGGGGCGTGCCATTCCAGCGCTCACCTGCCCTCCCCATTGAGCACTACATGTATTCCTTCACGTAATCCTCGAGCTTTCGCTTCGCTTCGCGTTCGATCTGCCGTACGCGTTCGCGCGTCAGGCCGACTGCTTCGCCAATTTCTTTCAGCGTCATGCGCTTGCCCTTGCGCTCGCTCAATCCATATCGGAGCTTGAGTACCAATGCTTCCCGTTCGGTGATGCGGTCGAGCATCTTCTTGACGAATTCCGTGTCGGACTCGTTGAAAACGGCTTCGAAGGGGGCTGGCGTGCGCTTGTCGGCCAAGCTGTCGCTAAGCGTGTTCTCGCCGTCGATCGTTGCGCTACCCTGCATGCGCGAGGTGCAGGCCTTGATGGCTTGCGAGATGGCACCAGCCTTACGCTTGGTAATGTCCATGTGCTCGGCCAATTCCTGCATCGAGGGCTGGCGGCCGAGTTGCTCCTCGAGCTCGCGCATCGCGAGGCGCATGTGGCCGATCTGCTCCATCAGGTAACTGGGGATGTGGATCATCTGCTGCGCGTTCTGCACAGCCCGGCGGATGGCCTGATCGATCCAGTAGCCAGCGTATGTGCTGAACCGCGAACCGACCTCCGGATCAAAGCGATCCACCGCGTTCATCAGGCCGACGTTGCCCTCGTTGACGAGGTCTTCCATGGGCAAGCCGCGATTGCGAAAGTTCTTGGCTACGCTGATGACAAGTCGCAGGTTGGCCTGGATCATTCGATCGCGGGCCTCGGCGGCGTCGCGCTGGATGTCTTCGTACTCCTCGCCGCCGATCTCCCCGTTGGCGAATTGCTCCTCGGCCTCGGCGCGGGCGCGGATTCGGCTGGCGAGTTCGCGCTCCTCCTCCGGCGTCAGCAGCTTGTACTGCTTGATTTGCTTGAGGTAGTCGCCAAGAACGGAGTCGAGCTTCGAAGCCATATGTCGATCCTGTCCAAACCTCGCAGGCACGAACCCGCCGCCAGACTTCGGCCGACTCAATCCGGGCTGCGTACGGGTGTCGTATCGACGCGACGTGCCGTGAAGTTCAGCTATCATGATACCATGCTGTGGGCCTGATAAAACCACCTAAGCGATTTCGCCATTCCCTTGCACGGCAATCCGGATTTTCTAGGACCGCCCGGGAGCGTCCTATTCCGCGTGTCCCGAATCTGTACCGCGCAAGACGTCCAGTTCGCAGAGTGTTTCCCGCAGGCGTTCGAGCGGTAACCCCACGACATTCGAGAAGCTACCCGCAATGCGCTCCACGAGCCGGTCACCCACGGTCTGGATGCCGTATGCCCCGGCCTTCCCCTGCCAATCGCCGCTATTCAGATATGCTTCTCGGGCATTCGCGTCGTCTCGCATCCAGACCCGGGTCCGGTCGATGAACACGCGCCGCCACGCGGCATCACCGGTGCGCAGGAGGCACACACCGGTGACAACTTCTGACACGTGTCGTGCCTGCCACTCGAGCATTTCGCGTGCCTGCTCGAGGTCGGAGGCCTTACCCAGGATGCGGTCGGCACACACCACGAGGGTGTCCGCGCCGAGCACGAGCCGTCCGGGGCGGCGTGCGGCGACCGCCTCCGCCTTGGCCTCGGCCAAATGGGCAGCCCAGTCGTAGGGAGATATGTCGGACGGTGGCTGTTCGGGCTCGTCGTAGTGCGACGGTTCCACGTCGAACTCGGGCAGCAGCTCGGCGAGGAGCGTCCGTCGCCGCGGACTGGCTGACGCTAGAATCAGTCGCTCGTTGGCGTTCATTGCCGCGCATGGCTCCAATTTGACCGGGATCGCTGCGGGTATTACACAGAGCAGCATGCCAACCGTCAAAAAGCAACCCTTCCGCGTGCATCGCTTCGGTTCGCACCTGTCCATCGCCGGAGGGCTCAGCAACGCTGCACGTGCAGCGCAGGACCTGGGCATGGATACGGTACAGGTGTTCGTCAAGAATCAGCGGCAATGGAAGGCACCGCCGCTGGATCCTGATGATGTTGAGCAATGGAAATCGCTTTGCGGCAAGCCTGACTTTGGGCCGACGGTGGCGCACGCGACATACCTGATTAATCTGGCGTCGGGCGACAAGGTGCTGCATGCCCGGAGTCGGGACGCGTTTGCCGGCGAGTTGCGGCGTTGTGATGAATTGGGGATCCCCTACCTGGTCGTACATCCGGGGTCGCCGAAGGATGACGGCGCGGAGGCCGGTATCGCCCGGGTTGCGCAGGCCCTGGATCATATCTTTGCTAAGCACCCGGACTTGACGACGATGCCGCTGCTGGAAACGACCGCCGGGCAGGGCAAGTCGCTTGGTCGGACGTTCGCGGAGTTGCGGGCGATTATTGAGCAGGTGAAAGAGCCGGAGCGCATGGGTGTCTGTATCGATACGTGCCACGTATTCGCCGCCGGCTACGACATTCGCAC
Source organism: uncultured Planctomycetales bacterium (assembly GCA_964468185.1). GTDB lineage: Bacteria > Planctomycetota > Phycisphaerae > UBA1845 > Fen-1342 > JANQFV01. The sequence continues at coordinate 17,599 of CAYXTR010000043.1, read as the reverse complement.
TCCGGCAGGGTATGCCGCGCTGACCGATGAGGCGGACCAGACGGTGGGGTTGCAGCGGGTCCGTTGCTGGCATTTCAACGATAGCGTAGGTCCCTGTGGCTCGCATCTCGACCGGCACGCGCACATTGGCGAAGGTGAGCTTGGGTCCCAGGCATTTGGGCATGTGCTGGCGGATGAGCGCTTTGACGATGTGCCGATGATCCTCGAGACGCCGAAAGGCGAAGATGAGCGGGGGCGCAACTTCGATAGGCTGAACCTGCAGCGACTGCGCCGCATTGCGACGCGTGTGCGGGGGTAGGACCAGGATTGGCCGCAGCGGCAGTCCACACGAATGAGCCGCTCCGTGCTACAATGCTGGTTTGCCCCGGAGCGCGCAGCACAAATTCGACCGCACGTGTGAGGTACATCCATGGCTGATAGCGAGTTCACCCCCCAGGATGCGGCGATGGAAACGTGGCGGATCTTCCGCATTATGGCGGAGTTCGTCGAAGGCATCGAAGTCATGTCGCGGGTCGAACGGGCGATCTCCATCTTTGGCTCGGCCCGCACGCGACCGGGGCACAAATACTATGACCTTGCCGTGCAGTGCGCGCGACTGGCGGCGCAGCGCGACTTCGCCGTCATCACCGGCGGCGGACCGGGGATCATGGAGGCGGCGAACAAAGGGGCGGCGGAGGTCGAGGGCGACAGCATTGGTCTCAACATCGCCCTGCCGCACGAGCAGGAGCCGAACAAGTTTCAGAACATCGCCCTGGACTTCCACTATTTCTTTGTGCGGAAGGTGATGTTCCTGAAGTACGCGGTGGGGACGATCTGCCTGCCGGGCGGCTTTGGCACGCTGGACGAATTTTTCGAGACCATGACGCTCGTACAGACCGGCAAGGCGCCGCCGATGGCGATCGTGCTGATTGGGACGGAGTTCTGGTCGCCCATGATGGACTGGGTCCGCACCCAGCTCCTGGAAGAGAACGGCAATATATCGCCGGAGGACATGGACCTGTTCACGCTGACGGATGATCCGGAGGAAGCGATTGAGACGGTTTCCCGGGCATGCGCGGAACAGGAACAGGCCGTACGACGAATCGAGCAGTCCCCCTCGCCGCGCGAGCGGATGACGGCGGAGGGCACCGTCTACGGCGTCCCGCCGTCATCGTCCCCATCTCCCCGCCGGCCGAGCCGGCCGAATGGGTGGTAAACCGAGCGAAAGCGTGTGATGCTGTGTCCTCAGTATCACACGGGGGCGATACCGACACCCCGATCAGCCTTCAAGCAGAGATACGAAAGACGTAATGTCATCAAAATCGACATTGCCGTCAGCGTTGATGTCACAATTCGTGAAGGGGCAAGCTGGCTCCATACCGAACTGCGCGATGTGGCGATCCACCCAAACGGACTCTCCTTCGATAGCCGCGATGAAGAATGTGATGTCCTCGAAGTCGACAGTTTGACTGCAGTCGCAATCCCCAACGACCACGTGCGGAGCGCGATCCGCAACCACGATACGGCAAGCAGGGAGTGGATATGGGTAGTCCGTCCGAATCATCCAGGGTTCGCTGGAACCCTCGCGGGCGGCATAGTCTCCCACGGTACCTGGCTCTCCGGATTGATGCTGGTTGTTGCGCGCCCATGTGATGTCAGAGTGATGGGGACCGGGACACGACGCGATCAGCCAGTATACGTCGCCGGCCTGGAGGTAGGTGGAGCCTGAAGCACGATAGTAGATCGGCGTGGTTGTTTCAGGGAACGCCGCGATATCCATTTCTTCTTTGCACACGACACGCTCCAGTACATCTCCCGGCCGACCGATCGGGTAGAAGGGGTCCGAGGAGTCGTTTGCGCAGATCCAGATTTCAGCGATGTTGTCGTCGTTCCACGCGGCCATGTGCGTCGCGGCGACAATCTCGGTCACATAGCCACTGGTCGTCGGTACGAATCGCGGCCCCTGATCCCATCCATCTGCCTCCGGGGGCTCTCGGCACGTGATGGTCAAGCCGTAGACAGTGTTATCCAGTTCGCGATACGTATCGCCCGGACCGAAGTTGTTAAACGCGTTGCGGTGACCACTGAATACGTATGGCGCATAGAACCCCTGTGAGACGGTCAGGTCGTACGCGTGCGCCGCACCCTGCCAACCATCAATGTGCAGATAATAGGTTCCGGCCTCGAGATCTGCGATTCGTATACGTTCATCGGCAGCTTGACTGTAGGCATACGCCAAACAAGCTGTCTGACTACCCCAAAGAAACAAGTCCAGATCGGCCGAGTCGGGCGGCGACACCAAGTCGACCTGCAGGTCACCTCCCGGCCAGTTCAACGTATACACATCGTCGCCAGCATCTTCCCAACCCATATACCAACGTCCGCCGTAGTACTCATGCTCCCCATCCCGGCGGAGCCCATTCTTGCCGTAGAGCGCAGTCCACGCGCCGCTGTTATCGCCGAAAACCGTATCCCCGGCTTCGAGCGTGCCGATCGACAAGTACTCCATGGCGAAAGGAACCGGGCTTGACGTGACCAGCGTGATAGACACGTTGCGCCACAGCGCACCACCGCCCACTAGCTGTTTGGCGGTGAGCTCCAAGGGTTGCGTTCCATCGTAGACCTGCAGCATATGTCCAAAGAAATGCAAGGTGAGGGGTTCGCTATTCGCTTGCGCGTCAACGGCGTACCCCGGATCAGCAAACCAGTTGGCCGGATCTTCGGGATCTCCGTCCTCGACACGTAACCCCCAAACAGCTCGGTCGGAACGCGCGTTGTCAGCCAGTGGTTCCCACTCCAGCGTCACAAGCACCCCGACGTAGTCGTCAACGGGTACACCCGATGTGTCTACCGGTATGGTCGCGGCGAGGTTCACTTCCAGATCAAACGAAGGCAGCGTATAGTCCGCACGACTCACGAGTGCTGAGCCGGTCACAATCACCAAAAGCGCGAGCGTCCTGCACATTATCTGCTCCTTCCGCGTGATGAGCTCGAAGTGGCCCGGCCTTCCGGGGTGGCCAGCCTTGTTGCCGGGCCGCAGAACAGTTGTAGCTGCGGCAAGAACAAATAATACCAGAAACGCGCGATATCATCCATATTTTGATGCTTTTCGTTCATCATAGACACGCGTGTCGCCCGTTGATCTGCCATCGTCTCGCCAATGAGTCCTATAAGATCGATTTTTATCAGCCAGGGATAGTGCTCCTGTTAATTCCGGCCGCGATCTTGCACTCCCCGATGGGGTGGGACGATAAACCCCTCAGATTCAGACCTGGGGCTCTTGCGAAAGGGTGGGGTCGTCTTGTCTACAGAACGCTGTCAGGACATCTTGCGTCTCTCGCCGGCCGAGAGGCAGGCTATTGTCGAACTGCTCAACAATCGTCCCAATAACGAGGAGGATCGAAAGAAGCGGCGGAGTGACCGGTATCCGTACCTGGTGCCGGAGGGGCTGGCGATTGAGTTGCGGCAACAGCAGGCCAAGCTGGGTGATTTTCTCATATCGCCGCGGAACATCAGCACGAGCGGGATCGCCTTCCTCCACGGGGCCTTCGTATACCAGGGCAGCAGGTGTGTGATTGACCTGAAGGCGCGTGATGGGCGGATCCAGCCAGTGACGGGCAACGTCGTGCGATGTCGGTCGGTGCGGGGGCGCATCCACGAGATTGCGGTGCAGTTCGACGAGCCGATCCGGGTGGACGAGTTTGCCGACACGCAGTTGCCGCAGGAGTTGCCTGAGGACGCGCTGTACCGGGCGACGGACCTGGCGGGTCTGGCACGGCGACTGCTGGATCAGGCATATCATGGGGCGCCGCTGGGGGATGTGCGTGCCACGGTACTTGAGTTGGCGCGTGTCGTGCGGAATCCGCACCGTGAATTAACACGTCCTGAGCCAACGGCTGAAGCCGTGGATCCTGTGGCGGCCGGCGCGCCGTAAGCGCTCTGGCGCAAGGGCAATCCGGCGGCGCGAATCACATCCAGCGATGAATCTCTCCCTAGTCCAGCGTGACGTTGCGGCCGTCTTCGCCGGGCTCGAAGAAGTGGGCGCGGTCCATGTCGACGGCCATTTCCGCCGGGGCACCTTCCTCCACGCGAACGCGGGCGTCGACCCGGCAAACAATGGCGTCGTGCTGCGGCGTTGAGCAATATACGTCCTGTCGATCGCCAAGGGGCTCGACGACCGCCACCTGCACCTTCAAACGCGCTGGTCCGCTATCGCCGTTGGCGGGCGTCATCGTCTCCGGTCGGAGCCCGAGCACCAGCGTCTGATCGACGTATGGCGCCAATCTCTGACGGTCGCGCTGACTGACCGGCAGGCGATTCTCGCCCTCATCGAATACCAACCGGTCGCCCTCCCGCGTCAACTTGCCCTCGAAGAAGTTCATGGGCGGCGTGCCGACAAAGCCGGCGACGAAACGATTGGTCGGGCGGTCGTAGACCTCGAACGGCGTGGCGCACTGGTGAATGACGCCGTCTTTCATTACGACTACGCGATCGCCGAGCGTCATGGCCTCTTCCTGGTCATGCGTGACGTAGATCGTCGTAGTTTGCACTTTGCGATGCAGCCGTTTGAGCTCGGCGCGCATGCCGATCCGCAGCTTGGCGTCGAGGTTGGACAATGGCTCGTCGAACAGAAACGCTTTCGGGTCGCGCACGATCGCCCGCCCCACGGCGACGCGTTGCCGCTGGCCGCCGGAGAGGGCCCGCGGCCGACGATGCAGCAAATTGCGAATGCCGAGAATATCGGCCGCTTCGTCCACCCGCTGCTCGATATCGCGGCGTTCGGCGCGGGCCTGCTTCCATTTGCCGTGGGCGAAAACGAAGCCGAGCGGATTATCCCACGCGCTGTACTTGCGGCGCAGCAGCAGCCCAAAGCCCATGTTGCGCTGCACGGTCATGTGGGGGTAGAGGGCATAATTCTGGAACACCATTGCGATGTCGCGGTCCTTGGGGGCGATGCCGTTGACCACCCGCTCGCCGATGCGGATCGTGCCGTCGGTGATGTCTTCGAGGCCGGCGACCATGCGGAGCGTGGTGCTCTTGCCGCAGCCGGAAGGGCCGACGAGGACGATAAATTCGCGGTTGTTGATCGTGAGGCTGACGTCATCGACCGCCTTCACGTCGGGCGGGTAGATTTTGGTCACATTCTCGAGGACGACCTCGGCCATGGAGGGTGCTCCGGGGGCTGGCTCTCTCAACCGGCGTTGTGGGGTGAGTTTACGAGTCGGAGGCTGGCGGAGCAAGGAGCCGGGCGTCGCACCGGACAGTCGGCCAAAGAGAATCTGGATGACTTTCCCAGATTCGATTTGCGTGCGGACTGTGGGTTTCTCACTCTACACCTGAAGTCGCCTCGGGCAACGCGGAGCAGAGCGACCAAAAGTCGCTACAGCGCGATACTTAGGCGTTGATTCCTACACGTTGCGGGCGGACTTCCAATCATAGGGTGGACGGCTGTGCGGGACAGTCGCCGCCCGCTTTTTTTGGTTGCGCAGCGCGATTATCGGCCTACGGGCTGGTGGGCGTAACGGGCTATGCGCGACGCACGCCGGCGGTGAGATAGTTGCAGAATAGCTTGCGTGTGACGTCGGCTGGACCGGATGGGGCATTCAGAGAACGTGCCAGGTCAAGCGTCGAGAGGACAATCGCGCCCTTGCCGTGGGGAATGACGCCGACGGCGGTTGCAACGGCGTGGTGGTGACCAGACACGAGGCCGACGACTGCCTCCTCGCCATCCAGCAGCAGGCCGTAGCGATCCGCCTCATAGCGTGCCAGCTCCTGATATTCCCAGTTCATGCCGCCAAGAGTCGGGAGTCCCTCGAACAAGGGGTGCGGCCGGACGAAGTAGTTGCTGCCAAGCCAGTAGAGGCCGCCCTGCAGGCGACCGCGGTAGCGGACAAGCCCGGCCGCCGCCAACACGCGGGCCCAGGAATCGCCCTCGTCGAGCGCCAACAACCAGGTCCCATCATCGTGCACGCGGCGGAGTATTTCGTCGGTGGTCTCGCCCGCGACAGCTTGCAGGCTGGGGACAGTCCATTCGAGACGAACGGTGCCGCGGCCGGGCTGTTGGAAATAGCGGATGCGGAGCTCGTACGCGCGGTTGGCATCGAGTTCGATGTCCGGCGCAATCGACATGATCGGACGTGCCTGCGACCAGGTCTCGTAGACCGACCATTCGTCGATGAGCAGGTCGCCGTCGAGCCAGAGACGAGCGCCGTCGTCGTGTGTGAGGTAGAGCGTATACCGGCCGGATTCCGGCGCGTACAGGCGACCCCGCCAGCAAACGCTGTAGTTTTCGCGGCCCAGTTCCGCGTCAGGGCCGGTGTCCCAGTCGAAGTCGAGCTGTGGGTCCGTGCGTTTGAAAGCCAGCTCGTCAAAGTTGACGCCGCGATAATATGCACCGGTCAGGCCCTGGAGCTGGCCCTCCTGAGGAGTCAGCACCTCGGTGGGGATGACTTCGCGCGGGCAGGGGTTGAACCCCTGGGAGATTACATAGTCCACGCGGGGCAAATGCGGCGTCAGGGCTGGCGGGTCAACCTGCGCGGCTTCCTTTAGGAAGTGCCGAGCCGATTCGGCAGGTCCCACTACGGCGCCGTTCAGCGGCAACTCCATGCTGCGCCAGTCGACGAGGAAAAGCTCGTCGACCCCGGTCGCCACGCTGCGCTCGCCGTCTTGCAGCTTGGCGCGCAGGAAGTACCGACCGCCGGCAAGAGCGGCGCGGACAGTAACGTCTGCCACCAATAGCTGCCCGTACGTCTCGCCGCCGATCACGTTGACTTCGCACTCATGCGTCCAGTGCGTTTGTCCGGATTCGTCGTCCAATCGCGCGACGAGTTGGAAAGTCCCCTGTAGGTTGATCTCGTTAACGAGGTGAAAATCGGCCTGAACGTCGGCGGGGCAATGGGCGACTTTCTCGCGCAGCTTGACCGCGACATAGGCGGGCTGGTTGTAATGTGCCAGAATCCGTGCGTCGCCCTTGATGTTGCGATAGGTGTCGACAATCCCGGAGTGATTCTCCCACTTCTCATTCTCCCAGCCGTTGACGACGTAGCCGTCTGTGCAGTTGCTGATGCGGATATTCTCGATCATACGGCCCTGGTAGTAATGGGCGATGTTGCCGCAACTGCGCGCGAGGTCGTCGATGGAGGCAAAGTGCTCGCCGAGGCTTTTGCGCTCGAAGTAGTCCGCCCAAGCGGCGTGCCACGAGCGATAGTCGGCGCCGTCCCAGCCGCAGGGGCCGTCGCCGAGCTCCTCGCCGATGCGCTCCAGCTGCGGCGGTGTGCCGATAGCGCCTTCTTCACCCCAGAAGACGATCTCACGGACGTTGTCGGTGTGCAGGCGGTAATCGCTTGGGCCCCGGTAGAACTCGTCGCAATAGCAGCCGGGGCCGGCGGCGTGGTGCCAGTCCGTCCAGCCGAAGATGTGCTGGGCTTCGTCGTAGGGGCGAACGTGGAGCTTGCTTGGATCGGGCTTATCAAACTGGTTCCAGCCGGAGGTGTACGTAATCGTCCGCGTTGGATCGATTGTGCGGGCGGCACTGATGTCCCGTTCGTGGCGACGGTGCGCCGGCGCCTCGCGTTCATTGATGAGATTGTAGATGACCAGGGAGGGGTGGTTACGGTCGCGCCGGACCATACGGAGTAGCTTCTCGCGGGCCCAGGCCTGGCTGAAGGCGTCGCCACCGCGACTCCAGTAGCCGCCGGGCTCCTCGTAATACAACAGGCCCAGTTCGTCCGCGAGGTCGAGCACAGGCGGCGTGCCGATGCAGCGGTGGAACGTGAGCATGTTGAGGCCGAGTGCTTTGGCAGCTTCGATCTGTCGGCGAGCGAGTTCGGGCGTGGGAATGCTGCCGCTGACGGGCCAGAAGCCCCAACTGATGGCGCTGCGCAGGACAATCCGCTGGTCATTGAGACGAAGAACGGCGCGCTCGCCGACGTTTTCAGGTGCGAACCAACGGAAGCCGAACCGGGCGGTGACGGCATCGGCGTCGGGGCCGAGGGAGACATGACAGAGATACAGATGCGGCGATTCGGGGGCCCAAAGCTGAGCCTCAGCAACATTCAGTGAGCAGTTGACCTGCGTCTCGCCGGGTGGAAACTGACAATCGGTCAACGTGTGTTCCTGTGCTACACGTGACGGGTCTTTTGTAGCGGTAATCGCGATGCGCACATCGCGCGTAACCACCGTGTCGCCTGTGTTGCGAATGGTAGCCTGGACATTGACCTCACTTGGGGTCGGCTTGTTCTGCACAAAGACGTCCGAGATGAACGTGCGATCAACCACGAGGGCGCGGACGCCACCAGTAATGCCACCGAAGCCGTGGCTGGCCGGTACGCCATACTTGCCCCAGCGGAAGACGTCGAAGTCTTCCCAACTGAAATTGCCGCCGGGGTCCGTAACACGGATGGCAAGTTGGTTCTCGCCGGTCTGAACGGCATCGGTGATGTCGACTTCGAAGGGGGTCTCGCCGATGAGATCGTAGGCAACGAAGCGGCGGTTGAGGAAGACTTCGGCACGGAGGCGAACCGCGTCGAGTTGCAGCAAGACGCGGCGGTCGCCAAGTGGTGCCGGGACGTGCAATGGTCGAGTCCACCAGCTAACGCCGCGATAGGCGCCGATGTCGTCCCAGCAAAACTGCTCGACGGTGGCCGGAACGCTGACCTCCTGACCGTCACGGGCAAGACGATCCCAGCCCGCGGTTGGCGGTCGCGCGGGGAGCCTCCCCAAATCGACTGGTGGCAGGTGTAACCGGTCATGCTGCCATTCGGCCTGGTCATCGCGCCACATTCGCCAGCCGGGTCCGGTGAGATCGATAACGCCGCGCGTGGTCATCACATGCTCCGTTACTGCATTCTGCGGCCTTCCGATACTCGCGAACGACGGGGCCGCAGCGTAGCATTTTGCCGGACCGGCGGTGCTTCGCAACCGAAATGGCGAGCGACGGCGTGAGTTGCCCGCAGCACGGGTTGATGCGCGGCTGGGGCAGAAACTGCTGGATCAGCGGCTATGATCGCTATGAGCGTGAATTCCTGCCGACATCCGCGACGGAGAAAACGAATTATGGCTGAGCAGATGGTCAAGTGCGTCAAGCTGGGCAGAGAGTTGCCCGGGGTGGATGAGTCGACGCCGGAGGGCAGCCAGGCGCTGATGATGTGCCTGATGCTGGGTGGGCCCGAGTTGCAGCAACGGGTACGGGAGAGCGTCTCTCTCGAAGCGTGGAAGCTCTGGGCCGACCATATGCGCATGGTAATGAACGAGTATCGCCTCGATCCGACTTCGGACGAAGCCAATGCGGTGCTCAAGGAGCATTTGGAGGCGTTTCTCTTCGGGGAAGGTAAGGCCGTCCGGAACTACGTGCCGCCAGGCGAATAATCGCGCGGGGCCGACACGTGGCGTACTCAGGGCTCGAGTTCCGGGTGGCGAATGTCGGGGGCGATGCTGTGGAGGTGGTCCAGGGCGCGCGGGGCGATCGCCACATCGAGAATCGCCCGGCCATCCTCAAAACGACGCTCGAGAATGTCGGCGAAGCGTTCCAGAAAGCCCAGCGCTTTGCCGTCGTGGGCAGGCACCGACAACGTCATGCGGCGTTGCTCGCCGCGCATCCGGCGATTGACTTCGTCACGGAGGTCATCAAGGCCAAAACGCGACTGTGCCGACACGAGGAGTGCCTCGGGGTGGTTATTCCGCAGGATGGCGAGCAGAGCGTCGTCCTCGATGGCGTCGGCCTTGTTCAGCAACAGGAGCGTGGGGCGGTCAGTAGCGCCTAACTCCGCCAAAACGTTGTTGACGGACGCAATCTGCTGTTCGGCGTCAGGGTTGGACGCGTCCACCACATGCAACAACAGGTCCGCGTGGATCGCCTCTTCAAGTGTGGCGCGGAACGACGCAACAAGGTGGTGCGGGAGATCGCGGATGAATCCGACGGTGTCGGAAAGCAGCAGAAAACGCCCGTTGCCGAGATCCCAGCGGCGGGTCAGCGTATCGAGCGTGGCGAACAGGCGGTCTTCGGTGAACGTCTGCGCGTCAGTCAGGGCGTTCATCAGCGTGCTCTTGCCAGCGTTGGTATAGCCGACGAGCGAGACACGGAAGTAGTCCTTGCGGGCAAGCACTTCCCGGACCTTGCGGCGATCAATCTGGCTAATCTGCTCCTTGAGCTGCGAGATGCGCTTGGACACGAGTCGGCGGTCGATTTCGATCTGTCGTTCGCCGGGACCGCGCGTACCGATACCGCCGACGGCGCCGGCACCGGTACCGCCTCCCGCACCGGCGATGCGTTCGAGGTGCGTCCACATGCCGCGCAGACGCGGGGCGGTGTATTCAAGCTGGGCAAGCTCCACCTGCAGTCTTGCTTCGTGTGTACGCGCCCGGGCAGCGAAGATGTCCAGGATCAACTCAGACCGATCGATCACCCGCCGCTCCGTCACCTTCTCGATTTCGCGGATCTGCGACGGAGAGAGATCGTTGTCGAAGACGATCAAGTTGGCTTCGTACGCGTCGGCCCGCTGGCGAATCTCCTCCAGCTTGCCCTTGCCGACGCAACTGGCCGGATGAAAGGCCCGACGGCGCTGGACCACGCGCGTCACGACGGTGGCACCGGCAGACTCGGTGAGTTCGGCGAGTTCCTCCAGCGGATCGTCTATTAAGGGCGCATTATCAATGAGGACCTTGACCAGCAGCGCCTGTTCAGGGCCGGCGGCAAGTCTCTCGGTTGGTTTGATGGTCACTAAGGGCGGCCTCGGCGATCACCTGAGTTGTTGATGAACGGACGCACGGATCTCACAAGAAACGTGGATGTTCGACAACGCCGAACTAGTGAGAATGCTCCACGCAAGTCTTGTGCGGCACCCCTTAGTCTAGCATGCAAGTCACGCTTGGCGAAGCGTAATCCCGGGACTTGGCTCACTCGACGTCGCTCTCCGAGCCGTCGGCCGGTTGCGTTGCAGATATCGGACCTTCCTGTGCCATTTGATCCAACTGGTCAGGCGAGAACAGGCGGAGCAAGACCTCGGTATGCTTGGCCTCTTCCAGGTAACGTGGCTGGTACTGGAACGCCTTGCGCAGTGCTGCTCCGGCGGGCTCGCCCTCGGAGCGTTTGGCATGGGCGATGGCCTGTGCGAAATGCGCCGAAGCACGACGCGGGTTGATTCTGACAACCTCTTCGAGATGTGCGAGTGCGTCGTCGATCTGGTCGCGATTGAGTGCGAGCACGGCCAGACTTTCCCACGCCGGCGCGAAGTCGGCATCGCAGGCGGTCGCGTTGAGCAGGTGATTCTCGGCGAGGTCGTGACGGCCGGCGTCAATCTCGAGACGTCCCAGATAGTAATGCGCCAACGGGCGCTGTGGCGCATTCTCCGCGGCGCGGCGCAGCGCCTCGCGGGCAGCGTCGATCTGACGGGCTTCGAGCAGCGTCACGCCGCGCCAGACTGCGATTTCATAGCCCGACGGTGCGGGTGCCCCCCAAGGCTCGGCCGGCGGTGCGGGGGTTGGCGCCAGGCTACCTTCCTCCAGATCCGCTGCGAGGCTGTCGAGGACGGCGAGCGCTTCGACCGTCCGCCCCGCCCGGGTATACGCAATGGCCTGCAGGTAGCTGCGTTCGGCGGCGAGCGGCGCGGGAGCTTCGTCGATGGAAGCCATGACCATGTCGAGGGCCTCCCAGCGCTGAAGATCGAGCAGCACGCGGGCGAGCAACAGGCGGTCACGCACTGACAGGTCGTCCAATTCGTCGATGCGCATCACGGCTTGGTCTGCCGCGGCGCGCTCATCGGTCTGAAGATAGACTGCAGCGAGCAACACCTGCGATAATGCAGACGCGCGCGTCTGCTTCTCCAGGTGACTGACGAACGGCATCGCCTCGGATGCGCGCCGCGCGGCGAGCAGATCCCGCGTAACCACCTCGGCATAGGGCACGAGCGAAGCACCCGCCTGGTCGGCACGGCGGGCGAACGAATCGGCCGCCGTGTCGCGGCCGACGAGTCGGGCGACGACCGCGAGTCGGGCCCAGGTCGCGCCGGCCCAGCGCGCTCGCTCAACCACTTTCAGGGCCGCGGTTACCAGCTCGTCGGCAGTGGTGGCATCACGCAGGTCGAGCGGCGTAACCGGGTCTCGTTCGACCGCTCGATCGAGCCAGGCGAGGATCTCATCTTCAGCGGGGATCACCGCAACCGCCGGCTCGTCGCTCACAGGCTCAGGGGCCGCGTCTTCTTCGGGCTCTCTCAAGGATGTCTGGTTGGCAGCGGCAGCGGCGTCGTGGGCGGGGTCGACCGTGGACTGTTGCCGCGCATCGGATGGAGTCGGTTTCTGCGGGGGCACCGTCGGATCACGCTGCGTCAACGCCTCAAGCATCAGTACGCGGTTTTCCAGTTCGCGCAAGTTGAGCGCTTGCCGCTGCAACATGCCGCGCGTCATGATTACCACGACCACGAGCACAAGCAGCAGCAAAGCGGTGCTGACCATCCAATAGACGTACAGGCGTTCGACGGCGTCGCGCTGGTTGCCGAAGCGTTGGTTCGAATTCCCGCTGCGGGGGGATTCAGCCATGAGTTCACCTCTCGTGCGGGAAATCGTCGGACGAACCGTTGTCGTCGTCAATATCCTCGGGAAGATCGTCGGATTCATCTTCGCCGGTGGCGGCCGCGATCTGCTCATCCGTGAGCCGGTATTGGCCCCAGGCGTCAGTGTAGTCGGTGGGAGGCCGACGGGGTTCTTCCCGGGCGACGACGCGTCCGACACGAATCAGGAAATACGCACCGATGACGAAGAGCAGGATCAGCAGGGCCGAAACCAGCAACATGACCAACAACGCCAGAAGACGCCGGGCCTGTGCCATCTGCAGGCCTTCCTCACCTTCAGCGACGGTGAACGACGTTGGTCCCAGGCGCGAGAACACGAGATAGGCCGCAGCGCTGATGGTGACGACCAATACGCCGAGCACGATCAGTGTCACGATACGGCCGAGCGAGTTATGAGATCCAGACGGCATCGCGTCTGCCCTGCCTCATGTCCAGGTCAACCCGGCACGCGGGTTCTGTTTCAACTCCTGGTCGAGCTCTTCCAGGATATCCTGCGCGCGGGCGGTTAGTCCACGCGGCACCTGAATGCGCACGACCGCGTACTGGTCGCCGCGCTGTCCCCCCTTTGAACTGGGCAAACCCAGACCACGCAGCCGTAGCTTGCTGCCACCCGACGTCCCTGGCGGGACGGTTAGTGTCGAGCGGCCTTCGAGTGTCGGGATTTCGATCTGCGTACCGCGGGCGGCTTCGGCGAAACTCAGCGGCAGGTCGAGTATGATGTTGTTTCCATCGCGACGGAAGTACGGATGTGGTCGGACTTGGCAACGGACGATCAGATCACCGCGTGCGCCGGACCCCGGCTGTCCCTGACCCCGCAGGCGTATGCGTTGGCCATCGCTGACGCCCGGCGGAACGCGAAAGGTGATGCGCTGCTGGGCAGCGCCGTTGCCGCCGGCTGTCAGTACCAGTTCTCGTTCGACACCACGGGCGGCTTCTTCGAGTGAGATCTCGATGATATGCTCGATGTCGGCGCCGCGCCGCGGCTGGGAGCGTCGAGCCCGGTGGACTTGCCGCGCCGGGCCACTTTTTCGGAAGAACTGTTCGAAGATGCTCGACAGATCGCCGAAACCCGACACTCCGAAGCCCATATCGTCGAAAGAGGCGTTGCCACTGGACCAGGAACCGACGTTCGGGCGTGGGCCACCGGCACCGAAGCGATCGTACTGCTGGCGCCGCTGCGGGTCGCCGAGCACCTCGTACGCGGCGCGCACCTCCTTGAAGCGTTCGACGGCAGACTGGTCGTCGGGATTGCGGTCAGGATGATGTTCCTTCGCGAGACGTCGAAAGGCGCGCTTGATCTCATCCTGCGACGCACTGCGGCTGACCCCCAGTATACGGTACGGATCCTTATCGGTCATTTGGGTCGGTCACCGAGGGCGCAGAATGGGGCGGCGGCAACGCGTCCACGCGTGCCCGCGTCCACCCCACTGTAGCAAGTGACAGTCTAGGAGGCGCCGCGCCCCGCTGCAACCGACCGTGGCGGGTAGCGAAGACGGGCTGCGGCCTGGATAGCCGCATTAACCGCCGATCAGGCTGATGAAGTCGTCGATATCGTCAAAATCAACCGCGCCATTGCCGTCACAGTCGGCACTCATCCAGTCGCAGTCGGGGTACAGCGCGTAATACTCGTCGGGCCCGCTCAGCGCCTTGACGAACGGGTGGATGTCATCGAAATCGACAAAGCCGTCACAGTTGGTGTCGCCCGGCGTGGTTACGGATAGCGGGGTTAGACGCCAGATATCGTCGCTGTAGGCGCCCCCCGGAAGCTGTCCGCGTTTCACATATACGGCGCCGTCGTGGAGCGCGGCCGATGTGCCGTTTCCCGTAACCCCTGGCAGCGTGGCAACACGCAACGTGCGCGTCGCAATGTCAAAGAGCGCACAGATGTCACTGGCTTCGCCCCAGCCTTCGTTGTTGGCCGGCGAGTTGCCCGCCACGATGAACAGGCCGCCCTGTGAGCCGACGTCCGGCGACCAGTCAGGCGGCAAGGCTACCAGCGCCGACCCGTACCCCACTTCGAACGGCAATTCGGCCAGGTCCTCCGCCGGCGTCGAGTGCGTTTCCCACACGTCCCAGTTGGTCAGATCATCGGGCAGCGTCCCGTTGCAGACGGAGGGCTCGAAGTCGACCGTCTGGAAGCGGAATAAGCGATCGCCGGTACCAGCGGGGGTTGTCCAGTCATTCTTGATGCCGTAGATCCAGCCGTCGAGCGCCGCCAGGTGCGATGCGCGCGAGAACCAATCGTCGGCCTCGCCGTTGATGCCGCTGAGCGCGGTGCGTTCCGCGTAGATCTGAGTTGGACTGGTTAAATGGAGGCGCTGTGTCGCACCGCCGGTGTTCCAGCCCCACGAGCGCGCCAGTCCGTAGATGTAGCCACCCGAGATTGTTGCGCCGTGGCCGAAGACCGGCCACTTCGGCGTCCAGTACCAGAACCCCTCGGCAATGTCGTAAAGTGCCAGGAGTTGCACATCGTCGCCAGCGGTGTCGCGGTGGGTGATGTACAGCACGCCCGCGTCGCCCATGCCCGGATAGTAGTCCAGGATGCCGCTTGACCAATCGCCATGCCAGCCGCCCAGATCTGCTTCAGGACCGACGAGTGTGGTCCAGTTCGTACCGTCGAGCGTGCGATAGAATGAGCCATCGTCGCGGCGGAGGAAATAGAGGTGCTGTGTGTCCGATGCGAGTCCGGACGCAAATGAGCTGTTGGCTGGGGCCGTCAGCGTCTCGACTTCGAATGGCTCGCCTTCGGGCGCGGTCGTGAACGTGACAACATTGGACATGCTGGACCAGTTGCCCACGTCGTCAACAGCCTTGAGGGCGACCCAGTACTGCGTCCCGGGCTGAAGTTCGCCCAATACGTACGTTTCGGGCAAGCCCCCTTCCCAGGGGGTGGGAACATCCGCGGCGGGCGTGGCGAGTTCGAAATCGGCCGGATTGAGCGGAAACGTGGCGTAGCGCAGGTCGTAGGCGGTCGCGGTGCCCTCCCAACCGTCATCACCCGGAGTGGTCCAGGTGAGGACGGCGGCGGACAGGGAGGTATCCGTCACTTCCAGATCGGCGACCTGGGCGGGCGGCGTGGTATCGTCGCCGGGCAGCGCGGGATAGATCTCCAGCTCCGCGAGTTTTGTCCAGCGCGGGTCTTCGCACGTGAGGCGTACGTACCGGGCAGCGGTGACCGGGCCGGCGTAACGGACGCGGAGAATCGACTCATTGTCCGGATCAATATCGCGCCGCGTGCCGGACGCATTCCACCAGCCGACCGTCTCGTGAGCAAACAGCACTTCCTCGCCCGTGAAGGCACCCGTTAACGATACGTCGATGCGGAACTTGTTGAAGAAGTCGCCGGCGTAGTCGTTCTGCGTCAGAATCACCCACCCCAAATCGTGCACCTCGCCGAGGTCGACTTGCAGGTAGTCGCCGACATCCGCCGAACCGATGTCCCAGCGCGTGTTCAGATTGCCGTCGACGGCATACCATGGGCCGCCGCCGGCGTTGGAACTGGCACTGGTCCCGATCGCAATGTTGTCGAGGCCCAGGTTGTAAGTTGGCGCGATCTGCACAGTGAGATCGTAGGTCAACTCGTTGGTGACGCCGAGCCAGTACTGCCGGTTGATCTGCGAGACGCGCATGAATGTGTAGTCGTACTGGCCGTAGCCGGAGATTTTCACCAACAGGCTCCCGTTGGTGCCCACTACATTCGTGCGTCCCCAGGGATTGGGCTTGAGCGTGTGTCCCGTGATGGTGGTTACCGGGTCAGACTCGAGCGTCCCGTAATTGGGCAGCGTGACGACGCCGGTCTCGTCAGCGACGCCTTCGAAAATCGGCTGCCAGTCGTAGAGTAGTTCGTCGGGCGTCGCGCCGGCCCGGCTCTGCCACACCTTGAGCTCGGCGAAGGGGATCGCCGCGCCGCTGGCATCGACGGCGCGCAGGCGTAAGACATCCGGGACGTCATATAGCTGCTCGCCGTAAAACCCGCGTCGATAGCCCGTGTTTGTGTTGAGGGCACCAATGGTCCAGCCGGACATGAGCCCGGTGCTCTCGTATTCGTCACTATAGCGTGTGTCTCCGCCACCCATGAGGCCGCCCCAGGCGGGGTAGTATCCGCGGCTGATGTAATAGGGCCTGCCGTCCTTGACCTGCACCTTGAGCGGCGAACTGGGGGTTCCGGCCTCCATGTTCATCGTGTAGAGATCAATCATGCCGATCTGGTGGGTGCACTCGTGCAGCAGACCGCGCTCGATCAGCAGCGACCACTTCTCGGCGTACTGCAAACTCGACAGAAAGCCCCACTCGCCGTCGATCAGGAAGTTCGTCTGGCAATTGGGCACGTGATTGCCACCCCCACAGAGCGTGCCGTCCGGCCAGACCTCGATCTTCTGAACGCGTACCCGTTCGAGGCAGCCATCTTCGGCGAGGTCGGCGAAGCGGGACATCTCGAGGAAGCTCTCATTCCAGACGCGGACCTGCCATTGTACCCAGTCCTCAAACGAGTAGCTGCCGACCTGGTTCAGCCGCTCGTTGAACATGTCGTACATGGACTGCTCGACATAGAAGCCCATGCCGGGTGCTTCGATGAAGTCGGTCAGGGCGTTGTTGTTTTCGC
Organism: uncultured Planctomycetales bacterium; assembly: GCA_964468185.1. GTDB lineage: Bacteria > Planctomycetota > Phycisphaerae > UBA1845 > Fen-1342 > JANQFV01. The sequence continues at coordinate 454 of CAYXTR010000043.1, read as the reverse complement.
GCAACACTTCACCCGTCTGCAAAAGTTTCTGCGATTTTTGCCGGATAGGGCTTGCGCTGGGAGCGCGCCCGCGCATATATGCTGGTCATGCGCAGCGCGGCGACGCAACCCAACTCGCTCGACGAACTCGTGGCGGCCCTGCAGAGCGGCAGCTGCGATCAGGCCGCCGCCCGCCGACTCTACCAACTCGGGCCCCACGCCGTCACGCTCGCCCTGCTCAGCGCCGCCCGCCGTATCGCCGAGCAGGACGACCGCATCGCCCAACTGCAGACGCAATCCGCCCACCTGTCGCCCAGCACGCCTTCGGGCATGACGCCGGTCTACACCAAGCCGAACGCCGACGCCGGGCGCACCGTGGCCGGCCGCCGGCGCAAGAAGCCCGGCGCGCGCGACGGGCACCCGGGCACCCGCCGGCCGACACCGACACGCATCGACCAGCACCGCACGCACCGCT
>CAYXTR010000042.1:0-32336 GCA_964468185.1 uncultured Planctomycetales bacterium | reverse complement strand
AACTGAGACCCGAGCCGAAACAGGCTGACACGCTTCTCGCCGTTGTCGGCGACGAGGTTCGCCTGCGGTGCAGGCGCAATGAGAGTGGTCATTGCGTAATTCTCCTTCTGGCAAGGGGTTACCGGCTGTGAACAAACGCACGGTGACAATCGGTACGGGCACATCCGACCAGCCATCCCAGAATCGCGCACTCGACCAGGGCCACTCGGTCGGCCGTTCGACCAGCCCCCGCCTCACCGGGTTCGCGCGAATGTAGTCGATCACCGCCGGCACGGTCTTCTCCCAAAAAATGTTGCGATCGAATCCAACCCCCGGCTGCCAGAATCGAAAAACCCGGCGGGACGGGTATTCAACGCTCAGACGTTCCAGCCATGTATCGTCTTCGGTCTGCTCAAGGTACTCTCCCAGTCGTCGCCGCGTCGCAGCGAGCGCGTCCAGGACCCAGCGCCGCGTGCGGTTCCGCGTCAGCAACGGCAGTCGGCGAAAACAGGAATAGGTCAGCAAATGAGCATCTCCGGGCTCGTTGCAGGCGCGACGGGTCTTCTGCGGTTTCGGATCCATCGACGTCCGTAGCCCTCGCTCTTGCGGCCCAGCCCGTCCAGGTCGAACCCCGCCGCCAACCCCCCCAGCCGCGCCCCCTCTCCCTCAGATCCTCAAACCCCAACTCCCCCGCTCCCTCAATCCCTTCTCCACCTCCCCCACTCTCCCCTAAAATCCCGCCGTAATGCAAAACACTACCCACGCGCCACAACCACCCGGCTACACCTCACACCAACCCCCGCGCCACCCCCTCGACCGCCTCACCCGCCTCGGCATCGTCATCCTCTGCCTCATCGTCACCGGCCAATCACTCGACCGCGCCCTCCGCGGCCGCTACGACTTCCACCACTTCTACCTCGACGCCCGCTACGTCTGGACCCACCACGCCCTCAACGAAAACCTCACCAACCCCAACCCCGACCTCCGCCGCCAACTCCCCTTCTATCTCCCCACCGTCTCCGTCACCCTCGCCCCCGTCGCCGCCTTCGGCCGCATCCCCGCTGCCCTCATCTGGTCCACCGCCCAACTCTCCGCCCTCATCATCAGCCTCCTCATCCTCCGCCGCTGGGGCCGACACACCGCACACGCGCCACCACTGCTCCCGTTCGGCCTCACCATCCTCATCGCCGCCCCCGCCTTCCTCGAGGCCGGCAAGTTCAATCAACTCAGCTACTTCGTCCTCGCCCTCATCCTCGCCGGCTGGTGGGCCGTCTCCGCCAGACGCGCCCCGCTCGGCGGCGCACTGCTGGCCATCGCCGCCGTCGTCAAACTCCTCCCCGCCATCTTCCTGATCTGGCTCGTGCTCAAGCGCAAATGGACGGCCGTCATCGCCTTCTGTGCCACCGCCGCACTGGCCATCATCCTCCCCCCACTCATCGCCTTCGGCCCCGCCCGCACCATCGAATACCACCGCCAATGGTGGGCCTACAACATCGCCGGCGACTCCGCCCGTGGCATGCTCAACCCCGACCTCCCCGAACACTTCATCGACCGCCGCAACCAGTCCATCCCCCAGGTCCTCGCCCGCCTGACCTGGCCCGACCACCCCCACGCCGCCCCATGCCAACCGATCCACCTCAGCCCACAAACCTGTACACGCCTGGGTTACACCATCGCCGGCGTCCTTTTCCTGGCACTACTCTGGGCGACGCGCCGCCCGTGGAATCAACTGTCCGAACGTCGCAACCAGGCCGAGTTCGCCGCCTACGCCATCGGTATGCTGGTCTTCTCCCCCCTCCTGCGCCAGTACTACCTCGTCTGGGCCCTCCCCGCCCTGCTGCTGCTGGCTCACAAAGCCCTCGTCGCAGCCACCGCACGACGTCGGACACTCGGCCGCGCCGGCGTGGCAATCTGGATCGCCGGCATGCTCCTCTGGATCTGGCCCACCGCGCGCGAACTAGGCGCCCACCTGCTCATGCTCATCGCGCTCGCAGCGCTCACGCTCAGCGCCATCCCGCCGACACAAACCGACGAGCCTGCCCCTACGCCCGCCGCCTCAAAGTGAACAACGTAATCTCCGGCCGGCAATTAAACCGCACGCGCCGCAAATACCCCAACCCACGATTCACATACAGCCGCTTATCGCCCAGCTCAAACCGCCCCTGGTCATACTGCTTGTGCTTGATCGGCAGGATCGGCGCCCCCCACAACGGTACCCGCACCTGCCCCCCATGCGTATGCCCGCACAAAATCCAGTCACCCGGCCACTTCTGCAAGACTTCCACCGTGTCCGGATTATGGCTCAATACCACCGTCGGCAACGCCTCGTCCACACCCGCAAACGCCGCCTCGACATCAAAGAACCCACTCCACAAATCGTCCACCCCCACAAGCTGCAACGCGGCTCCGTCACAATCGATGCGCCGCACCGCGCCCCGCAATACATCCACCCCGCCTGCTGCAAGCGCCTCGGTCACCCGGTCCGCCGACCTGGTCCCACGCGGACGCCGCGCCGGACTGTATACCCCGAAATCATGATTCCCGAGCACCGCATAGACGCCCAGCGGCGGCCGCAACTGCCCGACAATCTCCTTCAGCGCATCCAGCCCGCTCGTCGCCCCCATCGTCACATAGTCCCCCGTCAGGACCACCACATCCGGCTCGAGCACAGCACAACCCGCCACCTGCTCACGCAAATACTCCGTCGGCATGCCGCGCCCCACATGCAGATCCGACAACTGCAGCATCCGCTTGCCAACCCACACCCCCGCCAAGCCTGGCAAGTCCATGTCCACTTGCTCCACGGCCGGCCAAAATGGCTCCACATGCCGGGCATACGCCGCCCCACCTCCCACCGCAGCCACGCCACCGACCCCCATCCCCACAGCGCGCAGCAAGAACCGCCGGCGCGAAATCCCACGCCGCTCCACCTTCTCGTCACCCTGCGCACACTCAGGCATCCCAATCTCTTATCGCTGCCCACCTCGGCCGACGCGGCATTGCGCAATTGTAGCCGCCATCCGTCCCCACAACCCTCCCCGTTCGTCAACACCGCCGCAGCCGCCCCGGATTCCACACCCCGTCCGCCCTACCGCTCAACAAGCTCCTCAAATCTTCCTGAACACCACACACGTATTGTGCCCGCCGAACCCGAACGAATTACTCATCGCCACGCTCACCTGCGCATCCCGCGCCGTCTTCGGCACATAATCCAGATCACACTCCGGATCCGGATTCTCCAGATTGATCGTCGGCGGCAACGTCTGATTCCGCAACGCCATGATCGTCGCAATCCCCTCTACACCCCCACTCGCCCCGAGTAGATGCCCAACCGCACTCTTCGTGCTCGAGACCGCCACCCGCCGCGCCGCCGGACCAAAGACCGACTTGATCGCCTTCGTCTCCGCAATATCCCCCAGCGGCGTACTCGTCCCGTGCGCATTGATATAGTCGATCTGCTCCGCATTCAATCCGGCATCTTCCAGCGCCACACGCATCGCCGCCGCCGCTCCCCGCCCCTCCGGCTCCGGCTGCACAATATCACTCGCATCCGTGCTCGCCCCGCATCCGATCACCTCCGCAAATATCGGCGCCCCCCGCCGCTGCGCATGCTCATACTCCTCAAAAACCAGCAGCCCCGCCCCTTCGCTGAGCACGAATCCATCACGGTCCTTGTCAAACGGCCGCGACGCCCGCTCCGGCTCGTCATTCCGCGTGCTGATCGCCTTCATCGCCGAAAACGCCGCAATGCCCAGCGGCGTCAACGCCGCCTCCGTCCCGCCCGTCACCACGACATCCAGGTGCTTCAGCCGAATCGCATCCACCGCCGCCGCCATCGCACTCCCGGCCGACGCACACGCCGTCGCAAACGACGCGCTCGGCCCCTCCAGTCCCAACGCAATCGCAATATGCCCCGGACTCGCATTCGCCATCAGCTTCGGAATCGTAAACGCCGATACCTTGCCCGGCCCCTTCCGGAGCAGCCGCAGGTGCTGCTCTTCAATCTCGCGCAAACCACCAATGCCCGCCCCCAGCATCACCCCCGCCCGCCGCGGATCAAACCTCCCCGCCCCAAGCGCAGCATGCGCAAAAGCCTCCTTCGCCGCCGCATACGCAAACAACGTGAACCGATCCATGCGCTTACTCATGCGCACGTCAATGTGATCCGCCGCATTGAAGTCGAGACATTCACCCCCAATGTGGACCTCCTGATCACTGTGATCAAACAGCGTGATCGTACGAATACCACCCTGACCCGCCACCAGCGCGTCCCAAAAAGGCTCGACCCCGCAACCCAACGGCGTCACGGCACCCATGCCGGTCACTACTACGCGACGATCGGACACGGCAACTCTCCCACGTGACAGCTACTTCTCGCCGCCTTCGTGCTTGCAAATGTAATCGATGGCCATCCCAACCGTCTGGATCTTCTCCGCTTCCTCATCCGGGATGTTCATCTCAAACTCATCTTCGAACTCCATCACCAACTCAACCGTATCCAGCGAATCAGCGTTCAAGTCGTTCACGAACGACGTCTCACGCGTGATCTCATCCTCCGCCACACCCATCTGGTTGGCGACAATCTTCTTCACCTTCGCTTCGATCTCAGCGGCGTCTGGCACGGGGTTTTCCTCCTCAGGACCCGCGGCTCCCACGACCGGAAGCCTGCACGCTATGTACCGGGGCCACTCGCGACATGCGACTCACACATGCCCACCAATTGCCCTACACGTTCCAAGCTTCGCCCGCCGGCCTCGCGACCGCATACCCGGACAAGCCCGGCGCTCACTCGCGCAATGCGGTGAAACGGCGGGATCATAAAGGCTTTGCCACGCGTTGCCAAGACGGCCAAGTCACGCTTTGTCAACGCCTTGCCCATCGCCCACGTCGCCGCGCCGTAACCCCGCACTGCCCGCGATTATAACCCCTGCGCTCCATTCCGACAGACCCCCATCCACCAACCCCTCAATCCCCCGGACCCCCACCACGCGGTCGCCGCGAACCCGTCCGCACCCCCCGAATCCGCACCGGAATCTCACACGCCCCCGGCTCCGGCAACACCAGCCGCTCCGCATCCCGCTTCGGCGCACCCGCCACAAACCCATCCAGATCTTGAAAATCCCAGTCCGCACGCCGCGCCGGCCGCCCCCGCCCATCCATCACCCGCACCCCATACGCATCCACCAGCACCCGCGCCGCAAACCGATCACACATCCCCTCCTTCCGCCGCGGATTCCGCCCCGCCTGCTTCACCAGATAATGGTAAAACTCATGCAAAAATACGAACAACACCAACTGATACCCATCCGGAACCACCAGCCGATACGTCTCCCGCCACCACCGCCGCGCATTCGACTCCGCCCGCGCAATATGCGTCCCCAACGAATACGGAAACCGCGTGTGCCGCCCCAAATTCACGTAGATGCAATGATCCGAGTAAAAACACGTCCCCGAAAAATCCGCCCCCCGACTATACCGCACGCGCACCTTCAAACGCCCATGCTCGTACGGCCACGCATGCCGTACGAACATCCGCTCCATCCGCCCCCCATCCAGTTCCGTGGAATTGCCAAAATCCATCCGTGGCACTCACCTGCTCGCACACATATGAGAACAACCCACGCCCCACTCCGCAACTGCCCAACCCCGCGCTCCCCCAAATCACTCCGCCCCATTTCGCGCACATGATCCCGACCTCTCTTCCATTTGCCCCGCATCCCCACCCACGTTAGAAAATCGCTGACAACCAGCCGCACCCGCCCACAGGAGTACCCGCATGCCCCGCAACCACCAACTCCGCCTCACTGCATTCACCCTCCTCACCTCCCTCGCCCTCATCCTGACCGCCTGCCACGCCCCCCAACCAGCCGAACAACGCAAACGCCTCTCCTACGACGCCGTCTTCGGGCCCGACCGCGTTAACTTCACCGGCCACTACCCCCGCAACCTGAACTGGCTCCCCGACGGCCGGCATTACACCCAACGCCGTGGCGCCATCCTCCAGCGCATCAACGCGCAAACCGGCGCCGCCACCCCCGCCTACGACCACGCCCAACTCGAGGCCACCCTCAAAGCCCATCCCGCCTTCCCCACGCACATCGCCACCCACCTCGCCCGCCATCCCACCCTCACCACGGACAACTACGACGCCGCCATCCTCGAACACGACGACCAGCTCTACTACTACACCTTCGCCAACAACCAGCTCCAACAGGTCGCCGACGCCAACCCCGACCGCGAACTCGTCACCCTCAGCCCCGACACAACCCACCTCGCCTACCATCACGCCGGCGACCTCTACACCATCAACCTCGCCACCCACACCACCACCCGCCTCACCCGCGACGGCTCCAAAACCCTCCTCAACGGTAAGCTCGATTGGGTCTACCAGGAAGAAATCTTCGGCCGCGGCCGCTGGCGCAGTTACTGGTGGTCACCCGACGGCCAGACCATCGCCTTCCTCCAACTCGACCAGTCCCAAGTCCCCCAACACACCATCGTCGACCTCCTCCCCACCCACACCGAAACCCGCACCTTCCACTACCCCAAAGCCGGCGACCCCAACCCCATCCCCCGCATCGGCTTCATACCCGCCGCCGGCGGCGACATCACCTGGGCCGACCTCTCCCGCTACAACCCCCGCGATCTGCTCGTCTATCCCCCCAACTGGTCACCCGCCGGCGACCTCGCCATCACTTTCCAAAACCGCGAAGGCACCTGGCTCGACCTCGCCCTGATCAACCCCCAATCCGGAACCACCAACGTCCTCCTCCGCGAAACCTCACCCGCCTTCGTACACAACCTCGGCCAGCCCCACTGGCTACCCGATGGCTCCTACCTCTGGCGCAGCGCACACGACGGCTGGCCCCACATCTACCACAAAATGCCCGATCACTTCTCCCGACGCCTCACCCGCGGCCAGTGGGAAGTCCGCGAACTCTTCGGCGTCGACGACGACGGCTGGGTCTATTTCACCGGCACCCGCGACAGCCACGTCGCCGAAAACGCCTACCGCGTCCCCCTCGCCGGCGGCAACATCGAACGCCTCACACATCCCGACTTCTACCACACCGTCAACTTCGACCCCCACTGCCGCTACTTCATCGACCGCTACTCCAACGCCAACACACCGCCCAAAGTCAACCTCAAACACGCCAGCGGCCAGCACCTCCGCACACTCAGCCACAATTCGCCCACCACGCTCGGCGAATACGACCTCCCCCACGCCGAAATCCTCCGCTTCACCGCCGACAACGGCCATACCCTCAACGCCATGCTCTTCCGCCCCCCCAACCTCGACCCACGCAAGAAATACCCGGTCGTCCACTTCGTCTACGGCGGCCCGCACATGCCCGCCGTCAGCAATCACTGGGCCCACGGCGGTCGCATGTTCGAACGCCTGCTCGCCGAAATGGGCTACCTCGTCTGGATCCTCGACCCCTGGTCCGCCAGCGGCGAAGGGCAGGTTAGCGCCTGGCACTGTTGGCAACGTCTCGGCGTCGCTGAGCTCGAAGACCTCGAAGCCGGCCTCCGCTGGCTCGCCACGCACGAACCCGCCGACCTCGACCGCGTCGCCATCTTCGGCCACAGCTACGGCGGCTTCATCGTCGCCCACGCTTTGACACATAGCAACATGTTCAAGCTCGGCCTCGCCGCCGCCGCGCTCACCGACTGGCGCAACTACGACTCCGTCTACGCCGAACGCTATATGCGCACCCCCGAAAACAACCCCACCGGCTACGACGACGCTTCCGCCATCAGCGCCGCCGAGAACCTCCACGGCTGGCTCGTCATCGCCCACGGCGTGCAGGACGACAACGTCCACGTCCAGAACGCGCTCCAACTCGCCGACGCGTTACAACACGCCGGCCACCACTTCACCCTCATGCTCTACCCCCGCTGCCGCCACGGCCTCTACCGCAACAACGGCCACTGGGACGCCCTGCGGATCAAGGCCATCAAGGAGCGCCTGTAACCACCTCTTACCAGACGGTCTCCCCTGTGGCACCGGTTTACAGCCCGGGCGCCATTGCGGGTGCCACTGCTGTGTCAGCAGTGTCTTCTCCTCCGACCGGGTGCCGGGTGCCGGGTGCCACTGCTGTGTCAGCAGTGTCTTCATCTTCAAACTGTGTCCCCCTGCTCCTCCGCCGGGTGCCGGGTGCCACTGCTGTGTCAGCAGTGTCTTATTCTTCAACTGTGCCCCCCTGCTCCTCCGCAACCGCGCCCCCCGCCACCCAATCAGTGAACCCCCAAGACCCAGCAGCTCACCCCCCACCCGACCCAAACCCCGCAACGCCCGCTCAACAAACTGAGACCCGAGCCGAAACAGGCTGACACGCTTCTCGCCGTTGTCGGCGACGACGCTTGCCTGCGGTGCAGGCGCAGTGAGAGTGGTCATGGATTCCTCCAATCAGTTAGGGGTAATGGGTTGACCGGAAACGAAACGAACCGACGTCGGTTCAGGAAATCACGAGGCGATGACCGGGGACGCCGCGATGGCGTGTCCGGGGGGTTGCGGCCGGCGACCTTTACATGACGAGGCCGACTTGCATAATGGAGCGGTCAGACTTGGCGGCTGGCGGGGTTGCCGGAAGGTCCGAGTCCGAGCGTCAAGCGAACTGGAGCGGGTGAATCATGAAGACGTTGCTGATGTCGCAGGTGGGCTTGATCGCCGTTGCTCTTGCGAGCGGTCTCGCGATGGCGGATGACACGAAGCCGAAGACGCCCCTGATACAGCAGGTCTTTGATCAGCAGCGGTCAGTCCGCGAAGACGTCATCTACTTCCGTAATAAGGACGTGCTGCGCGGAGAGGTGCTCAACGAGTCGCTGACGATCGCCACGCAGTATGGCCTGTTGCAGGTGCCCTTGCGGCGATGCGCGGGGCTGTCCTTTGAGGGGGCGCGAGCAAACACGGAGGCGCTCGTGACGGTCAACTACAACCGTATCACGGGCATCATCACGGACAACGTCATTAACTTCAAAATCGCCTCCTCCGGCACGACGATCCCCATCCGCAAGGAGAAGGTCCGGTTTGTGCTCTTGCGCCAGTCGCCCAAGGAACTGGAGTTCATTGAAGACGCTCCGAAAGCGGACCTTTTCTTAATGGCGAATGGCGACCTCCTGTCCGGTGAGGCCAAGGAACGAGAGATCGCGATCTGCACGGACTACGCCACCGTGCCGGTCAGCTTCAAGGAGATGAAGGACGTCACGATGCAGGGCGGTGATAACGTGACGGCTGTCGTCAGCAAGACGAACGGCGACACGATGCGCGGCACGCTCGATACGGACGAGATCACGCTCGACCTCGAGATCGGTGTCGAGGTTGCGGCGGTTTACAAGGACAAGTTCGCGCGGGTGTTTGTCGATCGTGCGCCGGGTGCCATTGCGGGTGCCACTGCTGTGTCAGCAGTGTCTTATTCTTCAACTGTGTCCCCCTGCTCCTCCGCAACCACGCTCCCCGCCACCCAATCAGTGAACCCCCAAAACCCAGCAGCCGGGTGCCATTGCGGGTGCCACTGCTGTGTCAGCAGTGTCTTATTCTTCAAACTGTGTCCCCCTGCTCCTCCGCCGGGTGCCACTGCTGTGTCAGCAGTGTCTTATTCTTCAACTGTGCCCCCCTGCTCCTCCGCAACCGCGCCCCCCGCCACCCAATCAGTGAACCCCCAAGACCCAGCAGCTCACCCCCCACCCGACCCAAACCCCGCAACGCCCGCTCAACAAACTGAGACCCGAGCCGAAACAGGCTGACACGCTTCTCGCCGTTGTCGGCGACGAGGTTCGCCTGCGGTGCAGGCGCAATGAGAGTGGTCATTGCGTAATTCTCCTTCTGGCAAGGGGTTACCGGCTGTGAACAAACGCACGGTGACAATCGGTACGGGCACATCCGACCAGCCATCCCAGAATCGCGCACTCGACCAGGGCCACTCGGTCGGCCGTTCGACCAGCCCCCGCCTCACCGGGTTCGCGCGAATGTAGTCGATCACCGCCGGCACGGTCTTCTCCCAAAAAATGTTGCGATCGAATCCAACCCCCGGCTGCCAGAATCGAAAAACCCGGCGGGACGGGTATTCAACGCTCAGACGTTCCAGCCATGTATCGTCTTCGGTCTGCTCAAGGTACTCTCCCAGTCGTCGCCGCGTCGCAGCGAGCGCGTCCAGGACCCAGCGCCGCGTGCGGTTCCGCGTCAGCAACGGCAGTCGGCGAAAACAGGAATAGGTCAGCAAATGAGCATCTCCGGGCTCGTTGCAGGCGCGACGGGTCTTCTGCGGTTTCGGATCCATCGACGTCCGTAGCCCTCGCTCTTGCGGCCCAGCCCGTCCAGGTCGAACCCCGCCGCCAATCCCCCAGCCGCGCCCCCTCTCCCTCAGATCCTCAGACCCCATCTTTCTTGATCTCTCGATCTCTTGATCTCTCCCCCCCCTCACTTCTCCCCCAACGACCGCCGATACCGAAAAAACTCCCGGAGCAATTCCGCCGCCGGCTCCGCCATCACCCCCACCACCGTCTCCACCTGATGATTCAGCCGCTCATCCCGCGGGATCTCATACAACGACCCACACGCCCCCGCCTTCGGATCACTCGCCCCATAGACCAGCCGCGCCACCCGCGCCAGCACCAGCGCACCCGCACACATCGCGCACGGCTCCAGCGTCACATACAACGTGCACCCCTCCAGACGCCACTGCCCCAAATACTCCGCCGCCGCCGTCAGCGCAATCATCTCCGCATGCGCCGTCGGATCATGCAACTTCTCGCGCTGGTTATACCCGCGCCCGATGATGCGCTCCTCATGCACCACCACCGCCCCCACCGGCACATCCTCATGCTCCAGCGCCTTGCGCGCCTGCTGCAGCGCTTCGCTCATATAACGCCGATCAATCTCGTCCTGATGCAACCCAAACATGCAAACTCCCATGGCGCGACTCGTTGCGCGCCGCTATCATAACGCGGCCACGGCGCAACGTCGCAGCGCCATTCAATCGCACGGAGCAACAGCGCATGCCAAACGATGCATTAATCGACCTGCCCGTCGCCGAGTTTCTCAACCGTCTCAGCTCTGACGCACCGACGCCCGGCGGCGGCAGCGTCGCAGCGCTGACCGGCGCACTCGCCGCCAGTCTCGGACAAATGGTCGCCGCATTTACGATCGGGCGCAAGAAGTTTGCGGACGTCGAGGCATCCGTGCGCACCATCGACAACCGACTGCGCCACGCTGCGGCCATGTTGCGGCAATTGGTGGATGAAGACGCCGCCGCCTACGGCGTATTGAGCGCCGCCTTCAAGCTCGACAAGTCCGATACACAGCGCGCCGCGCGCATCGCGCAGGCGGCGAGCCTGGCTGGTGCGGTTCCGTTGCAGACCGCAACACTCTGTTACAAAGTGGCGGCCGATGTCGCGCAGTTGCGTCAAATTGGCAACCCCATGCTCGCAAGCGACGCCGAAGCTGCGGCGCACCTGGCCGCAGCCGGCCAGCGCGCCGCGGCGGCCAACGTGCGCGCCAACCTCGGACTGATGCCGCCAGCCGACGCGCGGGAGATCGGCGCGCAACTCGACGCGCTTTTCGAATAGGCGCGGGCCCTATCGGGCGTGGCACCAGAATTTCGCCACAACTGCCACAAGCACGCAATCACTGTTAATCTAAGAAAACATTTGTTACACAGTTTAGTAGTTATACTATATTCTTTTCTAGAATTGTCTTTCGACGAGGAGTTCGCGCGGGCCCAGACCTGTGGCGGAACGGCGAGAGCGACCGCCGATGCCAGGAAGCGCCGGCTGGGTCTGGGCGCGCTCCCGGAGTTAGAGCGTTTCACGTGAAACGCTGTTGTTGAACCAAACGCCGTTGACAGATCCCGATAACTCGTCGTAATCTGCGCCACATCGCGTCAGTCTTATCGCGCATTCCCGAGACTGCGCACGTAACGGCACACCCCAAGGAGCTCGCGATGGCCAAGAAGACGAATCGCCTCGGACGAGGTCTGAACACCCTGATCGCCGCTCGCCAAGGAGCGGCTACCCCCCCGCCGGGGCCGAATCGATCTGATAGTGCCGGGAATCAACCTGCCGGCATCCGCGACGTCCCCGTCGACGCCATCCAGCCCAACCCGCGACAGCCGCGCACCGTGTTCGACGAGAACAGCCTTCAGGAACTCGCTGAGTCGATCCGTTCAAACGGCCTGATCCAACCACTCGTCATTCGGCCACTGGACGACAGCTCGTACGAGTTGATCGCCGGCGAGCGGCGACTGCGCGCGGCCAAACTCGCCGAGTTGGAAACCGTACCAGCCATCATCCGCGACGTTTCTGACGCAGAATCGCTTGAGCTGGCGTTAATCGAGAACCTCCAACGCGAAGACCTCGGCCCGCTCGAACGGGCCGCAGCATATCAGCAATACCTCGACACCTTCGGCGGCTCGGTCGAAGACCTCGCCCGTCGCCTCGCGGAGAGTCGGGCCAACATCTCCAACTACCTGAGATTACTGAAGTTACACCCGGAAGTCTGCTTCATGCTCGGGTCCGGCGAGTTGGGCATGGGGCAGGCCAGGGCCATCGCCAGCATCATCGATCCACAGCGGCAATTGGCGACGGCTCGGCTGGCCGTGCGGCGAAATCTGTCGGTCCGGCAGGTCGAAGATATTGCAAAATCCGCCAACGAGGGCACAGAACACGCCAGCCCGCCGCCAGAAGCCGAAGCCGACCCGCGTCGGCGACACCTGGAGGATGTCTCCAAGTCATTGACGAAAGCTATTGGCATGCGTGTGCGGCTGTATCCGGGCCGGCGGAAAAACTCCGGGCGGGTCGTCGTGACCTATAATAACCTGGATGAGTTCGACAAGATTGCGGAATTGCTGGGCTCGAAACGTCACCTGGAGGACTAGTTGTGGCTGAAGAACGCGCGCCCGCCGTCGCAGGACGATTCTACCCTGGAACCACCGAGTCCTGCCGGGCGGCGGCGGATGAAGCACTCGCGGTTAACGTCAGCGAGCGTGCACGCGGGGCGATTGTTCCTCACGCGGGTTGGATTTACAGCGGACCGACGGCGGGGAAGGCGTTGCGGGCGATTGCGGCGAGTGAGCCGGCGACGGTGGTGATTTTCGGGGCGGTGCATGGGCCGGACCCGAACCCGGCGAGCGTGTACGCCAGCGGAAGCTGGAAGACGCCAGTGGGTGTGAGTGAGATTGACGAGACGTTGGCGGCGGCGTTTCTTGAGTCGGATCTAATTGTGGCGGACACGAATGCACACCAGTTCGAGCATGCGATCGAGGTGCAGGTACCGCTGATTCAGCGGCTGATGCCGACGGTGAAGATCGTGCCGGTATCGGTGCAGCCGACAGCGCAGGCGGTTGCGGTGGGGCGGCATTGTGGTGAGGTGGTGCGTGCGCTGGGGATGGCGGCGGCGTTTGTGGGGTCGACGGATTTGACGCACTATGGGCCAGCGTTTGGGTTTGAGCCGCACGGGCATGGCGAGGCGGGTGTGCGGTGGGCGAAGGAAGTGAATGATCGGCGGCTGATTGATCTGATTGCGAAGATGGATGGGGAGGCGGTGATTTCGGAGGCGATCCTGAATCGCAGTGCTTGTGGGGCGGGCGCGGTGGCGGCGACGATCGGGGCGATGCAGGCTTTGGGTGCTGAGCGGTATGTGGAGTTGGAGCATACGACCAGTTCGGAGATTGCGGCCCGGCATGGTGATCCGGACCGCTTCAACTCGGTCGGCTACGAGGCGGGGGTCTTCGTGTAGGTGAGCCGCAAAAGGGGGGATCGTTTTGTGTGGGAGTCCACCCGGAATTGTCGGGCGATGAATGCTCTTCGGCGCAATCAGCGGTGGCTCCTCGCCGCCAGCCGGCGCGCCATTGTCGAACAACAGCGTTTCACGTGAAACGCCGTTATTCCGGGAGCGGTTTTCTTCTCGTGCACGTCACACAGCGCGAGTCCGCCCCGAGACAGCCCAAGCCTAGAAACAAACCTAATAAAAAGAGATATTCTAGTTTTGCTTGAGATTGTGAATGCGCGCGCATCAGAGGGTATGGCGGGGCGACGAGGGCTGCGGCGGTGTTGACATGGAGGAGGGGGCGGGACTCCGACAAAAGGTGGGCGAGCCGCATCACGCGGTCGACGAAGCAGAAGAAACTGCTGACGACACAGCGGTGGTGCCGCCTCAACGATTCCCCGCAATGCCGACGGTGTCACGCGTGTGCAGATTCCTAGGCGAGCTTCAGGGCGAGGTAGGTATCCCCCGCAGTGCGCATGCGCACCGCGTGCGCGGCGGGGATACTGATCCCGAAGCGCTCCTCGACGTTCATTACGAGCTCAACACCATCAAGACCCATGGTCAGGAGTCTACCACGGGCACCTCAGGCTTTCAGCCCGGATTTCCCAGATGATGTCTGTCGTGTAGAATAGTAGACATGCGTTTGGGCCTGCAAATCACGGTGTTTTCGGCATCACGGCTCGAAAGGGGCGGAGAACCCAATGGGTGAAAAACGCAGGGAGGCGTTACGGGTCGGGTTCGACGGCGGGCTGAAGCGCGCGTTTTGCGGTTCACGGGTCACCACCGACGCTGGATTGGTGGCCTATCGTGACCTCGATGACGCGCTGGGGTTGACGGCGATGGCAGACAGTCTTTTGGAGGACCAGCGGACCGGCAACAATCGTCAGCACACCCTGACGGCCCAGCTTCGGCAGTCGATCTTCAGCCGTCTCGCCGGCTACGAGGACACCAACGACGCCGAGCGGCTCGCGGTCGACCCGGCCATGCGGCATGTGGTCGGCGGCCGGGCGAGGCACAAGCACGCAGCTTCCACCAGCCAGATGAGTCATTTTCCTGCGACGACTGGCGCCGCCCCGCTCCGTTCAGCACTGGACGCTGACCACGCTGCGAGAGAAGCTAATCAAGATTGGCGCGACGGTCGTGACCCACTCACGGTATGTGATCTTCCAGATGGCCGAGGTGGCGGTACCGCGTGAGCTGTTCGCCGCCATCCTGGGCCGGATCGAGCGGCTGCGGTTCCCTCGACCTCTGGCGGGGATCGGATAACCGGGTCAAACGCCCAACAGTCTGGTCCACGAGTTGGCGATCGCCGGTCGCGGTCTGCGCCGCAAGGGCCGCGACGGCTCATAACTGGCTGCACGAGTGTGAGTTATGGGCATTGGTCTGGCTCGGAGCGATGATCCGAGACGTTGATCTTGTATGCGATTGTTCGAAATGGGTACGATAACGAGCAGGAGGTCCGGCAGCGAAGCCGGGCCAGGTCAAATGGGAAATGTCGGACGATAACGATCAGGAGGTTTGGCAGCGTTTCCGGGCAACGCTCATTTGGGAGATGTCGGCTTATGGCCAATGATAAGCAACAAGACTCTGCCCCGACGGGCATAGGTGTTCCCATTTGGGGACTGTTCGCGCTGTTCGCGTTAGTCTTCATCGTCACTGGGGCTGCCATCGTTGTATTCTGGCTCTGAGCGTGGGGCGGCGCGCACCTGCGAATGGTGGGGAGCGTTTGCGTCGTGCAGTCGGCGTCTCTGTGTCGGGCGGGCCAAGGTATGAAGGCCGGTTGAATATCGCAGCGCCTGGTGGCCAAGATCGAGTGGCATGCGGGCGAGCTCTTTCCCCGGGTGGGCTTCATCGTGACGAACCTATGGCGCTCGGCAGACCGAGTGGTGCAGTTCTACAACGGTCGCGGCACGGCCGAGCAGTGGATCAAGGAGGGCAAGAACGCGGTGAAGTGGACGCGGCTGAGCTGCCACGATTTCGTGGACAACCAGGTCCGGCTGCAGCTCTTCACGCTGGCGTACAACCTGGGGAACTTCCTGCGGCGGCTGGCCCTGCCCCGCAGCGTTCAGCACTGGACGCTGACCACGCTGCGCGAAAAGCTGATCAAGATCGGTGCGAAGGTGACGGCCCATTCACGGTATGTCTTCTTCCAGATGGCCGAGGTGGCGGTGCCTCGTGAGCTGTTCGCCGCCATCCTGGGCCGGATCGAGCGGCTGCGGTTCTATCTTCCACGGGCGGCTGTCGGATGAGAGCTCCAAGTGCTCCCCAAACCGTGCTGAACGTTGTGCGTCACGGTGACGGTCTGCGCCGGGGGCAGCGCGAGGGCCTGCAACGGATTGACTGTACGCGAGTTACGAGCCTCCATTGCCGCTGGCGTTCGGCGCACAGGGGCTGATCTTGCATGTGGATGCTCGAAATGGGTACGATAACGATCAGGAGACTCGGCAGCGTCGGCGGGCGACGTTCATTTGGGAAATGTCGGTCTATCCGGCTGTTGCTCGGTTTGCAGCCGGCCCGAGCTGCGTTTGAGGCCGCCGGTCGTTGAAGCCGGGACACGGCATTCCTGGGTTTCTGACGTTAGCGCGACGCCCGTGGATGCAGTTGGGGGAGCGCAGTGACAACTGAGTTCATGGACCCGAGTGCTCCGGTCATCGGTGTTGTCGCACGTATAGCGGGCACACCGCCTTTGTGACAACCGCTGGCCTGCGATCATGGTAAGACTGCGAGGACACTGAACATGCGTCTGATAGTAGATGTCGCGCATCGGGCTGTGCGTCTATGTATCACACTCGCCGCCGTTGGATGCATCGTGCTCTGCGGCGGCTGCCCGCTGACCGTGCAAACGCTGGACGGTGTATGGGCGATCACCTCGCCGCAGCAACAAGGCCGAGCCTGTATCACAATCGCCGACGGTGTCATCGCGGGCATCGAAACGTGTCGCCACGACGTCGAGACGCCGCGCTGGCTGGAAGTGTATGACCTGTACGACTCGACGGTTGAGGTCAATCAGGGCAGCGTACGGTGGAGTTGCACCGTCGAGCGTTTCGTCAGTGACGATGCAATCGCGACCGAGTTGTTGACGCTTGAAGCACAGGCCCAGTCGGACGGCACACTGGCGGGCGTGCTTACTCTGGCTGGCTCCGGTCCGTCTGACGGTTTCCCCGTGACACTTACGCGCTGGGCGGATGAGACCGATCCAAATGCCCCGGAGCTGACTGAGCTGTCCTACAGCATTGATGACGCGGGGGTGACGTTTCGGTTTCGCGAGGCGCCTCCACGGCCCGGGGATCACACATGGGGCGTCCACGTATCCCGAACACTCTCGTATGGTTGGCCATTGACCACCTGGACTGAGGCTCACGCCACCGCCGCCGAGGGCCTATATGAGGCTTCGTTCACCTGGGACACACTCGCGCAGGAGCTTGACGGTCCACCGTATGATGCGATGTCGTGGCGCGTTGTTGAAGTGAACGCGGACGGCGTCTTGTTGAATCGCAGTGACCGCTCGCGGCTTGATCTGGGTCTGTAGCATAAGCAGCCCATACGAATAAGTCATGAGAACTGCCCCGTCGACGTGAGTTGCCCGATCGCAGCGCATTATGCGGCAACGTCGCGCAGCCCGACAGAAGCAGAATCGGCGCGGTAGCAGTTCACAAATCCTGCAGCGACTTGGGAGGAACGCCTTTATTGACGTGTGCGTTGCACGAACCGCATCTTTGCGCGGGGCGGGCGATGTGCGATGTTGGGGGGCATGAGCAAGCGAGGAGATTCGGCGGTACGGTGGCGTGAGCTTGTGCGGGGGCACGCGAGCTTTGCCGAGGTGCGGGTGACGCCGGAGCCGGACTCGACGAGTGATCGCGGAGCGCTCGAACTTCATCTTCCACGCGGACAGCGCGTGATCGTGCGGCCGGGGTTTGATCCGCAGACGTTACGGGCCCTGGTGGCCACGCTGGAGCGTGGCCCGGGAGCCGCCGCGGTTGGGGAGGGAAGCGGGTGATCCACCTGCCGTCGCTGACGCAACTGGATGGTGCGGCGCAGACGCGGATCTGGCTGTGCACGGTGGCGTTCGGGACAGCCACCTATTTCTCCGCCTCACGACGCACTGCTGCGCCCCGCCGGCACCATTGGCCTGGCACCAGAGCCCTCTCTCGCACCTCCTCATTCACGGGCCCCTTCCGGCAATCCCCACCGCCGCCAACGTCTCGCGGGCACGCGATGCCGCTGGCGAAACGCCGCGCAGATTCCTGTTCAGGGGCTTGCGCACCTGGCTAAAAACCTTTACCCCTTCGGGGTGGAGAAAGGGGCCGAGGGGCCGAGGGGCCAAGGGGGCCAGATTTGTGACGCGGGCGTTGTTGGCCGCGGCGCGGGGTGGGGGTACTCGGTGGGTTGCGGTCACCAGGGGATTGCGCGCGTGCCTTCCTGGCTGTGCGCCGCCGTTGCCGAGGCGGCCAGCAGTGACGTCAGGCACGGTGCGACCGGCGCCGCGAGGCGCACCGGCAGGTCCTCCGGTCGTGCCGCCGCCGGGCGCCATTTCGACTCGTTAGCATGCGCATCGTTTGCCTTCACCCATCTGCCCGGGCTCCTCCACACGGCCCGTACACAGTGGGGGGGCATTGTAGCGATTCGTGGTTGCCACGTGTGTGGGTGTGTGTCGGGCGTATAGACGGCGGATCCGTTCTCAGGCCCACCAACAACGGTTCGGGAGCGCGGGGATTGCGGATCAGATTCTGCGGCGAGCGGCGAGGCGGACGAGGCACTCGGTGCGGCCGTAGGCGGGGAAGGTGTGCGTTTCGAAGCCGTCATCGATCATGCCGGCGGCGCGGTAGCAATGAATGGCTCGGCGATTTTCCGGGAACACCACGAGCGAGACCTCGCGCGCGCCGCGGCGGTTGAGGCCTTCCTCGATCAGCAGTCGAGTGAGCGTGACGCCGAAGCCACAGCCGCGGCGCGCGCTATCCACGATCAGGTGGCCGAGCCAGTAACGGCGGCCGCCGAGGGAGAGGCGGTTGAGCTCGCCGTAGGCGACGGGCAGGTTGCCGCCGACCTCGAACATGAGGTAGGTATGGTGGTCGGGACGTTGCCAGCGGAGGAGGTGGCGGGTGGTCAGGGGTGGGGGTGTTTTGGGGGCGAGCCAGTAGGCTTCCTGGGGGTCGCGGATCCAGGAGATGACGTGTTCGGCCCACACGGGATCGAAGGGGACCAGGTGGCAGGGGGTGGTTGAGTGCCGGCGGGTGTGCGGGTCGATGGCCATGTTTTGTGGAATCCGTTGCCCGGGCGGTACGCGGTGCGATAATAACGACTGGCGATACGCGGGACGGAGTTGGTTGGGACTGCGCGTCGCCGGGCGCACGAGCACATTCTAGCGACGCGGGCGGTGACGGCATAGGAGAAGTTGTTTTGCCGCAGGAGTTTCGGGGATTCAGGAGTGAGTATGAGGAGGTGGTAGTGGGGGAGCAGCGTTTTCGGGTGCTGGTGCCGACGGATTATGAGAAGCTGCTGAATGATCCGGAGGTGCAGCGGCGGTTTGAGCGGGATGAGTACATGCCGTACTGGGCGAATCTGTGGCCGGCGGCGGTGTTGTTGGCGCGGGAGGTGGCGAAGTGGGAGCCGACGGGTGTGGGGGATGAGGCTGAGCATGTATTGGAATTGGGGGCGGGGGTGGGGCTGGTCGGGTTGGTATTGGCGGGGCGGGGATTTCGGGTGACGATTTCGGATTATGACGCGGATGCGCTGGCGTTTGCGTATCAGAATGCGCGGGAGAATCGGGTGGGGGATGTGGCGGTGCGACGGATTGACTGGCGGGAGCGATATGCAGATTTGAAGGTGGAGCGCATTGTGGCGGCGGATGTGTTGTATGAGTCGCGAAACCTGCCGCCGGTGGCGGATTTCATTGCCCATCACCTGGTGGCGGGGGGGAAGGCGCTGTTGTCTGACCCGGGGCGGTCGACGGCGGACGAGTTTGCTCAGGTGGCGCGGGCGCAGGGATTGGGCGTGACTGTGTTTGAGGTGATGCGGGATCTGGGGGGGGCGTGGGGGCAGGTGCGCGGGCGTTTTTTTGAAGTAAGGAGGAAGAGGGTTTGAGAGGTTTGGATCTGAGGATCTGTGTGAACGGAAGGGTGGGGGAGTTGACTACAGCACGATCGTGAGGCCGATGGCCAGGGAGATGAGGCCGAGGGCGATGCCAGCGATAGCGGGTCCGCGGGGACGGTCGCTGGCGCTGCGCAGCCAACTGGCGAGACCGAGGAGGCAGGCGGCGCCGCCGACGACGAGGAGGAAGCAGAACGGAATGGAGATGATGCCGAGGGTCATGGACCAGTAGCCGAGTGTCGTGCCGGCGTCGGCTTCGGCGCGCGGGGCGCCTTCGATGGTGAACGGAACGCCGCAGTTTGGGCAGTTGTTGACATCGATGTCGCAGCGTTGCGCGCACCGGGGGCATTCGATCTGGAGGATGTTGTCGTCGAGGCGGATGATTTTGGGGGCCTGGGTGCCGCTGGCGGCGTAGGCGTGGAGGGGGGTGGGGTCCTGGACGTCGGTGTTGAGCAGTCGGGCGGGTTGGGGAGCACCGGAGCGGGGGTCGATGAAGGGGATTTCGAATTGGGCGGCGCAGGTGGGGCAACAGCCGGACTGACCGCTCATGCCGGCGTGGGATTCGAGGAGTGATTTGCAGCGGGGGCAGCCGAAGTTGAATTGTTGGCGGGCGACGACACGTGGGGGACGGGCGCGGGCGGGTGTGTCGGCGTTGGGGGCGGGGGGGACGCACATGTAGGCGGAGCAATGGGGGCACTGGACTTCGCGGCCGACCCAGGCGACGCGGGCGAGGATCTGGCGTTCGCAGCGCAGGCAGATCATGTTGAAGCGGGCGACGGAATCGTGTGGGTTGGCGGACATTGGTTGTGATACCCTCGGCCGGCGGACGGGCCGGCGGGCGTATTGTAGCAGATGTGGCGGCAATCGTCGGCTACACAAGGTGCGGAGGGGCGGTTATCTTAGGCGGCGCAAGAGAGTTGGGGGTTGTCGGTTGAGCGAGGTGGTGGCGCGCATGCACCGAAGAGTGGTTCTGATCGCGAGCTTGTTGCTGATGCTGACGGGGTGTCGGTCGTTATTCCTGGTGTTGCCGGAACCGACGAAGACGGTGAAGGCGGATTATCCGTACCTGGTGGGGAAGCGGGTGTGCATTCTGGTGCGGGCGGACATGGAGACGCTGTTTGAGTATCCGCATGTACAGTGGGAGTTGGCGGATCATGTGCGGGTGGCGCTGGAGGCGCATGTGGAGGGGGTGAAGGCGGTTGATCCGCGGCGGGTGGTTGATTATCAGCGGCGTGAGGCGGATTGGGAGCGGATGGACCCAGCGCTGATTGGGCGGCACTTCAATGCGGATCGGGTGCTTGATCTGGAGTTGACGCAGTACACGACGCGGGAGCCGGAGAGTCCACATTTGTATCGGGGGCATGTTACGGCGGTGGTGCGGGTGTATCGGCCGAGTTATCCGCATTCGGAGCCGGCGTATGTGACAGAGATACAGACGGTGTATCCGCCGGATGGGCCGGGGGCGTGGGGGAGTACGGATCGGGAGATTCGGCGGCTGACGATGGAGGCGTTTGCGCTGGATGTGGCGAACAAGTTCTATGATCGCAAGGTGAAGAAGTGATGTGTGCGCGGCGGATAGTGGGATTGGTTGGCGTGGGGGTTTTGCTGCCGGCGCTGGTGGGCTGCAACATTGTGTCGGGGATGACGTATTTGTTTGGTCCGCCGCGGATACAGGAGAAGCAGTTTGAATTGGCGGAGGGGCGGCTGGCGGTGCTGTTGGAGACGGCGCGGCCGGAGGAGGAGAATCCGGAGTTCACGCGGGCGTTTCATCGGGAGTTGCGGCGGGTTTTTGAGGAGGAGGAAGACATTTTAGCGACGCCGGTGCCGCTGAATGAGGTGTATGCGTTGCGGCAGGGGCAGCCTGATTTTGGGCGGTGGAGCTTGCAGAAGGTGGGGCAGGCGCTGAAGGCGCGGCAGGTGTTGTATGGGCGGATTGAGCGGCTGCAGATTTATGAGGGGGAGTCGCGGTTGCTGCTTCGGCCGCGGGTACGGATGCATGTGAAGTTGATTGGGGCGGATGAGGCGGCGGCGACGGCGCGGTTGTGGCCGGGGCCGGAGCATCGGGAAGGGTGGCTGGTTGAGGTGGAGCGGCCGCATCGTGAGGCGGACGATGTGACGGTGTTGGATGCGGAGGCGGCGAAGTTGGGGCGGGAGACGGCGCGGAAGGTTGCGGAGCCGTTCTATGATGTGAGGCTGGAAGATCAGCCGCCGCCGGAACGATGACGGCGGGTTGGCAGATGGTGCGGCAGTTTGTGATTTTGTTTGTGGTTGTGGTGGTGGTCGTGGGGGGGAGTGCGTTTTTCGGGCAGCGGGTGATTGGGGTTGGTGAGGTTTTGGCGGGGGATGAGATTTTCTGGCAGTTGCGGGTGCCGCGGAGTTTGCTGGCGGCGGTAGCGGGAGCGGGGTTGGCGGTGGGGGGGGTGGTTTTTCAGGCGTTGTTTCGCAATCCGCTGGCGACGCCTTATACGTTGGGGGTGGCGAGTGGGGCTTCGTTGGCGGCGGCGATGGGGTTTTTGAGTGGGTGGGGTGGGATGACGGCGGCGGGGGTGCCGGTGTTGTCGGTGCTGGCATTTGGGGGTGCGCTCGGGACGATGTTGCTGGTTTATCTGGTGAGTCATTTGCGGGCGGGGCGGGACATGATGCGGCTGTTGTTAGCGGGGGTATGTGTGGCGTATATGTGTTCGGCGGGGATATTGTTGATTACGTATCTGGCGGATCGGGCGGTTACGAATGATATTGTGATTTGGATGATGGGGTCGCTGGGGGTGGTGCGGTGGCAGGCGCCGCTGGAGATTGCGGTGATTCTGGTGCCGGTGGTTGGGCTTGCGGCGTTGCAGCATCGGGCGCTGGATCTGCTGAGTTTCGGGCAGGTGTTGGCGGGGTCGCGTGGGGTGCGGGTGGGGTTGACGGTGTGGAGTTGTTATGGGCTGGTGGGGTTACTGGTGGCGGTGATTGTGGCGAATTGTGGCCCGATCGGGTTTGTGGGGCTGATGGTGCCGCATATTGGGCGGGCGATATTTGGGGTGCGGACGTTGCCGGTGCTGGTAGGAGCGGGGCTTCTGGGGGCGGCGTTCTTGGCGGTATGTGATGGGATCGCGCGGTCGATACCGGTCACGGAGCTTCCGGTGGGGGTGGTGACGAACATTCTGGGGGCGGGATTTTTCTTTTATCTGTTGGCGACGCGGGATGTGGCGCATGCGGCAGTGCGGGATGGGTAAGGGGGGGGTAAGAAAGGGACAAAGTGACACGGGGTTGGCGTGTGGGGGGGGATTGGTAGCACGTGGCCAGACGGAGACGAAGAGTAGTGACCGGCGGGACGCGGGTGCTACCCGGGATTGGAGGCCTGAGTTACGCCTCGGTGGAATCGGTTTCGGAGATTGGGATTGGGTGGGTGATGAATTGGATGCGCATGCGGCCGAAGCGGCGTTGCTCGATGATTTGGAGGTTCGGGAGCGATTCTGGTGGCGGAGGCGTGGCGGTCAGTTCGTGGCGGAAGGAGATCAGTCCTTCGGGAGCGAGCACGGGCGCGAGGCGTATTAGGAGGTCGGCGATGCGGAGGGGTTCGCGGGCGTCGCGGTAGGGAGGGTCCAGGAATATGAGGCCGTAGCCGGCGGGGCGCGGGGGCCAGCGCATGGTCCACGCATTATCGGTCAGCACGGCTGTGTCTGGGGCGAGGCCGAGGGTTTGGAGGTTCTTTCGCAGAGCGGTGAGGGCGCGGCGATCGCGTTCGACGAAGGTGCAGTGCGTTGCGCCGCGCGAGAGGGCTTCGATGCCGAGGCTGCCGGGGCCGCTGAAGATGTCGAGGACGTTGACATCCGGTAAAGCGCCGGGTGTGGCGTAGCGAGCGCCGAGGATGTTGAACAGAGACTCCTTGACCTGGTCGGTGATGGGACGGGTGGTTCGGCCGGGAGGGGCGGTAAGGGAACGTCCGCGAAACCGGCCGGCGATGATGCGCATTGGCGTGGGGGCCTCCAGGGTAAGAGATTGGCGTTGTGTGCGGCTTGATCGTGTCAATGACCTGCGATCGGAAACCGATACGGGTAGTAAGATGATACGCGACTTGCGGACGATCCTCGACGGGTGGGATTTTGAGCCGGGCAAGATCTCGGTGCGGAAGATCATCGGGCGTGATGGGCGAGAGAAGATTCAGACGCGTATTGATCTGGGCGTATTGCAGCTTGAGTGCACGGGGCGGCCGGATGGGGTGCGGCCGTTCGGGTGCGAGTCGTTGCTGGAGTATCACGATCGGCGTTTGCGTGAGCATATTGAAGTGTGTGGCGAGGATGAGGATTTCGTGCTGACGCCGGAGGATTGTCGCGAGTTGCGGCACGAGTCGTATTTGTATTACCAGCGTTATCTGTCGTTGTTTGTGCTGGAGGAGTATGCGGGGGTGATTCGCGACACGGTGCGTAATTTGCGGGTGATTGAGTTGTGCGAACGGTATGCGGCGGCGGAGCGGGATCGGACGATGCTGCGGCCGCAGCGGGCGTATGTGATGATGATGAACGCGCGATCGAAAGCCCTGCTGGCGATGGAGCAGCAGCGTTACGAGGCGGCGTTGCGGAATGTGGATGAGGGGATTGCGGCGCTGCACCGGTTGGCGGATGACGAGGAAGCGGACGATCCGTTTGTGGGGGAAGCGCGGACGTTGCAGGGATTGCGGGACGAAGTTCTTGCCAAGATGCCGGAGGATACGCCGGCGAAACTGCGGGCGCAATTGCGGGAGGCGATTGCGTGTGAGGATTACGAGCGGGCGGCCCGTTTGCGTGATCAGTTGTCGGATGACCGGCCGCGGCCGGCGGCGTCGGACATGGCCTGATCCGCTGGTAATTGATCCCAGGTTCTTACCATTGACGTGGCTGACGGGCGGGGCTACCGTTTTGGATTGCTGGACGGTGTGAACGCGTGACCCGCGTGCCAGCCAGGGTGCGGGCTGGGCGCCGGGTGTTTGTGCCGGCGTAGAGCGGACGTGTTTGGAGCCGCTGCCTCTGTGAGTGCGCCTTCGGGAAGTAAAGACGATCATGGCTAAGCTGAGAGTTGCGATCTGCTGCGCGGTGGTGGGGCTGCTCGTGTGTTCATGTGGCGAGTCGGAGGGGCCGCCGACGCGGGTAGATGCGGCCATGGGTGATACGAAGGAGGGGGCACCGCTGGTGATGGGTGTGCCGGACAAGGGGATTCTCGCGGATGGGAAGACGTATCAGCCGCCGCGGATTGAGACGGGTATAGCGCCGGGGCCGGAGCGCGGAGGGGATGGTGGAACGGGGTCGGAGACGGCGGACGTGGCGGCGATGGCGACGCAGATGGCTGAGGCGTTGCGTACGGGGCAGGTGGACCGCATCGTGGCCATGTTTCGGGCGGAGGATGTGGCGGCGTTGACGGAGACGGAGGGGGCGGTTGATGCGTTGTTCACGACGTATGAGAAGGTCGATTTGCTGTCGCGGACGGTACAGGACAAGGGGGATGATGCGCTGGCCGGTCGCGTGCGGGCGCAGCTGACTGGGGTCGCTGTCGATGTGGCGGATGTGCAAGCGGAGATGTTGAGTCCTGATCGTGCGGCGGCGGGTGTGGGGCCGGCGGCGCTCCTGGGCGGGGTGCGGGAACTTCAGTCGCTAGGGATGACGCAGGTGGACGGGACCTGGAAATTCACGTTGGAGTCGCCACTGACGGCGGAAGAAGCGGAGCAGATTGTTGCGTATCACGAGAAGTTGCAGGATGGTCTGGATAAGCTGATTGAGTGGGTGGATACGTCGGAGGAGGTGGACGCGGACCTGTTGGTGGAGCGGATTGAGAAGGTACTGGCCGGGGAGGAGATTGACGTATCAGAGGGGGAGGGACAGGAAGAAGATAAGCCGATGCCGCGGGGGACGCGGGGGGTGCGGCCGGATTAGATGGGGGAGAGATCTGAGGGCGGATGTGAGGATTTGAGTGGGGGGGACGTCAGGTTCGGCGTCTGACGCTGGAGGATTTGGGGGTGTGGCGTGGATGTGTGGTATTCGTGGAATCATCACAGGGGATCATGAGGCGTGGCGCGAATCAGTCGCGAACAGCTTGACGGATTGCGTGAGGCGATTCGAACGCATGATTTTCTGCATCGGGTGTTGCGGGAGATCGAGTGTCTGCATCGGGTTGTCTTTCATGCGAATGAACGGGCGGATTGGGGGCTCGTACGGGCGTCGGCGGAGCAGGTTTTGACTGCAGAGATTGTGAGCCGGCACCGCGGCGAGATCGATGGGGTGTACTGGGCGTTGCGGTCGCTGGAGCGGCAGGGGAAATCGTGGAGCCGGGCCATCCAGGAATTGGCAAATACGTTGCACTCGTACTATACGACGCCGCTCGGCGTGGTGATGCGGGCGGATCTGTTTGGTGAGGAGGCGGTATTCATTACGCCGGACGCGGCGGACTGGATTCGGCAGCAACGGGGCAGCACGACGCGAGCAAAGTGAGCGAATCATGGCAGCGGGAGATGCGATGGCGCGGCGAACGATTGCGGATCTGAAAGCCGGCGAGCGACTGGACGATGAGGTGTTCCGCGTATCGCAGAAGGACCTGCGGACGACGAGCAACGGCAGCCTGTATATCCACGCGGTGATTGCGGATGGGACGGGTCAGATGCTGGCGCGGATGTGGAACGCGTCGCAGGAGATGTTTGACTCGATCAAGGAGGGGGGGTTGCTGCATTTCCGGGGGCGGGTGGAGAATTACAAGGGGAACCGGCAGTTCATCATTGACGGGATGCGGGCGGTGGACCCAGGGGAGTTTGATCCGGCGGAGTTTTTGCCGGCGTCGCCGCATGATGTGGATGCCTTGTGGAATGAGGTCAAGGAGCAACTGCGGGCGATTGAGAATCGTGAGCTGTTGGCGCTGGTGGGGAAGTTCGTCAAGGATGAGAACTTCGTGCAGCGGTTCAAGCGGGCGCCGGCAGCGGTGCAGATGCACCATGCGTACGTAGGGGGGTTGATAGAGCATACGCGGAATCTGCTGCGGCTGGCGCAAGTGGTATGTCCATTGTATCCGAAGGTAAGCCAGGATCTGGTGTTGACGGCCCTGTTCTTTCACGATGCGGGGAAGGTGCGCGAGCTCGCGTATGACAGTAATTTCGAGTACACGAGCGAGGGGCAGCTCATTGGCCATATTACGCAGGTCGTGTTGTGGGTGCATGATGCGTGTCGTGCACTGGAGCGGGAAACGGGTGAGCAGTTTCCGGAGCAGCTCGAGACGGCGTTGAAGCACCTGATATTGGCGCACCACGGGAAGTATGAGTTTGGCAGTCCGCGCCTGCCGGCGACGCCGGAGGCATTCATGGTGCATTATCTGGACAACCTGGATGCGAAGCTGGCGATGTGTTTTGAGGCGATCGAAGGGGATGCGGATGCGGCAAGTGAGTGGACGCAGTATGTGCGGGCGATTGAATCGCGGGTGTTCAAGCCGGATGTGATGGGGATTCGGGGGGATTTGCCGTCGTCGTGAACCGTCCGGGGACAATCTCGAGGCTGCAGCGAGGGTGAATCGCGTGGTTGCGAGTTCGCGAGACGCTGGCAAGACCGATCGTCCCCGGGCCTCTCGCTGGCCGAGAGGGGGCGGTCGAGCCGGTGTCTTGACGCGGCGGCAGCATTTGGTGCTGCTGGGGATTTTCGTGCTGGCGCTGGTCTTACGGGGGTTGTATTGCTGGGGGCAGGCGGAGCATAACCCGTTCTTCTGGTCGCCGACGATGGATGAGGCGCGGCACCACGTGTGGGCGCAGCAGATTGCGTCGGGTGAGGGGTTGGGAGAGAAGCCGTATTTTCGGGCGCCGCTCTACTATGTGCTGCTGGGATGGATGTATGCGGTTGCGGGGGTGAAGATTGCGGTGGCGCGTGGGATTGGTTGTGTATTGGGGGCCGTGTCATGTTACTTGATTGCCCGGTTGGGTGTTGCATTCACTAGCTTTCGCGTGGGGTGGCTTGCCGGCTTGATTGCGGCGGTGTATTGGCCGCTGATCTACTTCGATGCGCAGCTACTGACGGCGAATCTGGAGGTTTTTCTCAATCTGGTGTTGCTGTTGCTATTGTACCATGCGGTGCGGCGGGCGTCGTTGTGGTTGTTTCTGGCGGCGGGTGTGGTGTGGGGGTTGTCGGCGATTACGCGGCCGAATGTGCTGGCACTCGCGCCGGGGATTCTGGCGTGGTTGTGGGTGGGGGCGGCGCTGGCACCACGACGATCCCCGAAATGGAAGGCGGCAGGCGTGCTGGTTGCCGGGGCGGCGATTGCGATTCTGCCGGTCACTTTGCGCAACCTGGTGGTCGGGCGTGAGTGGGTGCTGATCGCGACGAATGGCGGGGTGAACTTCTTCATTGGGAATAACCCGCTGTCGGATGGGGTAGCGGCCGTGGTGCCGGGGACGAGTCCGGAGTGGCAGCGCGGGTATGAGGAGACACATGCGATTGCCGAGGAGGAGATGGGTCGCTCGTTGAGCGAGCGTGAGGTTTCGAGCTACTGGTTCCGGCGCGGGCTGGCGTGGATCGGAGAGGAGCCGGGGGCGTGGCTGGCACATATGGTGTGGAAGTTCCGGCTGTTCTGGAGTCCCGTGGAGATTCCGAATAATCAGCCGATTCGGTTTTTTGCGGAGCGGTCGGGGGTGTCGGTGCTGTTTTGGGTGGGATTTCCGGTGGTTGCGGTGCTCGGGCTGATGGGGGTGGCTTTTGTGCCGCGGGCTGGGCGGGGTTGGTGGCTGTTGCTGATGTATGGCGCGCTGTACATGGGCACGGTGGTGCTGTTCTTCTGTCCGGGGCGGTATCGGTTGCCGGTGGTGCCGGTGTTGATTCTGCTGGCGGCGCTGACCATTGAGCGGGTGGTGACGCATGTGCGTGAGCGGCGGCAGATCGGGCGGCTCGTTGGTGCGGCGGCCCTGGGTGTGCTGGCGGTCGTGTTTCTTGCAACGAACCCGCCGCCGCGCGAGCAATTTCGGCGGAATGTACGGGGTGAGGCGCACTTGAACCTAGCGAATTACTACATGCGGCAGCGGGAGGAATCGCCGGGATATGTGGACAAGGCCTTTGCGCATTATGCAGAGGCGGTGCGTTACCGGCCGGGGGATTGGGAGTTGCGGATCAAGTATGGGCATAATCTGATGACGTTTGGGCATGTGGAGGCGGCGGGGGAGCAGTTGGTGCGGGCGGTGGAGTTACAGCCGGTCGATGTTGAAGCGCGGCGGGTGTACGCGGATTACTTGAGGGAAGCAGGAGATTTGGCGGGGGCGGCTGCGCAGTGGCGGGTTTTGGCGGAGCAGATGCCGGACGAGGCGTTGCCGCACGCGACGGCGGGGGCGTTGCTGGTGCAGTTGGGAGAGTATGGGGTGGCGCGGGGTTATTTGGAGCGGGCGGTTGTGCTGGAGCCGGGGGCGGCGGAGGGGCATTACTTGCTGGGGACTGCATTGTTGCGGTTGGGCGAGGCGGAAGCGGCCCTGGTGGCGTTGGATGAGGCGATCGCGTTGTCGCCGGACCATGTGGAGGCGTTGTTGGCGTCGGGGGCGGTGTTGGGGCGTCTGGGGAGGCATGGGGAGGCGGCGGAGCGGTTTGGGCGGGTATTGGCGATGGCGCCTGGGCATGCGGGGGCGTTGCGGGGGCGGGTGATGGCCTTGCGGGAGGCGGGGCGTTATGGGGAGGTGGCGGAGGAATTGGAGGCGGCGTTGAAGCGAAGGGGGGAGGATGTGGAGTTGTTGACGCAGTTGGCTTGGTTGCGGGCGACGTGTCCGGAGGAAGGGGTGCGGGGCGGGCAGGTGGCGGCGCGGTTGGCGCAGCAGGCGATCGAGGCGCAGGGGCGGGCGACGGTGCGACTGATGGATGTGTTGGCGGCGGCGTATGCGGAAGCGGGTGCGTTTGAGGAGGCGGGGGCGGTGCTGGAGCGGGCGATTGGGGCGTTGCGGGAGGCGGGGCAGGTGGAGCGGGTTGGCGAATTGGAGACGCGTCTGGAGGCGTATCGGGCTGGCAAGGCGTGGAGAGAGAAGTAACGAGGTGACGGGGCAACAGGGGGGGCGGGGTGAGGTGCGTGGCTTTATTGTGGGGGAGACCGCGGATAGACTGAGGTGTTATGTTTGATACTCTGAGTCAGAAACTTGGTGGCGTGTTTCAGAGCCTGCGGGGGCGGGGGCGCATCAGTGAGGACAATGTCCGCGAGGCGATGCGCGAGATACGCACGGCGCTGTTGGAAGCGGACGTCAATGTGCAGGTGGCGCGGGACTTCTGCGATCGCTGCCTGGAGAAGTCGCTGGGCATGGAGGTGATCAACACGCTCCGGCCCGAGCAGGTGATTGTGAAGGTGGTGCACGACGAGCTCGTGGACCTGATGGGGCCGATCGAGACGCGGATTCCGTACGTGTCGAAACCGCCGACGGTCATCCTGATGGCGGGGTTGCAGGGTTCGGGCAAGACGACGACGTGTGCGAAGCTGGCGCGGTACTGCCTGCAGCAGGGTAAGAAGCCGATGCTGGTGGCAGCGGACCTGAAGCGTCCGGCGGCGATTGATCAGCTCGAGGTGCTGGGCGAGCAGGTGGATGTGCCGGTGCACGCGGAGCGGGATCATCAGCATCCGGTAAAGGTGTGTCGGAATGCGGTGAAGGAAGCGCGGAAGCTGGCGCGGGATGTGGTGATTCTTGATACGGCGGGTCGTCTGGCGATTGATGATGAGCTGATGACCGAGATTTCGCAGGTGGCGAACGCGACGAGTCCGCACCAGATCTACCTGGTGATTGACGCGATGACCGGTCAGGATGCCGTGAATACGGCGAAGTCGTTTGATGAGCGGCTGGAGCTGGATGGGGCGATTCTGACGAAGTTTGACTCGGACACGCGTGGCGGGGCGGCGTTGTCGGTGAAGGCGGTCACGGGCAAGCCGATCAAGTTTATCGGTGTGGGGGAGAAGCTGGACGCGATTGAGGAGTTTCATCCGGATCGGATTGCGAGTCGGATATTGGGGATGGGGGATGTGGTGAGCCTGGTGGAGAAGGCTCAGCAGCAGTTTGACGAGCAGGAGGCGCAGCAGCAGCAGGAGAAGATGGCGAAGGGGACCTTTGGGCTGGACGATTTTCTGGTGCAGCTTGACAAGGTTCGCAAGATGGGGTCGATGAAGTCGATTCTGAAGATGATCCCCGGGATGGGTGGGGCGATGGGGGATTTTGAATTGCCGGATGAGGATCTGAATCGCTTTCGGGGCATTGTGCAGTCGATGACGCCGAAGGAGCGGCAGAATCCGGATTTGATCGAGGCGTCGCGGCGGCGGCGGATTGCGAAAGGGGCGGGCGTCGAGGCGAACGAGGTGAGTGGGCTCGTGAAGCAGTTTGTGCAGATGCGTGGGGTCATGAAGGGGATGGCCGGCATGGGGATGGGGGGCCGGATGAAAATGATGCAGCAGATGGGGCAGATGGGGGCACTCGATGGGCGGATGCCGAAGGTGAAGAAGGGTTCGACGAAGTACAAGCCGCGGCGGGATGACAAGAAGAAGCGGAGGCGCCGTCGGCGATAGGGGGCTATGGAAGCGCGACCCACACTTGTCGAGTTGCACCTGGGGGCGGATGGGACGCCGAAGTGGGAGACGATTGACTTTGACTTGCCGTGCAGCCGGTGCGGGTATGACCTGCGGATGCTGACGGTGGCGCGGTGTCCGGAGTGTGGGCTGGCGTTTTCGTGGCGCGAGGTGTTGACGGCGCGGGAGCAGCAGGATCCGTGGTTGCTCGAGTTTGGGTGGCGGAAGTGGCCGGTGCGGTCGTTGTTGTACACGTGGGGGCTGTCGCTGAGTCCGTGGCATTTCTGGCGGCGGGCTTCGATTCATGATCGGATTCGGTCGGGTCCGCTGGTGTTTTTGCTGCTGGTGAGCGGGCCGTTGCTGTTGATGGCGTATCTGGGGTCGATGGCTGGGCTGGGTGTTTTGCTGGCGGCGGTTACGGACGCGTATTATCTGCCTGGGCTGATGGCGATAGCGGACATCGCCGAGGACGTTGGGTCGTTACTTTTTGAGGCCGGAGCGGTGAGTATCTGGACGGGGATGATGGTGATTGCGCTGGTGGTGCAGGCGGCGACGCTGGCGTCGTTGCGGGAGACGCTGGGGCGGTGTCGGGTACGGACGGTGCAGATTTTGCGGGTGGCGGGGTATACGGCGTTTCCGATCGCTGTGGGGTGGATGGTGATGGCGCACGTGCTGGTGGGGATCAGTCGGCTTCTGCCGATGTCATTTCGGTGGGAGATGTTCGTCGCGCAGATTGCCATGATGAGCATGCCGGTGCTGGTTCCGACGGTTGTGCTCGGGTATCCATTGCGGCGTTATCTGGAGTTGCCGCGGGCGTGGCTATTGGCATTGGCGGCGGGGATCATTGGTTACTTGACGGCGGCCGTGGTTCTGGTCGGGATCGCGAACGCGGGGCGGCTCTGAAGCGGTTTGGTCCCGGGTTCTGGTGCCTGACGGGGCGGTTTTTCTTTTTTAGCAACACTTCACCCGTCTGCAAAAGTTTCTGCGATTTTTGCCGGATAGGGCTTGC
>CAYXTR010000041.1:0-34885 GCA_964468185.1 uncultured Planctomycetales bacterium | reverse complement strand
GGTACGCGAGCTGGGTTCAGACCGGCGTGAGCCAGGTCGGTCCCTATCTGCTGTGGGCGTACGAGTCTTGAAGGGCCATCACTCTAGTACGAGAGGATTGGGTGGTACGTGCCTCTGGTGTACCTGTTGTCGCGCTAGCGGCACCGCAGGGTAGCTAAGCACGGAATGGATAACCGCTGAAGGCATCTAAGCGGGAAGCCGTCCCTAAGATAAGGACTCGATGCTCCCTTCGGGTGAGCTGAAGACCCCTGGAAGATGACCAGGTTGATAGGCCGGGTGTGTAAGGGCAGAGATGTCCTCAGCTAACCGGTACTAACGGTCGAGCGCTTGACCATATTTATGAATCGTTGTGTGCTTCATCACAACGCACCACCGAGACGACGTACGTGACAGAACCTGCATCCCCCACCTATGACGAGCTTCACTTGCGTGCCATCGCGCTCCGCGCTCGCGGAGCCGCGCACACGAACTGCTGGTGACGATACGTGCGGGGCCACACCTGATCCCATTCCGAACTCAGAAGTTAAGCCCGCCCGGCCGATGGTAGTCCTGATCGGGCAAGAGTAGGTGATCGCCAGCTTATAAGGCCCGGTGTTCCTCACGGAACGCCGGGCCTCCTTTTTGTGTGCCGGGCATGGCGCGATGACTTGGAGGTGTAAGTCCTCTGGGAGCCCAGATCGCGGGTATATTGCGTGCCCCTCCTCAGTTGGACAGGTGTTAAACTGAGGCATTGAGTCTGCCCGTCGGCCCCTGCACCCTGAGCTGAGAGGTCGATGGGCGGACGGCCGGACGCAAGGAGAGGTACGCATGGCTGAGAAGCAGCAGACCAACGACTCTGGGAATGGCGGAGAGCCGTTCAAGCGGTGGACGGCGAAGCGAAAGGCGGCCGTGGTGCTGGACCTGATCAAGGGCAAGACCACGCCCGCGGAGATCGCCCGCCATGCACCGTCAAAGCTACGCGACCCCGTCCTGGGGTTGGCGCAGGCTGCACGGCCTGTTACGCAAGCGGATGCGATGCCGGCGCTACGCCCGATAGCGTTGCAATCAGGATGCCCGCGGCGACCGATGCGTTCAGCGATGTGACGCGCCCGCGCGGCGAAATGCGACAGACGGCGTCACAATGCTCTTCTGTCAAACGCCGCAATCCCTGGCCCTCATTCCCAATCACGAGCAGCCAGGACCGATCCCGCTCGATCTGCTGCACCTCGAGCTCCGCATGCTCCGACGTGCCCAATACCCACACCCCCGCCTGTTTGGCTGCTTCCAGCGATCGGCTCAGATTCGTTTCGAGCGCAAACGGGACGTATTCGACACCGCCAGCCGCCGTATCGCACGCCACGGATGATAGCGGCGCTGACCGATCGGCCGTCATGAGGATGCCTGCCACCCCAAAGAACGCGGCGCTGCGAAAGATAGCGCCGACATTGTGCGGATCCTGGATGCAATCGAGCGCCAGCCACAGTCCCGGATGCGTTGCGTCCTCCGCTCCAGCAAACAGCTCATGGAGGTCGCACGGCTGCGGCTCACGAATCTCCGCCCGTCCGCCGCCCTCGCGGCCCGCCTTCGCAGTCTGCGACCCGCGCCGGCCGCGCTGCCGTCGGGCGCCGGACTCACTCCGCACGATCGGGACATCGGCCGCGGCTGCCTGTTCACGAACCGCATCCCAGGCCTTGCCCCCCCGCGACTGCGGAAGCTGCACCTCGATCACCTCGGCAGGACGCGTATCCAGGACGGCGAGAATACTATGTGGGTTCTTCAACGTTACGGTTGCCATGAGACATTCCCGGCGCCATACAGTCAGAATCAGTGCGGTTTACGGGCGGCAGCCGAGCCGCCTTCTCCGCCCAACGACGCCGGCCACGACCAGGCGCGAATGACGTCCAGTTGTTCCGGGGCGGTCAAATTGGGGCGTAGTGGCGTGACCGCGACATAACCATCCGCGACGGCGGCGAGGTCCGTGTCCGGGTGGTCGTGATGCTCCGGGACGCGCCCATCGAGCCAGTAGATTGTCCGCCCGCGCTCGGTCTTCTTGCGGTAGTGTTCCTTCCAGTTCACTGGTGCCTGTGGACAGCATTGCACGCCGCGCGGCGGACCTTGATCCAGCGCGGGGATGTTCATGCTCAGGCACGCGCCCGCTGCAAGCCCGGCAGCCAGGCAGGCAGCAATCATGTCATGCGCCACCTGGCCCGCAGCATCGAAATCGAGCTCGTCGGAGAGCTCCAACGAAACGGCAATCGACGGAACGCCGAAGAGTGCTCCCTCCACCGCCCCCGCGATCGTACCGCTGTAAAGCACGTTCACGCCCACATTGGCACCCGCGTTGATGCCGCTCAGCACGAGGTCCGGGCGCTCGTCCAGCAGTTCCAGCATCGCGAGTTTCACACAATCCGCAGGCCGACCCCCCACACTCCACCCCCAAAAGCGCTGGTTCACGTGCACATGCTGAACTTCCAGCGGTTTGAGCACCGAAATCGCGTGGCTCGAGGCGGATTGTGCGTCCGTCGGTGCGACGACCGTTACGTCCCCGAGTCGCGTAGCGGCATGGTGGAGTGCTTCAATCCCCGGCGCGAGGATGCCGTCGTCATTCGTGAGCAGGATCCGCATGCGGGGATTGTACCGTATCCTCGCGCGGCTTGCTGCGAACCGGTGTCGAACGGCCCGCCGCGTCTGGCGGATTGGCCGTGCGGCTGTGGTCCAGGGCCGCAACGCCCGTGCCATCGCGCTCATACACCCACGTCTGATTGCGCCCATGCTCTTTCGCTGCGTACAGCATGGCATCGGCATGCTGGATGAGCGCGTCCGGCGAATCCGTGGTTTCATCGAACTCGGCTACGCCGCAACTGATCGTGACCGGGATGGACGCGCCCTCGACGTTGATGGGCGCCGCGCTGATGCCAAGACGAATCGTTTCGGCAAGCTGAATCGCTTCAGCACGAGACATCACAGGTAGGATCAGCAGGAACTCCTCACCCCCAAAACGGCCGCACAACTCCGGTCGCCGCGCGTTCTCGCGAATGACACGCGCCACAACCTTCAGCACTTCGTCACCCGCCGCGTGGCCATACGTGTCGTTCACCCGCTTGAAGTGATCCACATCGAGCATCAGGCAGCTCACCGAACCCTGGTCGCGCTGCATGTGCTCCCAGACCTCTTCAAAGCGTTCGAACAGACTGCGTCGATTGGCCAGACGGGTGAGTGGATCCGTGTTGGCCAGTTGCTCGAGCTTGTTGGCCAGCATCGTCATCTGGCCAAACGCCTTCTGAACCTCCATGTTACGCTTCACCAGCTCATCCTGTAGCCCGAGAATACGCTCCCCAACCTTCACCCGTGCGAGCAGTTCGCCCTGGTGATACGGCTTGGTCAGGTAGTCATCCGCACCCGCCTCCAAGCCCTGAACAACTTTGTCCTTCGTGCTGTGGGCCGTCAGCAGAATGAAGTAGATGTTTCCCAACGCCCCCATTTGATGCAGCTCCTGCAAGGCCCGACAAAGCTGGAGCCCATCCATTTCAGGCATCGACCAGTCCGCAATGACGATACCCGTCCCCATCTCGCACGCGGGCTGAATCGCGGCACGACCGTCCTCGAGGGCCTCCACAATATAGCCCGCCTGCTCAAGCTGCCGCTTGAGCAACTTCCGCGTGGCACCGTCATCGTCAACCACGACTATGCGTGTGCCCTGTGTCTCTGCCATACCCAGACCTTTCGAAACTTCGGCAGTGGTTTCGCTACCTTGGGTGTGCTCCACACCCTCCGTTTCATCGTCAAATCCCGGGGGGAGGTCGCGTTTTCTGCTAGATGGTTTCCCCAACCAAATGCCGGGGGCAGGCCGGATCGTCCGCTCTGCTTGCGGTGCAACACGGTTTATGGGAACGTGACACCCAACCCACTGAACATTCGTCTTGCGTGGATAGACCCGTGTCTCGTAACTCGTCCAAAGCAACCCGACGTCGACAGCTTTGGCTCGTCCCCTCGTCCGGCGAGGCGGGCCGCGCGTGGGTTGCCGAGGCTGCACTAGCGCTTCCGCTCCAGTCAGTGCGCTCTTACGCCATTCCGAACGAACTGCGTGACGTTATCAGACCCGGCGCGTGGCTGCGTGTCCCGCACGGCCGCCGGGCAAAACCGGTGGATGCCCTTTGCTTGCGTGTAAGTGAGCAAGCCTGGGACCAGACGCGCCCGCCCGTGCTGGACGCGAAGCCCGGACCGGACTGGCTCAGCCCTGAACTCGTCGAGGTGGGACTGTGGGTGAGTGATTACTACGCCTGCCAGCCTTATAAGACGTTTCGTGCGCTACTGCCGGCCGGCGTGGCCGAGCGACCTGCTGCGAAGACGACGATGGTGAAGTGCACCGAACACACCGACGAGCGCCGCATAACCGAAAAGCAGCAACGCCTGCTCGATACCCTGGGCGGGCAGGAGTGCGAGCGGCGGACACTGCTCAGGAGGGCCGGCGTGAGCAGTGCGGTGCTCCAGGCACTCTGTAAACGCGGCCTCGTCGAATGCTCGACGCAGGATGCCGCGGCTGTCAGCTACAACGACGCTTCCGTCGAAGTGCCCCCGAGTCCCGCGGACAGTTTCGAACTGACGCCGGGCCAGTCGGTGGCAATCAACCGCATTTGCCGCCAATTGCACGCGGATGCCGCCTTTCGCGTCTTCCTGCTCTTCGGAGTACCCGGGAGCGGCAAGACCGAGGTATACGTCCGCACCGCGCGCGACGTCGTGGCAGCGGGGCGTCAGGTGATTCTGCTGATCCCCGAAATCGCGCTCGCTACCCAGGTGGTCGACCGTTTGATGCGGCGCTTCGGCCGCGTAGCCGTGCTGCACAGTCAGTTAACCGCCCGCACACGCCGCGACACCTTGCACGCCATCGCCAGCGGGAACGTCGACGTTGTCATCGGTACACGCACGGCAGTGTTCGCACCGTGCCCGCGGCTGGGCCTGATCGTGGTCGACGAAGAGCAGGAGACCAGCTTCAAGAATCTCGCGGCCCCGTACTATCATGCCCGCGATGTTGCGATCAAGCGTGCCCAAATCGAGAGCATCCCCGTTGTACTCGGCTCGGCCACACCGTCGCTGGAATCCTGGCACAACGTCCACCACCGCGCCCACTATGAGCTGCTACGCCTGCCCGACCGTGTGCCAGGGGCTGAACTACCCCGCACCCGCCGCGTCGTGCGCGAGCAGGCAGACCTTGGTCAGCTCGAACACACCATTTCCCCCACGCTGCTGGACGAAATCCGTGTCACCCTGGAAGCCGCACAACAAGTGATCCTGCTCCACAATCGTCGGGGCTACGCCGCCTATCTGCGCTGCGACCACTGCGGTCTGATGGTCAACTGCCCGCGATGCAACAGTCACCTGGTCTATCACCAAACCGAGCACACGATGAAGTGCCATCGCTGTGGCATGCGGGTGGAGGTTCCGCGGCGTTGCCCTGATGACACGTGTGCAGGCCGACTGGTGAGAACCGGCGCTGCGATTCAGCAGCTCGAAGAGGAGCTGCAACGCGCGGTTCCGGACGCGCGTTTGTTACGCCTCGATCGCGATACCATGCGCCGGCGTGAAGACTATCGGGCGGCGCTCGAGCAGTTCGAGCAGGGCGGGGCCGACATTCTGCTCGGAACCCAAATGGTCGCCAAAGGGCTCGATTTTCCGCGGGTGCGTCTCGTGGGCGTGATCGATGCCGACGCAGCATTGTCACTGCCCGACTTCCGCGCGGGTGAGCGCGTTTTTCAGCTCATTGTGCAGGTCGTAGGACGGGCCGGGCGGCAGGCGGGGGCCTCACTCGCTATGGTGCAAACTGGCCCGGAGGCGCGGTCCATCGTCAATCATGCACTAAGAATGGACTACGAGGCTTTCGCCGAGCCCGAGTTGACGGCCCGTGCGCGCCACGGCTATCCACCAGCCACCCGCATGGTACGGTTGATCTTGACTGACGGACGCCCACACCGCGCCCGCGAAGAGGCGACCAGGCTCGGCGGAGAGTTGACGCGAATCGCAGCGACGATCGATGCGCGAGTGCGCGTGCACCAAGCCGAAGCCTGCGTCATGCGCCAATTGCGGGACATGCTGCGCTGGCAGATCGTTGTCTGCGGTCCAGCCGGACCGGTTGTACAGCAACTACTGCACGCCGCCCACGCCGCCCGTCTGCTCCGTCCACGCGTGCAGCGTTTCGCGATCGACGTCGACCCGGTCGAGCTGCTATAGCAGCCCCAACCTGCCTATTCGCTGGTCTTCTCGGTTGTCTGCTCCTGCTGCGCTTGCTTGGTCAGCTTGCCGATCTGTTGCTGGGCCTCGTGTAGCGCCTGATTCGCCTTCGTCAGTTCCAGTTCCAGCTCACGGACGCGTCGTTCAAATTCGGCCAGCTTTTCCTGTGCAGCCTGCTGCGACGCCGATGCTTCCTCGGCCGTGGCCCGCGCCTTCGCCAACGCCTCCTGCTGACGATTGGTCGTCCGCTCGAATTCCTGTCGCAGACTCTGCAGCTTGTCCGTTGCAGACTCCTGTTTCGCGCGGGCTTCGGCCAGCTTGGTCACATAGTCAGTGATCTGCGATTGCAAGTGTTCGCACTGCTCCTCCGCCTGCGCTGCACGCATTTGCGTGGTGTCGAGCTCCTCTTCAGCCGAGGCAAGCTGGAACGAGAGCGTGTCGCGTTCAGCCGTGAGTTCGGTATTCTGCTCCCGTAATACGGCCACCTCCTCGTCATTCTTCTCGGCGCAACCGGTCAGAAACAGCGGCAAAACCAAGGCCAGACAGATCAGAAGGAACGTGCTTGTCCGCATTGCGACCTCCTTGTGTGCACGCGGGACCCGGCGCGTGATGCCGGACAAATGCCCCAAAAACAGAAATGCCCAATCGGGACCAAGTATAACCAGAATCCCCCATTCGTGAACCGCCGATCGCGGATTTGAGAGGCGATTCATCGGTCAGCCGCGGCAGCGCCCGTGCACGTGTCTTGCGATCCTGCTACACTGGCGCGTTGCTCCTGATATCGCCGGGCAGGCTTCGCCGTGCGTTTCATGGCGCGCAGTCCGACCGGCAGGTCTTCTGAGAAGTTGTAGCAAACGCCATGTCCACCGCTGGAATCCTCATTGACGATCGTTTTCGCCGACACATGACGGGGGAGGGTCACCCGGAGTCGCCGACGCGGCTGTCGGCCATACAGGACGGCCTCGACGAGGCGGGGCTGCTGGAAGCCTGCCAACCGCTGTATCCGTCCGTGGCCGCAGACAACGTGCTGCAGTTTGTTCACACCCACGACTACCTGACGCGCCTCGATGCCGCGTGCCGCCAGGCATATCCGTATATCGACGTTCCGGACTGCACCATCGGCCCGGAGAGCTACGAGATCGCGCTGCTTGCGGCGGGCGGCGTGATTGACGCAGCGCGCAAGGTCGCCAACGGCGACATCAAGCGGGCGTTTTGTGCCGTCCGACCGCCGGGCCATCACGCCGAGCGTGACCGGGCGATGGGCTTCTGCCTGCTCAACAACATCGCCATCGCGACATGCGTCATCAAGGATGAGTTCAAGTTCGGTCGGATGGCGATCATCGACTTCGACGTGCATCACGGCAACGGCACGCAGCACACCTTCGAGATCGACCCGTCGGTTCTCTTCATCAGCATCCACGGCCATCCGAATTACCTCTATCCCGGCACCGGTCTGGAGGAGGAGGCCGGCATCGATCGCGGCCGCGGCTATACGATGAACATCCCGCTCCTGCCCGGGGCCAAAGATGACGAGTTTCGGTCGGCGTTCGTCGATCGCATCATCCCGGCCATTGGCCGCTACGCCCCGCAGATGATCATGGTCAACGCCGGGTTCGATGCGCATGCGGACGACCCGCTGGGCAACCTCGACGCCGCGGACGAAACGTACGCGTGGATGACCGAGCGCATTCTCGAGCTCGCCGACCGCCACGCCCAGGGCCGCGTCGTCAGTGTGCTCGAAGGCGGCTATAACCTGGATGTGCTGAAGCGCTGCACCGTCGACCATGTGCGGTTGCTCAACCAGTAGCGCGGCGTCCGGCACACGCGGTGCGCACGCACACGTGGGCCCGGCGGTCGCGCGTCATGCACAACCACGCGCGCAGGAGAACAGGCATCATGACATCGCATCCACCAGCCGACGCGGAGAATCCTGGCGATATGTCCAGCGGTGGCATCCCGCACACGACCCTCAAGAACGCGCTGAAGGCCTTCAAGAAACGTCTGAAGCTGGCCCGGCTCGACGATGAGTCGCGGCTGGGACATGGGGCCATGAGCAGCGGCGGCCGATCCGGCATCGTCGCCATTCCCGCGCCGAACAAATACCCGCAAGCGGTGTGGGACGAACTGTGCCGGCAGGGCAAGTTGCGTCGGGCGGGTGGCGGCATGTACGAACTCGTCGAGGAGCGATAACGCGACGTCTCCGCGGTCGTTGCCGTACGCCGCGTCGCAGGAACGGCGCACAAAAAAGCGACTCGCGGACAAAAAGCCCACGAGCCGCGAATCGCAAAGCCAGCAGGAAGGGCGAGCCGAGCAACATCCTGCCGGCCCCTCTCCACACCGCGTGGAGAAGTTCCTTCACAAATTCGTCAACCGACTGCGTCGGTGTGGTATTCCCGAACGCTGGAAGATTGTAGTAAGCTAGCAACAGATTTCGAGCCCGTTAGGAACGCGAATTTTGAAACCTCTTCGGCACGCCTTTTCGTCACACCCACGCCGTTGGCGGGATTTCACATACGTATATCCAGTTATCTCCCGCCGTAGCCGCGGCCTGAGTATTGGCATCAATCTAAACCCCGATGCCGCTTGCAATTATCGTTGCGTATACTGCTGTGCAGATCGCACAATTCCCCGGGAGCGCGTGCCCGTAAACCTGCATCTGCTGGAGGCTGAGCTGCGCCACCTGCTCGAACACCGCGAACAGCTCTTTCATGAGCCCGAGTTCGAGGGTATTCCCGATACGTTCCACAGATTGAATGACATCGCATTTTCAGGTGACGGCGAAGCCACCGCCGTCCCGGTCTTCCCCGACGCCGTACGCATCGCAGTCAATGCTCGACACGATTTCGGCCTGGCCGACACCAAGATCGTATTGATAACGAATGCGTGTTTTCTTTCCCAGTCACGCGTCGCCGCTGCACTTGCACTGCTCGACGAAAACAACGGCGAAATCTGGGCCAAGCTCGACGTCGGCACCGAGCAGTATCACCGCGTCATCAATCGCCCCAACTGCTCCTTGCAGCACGTCCTGGACAACATCCTGGCGGCGGCACGCGTTCGTCCACTCGTCCTCCAATCCCTTTTCATGCGCGTGCACCATGTTCCCCCGCCACCGAGCGAAATCGACGCCTACGCCGAGCGCGTGCGGTGGATCCTCGATAATGGCGGCCGACTTTCACTGATCCAGATCTACACCGTTGCACGACAGACCGCCGAAACCTACGTGGCGCCGCTGGGCGATGATGAACTTGAACGTATCGCCAACGCCGTTCGCCCGCTGGGCGTGCCGGTCACCGTCTACACCTGATGCGTTGCGCCCCGCTCGATCCGACCGCGTCGACGTGAGGTCACAATCATGCCGAGCAATAGTGCAACCACCGCCGCTGCCGGCAACGTTACCCACGAAATCTTGCCGAGAAGCACGTCAAACGCCGCACCACAAAAGCGATACGTCCCAAACAGGTGCATGCCAATCGCCAACACCACCAGCGCATAGCCAACCATAGTCAACCGTCCCCGCATGCCGATGGCCGCAAGCATCAGCAGCAACGGCATGATATCCAGCAGATAGCGCGGCCCGAACTGCGCGTGCCCGGTCGCGAAGTAGAGCATGAGCAATGCACTCAATGGCAACGCGCCCGCCAATAAAACTCCACCAAACCACGACCACCGCCGCCAACTCAGCAGCATATACAGTAGCGGCGGCGTTACAAGAAACAGACTGTTGCCAT
This sequence comes from uncultured Planctomycetales bacterium, assembly GCA_964468185.1. GTDB lineage: Bacteria > Planctomycetota > Phycisphaerae > UBA1845 > Fen-1342 > JANQFV01. Next base: position 24,953 of record CAYXTR010000041.1, on the reverse strand, counting down.
CGCTGTCATACCAGATTTTGCCATCGTCGAGCCGGGGAAAGTCGACGTTCAAAAAGTAATACCAGACATTCTGCGGCACGTAGTGTAGCGAAAACAACCCGTGTTGCTCGTACGCGGCCCGAAAGCGTTCCAGCCCGCCGGTCTCAATCTGGATCGTCAGCCCACTGCGCAGTGGATCGCCGAAACGTGCCGCGTTATACCACCCCTGCACGCCGATGGCGGCCAGCACGGGCAGTCCGAACGCGAATGCGTGAAGCAGATACCGGCGCAGCTTGCGTGGACCGGTTGTGTCCAATCGCCACCAGATCAGCGCAGCGAATGACAACCCGGTGGCAATGACAATATTGCGACCCAGCACGGCGCAGCCAAAGCACGCACCCGCCAGCAGCCACCGCCAGAATGTCAGCCGTTCCGCCACCACGACCAGCAACGCGGCCTGCACGGCGAGTAACGTGACGATCTGGACGGCGAACCACACGCTTCCGGCGCAAACCTGCCAGAAATGCGATGTGCCAAAAGCGAGTGTCAAGGTCAACGCCACGCGGCACGCTTCCGACGTCAATAGCCATCCCCGCCGGTGAACGCGGACGAGCAGCCAATAGAACAGTGCGACGTTGATCGCGCCGAGCACGGCGCTAACCACCTGATCGCTTACGCCTGCGCCCCAGATTGCCACGCACGGCAGCATGACGACGGGTGCGAGCGGCGCCCAGTAGCCGTAGAGTCGACCATCGTGCATCGCCCAGTCGGTCCAGGTGGATTTGTGCGCCGGCACTGCGAGCAACGCCTCACGGACGGCGGGTGTCAGCACGTCGTATCGGTCAGTCAGCAACCGCCGGTAGCGGCGCTCAAGCCGCATCGTGAGTCGTCGCTCGGCTGCTTCGATCTCCGTGGGTAGCACATGCAGCCTTCCGTGCAGAAACGCATTGGCCACCAGTGCGTGATGAGGCGAGTCGCTCGGATGAAAGTCAAAGCGGAAACCACCCACGATCATGAGATAGACCAGCCCGCAAGCCAGACCGAGTCCTCCCGCCCGCAATGCAAGCCGCCAGCCGGTCGGCGCAGGGCGAAAGTTGACTCCTGCTTCACGCAGATTGGCTTGGTGCTGAGCAGACTTCATCGGCGGCATTGTCCGCTCGATCGGCGATGAGGGAAAGACGCGTTGCCCTGCCCGGATGCGCCGCTCAGGCGGGCCACGTGCCGGTGAAGACGGTCTCGGCCGCCCCGGTCAGGTAAACGCGATTAGTGTCGGCACGCCATTGCAATTCGAGTTTGCCGCCGGGCAGCTCGATGGTGACATCACGATCGCTGACGTTGTTCAGCACGCCGGCTACACAGACCGCGGCGGCGCCGGTCCCGCAGGCCAGCGTGGCGCCGGCACCGCGCTCCCACGTCACCATACGCACCCGGTCGGGCCAGGCTACTTGCGCAAAATGGACATTGACCCGCTCGGGGAACATATCGTGCCGCTCGATGCGACGGCCCCAATCCTGGACCGGGACGTCGTCGACGTCCGGCACGAAGAACACCGCGTGTGGGTTGCCCATCGAAACGCAGGTCATGGAAAAACGCGTGTTGTCGAAGCCGAATGGAATCGCCACGGCCTTATGACCACCAATGGCCACGGGAATCTGTGCCGGTTCGAGAACGGGTTCGCCCATGTCGACACGCACGTCGGCGACACGGCCGTCGTGCACGGTAAGCTCGAGTTCGAGCCGTCCCCGATCTGTCTGCACACGCAGCGGATTCTCCCGCGCGACGCCGCTCTCGTACGCCAGCTTGGCCAGACAGCGGATCCCGTTTCCACACATCTGTGCTCGCGACCCGTCGGAGTTGAACATGAGCATGCGCACGTGCGCGTCACCCGTACCTGGCTGGTCCAGGAAGATCACGCCGTCACCGCCGATGCCCCGGTGTCGATCACTCAGCGACCGTGCCAGTTCCTCAGACGGAGTCACCGATTCCTCGAACAGATTAATGAAGACGTAGTCATTCCCGAGACCGTGCATCTTGGTGAAATGAAAGGGCATGCGACGTTCTTTCTGCAAAGGCCGACGGAGGTTCGTCCTGCACTGCTCCTGTTCTTCTACCATGTAGGTTGCTCAGATTGCAACCGGCTCGCTTACCGAACCTCCTTATTTCCAGATGCGCTGCCGCTCGGCTGGCAGACGGGACGCTACGTCGCCAGCCACGCCGCGACGGGGTCCGGCCCCACGGCCCCGGCCGCCAGCACCGGCCAGACACACGGCGAGAAGATGATGTAAGCAATGTGCGTTCCCGTCACAATGTCATAGGGAATCGAGCCGCGCGGGTGCCGCCAGAGCTGCAACTTGCCGACCCAGCCTGGTTTCGGACCGGCCGGTGGGGCGGGGCGACCGGTCTCAAGTGCCCGCACCGCCTGGTACCCGTAGGTCATCCGGCGCCACACCGTGAACAGGCAGGAGACCGCCATCTGCCACAATACCGCCGGGACATGCCCGACCAGGCAGCCGATCAGCACGGCCGCGAAGCGCTCACCACGCAGCCAGTACCCGACCGAGCAGTCCGCGATGATGTCCTCGGCGCGCGCCTTGACATAACTGATCAGCACCGCGTTGGCGAGCGCCACCGCCGCCAGGAGCTGGTACGTAACACTGGCTGTAGCTTCCGTTGCAAAGTGCAGAAAGCAACCCAGATAGATCGCAATGTCGCTCAGCCGATCGACCGATGAGTCCAGCACGCCACCGGCCTGCGTCTTCAGGCTGCCGACGCGTGCCACCGCCCCGTCCAGCATGTCACATGCACCCGACAAGATCAGAAACACCGCCGCGGCCCACGGCCACCAGCCCGTCGGAGCCGGCCCACATACGAAGATCGGCAATTGCTGCGATGCACCCCGCAGCAGGCAATAGCCGGCGGCACACGTAAACACGAGGCCGGCCAGCGTCAGATGGTTCGGGTGCACCCCACAAACCACGAGGAGCCGGGCCAGGCGGTCGCGCGTCGTTGTAAACCCGAGGCCGATCAGCTTGCTGGCCCCCGCGTGCGCGCCTGAAACGCGCAGAGCCGAAAAGTCCTTGCTCTCCGGCTCCGGTACGTGCTCTTGCTCAGGTGGCTTTGCGGCCATGTTCAAAAAGCGACCGATCAGGATTGCGGCTTCTGATCCTCGTCGTCGCTGCCGGTCTCTTCGTCCGGCACCTCATCGTTGCCATCGGCTGCTTCTGCCTGGTCGGACGGCTCCGTTGGCTCATCCTCCGTGGATTCCTCAGGCGGCTGGTCGGTGACGTCCTGGCCTGCCGGCTCCGCGGATTCACTGCCCGGCCCGGTGGCAGGGGGGATGTCAGGGCCGGCGGACGCACCTGCTGCGGACTCCTCCGTCGCTGCGGCTGACAGGTCTGGCTGCCCGAACGCGTCCTCCTCCTCTTCGTAATAGAGCTCATCGTAGTCGTTCGCGTCGACATCGCGCCGCAGGAGGAAATACATCTGCGTGGCCCCGCAGTAGAAGTAGCTCACCGTGAAGGCCACCAGCCCACCCACAAACAGGAAGATCCACAGCATCATGAAGATCGTGCCGATCCACTCACCACCACTGGTGGGCCCCGTGAAGAACTCGCCCCACAGCGGTACCTCACGCGTGCTCGGTAGCAGCGACAAGTCGGCCCAGGCTGGCATCGACCACATCACGTTCAGATTCCAGACATGGTCAAGCTCACCGCCGCTGAACACATTCATCCCGAAACCCGTACCGGTATGCGCCAACTTCAGCGTCAACAGCACAATCAGCCGCACCACGACATACGCAAAGCCACCGAAAACCAGCAGCGTGAAGCCGTAGAACAGGTAATGCCAGATGCGGCTGCCCACATAGCTGAATGACCGCGACAACGCGTCAAACCCGTCCGAACCCTCGCACGCGATCGTCGGCCACATCAGCGGGAAGCCGAGCACGCTGGCGAAGGCGACCATCGCCATGACGAAGCCCCCCAGAATCGCCAGCCCATAGAAAAGTCCGGTCAGAAACTCCCCGAGGTAGGGCACCAGTCCGCCAATCCATCCGCAAATCCCCATGATCAGCATAATGCCGATGAACAGCCCGACGGGGAGCAGCGGCGCGGTGACAAATCCCGTATACCGCTCGCGCACGAACTGTAACGACTCCCCGAGCGAAATGCTCTGCTCGCGCGCGGACTGCACGGCCGCACTGCGACAGATAGCCCCCCCGAAGTATGCGAATACCAAGAGATTCACGAGTGAGAACAACACGAAATACCACGGGCGCCGTGTCACCAACCAGAACACACCGCGTCCCGCGGATAGCACGCTGCCCGCCATCGCCGGCTCCGCATCCAGCGTGCCGCCCGAAAAGCCCCAACGACCGGCGCAAACACCTTCGATCGCCGCGGCAAAGGAACGCCGCTCATGCCGGATGAAGCTATAGAAAGGCCCCACCGGCTCCAGCCGCTCGTATTGATGCAGTTGCGCGCGTCGCGTCAGCAGTTCCTTGAGTTGCTTCACCTGCTCCATGGGAATATCGAGCGGGTCGCCGTTCAGCGTACGGATGGCGGCGTTGCCTTCGTTGGCCACCGTGATATTGTCCGGGAAATATCCGTTCAACATCAGACGCAGAGTATCAGCGGCCTTCACAAGATCTGTTTCACCCACCTTGGCGCTCTCGTCGTCTTCGATCGCTGTGCGGCGGTGGTTGAGCCAACTGTCGATCAGCTCCTCGTACTGGCCAATGTCCTTGCGAAAGCCCGCAGTCAGTATGAGTTCGGAAAGTGTGTTTTCCTGAAGCAGTTGCCGCGCTTCCTCGTGCGTGGAGGCCTTGTTCGCATCCAGCAGGACCTGAATCGCCCGCTGTTGGTTGGAGGCCGATGCCTCGCGCAGCCAGGCCTCAAACTCATTCTGATTGAGCTTGGCATACATCCCGACTTCGGTGACCGCGCGGCCCGCGAACGGCGTCACCACGGCCGCACCCGCCCGCCCCCACAACCCGTCCAGCACGACACCAGCAGTGTAGACGATGATCACCGCGGCCAGGCCCAGCGCCAGCCGGTTCACATTGAGTGCCAGGCGAAACGTGCGGAACAGCCGCACGAAGGGCAGTGCGTCGGACCAGACGATTCTTCGCAACTCGGACCCATGCTCGGGCATGTCCGCCTCCACTCGTGCACTTGCGACGTGTGACCGCGCCTGAGCCCGGCCCGTCGCCGACCGGGTCATTGAACAGGATACGCGCTCCCATTCATACCTCAGCCGCCATTATAGGAACCCCGCCGCACGCAACAAGCCGCCGCTACTGACCGGTGCGCTTCAGGAAGCGCTTGATCGCCCGGATCGTGGCGTCACTGAGATGGTGCTCAATCCCCTCCGCATCCGCCTCGGCATCACTGCGGTTCACGCCGAGCGTACGCAGAAACTGCACGAGCAAGGCGTGCCGGGCGGCGGCGCGCGCTGCGAGCTTGCGGCCGGCTGGTGTGAGGAAGATCGACCGATAGGGCTCGGAATGCACCAGCCCCTCACGGCGCAAACGCGCCAGCGTCTTGGTCACCGTGACATGCGAAACCCCCAGGCGGCGGGCAATGTCGACCGTCCGGGCCTCACCCGTTTCATCAATGAGCTGCGCAATCAGCTCGACGTAATCCTCCGCCAGCTCGGCGGCATGGTCCGCCCGGACCCGTCCAAAGCGCGCGGCTTGCAGGATCGCATCCGGCGAATTCGGCGGACGGCGGCGCGTCGATTGCGGGCTGCGTTCAGGATGCTGACCCTGCTGATCGGCCGCGCGCGCGGGTCGGGCCGTACCTACTGCTTGCTTGCGTTTCGCCACCGACCGGTCGAGTCCTTTCTACTTCCGGCGTCCCGCTGCGCATTGTCGACGCCCACGCGCCTCAGCGACGCGAAACCGCGCGCACTATTCTGTCACGACCACGGTAACGATGAACGTGTCGACGACCGTGGCGGCATCCTCCGGGTTGAGATAGGCCATGCGCAGCGTCGTCGTGCCGCCACGCCGCGCCCGGAAATGCCAATGTTGCTCGTCCAGCGGGCCGTCGTCACGCAGCCCGAAATAGCCGTCATCGCGCCCCGTAAACTCGAGGACGTCATTATCGACGTTGGTGATCGTCCAGGCCAGGTTCAGGTTCGGATCCGCCGTCAGCTTGACGCGGACGTTGTCAAACCGATCCACATTCACCGTGGACTCATGGTCATCGGAAGACAACTCGACGGTGACGCTGGAGACCGATGACGGACAGCCGGCGACAAGCAATGCCAACGGCAGCGCGGTCAAGACAGATGCAATCCACCTCGGCACGGTTCGTCCTCCGCAGGGCGCCTGTGTAAATGTTAGCAGGTGCGACCACCCGACTCAACGAAATGTCGTTATCGGTCGAAAAAGGACAGCGCGCCGGCGAACGCCCGCGTGGTTTCGCGGTTAACGGGGAGATCAGGCGTCAATTTCCAGCATCGGACCTACGGATTCGAATACGCCGCTCAGCGCATCGGTCATCGTGCCCAGGGCCGCAAAACATGCGATGATGATCAGCCCGAGTAGCACGGCGTACTCCATCGCCGTGGCCGCATCGTCGTTCCGCCAGAGCTTGACGAGCTCGCTACACGTGTTCCACAGGATGTTCATGGTCTCGCGCACGTCCATGTGTACCGTCCTTCCCTTACAAGTATGCGAAGCACTTGTGGGCAGGGACAACACAATGTCGCGTGATTTCATCCGCCACTACGCTGGAGACGACCCGAAGGCACGGGCCAGTGACCTCTGGTCGGGGCTGGGACTGGCTCGCAAGGCGGAGAACGAGCGTCCGCAAAACTGCGGAGCCTTGGACGTAAATCAGGACACCAGGCTCAAAGAAACCGGATGTACAGTGCCTCGCTGAAAGTCACAATCAACACCCCAATCACCGCCAGCGACAGCGCCACGATTTTCCGGACCCCGAACTGCTCCTTGAGAATCAGCGCCGCAAACACGGCTGCGAAGATGACGGAGGTTTGATTCAGCACGGCGGCAACCGAGGCGTAGGTATATTTGAAGCCCGCCACCCAGAAGACCAGGGCCAGGTACGCCCCGAGGATCGACCCGGGTAACGCCACCCGCCAGACGCGTGATGGCTTGAACACCCGCCAATTCTCCTTCCAGCGCGGGCCGAGCAGCGCATAAAGCGCCAGGAACCCGGTTCCCGCAAACACACGCACGCTGGTCGCCCACACCAGCGGCACATCCGCCTGCTCGAGCACCGGCTTGGCCAGCACGATCCCGAAACCCATCGTCGCGATCGCAATCATCGCCAGCGTCATCCCCAGCACGATCTGGCCACGCGTCCGGTCTGGCGGCACTTTGTGGCGCGACGCAACGAACACGCCCCCGATGATCAGGGCTGCTCCCAGGTAATGAAACGGCGTGAGCTGCTCGGCCAGCAGCAGCCAGGCAAACAGAATCGTGAACGGCGTGTAGGTGCAATCGACTACCGCCACCAGACCGACGCCGCACAGGTTCAGCCCATGGAAGAAGATCGTGTCGGCGATGGCGATGCCAATGATGCCGCTTACCATGAGAATGCAGATGTCATCGATCCGCTGGTTGGCCAGCACGTCAAACGGCTGGCTACCCAATAGCGCTGCCACGGCCATGGTCGCAACCATCAACACCAGCCCAACCGTGTTTTTGTACAGATTGAGCGACAGTGGCGGGATGCGCTCACCACTCCGTTTGAACAGCACCAGCGCCAACGCCCAGGTGATCGCCGTCGCGAGTGCGAAAAACTGTCCAATACCATGCGTGCCCATCTCGCTCCCAAGCGTGTGGTGAATACGGGATCATAGCCGGGGCCTGCATCCACCAACCAGACCGTGTGCGGAGATATCGCCTCCGGCTGTGAAAATACGGCGGCTTCGGTTATCACACGCGAAGGTCCTGAACTCGGAATGGGAGTGAAGTATGATCTCGCACACGCTGGTCGCCGTCGTATTGCTGCTGCAAAGTGCCCAGGACGTTCGCCCGTTCCTGGGCGTCAGCACGACCTACGTTGACGGCCCGATCGAGGTCGAGGGTCGCACCTTCCGGCATGGCCTGCGGATCGACTTCGTCACGCCGGACAGTGGGGCGGCCGCGGCCGGCCTGCAGGCCTGGGACATCATCGTTGAGGTCGCCGGCGTGGACTTCGATGTCTCTCAGAAGAAGCTGATCGAAGCGTTTCAACAGGCCATCGTCACACGCGACGTTGGGGATCGCCTCCCCCTCAAGGTATACCGCCGCTGGCTCGAGCAGACCGCCCGCATCGGCAACGAGTCGATCGACGCCGATCGCGCCTTCGCCGACCCCGGCGCCGCGATCGTCGACAAGCCGGAGGGAACCGAATTGCATCTCGTCGCGGAATGGGTGGAAGAACTGGTGGCCGTTGAGCCGGTGCTCGGCGTCCGGCCCACACAGAACCCGCAAACGCGCCCCATCCCGCCAAACGACAAGATTCTTCCCGAACCCGTCACGGGGCTCCCGGAAGCCGAGTTGGCCGGCAAGCTCATCGACCACTTCCAGGCGCGGGACGACTATGAGGTCCTGCGCAAGCGCCTGGCGAAACTTGTCACCGAAGGCGATCCGTTCCGGCTGAAGCGCGCCGCGTACGCCCTGCGCAAACCGTTCGCCATGCCCGAGCTTTCGCGTCGCATGGCGGCTTGCCCACGTGAATTGGCGGATTTGCTACGCCATGCCGCCCAGCAACTCGACCTCGAGATTACTCCCCCAGCCGTGCCACAACTCGACACGGGCCTGACGCCGCAACAGCACGCCGAGCAGATCGAAAAGCTGCTCGTCCAAGCGAATCTATCGTACGAACAGGCCTTCGCGGAGCTGTCTGACGACGATTTCGAGTTCCTGCACTATCACCTGGACGACGTCGCTGACAGCTTCCGTGAAGTCGTGATGGTGCTCGTTGATCCAGACCGCGAGCGGCTGGAGAACGTCCGCAAGTACGTGCAGATCATGGCCAGGGTGGACCTTGGACGACTGGTCGAGTCGGCCATGCTGCTGACCGCGCTACTGGATGAGACCTACCTCACAGGTCTGAAAGCGGATCTCACCGGCCACGGTGCCGGCATCATTACAAGACACGCATCCCCGCTCGGTCCGATCGTGCTCAGCGGGGCAGGTTCCACGTGGTACCGTGAGCACACGACGGTGATCATCGACATCGGCGGCGACGATCGGTACACGCACCGCACTTCCATACCCTTCAACCTCGTCATTGATCTCGGCGGTCGCGACAACTACTCCGCCACCTTCGCGCAGGCCCAGGCCGGCGTGAATCTCGGCGTCTCCTGCCTCTACGACGCCGACGGCGACGATACCTACATCGCACAGGAGTGGGGACAGGCGGCCGCCGCGATTGGCGTCGGCATATTGTGGGACCGCAGCGGCAACGATGCCTACCGGGCCGCGGACTATGGGCAGGGGGCCGCGCTCTGCGGCGTCGGACTGCTCATCGACGACGCCGGCGACGATCGCTACCACGCCGCCCGTTACGCCCAGGCTCTCGGCATGCCCGGCGGCTTCGGGGCACTGCTGGACTACGCCGGAAACGACCACTACTACGTCGGCGGCCGCGACCCCACGAACTACGGCACCGACGGCGTCTTCGACGCCTTCGGACAGGGTTGCGGCATCGGCTTCCGTGGCCTTGCGTCCGGCGGCCTCGCCGTCCTGCGCGACACGGACGGCGACGATGTCTACGAGGGCCACAATTTCGCCCAGGGTGGCGGCTACTACTTTGGCTGGGGTGCGCTGGTCGATGACGCCGGCGACGACCGCTATCTCGGTACCCGTTACGCCCAGGCTTACGCCGCCCACCAGGCCTTTGGCTTCCTCGAAGATCACGCCGGCGACGACTTCTACGAATGTTGGCGCGATGTCGGACAGTCCTGTTCCTGGGACGAGACCGTTACCGCACTGCTCGATCACGCCGGCAACGACCGCTATTCAGGCGGCGGCTTCGCGCTCTGCGCCTCACACAACAACGGCTGGGCCCTGTTCATCGACTACGCCGGCCGTGACCGCTACGATCGCTTTCGCGGCGTGCCGCGCGCCGATGGCAACGATCGCGTCACCAGCTTCTCGCTTCAACTCGATTTCGGCGGCAGCGACGATCACTACCCGAAGAACGGCCACAACAACGTCGTTCGGCACGGTAACCGCAACGGGTTCTTCGGCGACTTCAAAGGCGGCCTCGAAGATGCCCTCGACACCTACGAGTCACAGATTGCACAATGACCGCCGCCACGGTATTGAACCATGGCGAGGAGGTGAACACCGATGAACCGTCGCACCTTTCTGAAGACCAGCCTCGCCGCCACCGGAGCCACGGTGGGACTGACCAGCGCAGCCGCCGCCACCCCGCGCCAAAACGCCAACAACAAACAACACGCTTTCAAGCTCAAATACGCCCCGCACTTCGGCATGTTCCGCCACCACGCCGGCGACGACCCCGTCGACCAGTTGCAGTTCATGGCCGACGTCGGCTTCACCGCCCTGGAAGATAACGGCATGATGGGACGGTCCGTTGATGAGCAGGAGCGCATCGCCCGCGCCATGCAGCGCCTGAACATGACCATGGGCGTGTTCGTCGCCTATGCCGAGTGGCGCGAGCCGACGATGGTGCGCCGCAGCAGGGAAATCCGCGACATGCTCGTGCGACACATGCACTCTACTGTCGAAACCGCCCGCCGGGTCAACGCAAAATGGTGCACGGTCGTGCCCGGCCCGTCCGACGCCCGGCTGGAGCCTGGCTACCAGACCGCGAACGTCGTGGACAACTTGCGCGCCTGTGCCGAAATCTGCGAGCCGGCCGGGCTCGTGTTGGTGCTCGAGCCGCTGAATCCGTGGCGCGATCACCCCGGCCTGTTCCTCACCAAGATCCCCCAGGCCTACGAGATCTGCCGCGCCGTCAACAGTCCCTCATGCAAAATCCTCAACGACCTTTACCACCAGCAGATCACCGAAGGCAACCTCATCCCCAACATGGATCACGCGTGGAGCGAAATCGCCTATTTCCAGGTCGGCGATAACCCCGGCCGCAAGGAGCCCACGACGGGTGAGATTAACTATCGAAACGTGTTCCAGCACATTCACAACCGTGGCTTCGACGGCATCGTCGGCATGGAGCACGGCTTGTCCAAGCAGGGCCGGCCAGGCGAGCAGGCCCTGCTCGAAGCCTACGTATACTGCGACAGCTTCTGATACCGGGTGCTGGCCCGCCACTGCGCAGCACCGCTGACCCACCGGGGGTAGACGAGGCATGCGATGACACCGGAAGGAGAGACGCAGCGTCCCGCAACGCAACCAGCCAACCTCTCACGACGCGACTTCATGCGCACCTCGGCCGTCGCGTCCGCAGCACTCCTGGCCGGGGGGTGCGCGACACTCGGACAGCGGCAAGCGGCCCCAGGGATTCTGCACGGTCGCCACAAGCCGCAAAAGATCCGCGTGGGCCTCGTCGGCTGCGGCGGTCGCGGCACCGGCGCCGCCTGGAACTGTGTGGAAGCCGCCCCCAACGTCGAAATCCACGCCATGGGCGACCTCTTCGCCGACCGCTTGCAGCAATCCCGCGACCAGCTCTGCGAACTGGGCGACGCCTATCAGGTCACGAACGAGCGCAGCTTCATCGGCTTCGACGCCTACCAGGCGGTCATCGACTGCGATATCGACCTGGTCATCCTCGCCACGCCACCCCATTTTCGGCCCCAGCACCTCGACGCCGCAATTGCCGCCGGCCGTCACGTATTCATGGAAAAACCCGTCGCGGTCGATCCCGTCGGCGCACGCTGGGTCATCGAATCGGCCCGCATGGCCCGCACGCAGGGACTCGCCATCGTCGCCGGCACCCAGCGCCGCCACGAGCCCGCCTACCTCGAAACGATGAAGCGCATCCACGACGGCGCCATCGGCGAAGTCGTCGCCGCCCAGTGCTACTGGAACCAGGGCGGCCTGTGGGTCCACGAGCCCCGGCCCGCATGGACCGACATGGAGTGGCAGTGCCGCAACTGGCTCTATTTCACCTGGCTCTCCGGCGACCACATCGTCGAGCAGCACGTGCACAACGTCGATGTCGTCAATTGGGCCATGGGCGGTCCACCCGTGAAAGCCCTCGGCATGGGTGGTCGCCAGGCGCGCACCGAACCGAAATACGGCAATATCTACGACCACTTCTCGATCGAATATGAGTACGCCAACGGCGCCCGCGTCCTGAGCATGTGTCGACAGACCCCCGGCGCCTCAACACGTGTCTCCGAACGTCTCGTCGGTACGAAAGGTACTGCCAATCCCAACGGCGAAATCCACGGCCGCTGCCCCTACAAGTACGTTCCACCCGACCCGCCAGTCAATCCCTACGTACAGGAGCACAAGGACCTGATCGAGAGCATCCGCCGCGGACAACCCCTCAACGAAGGCGTGCGCATCGCCGAGAGTACGCTGACCGCGATCATGGGCCGCATGTCAGCCTACACCGGCCGCGAGCTATCGTGGAAGTGGGTGATGAACTCATCCAAACTCGACTTGTCGCCCGAGCGCTACGAGTTCGGCGACTTGGCCGTGGCCCCGGTCGCGGTCCCGGGGCAGACCCCGCTCGTCTGAAACCTCGCGCGCCTTTCAGACACGAGTTCGAACTGCGCAAAAGAAATGGCGGCCGACACGCAATCGGCCGCCATCGTCACTATCTCAAGCCCGTTTACCCGCCAATCAACTCCACGAAACACGAGATATCGTCAAAGTCGACCTGGCCGTTGAAGTCACAGTCGCCATTGAGCCACTGGCAATCCGGGTATTGCGCCTCGTAGCCGGCCTGGCCACTTAGGGCGAGCACGAATGGCGCGATGTCATCAAAGTTGACGGCTCCATCGCAATTCATGTCACCCAGCGCCGACGCCGGCAGATCGATCCGCGCCACCCACGTACGCCAACTGTTGTTGATGGCATACTCATGATGCGCCCAGATCTTGCCGTTGTCCGCCGGGTCTACATTCACCGCGGCATAATCACCCCAGCGTCCATACGCAGAATATGGTCCTGTGGATGCCTGCTCCGTGACCAGATCATTGAACGTGTTGATCGGATCGGTCGCAAGGCGATATGTCGTCACCATCGAGATGTACTCGCTGTATCCGCTCCGCGCGCACGTGATGGCCGCATCACCCTGGTTATTGACCGTGATCGCACTGAAGAACAGATTCACGCTCGAAGAAGGATTCAGCGTGCCCGTCTGCACCAGCTCCGGATTTTCACCCGAATCCGGCCAGCCATTCATCGCGATCTCGTACCAGCGCACTTCCACCGGGTTCGAGTTGACGTGGTGCGTGCCCCACAATGACCCATTGCGGTAAGCCACACTCCAGAAACGCGCGTCAAACGTCTCGGGCCGGTTACTCGTGCCCTGCTGCGGCGGGTCACCCGGGCTGCTGTACGCCGGAACGGACAACGTATAGGTCTCGTACGTTGGTGTCCCAAGCGGATCCTGCAACCCGATCAACCGCACCGTATTGCGGTTAAACCCCTCGGCGTGCTCCAGCATGTATAGCGCCGGCGGCGAATCGTAATACACCGGCGGAATCCCCGCCGACTGCGTCGACGTCGACAGCACGAACGAGTTCGTAATCTGCGGCGTTTGCCCAGCCAGCAGCGACGCCTTGTCATACGTATAAACGGGATAGTTGGCCCCATTGCCAAAACCGTCACCCGTAATCAGCACGGTGTCATCGCTCACGGCGATATTCGGCGAATCGAACAAGTCGCCCGCAAAGCCCGTCGTGCTGAGTCGATACTTGTACCAGGTGCCGTTCGGGTCGGAATCGTCGGATACTGCAACCAGCACGTACGAGTTGTTGCCGGGCGCATAGGCTTCTGCCGCCATCGCGAAGAACCGACCACTGATCTCGTCGTACAACACCTCCGGGTCAAACACGAAGCCCGTGGCCCCTTCCGAGCCCCAGAACCCGAAGCTGTCCTCAATCTCATCCTCAAAGGTCTGCGTCCCATCCTTCGTGAAGAACGAGATCTCACCGTTGGTCATCACGACGATGTGCTCCGGCCCCACCGCCATGTGTGGGTCTGGCGGCGTCCAGCCAGTTGCCGTGACCGCCGTAAAGCCAAAGCGACCGTCCAGCCGAATCTCGCGCTCCGCCTCGTCGATGTCCTTGCGCGCGAACGTCGGCGGAATATGCGGCTGCGGACCGGCAGCGAAAGCCGTCCGTACCGCAGCGGGCTGCATGTCCGACGTCACACCCTGACTCCGGCCCACTAGCTCGACGGGTCGCGCGGCCAGCAGCGTGACATTCGCGCTGGACTTGTCACCACAATTCGCATCCCCGTTCCACGCACACACGAGCGCACCGTCGGCCCGATAGACCAAACGCTGTGTGCCAGCCGCCGGCCGCAGCATCTGCTTGCCCTCTGTCGAACGCGTCAGCCGAAATACGTCGCCGACCCGCTGGCCGTCCGCATCGAAACACTGTGCGTAAACGCCCGCCGTCTCCTTGGCAGCGCTGTTCCACGCCACGGCAAACCGACCGTCAGGCCCAACCGCGACCGCCGCAGCGTTTTGCAGACCCTTACCGTGCGTGTTCACAACAAACGCGTCACCCAGGGCACGCCCTTCGGCGTCGAATCGTCGCGCCAGAACACCGTAATCGTCGCCATCGCTTTCGGCATCCAGCCACGCCACCACGAAACCGTCACGTGTCGCAGCAATGGCCGGCTCCACCTGGCTGACCTTCTGCGCGCCGCAGACATCGATGGCAGCGCCGATCCGCTGACCCAGCGCGCCATAACGCTGCATGCGAATACCCGCCGGCTTCATGTCGGCCGTGAACACGCTATACGCCACCGCGAACCCACCGCTGGGGACCGGGCAAACCGCCGGCGTCATACTCGCGTGCGCCTCGGCTGTCGTCAGGGTGAACTCGTCCGTCACCGGCTTGCCATCCGGGCCAAACAACCGCCCCCGCGTCTGCATCGGCTGATGCGGCTCGGCCGACATCCATACGACGACCACGTTGCCGTTCGCCAGTGCAGCAATCGCCGGGCTGCTCTGATGCCCACGCACCCGCTGATTCACCGCGATCTCCGACCCGCCCCGCAGGGCGTCATCGAACCGCCGAGCGATGATGCTGCCCGCCCAGCCATCCTGGCCGTGCGATTGCCAGGCCGCCCAGATATGGCCCAGGGCATCAACACACACGGCCGGCTCAACCTGATGAGCAACCGGCTGTAGGCCAAGCTGCGTTTCACTACCGAGCGCGACGCCCTGCGCGTCAAAACGCTGTGCATATACCCCGGAGCGCCCCGTCTGCTGACGACGACTCGACCAGACGCTGACAACGTTGCCATCGCCATCCACCGCGAGGGCCGCTTCATGTTGTGCGCTGATGGCAAACGTACTCGCACGCCACTCATAACGATGCAGCACCACATCACCATTCTCGATCTGGTCAGCCGCCGCGGGCATTGCAGACAACGCCAGCGCAGCCAGCGCGGGGAGCAAAATTCCAATGCGTCTCATAATTTCTTTACCTCGCTTCTCTCCGGTGGGATAGTCGTGTCCCGGCGCAGCGCCGGGCGCGCAGGGCAACCTTCGTTCTTCATCGAACGCCCGCACCCCAGACTCAACTTAGAACCTCCATGCCGCGAAGTCAACGATAAGCGCGTTTTTCCATGGTTATCAGCCCTTCGGCACACGCTCCCATGGCCCGCCGAACGCTGGCCGCTCGCAAACAAAACGCCGCCGAAACGCAGTGCAGCGCTCCGGCGGCGTCAGAATCATCAGGCCGGATGGCGACCACCCGGCCTGTCCCAGTCACGTCAGCCGCTGATCAGCCCCACGAACGGATCGATGTCATCGAAGTTGACCAGCCCGTCGCCGTTACAGTCCGCGTTCATCCAGTAGCAATCCGGATACGCGGCCTCATAGGCAGCCTGACCCGACAACGCCACGACAAACGCGTTGATGTCGTCGAAATCCACCACGCCATCACAATTCATGTCACCCGGCGTAAGCGGATCAATGTCGCAGTACAGCGTCCACACCTCGAAGTCATCGACCAGCGCCTCAACCAGCGAATCATTGGGCGAATCGTCGGCGATGAAGCGGACGCGCACCTGGTCGGTCGGCGTGACGTAGTCACTGACCGTCCACTCGGCGTACGCCCACGTCACGCGGTCGGTCAGTGTCTCGACCGTCACCCATGAGGCCCCATTGTCGTTCGATACCTGCACCAGGAATTCGTCATTCCATTCCGTGCTGATGTGGAACCAGCGCCAGTACGAGACCACCGCATCCGTGTCAGCGAGCTCCAGCACCGGCGACATCAGCCGGGTCGGACCGCCGTCGACGTCATAATCGCCAGCACTACTGCCGGCCAGCGGGCCGGTCACGTAGCAGAGCGACCCGTTGGGTGTATGATCGTCCTCGGGCTGCGCGATGACCGGATCCCAGAAGCCAAACTCCGTCTCCTGCGGATTCGCACGCTCCCAGTCCCCCGTATCAGCGCCCGCATACACTTCCCAGCCCAGATCCGTCTCGAAGTCATCCTCAAAGAACGTGGTAATGCCCGTATACGCACGGCCGGCATAGTGATTGTCCGGTGCGTTGTACGGGTTCACGACGAGATCGCCATCCGTGGTCTCGACCGAGAAGTAGTAATCGACCGTGACACCGCACTCGAACGCCGGGAACACAGCGTCATACACGTTCGGCTCGACCTCATTCATCGGCACACTCGTGTAGCTACCGCCAACCGAGTAATGCAGCAGGCCGGAGCCCGGCTCAGGTTGCACGCTCTGGCCGTTGACCACCACGCGTACTACCTGACCACCGTTCGGATCGATGAACTCCGGGCGCCCCTCCGGAAACTCAAACGTCAGGCTCACAGTGCTCAGCGCGAGCTGCACGGCTTCATACGCGTCAATCATGCCCCAGCCATAACTGTTATCTTCGCCCGACGGCCCCAGATCCACAGCCGTCTGATAGATGATTTCCTTCACTTCGTCGACACTCAGATCCGGATTCGCCTGGCGGATCAGCGCCACCACACCATTCACGTGCGGCGAGGCCATCGACGTTCCACTGAGGCTCTCGTAGCCGCCACCCGGATACGCCGAACGCACACTCACGCCCGGTGCCGCAATGTCGGGTTTAATCGCCATGCTGCCGTCCGGCGTGCAGTACGTCGGCCCCCGCGACGAGAAACTCGCAATCGGCCAGCCGCCGGTGTTCGCATCGACCGCCGCAACGGCACAGATGTTGTATGGCGTCGTCGCCCGGTCGGACGGCTTGCGCAAACCGGACGTGCCTTCATTGCCGGCCGAGAACAGAATCACGATGCCCGCGGCTTCGCAGTTATCAATGTATGACCAGAACGTCTGGTCGCAGTCCGGGTAACCCATGCTCTCCGTCACGCCCCACGAGTTGGAGCACACCGCCGGGACATCCCAGTTCGTCGACGGGTCACCGTCCGGGTCGACCATCCACTGGAACGACAGAATCGCATCGGCCACCGTCTGCGGAATTCCGCCGCCCCGATCGATCGGCGCCGAAGCCATCCACACGGCACCCGGTGCCACACCAATCTCGTCACCGGGAGCACCGCCGCAGACACTGCCCATGGTGTGCGTACCATGACCACCATTGTCATAGGGGAAGTCGTTCTGGCCCGCATAGGGGTCGTACCAGGCCCACTCCGGATGTCCGGCGTACTGCGGCAATAGGCCGGCCCAGCGACTCGCCAGCGCCGGATGGTTCCCGTCAACACCAGTGTCCATATTCGCAACCAGCACGCCCTCACCGGTGAAACCAAGGTTCCACACCTCGGGCGCACGGACCGCCGCAACACCCGGCTCCACACTGCGGCTGGCCGGAGGCGTTCCGCCGGCACCCGTGCTCGGCACCGGCTCGATCAGCTCAATCTCATAATTCGGATACACAATCTCCACATCTTCGCGCTCCGCGATCTCCCGGATCACATCCGGTGTCGCCTCGATACGGACGATGTTCGCGACCCAGAACGCCTCGTAGAACGACACCGCCCCAGCACGCATATTGGCATCGAGCCGCTCCAACAGCTTGTCCTGTGTATCCGCCGCCTTTGCCTGCAGCGCTCGCACGACCGTCTCATGCCGCTCGCGCAAAGTGGCCCGCTGCCCATCCAACTCAGCCGTCAACGCCTGCGCATCGACCTGCGCAGTCAGATACACCAGCGCCGAAACCGGCTCATCCGGTGCCGCCTGCTCGAGCAGAATTTCCAGGTCCGCATCAATCACACCTGCCAGTGCCATCCCTCCGGAGAGCAGCAGGCTCCACACAACCAGCGTACGTTTCATTTCAAGTCTCTCCCACCCCCCAAGAAACTGTCCCAGTCCTGTCCCTTACCAGAACCTCGGCAAAAATCTCACGCTGCACGCGCCGGCCCGCTCCACAGCGCAGCGGGCCGGCCACGTCCTTACAGCATGAAAACTAGCCGCCGATCAGGCTGACGAATCCGTTGATATCGTCAAAGTCGACGGTGTTGTCACCATTGATGTCGCCGTTCAGCCACTCACAATCCGGATACGCCACCTCATAGGCAGCCTGCCCCGAGATCGCCAGCACGAACGGATCGATGTCGTCAAAGTCGACGGCACCACTGCAATCCATATCGCCCGGCACGTACGGCGCTTCACAATCAACCTGCTCCACGCGGAACCCGTCCACGGCGGCTTCGACGATCGAGCCGCCACCGAGATCCGACGCTTCAAAACGCACCTTCACCGTGCTCGTCGGCGTGACATAATCACCGACCACGAAGGAATGCTCGGTCCAGCCGGCGGCCGAGCTCGGACCGAACGTCTGGGCCAGCACCCACGACGATCCATTGTTGTCGGACACATGCACGTGGAAGTAATCACTGTACGGATTGTCACCCTCGAAGTTGGTGTACCAAAGCGCGTACGTCACTTGTGCATCACCGTCACTCAGATCGATCGTCGGCGAAATCAACCGCGTGTAACCATCGTCGACATCCGAATTGCCGTCCGCGTTGTCGGTGACATAGCAGTAGCCCGAGCCATCGTAGTCCGTCGGCGGATCACCACGGTCACCACCACCAGCAGGAATGCCCCGCTGCCACTGGCCGTCAGTCAGGCCACCACCGTTCTGCACCGTCCAGCCCGTATGCGAGTTGAACGTATCCTCGAAGGCGATTTCCAGACCGTACGCACTGATCGCACTGTGCGCCGCCGTCGGGGCATCATCCGGATCGGTGACAAGTTGACCCGTCGTCGTCTCCGCACTGAAGTAGAACTGCACGTTCTGGCCGCACGTGCTGGCCGGGAACGTCGCCTCATAAACATCATCCCCCAACGCAGTCATCGGCTCGCTGACCCAGCCGTCCCCGATGTCGTAGTGGAACATCCCCGTATTCGGCTCCGGCGACGCAGCCACGCCCACGACCTCGACCTGTACGGTCGTGCCGCCGGCCGGACTGACCTGCGCCGGCAGTCCATCCGAATATACGAACGACAGCAACGACAGCGGCGGGGGGGCCATGTTGTGCGGGCTGAACGCGGCATCGATCTCCGCGTAGTGCGGCGTGCCGTTGCCGATGTCGCCATCGTCATCATCGAGCGTCAGGAAGTCGATCGTGATCTGTGGCGTGATCAGATCGCCCGAGTGCAGCAGAATGCTGTTGAACGTCAGGTCCGCCAGCGTCTGGTTGTAACCAATCGGGTCGGAAATCTGAAGCTGCTCGCGCAGATCCCAGACGCAACCTGAAAGCAATTGACCGCAGTAGTGAATCGCGCCACTGCACGGATACTGCATCGTGTTGTCGGCGTCGCGAATGCCGCTCGAGCAGTTCTGGAACCCGATGCCCAGTTCGGACCGGCCGGTCACAATGAGCGCGGCGGAGTCGCTCATGCCTTCACCATACTGACCCTGTCCCGAGCCGCCGGTCGCAACCAGGTGGTGACCATACTCGTGGTGCACCACATCGCCGAAGCCCGTGTTGTTGCAGCCACCGCCGGCACGGAAGAAGTTGATCGAACTGTAGTCATAGTACGCATTGCACGTATCGTTGAGGTTCACGTTGGCTGGCCAGTCCGATTGGCTGGCAACCGTCGGATAATCCGGGTTGGACACGAGCACCGTGTCGCGAATGATGTTCGCTTCGACGTACACGTTGACTTCGGCCGTCGTATATTCCTGATTGCTCGTGTTGAACTCGAACTCGATCGGGCCCGGCGGCACGACATCCTGTATGGTCAGGCTGGCGTCCGAGCCG
The DNA here is from genome assembly GCA_964468185.1 of uncultured Planctomycetales bacterium. Classification (GTDB taxonomy): domain Bacteria; phylum Planctomycetota; class Phycisphaerae; order UBA1845; family Fen-1342; genus JANQFV01. The sequence goes on along the minus strand of CAYXTR010000041.1, from coordinate 4,667 downwards.
CCCTGATTATTCACATTGAAATACAAGCCCCGCACCTGCGCCGAAACGTCAACCGGATCGGTGCTGCCGTACGGAATCACGAAATTGCCGTTGGCATCCGCATAGGCGACACTCCCGCCCGCGGCCACACGCACGTACGGCATCGTATGGTACGTCTCAAACACACACGCATCTGCCCGGTGATCCGGCGAGACCTGCGCCGCGACGGTGCCCTCGATGTCCACATTCAGAATGCGATCTTCCACATACAGAATCTCGCCCGTCGTCGCATCGGCAAAGAAGCGGTACTTCTCATACTCTGGCGTGGCCACCAGCCCGTTGTTCGCCTCGAACATGATCGCCAGCGTCGGACCACTGATCGCCGCACTCATACCCGGATGCACAATAACCGCTTGTTCTTCACCGAAATTCACCAGACCCGGGTACGCCTGCACCGCTGCCGCCCGTGCCGCCGCTACGTCCGGATTCTGCGCCGCACCCGCCGGCAACGTGAAATCACCCACCGGCTGCAGGCTCGACCGCGCCAGCACCAGCGGATAGCCGGCCTCGTTGCGCACCAGCACCCGCAACTCGGCGCCGTGTACCGGAACGCCATCCACGTGTTGCCGGTAGTACACCAACGTGAACTTGTACCCACCATGCACACGATCAGGCATCACGGGCTGCACCAGCCGATCGTTGAACCAGTTGCCCGGTTCCAGCGCATCGGCTGAGACACCGAACACCTCGGCACTACCGGAAACAAACGTGGCCGCCGTGTCTTCCGGCGACATGCCGACCCCGAACACGGTGCCATATACCGATGTGACCTGGTCGCCTTGCGTATGGAAGTCGACCTGCGGAAAAGCCTGTGTCAGTTCTTCCTGGGCTGACTGGACGGCGTCAGCATTGCTGGCGCCAAACGCAGCCGCACCACTAAGCGCGAGGACAATAGACAGAAACCGGAACCAGCGCATGATGTGTTCTCCTTTGTTGCACCAATGAGATGAGGACGGGCTAATCGCTTGCTTTCGCTCCAGAACCTGAGGTTAATCTATCAGTTCACGCGGGGCAATTACGAATTGATCACCGGCGTTATGCAGAAATGTATCGGACGCACATACCGACGCACCGCCCGCACCCCCGGTCCATAGGCGACCGGGTCCCCCGAAGCAGCGCCGACAGCGGCAACCAGATCCAGGTAACCGCACACTATCTACATACTCTGACAAGGCATGCATCCCAGCGTAGGGCAGCCGAAATCAGCGTTGCTCGCAGGCGCAGGCATGATCGCAACTCCACCTGCGCCACACCCTCAGCTTAACGCCTTCGCCGTTGTCCACCGAGCCCGTTTTGTCAGAAATTGTCGGCCGATAACACACTATCCACATCGATAAAGTCCTTCGATTCCACGCGGACCCAGTATCTCGCTAGCAGCAAAGCGGCTGTGCCCGAAGACACAGCCGCACGCCGCAAACACCATATTTAATAACGTCAGCCCGTCAGCACGAGCCCGGTTGATCCGCTAAAGCAGATCGATGAAAGCCGCGATGTCATCGAAATCAACGACACCGTCCCCATTGCAGTCCGCATTCATCCAAATGCAATCCGGGTAGCTTTGATAGAAGGCCTGCTCGCCGGCCATGGCTTTCGCAACGCCGGCCACATCGTCGAACGATACCAGGCCGTCGCAGTTCATATCACCCAGTGGGTACGACGTACCGCAGTCCGCCTGGACCACCCGCACCGCATCGATGGCGGCTTCCACTACCGAAGCCGGAGACTCGTCCGACGCTTCAAACCGCAGCAGCATGTCGGCCGTTGGGGCAACATGCTCCGAGACCTCGAACGCGAACAGATTCCAGCCGGCATCCGTGACCGGCCCATGCTCGTGGACCAGCGTCCACGAGCCCCCGCCGTCGTTCGAAATCTCAACCCGGAACACGTCGTTATGCGGCGCGTAATCGAAGTCATTCGTATACCACAATGCGTACTCAATCTGCGTCTTGCCGCCCAGCAGGTTCAGCGCTGGCGAAACGAGACGCGTCCAGCCATAGTCGACATCCGCGCCATCCGCATCATTATCCGTCACGTAGCACGAGCCCGAACCGTCGTAATCAGTGGCCGGGCCGCCATACAAACCGCCGTCCGCCGGTACGCCGCGCTCCCAGGCGCCGTCCCAGAGCGTGTCTTCATTGACCACGCTCCAGCCCTGATCCGTCTCGAAGTCGTCACTCAGCACGGTCGCTATCGCGTCGCCCACCAAAACGCTGTAAGCCCCAAGCGGCGCGCCGGACGGCTCAGTGACCGGCATCCCCGCAACCGTCTCGGCCGAGAAGTAGTAACGAATCGTGTCACCGCAATTGCCCGCCGGCAACAAAGCCTCGTAGGTGCCCGGGGCCACATTGCTCAACGCCGTGGCTTCCCAGCCCGCTCCGGCGTCATACAGCAGTTGCAGCGAATCCTCCGCCAGCATGCCGTCAATCTCAGAGACTTCGATCTGAACCGGCGTGCCACTGACCGGCGACGCCAGCTCCGGACGTCCGGTCGGGAAATCAAATTGCAGCAGATTCAGCTCCGGCGGATCCATGTTGTGTGCCGAAAACGCAGCATCGATCTCGGGATAGTGCGGCGTACCGTTCGACAGGTACGCGTCATTGTCATCCAGTGTGACGAAGTCGATCGCGATTTGCGGCGTGATCAGATTACCCGTGTGCAACAGGATCGAGTTGACCGTCAGCCCGGCCACGATGTCCCGTGCTGTATCCGGGTTCGACTCGAGCAGTTCCTGATACGTGCTCCACACTGCTCCGGACAAAAGCTGCCCACAATCGTGAATCTGCCCGTCACAGGGATATTGGTACGTGTTGTCAGCATTTCGTATCCCGACCCCGCAGTTCAGGAAGAACCCGCGACCAAGCTGCGGATCGTCACTGATCAGCATCGACATGCAGTCCGACATGCCCTCGCCATATTGGCCCTGTCCACTACCGCCCACATTGACCAGGTGGTGACCGTACTCGTGGTGCACAACCGTACCAAACGCCGTATTCGCACAGGATTCACTGGCCCGGAAGAAGTTGATCGACCAGCCGTTGTAGTAGGCGTTGCAGGAGTTATCGATATTGACGTTGACGGGGAACGCCAGTTGGCCCGCAATCACCGGGTAGTCCGGGTTCTGCGCCAGCGCGAAGTCACGCACGATGTTCGCGTGCAGATACGCATTCAGCTCCGCCCGACCAAACTCATTACCCGCGTTCACCGGATTATGCATGATGCTCACCGGACCCGGCGGCACGACCTCTTCTTCGATCACCCCGTTCGGCCCACCCTGATTGAAGACCTGGAAGTAAAGGCCACGCACTTCGGACTGCACCACTACCGGGTCAGCCCCCTCGTGCGGAATCGTGAAGTCCCCAAACTCGTCCGCGTACACGACCGTGCTGCCAAGCACGACACGTGCATACGGCATTGTGCGCGGATAAACGAAGTTGCAGATATCGGCGTCGTGGCCCAGTGTGGTCTTGCCCATCACCGTACCTTCGATATCCACATGAAGGATCTGGTTTTCCTGGTAGAGCACCGTGCCGTCCAGCGCATCCACGACGAACAGCCACCGCGCTTCGTCACTGGAGGCGTACACGCCATTATCTGCGATAAACGCATAAGCCAGCGCTGGCTCGACCAACATGTCGTCAATCCCAGCCCAGATGACAAGCTCCGGCTCTTCGAAATTGACGAGCCCCGGCACGGCCGCAACCGCAGCTTCCTGCGCAAGCCCAAAATTTGCCGCCTCGAGTGCACCCGCCGCGAGGCTGAAGTCGCCCAGGTCCCGCAGACTCGAACTGGCCAGTACCAGCGGATACCCCGCCTCATTCCGTGTCAGCAGCCGCAACTCGGCCCCGTACACAGGAATGTCCTCATAATACTGCCGGTAATAGACCAGCGTGAACTTGTACGCATCAGTCGCCGCGTCATACATCATCCGCTGCGCCGTCCGCTCGTTGAACGTATTCCCCGGCGAAAGATCTGCCGCCGCAACGCCGAACAGACCCGCGTACGAGTCCACGAAATGTTCCGCCGATACCTCGGGCAAATCACCAAAGCCGAACGCCGTGCCATAGACACGGTCAACCTGTTGCCCCAGCGTGGCAAGCCGCACGCCCGGGTAATCCTGTTGCAGTCGCTCCGCCGCCGCCGGCTTCGTGCCACTGCTGCCGAAAGCCAAGGAAGGAACGCAGAGAATACACGAAGAGATGCTGAAAAGTGTCCACCAGCGCATTGGGTCACTCCAAACCGGTTTAGCTCAAACGTACTGAAATGCTGTTCTCGTTATCGATTGCACCTGCGTATACCTAATTCCCCGCACCTGAGATTAGAACCCTGCCCTGACGAAAGCAAGATCGTTGTAGAGACCCAGCCCGCTCGCAAGCTGGCCCTGCGAAACCCCAACCCACTTCCCTCACGGTTTGGTTCCGGTAAAACTCCATGAAATAGATAGTTAGGCTTCCCGCCCCAACCAGGGCGCACGCCGCAAATACTCCGGTCCAAAAACCTCCTCCGGCTTGCACCCGCGTTCCGGAAGAAGTATCTCGCGATAACGAATGCAGAAGCGAAGACGTCCTAAAACCAAGAGGTAGTGTCAATCCCTGTGTAAATTGAATCGGGGCATCCTTCACGTTTATGCC
>CAYXTR010000040.1:0-34946 GCA_964468185.1 uncultured Planctomycetales bacterium | reverse complement strand
CGCGACACTATGACCCTGCGCGGGCGTCGCTGAACACGTTCGCCGAGCGGGTCGTCTGCTCGCTGGTCGCGACCCTGCTGCGCGAGCAGCGAAGGCAGAAGAGCGTCGCGCTGCGTGGCACCGTCTCGCTGGAGATTCAGTGCGACTGCGCAGATGACGGCGCCAGTTCCCTGGGCGACCTGCTGCAAGACGCGGATCACGCGCGCCGCGTCGGCGGTGCACCGTTTGACCCTGTCGCGGAGCTCGAGCGCCGCGATGCGATCCGCCACGTGCTCGCCGAGTTGCCCGACGATCTGCGCGACGTGTGCCGCCGACTGATGCGCGCGACCGCGACGGAGGTCGCGCGGGACTTGGGCGTCTCGCGACACCAGATTCAGAAAGCCATCCAGCAGTTGCGCAGCCGGTTCGCGGCTGCGGGCGTCAACTGATTCACCTCCCTCTGCCCCGACAGCCGACCCGAACGCGGCGTATGTAACCAGAAGACGCCGCGCTCGGGCGGCGCAGATGGAGTTGCCCATGCCTGCTGATGTTCACCGATTCGAGTTCGACGATCACGCGACCTGCATAGAGGCCGAGTTAACGCTGCACCTGGCGATCTGTTCGGTGGAGGGCCTGTTCGGCGCGGCCACCGTGCGACTGCAGGCCGGCTATCACGTCGACGAGTCCCACTGCGCGATCACTATCGACGGCACGACCGACGTCGGCGCGGCACTGGTCCGCATCTTCACCAGCCTGGCGCTGCGCGAGTTTGGAGACCATGCGTTTCGGGTACGTCCCGTGGCGCGGTGCACTGGCTGCAGCGGGAGGGCCGCGTGAATCCTGAGCCGGCGAACAACTCCCCCTTCGAGCGCGACGAGGGCGTTCCGCTCGTCCGCCTGGGCCAAGGCGATTCCGTGCGCGACTATGGACCGGCTGAGAGCCCGCTGGACCAGCCCGGCAGCGCGAAGGGCATCCTGACGTTCTCAGCGCTGAACACGTTTCGCAACTGTCCGCGCAGGTACAAGCATCGCTACGTCGATCACCTGCAGCCACTTGACCGGCCGGAGAGTCTTTCGTTCGGCAGCGTCATCCACGAGGCGCTGGAGCGCTGGTACCGAGCGACGGATGACACCAACCGCCTGTGGACGGTGCTGGACTTCGTCGACGACCAGTTCCCACAGCGCGACCACGATCCGGTCCAGAAGCAGCGCTGGCACCTGGCGCGGGCCATGCTCGTCGGCTACGCGCAGCGCTATCCGGCCGAGGACTTCGAGGTCGTCGAGATTGAGAAGACCTTCACGGGCGAGATTCGCAATCCCGATACCGGCCGGCCGAGCCAGACCTTCGTGATGGCCGGCAAGGCGGATGGCATCATTCGCCTCAGCGGCGAGCTGTACCTGCTGGAGCACAAGACCGCGGGCTCGATCGACGCCAACTACCTCGACAAGCTGTGGACCGACACGCAAATCGCGCTGTACTGCTTCTACCTGCGGCAGATCGGCTATCCGATTGTCGGCGTGCTCTACAACATCCTGCTCAAATCGCGCCTGCGACAGCACGCCGGCGAGACGCAGGAGGAGTACGAGGCGCGCCGGGCCGCGCTCGCCGCGAAGAACAAGAGCGGCCGCTCGACCGCGAAGCGCCAGTTCCCCGAGAGTGATGAGGAATTCCAGGTCCGGCTGGCGGCGTGGTACGCGCGGCCGGAGGCCTTCCATCGCGAGCGCGTGTACCTCTCCGAAGACCGGCTGGCGATGCTGCAGGAGGAGGTCTGGGAGATTACGCAGCAGTACCTCGACGCGCGGCGGCGCGGCAAGTGGCTACTGAACACGTCGAACTGCTTCGCGTACGAACGTCCCTGCGAATACCTGCCGTTCTGCCAGTCCGGCTTCAACCCCAACGTCCGCGACAACCTGTTCACGTTGGCGCCGCCGCATGAGGAGCTCGTGCCGGCGCCAACCGGCGAATCCGCAACCTCGTTCTGAAGGAGCACCCGATGCCTGTTGCATTGCCCACCGAGCGCAGCAAGCGCACTGATGACCTGTCCCAGCAGACCATCCTGTTCTATGGCCCGCCGAAGGTCGGCAAGTCGACGATTGCCAGCCGGTTCCCCGAAGCGCTCTTCTTCGAGTGCGAGCCCGGCCTCAACCAGCTCGAGGTCTACAAGGTCCCGACCTACTCGTGGGAGGACTTCCTCGCGGCGTGCAAGCTGGTGGCCAGCGGGGAGCACGGCTTCAAGACCATCGTCATCGACACGATCGACAACGCCTTCAAGTACTGCTCGGACTACACCTGCGGCAAGCACTCGATCGAATACGAGGGTGACATGCCGCACGGCAAGGGCTGGGCGCTCGTCAAGAACGAGTGGCACCGCGTGCTCACGCGGCTGGCGAGCCTGCCGTACGGGGTCGTGCTGATCTCGCACGCCCAGGACAAGACGGTCGAGACGCGCACCGGCGAGTTCACGAAGACGCAGCCGAGCCTGCCGGACCGGGCCCGCAACGTCGTGCTCGGCCTGGTCGACATGATCCTGTACTGCGACACGGTGACGCGCAAGGACGCCGCCGGCAACCTGATCATCGAGCGCGTCATTCGCACGAAACCCCACCCCACGTACGAGGCTGGTGACCGGACCGGTCGTCTGCCGGAGGTGCTGCCGCTGGACTTCGACGCATTCTTCCGCGCGTTCACGTCGGCGACACCGCACGCCCCAGCCGTTCAAACGCCGCCGAGCAACAACGGCCAGACGAAGCGCACCCCCAACAACGGAAAGGTGAACTGACATGGCGGATACCCCCTTTGACCCGACAGCACCCCAGGACGAGGCACCGCTCGATCTCAGCGCGTTCGATGAGGAGTTCGACAGCGTCGAGCCCGCGGACAACGACGAGGTGCCGGATGGCAAGTACCAGGCGCGCGTGCAGCGTGTCCGGCTCGACCGCAGCCAGAAAGGCGACCCGATGCTGAAGTGGGAGCTGCGGGGTGACCTGCTGCGGGCGCGGCGGACATGAGGGATTTCCGCATCGTCATCGACACCCGCGAGCAGGCGCCCTACGCATTCGCCTGCCCTTCCGTGCGGCGCAAGCTCGTGGCCGGGGACTACTCCGTCGACGGACTCGAGCAGCTGGTCGCGGTCGAGCGCAAGAGCCTGGCGGACTTCACCAAGACCGTGCTGCACGACTTCCCGCGCTTCGCGGCCGAGCTCGACCGGCTCGCCAACATGCCGCACACCTGCATCGTCGTCGAAGCCGACCTGGACCGCGTGCTGCGCGGTCAAGCCGGTGACGTGCTGCGGGGCGCGTGTCCCGATTCCGTGCTGGGCGCCGCCGTGCATATCCAGACGCGCTTCGCGGTGCCGGTGCGCAATGTCAGCGACTTCAAGACCGTCACGAGCTACCGGCTGATCGGCAAGGATCAGTACGAGGAAGTCGCGCCGGGCGGCGAGCTCAAGCACGGCACGCTGGGCGAGCAGAGCTACAGCAACAAGGCCGACACGTACGGCCTGCTGCTGTCGATCGACCGCCGCGACATCATCAACGACGACCTCGGTGCGATCACCACGGTGCCGCGCAAGCTCGGTCGGGGCAGCGGCCTGAAGATCAACGACATCTTCTGGAAGACGTTCCTGGCCAACAGCGGCTTCTTCAAGGCCGCCAACAGCAACTACCTCGACGGCGCGGAGAGTGCCCTGTCGATCGAGGGACTGAGCAAGGCCGAGGAAACGTTCCTCAACCAGACCGACCCGGACGGCAAGCCGCTCGGCGCCATGCCGGCGCTGGTGCTGGTGCCGACGGCGCTCTCGGCCACGGGGACGGTGCTCTACAAGTCGCTGGAGATCCGCGACACGAGCGCGTCCACCAAGTACCCGGTCGCCAACCCGCACACGAACAAATTCCGCGTCGAGGTGAGCCGGTACCTGAGCAACAGCCAATACCCGGGCCACAGCAGCAAGGCGTGGTACCTGCTCGCGGATCCGAGCGACCTGGCGGTGATCGAGGTCGCGTTCCTCAACGGCCAGGAGTCGCCCACGATCGAGACGGCCGAGGCGGACTTCAACGTGCTGGGCATCCAGATGCGTGGCTACCACGACTTCGGCGTCGCGCTGCAGGAGCCGCGCGGCGGTGTCAAGAACAAAGGCGAGGCGTGAGCCAGATCGACGGCGGCCTGATCAATCAGACCCCGAGTGACGGCACAACCTTCGACGAAACGGGTCCGGAACCCAGGGAGATCGGAAGCATGGCAACAGCAGTGTTCATTCATGACGGCAACGCGCTCGACTACACGCCCAGCGCCGACGTGGCCGCGGGCGATGTCGTCGTGCAGGGCGACCTGGTCGGCGTGGCGAAGGCGCCGATCGCGGCGAATACGCGCGGCGCGCTCGCGGTCACCGGTGTCTTCGACTTCCCCAAGGCGACCGGCGTCAGCAGCGGGATCTCCGCCGGCGCCAGCGTCTACTGGGATGCAGCCGAGGCGGTCGCGAAGACCGACGACGAGAGCGGCGCCAACAAGCTGATCGGCAAGGTCGCGAAGACCGCCGCCGACGCGGACGTGACCGTGCGCGTACGGCTGATGCAGTAGGAGACGGACTCGTGACGGACCTGCTCGAACGTGGTGCGGCGTGGCTGGATGACCAGCGCAAGCGCCACCTGGCCCGCAAGGTCGCGTACCTGCGTGGCGTGGACCAGGTCGAGGTCGATGCCACCATCGGCCGCACCGAGTTCGAGCAGGCCGACGAGTACGGCGTGATCCACCGCACCGAGTCGCGCGACTACCTGGTCTCCGCCGCCGATCTTGTGCTGGGTGGCGGCGTGGAACTGCCCAAGGCGGGCGATCGCATCCGCGAGACCGAAGGTGAGCAGATTTTTATCTACGAGGTGATGGCGCCAAGCGGCGAGCCACCTTGGCGCTGGAGTGATCGCCACCGGCGTACGCTGCGGATCCACACGAAGTACGTGGGCACGGAGAGGAGCGATTCGTGAACGACCCGAAGACCGACAACTGCCCGGACGCGCCGCGCTGCCTGCGAGACGTGCAGGAGATCCGTACGGCCGTCTTTGGCAACAGCCACCCGGAGAAATCGCTGCTCGTCCGCATGGAGCGGGTCGAGTCGCGGCTGGCCGCCATCCAGAAGCTGTCCCTCGCGACGCTCTGCGGCGTGGGCACGTTGCTGCTGAAGTTCCTGGGCGCGTGGTTCGAGGAGTTCCTGCGAGGATAGCCGATGCCCGACAGCACACTCATCTCGCTCGCCGACGCGATTGTCGCGCGCCTGAACACCGGCTCCTTCAGCCAGTCGTTCCAGGCGGAGCGCGGCTACGTCCCGATCGTGGACCTGCCGGCGCTCGACGTGCTCAAGGTCACGGTGATCCCCAAGAGCCTCGCGATCAGCGCCGCGACCCGCAACGACGGGTTCTACGACTGCGCGGTCGACATCGGGGTGCAGCGCAAGGTGAATCCCGACGACTCGAGCGAGATCGATGCCTTGATGCAGCTCGTCGAGGAGATCGGTGACCACCTGCGGTTCCAGCGGCTGGACGGCTTCGCCATCGCCGCGTGGATGTCACTCGAGAACACGCCGGTGTTCGCGGCCGAGCATCTCGAGCAGCACCACCAGTTCACGAGCGTGCTCACGGTCACCTACCGGGTACGGAGGTAGCAGTGGATGGGTCTGCAGTGGTTCGCAGGTTTCGAGGCAGGCGACCGGAACGAGCTGGTGTCGTACTCGGGCGGGGTCTCCGTGCAATCGGGCTACGCCCGCAGCGGCGAATACGGCTGCCGGATCATGGTGCCGCCGTCGTCGGTCGGGTTCGTCACGGTCGCCAACGGGTTCGATTCAACGGGTCGACCGGCAACCATCGCGCGCACCACGTTCACGATCGGCTTTGGCCTGCGATTGCTATCGCTGCCGGAGATGAGCAAGGCCTGGGAAGGCCTGCTGTACATCGCCTCGGGCACGACGCATCGGGCCTCGCTGCGGATCGGCCAGGACGCCACGCTTCGGCTGCATATCGGAGCGTTTGGCTCGGGGGCTATCGCCAGCTACGGGCCGGTGCAGCTCAACCGTTGGATGTTCTGCGAGCTCGCGGTGCGCTTCGACCGCTGGATCTGGCGCATGGATGGGCAGACCGTCGCGCAAGGCCTGGGGTCGCCGGACGGCTCGATGAACACAGCATACCTCGGCAAGCGCGTGAACATCGCGTCGCAGAGCTACATCGTCGACGTCGACGACATCTACACCTGCGACGACGCCACGTTCTTCGGGCCGACCGCGCGCATCGTCCGGCTGAATCCCAATGCGCAAGGCACGTCGAGCATGTGGTATCCGCCGCCACCCGAGGATCCGCCGGTCGAGCCGCCGCCCGTGATCGTGCCGTAGAGGTGCCGCCATGCAGTACTGGGAGTACGTACAGGATGTTCCGCATGACAGCGACAGCACCTACCTGGAGAGCTACTTCAGTGGCGAATTCAACGTGCATGTCGACGACCTCGTCCTGCGGCCGTGCGAGCGGATCGCGGCGGTCATGGCGGCGCTCTGCTGGCGGACGACGTCGAGTGGGATCGGACGGCCGACGCTCCATGTGGCAGACGGCGAAGAGTCCGTCAGCGTTTCGACTCCCAGCATCGCGTATGACACGAACTTCGTCTTTGCCGTCACTTCGCCGGCAACCGACAAGCCGTGGACGCTGGCCGATGTCAACGCCGCCCGCGTCGGTGCTGTCGCGTACTCCGCCCAACTTCGGGCCACACAGGCCGGTGTGCACGTCTTCCTGTACACGCCGCCCGTCCAACTGCAGCGGAAGGAGCGCCCCATGAATTTCCAGGCGATGGAGCCGTTGATCGCCAACGGCGCGGACCAGGCCGTGGTCGTGCCCCGCGGCAGCACTTTGATCGTGCACCCGCTGGCCGCGAACGTGGAAGTCCGCGATGTGCCGGGCACGACCGCGAAGCTCACGATTCCGGCCGACTCGATGGTGATGCTCGGCCCGTCCTATGGCCAGTCGGTGCACCTGCGGGCCGACGCCGGAACCGTCATCGAACTCGCGGTGACGTAGCAAGGAGGAACAGTCATGGCGATCAAGCTCGGCATGGATGCCAAGCTCTTCTACGCCGCGGGCGGGCAGAGTGGCGGCACGTTCACCGAACTGACCAACGTGCGCGACGTGACGCTCTCGCTCGAGAGTGGCGAGGCGGACGTCACCACCCGCGCCAACAGCGGCTGGCGCGCCACGGTCGCGACGCTCAAGGAGGCCAGCGTCGAGTTCGAGATGGTCTGGGACACCGAGGACACCGGTTTCACGGCGATCAAGAACGCGTTCTTCAACAACGAGATGATCGGCTTGCAGGTGCTCGACGGCGCGAGCGGCCAGGGTCTGCAGGCGGACTTCTCGATCACGAACTTCAGCCGGAACGAGTCGCTCGAGGAGGCGATCACGGTCAGTGTGACTGCGAAGGTCACCTACTCCGATACGCCGCCGAGCTGGGTCAGCGGGACATAGACCATGAGGACCTTCACCGACAACGCCGGGCGCACGTGGACCGTCGCAATCAACATCGACGCGATCAAGCGGGTCCGCGCGCTGCTGGACGTCGACCTGCTCGAGATCGTCGACGGCAAGCTCATTGAGCGGCTGATCCGGGACCCGGTGCTGCTGTGCGATGTGGTCTATGTGCTGTGCAAGCCGGAGACCGATGCGCAAGGCGTGAGCGACGAGGAGTTCGGCCGCGCGATGGCGGGCGACGCGATCGAGCACGCGACGAAGGCGCTCCTGGAGGAACTCGTGGGTTTTTCCCCGAGCCCGAGGGATCGGGCGAACCTGCAGCGCGTGCTCGAGACGACCTGGAACGTGATGGACAAGGCCCGGGACGTGATCGAGGCCAGGCTGGCGACGGTGGACACCGAAGCGCTCGTCGCCCAGGCGCTCGCGACGTCTGGCAGCTCGTCTGGCGCTGCGCCGGCATCGTCGGCGTCGAGCCCGGCCGGCTGACGCTGCGCGAACTGCTGGCGATGGCCGAAGCGCGGGCCAAGGACGAGTGGGCGCGGACGAGCGCACTCATGGCCCTGCTCGCGAACTGCCATCGTGACCCGAAGAAGACCCGGGCGCTGCGGCCGAGCGACTTCGACCCGTTCGCGAAGCGGCCGGCGCCCATCCCGATCGACATGGACAGTCTGAAAGCGGTGTTCCTCGAGGGACGGTTCCCTCGACCGCAGGAAGCTCCAGGGACGGAGGACAACTCATGTGGCTGTGCAACCTGAAGACGTTCGTCGGTGTTCTGCTCGCGATCCTCGCACTGTTCGGTCTGACCGGCTGTGCGACGCTCAACCCCCAGCCGCCGGTGGAGCACTTCGCCAACAAGCTGGCGGACGAGGCGATCATCCCGGCGGTGCGCGAGGGCCTCGCGCAGGGCGTGGAGCATCTGGTCATCCAGGCCGGGGCGCAGGGCATCAACCCCACGTACGTCGTGAAGTTCTCGGGCAAGTGGGTCACCGGCGTGGAGGGCGCCGCATCCGTCGGCATCGAAGGCATCGCCGGGCAGTTGCAGGTGACCAGCGCCAGCAGCGAGGAGACGGAGAGCAGCCCGCACCAGAAGGAGCGGGCGAGGCCGACGCGACGACACGGGCCAACCTCGGCTGGCGCGCCACTGCGCCCACGCTGCGTGAGTGCTCGGTCGACTTCGAAATGGTCTGGGACCCGGCGGATGCCGGCTTCACCCGTCAGAGAGCGATCCCGTTCGCCTGGGGGCGGGGGTGCGTGCATTGAAGCGAGTGGCCGGGAGCGAGCCCGCAGGGGGGGTGATTGACAGAGGACCGTCGCGCTGGCAAAATAGCATGTGTACGCCTTCGCTTCACATCCTGCTTGGCCAACCTGGAGGGACTCGCTGTGAGAGCACTCCGAAAATCACTGCAGCCGTTCGTAAGCGCCCTCTGTGTTTTCCTTTTGCTGAACCAGTTCACGTTCCGGGCGACGGCGGACATCCCCAGCCGATATACATGGCAGATCGAGCGGGTGGAGGACGCCAGCGCGACCTACATCGTCAACAGCTTCGAGGGCGGCTCGGGGGCCGATCCTTACGGGGACATCGCCTGGGTGAAGATGGACATCCCCGCTCAGTTCTTCCCGCTTGAGCTGTGGGAAATCCATTCCTGGCATCAAAACACATCGTTCTACGATTACGGCCTCGCGGCCAAATTCTACATGTACCGCGGCTCGGATGGGACAGCCAAATACCTGTTCCAGCATGCCGTGCTTGTGCCCGGCAAGGACATCACACGACTGCGCGTCGAGTGCACGGGGTGCCAAGCGATCTTCGTTCCCGAGGATGGCCCGAATTTGGGCATCGGGCTGATGTACGTGACCGAGTTCGAACAAGCTGTCGGGCCAAGTTCGACGCACATTGTTGTCGACAATGCGGGCTGCTGGCCGGGCTACAACCTCGTTTATGACTACAGCGTGCAGGAGTGGGTGAACCCCTGCGATTTGGGCATGCCGGGCAACTTCGGTATTCGGGTCGTCTTCGAGCCTCTCTGTCCAGAACGTCTCGGTGACAATGACGGCGACTTCGACATTGACCTGCACGATTTCGCGATGTTGCAGACGGCATTCACGGGACCGACGGGAGATGTCTTTGGCACGCCGGCGGTATACGTCGACTTGGACAACAACTACGCGATCGACTTCGACGATTTCGGGATTATGGCGACCAACTTCACCGGGCCAGACAATGACGTGGTCTGCCCGGAATTCGATGTGCGCGACCTACCCCCGGATTCATCGCTACAACTCGTGAGCAGTTTGATGGGCCATCCCACCGGTCCGCTGAAGCTACCGCGTGAGTGGCCATCGGGAGGCTTGCGGTGGACGTACACGCAGCTGGCGGTCGGGCTGGTTTTTGTAGCCTTGCTCTACGTGTTCGTCATCGGGCCGTGTATCAGCTTCTCGTGCCGAGTGTCGGGCGCGACGACGTTCACGAATAATGGCGTCATTCCGACCTCCGGCGAGGCGGATCGCATAAGAGCCGCCATCGACCGCATCGGCCAGCTTCCGGGACAGCTTTCGGAGGATTGCTATTTCTACCTTGCGCAAGGAGGATGGTACAATCCGGAAATCTTCGGGCTGATTAGAATCAATCGATCGGTTCCAGAAGACGATACGGCGTACGGGGCGACGCACGTCCTCGGACGAATCACAATCCATCAGTCCTTCTTCGATGGTGACCAATGGGATCGATGGGGTATCGACGGTCTCGCCCTGCTGCTTTTTTCAGAATGGCAGCATTACAATGAGCCGGGATTTTCTGAAAGCCAATGCCAACAACAGCTCATGCAGTGGCGTCAGCAGGTCGGCTTCGAGGATGTCGCCCCGAATTTCGGCCATGGCTTCGGGGATTAGCGAGGTGCAGCCATGAATTCCGCGATGCTGCTCGAATACTCGGGAACGGCTGCGGTATTGCTCATTGGAATGGTCACTTGCATCGCACTGACCACGCGCCTCAAGGGTGCGGTCTTTTCGCTCGCCGGGTTGTTCGCCTTGGCGGCTGACAGCAAACTCCTCGGAGCCCAGGTGTGTCTTTTGGGACTTGTTGAGCGATTGGGTTACCTTGAGAACCTCCGGGGCCAACCGTGGGCCAGCGTGTGGTACTATGGGTGGCGTGCGCTGCCTGTCGTCTTGGCCGCTCTGTTTGCGTGGCACCTATGGAGACGGCTGCGTCAGGCAGCCCCGCTACCAAACGAGACGACCTGCCCTAGCGCGTAACAGCGCCAGCGCTCGTGCTGGTGTATCGGTAAGCGCCGTATTGGCCGTGTCTTCGGGCATCGGGTAAAGGTGGATCATGCCAGGCTCGACGGTACTGGCGAATGTGGTCATGCTGCCCCCGTGGTCATATGTTGATGACGTACGCCTCTGGGCGATTGTCCTGATCGGGGTGACGACCAGCTTCGCTCTGCGCCGGAAGCTTGGCAAGGCCGCATGGCCATTGGTCGGTCTGTTTGTGCTGGCGGCGGATAGCCATTTCTACTGGGCCAAGTTTCTCGTGAAGCTTGCCTTCGCTCGGCTCGGGTACGAGACACTCGCCGGGACGCTCACTTGGTACGTGACGTGGCAATTGATCCCCGTCCTTTTCGCGGCTGTGATGGCTGCCGCGTTCGTGTCTGAAATTCGACGACGAGGCGCGCACCGCGCACACAGCAGGTTCATTACGGCGATGTCGACCTTGGCCAGCTCGTCAGGCGACATGGCGAGCAGGTCGTAATAGCTCGTCGGCATGGGCTGGCTCGACGCGGGTGAGCTGGCCGCCGGCGTTGGTGTCCGGGCCGATCACGCTGCCGTAGGCGTCGCGCTCATCGCTGCTGGCACGTTGATCTCGGGCATCGGGGCGGTCTTTGGCTGGCTGGCGTCGGTCGTGACGGGGATTGGCGCGGCGTTCGGCGCCATTGGCACCGCCCTGGCGGCCATGCTGTCGCCGATCGGGCTGGTGATTACCGCCGCCGTCGCACTCGGCAGCGCTTTGCTGATCGTCTCCGGAGCCGGCGCGGACGCGCTCACGTGGCTCGGCGAGCAGTTCGGTCGGCTGCGCGACACTGTATATAAGGTAATGGGAGGCATCGCCGACGCCCTCGCCGCCGGCGACATCACGCTCGCCGCTCAGATCCTCTGGCTCTCCCTCAAGCTCGCCTGGCAACAGGGTGTCGCCGCGCTGAACAAGGCGTGGCTGGAGGCGAAGCGCTTCTTCCTCAGTACGGCGTACGGCATGTGGTACGGCGCGCTGGCCGCGGCCGAGATCACGTTCCACGCGCTGGAGGTCGCCTGGATCGAGACGACCGCGCTGCTGTCGAAGACCTGGACCAGCTTCACGTCGGGCTTTCAGAAGGCGTGGAACAGCGCGATCAACTGGACCACCAAGCGGCTGCTCGAGTTGTGGGGCCTGTTCGACGAGACGCTGGACGTCGAGGCCGCCAAGCAGATGGCCGACGACGATCTCGCCGACATGAACGCCGAGATCGATCGGAAACGCGACGCGGCGCTCGCCGGGCGTGAAGCGCAGCGCCAGCGTGAACGCGACAGCTCCCGTGAGCTCAACGAAGCCACCTTGGCCGAGATCGGCCGGCAGTTCGAGGACGCCCAGGCCGCGCTCGACAGCGACACCGAAGGCAAGATCGCCCGCACGCGCGAGGCCCTGGCCGAGGCCCGCCGCAAGCTCAACGAAGCGATCGAGGAAGCCCGTCGCAAGCGCGAGGCCGACGACGCGGAGACCGCGCCCGGCGCCGGCCAGCCGCAGAATCCGCTCGCGGGCTTGGAAGAGCGTCTCGCCGGCCTCGGTGATCTGATCGCCAACAAGATCAGCGTGACCGGGACGTTCAATGCCGCTGCCGCAGCCGGACTCGGCGGTGGTGATGCTGTCGAGCGTACCGCCCGTGCGTCCGAGGAGACCGCCCGCAACACGAAACGCCTGGTCGATGCGACCGCGACCGGTCGGCTGACGTTCGCCTGAGGATCGTACTGTGCCCGTCGAGGTGCTCGAGAAATTCGAGAGCCGCCAGGTCACGACCGGCAACAACCCGTCGGTCGAGCTGCGCTACACGATCCGCGGCACCAACGACGACGTCGAGGCCCGCTCGAACCTCGTGGCAACGGCGCCCTCCTTCTACGACCCGTACGGCGGCGGCTGGTTCTTCCTGCCGCGCGACACGATCACCGTGCAGCCGGTCGGCGACCTGCTGTGGGAGGGCATCGTCCGCTACGGCACGATTCCGCCGACCAACGAGAGCGTCTTCAGCTTCGACACGGGTGGCGGCACGCAGCACATCACGCAGAGCCGGCAAACAGTCGAGTCCTACGCCCCGTCCGGCCAGACCGCGCCCGACTTCAAGGGGGCGATCGGCGTCACCAACGACAGCGTCGAGGGCGTGGACATCACCGTGCCGGTCTACCAGTTCTCGGAGACGCACTACCTGCCCGACGAGACGGTCACGCCGGCGTACCGCTACGTGCTGTTCCAGCTCACCGGGAAGGTCAACTCGGCGGCGTTCAAGGGCTTCGGCCAGGGCGAGGTGCTGTTCCTCGGCGCCACCGGCTCCAAGCGCGGCACCGGCGACTGGGAGGTGAGCTACCGCTTCGCCGCCAGCGCCAGTGTGAACAACCTGACCATCGGCGAGATCACCGGGATCGACAAGAAGGGCTGGGAGTACCTGTGGGTGCGCTACGCCGACGCCGACGACGACACGGCGAAGGCCCTCGTGAAGAAGCCGATCGCGGTCTACATCGAGCAGGTCTACGCGGACGGGGATTTCAGCCTGCTGGGGATCGGGTGACGCATGACGCAGGTGTTCCGCAAAGCGCGCACCGGCGATCCGCTCGTCATCCCCGCGCGAACGTACAACGCGTTCGTCGACGCTGCGCAGGACCACCAGCAGCGGCAGCGCAACGCCCTGCGCGAATCGCAGCGCGACTTCCGCCATTCCGGCATCGTGCTGGTCCGCAACGACACCGGCGTCGAACTGGAGCGCTTCGCGGTGCTGGCGATCACCGGCCCGGTTATCAACCCCGTGGACAACGCCGAGGCCTTCAAGGAGCGGGTCGCGGTGCGTGGCAACACGCCGAGCTCCGATGATGCGGGTCGCTTTGTCGTGCTGCTCGAGCCGGCCCGGCCGGACGTCATCGTGCGGGCGTGCATCGAGGGCGTGTGCCATGTCCGCGTCGAGATGGCCGACGAGGACCACCACTTCGCCGACGTGAAGCCGGGCTACACGGCCGAGCTCAACAGCGGCACGTCGGGTGCGGCGCAACTGCTGTGGATTCAGCCCGAGGCCGAGCGCGACCCGCCAACGATCGCCTGGTGCGTGGCCCGGATCGGTCTGCCCCAGGCGGCGGGTGGCGCGCTCACGGCCAGCTTTGCGATGGTGACATCGAAGGCCGGCAGCCTGCCGCCGTACCGCTACGCGGCCGTGCAGGCCACGGTCGATGAAGACGGCGCGTGGACGCAGGTCGGCGGCGGCGCAGCCTACAACAACGTCTTCAACCTGGAGGAGCAAGGCGCCGGCGGGCAGTGGGTGAACCCGCTCGTCGTCGGGGACGTCGTGCTCATCTTCGCCGCACCCGATCCGGCGGTCGACGCCTTCGTTTGCACTCGCTCGCACTACCGGGGGACGTACTGATGGGTGTGTTCCTGCTGCGACAGGTCGATCGCGAGACCGGCGTGGAACTGGCACGCTTCGCCGTACCGAATTTCCTCGCCTACGAGGGCATGCGGCACATGTTGCGGCAGATCTTCCCGCCGCACAACGCCGCGATGTCGTTCCAACTCGGCGTGAGCGGCGTCACGACCAGCCACCCGCACAACCGCCCGAACCCGGGTGGTGGCGCATCGTTCGGCCCCGAATTGACCTTCGCCCAATGCACGGGCGCCGGCGCGAACGAGGGTGGCGGCTACACCGACGAGATGCGCAATTCGCTCGGCTACAGTCGTCAGGCGGTCAGTTTCACGGCTGCGCTCGAGGCCGATGGCGGTGCGCTCGTCTCGCCCGAGGTCGAGTTCCCCAACAACCACGCGTGGTCACCGCAGGCCGCGTCGGCCTGGGACCTGCCGTGGACCGAGGACGAGGTTGAGCAGCCGCCGCCGGAGTGGACGCCGAAGGAGTCGTGGGAGCCCGAGATCGGCTTCCCCTGGCAGCGGCCGCGCAAACGCTGCGGCGAGACCTGCGACCCGTGGGATCCGGACACCTGCCTGCATTCGTACATGCATCAATGGGACCCGGACGGCGACCTCGACTGGCTGTGTGACTTCCGCAAGATGGGTGGGTTCCCGATCACATTGGCGTTTTTGGCCGACAGCTCGCGCGACAAGCTGATCGCCGCCGCGGGCTTGCGCGCGCCGGTGCTGCTCCGGCCCGGCACCAGCCTGCACGTGCGCTACCAGGCGCGGATCTTCGGCCGCGTGACGGCGGACTTCGCGTTGCGCTTCGCCCGGTACGCCTTCCAGAAGGCGGGCAGCCGCTACGACGCGCTCCTGTGCCGGCCGCTGCTACAGTCGGCACCACCATTCATTCGCCGCCTGACCTACGCCGACGTCGAGCCCCACTTCCCCGCGGCGCTCAACGCGGTGGCGTTGACGGCCTGGGACTACGTCGCCGGTCCGCCGCCGCGGATGGACTCGTCAACGGCGCCGCAGTGGTTCAACGGCTCTGGCGCGGCGGTCGGCCCGCTGACGGGGCTGGCCGTCTTCGGCGTGGTGGGTGGCACGGTCGAGCTGCTATGGGTCACGCCGATCGACCCGCCGGTGACGGTGGCGGCGGGCGATACGTTGCGCGTGCCGGGCAAGGTGCGTTTTCAGTTGGACGGGATTTAAGATGGCGTTCGTCGACATCACCAGCGAACAGACCGCCACGTTCGGGACACACTCGCACGGCGAGGAGGGCTTCGCTGCGCCCGGCGGGCAGTACCCGGCCCAGCTCAAATGGTCGGACCTGCACCCGCCCGGCGTGAAGGTGCTGCCCAAGGGATCGCCGCCGGCCGGTGCGAGCGAGATCAACTGGGAGGACACCCTCGGCGGCAAGTTCGCGCTGGCGCTGGAGAAGCTCGAAGGCCTGCTCTACGCCGTCTTCGGCTCGCGCCCCGGCGCCTTCGCCAAGGACGGTGGCGGCTTCGACAAGTGCCAGTGGTACGACCGCATCCACCCGCGTTGCCTGTGGGGCCCGGAGATGTGGGAGCGCCGCATCCTGGTTGGGCCGACCGGCTGCAACGAGACGGGCACGTGCTGGGACTACCAGCCGAGCGGCAAGGAGTACGCCGCGCTGGGTCAAAACCCGCCGTGTTGCCCGATGCCCAAGCCGGAAGTGCCGATCCGCACGCGTTCCGGCGACCCGGCCGGGCAATACGCGACCGGCGCACATGACCGAGCTTACTTCCCGCTCGGCAGTGTCGAGCGCGACCACCAGGCCAGCTTCCCGTTTGACCCGGAGGGGTTCGGGTGGTTCGGCGCCACGCAGCCCGGCCGCATCGACAACCCGCCGTGGCTGACGGCTGCCAATGGCTACACCTGGAAGGACGGCCAGGCGGTCAAGGTCTACTGGACGAAGCCGGGTGGCATCACCACGCCGACGATCGTCACGCTGTTCTACCAAATCAAGCCGCCTGACGGGACGTGGGGTGGCTGGCAATCAAAGGCGATGACACTCACCGGCGGAAGGTACGAAGCCGAGCTCGCGGCCCAGCAGCACGGCACGCGATGCCGCTGGTACATCCGCTACTTCTGGAACGACCCCGACCCGCAGAACCCCGACGTCACCAGGTACGACCCCGGTGGCGACGCCGCGCCGGGCGACAGCGAGGCCTACTCGTTCGCCTGGTACACGCACTTCAATCCGTACATCCACGGATTGCCCGAGATGCTGGCCGACTACGGCGGCGTCGACGTGCGGCACGGTACCGACTACTTCGAATGCGATGGCTCGGAGACGATCCAGCCGGCATTGATCAGCATGGTGCGCTGGGTGCTCTCGTGGCTGGGCGGCGACTGCTGCACGGGCGAGTACGACACCTGCGCCGAGACCGACGACCGCTGCGATGCCTTTCATCACAATCCGCGCTTCCGAGGTGGCGACGACGGGCTCTGCTGCGTCCCGATGCCGATCAGGTTCCGCTGGTCGGGCAGCAATCAGCATCCGCACTACCGAACCGGCGGCAAGGCGGGTGGAACCGACACGCAGCCGCTGCACAGTCGCGAGGAAGACGCCGGCAGCCAGGCGGCTCGCAAGACGTGGCGCGGCATCAACATGCTCTTTACCCACGCCGACCACTTCGACAACCCGTTCTACGGCGGTGGGTACTCCTGGGGTACAGCGCCGGGGACGTTCGTGCTGATGTACATGCCCAACCACGATCCGTTCGCGAAGGTCTGGGCGAAGTATCCCGAGTGGGGCCTGCGCCCCGGCGACGTGATCGAGGCCGTGCACATCCAGGAGATCGTCGACGCCGTGGACTACCTCGTCGACAAGGGCGTCTGGACAACGATCGGCATCTGCACCCGCAAGCGCACGCCCGGCCAATTCATGGGCTACGACTGCGGCCATCATTACGCGGAGAGCTATACGTCGGGCTACGGCACATCGGGCAGCGAGTACCGCAAGGCCTGCGACAAGTGCTGCGCGAACAGCGACGCCTGCTATCCGTACGACCACGCGCTCGGCTACTGGTATCACCACTGGGGCCCCGGGTATGACGACTCGTGGACCGAGTATCCCGATACCTGCGAGCCGTGGCCGGCGCCGACGTGGGAAGAGTGCATGGATCCGTGCTCCCACGCCAAGTGCCACATGATGAGCCGCAAGAAGGGCTACAGCCACTATGACGGCGTGGAGCCGACGTCGTGCAAGCGCGGCTGGTGGCGTAACACGGTGTGCGACGGGTACGGCCCGAACGACTACTTCGGCGGGACTGAGGCTGCCCCGGGCTGCGGCTACCACCGCACCGAGCGCGGCTGCTACGAGTGGGACTGGCAGAGTCAGGGCTGGGTGGCGAGTCCGAACAAGGGCTACGGCTGCACCCGGCGGGTCGAGGGCTACAGCTACTACGCCTGCACGCCGGACGAGTGCAACCACGGCTGGGACGACGACCACGGCGGTCTGTTCAAGAAGAACCGCCGTGACCACGTCTGGCACCCCGGGCTGTACAGCAAGGCGACCGGGCCGCCGGGGAGCGAGTTCAGCGGCAACTGCCTGGGTGACATGTTCGGCTGCGGGCAGATTTACCCGCTCGGGCCCGATGACGGCCTGTGGTTCCACGAGGTGACGGGCATCTACTGGCGCGGCCTCGTGCCGAACTGGTTCAACGGTTGCAGCGGCATGCCGGGCTGCGGTTCGGACTGTCCGTGGACGCTGGCAGAGGTCCAGGCCCTGCCGCCGGAGATCCCCGGCTACGGCCACTACGACGAGGACGGCGATCCGCTCTGCAACGTGTACTACCACGCGGAGACGGGGTGCTTTTCGAGCTACCAGGGCGCGGCCGCCTGCGACGGGCATGTCTGCCGCTGCTCCCTCGGCGACTTCCCGGCGTGCAAGGGTGAGGCCGCGTGGGTGGCGGTCGACCTCAACCTGGACGGCAGCGATCGACCGTACCGGGGCTTCCCCGGCCGCAATGGCGAACTCCCGCCGTACGAAGGCCGGGGTGTGCCACGGTTGCGCGACTATGACCTGACGATCGATCCCGCCACCTGGATGCACGATTGCCCGTGCGAGACCTGGACCGGAGACGGCACATGCGTGATGTAGCCGCCACGCTTGATCGACACGGCTTCGTGCCGCTGACGCCGGACGGTGTCGGCGCGCCAGGGTTCGACTACCTGGTGCGGCGTGGCTGGTCGCCTGAGCAGGTGGCGAGGGCCGTGGAGCGTTTCTGGCTGCGGTACGACCCCAGTGAGGGTTGCATCGTCATCCCGCACACCGCCTGCGGGTGTGTTGTGCATTGGACTACCCGGACCGTCGGCCCGACCAGGCTGCGGCGCTACCGGAGCGTGGACAAGTACCGGCCCGAGCCGCCGCAGGACCAGTGCCAGCGCTTCACGGTGTACGACGCGGATGCGGTCTGTGCCGGCGGCGACACGTTGTTCATCTGTGAGGGTCCGCTGGACGCGATCTCTGTCTGGCTAGCGGCCGGCGAGCCCGGCATCGTGGCTACGGCGCTCTTCGGCGCGTGGGCATCGCCGATCCAGCTCGCGCTGCTCCGTGGGGTGCGTTCGCTGTACCAGCGCGTTTTCGTGATGCTCGACGCCGACGCCATCGGCCAGGGCCAGGAACTCGCCGGCAAGCTCGATGCCGGCGTGATCGACGTCGGGCAGGAGTACGACGATCCGGCCGCCATGAACACTGCGGAACTCAGTCAGTTGGTCGCGTACGCCGCCGGGTCCGACGAACGACGTATCGCCTGGCCGTGGGCGAGGAGGGAAGTGCGATGCCGGTGATCTCGATCCGTGTCGGCCCGAAGCGTGTGCGCCTGACCGCGTACTGCCCGGACGACGAACTCGGCCTGCTGGCCTGCGATTACGTACTCGGCCGCGCTGCCGAAGTACTCAACGGCACCAGCGAGGCGGAGCTGCGGAAGTGGCTGACCGACCGCGACCCGGAGGTCGCGGAGCTGTTCGCCAAGCTCGACGCCGGCTGGAAGCTGCCGAAGCGAGATGAGCACGCGATCGATCCGAGCAATGCCGAGGCCGAGACACGGATCGTGCGGCATCTGCTGCGGGAACAGTTGGAGCAGTGCGCGGCCCACAAGGGCTGACCGAGGGCACCGAGTGCAAACTACGACGGGCGAACGCTCGTCGATCGAAACAATCGCGGAGGCAAGGAGGCCTGCACATGACGAGCATCTTTGAGATCACGAGTTGGGCGGACGTCGCTACGTTCTTCATCTGGACCCTGGCGGTGTGCGCGCTGGCCAAGGCGATCTTCGGGTCGTTCCCGGCGGCCGAGCTGCAGTACCGCCTGTCCCTGCGCGACCAGCCGAAGCGGCAGCGCATCAGCCGGTTGAACTGGGAGCTGGCCAACCGCACGAAGTGGGACGACGACGTTGCCCGCGGCTCGCCCCACGCCGCCGCCGTGCCGCTGACCGAGACAGACCTGGAAACCCGCCGCACCGAGCTTCAACGCCTGTCCCGGACGTCGCTGCCGTGGCGAGCCATCCAGTACCTCCTCGGCTGCTGGGCCTGCCAGACCTTCTGGACGGCCGCGCTGATCTACGCCTTCACAGCCGGCGTCACCGCCCCGACCGCGTGGTTCTTCTCGGCGGGCGCCTACTCCGGCGCAGCCGTGATGCTGTCGACGCTGCACAATTGGAGCCCCACGCCACGGACGGAGCCGGCTTCCGGCCGCAGCGGATGCACGGGCTGCAGAAAGTAGCCCAGCCACAGCCGATTACAAGATGCGGCCTCAATCGGCCCGCCGCATCCGTTGCGGACCTGCGAATCACGCAGTCCACGCCCCAACAATCCGCCGAAGTTCCGCCGCCGGGGTGCGACCTGATCTGTCGCACCCCTCTGCCATACTGCCCAAGGGTGGCGGGACCGGTCTGCCCGGACCCCGCCGTGAACAATTGACGCGAACGGTTAACAACTGTGAAATGGCGATTACGCCTGCGGGGCGGATGCACTCGCACAAGGAAGGCCCCATGGCCAAGTCGCCGCCGGATAACGTAATGACGATTCTGGAACTGTCTAAGTACCTCAAGATCTCCCGATCGACGCTGTACAAGCTGGTGCAAGAGGGCAAACTGCCAGGGCAGAAAGTGGGGCGGCATTGGCGGTTTCATCACGACACGATCGACCAATGGCTCACCGGTAACGGCATCCGCAATCCGACGCGGCGGAGGAAACCGTGAGGGTACTTCGAAACACGGGGCACGAGCGAGTTGTTGACGAAATCCGCCCGCTTCTGCGCCCGGACAAGCAGCTTGATCTGGCGACCGCGGCTATCTCGCTGTTCGCCTTCCACGAGCTGTTGCATGACCTCACGGCGGTCAAGCGAACGCGGCTGATTACGACGGAGGAGCAGGGCGTCGGTGCCCTGCTCGGCGACGCCGGAGATCGAGGGGCACGAAATCGCCTGACTGCCCCTTGGATCGCTGCGGAATGCGACTCCTGGTTGCGGCAGGGAGTTGACGTACGCTGCCCGCCCCTCGGTGTCCCACAAGGTGCCGCGGTCATCCGCCAGGAGACGGGCGCGGCGGAGTATTCGCTCCTCGGCGCGTTTTCCCTGACCACCAGCGGGCTGGGACTGGCTCCCGGCAATCCACTTAGCCTGATCCAATGCTCCGATTCGCCGCAGGAGGCCGCGGCTATTGCGGAGTGGTTCGAGATGCAGTGGCAGACCCTTGCAGCGCAGCAAGACAGCAAACAGCCACTGCTTCGACTGCTCGGAATGTTCATGGGCGAGCGTGCGGCACTTCCTCTGTACTCACTGATTCTCCATCACATCCTCGGCGCGCGAGGAGACGTGCTCGATGAAGATCAAGTTATCCGATCCGCAACGGGGATTCGCAGCACCGTCGTCTGGCGCAAGCTGTACAAGTTCCAGCGCGACGCTGTTGTCGGAGCCATCGACAAGCTGAACCGTTTCGGCGGATGTGTGATCGCCGACAGCGTCGGCCTCGGCAAGACATTTGAGGCCTTGGCGATCATTAAGTACCACGAGTTGCGCAACGACCGCGTGCTCGTGCTCTGCCCGAAGCGGCTGCGTGAGAACTGGACGCTTTACGCCGCGAATGATCGACGCAACATACTTGCGGCGGATCGCTTCAACTACGACGTCGTGAATCATACAGACCTCTCTCGGGATGGCGGATCGTCCGGCGACATAGACCTAGCCAACCTAAACTGGGGAAACTACGACCTCGTCGTCATCGACGAATCCCACAACTTCCGCAACAAGAAGAGCCCGCGTCAAGGAGGCGAAACCCGGTACGATCGCCTGATGCGTCGCATCATCAAGGAAGGCGTGCGCACCCGCGTGGTGATGCTCTCAGCCACGCCAGTTAATAACCGGCTAGCAGATCTGCGTAATCAGATAGCTTTCGCCACCGAAGGTGACGATGCAGCACTGGCCGATCATGGCATCCTGAGCATCGATAGCACGACACGGCTGGCACAGAAGCAGTTCAACAGGTGGCTAGACCTTGAGGAGCCTCAGAGGACGCCGTCGCGATTGGTGGAGATGCTGGGCTTCGATTACTTTCGGCTGCTCGACCTCCTAACGATCGCTCGCTCGCGCAAGCACATTGAGAAGTACTATGGTACAGCGGAAACGGGCCGGTTCCCAGAGCGGCTGAAGCCGATCAACGTCAAGTGCGACATCGACCTTGCCGGCGAGTTCCGCTCCATCCGCGAGCTGAACCAGGAGATCCGGCGGCTGAACCTCGCTGCGTATGCTCCACTGCGCTATGTGCTATCGCATAAGCAGGCAGCTTACGACAAGAAGTACAGTACGGAAGTGGCTGGCGGTAAGGGCTATTGGCGGCAGGTGGATCGTGAAGAGAGTCTGATTCACCTCCTTCGTGTGAACGTCCTCAAACGCCTCGAGAGCTCGGTTCACTCGTTCAAGCTCACGGTTCAGCGGCAGCTCGGAGACGTGGAGGCCATCTTGCGCCAGATCGATGCGCGTGGCGAAGATGTCGAAGAGCCGAACATTGATGATGTCGACATCGACGATCCCGCATTCGAGGGGCTACTCGTCGGCCGCAAGGTGAAGGTGTTGCTGTCGGATGTTGACCTTGTCCGTTGGCGGCAGGACTTGGTTGAGGACCGCAATCGCCTCTCGACGCTGCTTTCGGCCGCGAGTCAGGTGACACCGGATCGCGACGCTAAGCTCGCGGCCGTCCGTCGCGTCATCGAGCAGAAATGTCGCAGGCCGATCAACGCTTCCAACCAGAAGGTGCTCATCTTCACGGCCTTCGCCGACACCGCCGAGTATCTCTACGAGCACCTTGCGTTCTGGGCCGGGGAGAGCTTGAAGCTCGAGTCGGCCGTCGTCACGGGGACCGGCAGGAATCACACGACGTTGAGCACGATCCGCAAGGATTTCAGCTCGATCCTTACCGCGTTCGCACCGCGCACGAAGGAGCGTCCCGATGACCTCGCCCACGAGGGCGAGCTCGACTTGCTCATCGGCACAGATTGCATCTCCGAGGGCCAAAACCTCCAGGACTGCGACTGCGTCATCAACTACGACATCCACTGGAATCCCGTGCGGATCATCCAGCGGTTCGGCCGTATCGACCGTATCGGGTCGATCAACAGCTGCATCCAGCTCGTCAACTTCTGGCCCAACATGGAGCTTGAGGAGTACATCAACCTCGAGCAGCGCGTCAGCGGTAAGATGGTTCTGCTCGACGTGTCCGCGAGCGGCGAGGAGAACCTGATCGAAACGCAGTCAGGCAACCAGATGAACGACCTGGAGTACCGGCGCACTCAGCTGCTCAAGCTCCAGGACGCGGTCATCGACCTGGAGGACCTTTCCAGCGGCGTTTCGATCACCGACCTGACGCTCACCGACTTCCGGATCGACCTCGCGGAGTTTCGGCGGGCACATCCGAACCGGCTCGAGTCGGAGCCACTGGGCACGCGATCAGTGACCGTCACCGCGGACGCGGACATCGAGCCGGGCATCGTCTTCTGCCTCCGCGCCGAAGGTGATGCCGCCCGGTTCGTCCCCGAGGACGGCTACCCCCTTGCTCCGTACTACCTCGTGCATGTTCGAGAGGATGGTTCAATCGCGGCGCCGTACACGCAGCTCAAGCAGATCCTGGATCGCCTCAAACGGCTCTGCGTGGGCAAGGACCTGCCCGAGGACACCGCCTGGGGCCGCTTCAACACGGCGACGAAACAGGGCAAGGACATGTCCCACGCCCAGCGGCTGCTTGCTTCTGCCGTGCGTTCGATCATCGGTAAGACTGAGGAGCGGGCCGTCGCCAGCCTATTCAAGACCGGCGGCACACAGGCCCGCAAGGACGAGTTCGCCGGCACCGACGACTTCGAGGTCATCGCCTACCTCGTCGTCCTGCCGCCCGACGGAGCCGCGCCGAGCGAGCGGCCGAGGGGGAGCGCATGACCCCCGAAGTCGTCCTCGATGCCCTTCAGCTACCCACGCCAGCGATCATCGCCCACCGCGTGCCCAAGACGCTGCTGGTCGAAAACGGCGCCCCCACGGCCGCCGACAAGCGCCACATCGAGGACGGCATTGAGGAGCTCCGTTGGGTCGCGACGCTCAAGCCGACCACGGTCGGCGTCGCGTCGTTCGTAGACGACACCCGCGAAGCCGTAGAGTTGGCCGTTCTCACGCTGCGTCTGCGTGCTGGGGCCCGACTCCCCCGTCTGGTCGAGCTCGTCCACCGCGCCATCCCGTACCACCTGATGCTGCTCACCCAATCGGACGCAGGCGGCGTGCAGGTTTCCTTGGCCGACAAGCGGTGGGCGCAGAACGAACGGGACAAGGTCGTGCTCGACGGCGACCTCGTGCAGTGCGAGGTCAGCACGCTCGCCGAGGCCGTCTGCGAACAATTGCTGGCGTCCCTCGCCCTCGTCCGCCAGCCCCGAACGAACCTCTATGCGCTGTATCGCGGCTGGATCGACGCCGTGCTGGCCGCCAAGGCCGCGACCATCACCGGTGACTTCGTCCCTGCCGCCGACGCTGCGCACGCGGCGGGCCGCGCTGCCGCTCTGGACGCCTGTGCTGCGATCGAGGGGCGGATCGCGTCGCTCCGGGCAGCCGCATCCAAGGAGAAGCAGCTTGCGCGCCAAGTTGAGCTGAACATGCAACTGAAGACCCTGCGGGCGGAGCTCGACTCCGCCCGGGCCCGACTGTAGAAGCACCGTCTGTGACGCCGACACGGACACGATTGGAGAGACGACGACCAATGAGCACTGACAACCCGACGATCCAGAAGCTCCAGCCCGGCGATCCGGACACTCAGTCCGCCGATGTCGTCGCCGAGAACATCGCCCGGCTCAAGGCCCTGTTCCCCGAGCTCGTCACCGAGGGCAAGGACGGCGCGTCGGTGAACACCGATGTGCTCAAGCATCTCGTGGGCGACGCGACGGTCAGCGACTGCGACGAGAAATTCGGCCTGAACTGGCACGGCAAGCGCCGCGCCCGCCAGCTCGCGCTCACGCCCAGCACCGGCACGCTCCGCCCTTGCCCCGAGGAGAGCGTCGACTGGGACACCACGCAGAACCTCTTCATCGAGGGCGACAACCTGGAGGCGCTCAAGCTGCTACGCAAGCCGTATGACAAGCAGGTGAAGGTCATTTACATCGACCCGCCGTACAACCAAGACGCGGATGTCGTCTACCAGGATGACTTTGTTGATGGCATCAAGAATTACAAGATGCTCACGAAGCAGGTCGCCAGCGATGGCCGCGCCCTGACAAGCGCAAGCTCCGCATCTGGCAGATACCACACACAATGGCTCGATATGGTCTACCCGCGGCTTCGGTTGGCAAGGGATCTGCTCACGGATGACGGGGTAATTCTCGTCAGCATCGACGATGGAGAAGTGCAGCACCTGAAGGCAATGCTGGCCGAGCTGTTCGGGGAGGAAAACTCGTTGGCAGTGCTGATGTGGAACAAACAGCACTCGCAGCAACAAGGGCTGTTTAAGCGATACCACGAGTATATTCTCTGCTTCGCCCGCCGGGCTGAGGTGCTGACCAATATCGGCGGCGGAACAGGCGAGATTAACGCGGGGGCGCTCAAGAAGATATCGCGAGGCAATCCAGCGAGTGACTACGAGTTTCCCGCAGGCGTTCGTTTCGATGCGGCTGATGGAGTGGAGCTGACGGGGACCTTCGGAGGCTCTGAGCAAGTCACGGTTGTTGAAGGTCGCTTCGTTTGCGAGGGCGGAAAGACGAAGTACCCGGTCACCCTGCGCGCTGGCTGGACGCAGCGCAACCAAATGGAGTCGTGGTTTAGCGGAAAGGAAACCATTGACACCAAGAGCCAGAAGGTGCTCGAGTTCTACTTCAATAGCGCCGGAAAACTGAAGTGTCGGAAGGAGCGAACCAAGGTCACGCCACCTTCCCTGCTGCCAGAATACGGCATGGTGAGCGCCCAGACGGGCTACCTGACGGGCTTGATGGGTGCATCGGTATTCCCGACGCCTAAGCCAGTTGCGATGCTACAGGATTTCTTGACTTGGTTCGCTGCGCCGGGCGATCTGGTTATGGACTTTTTCGCCGGGAGTGGAACGCTTGGCGAGGCAGCTATGCGGAACAGCAATGGCGAGGACGGTGCGCGTTTCCTTTTGGTCCAGTTGCCCGAACCGCTCGACGAGAACAATCCGGATCAGCGCGTGGCGGCTGAGTATTGCCGCGATCTCGGCAAGCCGCAGAATATCGCAGAGCTGGCCAAGGAGCGTTTGCGTCGGGCTGGCGGTCGCGTGAAGGAAGAGACGCCGATGTTCTCCGGCGACCTCGGCTTCCGTGTCTTCAAGCTCGATTCGTCGAACATCCGCGAGTGGGAGCCGAGCCGCGAGGACATCGCCGAGTCGCTCGAAGCCCATGTGGAGAACCTCCGCACGGACCGTACCGAGCAGGACATCCTCTACGAGCTGCTGCTCAAGCGCGGCCTCGACCTGTGCGTCCCGATCGAGACCAAGGAGATCGCCGGCAAGACCGTCCACTCCATCGGCGCGGGCACCCTCTTCGCCTGCCTGTCCGAGTCCATCACCGCCGCCGAAGGCGAGCCCCTCGCCCTCGGCATCGTGGCCTGGCACAAGGACCTTGCCCCGGCCGGCGACACCACCGTCGTCTTCCGCGACAGCGCCTTCGCCGACGATGTGGTCAAGACCAACATCGCCGCGATCCTTGAACAGCACGGCCTAAAGAACGTAAGGAGCCTGTAGACGATGCCGGTCCCTAAGCACCCCAAGCTCTATCACATCTGCCACGTGGACCGACTCACGTCCATCGTAGCCGATGGATGCTTGTGGAGCGATGCGGAGATCGCCCAGCGGAAGCCGCCGGGGACAACGATCGGCATGAGTCAGATCAAGCACAGACGGCTGCATGAGCTCCAATTGGCGAGTCACCCGGGGCTGTTTGTGGGCCAGTGCGTGCCATTCTACTTCTGTCCCCGCTCGATCATGCTGTATCTTATCTCCCGTGCCAATCACGCGGAGTTGACGTATCGGGGCGGGCAAGGTCCAATCGTTCACCTGCAGTTCGACATGCGCGCCGTCGTGGAGTGGGCCGAGGAGGAAGGTCACAGGTGGTCCTTTACACTCTCGAATGCCGGCGCGTACTACTTTGAGGATCGCGCGGACCTGAACTGCCTCGGTGAGCTGAACTGGGACGCGATCGGAGCAGATCGGTGGAGTGGTGGCGGTATCTGTGCAACCGTGAAGGAAGGCAAGCAAGCGGAGTTCCTGGTCGAGCGGAGCACGCCATGGAGTCTGGTTGAGATCATCGGCGTGCACTCGGAGGCGGTGTATCGGCAGGCGAACACGGCGATGCCGCGAGAGGGCCATCGGCCCGAAGTGATGGTCAAGCGCGAGTGGTACTATTGACGAGGAGAGGCTGGCGATGATCAAGTATACAGCCGGTGACATTCTGAGCGACCCCGCGGACGCCCTCGTCAACACGGTGAACTGCGTTGGCGTGATGGGGCGTGGTATCGCCCTGCAGTTCAAAAGGACTTGGCCCAAGAACTTCAAGGCGTACGCCGCGGCCTGCAACAAGGAAGAGGTTCAGCCCGGCCGGATGTTCGTGTACGAGACCGAGCAGCTTTCGCCGCCGCGATTCATCATCAACTTCCCGACCAAGCGGCACTGGCGCGGCAAGAGCCGGATCGAGGACATCGAGAGCGGTTTGGTGGATCTGCGTCGCGTGATCGCTGACTTGGGAATCAAGTCCATCGCGATC
This sequence comes from uncultured Planctomycetales bacterium, assembly GCA_964468185.1. GTDB lineage: Bacteria > Planctomycetota > Phycisphaerae > UBA1845 > Fen-1342 > JANQFV01. Next base: position 7,580 of record CAYXTR010000040.1, on the reverse strand, counting down.
CCTCCTCTGGGGAGCGGGCTCGGCGGGTTGGACTGGTCGAAGGTGCGATCACGGATTGAAGCAGCTCTCGGCGATCTCGATGTGGAGATCCGGCTCTACGAACCAAAGGGAGCGCCGCCGGCCGAGGACATGCGCCACGTTCGCAAGGTGCCCAACATGACTCCGGGCCGTGCAGCACTCGTGGCTCTGACCCGTCAATACCTCGGCGGCCTGCTCGATCCATCCGTATCTCTACTTGAGGTGCACAAACTCATGTACTTCATGCAGGAAGCAGGCGAGCCGTTGCGCCTCAAGTACAAAAAGGCCTTGTACGGCCCGTACGCAGAGAACTTGCGCCATGTGCTGAATGAGATCGAAGGCCACTTCGTTTCAGGCTATGCCGATGGCGGGGATGCTCCGGACAAGCCTCTGAAACTGGTCCCGGGTGCGGTAGACGAAGCAGAGGAGTTTCTCAAAGCACACGTGGAGACGAAAGGGCGTTTCGAGCGTGTCGCGAAACTTGTGGAAGGCTTCGAGTCGCCGTTCGGCATGGAGTTGTTGTCAACCGTGCACTGGGTGCTGAAGCATGATGACGGCCCGGCGGCCATGCCCGATTTGATTAACCATATCTACGCGTGGGGAGACCGGAAGAAGCGGTTCACGCCTCGCCAGATTGAGCTGTCCGCAAAGGCGCTTGCACGGCACGGTTGGGTGGAGTCGATTACCGATGAGGATGCGACATGAAGCTCCACTTCGAGCCCGACCTCGACTATCAGCTCCGGGCCATTGAAGCCGTCTGCGACCTCTTCCGCGGGCAGGAGCTCTGCCGCACGGAGTTCACCGTGACGCGCGACCCGGCGGATTCACAGTTGCGGCTGGGCTTCTACGAAAGCGACCTGGGCATCGGCAACCGCCTGACACTGCTTGACGATGAGGTTCACGAGAACGTCAAAAAGATCCAGCTCCGCAACGGGCTGGCCTTGTCAGAGTCGCTCGCCTCGGGCGACTTCACGGTGGAAATGGAGACGGGCACCGGCAAGACGTACGTCTACCTGCGGACGATCTTCGAGCTGAACAAGCGCTTCGGGTACACGAAGTTCGTCATTGTCGTTCCCTCGGTCGCGATCAAAGAGGGCGTCTACAAGTCGCTCCAGATGACCGAGGACCACTTCCGCGGCCTGTACGCCGGCGTGCCGTACGACTACTTCCAGTACGACTCATCGAAGATGGGGCAGGTCCGCAACTTCGCCACTAGTGCGGGCATCCAGATCATGGTGGTGACGGTCGGGGCCATCAACAAGAAAGACGTCAACAACCTCTACAAGGACAGCGAGAAGACCGGCGGCGAGAAGCCCATCGACCTGATCCGGGCGACGCGGCCGATCGTCATCGTGGACGAGCCGCAGAGCGTGGACGGCGGTTTGCAGGGGCGCGGCAAGGAAGCCCTCGATGCGATGAACCCGCTCTGCACCTTGCGATACTCGGCCACCCACGTGGACAAGCACCACATGCTCTACCGCCTCGATGCGGTGGATGCGTATGAGCGGAAGCTGGTCAAGCAGATCGAGGTGGCGGCCGCGACAGTGGAGAGCGCGCACAACCGACCATACGTCCGCCTCGTGTCCGTCCAGAACAGGCGGAACGTCATCACGGCAAAGGTCGAGCTGGACGTGGAGACCCGCATCGGCGTTCAGCGGAACGAAGTCACCGTCCAGGATGGCGACGACCTCGAGCAGACAACTGGCCGCGCCATGTACGCTGACTGCCGGGTGGGCGAGATTCGGGTCGAGCCCGGGAACGAGTTTATGGAGTTGCGGTATTCGGGCGGGGAGAAGTACCTGAAGCCGGGCGAGGCGTGGGGGGATGTGGACCCGATGGCCGTGCAGCGCGAGATGATCCGCCGCACGATCAAAGAGCACCTCGACAAAGAGAAGCGCCTGCGGCCGCAGGGCATCAAGGTGCTGTCGCTGTTCTTCATCGACCAGGTTGACCGCTACCGGCAGTTCGACAAGGACGGCAACCCGGTGAAGGGCGAGTACGCCCGGATCTTTGAGGAGGAATACAAGCGCTGGGCGCGGCACCCGGACTACAACACGCTCTTTCAAGAGGTGGATCTCGACGCAGCGGCCGAGGAGGTTCACAACGGCTACTTCTCGATTGACAGGAAGGGTGGCTGGGTCGATACCGAGGAGGGGAACCAGTCAGGGCGGGACAACGCGGAGCGGGCGTACAACCTGATCATGAAGGAAAAAGAGAAGCTACTGGGCTTTGAGACGCCTCTGAAGTTCATCTTCTCCCACTCGGCCCTGCGCGAAGGCTGGGACAACCCGAACGTGTTCCAGATATGCACGCTGCGCGACATCCGCACCGAGCGCGAGCGTCGTCAGTCCATTGGGCGCGGCTTGCGCATCTGCGTCAATCAGGACGGCCAGCGCGTGCGTGGTTTCGATGTCAACACGCTCACCGTGATTGCGAACGAGAGCTATGAAAGCTTCGCCGAGAACCTCCAGAAGGAGATTGAGGAGGACACCGGCATTCGCTTCGGCATCGTCGAGAAGCACGAGTTCGCCCGGATCGTGATCGAGCAGCCCGACGGCACGCTCGCCCCGCTGGGCGTCGATCAGTCAAAAGTCCTGTGGGAGCACCTGAAGTCCGAGGGGTATGTGGACGTCCGGGGCAAGGTGCAAGACACGCTGCGCAAGGCACTGAAGGACGGCACCCTCGTCGTCCCGGATGCCTTCAATGAACAGAAGGGGCAGATCGAGCAGATCCTCCGCAAGCGAGCAGGTCGCCTGGAGGTGAAGAATGCCGACGAGCGTCGTCAGGTCGCGGTGCGGAAAGAAGTGCTTCTCGGCGAGGAGTTCAAAACGCTCTGGGACCGGATCAAGGCCAAGACGACCTATCGCGTCCAGTTCGACAACGACAAGCTGATCGAGTCGTGCGCGAAGGCCCTGCGGGATGCGCCGGCGATTCCGCGGTCGCGGCTCCAGTGGAGGAAGGCTGACATTGCGATCGGGAAAGCGGGCGTGGAAGCCGAGGAGAGAGAGGGCGCCTCCCTCGTAGTTCTCGCCGAGTCCGACATCGATCTGCCGGACATCCTGACGGATCTGCAAGACCGCACGCGCCTCACGCGTAGGAGCATTCAGAGCATTCTCACGAAGAGCGATCGGCTCGACGACTTCCTCCGCAACCCGCAGGAGTTCATCGAGTTGGCGGCGGACACGATCAATCGGTGCAAGCGGATGGCGCTGGTAGACGGCATCAAGTACCAGCGCATCGGCGACGAGTGCTATTACGCCCAGGAGCTCTTCCTGACGGAGGAACTCACGGGGTATCTGCGCAACATGTTGGACGCCACGAAGTCAGTTCACGAGAAGGTGATCTACGACTTGGGCGGCGAGCGCACGTTCGCGGAGGGCCTTGAAAGGAACGCCGCGGTCAAGGTCTACGCGAAGCTGCCCGGCTGGTTCGTGGTGCCGACTCCGCTCGGCTCGTACAACCCGGATTGGGCGGTGCTCGTTCAGCATGACGGCGCCGACCGTCTGTACTTCGTCGTGGAGACGAAGAGCTCGGCTCTGCTGTTCGACGACGCGCGTCGTGGAGCCGAGAACGCGAAGATCCAGTGCGGCAAGGTCCACTTCGCTGCGATCGCCGGAAACGACGCGCCCGCCCGGTTCATCGTTGCCGGCGAGATCGATGACCTGATGAACCAGTCGCTGGAGGACCTGTAGCCGCGTTTCGTTGGTGGGCATTGGAAGTACGGCCCGAAGTACTGGCGCCAGATCGGCGCGGAGGTGGCGGTCTGAGCGGTTCCAACTACGATCACGGCAATCGAAAGCGAGTGTGGCATGCCCAAACCGTATGACGTACGGGCCCTTTGCTGCCTCAGTTGTGGAAGGCGACTCATACCTGCAGTTCCACGCCACCTTCTCTCCGGCGAATACCGACATGACGGTCTACCACATCCCAAGTAAGACATTCTTGGAGGTGGGGCAGTCGGAATACATGAAGTTCACTACAGACGTCTCACCGTCCCATTATCGACGGTCGGAGTGCCACAACCTCCACACCGTATCGCTTGAGCTTCTTCTCGCCTCCGGCCTTGAGCGTCTGTTAGCGACCAACCCTGAGAAGCTGATTCTCGAACCGATCGATCGCAAGCTGATCCGCTTCTCCAAACAGTGCCAAACCCGGAAGAAACGACAAGAATTGCAGGCCCTACTAAACGAGCTTGAATTGGCAGGCCAGGAGACATCCGACGCCCAGGAGCTCCTTGAAGCGATCGGGCGCATCCGCGCGACGAATGAGAAGCAAGATAGCGCCTTGGACCTAGTTGCCAAGGCGTTGCTGACATCCGGCATTCTGGGTGAGGACCGGCTTCGCAAGGCTGAGCAGGAGTACACCGAAAAGTACGTGCAGGACAAAACAGCGGAACTGCAGGCCAAGATTGAGGCCAACCTCGTGACCTTGCGTGCGGACGCCCAGCAGGCGGAGTCGCGCCTGAAGGCACTCCAGACGCAGCTTCAGAACGAGGAGGCCGAGGGTCGCGTTAAGCTCAAAGCGAAGCTTGAAGCTGAGACAAAGCAGGCTCGCGCGGAGATTGACGCCGCGCGGGCTAAACTCGATCGTGACAGGGCTGAGCTGCAACGCCAGGAACAGGCTCTTAAGCAGAATCTGAAAAAGGTCACTGAGGAACTTCGGAACGCCGGCGACGACGTCGTAAACAAATTTCTGGCAATCGCGCCGCTTCTTGGTTCCACGATGCCGACCGCCCATCCGTCCGCGCGTCGGGGCCTCGATGCCGGCCCAGAGCAAGCGGCAGAGACTGAGGCCCCGGAGTTTGTCATCCCGACGTTCATCACAGCCGAGGTGTCAAGATCAGATGGGCCATTGGATGAAGAGGCCTTCTTCGACCGTTTTCGACGGGTCGTAGAGGACAACGGGTTCGCGTACCGACTTCTAGACTTGCAGCGTTTTCATCTAAGCGTTAAGTGCGACGACTTGACGATTCTCGGCGGCCCGTCGGGTACCGGCAAATCATCTCTTCCGGCGCTATATGCCCAAGCGCTTCTCGGCGGCGATGGAGACGACGGCCGCAGCGGCTGTCTCATGATCAATATCAATCCGGCGTGGATGGACGTGCGCGATCTGCTCGGGCATCTGAACACGTTAGAGCGCAGGTATTATCCCGCTGAGTCAGGTCTTTACCAACACCTCGTTTACGCACAAGAAGAGCACGACAGGCGATCGCACGCGACAGGGCTCTACCTGGCCTGCCTGGACGAGATGAATCTCTCACAGGTAGAGCACTACTTCAGTGACTTCATGATGGTTCTTGAGCGCAGAGGAGCGGACCGTGTGATTCGGTGTTTCTCCGAAGAGACCATTGGCGAACAATGTCCCTTCCGCAAGTGGGGGCTGATTACGCTAGCGCCATCTCTGCGTTTTGTGGGTACGGTCAACTTCGACGAAACAACGCGACTCCTAAGCGACCGATTGCTTGATCGGGCCAATCTTGTCCGATTGGCCTCCGGAGCCTTGCCGAGCGCCGTAGCCGCAGATGCGGGCGCCTTTGCCCGAGCGGACGGAACAATGGTGACACTCGCCGACTTTCAGGCTTGGCAGCGAGACACGGCACTGCCTACCGAACTCGGCTCGCTCCTCGACGCGCTCCGTCCCTCACTCTTGGCGATGGGGTGCCCGCTTTCTCCACGAGTATATCGGGCAGTTTGTCGGTATGTCGGCTCCTCTAGTCGTATGATCTCGTCAGGTGTCGCATTCGACACACAGCTCGCGCAACGGGTGATCCCGAAGGTCAGAAACCTTGTTACTTCTGCCCAACTGGACGCTTTGGATAGCATGATTGGTACATTGGAAGACAGTTCGGTTGGAACATTTGACGAGTCTTTGTCGCTTCTTGCAGAGATTCGGGACTCGACGACACTACACGGCTGGGATACGGGAGGTTGAACCGCGTGGCCACCTTTGCGATTCAGCACGGCGCTACTCCCCTATGCGAATGGAATCTGGACTCGGGAGAATCGTCCGCCCATGAACGAGCGGCATTGCGGAACGGCATCCTGGTTCTGCCCGAGGACATGCGCGTTGGCTTCAAGCTCTCACCTGCCGAAGAGGAGTCCGAGCATCGCATCTCGATTGGTGATGTTCCGCTTATGGACATTGCCCCCACGGCTGACGATGCCGCAGGGATGGTCATCGGGGGAAGTGTATTCTGGCGAGATCTCACCTACTTCGACAGCGCGCGGGGGCATACGCAGTTGGTCTTGGAGCGACGATCCATCGCCGGCAACGACAAGCCCTGGTTAAGTCTGCTGTCCGCTGACCTGTACGTTCTGCCGACGAAGGTAGGCGAGGATCGATATGATGCGATGAGTGCCGATCTCAGCCGGATCAGCCACAGCTTACTGTCGGATCTTTACGGCAAGTCCAGGCGGTCCGTTGATATCCGGCGTGCACGCGAAGGCCAGCCTCGTCATTCTCGGGAAGCAGAACTTCGTGCGATCGAAGATACACTTGGTCATATCGAGGTGTTGCTCCAGTCTATCGCACATCGCCCAGCTTCACGGATCATTATGACAACATGCCCCAAGCAGTACTGGGGCGGGCAACGCCTGCATCCAGCAGCGATTGAAGCACTTGGGAGGCGAGGCGCCGATCTCCGAACAGCCCCCCGTCCCGTCAATGTCGTGGCACGAATCAAGGCGGAGTCTTTCGATGTCACAGAGCATCGCATCATCAAGGCGTTTCTCTCGCTACTCCTGCGGCGGTGCACCTACTGCCGTGAAGCGGCGACAGCTCACGCTACTGCAATTGCGGCGGAACAGCATCTTCGCGATGTGCGCATGCGGGAGGGGCCCACACTCTACGAATCGGTAGATCTGCCCCGGATTGCGAAGCTTCACACGGAGGCGGGTAACGCGAGACGGTGCGAGACATTGGCAATGGCATTGACGCGCTTGCCGTATCTGCGCGACGTGCCAGCGGCATTCAGCAGCCCTCGCGGCGGCGTCTTCCAACGCAATAACGACTACAGGGCATTGCTCGTCATTATTCGTCGGTTCTTGTTGGAGCACGCCCAGTGGTACGAGGGTGATGACTATTTGTCAATCACGAAGCTAACGTGGCGGATGTTCGAGCAATGGACGTTTCTGCGGATTGTTGATGCGTTCCGGCAGGCTGGCCTGGAATTGCGCGAATGGAATGACGCATTGCGGCAGAACCTGCGTTCACGATTTCTCATCGACTTCGATCGTGGACTGATGTTTGAGGGCGTAGTGCCTCATGGATTGCGTCTTCGGTTTCGTTACGAGCCGTGGATCCTGGGCCGCACTTCTGCCGTTCGCGCACAGGAGACTCTCTATCGTGGCCACTCCGGCAAGGTGGCGTGGTCCCCGGACATCGTGATCGAGTGTCTTCGAAAAGAGGGCGTGTCGTGGGTCACGGTCTATGCAATCGTACTGGACTGCAAGTACACACAGCGCGTCACGAACCAGCATTGGAGCAACATCACGAAGTATCTTGAAATGTAACACTTCACCCGTCTGCAGGATTTTCTGAGATTTTTGCCGGATAGGGCTTGC
>CAYXTR010000039.1:0-35101 GCA_964468185.1 uncultured Planctomycetales bacterium | reverse complement strand
GGGCTCCCAGAGGACTTGCACCTCTACGTCATCACGCCATGCCCGGCGCACCAAGCAAGCGGGAGCGCACTACTTCGCAGTGCACTCCCGCCGATCAGAAATCGCCGTCCTCACTGAGCAGCCGACCGGCGAGCGGTTTGCACCGGCGTAATGCGGTCAGCCGCCGCGGCTTAGTTCTCCAGCAACACGACGAACGGACCGATGTCATCGAAATCGACAGCACCGTCCTCGTTGACATCACCGTTGAGCCAGTTGCAGTCGGGATAGGCGGCCTGATAGGCAGCCTGCCCGGAAAGGGCCAGGACGAACGGGTTGATGTCGTCGAAATCGACATCGCCGTCACAGTCCATGTCACCGACGACGAACGGGCACTCCTCCATCACCGTGAGGGACATGAGTGCCTCGTCGGAGCGACCGAGGGCGTCGGTCACCATGACGCGCGGAGCGTAGTTGCCCCACTGGCTGGGCGTACCGTGGAGTTGGCCGTCGGCGTCGAGGGTCAGTCCGTCGGGCAGCGGCTCGATGCCGCGATACTCCAGCGAGTTTGCGTCGGGCAATTGGCCGGCATTGTTGTACATCGACAGCAGGTAGTCCGAACCGTTGCCGGACGAGATGCCGATGGTCGGCGACAGCCCGGTATTGCCTGAGCCGTAGTGGAACTGAATGCGACCGTCGGCGTACAGCGTGGTCGACATGTTGACCTGATAACCGCCGGAATATGTCTCGGCGTCCCAGCGGAAGGTGACGTAGTCAGCGCCGGCATCGATGTAGATGTCGTGCGGCGAATAGGTCTTCAGGTCATCCCACAGCGGTGCGATGCGGACGTTCTCGATCAGTTCGGCATCGCTGTTCGAGTAGTCACTCGAGCTGCTGGCGAAGTCGATGAAGCCGTTCGAGCAGACCCATACGCTGTCGTAGGTGCTGCCGAAGAACGGGAAGCTGAACGGCAGGCTGTATTCCCACGTGCCGTCGTCGGTTTGCCAGCCCTGCGCCGTGCCGACCTCTTCGAAGTAGCTCTGCTCGAGGTCGAACTCGGTGTATTCGCTACCAGGCAAGAGGGTCCAGGTGAGTTCCGGCTGGCCGCCGGTGGCTTCCATCCAGTATGAATACGAGCCGCCCATGCAGCCGTCCGGCAGCACTTCGGTGGCAATGGCGGGCGGACCGTAGAGCACGAGGATACTGACGGTGGCTTCATTGGACTCGCCACCTTCAGGCGGCGAGCCGCCATCGTCGCACTTCCAGGTGAAGGTGTCATCGCCGTAGAAATCGAGGTCCGGATCGTAAGTAAGCATCGACGAAGGCGTCTCGTAGGGGACGCTGAGGATCTCCTCGTCGTCGTCGAACAGCGTGCCGTGGGATGGCAGCGACGTGACGATATACGTCAGCGGCTCGGGCGTGCCATCGTCGTTGGCGGGCAGCTCGATCGCGGTCGGGGTATTGACCGGGACCTCGACGTAGCTGTCGATCGCGGACGGCGGACGCGGTCCGCAGCTACCCATGTGCGACAAGTCGGACGGGTAGTAATCCGGATCCAGGCCGACGCCTTCGGACAGGCCGGCGACGCAGTCGCTGCCGGTCATACCGAGGTAGCTGATGCGGATGACGCCGTCGTAGAACAGCTCGATCTGGAACGTGTTCGAGCCGGTGTTCGAATACTCGGGCACATCTTCGTAGGTGATGGCCACGCGGTCAGCCAGCTCAAGATAGCTGATGGTGCCGCCACTGTTCGGGTTCAGGTCGTCGTAGTAGCCCGAGACGCGCGGCTGCGAGAAGTGATCTTCGAGCGACTCGGTGTAGTCGGTCTCACCGGAGTTGAAGGTAAGGTAGCCGTTGCTGCCGACGTAGAACGTTGTGTAACTCGTGCCGTAGAGTAGCACGGGCTGCGCCACGTTGACGGTGGCGTAGTCATCGTCGCTGAGGCTCAGCGGCGTGCCACCGGCGGGGTCGGTCGGGAGCTCGGTGATTTCCTCAGTGCAGCCGGCGTAGAAATCGACGCCGCCCGCGGGCTCGAAGGTGAGCATCAGGCCGTCGAGATCGAAGGCGTTGAGGAATTCCTCGGTGAAGAAGTCGGGCACTTCGGGGGTGGTGAACGAGTAGCACTCGGGATCGACGCCGCGATTGCCGGCCTCGTCCTCGGCCTCTACGCGATAGTAGTAGGTGGTGTTGTCCTGCAGGCCGCCGATGTTGACGGTCGGATTCGTCGAGTAGCCGCCACCACCGAAGACCTCGTTGTTGAGGTTGTCACAGTCCGGGCCCCAGTACGCGATGGCGAAGGTGTCTTCGTCGGTGGTGAGCTGGATTTCGGCGCTGCGTGGCTGGAGGTCGATGACCTCGACGTTCTGGATCACAGGCGGCGTGCAGTCGACGACTGCGGTCGCCGTCACGGTGACCTGCTGGCCCTGACCATTGTCGGCGTCGATGTAGGTGGCAGTGATGGTGTCGCCATCGGCGACGAGCAGCACGCCACCGCCATCGGTTTCGCTGATCGCGATGGTGGCCTCGAAGCGGGACGTATCCAGACCGGTTTCGACACACGTGACGACTTCGCCGCCGGGCTCGGTATTGGAGACCACGGTGATATCGACCGTCTCGGCGACGTTCGGATCGAGGTTCAGGTCGATGTCGCGCACGATGAAGAGCACGTCGTCTTCGCAGGCGTACTTCTCGGCATCGAGATCGAGGCGACCTTCGGAGTCGATGCACAGCTCGAGCGCGAGCTGCACGGCGGCGAGGGCGTCAACGCAGCCCCAACCGAAATCGTTGTCTTCACCCTCGGGACCGAGGTCGACGGCCGTGTCGTACAGGACCTGCTTGACTTCCTCAACTGTGAGATCGGGACAGGCCTGGCGAATGAGGGCCACGACGCCATTGGCGTGCGGGGAAGCCATCGAGGTCCCGCTGAGGGTGGTGTAGGTGCCACCGGGGTAGGCCGAGTACACGTCCACGCCCGGTGCCGAGATATCCGGCTTGATCGCAGCCGAGCCATCCGGAGTGCAGTACGTCGGGCCGCGTGAGGAGAACGACGCGATGGGCCACGGGTAGCCATGGTTCTCGGCATCGACCGCACCCACGGCACACGTGCGATAGTCGTCGGTCGCACGGTCAGACGGGCGGCGCAGGCCGCTGGAGCCTTCGTTGCCGGCGGAGAAGAGAATCACGCAGCCGACGGCTTCGCAGGCGTCCAGGTATTCCCAGAAGAGCTCGTCACAGGGTGGGTAGCCGTGTCCCGTGGTTACGCCCCACGAATTGGAGCAAACGAGCGGCACGTCCCACACGGTGGCCGGGTTGCCATCGGGGTCGGCCATCCACTGGAAGGACTCGATCGCATCCTCGACGGTGCCCTGAATTCCGCCGCCACGGTCAATGGGCGCCGAGGCCATCCACACGGCACCGGGCGCAACGCCGATCTCATCACCGGGAGGACCACCGCACACCGAACCCATGGTGTGGGTACCGTGGCCATGATTGTCGTAAGGAAAGTCGTTCTGGCCGGCGTACGGGTCGAACCAGGCCCACTCGGGATGGCCCGCATACTCGGGCAGCAGGCCGGCCCAGCGGCTGGCCAGGGCGGGGTGATTGCCGTCGACGCCGGTGTCCATGTTAGCAACGAGGATGCCGGTGCCGTCGTAGCCGAGCGCCCACGCGTCGGGCGCGTTGATGGCCTGGAGGCTGGAGGTCGGCTCGCGGTCGTCGCGCGGGGGCGTGACCACGACCTTGCCGCTCATGGGCTTGACGAGTTCGATTTCGTAGTTGTAGTAAACGCGCGCGACGTCGGACCGCTTGGCGAGATTGCGGATGACTTCGGGCTGCGCCGTGACGCTAATGATGTTGGCGATCCAGAAAGTCTTGTAGGTGTCGACCAGGCCGGTTGCCTTGAGCGCCTCGAGTTCGGCGACGAGGCCGTTCTGCGTGGTCGCGGCGGTGTTCTGGAGCGCGCGAACGACGGTCTCGTGGCGCTGCTGCAATGACGGGCGACCGTCAAAGCGGGCTTCCAAAGCGTCCAGATCGGTCTGCTCGGCGAGATAGATCAGTGCCGAGACGTTCTTCTCTGCACCTTGCGTGTCCATGACGGCAGCGAGTTCGGGATGAATCTCGCCACCAATGACCGGACTGGTCAGCAACAGACATGTCGCTACCAGTGCCCCTACCACCAAGTTTCTCACAACGGTACCTCCTTAGGCAAGAGACGTGGGCGCACACGGCGGGTCAGGCATGACTGGCGCTGGCCCGCGCTGTAGTGCGTCGTGATTATGGGAGCGTTCCTAATTGCGCACGCATTCGGAGGCGGCTATTTTCATAGTCGCCAACGAACCGCTCCTTCCCTGTTCACAGCACTTCTACGATACCGGCAGGCGACCCTCAGGGTCAAGCGCTAACGGTAGTGACGAGACACAACACCAGCTTGCGCAATAGCTTACGCCACTGCGCTTACTGTGTGTCATCCGGCCGCTCCGGGGCCCCGATCAGCAGCCGCCGGACTGGATGCAGGCGATAAACGCGCTGATGTCGTCGAAGTCGACGTCACCGTCGTGATCGCAGTCAGCGTTTTCCCAGCGGCAGCCGGGCCAAACCTGGTAGTAGGCCTGCTCGCCGGAGAGCGCGATCACGAACGGGCTGATGTCGTCGAAGTTGACGGAGCCGTCGCAGTTCATATCGCCGGTCTGGAGCGAGCCCCAGAATTCGATGTCGTCGATGTTCCAGCCTGAATAGGCCCAGGCGGCCGTGCCGACCTGATAGCCCCAGCGGACCTGCACGGCGGGCTGGTCATCGGCGATGGCGGAGATATCGAGTTCCTGCTCGGACCAGGCGTTATCGGTCATTTCGCCGGAGCCTTCCCAGACGACGGTCCAGTCGGTGCCGTTGTTGGAGGCTTCGACTGAGTTCGCGACGTAGGGTGGGTAGTCGCTGTTCAGCCAACGTGAGAAGCGCAACGACACGCTGGATATGCCCGTGAGGTCGACCGGGCTCGAGGTCACGTAGTACGGACCGCCGGGACTCGTGCTGTAGTCGCCGGCGAGATTGACGCCGAGGACGTTGGTGCCGGTTGCCCCGGCCGTTGGGTCAGGATTACCGTGCTGGGTGCCGCCGCCGCCGAGCGGTGTACCGAATTCCCATTGACCGGACATCGACCACAGGGGATCGAGATCGAGCGGGAAGGAGAGGACGGGGGCGGGGCCCGCGAGGGTCCGTACGTCGTAGCAAGTGCCGCCATTGTCGTCGACGAGGCTGTTGCCAGCGACATCGGTGATCTCGAGTTCGAAGTAGTAGTCGGTCAGTGGCGTGAGGTTGGTGAGTTGGAGGACCTGGGCACTGCTATAGTTTGGATTAACGACGGTGTCGGTCAGGGATCCGCAGCTCAGGCCGTAGCGGACGGTGGCAGTGGCCGGCTCGTCCAGTTCGATGGCGACTTCGGCAGACTCCGGGCCGGTGGCAACGGCGTCGACACTGAGAAGTTGCGGTGCCACGCAGTCGACCAAGGCGGTGTCGGTAACGATGACTTGCTGGCCGCTGCCGTTGTCTTCATCCAGGTAGCTGGCTTCGACGGTATCGCCGTGCGTAACGAGCAGGACGCCCGCACTGTCGATGGTGCTGAGCAAGAGCGTCCCCTCGAATTTGGCACTGAATGGTGCGGTTTCGGTCAGGGTGACCGTTTCGCCGGCGGGCTCGCTACCCGAAGCAACGACGATATCGACGGTGTCAATGGCCTGGTTGTCGAGGTTCAAGCCGCAGTCGGCGACTTCAATAGAGACTGTATCCTCGCACATGTACGCGGTGCCGCCGAGCAGCACGGTACCCTCGTCAGAGCATGAGCCGGGCAAGCGCAGGGCTGGGTCGCCCAACAGCGGGAACATCTCGAAGTGGTCGCGGATGACGTCGGTGGCCCCATATTCGTCCTTAAGCATGTAGAGGGCGTTGCGCCAAGCGGGCCCCACTTCCCAGATGCCCTGGTCATACATGGATTGGAAGAAGAACTTCTCCAGGTTTTGCGATTCGTGCCAGGGGCTTTGCGTCCAGTAGATGAAGGTCGACGCGGAGATGTACGCGGCGGCGCCCTTGTTCGGCTCACGAATCCAGGTTTCGCCGAAGACTTCGTTTTCGTACTCGAAGTGGTTGGTGCTGCACGAGAAGCCGAAGACGAGGCCGTAGAGGCCCTCGTTCTGCAATGCCGCGATATTGGTCTGACTGAAAGATGGATCCCACCAGCCGGATGAGCCGCTGTGGCCCATGTAGCACATGATGAGGGTGCCGGTGTTCAGCGCCTCGAAGACGTCCTGTGTGCCGCCGCCGAGGTCGGCGTAGATCTTGTTGATGGAGACGTTGTTGGGCGCGAGGACGTTGTCGGCGACCCAATCGTGGATTTCCTCGGCCCCACTGCTGTCATCGCCAGTGGCGAGGAGGGCGACACGGTTCGTGAAGTCCGGGTCGGGATAGCTGCCGGACTCGACCTGGATGGTCTTGTCGACAACGACCTGCAACGTAGCGACGTCGCGCACCGAGAAGCGGCCGACGGCCAGTTCGGGGAACCAATCGTCGCCGGCGTCCATGCACGCGTACGGCAAGTCCGTCGCCGCGGACTTTGGGCCGCCGCCGGTCCAGTGCGGGATGGTGTCGCTGCCGGCGGTGAAGCCGCTGGTGTCGCCGACGATCAGGACGTATTCCGGTGCATCCGGCATACCCCAGAGGCTGCGGATGTAGGCGCGAATATCGGTGTTGCTGGTGCCGGGTGTCACGACGTGAGTCTGGACGTTGAAGCCCTGACTGGTGCGGTGGTCGATCAACTGCGTTAGCGGTGTGCTTCCGGCGTATTCCTGTGCGGTGACGACCAGGTAGTTGCCGGAGCGCGCGGAAGCGGTTGCGACGCTCAGCAGCGGTACGAGCACGAGTAAACTGAGCCGGCCGGCCCGGCGTGCGATTAGAGATTTCATGTCCCTCTCCCGGAATGTGTTATGGAGGTGCTTCCCAGCGCAAACATACGGCAATACGCATCGCGATTCGCTGTCATCGGCGAGCGGGCCGATAACCACGCTACCACAAAACTCGCTCCAGTCAGGATAGCGGGACGCCCGCGCTAGATGCAACGATATTCCGGTCGGTATGGGCAAATCGTGGGTGACCCGTTGCACGCCGAAGGCGAAGCGTAGCGCAAGACCGGTGCTACGGGGTGACGCCCTGGACTGCTACCCGGAGAACGGCGTGCCGGACGAGTGTGAGGTGATGACGTGTGCTGGCGATTGCAACGGCGACGGCACGGTTACGTTTGACGATCAGCCGTACCTCCTTGCGGCGATGAATGGCGAGGCCGCCTGGCCAGCCGCGTTTGCACCGGGTGAGCCATGCTGCCTGTTCGCGAATTGCGACTGCAATGGAGATGGGCGCGTCCGGCCCCAAAGGTGTCATGACACGTACTCGACGGACGGATACCGGATAGGGGAAACCCGACGTTGAACGTAGCTCAGCTTCTGCAGTCGCGGGTTACGAAGAGCCGGCCCAGACGTCGTGTGTCACCACGTGCCCGGCTTGGGCATCACGGCAAGCTGGCTCAGTGGCTACTCCGGTGCCGGTTCGTCCGGCATGCCGCTTTCGAGGGGTTCTTTGCTGCGGCGCGGGGACTCGGCCGGCATCATGGACTGGCCGCATACAGGGCACACAGTTCCGAGCTGGCCTGCACTGATGTCCATGTAAGGCACCCAAGGACCATCGGCGACCTTTACTTCCGTGGGCTTTCCGTCAGCGTCATAATTGAAGGCCACCGGGAAGAGGCCGTGTTCAGGGCATGAGAACATAACGCTGGCGTAGAGCGCTTCCTTGCCACACTCGGGACAGGCACGCGGGCCTTGTCCAGCGTAATCTTCCTCTTGATGGTCACACTCGAGACAGCGCCACGTAACGACGAAATCGCTTGTCTTCGGCGTTGTGGCGCGCACGTCGCCCGGATCGGCCGAGAGCATATTCCAACCGAGCGACACCAGCAGGAGCAGAAGTACTACGGCGAGGATTCCATATCGGATCAACTTCTGCCGTGATTCAGCATCGTTGGCCATTGATATCTCGCTAGCGAGGATAGTCGCCCGTCCACCACCAGAGAGAATCCTGGTAGAACTGGTAGTGACCTTCCGGCCAGTTCTCCTGGCACAGCAAGCAAATGAAAGTGTTGTTACCAGGGCTCCAGCGCAATCCCCAGCATTCCGTGGTTCTGGTTTGAGGCCCTTCCGCCAATTGCTGAGTGGTAGAAACGCGGCGCACGGAGAGGTCCATGGAAGCCATATTAATGGAGCCCAAGTGGCGTCCCGTCAACCACGTTGGTCCATCGAACCAACCACGGACACCACTATCCCAGATAAGTCTGCCACCGTCACGCCAAGGCATTCCCACGCCGCCGCCGCTCGCATTTCCATAAAGGGGAGTGGGTTCGAGGGAGTCGTCCGGGCCGACTTCCGCGATCAGGATGGTGTCGGACGGGCGCTCGGGAGCCGCGCGCTCAGCATTCATCAGGTTGGTGTACGCGCTTCCGTGCCGAAGGAAGTAGTTCATTCCGTAACCGCATGAGAACGCCATGTTATCGGTGTAGGGGTCGGCACCGGATTCGATTTCATCCGGGTCCGCCTCATAGTCGAACTCGGTCAGGAATGGGTCGCCTGGACAGGCGAAGACCTTGGGATTCCCAATATAGGTAGGTGTCAGCTTGTAGAACCAGAGATTCTCTTTAGGAACGTTCCAGGCGGCTTCGCTCCACAAGGACCCGTCCCAGTCGTTTTGCTCTTTACCGACTGAGTACGGCAGCCAGCCGTTGTGCTCGTCCTGGTACATGCGGAGACCAAGGAGCACTTGGTCGAGGCTGGACATGCAGGCGACGGCTTGGGCTTGTTTTTTGGCATCCTGAAGAGAGGGCAGGAGGATGGAGATGAGGAGTGCGATGATGGCTACGACGACGAGTAGCTCGATGAGGGTGAAACCTTTCAGTCTCTTTCGGCTCAACATTGTGTGTGACATGATGATACTCGCTCCGCTTTGCAGCTCGCTCGATCCAAGTCGCTTTGAAGATCTGGATCTCCGCGATCGGATCCGGCAAAAATGACCAGTTCATTCTGCCACGATTCCATCCGCCCTTCAACCGCTATTTCCCCTAAACCAAACATTTCCTTCATACTTAGCACTCCACGGGGAGGAACCCTGGCATTGTTATCGGCACTTTCTGCGCGTCGCCCGCAGGATATTCGGAACAGAACCTAATCCTATCAGGATTCGTCACTTATATCATATTTGCTTACAGGTGCCGTACCCGTGGGGATTCGCTCGCGAGGTCCAATAATTGACCGGAATCCACTGTTATGCCAAGCCCACACGGCCTCCGCGACCGTGCACGGCCACGAAAACCGACGCTGAGCGGGCGGCGGACGACGTCGCGGCGCAGGAGAAAGCGGGTATACCCCCCTTCCACAAACCGGACGCGCGGGCAGGCTTCCAGGAAGGCGAGGCCGGCGGCGGTCAGGATACTGGTCTCCCCCACCATGCAGCCGAGCTGGACATCGAGCCCCGCGGCGAGGGCTAGGCGGGCAATCTGGAGAGACGGGAGCAGCCCGCCGTTCTTTGCGATGCGGATGTTGAAGATACGCACGCCGCGGCCGTCGATGAGGCGCTGGGCGTCGTCGGTGGTGATGAGGGATTCGTCGACGGCGATGTCGCAGCGAGTGCGTTCGGCGAGGTAGGCGAGATCGGGATCCTCTGCCTCGGAAAGCGGTTGTTCGATAGCGCTAACGTGGTGGTCTTCGAAGATCGGCAGGGCTTCGGTGACTTCGGCGAGGGACCAGCCGCCATTGGCATCAACGCGAAGCGTGGCGTTGCCGGCGGCGAGGGGTTTGGCGAGGACTTTGTGCGCGGCCGAGAGTTTGTCCCGCCAGCCATCGACGGCGACCTTGAGCTTGAAATCTCGGAGGCCGTAGAGGCGTTGCAGGCGGAGGGCGGTTTTCAGTTTGGCGGATGTGCGGCCGACGATGATGCCGGAGTAGCGGGCTGTGGCGAGAGAGCCGGGCGCGCCGAAGCCAGGCAGGCCCAGCCAGCCGGCGACGTCGGCGGGCCGGCGGCGGAAGGCTTGGCATGCGAGGTCGAGAAGGGCGAGTTCGACGGCGGCGCGAGCGGCGGTAACGATGCGGCCTTCGAGTTGGGTGGGTAGCGCTTCGAGCGTTTCGAGGGCTTCGGCAAACGAGACGGGCCGGAAAAGCGCCAGCAGTGGCAAGAAGTTGTTCAGGATGTCATCGATGACGGAGTCGGGCGTTTCGCCGGTCACGTACGGACGAGCAAGCGTTTCGCCATAGCCGACGAGGTGGGCGTAGGGAGCAGCGGCATTGAGTTCGACGATGATTGGGTCGGCGACGTCGCGCGAGGCGAGGGCGTGCTCGAAGCGGATGCGCATGGGGATGGCAAGGCGGTGGATGCGCAACTGGCGAATATGGAGCGGCGGGTTCATGAGTCGCTGGGCACAGGCAGTGGTACGCCGGCACGCTTGCGCGGGATGGGCCACACCTCGGTGTCCTCGATCGCGCGCTGGCCGGCGGGGCTGAAGAGGTAGTCGAGCGCGGTCTGGACGGCGGGTGAGGCGGGGGTGCGGTGGTACACGTAGAAGACCTTGGCGAGGCCGTAGCGCTCGGACTCGATCTCCTCGATGGAGGGGAAAGCGGGGTCTTCGTAGCGTCGCATACGGAGGCCCAGGTAGCGAACGCCTTCGTCATAGCCGATGCTGGCGAAGCCGAGACCGAGCGGATCGTTGGCGACGCGGTCGATAATCTCGGCGTCGGAGTCGCAGACCTGCCAGGTGGCCTCGGCGAACCAGATGTTGGCGAGGGGGCTGAGGACCATGCCGCCGCGGGTGGACTTGGAGGGGCCGTAGAGGTTGATGGGGCCGGAGAAGTTGTCGATCTGGCGGCCGGCTAGTTGGCTCCAATCGGTGATTTGCTGCTGGTAGACGAGCGACACGTGTTTGGAGAAGACGGAATCGAGGGGATTGGAGGGGTGGACGTAGAGGGCGTAGCCGAAGAAGGCGACGCGGTGGCCGGCGAGATCGCGGTCGGGGGCGCGTTCGGCCTCCAGCGTGCGGATGGGGCGATCGGTGCAGGCGAGGTCGCAGCGGCCGGCGAGGAGATGATCAAAGCCGGTGCCGGAGTAGTTGATCGGACTGACCTGGGTGACGTTGAAGCGGGTTGAGTCGGCAGCACGGAGCCAGCTTTGGACGTACTCGACGGCGACCTGGGCTCCGGCGAGGGAGACGTCGTATTGTGGGGCGGGCTGGTAGGTGTGGCAGCCGACGAGAGTCAGGCATGATAACACGAGGAGGCCGAGGGTGGATTTTGCGGAGATGGAGCGGGACCGTACACTAGCGGGACTGCGCGGCGCGGGACGGGACGGTTGGCGTCCGGATGGTAGGATCGGACCGACGTCGGGCGCGGAGGCAGGGTCGAACCTAATCCCGCAGAAGGGACGAATGTGATGGCGACGGATACGACGATTGGGCAGTTGAGTGAGCATGTGGGGGAAACGGTAACACTGCGGGGCTGGCTCTACAACAGCCGGTCGAGCGGCAAGCTGCTGTTCCTGATTCTGCGCGACGGGACGGGGCTGTGTCAGTGCGTACTGGAGAAGACGGACGAGAATGCGGAGGTGTTCGCCGAGGCGAAGAAGCTGGGGCAGGAGGCGTCGCTGGAAGTGGACGGGCAGGTGCGGGTGGATGAACGGGCGCCGGGCGGGCACGAGTTGGTCGTGACGGATGTGCGGATCGTGCAGAACACGGAGGGGTACCCGATCACGCCGAAGGCACACGGGATTGAGTTTCTGATGAAGCATCGGCACCTGTGGTTCCGGTCGCAGCGGCAGTGGGCGATTCTGCGGGTGCGGCACACGATCGTGAACGCGATCCGGACGTTCTTCGATGAGCGCGGGTTCACGCTGATCGATACGCCGATCTTCGCGCCGGCGGCGGGGGAAGAGGCGCAAACGCTGTTCTCGGTCGATTACTTTGGTGAGCCGGTGTACTTGGCGCAGACGGGGCAGCTCTACGTCGAGTCGGCGATGATGGCGCACCGGAAGGTGTATTGCTTTGGGCCGACGTTCCGGGCGGAGAAGAGCAAGACGCGGCGGCACCTGACTGAGTTCTGGATGGTGGAGCCGGAGATTGCGTACGCGGACCTCGATGATGTGGTGGCGCTGGCGCAGGACTTTGTGCACTCGATCGTGCAGACGGTGTTGCGCGAGCGGCGGATGGAGTTGGAGCTGCTGGGGCGGGACCTGAGCAAGCTGGAGCGGATCGTGCCGCCGTTTGATCGGATCACGTACACGGAGGCGGCGGATCTGCTGCACAGCGACCGCGCGGCGAAGATGCTCGCGGACGATCTGGAGGTGGCCAAAGCGCGGGTGGACGAGCTCAAGAAGCTGATCGAGGAGAAGGAGGCGGAGCGCAGCGGGCCGGGCGTCAAGCAGTGGAAGGTGGACAAGCTGGCGCAGGAGATTCTGGATCATCGGGAGGAGTTGGCGGACCAGGAGGATGCGGTGCGGAACATCCCGCATCATATGGAGCTGGCGAAGAACTTCGCGTGGGGGTCGGACCTTGGGGGGAGCGACGAGACGATCATCGCCCGACTGCATGAGAAGCCGGTGTTCGTGACGCATTATCCGCGTGACTGCAAGGCGTTCTACATGAAGCGGAACGCGGAGAATCCGCGGGTGGTGAACAACCTCGATCTGCTGGCGCCGGAGGGATATGGCGAGATTATCGGCGGGTCGCAGCGTGAGGATGATCTCGACGTGCTGGTTGAGCGGATGGAGGAAGAGGGGCTGAAGGAAGAGGATTACGCGTGGTACCTGGATCTGCGGCGGTATGGGACGGTGCCGCATGGTGGATTCGGGCTGGGTGTGGAGCGGACGGTGGCGTGGATTTGCGGGCTGAAGCACATCCGCGAGACGATTCCCTTTGCGCGGATGATGGGGCGCATTTACCCGTAAGAAGAATTGACGGGCTGGCGGCGGCAATGGGCCGAGGGCGGGCCGCCAGCGGCGAGCGCGTGCGGGGGGCCGAATTCTCGCTTTTCTCCGACAATGAAACGGTTCGGCGCTATGATTCTCTCATTGCTGCGGTCGTATGGTGACCGGGCTGGAAGGTGTGAGAGAGGAACAGTGTTATGTACTGGGTTGCGAGTAATCCCTGGCGGTGCTGGGAGCGGACGACGCTGGCGGGTGTGCTGAACGGGCCGGATGATCTGCTGGTGCGGGTGGCTTTGCTGAATACGCGGACGCGGACCTATCAGTCGGAGTTTCGGTGGCCGGCGCTCGTGCGGCTGGGGCCGAATGATTATCGCGGGCGGTATTCGCAGATTACGTTGCGCTTTGGAGAGGTTCGGTGGTCACTCGAGACGGCGGGGGATGAGGCGCGGACGTACATCCTGGTGCGGTGCCTGGATCCGGAGAAGGCGGGCGACATCCAGATCCAACTCGAAACGCTCTTTCTCCTGCCTGGCGGGCAGATCGTCGCGCGGGAGGAGGAGGTTATTGCACGTCGTCAGCCCAGCGCCTGGCGAGTCAGTGCGGTCACGCCCGCGGCAAAGCGGATGGGCGCCACGATCACGGCCCCGCTGGAGCGGCCGTTCATGGCGATGATTGAGCCCACTGCCGAACCCGGTCGGCGGCTTGAGGCGCGGCATGAGGGTCCGCGTGTGGCCGGTGATCGCACGACGCCGCTGACTGATGCGGAGCGCGCGGTTGCGGCGACGGTGGCCGAGGCGCGGCGGGAATACCTGGGTCAGTTCTCTTATGTTCCCCCGGAAATGTGGTGGTTGTATGCCGCGATTCCGTACGGCATTGGCTGGAACATGATCTGGGCGGCGGATCGGCGCGAGCCGGTGCAGGTGTGCAGTCGGGATTGGTGCGTGCACGGGACGTACGGCGAGTGGGTGCTGTTTAACTGGGATACGTTCCTGCTGGCGCCGGCGGCGGCGGAGTATGATGTCGAGCTGGCGCATCAGATTGTGCGGCCGCAACTGGCCGTGCAGACGCCGGAGGGGTTGATTCCGGGTGTCGCGAGTCCATTAGGGGCGAGTGCGGATCGCGGCATGCCGCCGGACGCGAGTCTGGGGTTGTATCAGGCCTACCTGGCGAGTGGGGATCGGTCGTTTGTCGAGCCGTATTACGAGCGGCTGATGCGCTATCACAACTGGTGGCGACGGAACCGGGATGGGAACGGCGACGGTCTGCTGGAGTGGGGCAGCAATCCAACGGAGGCGGCGCATCCGCAGTGGCAGTCGCACTCGTTCTGGGCCAGCCGATACGAGACGGGGATGGACAATCACCCGATGTGGGACGACGTGCGGTTCAAACCGGATACGAATACGCAGGAGCAGAACTGTGTCGGGCTGAGTGCGTTGCATGCGGTCGATGCGTTGTGTCTGGCGCGGATGGCGGAGGTGCTGGAACGCGGCGAGGATCGCGAGCGATTGGAGACACGAGCGCGGCGGGTGGGTGAGCTGATCGAACAGCGGCTCTGGAACGATGAGGTCGGGCTGTGGCTCAGTCGCGGGTGGAATCAGGAATGGAATCAGCGGGCGTCGCCGATCTGCTTTTATCCGTTCTTCCTCGCGACGAGCGAGAAGCCGCACGTCCGGCGGGCAATTGAAGAACACTTGCGGAATCCGCGACGGTTCGGCGGACAGTATGTGATGCCGGTGTCGCCGCGGGATGATCCGGCGTATCCGGAGCAGTATTACGTGCGGGGTCGGATCTGGCCGGCACAGATGCTGCTGGTGCATTGGGGACTCCGTGAACAGGGTGAAGAGGAAGCGGCCGCTGAGCTGGCGCGTGGCGCTATCGAGACGATGAAGCGGGAATGGCTCGAAGAAGGTCACCTGCACGAGAATTACCACGCTGAGACCGCCGACGGCGATGACACGTGGGAGAGTGACCCGCTGTACAGCTTTGGCGTGATGCTGCCGATGATTGCGTGGAATCACGTGCGCGGGCATCGGCTGGACGGGCAGCGCGTGGAGGCGGATCCGGCGGTGCTGGGTGAGCACCTCGATCACGATGGATCGCTCCGCCGGCAGGTGGACCCATTCGAGTCATTACCTCCGCTGGCGTGAGGTGGCGAATTGTGTCACTGCTTGGCGCCGCGGTCCCGAGCGCGTATCAACGCGCGCATGAGCAAGCAGAAACGCAGCGCGATCAGCGATACGTGGGAGGTCCGTCATGCGGGATTTGACCGCGCGCGGGCCGGGCACGAGGCAACAGTCTTCACGACTGCAAATGGGTATTTCGCAACGCGGGGCACGCATCCGGAGCACGATGCGGGGCTGCCAGCGACGATGATCGCAGGCGTATTCACGAATGACTCGCTCGGTTTTCGGACGTTGGTGAGCTGCGGGAAGTGGCTGAATGTGCAGCTCGAAGTCGACGGCAAGCGGCTGCGGCCGGATGTGCGGGACGTTGAAGAATACAGCCGGTCGTTTGATTTGCGTCGCGGCGTTGTTTCACGGCGACTGGTATGGCGGGTTGGGCGGAAGCTCGTCACGGTCGAGACGGCGCATTTCTGCAGTCTTGCGACGCGGCAGGTGGGCTGGCAGCGTTATCAGGTGCGGGTGGATGGGGCGGCGGCGCGGGTGCGGCTAGTGGCACGCGTGACGACGCGCGTGAAGACGAGAGGGGAATACTTGCTGACGGAACACCGGCGCGCAAGCGCGAGTGAATGTGCCGTGCTGACGGCTCGGACCGTGGGCGGAGATTATGACGTTGCGATGGCGGGGCATGTGCGGTCTTCCGCAAAGCGCGTGGAGCGCAAGGTAACGCGTTCCGCCGCAACATGGGAGCTCAGCACGCGGCTCGCCGACGGTAGTTCCGTGACGCTCGACAAGTGTGTGGCCTTTGCGACCAGCCGGGATACTTCGGACGAACCCGCTACGCTCGCCACGGAGATGCTACGGAAGGCGACCAAGCGGGGATTTGACGCGGAGCAGCGGCGACATGTCGCCCAATGGCGGAAACTGTGGAAAGACGCGGCGATTGAGATTGACGGTGATGACGAATGCGCGCGGGGGATTCACTTCGTGACTGCGCAACTACTGTCGCATGCTCCGATTGACGATCGAGCGGGGCTCGGCGCGAAGCCGTTGAGTGCGGAGGGGTATCGCGGGCATGTATTCTGGGATACGGACCTGTTCATGACGCCGGCGATCACGGCGCTGCGGCCGGCGCTGGGAAGGTATCTCATAAACTACCGGTACGAAACGCTGGACGGAGCGCGGCATAACGCTGCGAAGTGGGGCTACCGCGGGGCGTGGTACCCGTGGGAGAGTGCCGAGGAGGGTACGGAGGTTACGCCGGAGTATTGGCTGCACGCGGATGGTCGGCGGATGCCGATTACGTGCTGGAAGCATGAGATTCACTCGGTCTGCGGCGTGGCGCAGGCGGTGTGGGATTTTTATCTGGCGACGGGCGATCGGGATTGGCTGTTTGCACGTGGGGCGGAGATCCTGATTGAGACGGCGCGCTACTGGGCGTCGCGCGGGACGTACAACGAAGCGGAGAATCGCTTCGAGATCTACGACGTGTGCGGGCCGGACGAGTGTCATGAGCGGACGGATAACTGTGCATACATCAATGTCTTGGCACAGCGAAATGTGCAGCGGGCGTTGCACGTGCTGGAAGCCATGCGAGCGGAGTGTCCGGAGCAGCATCGAGAATTAACGCAGCACCTGGGGTTTGGACGGGATGAACTGGCGGAGCTGCGGCGTGTCGCGGAGCGTATTTACGTTCCGCAAGATACCAAGACGGGCTGGTATCGGCAGTTCGACGGATTCGAGAACTTGGAGTTCATCGATCCGCAAACGACGCAGGAGCGATTCGAGGAGCCGCCGGACGCCTGCAAGACGCAGGTGGTCAAGCAGGCGGACGTAATCATGCTGTTGTATCTGCTGCGCCACGAGCACACGCTGGAGCAGATGCGCGTCAATTGGGACTATTATGTGCCGCGGACGGAGCATAATACGTCGCTCTCGGCGGGGACGCATGCCGCGGTGGCCGCTCGGCTGGGGTTTGGGCGGACGGCGGTACGGTATTTCCGTGAATCGGTGAACATGGACCTGCTGGATTGGCGTGGAGACGGCTCCCGCGGTCTGCATGGGGCGGCGATGGGCGGGGCGATTTGCGCGCTGCTGTTCGGTTTTGGCGGCGTTGAGTTTCATGAGGATCATCTGCGCGTAGCCCCCCTACTGCCGCCGGATTGGCACCGGCTGCGCATGCCGTTTGTTTATCAGGGTCGTCCACTGGAACTCGATATCAGGCGTGATCGCGTCGTGCTGCGATTCCGCGAGGCTGGGTTACCGGTAGTCGTGCAGGTGGCCGACCGGCGGCATGAGGTCTGTTCCGATGGCGAGTTGACGATCGGCCTGAATCCGTAGGGCAGACATCGCAAAGTCACCCCCGAAGGAAAGGACTACAATTGGGGGTACGGCCGAAGAACTGATCTGACCCGCTATCGGAGGCTAAGATGGCTTCATTGGCTACCCTGATTGCCCGTCTGCTGTTGTGCAGCATTTTCCTGTTCTCTGCGTATGGCAAGATCACGGGATGGGAGCAGACGATCGGATATATGGAGTCACGGGGCATGCCGCTGGCGCAGGTTGGGTTGCCGGTGGCCGTAGCTGCCGAGATTCTGGGCGGGCTGGCGTTGCTGCTGGGTCTCAAGGCGCGGTGGGGTGCGGTGGTATTGATCCTGTTCCTGCTCCCGGCGACGTTTTATTTCCACAATTTCTGGACGTACCCGGAGGAGCAGGTACGGAATCAGATGATTCACTTTATGAAGAACCTGACTTTGATGGGCGGGTTGTTGATGGTTGTAGCGTATGGGGCCGGCGGGGTCAGTCTGGACGCGGCCTTCCGAAAGAAGAAGGAGAAGTTCCGGCGCTAAGTGCTGCACTCCACTTCAGTTCTGGCAGACGCTGGCGCGGCGGAAGCTGCGTCGGGCTACCATTCAGATCCGTGCCGACACGGGCGCGACGTTGAGGAAAAAATCAAATGGAGAATCCGACCAATAACCAGTTTCCGCTGGATGAGCACTTGCGGCGGCGATGGAGTCCGCTGGCATTTTCGGGTGAGTTGCTGAGTCAGGAGGAATTGGGGAGTTTGATGGAGGCGGCGCGGTGGGCGCCGTCAAGCTACAACGGGCAACCCTGGAGCTTCATCATGGCAACGCGTGATGAGGTGGAAGAATTCGGGCAGCTGGCGAGCTGCATGGTGGAGGCGAACCAGGCTTGGGCCAACGCCGCCCCCCTGCTGATCCTGGCGGTGGCACGCAAGGAATTTGAGCGGAATGGCAAGCCGAATGCGCATGCCCGGTATGACGTCGGGCAGGCCGCGGCGTATCTGACGTTTCAAGCGACGACGATGGGGCTGTTCGTCCATCAAATGGCGGGATTCGTGCCGGATCGGGCTCGGGAGTTGTACGCTATCCCCGAGACACATGACCCAGTGGCGATGATGGCGGTCGGTCGCTACGGTGACCATGAGAAGCTCGCGCCGGAGCACAGGCAGCGTGAAATGGCGCCGAGAGAGCGAAAGCCGCTCCAAGAGATGGTGTATACGGGGCGATTCGGGCGAGTCCGGGCACTACGGCCGCCCTCAACGGAATGACCGGGCGAAACTGGATTGACGGGCCGCAGCCCGCTTTCTACTATGTTTAACTCCTGGCCACGAGCGTCCTACCCCGCCCCCATCATCTAGAGGCCTAGGATACCGGCTTTTCAAGCCGGCGACACGGGTTCGAATCCCGTTGGGGGCGCTCTGCGCGCATCGGGAACATCCGGGATGGCGGGGGCGTGGAGAAGGCGCCTGCACGGGGCAACGATTACGGCGTGACCATTGAACCGGGGTCTGCGCGCGGGCCCAACACAAGCACTTCGCCGAGAAGCTCGTAGAGGCAGGTCAGTTCACGGCCGAACTCGACGCCAGCGTGTTGGAACAGATATCGGGCCACCTCCAGGTCCGTGAGACCACGCTTGGCGAGCTCCGCCCGTAGCTGTCCCCACTCCGGCAACCAGAAGGCCCGCGTGCGTAAGGCGTCGAGCGAGCCAGCGCGACGAAGGAAGTGACGCAGGTCCAGGATGAAATAGACGCGGTCCTGAAAGGGTGAGGGGGTCTCGATGAGGCCTGAATCGTCGTACACGAAATGGCCTACGGCAGGCTGCCAATCCAGGCCGCTGTCGCGCAGGACGCGGGCAAGGCGAATCTGTTCTTCTGTGAAGCGCATGGACGACTCCATCAGGCGGCCCGGTTGATCAGCGACATCACTTCGGCGCGTGAGGCAGCACATTCCTTGAACACGCCGCGAACAGCTGAGGTCACCATGGTGCCGTTGGGTTTTTGCACGCCGCGCATCTTCATGCACATGTGAGCAGCCTCAACAACGACGACTACGCCGCGGGGAGCCAGATGCTCGGTCAGGGCATCGGCGATTTGGCAGGTCAGACGTTCCTGCACCTGGGGACGGCGTGCGAAGGCCTCGACGGTCCGGGCGAGCTTTGAAAGTCCGACGACTTTGCCGCTCGGGAGATAGGCGACGTGCGCACGGCCGTGGAATGGAAGGAGGTGATGCTCGCACAGGCTGTGGAAATCGATGTCGCGTAGGAGGACGATTTCGTCGTATTTTTCGTTAAAGACGCGGGCGAGGTGACGGGCCGGATCTTCGTGAAGGCCGGCGAAGAGCTCTCGATACATCCTAGCGACGCGTCGGGGAGTGTCACGGAGGCCCTCCCGTGCGGGGTCCTCTCCGAGGGCCGCAAGAAGTTCTCGAACGGCCGATTCCACCCGGCCGGCACTCGGCTGCTTCGGACCAGCGAGCTCATCGCCGTTCGACCCGCCGTCCGCTCGTGATACCAGGCTCTCACATGATGCAATCATCACGACTCTCCTCCAAACCTTGGAATCGCCCAATTCGCTCACCGATCAGTTATAGACGCGCTGCTCAAAAGGTCAAGCCGGCCTTTGCCGCAGGAGCCCCAAGGCACAAAGGGAATCCATTATAGGGCATGAATAGCGACTTCAGGCGAGGTAAGTGGCGAGCACTTGACCTGAGTCGGGCCTGCGATACAATCGTTCAAAACGACCAAAAGGCAGTACGAATGCGGGAATTACTCACAACTCGGCAGGCAGCGCGGGCGCTCGGCGTCAGTGAGGCATCGCTCAAACGGTATTGTGATCGGGGCCTGTTGCCGGTGATTCGCACCCCTGGCGGGCATCGACGGCTTCCACTGAACGGTGTCATGCAGTTCGTACGTCGGCAGCGGCGTCAGATTGTGCAGCCGGAGCTGCTGGGACTGCCGGCGGAGACTACTGAGAACGCCGTTTCGATGCCTGAGGCCGCGGATCGGATGCAGGCGGCACTGGAACAGGGGTGGGTTGCCGAGTGTCGGCAACTAGCAGTAACGAGTTACCTGGATGGTCAGCGTGTGGCCGACATTTGTGACCGCGTGATCGCGCCGGCGTTTCATGCGCTGGGTGAGCGTTGGTCACATGGGGACCTGGAAGTCTATGAGGAGCGGCGTGCGGTTGAGATTTGCATTCGCTTGTTGACAGAATTGCGGCTTCTGCTCCCGGATCCACGTCCAGATGCGCCTGACGCAGTCGGCGCTACGCTGATGGATGATCCATACTCGTTGCCAACGACAATGGTCGAGCTGGCGTTGCGCGAGGCCGGATGGAATGCGCAGTCGTTTGGAGTTGGTCATCCGGCTGCGACCATCTGCCGAGCGATTGAGAATGTCCGGCCCCGACTGTTCTGGCTTAGCGTCAGCACAATCGCATCAGAAGCGGAATTTGTCGCAGATTACCGACGTATATATGAAGTGGCGATGACGACCGGAGCGGCGGTCCTGGTAGGCGGACGCGCACTTACGCCGGCCTTGCGTGGGCAGATTGAATATGCGGCGTATTGCGACAACCTGGCGCATGCAGTGGCATTCGCTGGCGCTTTCTACGCACCCGAAAACCGCCAACAACGGTCCACTCCGACGCATTGATCCACGTCTCGGCAGCCAGATCGTCGCTGTCATCTCACGGGCGGATGCCAGTGGAGGTTGCAAGACCAGTGAAGCGGCGGGAACCGAGGGTCCACTCCGGGATGCCTTCGGGCCAGACGGATAGTGAGATCGTGAAGTCGTCGTCGACGTTGTCGTACTCGAAAGTCAGGCCGAAGTACCAGCGGGGCACTTTGCGGACGTAGGCAACGGCGACTTCGCCCAGTTCGCCGGTGTCGGCGTCCCACCACGTTCGAACCGTATAGACGTGCTTGGGGTTGATCCGGTAATTCCAGCCGCCACCGATGAGGTTCATATCAATATCGCCGGCGTAACGTGTGCCCAAGACATAGGCGAGGCGGGGGCTGCGTTCAACTGCGAGGGCGACCGCGTGGCGGTCATACGACCAGTCGTTCAGATCAATATTGAAGTCGTACAGCAGGCTGGTGGTGTCGCCGAGGCGATAGATGGATTGGCCCGCGAAGTAGTTGCGGGTGCGGCTGTTCTCCGGACGGAGCGGATTGGCAAAGCCGTTTGAGATGTCTTCGCGGCCGTCGG
Source organism: uncultured Planctomycetales bacterium (assembly GCA_964468185.1). Lineage (GTDB taxonomy): Bacteria > Planctomycetota > Phycisphaerae > UBA1845 > Fen-1342 > JANQFV01. The sequence goes on along the minus strand of CAYXTR010000039.1, from coordinate 13,502 downwards.
TGTTGCCGAAGAAGCCGACTTCGAGGTCGAGGGAGAGAAGATCGATCGTTTCACGGCTGCCGGGGGCCCCGCGTTTCGTCTGCCAGACCTGTCGGACACCGCCGGTGGCGCCATAGAAGCCGTCGATGGTTTCGATGCCGTAGTCGAAGGGGTAGAGCTCTTCACTGCGAGCGGTGCTGTTGGCGAACCAGGCGGCGAAATCGGGCTGGATGACGTGTCGGATGCGGTGGATGTCGAGCAGATCGGAGTTGATCCGATCGTATACGCGGCTGAAGCTGGTGCCACCGCGGACGCCGTAGATCCCCATGCCGCGCCAGAGGCCACCGTCGTCGAGCGGCTGCCCATCCCACCAGGTGCCGCGGAAAGTGGCGAAGGGGACGACGTTGAGAGCGCCGAGTTTGATGGGCAGTTCGGCTTCCTGGCGGAGATCGGAGCGATAGGTGACGTCACTGGGCGTATCGTTGGTGAACAGGGGATTATCGATGAAGTGGCGGTCGTCGCGGCGATAGCGGACCATGCCAGCGCGTGACTCGTGGTATAGGATGACGGGGTCAAGGAACGTGTCGCCGATGCGGCGGTAGGCCAGCTCGGGCAGATGCTCGGTTTCGGTGACGAAGTCGAGGATACGCCAGTTGGCGAGCAGGGTCAGCGCCTGGTTGCCAGTGGCACGTTTGAAGTAAACGACGGTTTCCTGGTCCTTACCCTCAAACCACTCTGATTTCTCGTACTCTTCGAGGAAGTAGGGGTCGGAGATGTAGGACATCTCCAGGGTGACTTCCCAATCGTGGGACAGGTAGTGGCGGTGGCGCCAGAGGAAGCGACCGCGGTTGGAGGTGCTCGGGTCTTCGTCGTCGCGGCGGAGGGGGCCGAGGGAGTCTTCGCCGTCGTCGTGGATGTAGTAGCTGCGGACAAGGCCGAAGTGATCTTCGCGCTCGTAGTCGAGATCGATGCCGGTGGCGGGGCCGCGCTCGGAGAAGTAGTCGAGCCGCAGCGTGGCGTCGTAACCGGGCGGGGCTTGGACGCCGAGGAGATTGAACAGGTACCAGTCGGTCTCAACTTCGGCGCCGAAATCGCCGCTATAGCCGGTTCGGAAGCGGCGGAGCAGCGTCTCGCTGGTTTCAAGTCGACCGCGGCTGTGGGGCCACCAGAGGATCGGCCAACCGCCGACATTGAGGGTGGCATTTCCCATTTCGTATTCGCCGGCAACCTGTGTGACGGCCCGGCCAGATGCATCGCGGTCAGTCAGGTCGCGGATGTAAATGCGCTCTGCGCCGACGTGGTAGTGCGGGGTATAGAACTCGCTGGTCGTAACGATGGCCTGTTCTGCGGAGAACTCCCGGGCGGAAAGCTGCCGAATCTCGTTGGCGCGGACGTAGAGCGGGATCTCGCGGTCGGGGATCTCGGTGCGGAAGACGGCGTCAAGTATGAGCGCGCGGTTGCGGTGGAAATCGTAGTACAGACGTTCGGCGCGGACGAAGCGGGTACCGAGTGAGAGCACGACATCGCCTTCGAGGTAGACGGCCTGCACACCACCAGCGGGACCGGGCATGCCCAGTGTGCCGGCGGCTTCTGGTGCGGCCGCTTCTGACGGGGGCGGCTGGGTACGCTCCCAGATGGTCGGAGGTGGCGGCTCATCGTCGTCGCTCAGCGGCGCATCCGAATCGCCGTCTGCATCGGTTGGCTCTTCAGCGACTCCCGTTTCGCCGAGCAGTGGGCCCATGGCGTCGCCGGGGGCGAAGATGACGGCCGTGTCGGCCCGGATTTCGAGCATGGGGGCGTTGGGCCCGCCGGCTTGGGAGAAATACACGCCGCCAAGACCGACATAGGCGTTCTCGCCGGCTGGGGTCTGGGCCGGTTCGATGCGCTGGGCACGATAGCGCACGGTGCGCGGCGGCTGCTCCTCCTGCGCAATGCGCGCCTCGTCCGGGCGGACGACTTGGGGAAGTTCGCCGTCCTGGGCGGCGGGGCGTTCGATTTCGGGGGCGATTTCCGGGGGCGGCTCGTCCGGCGGCGTGGGTTGCGCCTCTTCGCGAGTGGATGGTCGATCCGCGTCGCGCGCCTGCAAGGCGTCCTGGTAGAGTGGGGAAGCGGACATGTCTTGCGGCGCGTGCGCGTCGTGCTGCTTGATGATGCGACCGAGAGTGCGGAGGTTGCGGACCAGCAATATGTTATCGACCACGATCGTGCCACCGGGCTCAACGACCCGAGCGTTCTCGGAGAGATAGACCGTGAGGTCGAAGTACTTGCGATTGTCGCCCGGTCGCACGCGTGGCGCAATCCACACGACGGCGTCATTGGCGGCAAGCTGGCGGCGGCCCATTTCAAGCTCGAAACCGCCGTTGAACATGACAACGAGTGTCTCGTCGGGTGTGCGCCACTGGCGGGCGTAGCGGCCGCGCATCAGGACGTCCTGCTCGCTGATGCCGCTGGCGAGTAGGGGCTCGATGCTGAAATCGTGCTGTCCGGACGTTGGCGCCGCCGTACAAAACCCGAGCAGAAACGCGGCCAGCCCCACCAATGTTGTCCGAACATGCGACACAGACGAACTCATGGCGCGGCGCGGGAGCCGCGAGAGCGTGATATTTGTTTCAGACCGCACCAATTATTCTCATTTGCTGCTGAAAGGGTCGGGATCTCTCACGACGCCATTATCCGGACGCGTCAGGCGGGGTCAATGGTGGGACTTGGCTGCTGGGCGGATCGCCGCGCTTTCCTCACGCGTGGTACGTGATAGAATGTGGTTTTCGCCCTTGAGCGTGTGCCGCACCGCGCGGCCGAACAGGTGTCGATGGACGAGCAGATTCGTCATTACTGCGGGCTATTTGGTATTGCCGGGCATCCGGACGCCGCGCAACTCACGTACCTGGGGCTGTATGCGCAGCAGCATCGGGGGCAAGAATCGGCTGGCATAACGAGTGCGAATGGTCAGGCCATCGTGCGGCGGGCGGGCGTCGGTCTGGTCACGGACGCGATCAAGCCGCGAGATCTGGATGCGCTGCGGAATCCAATGGCAATCGGACACGTGCGTTACTCGACGACGGGTTCGTGCAGCGAATCCAATACGCAGCCGCTGCTGGTAACCTGCTCGATTGGGCAGGTGGGGATCTGCCACAATGGTAACCTGGTGAATGCGGCCGAAGTTCGCCGGGAGTATGAGCAGCACGGGCACATTTTCGTGACCACCGCGGACACGGAAGTCATTCTGCACATGCTGGCGGATCAGGAGTTTGCGGAGCGGCCGGACCCGCTGGCAGCGGTCCTGCGACATCTGTGCGGCTCATACTGTCTGCTGCTGATGCACCCCGACCGGATTGAGGCGGTGCGGGATCCGTCCGGGAATCGGCCACTCTGCCTGGGCAGGCTGGGCGACGCGTGGGTGGTGGCGAGTGAGACGTGTGCACTGGATTTAATCGATGCGGTGTACGTGCGTGACGTCGCACCGGGTGAGATCGTGACGTTGACGGTAAATGGGATGGAGTCGCGGCGTTTCGTGGAGCCCAGTCAGCAGCGGCGTGCCTTCTGCGTTTTCGAACATGTTTACTTCGCGGACCCGTCGAGCGATGTATTTGGCGAGAATGTGCATATGGCACGGAAGGAGATGGGGCGGGCGTTGGCGCGCGAGGCGCCGGCGGATGCGGATCTGGTGATTGCTGTGCCCAATTGTGCGCGCTGCGCTGCGCTGGGGTATCACGAGGTAACCGGCATTCCGATCGGGCGCGGCTTCACGACGAATCACTATGTCGGGCGGTCGTTCATTCAGCCGACGCAGACGATTCGCGATCTGACGGTGCGGCTGAAGCTGAATCCGATTCGTGGAAGCGTGGACGGCAAGCGGCTGGTCGTCGTCGAGGATTCGGTCGTACGCGGCACAACCACGCGCGGCAAGATGCAATCGCTCCGCGAAGCCGGCGCGCGGGAGATTCACTTGCGGGTTGCGAGTCCGCCGATTCGGTACCCTTGCTACTATGGCATCGATTTTCCAAGTCGGGAAGAACTGGTGGCTAACGGGCGCAGTGTGGAAGAAGTCCGGGATTACCTCGAGGTCGATTCACTGGCCTATTTGTCGCTGGAGGGGATGTTGGCGGCGGCCCGGACGGCCAACGACGAATTCTGTCACGCGTGTTTCACAGGCGACTATCCAATCCCGATCGATCCGACCTTCCAGAAGGATGTATTCGAGAAGAACCAACTGCGGTTCTTTGACGCGGCGGGGCGGGCGCCCGGCAACGGCGGCCCTTAGAAGCACTCATGGCCGGAACCACCGCTCGTACTGAGTGGACACCCGCCGGCCGGGGACTATGCTCACCTGCGAAAGCGTGTAAGCTACTGGAGGGATGGGTATTGTCAGCAGCGCGGGAATCGCCCGCCCGTCGACCAACGGCGGTCAGGATGGACGGGGGTGGAACTGTGCTTCGGCGTCCGAGAGTGAAGGAACGGGTATGAACACGGATCATGCGACGATCGAACACACCGCTACTCAAGGCTCGCAGCCGGCACCGCGCTCAACGGTGCCACGGCCACTGACGGCGTTGGCGGAGCGGTTGTTGATTATCGGGCTCGATGGGGCCACGTTTGACGTGTTGAATCCACTGCTGGAGGCGGGGCGGATGCCCAACCTCAAGCGGTTCGTCAGCCAGGGCGCCTCAGGCGTGTTGCGGTCGACGCAGCCGCCCATTACGCCGGCGGCATGGACAACATTCATGACCGGGAAGGGACCGGGTCGGCATGGCATTCTCGATTTTGAGACGTTTGACGCCGAGAAACATGCCCTGGCGTTCAATAGCACATATGAGATCCGTGAAAAGACGCTTTGGCAGCTCTTGAGCGAGAAAGGTCTCCGCGTCGGGAGCATCAACGTCCCAATGACCTACCCGCCGAAGGAGGTCAACGGGTTCATGATCAGCGGTTTTGAGACGCCCAGCATCGATGCGCAGTTCACGTGGCCGCCCGAGCTGAAGGAGGAGATTTTCCGCGAAGTGCCGAACTATGACTACCGGACGAACTGGCGGCGGACGGCGGTGGGTAGGCTGGCACAGCTGGCAGACAACCTGGATTACATTTCGAATAGCTTCGACCAAGGGACACATCTGACGCGTTACTGTGGCGACAAGTATGGGTGGGACGTGTTGATGGTGGTTTTCAAGCTGGTGGACAACCTGCAGCACAAGGCATGGAAATACCTCGACCCGCGGTTCAAGCATCGCTTCCCACGTGAGGCGGAGATGGCGGCGCAGTGTTTCGAGCGGCTTGATCATGCGGTGGGTGAGCTGTTCGAGTACGCGGATCGGAACAATGCAACGGTCCTTATCATGTCGGACCACGGTCACGGCAGTCTGGATGGCAAGGCGCAGCCCAACCTGCTATTGAAGAAGTGGGGCTATCTCGGCCTACGTAGCCCATGGGAACAGGCCATGACGCGTACCGAGTATTGGCTGCATCGTCTGACCAAGGGGCGCGCGACGCGTTTTGAACAGGGGAATCGACGAATCGAGAGCGACCTGGCGGTGGACTGGTCACGAACCAAGGCCTGCGTGATGCACGCAGGTATTTACGGGTACCTGTACATTAATCTGGCCGGGCGGGGGCCGCATGGTATCGTACCGGCGGACGATTATGAGCGTCTGCGTGACGAATTGACCCAGCGACTGACGGGTGCCACGGTACGGACACCTGAGGGACAAACGGTCAGGATCTTCCCGGAGGTATTCAAGCCTGAAGAGCTCTACGGGTGCGATCGGGAGGATTATCCCAACCTGCCGGATCTGATGTTGGCGCCTCATCCCGGGTTTGCCGTGGTGCGGAAGATACGTGGGAGCAGGCCCGTGCGGTGGTGTGGACTCAGCCGACTCGAGGGCACACACCGTGTGGAGGGCATCCTCGCCATGGGGGGTGCGCACGTCCGACAGGGTGAGCGGATATCGGCGAACATCGTGGATATCACACCGACGGCGCTGGCCTCCCTGGGATTGCGGGTTCCCGTCGACATGGAAGGCCGGGTCATTACGGAGGCATTCTCGCGGCCGCCGGAGATCGAGCAGGAGCCACCAGTGGCCAAGGTCCGGCGCGAGGAAGTCGAAGCGTATACCGAAGCGGATCAAGAGATCTTGCAGCAGCGGCTGAGTGACCTGGGCTACCTGGAGTAACGTTGGTCGTCGAGGTGGCGGTGAGCCTCCGGTGACCGGAGTTGCGTTGCTCCGGTAGTCGGCTGCGGGGCATGCTGAAGGAAAAGGGTGGAAATGCGACGGAAGGCCGCGGGCCCTCATGACACGCACGACCTTCCGCTCCCGCATTGCGTCCAGACTAGAAGCTGTTCAGATGCTGTGCGTCCGAGTTACTTCCGGCGGTGTACGGGGCGCCGGCCTGCGTGGCGTAGGCATCGGGGGTGGCACTGACGTACGCGGCGTGCTCCGTGCTCGAGCGTGGAGTCGTCGAGGCGTGTCCCGCGTGCTGTGCCTGCTGCGCTATCCGATGCTTGATCTGGCGCTGACCGTAGTTGCCGCGGCCACCCCCGACAAGTGCGACCAGATCCGCCACCATCGCCTTGACGTTTTCGGATTGGGCGGCGAGCTCTTCAGCGGCGGAGGCGGATTCCTCCGCGCCGGCGGCATTCTGCTGCGTGACCTTGTCCATTTGTGAGACGGCGGTGCTGACCTGATCAACGCCTTCGGCCTGTTCGCGGCTCGCCTGCGCAATACCGGCGACCAGCTCCGATACGTTGCGGATGTCCTCAACGATGGTCCCGAAGGCCTTGCCCACTTCGCCGGCGACTTGGACGCCGGCGCGGCTGCGCTCATTCGAGTTCTCGATCAGGTCGGTGATCTCGCCGGCGGCGGTAGCGGCACGCTGTGCCAGGTTGCGCACCTCGTCTGCAACGACAGCGAAGCCCTTGCCGTGCTCGCCGGCGCGGGCGGCTTCGACGGCGGCGTTGAGCGCGAGGAGGTTGGTCTGGAAGGCGATTTCCTCGATGACTTTCATGATACGACTGATTTGCTCGCTGGCCGTGCTGACGCCTTCCATGGTGTCGTTGAGCTGCTGTACGATTGCCGCACCTTGATCGGCAGCCCGACGGGCCTTGTCGCTCAACTCATTGGCCTGCCGCGAGTTGTCGGCGTTGGTGCGCGTCATGGCGGTCATTTGTTCGAGTGCGCTGCTGGTTTCTTCGAGTGAGGAGGCCTGTTCGCTGGCCCCTTCGGCGAGTTGCTGAGAGGACGAGGAAACCTGGTTTGACGCGTCGGCAACCTGGTCGGCACCATCGTTAAGGCTATCGATGACACGCTTGAGGGCGCGCGTGATGGTCCGGGCAATCAGGAATGCCAGCGTCGTACCCAGGAGGAGGGCGGTCAGGGTGGTGGCGATCGTCAGGAAGGATGTCTTTCGACCAGCGGCGATGGCGGCCTCGTCACTGCGCTGCACTTCTTCGGCCACAATATCGCGGGCCTGGCGAAGAATGCGCTGAACCTGGGCCAGCGCGGGTCGGGTCTCGTTCATGAAGATATGGGCGGCCTGTTCGGCGCCGATGCGGAGTTGATCCTCGGCCGCAATGGCGGTGTTGAAGTGTTGCTCCAATTCGGCCAACGCGGGAAGGGTCTGCTGGTCGAAGATCGCCAGGGCCTGGTCCGTCTGACTCGCCTTTAGTGCCTTTTCCACGGCGATGGCGGACTGATGTAGAACCTGGTGAGGTTGGCGGCACGCGTCGAGCGCAGCGCGGAGCTCAGGGAAATCCTTCGCGATGCGCTGCGTCTCCGGATCGTTCAGGAACTGACCGAAAGCGCATTGGCCGGCGTCGGTTTCGACACCCAAGGTCACGCGCTGTCCATCTGGCGACGCAACGGCATTCTGATTGTCGCTATCCGCCGTGGCGGTGATGCGGGCCATATTGGCGGCGGCCGTCGCGACCCAGTGATAATGGTCCGCGAGACGGTTCGACAGGGTGAGCGAAAGGCCGGGGTGAGGCTGGCGGTACTGATTATTGATGGCCACTGCGCTTTCGTGCAGAGCAGCATGGTGTTGTTCGACTTCAGCAAGTAACGGGGCCAGCGCGGGGATTTGCTGCTCAACTTCGTGGCGGGCGTCGCCATACAGCCATTGTCCGAAGCGGCACCTGGTGTGGTCTGTTTCGACATTGAGTTCCGCGACGGCGTCGTCGCTGAGGAGATGCTCGACCTGGGTAGCCCAGTTGAGATGGTCGATCTCCTTCTCGGAGAGTTCGTGGTTGAGTTGATTGTTGTCGACGACCTCGGCGAGATGCGTGGTTACGTCCGTAACACCCGTGAAACTGATGATGCCGACAAGGACTAGTAGCACCAAAACAATCCCAAATCCAACACCAACACGTTTGCCCACGGTCCAATTCTTGAACATCTCATTCTCCCACGCGTTTTCGGTGTACTCGCAGCGCCAACGGCACCGCTGACCAGAACCCATGTCAGCTACCACCAGCGTCGGTCAGACTGTGGTAGAGCGCCCCCCGGACTCGCCTGATTGGAAAGTCGCGGCGCTGAGAGCACGCGGCCGGATCAATCAGGCTGGTCCTTGCGAGCGGAATAGGTGCATATGTGCCGCGGCATTCCTCCATTCAGTTGCCACAGGCAGTGCGCTCCTGAAGTGGAGGGAGGGCGGGCGCCGGTTGGGGACACGGCGCCCGCCCGGGCACATGAAACTGGGCTTTTTAGATATGCGCCACAAGTGTGCTCTGCCGTCGCATGGGGAGATGGAAACGTCGTGCTTGATTCAGCCTTATGCGCGAACATCATCACACCCTGCGATTCCGGTTCGTCGACTCGGGAGCGGAGCAACGCCGCTGCCTTCCTAGCCGTACGTCACACGCGACGCACTGAGACTATCGTTCCAAAGACGACAAGACTTTCGCGTTTCCTCGACAGTTTTGCGAGGAATGTTGCCTCCACACCACGGGGCGAAGCGGCGGCCCTGGCATGTTCGCGCGGGAGGCGCGACACAAAACCATGCTGCATATAGCCTTATGGTTCGTAGACCCAGAAACTCCTGTTTTGGCGCAATTCGTGCTGCTCGAAGTGTTTAATCGCATCAACATGTCGTTCAGTTGATCCGAAATCGCTTGCTGATTTGACGATCGTTCTGGCGGCGTATTCAGCCCGGTGGTCTGCGAGGCCGATGATAACAGACAGAGGACTGCGCCGAATCTGCGCAGCGGAGGCGGGCCGAGACGCAGGGTGCATATTGACCGATTCGTACACGCCATCTCGGGTAGTTTCCGGTGCGCGAGGCGCCGCGGACCAGCATTCAGCTGATGTCCTGACGCGTGATGACGTGGAATTGCTTTGTAATGTGATGGGGGCGGTGCAGGACGCGATTATCGCGACAGACGCCGATGGGCGGGTGCGCTTCTGGAATCTCGCGGCAGAGCGGATTTTCGGCTATCCGGCGACAGAGGCACGGGGCCGCGATGTGCTGGAGCTGATCATACCGGACGAGACGCGCGCCGTCCGCCGAAAGCGATTCATGAGTTTCGTGCGTGGAGAGGCGACGAACGAGAGCGCGCGTGTCGTTGAGGTGCGCGCCCTACGACGGGATGGCACGCGCTTTCCGGCTGAGGTCACGCTCACGCGGTATTCGCGCGGCGAGGGATCGAGTGTCGTCGGCGTCATTCGCGATATCACCGAGCGTTGCCGCACGGAGGAGCATCTGCGTCTGGCGACTGCTGCCGTGGAGCAGAGCGCCGAGGGGATCGTCATCACCGACCGCAGTGGAAAGCTGCGGTTCGCGAATCCGGCCTTCGCGCAGATCCACGGCTACACGCCGGATCGCCTGATCGGATGTGATCTCGACGAGATTCGTGGTGCAGCGGCAGCCCCGGCGCTGGACGACGGCCTCTGGGAAGCGTTTCTGGCAGGTCCGGTCGAGGTGGAAACGACGCACCGGCGACGGGATGGCAGCTGCTTTCCGGCGCGTGTTTGTCTGGCCGCGCTGCGCGAGCCGACGGGACGGGTGGTCGGTCTGGTTGCGTCGGTTACGGATATCAGTGCGCGCAGGGACGCGGAGCGCGCGCTGAGCGACAACGAGCGGTTCTTGCAGGACATATTCGATACTCTCGACGATGGTATTACCGTACTGGATTGCGAGTTGCGAATACGGCGCGTGAATGCCTGGGTACGGCGTGTTTATGCCGAGAACGAGCCGCTCGTAGGACAGACGTGCTATCGGGCGTTTTGTGGTCGGGCGGAACCTTGCACGCATTGCCCCAGTGTTCGCGCCCTAACGACGGGTACACGACAATGCGCCGTGTTTCGGCGACGGATCGGCGACCAGAATCACTGGCTGGCCGTAACGGCGTACCCGCTGAAGCGTGAAACCAATGAGGTTACCGGGGTCATCGAGTGTGTGCGTGACATAACGGAACTCAAGGAAGCAGAGCACGAACTGGCGCGCTACAAGGACCACTTGGAGGCCCTCGTTCGACAGCGCACGAAAGAGCTGGTACAGACCAATGAAGAGCTGTGGGAGGAAGTGACACATCGCCAGCAGGTTGAGAGTGCCTTGCGCGAATCGCGCGAGATGCTCCAGCTCGTCATGGACAACATTCCGCAGCGTATCTTCTGGAAGGACCGCAACTCGGTCTACATGGGCTGTAACCAGCGATTTGCCGAGGACGGCGGTTTGGGCAGTCCGTACGACATCTCTGACAAGACGGACCACGACCTGGTCTGGACGAGGGAGGAGGCGGAGGCATATCGCGTCGACGACCGACGGGTCATGGAGGAGAACAAGGCGGAGTTTCACATCATCGAACCACAACGGCGTCCCGACGGATCGGAGGCGTGGCTTGACACGAGCAAGATCCCGTTGCACGACGAGCAGGGCCGGGTGATCGGTATCCTCGGGATGTACGAGGACATTACAGAGCGGCGTGAGGCTGAAGCCCAACTTGAAGAATCGGCCGCCGCCCTCAGGCGTGCCAACGATGAGCTTAATGCACAGAAGAAACGTCTGATGCTCCAGCAACGGCTGCTCGAAACCGCAAACGAAGCTTTGCAGGATGCGTCGGAACAGGCTCAGGCCGCGAACCGTGCGAAGTCCGAGTTTCTGGCAAACATGAGCCACGAGATTCGCACGCCGATGACGGCGATCATGGGCTTTGCTGAGGCGCTGCTCAACGAGGACCTGGCCGACGGTGAACGAACAGATGCCGCGCGCACGATTCACCGCAATGGCGAGCATCTATTGAAGATCCTGAACGACATTCTCGACCTGTCGAAGATCGAGGCGGGGCGCATGGAGATCGAGACGCTCGCATGCTGCCCGGCGCGGATACTGGGCGATGTGCGAACACTGATGCAGGTGCGCGCCGAGAGTAAGGGACTGGAGCTGCGCCTCGAGTTCGATGGTCCACTGCCGAATCAAATTCACACAGACCCCACCCGCTTGCGGCAGATTCTGATCAATCTGCTTGGTAACGCGATCAAGTTCACTCACGAGGGTGAGGTGCGACTCACGGTGCGCGCTGAACGAATAGCCCCGGGAGAAACGAGCTTGGTCATGGAGGTGGCCGACACAGGGATCGGCATGAGCGCCGCGCAGATGGCGGCGCTATTCCGACCCTTCACGCAGGCGGACTCATCCACGACGCGGCGTTTTGGTGGCACCGGGCTGGGACTGACGATCAGCAGGCGGCTGGCAAACATGCTGGGCGGCGACATCACGGTCCGCAGCGAGCCGGGGAAAGGAAGCTGCTTTGTGCTTGATGTCGCAACCGGAGACTTGTCGGAAGCGACATACGCGGATGATCCAGAGCGGCTAATGTCGCAGCCGCCTCCTCTGACGCAGGCCCGTCCAGCGCACGACACCAAGCTCGGATGTCGGATTCTGCTGGCGGAGGACAGCCCGGACAACCAGCGTTTGCTGTCGTTCGTGCTGCGCCGGGCGGGAGCCCGGGTGACGATTGTCCCTAACGGCCAGGCGGCCGTCGACGCGATCTGCGGTGGGAGCGGTGGTGATGACGAGGCGGACGTCATGGGTGGCTTATACGACATCGTGCTCATGGATATGCAGATGCCGATCATGGACGGCTACGAGGCGACGCGTCAGCTCCGCCAGCGCGGGTATCGCGGGCCGATTCTGGCTTTGACGGCGCATGCGATGCAGCACGATCGGGCTCGCTGTCTCGCGGCGGGCTGCGACGAATATGCAAGCAAGCCGATTGACCCCCGGGAACTGCCTCAGTTGATCAGAACGCTACTGGTGTCGCACCGTGCGCAGGTTAGCGATGAAACAGAAGGGAGCGTGTCTTCATGACCGCCAATGTATACGAAGAACTGCGGCAGCATCCGAAACTGCCTTCGCCATCGGGGGTAGCGCTGCGGATCCTGGAACTGACGGCGAGCGAGAACTGCGACATCCGTGAGCTGACGGGTCTGGTGGAGTCCGATCCGGCCATTGCGTCGCGTTTGCTGAAGCTGGTGAACTCCTCGTACATGGGACTGTCCCGTACGGTCGGCTCGGTCACACAAGCCGTCGCGATGCTTGGTATTCGCAATGTGAAGTGGATTGCGCTGGGATTCTCGTTGGTGGATCGGAACCGCAACGGGGCCTGCCAACGGTTCGCCTACGAGAGCTTCTGGGCCGAGTCATTAGCCCGCGCCACGGCGGGTCGCGTGCTGGCGTGGTTCCTGCGAGCCGGGGATCCGCAGGAGGCCTTCGCCTGCGGACTGCTGGGGCAGATTGGGCGACTCGTATTCGCGCAGGTGTATCCGGACCGCTACGACAATCTGCTGGCCTCTCTAGGATCCTCGGCACCCGAGGAGTTGTGTGAGTTTGAGCAGGCGGTCTTTGGACTGGACCATAACATCGTGGCGGCCAAGTTGATTGGCGAGTGGAAGTTGCCAGAACCCGCCTGTATCGCAATCCGGCACCAGGACAACCCCGAAGTCTACGGCGCTGCACCGGAGTCGACCCAGGGTACACTGAATCAGATTCAGCATGTCGGAGGGCTGGTGGCCCAGCTCATCCTGCGTGATGAATTCCCGCCACACGTGCCGGGCCGGCTGCTACGTCGGGTGCGACTGTTAGGTATCGCGCCAGAGGTCTTTCACCATCTCTTTGAGCGCATCGCCGAGGAGTGGCGGGATACGAGTGCGGTGTTCAGTGTGCGGACGCGGGTGGTTCCGGCCTTGGCCGAGATTTACGCGCGGGCCCAACAGATGCGTACCGTATTGGAGTCGCAAGGCGTGGACTGTGATGCGACGGATGCTCCTGCGGAAGGCCAGGACGCTGCGGAACGCAGCGGGTAGTTGCCAAGCGTCAGTCCAGGAGTTCATCGATCGTGTGTCGGGCCAGAGCGCTGCGCAGGCTGCTCAGCGCATCGGCGAACATGACGAGTACGTTCTCGCGGATGCGCTCATCGCCACCGACGCGCTCAAGCAGGCCGGTGGTCTCCAGAGGCCCGTCCACGGCCTCGATGATGTCGATGACGGCCAGATGGTATGACCTTCTCTACGTAGGATACGGCCTCGGCTCCGCGCGTTGCG
>CAYXTR010000038.1:0-35734 GCA_964468185.1 uncultured Planctomycetales bacterium | reverse complement strand
TGGACCTGCCCAACGTCGGGGTGCGGCGCCACTCGGCGTCGCCCCCCGACCGGGCGGGTTTATTTCCCTCCGCAAACCACCCCCCGCCCTGGCATCATCGATAATCGCGTGCGCCGTAGTGAGGTAACATCGCATATGATATTGAACGTGCGGCCGGAGACGCCCCGCGCGCCGCCCCATCGAGAATGTAAACGGAGACCGGACATGCAGCACTCACGCGACCAGCTTCTGACCACCGGACTCACGCTTACGCTGCTCGTGATCCCATTCATCGTCGGCTGCCAGACCACACAGCCGGAGATTCCCCTCGGACATTGGTCCGGCCACGGCTCGGTGGTGTATAAGTCGTGGGATGGGGGGCAGAACAGCGCGCCACCTACCAACCAGAAGACACTCACCCAATACTACTCCACCACGCTGGACATCACGCGGACCACGCTTGATGGCCACGACGTCCTGCACCTCGAGATTATCTCTGACCGCAAACCTCTGCCCAAGCTGGGCAATCGCACCCAGCTGCGCGCGGTCTTGACCGCAGCCGTCCGCCCCACCCCCAAAGTCACGCTCTATCGCGTCGTCGACTGGCAATTCAACCCGGACCCCGACCAGCAGCTCGCGTGGCGTGCGTCGGGTCCGCCGTTCACCGCCAGCGCCATTGCCGACGACGCCGGCCTCACCGTCCAGATCCACTACGCTGACAACTTCGTGGACGTGCTCCGTTTCGCGGGCAGCCGCCTGCACAAATCAGGCATGCTCTACGACAAGCAGCAGGGCCTCGTGCACTGGTCCGAGCGGTTGACTCAGGCACGACAATAACGGCCGGCGGAACAAGCGTCGGTGCGCGACAGGCAAACGCAAGACGACGCTTGCTCAACATTCCCCTGTCGGCCGCCATCTACTCCAGGATCTTGCAGATTGCGTAGCTCGCCGCCACCTGCAGGCGGGGATCAGACTGGTCCGCCGCAATCTCCCGCAATGGGCCGAGTGCCCGCGGATCGCCGATCTCGCCCAGCGCGTGAATCGCCATCGAACGGATGGCAAACGTGTCATCCGGCGTATTCGGATCGTCCCGCCGGTCTTCGTAATCCAGCAGCCGCAGCGCCCCCACGAAGCCGTCCTTCAGTCCCAGCTTCCCGAGGCCACGCGCCGCGATCAGCCGCGTCGCAAGATACTCCTCCGTCTCGCTCGCGAGAATATACCGCATCACATCCGTCGCCGCCGGATCCCCCAGGCGTGCCAGGAACAAGAGCGCGTCCGTCCGCGTCGCCGCATCACTGTTGGCCGCGAGCAGCAGGGCCTGCAATGCCTCCTCGTTGCCGATGCGCGCGAGTGCCCAGTACAGATGGAGGGTCACGCGGTCGGACTTGCGATTCGCGGGGGTGCGTAAGGCTGCGAGCAGGTACTTCTCCGACCGCGGCTCGCGCAAGCGTCCCAACAGATCGGCCGCATTCGCCCGGAGACTCTCCTCCGTCGCGTCGGTCACCGTATGCAGCAACAGGCGCGCGAAGCCCGTCTTTCCACACCGGTACGCGGCGAATGCAGCCGCCAGGCGTACCTGCTGATTCCGGTCATTGGTGCCCGCCGTCATCGCATCGGCCATGGCACAATCGCGCACCGCACCCAACGCCACGAAACCGGCGTAACGCTCCAAAGGCGACGGTGAGTAAATCGCTTTGCGGAACACGGGCAGTCCATCCTGCGGCGCCACGTCCACCAGCGCCTCGATCGCATTGCACGCCGTGACGTCCAGGTCGCTCTCTGCCGCGCGCAGCAACAGATTCAGGGCCCGATTGCGCAGCGCGAGCTGCTCCTGCGGGGTCAGCCGCACGACGTCCACTCGATCGCCCGATTGACATCCTGCCGTACAGGCAACTCCCAGCCCCACGACGATCACCAGCCACCAACCGTGCAGCTCACAGCGTCGCACAAGGTACCTCACTTACTCACACGTCCGGCGGATTTGCTCAGCAGCCGCTGAATACGCAGCCGCAGGGCCAGCACCCACCTCTCAAACACCGCAGTCAGCCACAGCACGCACGCCCCCGATAGACAGAGCCACGCCAACACATCCCCGTAGTTTCCGTAGACGGTAACCCGATCGTCCAGATACACCGGATGCAGATCATACCCGATCACACCCGGCCCAAACGTCCGGCCTTTTCTGGTCGCCACGACCGAGTACACCCGCCCGTTCGGGTCGATGAACCCGCTGATGCCGGTATTCACGGCCCGGGCGATCGTCACCCGGTTCTCCACCGCACGAAACTGGCAGATTGCCAGGTGCTGCGGCAGCTCGCTGTTCAGCCACAACCACCGCTGCGCGGGCCATAACAGCCGCCTTACAAACGACTCGGGACGCGGTCCCACCCGATGGGCGAACCAGCCGTCGTTACTGATGTTGATGAGGAAGTCGGCGCGCTTTTCGCCGTCGCGATACACCAGTTCCCGCACGATGTACGGCGTCGTGTCCTCATAACAGATCGGTGTGCCGAAGTGGTAGACGCGGCCGTCAGCGGGCGTCAACGTGAACAGGGTCGGCTCACGCTTGCCGGGCGTCAGGGAGTACTCTTGCTTGCCGTCCTGGCTGAACGGACTCAGTTCGTTGAGTCGTCGATACAGCCAGTGCAGGTCGATTCCCAGGAATGTGCCTTCGCGAAACGGCACGATCTCGCCGAACGGCACCAGGTGCTGCTTGTCGTAACGAACCGGCCGCTGCGTCCCGTCGGCGTCATACAGCAACGCCGAGTTGTAGAATCGCGCTTTGGGGTACGTCGCTTCTGGAAACTGCTCGACGGACACCGAACCCACGAGCACGGGTGTAGGTGCGCCCTCGCGCGCCGGCAGCCGCTTCAACGTCACTGCCGGCCGTTCGCGCGCGTCGCGGACCGAGTCCTCCAGCGTACTGATCACCGCATTTACGTCCGTGTAGTCACCACGCGCGAACGCCGACACCGCCCGATGACACATGCGCGACCAATGCCACAGCGTCGGGCGCGCTTCGTCCACGACCGGCCGCGTCGTCACGTACTCCTCGTTCATATACGCGTTCCAGACCGTCTCCGGGAACGCAATCAAATCCGGCTTCTCAGCCGCTGCCTCTGCCGCCAGCGACAGATACGACGACAACACCACCCACGGCGCCGCCCCGTAGGGCGGGCTGCTCCGCAGCGGAAAATCATGCTGAATTACGGCGATACGTGGTCCCGCGTGCTCCGCGTTCATCCGATGATCCACCTCGCCCAGCCGATAGAATCCGTATCCCACCGTGCCGACGAGCAGCACGACTCCCGCCACCGCGCCGGCCCAGAACTGTCGGCGCCCCGTATTGCCCGTCCGCGACGGCCAGCGTTGCAGCACCGTCTCCGCGATCGCGCCGTTGATCAGCAGGGCCACCAGCGATACGGCATACGCCCCGCCCAGATCACTAATCTGAATCAGCGGCGCGACATCATGCAGCCCGTGGCCGATGAACAGCCACGGAAACCCCGTCATCACCTTCGCACGTAGGAACTCACACGCCACCCACGTCACCGGCAAGGTCCAGATCACCGACACCCCATGCCGCCGTCCCGTCCGCAGTGCCCAGCCCGCGAGGGTCCAGTAAACCGCCAGGTAGCCACCCAGCGCGAGAAAACCCAGCCCCGTGATCGGGGCCAGCCAACGCAGCGCAACCAGGAAGAACCCCCAGCCCACGAACAACCCCAGCCAGTGCACCAGCCACGCCCGCTGCGTGCGGCAAACTGCCACCGTCCAAGGAACCAGACACACAAACGCCAGTGGCCATAAGCCATAGGGCGGGAACAGCCACGCCAACAGCACCGCCGTCAGCACGAACAGTCCCAGCGTGTGCCGCACCTCCCGCCAGAATGGCGGCAGTTGCAGCGCCTTGTTCGCACGCTCTGCCTTCTGCCCCGAGCTACCGTGCCGTTTGCGCATTAAGACTGCCTGCTGGAATGGCTCGCCGAACCGCGTTCAACACCGAGCGCGGCAGGTTCAAGGTGGTTGATTTTGCGTGGACGAAGGAAGCCCGTCAACATGCCGGCAACGCCACTGCGGTGTGCGTGCCTCTGCGGCGGCCGGATATTCGCAAAAGGAGTTGTCAAGGTGGGAGAGACATGGGGGGCTATTGCTCCCGACGAATCGGGATGACAACGTCGAAGCGGGCCCCGCACCCGGGCACGTTCGAAGCCGTAATTGTGCCATGCATTTCCCCCACGAGGCCGTGTACGACCGCCAGGCCCATGCCGGCATTACGCCCGGTCCCGGCACCGAGCGCGCCTTTCGATGTGAAGAACGGCTCAAACACATGGTCCATGTGTTTCGCCGCGATCCCGCCGCCACTATCGGTGATGGAGAGTGCCACGCTGTTCTCATCCCGCCGCGCCAGTGATACGTTCAACGTTCCGCCACTGGGCATGGCATCCAGGGCGTTCTCGACCACGTTTTCCAGCACGATCATCATCTGATCGCGCCGCACGGCCACCGTCGGCACCACCTGCCAGTCGACCACGAGATTGACGTGATGCCGGCGAATGCGCTCTTCATTCTCGTCGAAGTAGTACAGCACGGTCTCGGTGAGATCCGCCAGATCACCCTCGCGATGATCCGCCTGCGCGAATGCCAGCAACTGCTGTGTGATATCCGTTGCCCGCGCCACCGCATCTGCGGTGCGCTGCAGTGCCCGCCGCATCGCCGACGTCGTGTTCATGTTGATGGCGTACTCGACGCTCGTCGCGATACAGCACAGGAGGTTGTTATAGTGATGCGCCACCCCGCGCGAGAGGGAACCGAGCGACGCCAGCCGCTCGCGTTTCTTGAGCGTACGACGCAAGCGCATCCGCTCCGTAATGTCCCGGAACCAGAGCGATACGCCGCGAATCGTCCCGTCGCTTTCCAGCACCGGCGTAAACCACACTGCATACTCGAGCGGATCCGACTCGGTCCCGCCCAGCCGGGTCCGAAACTCGTACGCATCGAGGGTGGTCCGCACGGTATCGAGCAGTTCCACGACGGCTTCCCGGTCGTGCTCCGGAAAAAGCTGCCCCACCGGCCCCGTTGGCAGGCGTCCCGCCCCGCCAAAGAGCTTGACTGCCGCCGGGTTCCCCGCCACGACCTCCCCCTCGGGATTACACGCAATAATCGCGAAGCCGGCACTGAGGAACAGGCTTTCGAGATAGCCCGCGTCCAGCCGCCCGGGAGCATCCGTCTGATTAGTTAGCGCGGACGACATCATTCACATCCACACGCAAGAAGACGTACGAATCGTACGTCTCACCATCCTCAGTGCGCGTCAGCAGTGCACCGCCGATCATCCCGTACAGATCGGCCTGCGCACTCGGCGCCGCCAGCACGAATTGCCCGGAAGCCACTTCCAGCACAAAACCCGCTTCCGGAAACGCGCGCCCGTTATAGTTTGGAACCTGCGTCAACCCCGCTTCATTCCGCACCCACCGCCAGCCGGGCAGCCGTTGCCGCACTTCGGGCACGACCGTCAGCCAGACGCGCTCAGTTCCACGCGCACTAACCGCGCACGAAACCCGCAGCACCCCCCGACTCTGCGGCCACGTCTGCCCACTCAGGATGCCGTCATCCCCCACGTAAAAAATCGTCTGATCATGCGGCCCCGTGTCGAGTTCCAGGGCGAGCGGAAACCCCGGCGGCAAGCGCACCGGCTCCAGCACATACGACCGCACGTCCGGCACCGAATCCAGCACCGTCTTTACCGCCTCCCACCAGGTCGTCTCTGCCATCCCCACGCGGACACCATTTCGATCCAGGCGCAACCGCACATCGCCGTCCAGCACGTCCTCCCGCAGATGGTTCCACAACGACGCGACTGACGCACGAGCCGCGCGCGGCACCTGCACGTGCAAGACCGTCAGCCGGATCTCCAGCCGCGCCGCGGGTTCCACCGGTATCAACGTTCCGCCAAGCGAATCCGGCGAGGTCAGCGGTCGCCGCTCGGTTTTGAATGGGTGATCGAACTGGGAAGGTGAGGAGGAAGCGGGCGTGCGAACTTCAGCGACCGGTTGTGGCTGCCAAATCGCCACGTTCGGCGGATCGCACGCGCCACAACACAGCAGCACAAGTGTGAGCAGATGTACCCACACCACAGCCCCCGCGACAGCCGGTTCTCGTTGCGGCGAAATATGCAACCTCATCAAGCCCGCCGAATTTATCCGGGCCCACTATTTCGCACGTCCGTGAGTCGCCGATCCATCCACATCCTGCGGCGGATCGCACTACTCGCCTAAGTTACAGTTTAGCGTCCAACCCCGCAAAATACCAGCACTTACCACTGGGCCTCCTCGAACGCCCCGAGCGAGGGCCCTTTCGGCTTGCGCGACATGTCCTTCGAAATCACCTGTGCCAGGGTCATATCGCTGGGATGGGTGATCTTGATGTTCCGCCGATCCGTCTCAACGACCGATATCGGATGCCCCAGCCGCTCGACAAGCTGGGCATCGTCCGTGGGGTGAACATCCTGCGGCCGCTCGTCATACGCCCGGACGAGCAAGTCCTTTTTGAAGACTTGCGGTGTCTGCGCCTCATACAGTCCCTCCCGCGACACCGTCTCATCCACGACATGCGCCCCCGACACCCGCTTGATGGTCCCGGTCAGCGGAGCCGCCAGCAGCGCGGCGCCACTCTTCTCCGCCTCCGCAAAGACCTTGTCGATCCATGTTTGCAGTACGCAGGGCCGCACGGCGTCATGCACGCAAACCAACTCGGCTTCATCCTCCACCGCTTCCAGCGCCAGCTTCACCGACTCGAACCGCTCAGCCCCCCCTTTCACGAGCTTGATGCCCATGATCATGATGTTCGCGGCGAACTTCTCCTTGACGACATCGTAATCCTCGGGCGCCACCGTCAGAATGTTCTGACAGACGTCGTCACGGTTGATGAACAGCTCCAGCGACCGAATGAAGATCGGCCGGTTATCCAGCAACGCAAACGGCTTCTTGACCTCACCCCCAAATCGCTTGCCCGCACCCGCCGCCGGTATGATGACCGCTACCTTGGCCATGATCCTGCTCCTGTCCGGAGTTCAATGCTCGCGTTCCGTGCTCTGCCAGACGCCGCGCGGATGATACCGAGCCAGGCATCGGCAACGTCCCCCTACCTTGAGCCCGCGCGGCCGACAAATCAACCACCAAGGCCGTTCTCCCCGTGTGACTTTGTCACCTGGCTACCTTTTCACTCGCCTGCGGCGGTGTCGGCACCTTCTCCGGCCGGGGCGTGAAATCGAGCTTCCCGCCGGGCCGATCCACTCCGACGCTGAAGTTGCGATCCGGCCAGTTTGGCGAATCAGGCGGGTCGAGCCACTGATCGTTGTTTCGCAGGTCACCCCAATACGTATCTTCGCCCCCGATATCGAGAAACAGCCCGATCGACGTCGTATCCGCAAAATACGTGCTCACGCCGCCCCGCGCCCGAAACCGCTCATTATTCTCCGCCAGCCCCGGCCGCGGGATCTTCACGGTCTCATAACGGTCACTGCCCCCGCCATCAATCAACATCGCCACGCTGCGATTCAGCGAGAAGCCCAGCCCGCTGTTATCCACCTGGTATACATCGTCTCCCGTCACGTCCAGGAGGATCCCGATCGTGAAATCATGCGCCCACGCACATGCGATGTGCGAGTTCTCCTCCGCAATATGCTTGTCATCGCCCCCCTCGTCGACGAATACGCCGATACAGAAATGCGCACCGGTGCCTTGTGTATATGCGACGCCGTTATACTCGTCGTTTCCAGCCCGATCGTGCAGCAATCCGATTCCGAACCAGTACCCCGTCCCCATGCACCAGTTGCCGGAGTGATACACGTCGTCTCCGCCGCCATCGAGCAACGCCCCCAGGCCACCCGCCCAAGAATGGCCATCCGCTCCGTCGCCGCGCCGGCCCATCCCGACCCCCTGCGCATTCGAAACACCCACATCCAAGTCCGGCGAATGATAGGACGGCCGCCCCGTCACCGTGTGCTGCCGCACTGCGGTATATGCATCGTCACCCGTGCGATCTGCCAGCACCCCCACGCCGTGCACACCGCCCAGACCCTGGCCATCCGCGTACAGCTTGTATTGATCGGTCCCCGCCACGTCGAACAGCAGCCCAATGCCGAAGTAGCCGCACCCCTGCCCGCTGTACTTGTTGAAGTACCGATCATCCCCGCCCAAATCCGCGCACAGCCCGATTCCGAATTGTCCCACGCCCTGCGCGTAGTGCCGCGCCTCGTACACATCATCGCCGCCCGCATCAATCAGGATACCGACCCCCGTCATGCCCGCGCCCTGCGCCGGCACGTGCGACCGATACTGGTCATTACCCGCCAGATCGAGCAACAAGCTCAGCGGTCGGCTCGCCGCTGACGCCGCGACCGGCCCGAAATACTTGTCTTCGCCTCCGAGGTCGATAATCAGCAGCTCATTCGTCGCGTGCAGCGTATCATCCCCTCCGCCGCGAACCCGCACCCACCCCCACGGCGATTCCCAGTCAAACGCGAACGCCGGCACCGGCTCCAGTGCGAGCCCCTTGAGCGCAATCCGCGCGTTCTCCAGGGCCTGCACGCACTTCTGCCCGGCGTACCACAGGCTCGCCTCATCCAGCGCTTTTTGCACATCATCGATCTGTGGGCAGTAGTCGTATGCGTCGATCATCTCCTCCCCGACGTTGTAGCGTGTGGCGACCACCAGCCGGTCCTTTCCATCCACCTTTCGAAACGCGAGCTCGGCCCAACGATGTGCCTCAATGATCTCCATCACGAGCTGACCGACAATTGGACTCACCTCCGGCGGCAGTTCCGCCACCTTGGTCGCCAACGCTTCCTTCGGCCGCGGGTAGGGCAGCTCCATCCCGAACGTCGAGACCGTCGTGGGTCGCCCGGCGGCCTCATTCAGCTTCAGCAATGCCTCATCCAGCGGCGTCCGCGGTGCCAGCAGATTCGCCGTATATCCGCGGAAACCGCCGAACATCGGATCCACCCCCAGCCGCTGCACGGCCTGAAACAGGTTGCCCGCGCCGCGCCCGTCGACGTCATCCAGCTTCTCGGGGTCCAGCTTTTCCCACGCGGTCTGGCCCAGCACCCGCGTATAGGTGATCGTGTCCAGCGGCTCGTTGAACAGCGCATCAAACGCCCGCAGCTTGTACGGGACATGCGGGAAACGCGGCCACCAGCCCTTTGGCTGCCAGCCGAGGTCCGCGCGCTGCATCCCGACAAGTGCGAGTGTCTCATCCAGCGCGTCTGGCCGCTCTGCCAGTGCGACCGGCAGGCTCAACAGCACGATGACAATCACGAGTGTTCGACGACGTAGCATGGCAACTCTCTCTCTGTGAGCGAAGTGTAGTGACCTGCATCGGCAACCCGGCTCCCCGCCAGACCGCGCACGTCTGCTGTGTACCACCGCCTTGGCGACCGTGTCAATCATCTGTCGACTGCCGCGCGGGATCGTGCGTTAAACGCTGCCATGGACGCGCCCCGCTTGCTTGCCGCGACGGCATGCTCCGCCCCTGCACCTTGCACGACCGGTCGCCGAATGACAACCATCGCGAGCGCCGCCAGGGCACTGATCAGGAACACGCCCCCCAAGGCCTCCAGCAGATCCGCCCCGCGCGGTGTGACAATCTCAGTCGTCAGCACATAGAGTGCGATCTCGATCCCCAGAAGCCACTTCAACAGCCGGCGCGGCCCATCCGGGTATCGTGCGTCCGCCAGGTATGCCAGCAATACGGCGTTCGGCAACAGCATCGCCACATAATGCGCCTTCCAGGTATAGCCGGAGAGCGCGAGCATCGCGATCTGCACCAGGCTGATCTCCGCCGCCAGGGCCAGCGGATACTGCCGCACATCGATCCGGCGCCGGCAAACCCATGCCAGCCCGCCCAGCACCGTCAGTGTCAGTGCCCCGCGTATCACGGTCCGCGTCCCCTGTGACAATACCACCGGTGCCAGGTACACATCCGGGTCCATCCCCTTCGCCGGCCCCAGCAGCCGATTGATCAGGCCGCAGATCGACTGGTTCGTATGGCCGGACCACACCTCGCCGCCCGCCACGAACCCGGCGATGACATGGTCGTACCACGCCCACAACTCTCGCCCGTTCTCCGCCCAGCCCATCACCGCCCCCGGCCAGAGCAGCAAACAAAACACGGTCCCGGCCCCCGCCCCGAGCACGGTCCGCCACCAGCCCTTGTACACGAAGTACACGAGCACCAGCGCCGGCGTCACCTTCACGCACGCCACAATCGCCACCACAAACCCCGCCGCCAGTTGCCAATCCCGCTGCACCAGCCACGCCGCCCCGAGGATCGCCAGCAGGATGAACGTATTCACATTCCCGTTGCCCAAATCGTTGATCAGGAACCGCGCCGTCAGTAGCAAACTCCCCAGCGCCACAATTGGCGGCACATCCTCTCCAAACCGACTCACCAGTCGCCACGCCAGCCGCAACGCAAAGAACAGCGCCGTCCACTTGCACACTTGAAAAATCAGCACCGCCATGGGCAGCGGCAAGCTGAACAGTGGCACCAGCAGCGTCAGAAAGAAAGGCGGATAGAGGTAATCGTGCCGCAACGCATAGATCGAGGCGTCGGGGTGCTCCATCGCCGCCTGCGCCGCCCGGTAGTAGATCGCCAAATCCCCGTAGACCGGCGCATCCTGCGTCCGCAATGAGAGCAAGACGTCATAGCCCACCGGCAACAGCAGCAGCAATGCGAGCGCCAAGGCGGCCCGCCCTTGACTGTCCACGCGAAACCCGCGGTGCCCCCAGCCCAGCCACCCTGCATCGGTTTTCAGTGCCTGCGTGTGGTCCATTTCCAGTGAACGTGAAATGACGACAGAACGCGCCGATTTAACAGATCGGCTCGGATTCTACGCGATTCGTTGCCCCCGTGCGACGCACCCGACTCCACACTCCTGCCAACAGCAGCACGACGCCGGCCGCCAATGAAATCCGTGCCCCTGCCGCCAGGCCCGGCGTTTCATATCGCCAGTTCACGACGACCGGCACCCCCGGGGGCACGCGCACACTCAAGAGCGGCACGTCGCCATAAGCCTCGATCGCGACCGGGTGGCCGTTGATCCAGGCCGACCAGCCCGGTAGTGCCAGGTGTGACAGCACCAGCCGCGGCCATGTGTCCTGAATTTGCATTCCACCATCGTCATCAACAGCCGGCGCCGCCTCCGGCCATGTGTCCACCTGGGTGCGCAGCCGCGCGTTGCCCAGCCGCTGTGTGTGCAACGCCGCCGGCACGGTCGGGTCCGCCATCACCGCGAGCCCGCCAGACATCGAATGACGGAACAGCCGCCGACCGGCGCGCGTCGTCAACACCGGCTCGCAATCTGCGGGGGCCTGATACTGATCATTACACAACAACACCCAGCCAACATTGCAGGCCCGCATCCACCGCGTGTCCGCCAGCAGCTCGTCGGCCCGCTCCGACTCACCCCACGGCCGAAATTCGAACGTCTGCACGTATCCCCGCGGCTGCAAGGGGCCATAATCCGTAAGCGACGGTATGCCACGCAGGATGTTCGTATTTGCCACCACCTTCTCGACCGGATCAACATATTCACCCGGTGTTCCATCGACCCGGCTCGTCAGCACCCATAGCCGCTGCCGCGATTTCCGCACCAGTTCAATCCAATCAGAAGGGGGCGTTGGCGTCAGCCGCGCCGCAGGCGTCCGCGCGTCGGCCGGCACGTCCAGCGTCCACCCGACGACTGCCAGATCGATCAGCGTGACCGCCAGCAGCGGCCAGACGTGCGTCCCCCGCGGCCACGGCCGCCGCACCACCCATCCCAGCACCATCAGCGACACCACAACCATCGCCGCCGGCACCCAGATGGCGGGGTTACTCAATCGTAATGCCATCCAGGCCGGCTCCCGCGCTGTGTCCGACAACAGCGCCAGCCCCAACACTACGGCCGCGATCACCAGCAGCCCAATCCCGATGGTGATGATTCGCTGTTTGTCGGTCCACACCTGCAACATCGCCCGCAGTCGCGCCGCCTCAGCCGTGGGCGTCGCACACAGCCAGTTCACCGCCAGCGCCGTCAGCGCCGCCGCGGCCAGGTTAAACAGCAATAGCGCCCGCGCCGGACACCTGAACAAGCTCCCACCCGGCAACCAGTACAACACGGGGCACGCCGGCCCGTATTCACCGAGCGCCACCAGCAACGCGAATCCTGCCAGCCCCCCCCATGCCCGTACCCGCCCGTCAACACGCCACCCCCGCCACAGCACCGCCGCCACCAGCACCAAGGGCACCAACCCGAAATACGCGAACTGCTCACACTGGTGCGACGGGCCCCAATACGCCTGCCCAAAGAAGTTCGGCGTCCGCTGCCCGAAGAGCATCGGCAACACCCAGTTCACCGCCGACGCGATCGACCAGCTGTTCTCCGTAAACTGCCCATAGCTGTGCTCGGTGCGCGTACACTGCCGCAGATACTCCGCCGTTGGCAGCCACTGCACCGCGAACACCGCCGCGGTCGCCATGCACACCAGCCCAACCCTGAGCGTCATCAGCCGCAAGCGCACGCCCTGCCCTACCCACCCCGTCCACCGCCGTGCCATCAGCCACACTACTGCCCCCAGCATCGTCAGCGCCACCACCTGCACATGACCGGCGAAACACTGTGCACTCAATGCCAGTGTGGCGAGCACCAGCCGCCAGGTCGACCGTTCGCGCGTCGTCACATACCGATCCAGCCGCCAGAATACGATCGGCGCCCAAGCCGCCGCGTGCTGCATCGTGAAGTGCACGCGATGCGCCACCATGAACCCCGCCAGCGCAAACACGACCGCCCCCAGCACCGCCGCTGTCGGTTGCACGCGCTCCGCCCGCAAGAGTCGATACGCCCCCCACAGCCCCAGGCAATAGTGCAGGTACAATGAAAGCCCGTACGCCCGTAGTGGGTCCAGCGATACAAACAGCCACGTGGTCGGGTACCACACTGCCGTCTGCGGGTCGGCGACAAACGGCCGCCCCAACCCCGTCCACGGATTCAGTGCCGGCCACTCCCCGCGGGCGATCGCCTCTCCGAAGAACACCCGCGTCGGAAAGTAATAGAGAACATCATCCTCACACGCACACAGCCCCGCCTCCCGCCACACCGGCCACAGCACCGCCGCCGGCGCTCCAACCGCCATCAGCAGCACGATTGCACGCACGTTCCACATCGCGCAGATCCTACTCGCTGCCATGCCGTCCGACGATATCAGCTTGCCAATGTGTGCCGCACCCTTGCGACCCGGCGCCAACCGCCAATAATGATCCTCGCGAGCCCCTGATCCTCGGCAACTTGGAGTATCCCGATGCATTCGCCCCTCACGCGCGTCCTGACGCTATCCATCCTGGTCGGTCTGCTCGCCGGCTGCGGCATCAACGGCACGTACAAGCTCCACAAGATCGAACCCCCGGACATGGCCCGGGAGTTTCCCCTCCAGAAGGTCACCTTCAAGACCGATGGCACCTTCAGCGCCGAGGTCGGCAAAGGCGAAGCGCCCCGCACAATCCAGGGGACGTACGAGTTCGACAAGCAGGCCGGCAAGCTCCACTTCCACGCCAACGACGGCACCGAGCGCGTCTACGCCGCCAAGTCGTGCCCTGCTTGCGGCTACATCAAAGTCAGCAACCCCGAAGGCATGCAGATCTGGGAAGCCACCCTCCGCCGGCGCTGAGTCTCTGCCCGCAACAACGACGGCGCGATACGTCAAGAGACAGCGGGCGACCGGACTCGAACCGGCAACAGTCAGCTTGGAAGGCAAACCATTCCGCCTGACCGAAACCGACGGAAGTCGCTGTCGAACAGCACATTAGCGCCGTTTCGCGTTTTTCGCAACTTTCGCTTTGTGTCGCCCCAGTTCGCACGCTTCGCGTCTTTCGCACGCACAACGCGGTAATAGCGGCGTGGGATGGACAGATCGCTACCATGGTGCCCGCCTTGGAGTAGCTGCACTCTCAACGACCACCAGGCTCCTTTGACAAGGGGGCCGAAGCCTGACTGCCCCATTCCATGAGCAAAGCCGTGGGCGGCACATTCAGTCGAGGTCATGCCTGAGCATGCGGCTTGGCGGGTGCCAGTTCCAGTATCGCCGCGAGGCGAGCTGATGCTTGGGCAATCTGCTTCTGGCGCGCAGCTGACCGAATACCTGTTACCTCGCGCGACGCCGCGTTGGCCGATGTCAGCTTCTCCGCGAATCGCTGCAGGGCCTCAGTAGATGTGTACGTAACCCCGCCGATCGTGACGGACTCAAGATGTACACCACGTAGACCTCTGCTTGCCCAGCGGTAGCAAGTCCCCCAATGCACGCGTTTCCCCGATGGGCGCCGCGGCAAGCGGTTGGGCACGTCTCTCAACGGGATCAACCTCTCCACGTTTATGTCGATCACATTCGTAAGCTCCTCGATTGCTTGACTTCTTGCGATCCCAACTGACTCACGCATGTCAGCAAGGCCCTCGTCTGGTTTTGGCGCGGCTTGTACGGATGGCAGAACTCTGTTTCCTGGTCATGTTCGATCTCTGCCGTAACATCCCTGTCCAACAAACCGCACAGCAATGCTGCGGAACAGGGCGGCTGTGCTTAGCTTAGCGCCTGGGAACGCGAAGCGCAACCTCAATCTGTACGATCGTGAGTTGGTTCCTGCCAGCACCTCCGTGGTCAGATCCATCGAATGAAGTGCCGCCGCCGATTCTTGGACGTGAGCTGTTCGTACCTGTTCGGATTCAGCGATCTGGTCCCATGCTTGGCGTGGGCTCATACTGGTGAGCCGCCGCCAGCAGTTCCGTGTGCAACTCACCGCGCAGCGACTCCGGACTGAGTACCTCGGCATGCGCGCCAAAGCCTTTGAGCCAGCGTTTGAACTCGGCCAGGTTTCCCAATCGAAACGTTGCCAGCAAGTCGGCCTGGTCGCCGGACTGTGACTCGATCACTGTCGACTCGGCGGGCACCCATTCGAGCTGCTGGCTTTCGTGCCAGACACGTTCCTCGATCAATGTCGCAACCGGTCCGCGGAACCGCACGGTGACCTCAATCGGCTCATCATCCGTCTGGACAATCCCGAACGCCGACCGGAAGTAATCTTCGAGTTTGAAGTCAGTGGGTCGCTTGAAGGCGTGCGTGGTTGGCGCGATGGACACGATCCGTGGCACCTTGAAGACGCGCACGGCACCGGCGCGGTGCGAGTGCCCAACCATGAACAGATCGCTGTCGTAGTACACCAAGCCGTACGGGTCGAAGCGCGTCGCGTACGATTCGCCACGCCAAGCCGCTCTATAGCTCACGTCTACTGATCGTGCGCCCCGGATTGCCTCGGAAACCGTCTGGACCGTCTCCGCATGTAATCTGTAATCCGTGGTCCCGAGCCGTCGCACATGCAGCGTCTCGTCCAGGTCTTTGAAGTAATCAAGCGCCTTGTCCGGGATGAGGTCACGGATCTTCTGCAGGATCGCGGAAAGTCCCGCGGCGAATTGTGTACCAGCCAGGGGGGCCAGCAGGTGCTCGGCAAGATGCAGCGAAACGGCCTCGGTCAGGCTGATGACCAGCGGGGCATCCTCGAGAAACGCCTTCGGCAATGTCCAGTAGCGCTTTCCGGTTTCGTCTTCTTCGTAGTCGATCGGGAAGCCGAGCTCCTGGAGCACCTCAAAGTCCCGCTGAATCGTGCGTTCACTGACCTCAAGCTCCTCGCTGAGATCGCGCAGTGTCAGGCCGACGTTGCGGCCCTGCAACATCTGCAGCACCCGCCATTGACGGTTGATCTGCTCGCCGCGTGCCATTCATACTCCTACCAACAACCGACGCACCCGGGCGTTTATGTCCGTTTCGGGTGGCTCCGACCAGATCTGTCGGGGCGGCATCCGATGCTACAGATAGAATCGCCTAACCCGGGGTACGAACATGAGCACTCTCGCATCAGCTAAGCTCGTCTTCCTGGACGTCGAGACCACCGGCCTTACCCCCGCTGGCGGGGATCGGGTTATCGAACTCGCCCTCATCGCCTGCACGGGACGGCGCCGCCGCCAAGAGGCCGAATGGCTCGTCTCGCCCGGCCGCTCCGTGCCCGCCGAGGTTACCGCCGTCCATGGCATTACCGATGCCAAGCTGCGACAGGCTCCGCCGTTTGAGCGCATTGCGCCGCGCGTCGCGCGTTTGCTCGATCGCGCCTGGCTGGTGGGACACAACGTCCGATTCGATGCGGGCTTCGTGGCCCATGAACTCGCCCGGGTCGGCATCCATATTCGCCCAGCGGGTTTGCTCGACACCTGCCAGCTTGCGGCGTTGGCATGGCGACTGCCGAACTATCAGCTTGCGACCGTTGCCCAGCACCTCGGAATTTCGCCGGGGCGGGCCCACCGGGCCCTCGACGACACGCGCACGACGCGGGCCGCGTTCCACCGCATTCTTGACGCGCTGCACCTGAAGCATAATGCACACCTCCGGCAGGTCTGTAATGCCCAGCCAATGCCGGTGACGTGGCCAAACAAACGCGCCCTGTCGCTTCCGCCGCACGTCTACGATGCCCTCACGACCGGGCGATACCTGGCAATTCTGCCCGACGACGAGCGCCCCGAAGGCACGAAGCCGCGTTGGGTCCGGCCCATTGCGGTGCACGCCCTGAACGGCCAGACGCGCATTCACGCCATCGGTCACCACAATCGCATTCTGAGCATCCCTGCCGATCGACTCGTGCCAACGGACGATCAGTGAACGCGATGCCGCACGAAGTGTGGCCCAGATACGGCTCTTTCCCGCGGCGTCAGGATCACGCCACCGGCACCACGACGCCCAGCGTCACGAAGTGAATGAACGTCTCGGTCACGGGCTTGGCCTGCGCCGCCTGGAGCGCGGCCTTGTAGGCGGCGAGTTGGCCAGCGTAGCGCGCCGCCGCGGCGGGCGCCTGGTCGAGCACGCCGGAGAACGTCTTGTGGTCGATCACAACGAGGCCACTCTCGGTCTCGAGCACGAGATCGACACTGCCGCGCATCACCGTGCCAGACGCTGCGTCGCGTAGCAGCACCGGCAGCTCACAGCGCCACTTCGCATCGGGCCATCGACTCTTGGTCCAATTACGCAGGGCATCGCTGGCTGCGATAAGGTCAGTCGCCCGTATGTGGTCGCTGGCGAACCAATCCCTGAGGACACACTGGGCCAGTTCCTCGCGCGCCGCGGGATCCCGCTGCACATCAGGGCGATCTGCTGCGAGAAAGGCATGCACAGCGTTCCCCAGAGACTCGGCGTCACCACCACGCTCCAACTCCATGGGCTTGCCGATGTGTATGGCGTCCTCAGCGATCCCGGATGCTGACTGCAACGACGGCTGCGCATACGCCGGGGCGTGCTTCGCTGGTCCGGCGGCGACGTAAGCATCGTCAGCCTTCGGTGCCCGCTCGATGGGGTCAGCCGGCAGGACTTCCACCACCCGTCCATCGAATTCAAGACCGGCCCACGTCGTGCGGCCGCGCGCTTTGATTCGACCAACCGCGGGACCGCCGCTGGCAGTTAACGGAGCCAGCACACCGCCGGCAAGCTCCTGTTCTTCTTCGCCGGCCTTCCCCGCCCTTTGGGCGAGAACAACGCGATCTCGGGCGCGCGTCCAGCCGACGTAGAGCAACCGCAGACTCTCCTGCTGGTCTTGCGTGGCCGCGATGGCCGACGCCGGATGCTCGGCCAGTCGTTCGTGGAACGACGTCTTCGTCACCCGGTCGCCGTACGGCGAAAGCCAGTAGCGGATCCATCGGCCGGCAAGTGGGTTGGCCAAGTCGGTAGTGTCATCGGAGGCAACGCTGTGAACCCCAAGGACATCGGGCGCCCGCGAGTCCCCGTGCAGGATCGTGATCGGCCACTCGAGGCCTTTCGCGCGATGCCACGTCGAGACAACCACCGCATCGGCGTCTGCCGTCACCGCGAGATGGTCGTTTCCATTTTGCATGAGTTCGTCGAGGTGCTTCTGAAGTCCGTACACCGTGCATGCGTCGGCCTGATCGGCGCACATGTCCACGTAGCTCACTGCAAGCGCACGGAGCGCGTCGACATTCGCCATGCGCTGCGCGCTGTTGCCCCAACGGGCACACAAGTTCGGCAGGTCGAGCGCGTGAATCGGGGCGTCAAGCACGGCGACCGGACCCTGTTGGTACGTGTCCTTGCGGGCTTTCGCGATCGGAGCAACTACGCTGGCGTTCTCGAACGGAGTTGCACCCACTGACGTGAGCCCCTCTGCAGCGGCCCGCAGCCATCCGTCGGGATCGTCAGGATAGTCGAGCAGCCGGGCCAACTGGGCAGCCGCGAGGCTGTCCTTGGTATCTTCCCACAACACGAGCGCTGCTTGCAGCGCCGTACATTCCGGCGTTTGCAGCAACCCCGCACGCGGGACAACGGCCGGGATGCCCAGTGCGGCCAACTCGCCGGCGACGCCAATGCAGTCCTTATTCTTACGACAAAGTACAGCGATGTCGCGCGGTTCGCAGTACCGCGCATTCCCATCCGATCCGCGCACGCGACATTTCTTTCCGGTAAGTAGCTTCTGCACCCCAGCCGCGATGTCCTGATACTCAATCGGAAGTGACAGGCGCACGGGCTCGCCCTCGTCGTCCAGCGGCGCACACAGCCGCCAGTGGTCCACGATGGGACCAAGCTCCTTGTCGTCCGTCTTCTTCTGGGGCTTGAGCTTCACCCGGTCGGCCGGAATCTCCATGCTTGCGAATGCAGGCGCGAAGAGTTCCGACGTTAGCCGCACGAGCGGGGCGCGACTGCGATACGACGTATCCAGGGGCGTGCCCATCTTCATCTGCTTAATGCACGTGTCCATCAGCACCGGATCCGTGTCGCGAAAGCCGTAAATGGCCTGTTTCTGATCGCCGACCCATACGGCACGGTCCACAAGTTCCGCGAGCTTCAGGAAGATGGCAAGCTGAATCGGGCTCGTGTCCTGGAATTCGTCCACAACTAGAAGCTTGATCTGGCTGCGCAGGTGCGCTTGCACTTCTTCGTCGTCCAACAGTCGCAGCGCGAGCTGTTCCTGGTCGCCAAAGTCGAGCATGCCGAGTTGCTGCTTGTGTTTCTGGTATGCGTCGAGGGCTTTGGCTGCCAGGTCGAACACATGCGTTACAGCTTGCTCCAGGTCTTTCCACAGTGCCGGATGCCGTTCATGCTTCGCCGCCGTTTCACAGACCTTCGTCCCCGCGTCGATGACGGCGTCTGATACGCCACGCGTGCCGATATCTAGCGATGCCAGTACACGCCAGTCGTCCCATGACCACGTGTCGGCACTGAGCTTCGGCAGGACCTGTTGCACGTGCGAGATCGCCTTCTCGGTCTTTGCGAGTGTCTTACCCTTGGCTCGTTTGAATGCAGTGAGCAACGTCTGCGCGTGTTTTTGCAGCGTGGTGATGAGTGTTCCGCCGCGTTTCAGCACGTCGTCGGGGCGGAGGGTGGCGAGGTCCGCGAGGCTCTGCTCCTTGCACGTCGTGCGGAGGTCCTCGCCAGTGAGGTCATTCGCCCGCGCCGCTCGGACGATCTCTTCCACCGCGCCGTCCACATGTTCGGCGGTAAACTGCGTGAGCCGCTGCTGAAGGCGCCGACGCTTGCTGCTGGCGTCGTTGTCGACTACACGGTGCAGAATTTTCCGGAACTCCAATGCCGCCTGGTCTTCGTCGAGGACACCCAACTCGGGCGACAGACCGCGTTGAAACGCGAATTCTGTCACCAGTTGCTGGCAGACGCTGTTGACGGTGCCGATGCGGGCACCATCAAGCCGAGCGGCGGCCTCGGGCTGGTCTTTTTCGAGCAGGAACCGCCGGATTCGCTCGCGCAACTCGGCCGCCGCCTTGATCGTGAACGTCGTGGCAATGATCGCGTCGGGCACCACGCGGTCTTTCATGATCGCATCGCGCAGAATCTCGGCGATGCGATGCGTCTTGCCGCTGCCCGCACTGGCCGAGACGATCTCCGGTATACTCATGACTCACCTGTCCTTCCGATTTATTCCGTCCTTGTTGCTGTCAAAGGACTTGCGCGTTTCGAGTGCAGCGGCCGGATCGGCTACGATGAGCCCTCACAGATCCCGAACTGAGGAGCTCGAATGCGCATCGTGACCGGTGTCGTGCTGTTCGTTCGCGCGATGTTCGCCAGCCGGGCGACCATTGTCGCCGAGAATCTGGCGCTGCGTCACCAACTCGGCATCTTGCAGCGATCCGTGAAACGCCCGCAGCTTCGCCAAACTGATCGCATCTTCTGGGTCTGGCTGTCACGGCTCTGGCCCAGCTGGCGTGACAGCCTGGCGATTGTGAAGCCCGAGACCGTGGTCCGTTGGCATCGTGACGGATTTAAGCTTTATTGGCGCTGGAAGTCGCGCGGCAAGCCCGGACGGCCGAAGATCGATGCTGAGATCCGCAATCTGATCCGGCGCATGTGCCGTGAGAACGTGATGTGGGGAGCGCCGCGGATTCACTCTGAACTACAGTTGCTCGGCTACGATGTGGATGAATCGACGGTGGGGAAGTACATGATCCGGCATCGCAAGCCGCCGTCGCAAACGTGGCGGACGTTTCTCGACAACCACGTATTCGACATCGCTGCGATCGACTTCTTCGTTGTGCCGACTGTGCGTTTCCAACTGCTCTATTGCTTGATCGTGCTGCGACATGACCGACGACGTGTCGTGCACTTCAACGCGACTCCGCATCCGACCGCACGCTGGACCGGTCAACAAATCGTCGAGGCGTTCCCACTCGACGAAGCGCCACGCTTCATGATCCGTGATCGCGATGGCATCTATGGCCACGACTTCCGCGAACGCGTGAAACACCTGGGCATTGAAGAGGTGATCACGGCGCCGCGTTCTCCTTGGCAGAATCCGTTCGCCGAGCGTGTGATCGGATCGATCCGGCGCGAATGCTTGGACCATGTGATCGTGTTCAACGAGACTCATCTGCTGCGAATCCTGAGGGACTACTTCGCGTACTATCACGAAGCGCGAACGCATCTCTCGCTCGATCGGAACGCGCCGGTGCCCCGCGAGGTCGAGCCGCCGAGCAACGGCCGCGTCATCGCGATCCCCCAACTCGGCGGCTTGCACCACCGCTACACCCGGGCCGCCTGAACAACTCAAGTCGACAATCATGTGCACGCATCGGAGCGACTCGTGCGCACCCGCTGATCCGCGTCAGCCAGGCGCTCGACCGTACCCCCCCTACCACCGCTGGCGCGGCCGTGCCCCGGGCAGAAAACGGCCGGATGAGATTTTCCGGAGCCACAGCTACAGCTACTACGCCTGCACGCCGGAAGAGTGCAATCATGGCTGGGACGACGACCACGGCGGGCTTTTCAAGAAGAACCGCCGCGACCACGTCTGGCACCCGGGGCTGTACAGCAAGGCGACCGGCCCGCCGGGCAACGAGTTCAGCGGCAACTGCCTGGGCGATATGTTCGGCTGCGGCCAGATCTATCCGCTTGGCCCCGATGACGGCCTGTGGTTCCACGAGGTGACTGGCATCTACTGGCGCGGGCTGGTGCCGAACTGGTTCAACGGTTGCAGCGGCATGCCGGGATGCGGGTCGGACTGCCCGTGGACGCTCGCCGAGGTCCAGGCCCTGCCGCCGGAGATCCCCGGCTACGGCCACTACGACGAGGACGGCGATCCGCTCTGCAACGTGTACTACCACGCGGAGACGGGGTGCTTTTCGAGCTACCAGGGCGCGGCCGCCTGCGACGGGCATGTCTGCCGCTGCTCCCTCGGCGACTTCCCGGCGTGCAAGGGTGAGGCCGCGTGGGTGGCGGTCGACCTCAACCTGGACGGCAGCGATCGACCGTACCGGGGCTTCCCCGGCCGCAATGGCGAACTCCCGCCGTACGAAGGCCGGGGTGTGCCACGGTTGCGCGACTATGACCTGACGATCGATCCCGCCACCTGGATGCACGATTGCCCGTGCGAGACCTGGACCGGAGACGGCACATGCGTGATGTAGCCGCCACGCTTGATCGACACGGCTTCGTGCCGCTGACGCCGGACGGTGTCGGCGCGCCAGGGTTCGACTACCTGGTGCGGCGTGGCTGGTCGCCTGAGCAGGTGGCGAGGGCCGTGGAGCGTTTCTGGCTGCGGTACGACCCCAGTGAGGGTTGCATCGTCATCCCGCACACCGCCTGCGGGTGTGTTGTGCATTGGACTACCCGGACCGTCGGCCCGACCAGGCTGCGGCGCTACCGGAGCGTGGACAAGTACCGGCCCGAGCCGCCGCAGGACCAGTGCCAGCGCTTCACGGTGTACGACGCGGATGCGGTCTGTGCCGGCGGCGACACGTTGTTCATCTGTGAGGGTCCGCTGGACGCGATCTCTGTCTGGCTGGCAAGCGGCGAGCCCGGCATCGTGGCCACGGCGCTCTTCGGCGCCTGGGCATCGTCGATTCAGCTTGCGCTATTGCGTGGCGTGCGCTCGCTGTACCAACGCGTCTTCATGATGCTCGACGCCGACGCGATCGGGCAGGGGCAGGAACTCGCCGGCAAGCTCGACGCCAGCGTGATCGACGTCGGCCAGGAATACGACGATCCCGCCGCCATGAACACTGCGGAACTCAGTCAATTAGTCGCGTATGCCGCCAGGTCCGACGAACGACGTATCGCCTGGCCGTGGGCGAGGAGGGAAGTGCGATGCCGGTGATCTCGATCCGTGTCGGCCCGAAGCGTGTGCGCCTGACCGCGTACTGCCCGGACGACGAACTCGGCCTGCTGGCCTGCGATTACGTACTCGGCCGCGCTGCCGAAGTACTCAACGGCACCAGCGAGGCGGAGCTGCGGAAGTGGCTGATCGAGCGTGACCCGGAGGTCGCCGAGCTGTTCGCCAAGCTCGATGCCGGCTGGAAGCTGCCGAAGCACGACGAGCACGCGATCGACCCGAGCAACGCCGAGGCGGAGACGCGGATCGTGCGGCATCTGCTGCGCGAGAAACTGGAGCAGTGCGCGGCCCGCAAGGGCTGACCAGGGACGGCGAATGACAACCACGGCGGGCGGACGCTCGTCGTTCAAACCAAACGCGGAGGCAAGGAGGCCTGCACATGACGAGCATCTTCGACATCACGAATTGGGCGGACGTCGCCTCGTTCTTCATCTGGACCCTGGCGGTGTGCGCGCTGGCCAAGGCCATCTTCGGGTCGTTCCCGGCGGCCGAGCTGCAGTACCGCCTGTCCCTGCGCGATCAGCCGAAGCGGCAACGCCTCAGCCGACTCAACTGGGAGCTGGCCAATCGGACGAAGTGGGACGACGACGTCGCCCGCGGCTCGCCCCACGCCGCCGCCGTGCCGCTCACCGAGCCCGAGCTCGACGCCCGCCGTGCCGAGCTCCAGCGGCTGTCGCGCACCTCGCTGCCAAGGCGGGCGCTCCAATACCTCCTCGGCTGCTGGGCCTGCCAGACGTTCTGGACGGCGATCCTGATCTACGCTGTCTCGGCCGGCATCGCTGCCCCAGTGGCCTGGTTCTTCTCAGCGGCTGCCTACTCGGGCGCCGCCGTGCTGCTGTCGACGTTGCACGGGTTGACGCCGTCGCCGCGGCCAGAGGCCGCGTCGGCTCGAGGCGGCTGCAAGGGCTGCGGAAGCTCGTGACGCAGCGATCGCAACCGGTCCCGGGGCCTCGTGCGCTGAATTCCGGTGAATACCTGTTGTATTGCGCTACCGAACTTGGCAAGCTGAATGCTATAGGGTCCGAGAACTGACCTCGCCGGGATCTCTCGGGCGGGTTCCCGGTCAGTCTAGTCATGACGGAGGGCGAAGCATGCTCATATCAAACACACGCACTATCGGGCTTGCATTGGTTGCCGTGGTCTTGTTGGGAACCGACCTCTTACGCGCCCAACCAGCACCCCCAATCTACAACGATCGTTCAGGCAACCCGCCTTTCTGCGATTACTTCGCCCAAGGCGGCCCCTGCAATCCCAATGACGACTGCGATGAGTGCTCGCCGACCATTCAGTCGGTGGGCTGGCCGTGTGATGGCTGCACCGTCCCGACTGGCCGTTGGCCGCTCTTCTCCACTCTCTTCTACCCGCACAAGGGCTCGGGCAGCTGCGTCACCGTCGACTTCATTGATCTGCCGCTGCTGGATTTGCCCGGCGGCGTGCTCGAAGAAGGCGACCTCGGCCTGGTGCCGAACTACTCAATCTCGCTGCGGCCGATTGCCCGGCTGGGACGCGTTCGCGAGGTTCCGCTGGAGTGCACAGCGGACCGCTTCCCGGTGGACGCCGCCGCCCGCTACGAGATCGAGTTGGGTGGATTCGGCTCAGGCGCATCGTGCGACGGTGCACTGTTCTTCGTGACCGCCGAGTTCAACCCGACGATGTTTGACGTCACGGTGCACGGACGTGTGCGCAGCGGCTCCAGCTACTCCTGCGATGCGTTGGCATTGCAGCCGTGGCAGCCGCAGTTGATCGTGGGGCAGGAGGTGTCGACGTTCAACACCCTACGCTATCCGCTGCTCGTATCCAGTCCGCAGTACGTGAAGGTCGCCATCAAATCGGGGCGCAGCCCGCGCGACGCTGGCAATGAGTCGGTGAAGCTGCGTGTGCATACGTTCAACTGGGGCAGTGACGTCGACTTCTTCTGCAAGTCGCTGGGCAATTGCGATGAAGGGCTGCGATTCGCGCCGAACGGCGGGGCGAATGTCCAGGTGTTTCGGCTCGAGCTGCCTGAATCGTGGTGCCGGGAGCCGGCGCCGCTGGCGGCGGGCGATGCCCTGCCCGTGAGCACACTGAGCGAGGCTCAGCGTCAGGCGGCCGAGTTCGAGGGCTTTGGCGCGCGGCTGATCAACGACCTCACCTCGGATCTGCCCACGCTGCGCGTGGGGCACGCGCGGGCCCGCGTCGGCGCTACGCTCGAGGAGACGCTCGGCGTGGACTCCTGGTGGCACACCAGCTACTCCTGTAACGCGTTCGTCCGCATGAACCTGTTCGGTGTGTGGTGCGCGGTGGAGGACCTGCCCGGCTGGTCCTCCGAGCAGGACGGCGCTGAACTGATCGTAAAGGACAATTGCGAGGGGCTTTGGTACCACTATCAACGCCCCGGCGGCGGCAGCAGCTTGGGCGAGACAGCCTTGAAGCTGGCCCGCGTCACGCGCGGCGGTGGCATTACGCTGCGGACCTACACGTACAGCGGCGGGGGCGTCGTCGGCGATCTCGTCTCACAGGTCGACGTGGACGGCAATGCAATTGATTACGTCACGACGCCGCAAGGCGGCGACCTGTTGCTGACCGTCACTGGCACGGCCGCCGGCGGTGGAACACGTGTGCTCGAGGTGCTATTCGGCTTGGAGAGCAGTGGCCAACGCTACTTGAAGTCCGCGGCGTGGGCCAATGGGCCGGACCGCCAGTACGAGTACATCTTCGCGTCGGGCAATCCGGCGCAGGATGGCAAGGTAGATCGTGTTCTCGACGCCGCGGGCAACGTGCTGCTGGACTTTGAGTATGACGACCAGGGCCGCCTGATCGAGACCACGCGGGGCAGCGGCCCGACCCTGCAGGTGCTCAGTCGGCAGAGCTATCTGCCGACGCCTGGCAGCGGTCAGCAGTTCGTCGGCGACACCTACATGGTCGGCCAGTGCTACGTCAACGACAGCGAGTATCAGGCGACCGTGTACACGTTTGATACGTTCAACCGCATCGTTGAGCAGGAGGAGTTCCATCAACTGCAAACGCTGATTGTCGATCCGGATGACCCGAACGTGCCCGCGTTCGTCGGCCCTTCCTCCGTGACGACGACGCTGTATCGCGAGAATGAAGGTCTCGGCTTCACGGACGGCTTCTACACGATCGAGAAGGTCCGCCCGAGCGGTTTGGCGGCGGAGTACACCGTCTTCGACAACGACTTCAACGTCATTCGCACCTTCACGGCGGCGCCAGGGCTCGACAGCGGCACCATTGGCAGCGCCACGCGCGTGGACGAGATGGCGATGACCCACCAGCTCTTCGGCGAGGTCTGGCAGACGACCAGCGAGACGAACGTTGCGCGCGATGACGCGCTGATGTCAATGCAGTATGACGCCGAGGGCTTTCTGACGAGCCGGACGCAACCCGAGGTCAGCGCCGTGAACAGCGGCAGCGGCGCTGCCATCCCGAGTCAGGTTCAGACATTCGACTACGACCCCGCCAACCGCAAACGCGTTAATCCTCCCAGCAATCCGGGCACACGGCTCGACGGGCAGGGCAACACGATCACGGTGCGTCAGGCGTACGACGCGTATGACTATCCAAGCACCTTGACCGAGGAAGGCCTCTGCGGCACGCGGACCACGGCGACGGCCTACAACGCGTTTGGCGAGCAAGTGTCGCAGACCGACGCGGATGGCTACGTGACGGTCAAGGTCTATGACGAGGCCGGCCATCCCAATAACGGCTCCGGACTGCTGCTGGGCCAGTACACGTTCGCCGACCCGAACCCCACGGGCGGCGACCCGGTTGTGCAGCAGACCCGCTACTTCTACTACACGAGTGGCCCTGATACCGGACGCCTCGAGGAGGTCTGGATCGCGGACCACGTCGGCCCCTTCACGCTCGGTAGTCCCAGTGGCTGGCAAGTCACCGCCTTCACGTACGACATCTATGGCCGCGTCACGACCAAGACGACGACCCACACCTCCAAGTCCGGCACGTATGTGTGGACGTATGCGTATGATCGTCAGGATCGTGCGCGCCAGATCACCTGGCCCGATGATGGGCTGGGAAGTGGGGAGCGCCTGTGGCTGCGCACGCTGCGCGAGGGACGCGGGCTGGTTGTCAACGAGCTCGTGGGCTTTGGCGGCGACCTGGCAGCCGGCACCGGCGGCACGACTGTGCTCACCAACACATACGGCTATGACCTCAACGGCAGCCTCGACGAGCGCCTCAACCAGACGGCCGCGAACCGGCCCGATCACAGCGAGTTCGTCTACGACGACTTCAACCGCCGTGAGCGGCGCATCGATCGGGACGACGGCTCCGGCGGCTACGATATCGTCACGCGCTTCGAGTACATCGCCAACGGCCTGTCGGAGGGCTCGGACGTCGTCCGCGAGTACGTCGAGGAGGGCGACGGCGGACCGATTCGGTTTGACCGACAGGTCGATATCGATGAGTTGGGACGTGCGTGGCAGGAGCGCATCGTCAAGGCGCCGCCGACCACCAGCAACACCGCCGACCGCATCACGACGACGACGTATGACATCACCGGCAATGAGGTCGCCACACGCGTGACCGATGCGGCGCTGGGCGATGCGCTGGTGACCCGCGACTTCACCTGCTTTGACTACCCCGACAGCATGACGCAGCGCTTGACCAGCGCACCGCTGACAGAAGCGCTCACCGACTACCAGACGGACGGGCGCGGCAACGTCACCATCATCGACGATCCCGTCGGCAATCGCACGCGGCACGACTTCGACGCGCTGGGCTTGCGTTGGCGTAGCCGCTTCTATGAAGGGACGTCTGATCTGCGGCTGCGCACCGAGACCGCATTCACCAGCCGCGAGCAGCAGGCGCAGCAGGTGCGCTACGATGGCGTCGGCGCGGCCCTCGACCAACAGCGCTGGGAGTACGACGCTCTTGGCTTCCAGAGCCGCTGGGCGCGCATGTACGACCCCACCTCGGCAGCGGCGATCACTGTCAGCACCGATCGGGTCATCGACACGGCGTACGACGGCGTGGGCCGCGTGCTGGAGCGGCAGGTGTACGACGACGGCGCGCCGCGCCTCACGCAGTGGGACTACGACGATATCGGCCGCCTGGTGACGGTCACCCATCCGGTCGCCGGCAACACGGAGACGGTGGCTTACTACCCGACGTCCACCCGGCCCGAGACGCGCACGATCGTGGACGAGATCGGCTCCCGCGTTCTGCGCACCGCGTTCGACGCGTTCGGCCGCCTCCAATCGGAGACCTGGGAAGGCAGCCTGGCAGACATCGTCACCAGCTACACCTACGACGCCGCCGACCGGCGCGTGAGCACCACCGACCCCAAGGGGTACGTCACGCGGGAACAGTATGACGGCATCGGCCAGCGCACGGCACTGATCGAGGATTTCGGCGGCGCGGACCAGCGCTCCGTCTCGTTCACCTACACCCAAAAGGGCGACCTGGAGACCGTCACGGCCGACGACGGCGAGGGCCCCCAGGTCACCAGCTATCAGTATGATCTTGCCAGTCGACGCACCCGCATCACGCACCCCGACAGCGCGTTCATCAGCTTCGGGCATGACGATGCCGGCCGCATTGAGACGCGCACCGCCGAGGACGGCTTTGTCACCTGGTACGACCGCGACTGGCGCGGCCAAGCCCTGCGCAAGCGCGACACCGGCCCGGCCGGCGCCATTCTCGAGGAGTTCACGTACGACGCGCTCGGTCGCATGACCGCCGCCAGCGTCGGCCCGCTCGCCAGCGCCGCCACGAAGTCCACCTACCTCTACGGCGACGGCGTGACCGGCCCCGCGTTCGTTGACGACCCGGTCAGCGCGACCCAGACCATCGCCGGCGTCGCCAAGACCATGACGCTGGACTACAACACCGCGGGCGAGCGGTCACTGCTGACCTACCCGGATGGCTGCGATGAGACGCTGACATTCGACTACGACGGCTTCGGCCAGGCCGTCGCCATCGACCGCAACGCGGCCCGCCTGGCGAACTACGACTACGCCGGCCGCAATGTCACCTTCCGGCAGGTGCGCACCAGTGCCGGCCCTGCCGAGACCTGGGTCGAGGTCACTTGGCAGCGCCCCGACCAGCTCCGCCGCCCGCAGCAGATCAGCAACGCCGTCCGCACCGGCAGCACTGCCGGCCAGGGCGGCACGGTGACGGCTTCATTGGCGTTCACGAATGTACATGATCCTGCGTCGAATCTCGACACGCAGACCGTCGCGAACCGGCCGTTCGAGAATGGTCTGCACGACTTCAGCTACGACCGGCTGCACCGGCTCGACCTGCTGACCTATCCCGACGCGACCAGCGAGGATTGGCAGCTCGACGACCTCAGCAACTGGGAGACCTACACCGGCCGCGACGCCGGCGTCACGACCTACGCGGACAACACCCTCAATCAGTACACGTCGATCAGCGGCGGCGCCGCCGCCCCGCTGCACGACGCCAAGGGCAACCTGGTCCGCAACGAGCGCGGCTACGGCTTCACGTACGACTTCGAGAACCGCCTGACGCGGGTCTTCACCGACAGCGACCTCGACGGCCAGTATGACGGCGGCGAGCCCGTGCACGCCGAGTACGTCGTCGATGCGCTCGGCCGCCGGGCGGTCGCGACCGTCGCCGGCGTCACGACCTATCGCTACTACGACGGCGCGGTGGTCGTGGCCGAGTTCGACGCGGGCGCCCCGGCGACGCCGATCGCGTGCTACCTCAACGGCCCAAACTACCTCGACGAGAAGCTGCTGATCAAGAGCGGCTCGGGCGCGGGCGAGTACTACGTCCTGCTCAAGGACCTGTACACCGTCGCGGGTATCGCCGACGCCGCCGGGAACCTCTTCGAGTGGTACACCTACACCGGCTACGGCCTGCCGACGATCCACGGGACCGGCCTGCTGGCGGCTGCGCCGCTGCTGTTCGGCGATGCCGACGGCGACTGCGACGTCGACCTGGCGGACTTCGCCGGCTTCCAGGCATTCTTCAGCGGCGCCGGCAACCCGCACGCGCCGGGCGGGGCGGTCTTCGACTCCGACGGCGACGGCGATGTCGACTTTGCCGATTTCGAGGCCTTCGCGGCCAACCTCAATGGCCCCGGCAGCGGCTCGTGCGCGACGCGGGCCAATCCGTTCGCGTTCACGGGCCAGCGGGTGGACGTGCTGGATGGCGGGGCGCTGGTGCTCTACGACTTCAAGGCCCGCGTCTATGACCCGCTCCACGGCCGCTTCCAGCAGCGCGACCCGGCCGAGTTCGTCGATAGCTACAACCTCTACGAGTACGCCGCCAGCCGGTCGACGGTGCTGACGGATCCGACGGGGGAGTTCACACTCGTCGGCATTAATGTCAGCACAGCCCTAAGTCGCGGACTGCA
This sequence comes from uncultured Planctomycetales bacterium, assembly GCA_964468185.1. Taxonomy (GTDB): domain Bacteria; phylum Planctomycetota; class Phycisphaerae; order UBA1845; family Fen-1342; genus JANQFV01. Next base: position 5,727 of record CAYXTR010000038.1, on the reverse strand, counting down.
AGCCTACAACGCTGCGGATGGGGCGATGCGGGTCTTGTCCGTTGCGCGGCGACTTGCCGCTGGCGTATCAGTTCACACCATTCTCGTTGACGTCATCCTTGATGTCGCCGCAGACAGGCTGGGGGGCAAGGCGTTCGACAGAGCGCTTGCGGGCCTGCGTAAGGTGCCGAACCTCTTCAAGCGCTTTGATCGCCATCACCCCATCCCGGTCGCGCTCGGTGGCAAGCCAGATCAGTTCTTGGTGAATCTGCCACCGGGGGTACACCGCAGTGAGTTTGCGCGGGCGCTCAATGAAGAACTGTCAGCGCGCGGCATCGACTTGAAGGCGACCGGCGGCGCCGGGAACAGCGCAAGAGACTGGGCACGGTTCCTCGAGAAGGAGGGAGCGGAACGCCAAGCAGATGTACTGGAGTCGATCCTGGCGGCTTCGCAGCGAATCGACGATCAGTTCGCGGACCTGAATCTGAACCTCACGGAAAACGTGTGGATGAACATCCTGGGCGGCGAGTTTGTGCCCCAGCCACAGTGAGTGGAGATGATGAGCAATCGAGCTTACCTGCTATCGACGAAAGCAACGGGTCTTGGCCCTCTGACTCGATCTTGCCGAACCCGCTTGCGCGGGCAGTTGTGTGCGGGATGTGGAATTCGCCTCGCAGGCACTGACCTCGACCTTGAGGTTGAGGTCTCGCGGCCCGACATCATCATGCAGGCCCTTCAATTGGCGAACGAAAGTACGACTTCTGGGGGCGTCGATGGGATAGATGTACCGTTGAACTTTGTCCGCGGTGTCAGGGCACACGTACTCAGGTCCGACCTGCTCGACATCTTGCGACCCAAGTGTCGGTCTCAGTTCCTCTATGGCTCCGTAACAGTTTCCGGCTATGGTGAGATGAGCGGTTTTCTGGCGAGTCAAGATCCAATGGAGGTGGCAGTGCGCGGCTCCAAATGTCCGTCGATCAGCGTCTGCGGAACGTGTGGGCATCTAAGCGCATTCGCAGCGGGGCAGTTGTACCTATTGGGCCCGAATCTGGAAGACGACGAGGTGCGCGAAGCCTCTCGTGGGAGCTATGTTTCACAAGTAGATTTTGGCGTCCAGCTTGCTTCGCTCCCCGAAGACGCTCGCGCCACCCTGTCTGTTGACGCGCTCCCTGTTCTGACTGATCCGCTCGACGGATTGCCGAGAGAGCTTCCGACAACCTGGGAGGAGTACGAGTCCCTCATGGGGCCGGCGGCGGACTTTCCCAAACAGGTCTGGACAGCGAACCCGCGCCATGTGATCGGCCCGTGGGCAGCCCGCCGCATCGCCGAGCGCGGTATGGGCTCGTACTTCAAGCGCCCGGACATCAGGGATCTCGCGATCAAGCTGGCGGTTGACGGTGAGGAGGTCAGGCAGACACTCGAGCAATGGCCTGAAGTGCGCGACGAGGTGCTGCGGTATTATGATCAGCATCGCTCGGAGCTTGAGGCGATCGCCGAGTGGAGGCCAGACTGACATTTCATCTGCTTGCTAATGTAGCGGGCCAGAACGCAAGGAAGTGAAAGGTGCTTCTCTTCGCCTTTCGCCATCTTACGCTGCTTCTTGCTCTGGCAGTAGTGCCGCAAACCAGTGTGTTGCCTGCTGCGTCAGGCGGCTCATGCGCCGGGTTCCAGGTGTTCTTCAGCGGCGCCGGCAACCCGCACGCGCCGGGCGGGGCGGTCTTCGACTCCGACGGCGACGGCGATGTCGACTTTGCCGATTTCGAGGCCTTCGCGGACAACCTCAATGGCCCCGGCAGCGGGTCGTGTGCGACGCGGGTGAATCCGTTCGCGTTCACGGGCCAGCGGGTGGACGTGCTGGATGGCGGCGCGCTGGTGCTCTACGACTACAAGGCCCGCGTCTACGACCCGCTCCACGGCCGCTTCCAGCAGCGCGACCCGGCCGAGTTCGCGGACACGTACAACCTGTACGAGTACGCCGCCAGCCGGCCGACCGTGCGGACGGATCCGACGGGGGAGTTGACCCTCGGCAATCTCAACGTGACGACCGCGATTTCGCGCGGGTTGGCAGGCATTCGGTCAGCCGGCGCTGCGCGGCGTGTCTTGTCGCTCGCGCGCCGCGCGAACGACATCATCGGCTTCCAGAATATCCTGTTCGAGCAGGTCTTGAAGGCCTCGGGGCTGCCGGGGTCCGAGTTGGTGGCAGCGCTCGATCTGCTGAACTCGCTCAAGGGACGAGCACGTGCGGCGATCGCGAACCGACTCGCGGGCGACTTGTTCGAGAATGCCGCTGGCATCACCGGCAAGAAGTTCGCGATCGTGATCAACGGCCGGACCCGCATTCCCGACGAAGTGACGGACAAGCTGTTGCGTGAGGCGAAATTCCGATTTGGCGGCGTATTGAAGCCGAACAGCCAACTGAAGGACTTCATTCAAGCAGCGGGAAAGGGCGATGTAGACCTGAGGATCGTTGTACCGAAGGGCACGGAAGTCTCCGAATCGCTTAAGGACTTGATTAACAAGAACGGGCTCCAAATCGAAGATGTTTTCGAGTTCGTAGACCTGGACTAAAGCGATGATCGCTGACCGGCAGGTGCGCGACGACGAACGACGTCAAGTGCAGCAGATGCTAGGCGCTGCGGGTGTGGATTTGCGCTCGCTCGTGGGCCACGATGACCCCGACATCTCGAGTTTGCAGGAACGCAGGTTCCAATCTAGCGCATCCCGTGATGCGCTAGCCGAAGCGCTTCATCACGTGACCGACCACCACATCTGTCGGGTGATCATACGAACCTTGGGGCTTCACGATTGCGAGCAGCGACACTTGGATTCGTTGCTGGATCTGGCTTGTAGGCTGTCTCCATGCACACTCGACGCGTACATTCAGCTAATGGAGATCAATCACCTGCGCGATCCTGATCCGCGCAACAGGTGGCGAAGGCAAGCTGAGCGACGACTGAGGGACTGCTGGTATGCCTGCGCCATCGCCCCAGAGCGAGTGCCTGATCGGGTTGACGATCCAAGCTTCCCTGCTGCGTCCGATCAGCAGTCACTTCTGGATCAAGGCGTGATGACAGAGGTTGCCGCGGCGCTCGGGCAACACGCCCGCGCCAGCATCTTCGACCGCGTCGTAGCGATCGCTGCGGATCGACGCTATGGCTTCGGCCGCACCGCGTACCCCGGCCTGCTGTACCGGTGTGACAAGCGACGAGCGGCGCCCGTGCTCATGCCGTTGCTCGAGGATCCGGATATCGGCATCGACGCCCTGGACATCCTGGGCAAGCTGAAGCATCGCGACGCGCTGCCTTGCGCCGAGCAGTTCCTGGACCATCCGTGCAAGCAGGTGCAGAAGATCACCAAGAAGGCTATCCTGCGCCTGAAGGACGCCTGACGCGCGCCAACGCGCGACGGCATCGGAGCAGACATGGACATCACCGGCTGGCAGATCGAGCTGGAGGTGGAGCCAGAGGAAGAGGCCGTCGGCGAGGTGGCCACAGCGTCATGGACGCACGTTGACGACTTGGACGCGATTGCCGAGCGCGTCGGCGTTACGCCATTGAGTAGGTTCCTTAGTCCTTCGTTGGCCGAGCTCGAAGTCTACGATGAGGCGCTGGCGGAGGGATTCGCGACCGGCGCCGACATGGGCGGCCCCGGCGGGCTGCCGCCCTGGCCGGAGGGCAGGTGGTTTGATCCCCAGGCCGGCCTGGCGACCGTGACGGCCCTGCTGAACGCCATCCGAGCCGGTGCTGAGATCTCCGAGCGCGAGACGGTCGAGGCGGAGTTGGCTGGGTTCGCGGAGATCCTGAGCACCGCCTCCGACGAACGGCGGCGCTGGCGTCTGGCGGCGGAGACCGCAGCGTAGGATCAATGACATCCTGCTCAACTCGGAAGCCGGTGGCAAATTCCTGAAGTTCTTGAACGATCATGGGATCGTCGATGCCTCAGACGTCACCTCGATTTCCATCCGGTTTATTGAGAAGGTCCCGAACTAAAGATGTATGAATTCGACGCCAGCCTCGTGTGGGATGACTTGCTTGAGATCGACAAGCGGATAAGTGCCTCCTTCCGCCGTGTGCTCGTGCCATTGCGCTGGCCGTCCCCGGAGTTTCCCCATTTCCATGAGTTGGATGAGGTGTCCGTTGAGCAGTTCTGCTGGTGGCTTTCCGAGCACGGTCCCGAGTTTCGGGTCAAGGCGACCCCCTTGGCGGACTACATCATTCCGTACGGCAGTGAGGTGCTTCGATGCGAGGTGCCGAGACGTGCGCCCCAAGGCGAACTCTCCGTTCATTTCAAGTACGATGACATGACGGAGGTCGAACCTGGGCTCGAGGGCGACTTCTCTGGTCGCTGGGAGCCGGCGTCGCCGGCCTTTCTGGAGATGGTCCAGTTGGTCAAGGCCACGCTGCGCGAGCTGTGCTTTCCAGGCGAGGACCGCATGCTCTATTCGAAGCGGCTCGTCGCGCAGTTGCTGGCGACGCCGGATCCCCCGGAGTGGGCGCTGCGCTACCGCCGACGACTAACGAAACAGGCGGCGCCGGCAGACAAGCCCGCGGCGCGCGACTACGAAAGCAGCTTCGCTTTCGTTCGTGAGCAGGTCGGCCTCGAAGGCAGCCCGCGCCCGCGCGTCCGGCGACGTCCACAGTACGATGATGGTCCGCCGGGGCCGAGCCTGTTCCGCACGGCCGTAGCCGACCAGCGCTTTGAGCGCATCGAGTTGCCGGGGCTGTATATCGGGCGCAGCGAGATGTCCGACGTCAGCTTTGCGGGCGCCAAGCTCTACCGCTCGACATTCAATTGGAGCGACTTCGTCAACGTCGACTTCAGCGGCTGCGACATGCACGACAGCGACCTGCGTGCATGCCATTTCGAGCGGTGCAGTTTCGCGGGCGCGAACCTCGAACGTTGCGACCTGCGCGGCTCGGCGTTCGCCGAGTGCACATTCGACGGTGCCAAGGTCGATGAAGCTCTGGGCCTCCAGGACCAACGTGGCGAGCTCGCACTGTCGGACGCGCAGGCCACGTCGATGAACTGGACGAGCGAACACGAGGAGCCCCCCGGCGGATAAGTTGCACCGCCGACCACGAGAATGGAGGTCTTATGGAGTTCACGTCTGCGTCAGAAACCGAGCAGCGATCGCGAGCAGTGACGGCCCTGCTTAACGTATTGGAGCCGGACCCGGAGTATCAGCCCGCCTTCATCTCAGATGAAGCAACCGTGCTTGACTGCCTAGCTGATGAGGAGGAGGCGCTGCGCAATCGTCTCGAGCGCTACTTCGGGGCTGCTGTCACCCACGACTTGAGGCAGCCGGTCTGGAGACTTGCCGACCAGCTTCAGGTCTCGTTCCCGGACTGGCTGCGCTGAGGCCAATGGTTGGTCCATCTGATACGACCCCAATCTGGGCGGTTGCGGTCGGGCGAGTCGTCCAGACGTGCGGGCTCGCTTTCGCACAGCAGAGTCAGACGCGAACCGAGTCTCTCCTTTGTCGCGCGACTCTTGTTCGAGAACGGTGTCGTTCGCCCTATTCTAAAGGCCTGTCGCTGCATGAGTTAGCGACGGGCCGTTTTCTTGTCCGGAGTAGTTGCTACCAAATTGTAACCAATCCGGGCCGCGAGTTGACGGCTTGCGGGCTTCAGTTTGCGGTCACATCTTCGACCTCCAAGCAGGTTCTGTCGATCCCGTTGTGCTTCACCGCGACAATCTCCTCATATAGTGCAGTGAACCACTGCACGGTTTCTGGTTACGACTTCTACT
>CAYXTR010000037.1:0-35764 GCA_964468185.1 uncultured Planctomycetales bacterium | reverse complement strand
GGCATAAACGTGAAGGATGCCCCGATTCAATTTACACAGGGATTGACACTACCTCGGCGTAGACGGCGTAACCGTTAGGCGGTTCCGCGAATCTCTGGCCAAGCGGCTGGAGGAACTGCGCCTGGAATTGAAGCGCGGTACGTATCAGCCTCAGCCCCTGCGGCGGGTCATGATTCCCAAGGCCAATGGCAAGATGCGGCCTCTGGGCATCCCCTGCCTACGGGACAAGATCGTACAAGAGGCCATGCGTATGGCGCTGGAGCCCATTTTCGAGGTGGAATTCCACGAACACTCGTTTGGGTTCAGGCCCAATCGAAGAACGCACCACGCCGTGTTCCGCAGTCGCAGCCTGCTGCAATGCGGGTACACGTGGGTGATCGAAGGCGACGTCAAGGCGTGCTTTGACGAGATCTCGCACCAGGCCATCCTGCGTGGCGTTCGTGAGAAGGTGATGGACAACAAATTCCTCCGGCTCGTGGACCGGTTCTTGAAGGCTGGGGTCATGATCGAAGGAAAACTCCACGCCACCGCCAAAGGGGTTCCGCAGGGCGGCGTGATCTCGCCGCTGCTGGCGAATGTGGTCCTGAACAAGCTGGACTGGTTCCTGCATGGAAAGGGCCACTACGATCAGGCAGAGCAGCGGGCATGGTATCGCGGGCAACCGAATCTCCGGTTTGTCCGCTATGCCGATGACTGGTGTGTCTTCCTCACCCGAGCATCGAAGCGATACGCTGAGACGGTTCGGGACCAAATCCGGGATTTCCTTGACCGCGCATGCGGCCTGCGGCTCTCGGAGGAGAAGACGCGCATCACGCACGTCCAGGACGGGTTTGCCTTCCTTGGGTTCGATCTTGAACTGAGCCCAGGTCAGGCAAACCGACCGGTTCCGAAGATTCACGTTGGAAACAAGGCGATCACCAATGTGGTCAGAAGCCTGGAAGAGGCCGTTCACCAGCGGCCCAGCCAGGAAAGTATCACGCTCCGCATGGAGCGTGCCTCGTCCATCATTCGTGGATGGTCGAACTACTTTTGCATTGCCCACGACTTCGCCCGCGTGGCGAGGAAGCTGGATAACAATGCCTTCTGGATCACGGTGAAGTCGATCTGTCACAAAGAGGACAAATCGACTGCCCAATGCTTGAGCAAGTATTACCGGCACGCCCGACTGCGTGTGCATGAGGGCTGCCAGCTTGCGCGGTTCCAGGATACTCGGATGTCGCTGGATTACAGCGGCCCCGACACGTACACGCCTGGAAACGGGGTCTACGAGACGGACGCCGAACTGGAATACGGCCTGTACATTCCAGACACCCGGCGTCATGGCACGATGGACTTCAAGTGGCAAGCCCTGGTGCGGGACAGCTACCGCTGCCGACGCTGTGGCCGTCTGGTCACGGCCAAGACATCCAACGCGGACCACATCGAACCGGTTCAGCGCTTTGCCAACGTTCCTCAGGCTCATCGGCTGGGAAACATCCAGACTCTATGTCTGGCATGTCACAAGGCCAAGAACCATGAGGAACAGCAATGCTGAGAGTCAGTTGGAGAGCCGGATGCGTGGAAAACATGCATGTCCGGTTCGGGGTTGGGGGCAAGGTGGAACTCCTTGCCCTACACCACAACAAGACCGCCGAGTTGGCGGAGTGGAATCTCGACCTGCTGCCGTTCGAGCTGGCGGAACTGCAGGACGCCGGCATCGATTGGTCGCTGCTGGGCTTCGACCCCGACGAACTCGCCAAGCTGATGGACGCGGCCAACGGCGTGAAGCCGGGCATGACGGATCCCGACGACGTCCCCGAGCCACCAGACGATCCGACGACGCAGCGTGGCGACCTGTGGATCCTGGGCGACCACCGCCTGCTATGTGGCGACAGCACGAGCACCGCAGACGTCGACCGCCTGCTCGACGGCCAGCCGATTCACCTGGTCAACACGGATCCGCCGTACAACGTGAAGGTGGAGCCGCGCAGCAACAACGCCATCGCGGCCGGGCTGTCGTCGTTCCAGGCGGCCGAGAAGAACGGCGTCAAGGCGCTGGACGCGAAGGGCATGCATCATAGCGGCTTCGACGTCGCCCGTGGCAAGACCGGCATCAAGCACCACCAGAAGCTCGACCTCGAGCGGCATCCCGAGAAGGCAAAGGCGACGCATCGCAAGATGCGGGCGAAGGACCGCCCGCTCGAGAACGACTTCGTCAGCGATGATGAGTTCGATCGCCTGCTGCACGCGTGGTTCAGCAACATCGCGCGCGTGCTGTTGCCGGGACGGGCAGCGTACATCTGGGGCGGCTATGCCAACTGCGCCAACTACCCGCCGGTGTTGAAGGCCGTGGGGCTGTATTTCTCGCAGGCGATCATCTGGGACAAGCAACATCCCGTGCTCACCCGCAAGGATTACATGGGAGCGCACGAATGGTGCTTCTATACGTGGCGTGAGGGCGCGGCGCACGTCTTCCTGGGCCCGAATAACGCCACGGACCTGTGGCATGTGAAGAAGGTCAACCCGCAGAGCATGGTGCACCTGACGGAGAAGCCGGTCGAGTTGGCGGTGCGCGCGATCCAGTACTCTTCGCGCCCGGGCGAGAACGTGCTGGACCTGTTCGGTGGCAGCGGGTCCACGCTGATCGCTGCGGAGCAGACGGGCCGGCGGGGTTTCGCGATGGAATGTGACGTTCTCTACTGCGACGTCATCCGCGAGCGATGGGAGAAATTCACGGGCCGAACAGCGGACCGAATCCCAGCGGCCGGACCTGGCATGGCGAGCACTGCGGAGGCCCGGACTGGTTAGGCGGGGCAAGACGTGGCATGGCGCGCTTCGACACGGCGCGCCGTGGCGTGGGCTGGAACGGTGCGGCGAGGCATGGTTCGGAGTCACGGGCCGCAGGTGGAATCGTGCAAAGCGTAGCGCTACTCACTGTGCGTGCGAAGGAACTCGGTGATGCGCGCCTTGTCGGCGCGCCCCTGGGCAACGTCGAGAACGAGCGCGACCAGCGCGTCTTCGTCCGCGTTGATCGCCACGCCGTTGAGCTCGAGGAAGACGAGCGCCGCCGCCGTTCCCGTCCGCTTGTTGCCGTCGACGAAGGGGTGGTTCTGCACGATGTGGTAGAGGTACGCGGCGCCCATCTCGTAGAGATCGCCGTGCAGGAACTCCCCGCCGAACATGGCGCGCGGCATCGCGACGGCCGATTCCAGCAGGCCGGCGTCGCGCAGCGACGCGTCGCCGCCGTAGCGCTCGATCTGGTCGGCGTGGATGGTGAGCACCTCGACAAGCTCGAGGAAGTCCGGCTGCATGCGGCGCTATTCCGCGAGCTTCTTGAGCGCGCGGCCATAGCGCCGGTTGGTCTTGGTCAGGGCCGCATCGAAGCGCGCGCGGCGCTTGGGATCAGCGACGGGCGCGATCGTCAGCATCTTGCCGTCCGTGCTGACCTCGAGCGGTGTCTCGGGCGTGATCTTGAGCAGTTCGAGGATCGCGCGATCGATGATCAGCGCGTAGCTGTTGCCGTGCTTGGTGAGCGTCTTGACCATGGGACCGTTCTCCGTCTCCGAGTATTACGACGTGTATCCATTGTATATCCCGCCACTGGTCGCGTCAACCGCATCGGTCGCCGAAAACCTGGCCGCGGCGATTGCGTCCGAAGAAACGCTCGTTTCTCAGCGGTGGGCCCACAGAAGCGCTCGTTGCGCAGCGGAAGGCAAAGCGACGACCGGCCGAAGCAACGCCCCGGTCGCGACCGAGGCGTCGGTGGAGGGTGGATGATGGGCGGGTGGTTACGGCTGATTCGGCATGTCCTCGCTCTCGCCACCGCAGGCGCGGCACAGGCATTCGGGGCCGTGGACGTCATGTCGCTCGACCAGCTCGGCGTGCGGGAAAAAGGCGCCGCATCCGTCGCAGCGGTCCAGCCGGCACTTCTGCCACAGGCCTTCGCCGATGAGGGTGTCGACCTCGGCCTCGGTCACGGTGTCGGGCATCGTCCAGGTGGCGAGCAGCTCGCCGTCGTTCTTCGTCAGGCTCAGTCGCATGGGTCACTTCTCCTCGTGCAGGGCGTGGTATTCGGTCATGGCGTCCTCGTAGACGCACGTGGACGCCGCGGCATGTTTGCGGCCGCCGGCGGGCACGACGCAGCCGCGCTCCTTCAGGAACGCGACCGCGACGGCCACCTGCGTCCAGGGCAGTTGCGTGGCGCGACGCAGGTCCTCGAGGACGAAGCCGCCGGCAGCCTCCTCGGCTGCTGCGGCGATCGCCTCGAACGCCTCCTGCGGGCAGCGGTGCTCGTAGGGCTGCCCCTTGCGCGGCACGACGCGGCGGACGAGCGCGCCGTCCTCGACGGTGAAGGTCTCGTCGCGCTCGGCCGGTGGCGGTTCGGTGGCAACGGCGACCGCATGCTCGAGCGCATCCCATTCGTCGCTCGTGAGCATCTCGGCCTCGCGGGCGGCCAGCACCGCCTCGGCCGCGTTCAGCACGTCGTGGAGCTTCTGGAGGTACGGCAGCATGGCTCAGTTCCCCGCGACGCCGGTGTGCGTGAACTGGCCGCGCTCCACCTTGCGGAAGCGGGCCGCGTCGCCCTTCGTGTTGATCTCGCGCAGGAGGGCGGCGTACAGCGTCGCCTCCGGCGTCTTGCCGTTGGGGCTCGACCACAGGCCGCGCTCGGCCATCGCTTCGATCATCTCCTTGGCCCGCAGCGGTCGGTCGCTGTCGGCCAGGACCTGGGCGGCGGCGTCCAGCGCGCTGACGCGCTTCGGCTTCGGCTCGCCGGCGGCCTTCTTCGCGCGGCGCGGCTTGGCGGCCTTCTCGCCATCGCTCTCGGGCAGCGGCTGGCCGGTGATGACCTCGACGGTCGGGTTGACCTCGGGCTCGGGCGTGGCGTCCGTCTGCTTCGCCTTGCGGCCGGCCGGCACTGCCCGCCGCAGGCGCTGGGCGCTCTTGATGCGGATGCGTTTGCCGGTCGCGGTGTTCGTGGCGTTCCACCCGCCGTGGCTGTTCGCCGAGTCGATCCGCACGCTCACGATGCGGTCGCTCACCTTGGCCTCGTAGCACTGCCCAATCTTGATCTCGTCCTTCTTCATGGCTCGTCCTTTCATGTGGCCTCGTCAGACCCGGGTCTCACGCGCCCGGGCGACCCGCCGCGGCGGGTTTCGGCGGCGCTACCGCGCGCGAATCGTCTTGAGCATGCGACCTTGCCAGAGGTCGTCGTGGACGAGGCCGACCAGTGGGATCTCGACTGGCGTGTCGAGCCGCACGCGGTAGTACGCGGGCTCGTGGCTGTGCTTCTCGACGTCGACGATCATGCCGGTCTTGCCCACGAACTCCTGCATCCCGCCCAGGATTCGAACGCGTTTGCCGATTCTGCTGTTCATGATTCTGCTCCTTGTGGTTGGGCGTCAGTCGTTGATCGGCACGGTCACGATGCGGCGGCTGCCGTCTTCCAGCGTGATCTCGTGCAGGTAGGCGAACTCGACGCCGGCCGTTTCGAGCCGCTCGGCCTCGGCGCGGAAGATCGCGTAGTGCTTGCCGCCCAGCAGGATGGCGTCGCCGCAGTCGCTCTTCTGGGCGGTGGCGAGCGCTTCGTGGGCGCTGCGGCATTCGATGGCGCGGATCTGGATGGTCATGGCTCTTGCTCCTCGCTAGTTGCCGTAGACGTGCTCGGCCAGGCCGGCCGCCAGGAGGTCGACGATCGTCTTGGCGCGGGGCGTGGCGGGCAGGATGTCCCAGCCGCGGTCGAAGTTGACCACGGTCACGTTGTCGTCGGTGCGGCGGACCCAGAGTTTCGAGATGCGGCTGTCGGCCAGCTCGAAGGCCTCGCTCTCGGCGTGCTCCGGGAAGACCAGCGCTTCGAAGCGGTGGCCGGCGAGCGTGCCGATGACCCAGGAGCCGCCGCAGCTTCGGCGGGGCTTGATCTTCGCGATCTGCAGCGTCTTCAGGAGCTGGCTGGCGTCGCGGTTGGTGGTGGTGCGCTTCTTTGTCATGGGTGGGTCTCCTTAGCGGCGGGCCAGGCCGGCCTCGTACGCCTTGAGCAGGGCCTTCTTGATCTGCCAGACCGCCAGCTCGTGGAAGTCGAGCTGGTCGCGGTGGCGGGCGTCGAGCGTCTCGAGGCCGAGCTCGTCGCGGGCGATCTGGTGAATCGCGGCGAGGCGGACCGTCGTCTCGAGCGCGGCCTCCTGGGCCAGGCTGCTGGGCTTGGTGTTCTTGGTCGTCATCGTCGTGGCTCCTCGTGGTACGCCCCATGCGTACAGACACATGGAGCCATGGGTTTGGCCCGGAATCCACTCGCATTCCGAGAATTCCGAGACATTCTTGTACTTCTTGGCGCAGGGTCCGAGTCAGCGGCGCGGGTGGTGCTGAGAGCGCTCTCGTGCGGGCGGCGGTGGGCCTGGCGTACCAGCCGGCGGCTCCGGACGCGCCACGGCCGCCCCGTGGCCGCGACGGGCGTACCCGGGCGGGAGGCGGCGTGATGGCCGACGACGCCCCGAAGTTGAACCCGACGGCGCTGCCGCTGGCGGACGCCGCCCGGCTGCTGTCCGCCGTCGCGGCCGGCGCGCCGACGAACGATGACGGCACGCTCAACGTCGCGCACTACGCCGCGTGGCTGGTGAAGGAGATGGCCGCTCGTGCCGATTGACCCCCGCAAACTCAAGCCGACCGAGCTCGTGCGGCTACTCAACAGCACGCCGCTGGGCGAGGTCATCTCCGAGCGGCAGCTCCACCGCCACCGCTCGCGCGCGGGCTTCCGCATCGGCGATGGTCGGACCGTCGACCTGCTGCGCTACGTCGCGTGGCTGGTGCTGGAGCGGCATCGGCCCCGGCCGGAGCCGACCGGGCTGACCGGCTACGAGGCCCACAAGGAGCGGGCGGCGCAGCGCAATCGTGAGATGGCGCTGCTGGGGCGCGACATTGCGACGGGCGAGTGGGTGCATCCGCCGCGCAATGCCGAGCAGCGGCAGCGGGCGGAGTGCGACTTCCGCTTCTTCTGCGAGGCGTATCTCCCACAGACGTTCCACCTGCCGTGGTCGGACGACCACCTGAAGGTCATCGCGAAGATCGAGCAGGCCGTGCTGGAGGGCGGGCTGTTCGCGATGGCGATGCCGCGCGGCAGCGGTAAGACCAGCCTGTGCGAGGTGGCGTGCCTGTGGGCGCTGGTCTACGGCCACCGCGAGTTCGTCGCCTTGATCGGCAGCGACGAGGAGCATGCGGCGAGCATGCTCGACAGCATCAAGGTCGAGCTGGAGACCAACGACCTGCTCGAGGACGATTTCAGCGAGGTCGTCGGCCCCGTGCGGGCGTTGGAGGGCATCCACCAGCGGGCGGCCGGCCAGATCTACCGCGGCAAGCAGACGCACATCGGCTGGACGGCGCGCGAGATCGTGCTGCCCACATTGCCGCCGCTGGAGTGGCTGGGGAACCACTCGCCCAAGTCGAACGGCGCGATCATCAAGGTGGCGGGCATCACCGGGCGCATTCGCGGCATGAAGCACAAACGGGCGGACGGTTCATCGGTGCGGCCAGCGCTGGTGCTGATCGACGATCCGCAGACGGATGAGTCCGCCCGTTCGCCCTCGCAGTGCATGACGCGCGAGCGCATCCTGTCGGGCGCGATCCTCGGCCTGGCCGGCCCGGGCCGGAAGATCGCGGGGCTCATGGCACTCACGGTTGTGCGGCCCGACGACCTGGCCGACCGCATCCTCGACCGTGAGAAGCACCCGCAGTGGCAGGGTGAACGCACGAAGATGGTGTATGCGTTCCCTGCGGACGAAGCGCTGTGGACTCGCTACGCGGAATTGTGGCGCGAGGGCATGCGCGCGGATCGTGGCGCGGGTGAGGCGACCGAGTTCTACCGCGTGAACCGCGAGGCCATGGACGCCGGCGCCGTGATTGCCTGGCCCGAGCGGCATCACCCCGATGAGCTCTCCGCCATCCAGCACGCCATGAACCTGCGGTTGGACCGCGGCGACGCGGCCTTCTGGGCGGAGTACCAGAATGAGCCGCTGCCCGAGGAGCAGGTCGACGACGAATTGCTGACGGTCGACGCGATCGTCGCCAAGCTCAACGGCCAGCGACGTAGCGAGGTGCCACTCGCGGCCACGCACCTGACGATGTTCGTGGACGTGCAGGCCAAGGCGCTGTTCTGGCTCGTGGCCGCGTGGGAGAGCGACTTCACGGGCTACGTCCTCGACTACGGCACGGAGCCGGACCAGAAGGCCGACTACTTCACGTTGCGGGACGTCCGCCGAACACTCGCGGCCGCGGCGCCCCGCGCGGGGATCGAAGGCGCCATCTACGCCGGACTCGATCGGCTGACCGAAGCCAAGCTCGGGCGCGAGTGGCAGCGCGACGACGGCTCGACCGTGCGGATCGATCGCTGCCTGATCGATGCGAACTGGGGCCAGTCGTCGGACGTCGTGTACCAGTTCTGCCGGCAGAGCCGGTTCGCCGGCGTGTTGCTACCCAGTCACGGTCGCTACGTCGGCGCCTCGAGCATCCCGTTCAGCGAGTACAAGCGCAAGCGCGGCGACCGCGTGGGACTCAATTGGCGTGTGCCCGTCACGACCGGACGGCGCATCGTGCGCCACGTCGTGTTCGACACGAACTTCTGGAAGTCGTTCATTCACGCCCGCCTGGCCGTACCGATGGGCGACCCGGGCTGTCTGTCGCTGTTTGGCCGCAACGCAGACCGGCACCGCCTCCTCGCCGAGCACCTGACCAGCGAGTACCGCGTGAAGACCGAGGGGCGCGGCCGCACGGTCGACGAGTGGAAGCTGCGGGTGGACGGCCTCGATAACCACTGGCTCGATTGCCTGGTTGGCTGCGCGGTGGCGGCGTCGATGGGTGGCGCGGCGCCCGCAGGGCTGGCGGCCGATGCGCCGAAGCCGCGCCCGACGATGCGGCTGTCCGAGATGCGGAGGGATCGCCGATGACGCAAGCCACCGCGCCCCCTCCCGATCGTGAACGTCGCGGCCTCGAATGCCCGCGCTGCGGGTGCCGCCACTTCCGCGTGATCTACACCCGCTCCGCCTGGGGTGGCCGGATCGTGCGCCGGCGCGAGTGCCGCCACTGCGGGCGGCGGATCACCACCAGCGAGCGCCTGAGTGGATAGCGCACCACGCGCAGGTCCACCCGTGGAACAATCTGCCACCATTCCTCCCCACGCACGTCAAATCTCCCGTTCTCGTGTCGGTACAGGTGGATGAACGCGACGCTCCCTCCAGTATGCACGGTGGACCGGCTCAGCCTTGAGCTGCGCCTGGTCCCGCACGCCTACCGCGAAGACGCGGTGCAGGAGGCGTGGTTGGCGTTCCTCTCCGGGCACGATCCGGCCCGCGCCGTGAACACGTACGCGCGGCGCGAGCGGCGACTCCGCCGCCGGATGATCAGTGCGATCCGGCCCGAGCTGAACTGAAGCGGGATGGTGTAACGGCAACACGCCGGTTTCATGCGCCGGCTCTGCAGGTTCGACCCCTGCTCCCGCTAATCGCGCCGCGGCGTTCGCGGCGGCCTCACCCTTGCACGAGACGGAGACGCTCATGTCATTCGGTCCGGTCACGATCTTCACGGTCGACACCATGGATGTGCAGGCGCCGGGCGCGCCGGGACTCACGGCGCTGCAGCTTTCGAACCGCGCCGGCGAGTTCACACTGACGCCGCCCACCACGGACGCCGACGGCTCGCCGCTGTCGGGGCTCACGTTCGGTCAGGCGGTCGTGATCCAGGCGGACGCGGCCGAGGCCGAGCTGTACCGCAACGACTTCGAGGCGGCCATGCAGTTCAACGGCGCGCAGGTCTTCGAGCTCGACCTGGCCGAGGGCGAGCCGGTGTCGCGCGAGTTCCTGATCGCCGAGCCGGGTCGGCCGTACTCGATCCTGGCCCGCGTCGCGGACCACCCCCGTGGGCAGTAGCCCCTCCAGCGTCATCACGCTCACCACGCGCCGCCGGCCGTGGTGGGCGTGGTGGCTGATCCGCTGGGCGCGCTGGCTGCACGGAGTGAGTGGCGCCCTGGTCGTGCAAGTGGAGCGGTAAGGCGATGGCGGAAGAGATCGAAAACGCGATCCGTGAAGCGGCCCAGCAGCCGGCCGAGGTGTCGGTCGACGGTCAGACGGTCAAGCAGCAGCCGCTGGGCGACCAGATCGAGGCCGATCGCTACCTCGCCAGCAAGGACGCGGCGAAGAAGGGCCTCGGTGTGCGGATGACGAAGGTGGTTCCTCCCGGAGCAGTGTGAACGTGCTGAAGTGGCTGCGACAGCTCGGTGGTCGGAAGGCGACGGCGGCAACGCCCCGCGGGCGTCTGCTGGTCGTCCGCGGCAAGTACGACGCCGCCCAGACCACGCACGAGAACCGCCGCCACTGGGCACAGGCCGATCACCTCTCCGCCGACGCGGCGATGGGTGCGGACGTCCGGCGGGTATTGCGCAGCCGGGCCCGCTACGAGGTCGCCAACAACAGCTATGCCAAGGGCATCGTGGCGACGCTGGCGAACTACGTCGTCGGCACCGGTCCGCGCCTCCAGATGCTCACGGACGATCCCGAAGCCAACCATCTGATCGAACAGGAATTCAGCCGCTGGGCCAAGTCGATCGCGTTGCCGCACAAATTGCGGACGATGCGTGTCGCCCAGTGCGAGAGCGGCGAGTGCTTCGGCCTGCTCACCAGCAACCCACGCATCGCCGCGCCGGTGCAGCTCGACCTGCGGCTGATTGAGGCCGATCAGGTCGCGACGCCGTTCGGCGCGCTGCCCCCCGAGGAGCGGGCCGTCGACGGCATCGTCTTCGACGGCTTCGGCAACCCGATCGCCTACTACGTCCTGCGGCGGCATCCGGGCGACCCGCGCGCGTGGCGCGCCGGCCCCGACGCCTACGACCTCATGCCGATCGAGTCGGTCGTGCACCTGTTCCGGGCCGAGCGCCCGGGCCAGAGCCGCGGCATCCCCGAGATCACCAGCTCGCTGTCGCTGTTCGCGACGCTGCGGCGCTACACGCTCGCGGTGCTGGGCGCCGCCGAGCAGGCGGCATTGCCGTCGGGCGTGATCTACACCGATGCGCCCGCCGACGCGGAGGCCGCTGGCGTTGAGCCGATGGACACGGTCGAGATGGACCGCGGCACCTGGATGACCATGCCGTATGGTTGGAAGATCGGCCAGGTCAAAGCCGAGCAGCCGACGACCGTGTACGGCGACTTCAAGCACGAAGTGATCAATGAGATCGCGCGTTGCCTGAACATGCCGTTCAATATCGCCGCCGGCAATTCCTCGGGCTACAACTACGCCTCGGGCCGTCTCGACCACCAGGCCTTCTTTAAGGCCATCCGCATTGACCAGCACTACCTCGGTGACATGGTCCTCGACCGGCTGCTGAAAGCCTGGCTCGACGAGGCTGTGCTCATCGAAGGCTACCTGCCGCAGTGGCTGCGGCAACTCGGCGTCGACCTGCCGCACCAGTGGTTCTGGGACGGCTTCGAGCACGTCGATCCGCAGAAGGAAGCCGGCGCGCAGGCCACCCGGCTGCAGAGCAACACCACCACGCTGGCAGCGGAGTTCGCGAAGGCCGGGCTGGATTGGGAGTCGGAACTCCGCCAGCGCGCCCGTGAAGTCGCGTTGATGCGTGAGTTGGGGCTGACGATGGCCGCCGCCGCGCCGGCGACGCCACCTACCGAAGAGCAACCTCAGGAGGAGGATGACGATGTCACGGAAGACGTCGACGCCCACGCCCGTGCGTGAGCTGGACCGGGTGCCCGATCGCATCGAACTGCGCTGCCTGCCCGGGCGGATCGCCCTGGAGGCCCTCGCCGTCGAAGGCGAGGTCGACGCGGTGCCGCGTTTCACGATGGTCGCCTACACGGGCGAGCCGCTGCGGGTCGAGGGCTGGCGCTTCCCGGTCGTGGTCGACCTGGAGGGCCTGTCGATCCCGTCGCAGCGCCGGCCGGTGCGGTTCGGGCACAGCATGTACGCCGGCGTCGGGCACACCGAACGCATCGCCGTCGAGGCCGGGCGTCTGATCGCCGAGGGCATCGTCAGTCGGGACACCGTCGCCGCCCGCGAAGTTGTCGCCAGCGGCAAGCGCGGCTTCCCGTGGCAGGCGTCCATCGGCGCGCAGGTCGCGCAGGCGGAGTTCATCCGCGCCGGTAAGAGCGCCACCGTCAACGGCCGCACGTTCGAGGGACCGCTGTACGTCGCCCGCCGCACGGTACTGGGCGAGATCAGCTTTGTGGATCTGGGGGCCGACGGCAACACCACCGCGACGATCGCGGCGCAGCAGGAGAACGAACTCATGGATGAGACGCAGGACACGGAGGTCCGCGGGACCGAGGCGCAGGATGCGCCGCACGATGACGTCGCGCACGACGAGGCGGAGGGCGCCGGCACGGAGGCCGGCCCCGCCGCCAATCCCACCCCGCCGCGCTCTGCGCCGGCGGTCGACCCGGTGGCCAACATCCGCGCGCAGGCGCTGGCCGAGACGAAGCGCATCGCCGCGATCCGGACGGTCTGCAACGGCCGGTTCCCCGAGCTCGAGGCCCGCGCGATCGCCGAGGGCTGGACGCGCGACAAGACCGAGCTCGCGGTGCTGCGGGAGTCGCGCCCGAAGGCGCCGGCGGTGCACGTGACCGAGCTGGTCGTCACCGACCGCGTGCTGGAGGCCGCGTGCCTGCAGGCCGCCAAGGTCGAGAAGCCCGAGCGCTATTACGACGCGCCGACCCTGGAGGAGGCCCAGCGCCAGTTCGACGGCCGGCTCGGCCTGGCCGAGCTGATCATCGAGGCCGCCCGTGCCAACGGCTACGTCGGCCGCGAGCGGCGCGTCACGCGCGAGATGCTGCGCTACGCCTTCGGCCGCGAGATCCGGGCCGCCGCGTCGACGATCGACATCGGCGGCATCCTCAGCAATGTCGCGAACAAGTTCCTGCTGGAGGGCTTCTTCAGCGTGGAGCGCACCTGGCGGAACCTCTGCGCTGTCCGCAACGTGTCGGACTTCAAGACCGTCACCAGCTACCGGCTGATCGGCAAGGACCAGTACGAGCAGGTGGCGCCGGGCGGCGAGCTGAAGCACGGGACGCTGGGTGAGCAGGCCTACACGAACAAGGCCGACACCTACGGTCTGCTGCTGTCGATCGACCGCCGCGACATCATCAACGATGACCTCGGCGCGATCACCACCGTCCCGCGCAAGCTGGGGCGCGGCAGCGGCCTGAAGATCAACGACATCTTCTGGTCGATCTTCATGAACAACGCCGCGTTCTTCGCCGCCGGGAACAACAACTACCTCACCGGCGCCGATACGGCGCTGTCGATCGAGGGCCTGTCCAAGGCGGAGAAGGCGTTCCTGGATCAAACCGATCCGGACGGCAAGCCGCTCGGCGCGATGCCCGCGGTGGTGCTCGTGCCGACGGCGCTCAGCGCCATGGCCACGGTGCTCTACAAGTCGCTGGAGATCCGGGACACGACCGCCAGCAAGCAGTACCCGGTGGCGAACCCGCACACGGGCAAGTTCCGCACGGAGGTCAGCCGGTATCTGAGCAACAGCCAGTACGCCGGCAACTCGGAGAAGGCGTGGTACCTGCTCGCGGACCCGATGGACCTGCCCGTGATCGAGGTCGCGTTCCTCAACGGTCAGGAGGCCCCCACGATCGAGACCGCCGACGCCGACTTCAACGTACTCGGCGTGCAGATGCGCGGCTACCACGACTTCGGCGTCGCCCTGCAGGAGCCGCGCGGCGGGATTAAGAGCAAGGGCGAGGCGTGAGCCAACTTGATGATGGCGTGATCGGTGGGTTGCCCGGGTCGGAGATCGGCGCGGGCGACCCGATCCTGATGGAGAACCCCATGGCGACAGCAACGTTCATTCATGACGGCAACACGATCGACTACACGCCCAGCAGCGACGTCGCGGCGGGCGCCGTGGTCGTGCTTGGTGACCTGGTCGGCGTCGCGCAGCGTGCGATCCCAGCCAACACCCTCGGCACGCTCACGCTGGTGGGCGTGTTCGACCTGCCCAAGGGGACGGGCGCCGGCACTGGCATCGCGGCCGGCGCGACGCTCTTCTGGGATGCCGGCAACCAGGTCGTCACGGCCGACAGCGGCTCCGGCGCGCATAAGCGGCTGGGCAATGCGGCGGCGGTGGCCGGCACGGCGGACGCGACCGCCCGCGTGCGGCTCAACACGGGCATCACGGACTACACCGCGCTCGTCGTGCCCTGATGAGGTGAGACGGCAATGACGGACCTGCTCGAACGCGGCGCGGTCTGGCTGAACCAGCAGCGCTCACGCCACCTGACGCGGACGGTGACGTACCTCCGCGGCCCGGACAGCGTGGAGCTCGCCGCCACCATCGGCCAGACCACGTTCGAGCAGGCCGACGAGTACGGCGTGATCCGCCGCACGCAGTCGCGGGACTACCTGATCTCGGCGGCGGACCTGGTGCTCGCCGGTGTGCCGGAGCAGCCCGTGACCGGCGATCGCATCCGCGAGACCGCGGGTGAGCAGATCTTCCTATACGAGGTGATGGCTCCGGGCGGCGAGCCACCGTGGCGCTTCAGCGATCCGCATCGGAACACGCTGCGGATTCACACGAAGTTCGTCGGGATGGAGCGGACATGAGCGAGACGCAGAACCCAACCTGTGCCAACGAGCCGAGTTGCCTGAAGGACGTGCGCGAGATCCGCTCGGTCGTCTTCGGCAATGGCCATCCCGAGAAGTCGCTGCTCGTGCGCATGGAGCGTGTCGAGTCCCGGCTCGCGGTGATCCAGAAGCTCTCCTTCGCCACGCTCTGCGGCGTCGGCACGCTGCTGCTGAAGTTCGTCGGGGCCTGGATCGAAGGCTTGATGAGGGGATCGTGATCCATGGCTGACAGCACCATCATCGCGCTCGCCGACGCCATCGTCGCCAAGCTCCAGGACGGCACGTTCAGCCTGCCCTGCGAGATCGCCCGCGGCTACCGGCCGGTCGTTGAGCTGCCGGCGCTGGGCACGGTGAAGGTTACCGTGATCCCGAAGAGCCTGGCGATCAGCGCGGCGACCCGCGCTGACGGCTTCTATGACTGCGCCGTGGACATCGGCGTCCAGCGCAAGGTGAACGCGGACGATCCGGCCGAACTCGACGCCTTGATGCGCCTGGTGGAGGAGATCGGCGATCACCTGCGTGGTCAGCGGCTCGACGGCTTCACCGCCGCCGTGTGGCTGGCGCTGGAGAACGAGCCGGTATTCGCGCCGGAGCACCTCGAGCAGCATCGCCAGTTCACGAGTGTCCTGACGGTCACCTACCGGGTGCGGAGGTAAGCCGATGAACGTGCGCGCGATCACCGTCGCCCCGGAGGAAGCCGTGATCACGCTCGTGGACGGCCGCGAGCTGCGGATCACACGGGCCTGGCTGGCCGATCGCTTCCGCGAGGCGCCGGGCCGGCTGGTGGCCGAGAAGCGCGACGCGACGCTGCAGGCGCTGCGCGACGCGTATGCGGACGGCGATCTGCTGCCGCCCGAGCGGCTGTGGGTGGACTTCGGGGACGACGGCACGATCCACGGCGTGGCGCTG
Organism: uncultured Planctomycetales bacterium; assembly: GCA_964468185.1. GTDB lineage: Bacteria > Planctomycetota > Phycisphaerae > UBA1845 > Fen-1342 > JANQFV01. Next base: position 20,263 of record CAYXTR010000037.1, on the reverse strand, counting down.
TGTCGCGACGGGGCGTGCCCGTTCGACAGTGAACGGTGGACGCACCTGGACGGCGGCGCGATTGGGCGCGTGCAGGAGGCCTGACGGATGTCGGTGCAATGCTTTGCGGGTTTTGAGGCGGGCGACATGAACGAGCTGCTGGTTGCCTCCGGCTCGGTCGCACTTAACAAGACGTACGCCCGCAGTGGCGAGTACGGCTGCCGCATCATCCCGCCCAGCGGACCCACGGCCGCCTTCATCAGTCTGGCCAATGGGCTGGACGGCAACGGCGCCCCGAGCGCCACCGCCCGCACGAGCTACACCGTCGGGTTCGCGTTCCGCGTCCTCGCGCTGCCAGCCACGCCGGGCGCGTGGGAGTACCTGCTGTACATCGCCAGCAGCTCGACGCACCGCGCTTCACTGCGGCTGTGTCAGGACGGACGCATCGGCCTGCACATCGGCTCCTCGGTGGCCCCGCTGATCGCCGCGTTCGGCCCGCTCACGCTCAGCCGCTGGTACTACGCCGAGGTGGTCGTGCTGGTGGATCGCTACGTGTGGCGGATGGATGGGCAGGTCGTGGCGCAGGGCCTCGGGTCGCCGGGCGGGTCGATGAACTCCGCCTACATCGGCAAACGCTTCAGCCTGGGCGCACAGGGCTACGTCATGGACACGGACGACATCTACACGGCCGACGACGTGACGCTGCTGGGGCCCACGACACGCGTCGTACGGCTCAGCGCGAACGCGAACGGCAACGCCTACTCGTGGATGCCGTACCCGCCGGACGAGCCGCCACCCGAGATCGTGCCGTGAGGAGCGCGCTGTGGATTACTGGCAGTACGTCAGTCAGGTGCCGCATGACGGGGACAGTACGTACCTGGAGGGCTCGTATGGCACGTTCAACGTCAACGTCGCGAACGTCGCCCTCGGCCCCGGGGAGCGCATCGTCGCCGTCGCCGCGGCGCTGTGCTGGCGGAACTCGTACAGCGCGTTCGGGCAGGGCTTCCTGCGGGTCGGCGCGGCCATGCAGTCGACGAATTCGTTCTACGTGCCGCCGACCTACGACACGAACTACGTGCTGGCCCGCACGGTGCCGGGCACGACGCGCGCGTGGCTCAGGGCTGACCTCGACGTCGCCCTCGTCGGCGGCAACGTCAACGGCGGCTACGGGCTGCGCTGCACGCAGGCCGGTGTGCACGTGCTGATGCACACCCCGCCGGTCGTGCCGCTCGAACCCAAGGAGCAAGCCATGAACTTCCAGGCCATGGAGCCGCTGACCGCCAACGGCACTGATCAGCCGGTCGAAGTGCCGCGCGGCGCCACATTGGTGGTGCATCCACTGGCGGCGAACGTGGAGGTCCGCGACGTGGCCGGCGGGACCGCCAAGCTGACCATCCCGGCCGACTCGATGGTGATGCTCGGCCCGTCGTATGGCCAGACGGTGTACCTGAAGGCGACGGCGGGAACCGTGATCGAACTCGCGGTGACGTAGCCGGGGCGCGGCAGTCAAGGAGGACTCAGTCATGCCCAACTTCGTACTGGGAATGAACGCGAAGCTGTATCACGGCGCGGCGGGCGGCTCCGCGGCGACCGAACTCACCAACGTCCGCAACGTGACGCTGAACCTCGAAGCGGGCGAAGCCGACGTGACCACGCGCGCCAACCTCGGCTGGCGCGCCACCGCGCCCACGCTACGCGAGTGCTCGGTGGACTTCGAGATGGTCTGGGATCCGGAGGATGCCGGATTCACGGCGATCAAGAACGCCTTCCTGACCAACGGCCTGATCGCGCTGAAGGTGCTCGATCAGGCGAACGGCCAGGGCCCCGACGGCGACTTCTCGATCACGTCGTTCACGCGGAGCGAGGAGCTGGAGGAAGCGCTGACCGTCAGCGTCACCGCCAAGCTCGCCGTGTTCCGCAGCTGGGTGGAAGGGACCTGAGCATGAAGACCTTCAATGACAACGCGGGCCGCACGTGGACCATCGCCATCAACGTGGACGCCATCAAGCGCGTCCGCGGCCTGCTCGACGTCGACCTGCTCGGCATCCTCGAAGGCCAGCTCATCGAGCGGCTGTACCGCGACCCCGTGCTGCTGTGCGATGTGGTGTACGCGGTCTGCAAGCCGGAGGCGGACACGCGCGAGGTCAGCGACGAGGAGTTCGGCCGCGCGATGGCCGGTGACGCGATCGAGCACGCGACGAAGGCGCTGCTGGAGGAGCTCGTAAATTTCTGCCCGAGCCCGAGGGATCGGGCGAACCTCCAGCGCATCCTCGCGACGACGTGGAACGTAATGGACAGGGCGCGGGACGTGATCGAGGCGAAGCTGGCGACGGTGGACACCGAAGCCCTCGCCGCCCAGGCGCTCGCGACGTCTGGCAACTCGTCTGGCGCTGCGCCGGCCTCGTCGGCGTCGAGCCCGGCCGGCTGACGCTGCGTGAATTGCTCACGATGGCCGAAGCACGGGCCAAGGACGAATGGGCGCGCAGCAGCGCCTTGATGGCCCTGCTCGCCAACTGCCATCGCGACCCGAAGAAGACCCGGGCGCTGCGGCCGAGCGACTTCGACCCGTTCGCGAAGCGGCCGGCGCCCATCCCGATCGACATGGACAGTCTGAAAGCGGTGTTCCTCGAGGGACGGTTCCCTCGACCGCAGGAAGCTCCAGGGACGGAGGACAACTCATGTGGCTGTGCAACCTGAAGACGTTCGTCGGTGTTCTGCTCGCGATCCTCGCACTGTTCGGTCTGACCGGCTGTGCGACGCTCAACCCCCAGCCGCCGGTGGAGCACTTCGCCAACAAGCTGGCGGACGAGGCGATCATCCCGGCGGTGCGCGAGGGCCTCGCGCAGGGCGTGGAGCATCTGGTCATCCAGGCCGGGGCGCAGGGCATCAACCCCACGTACGTCGTGAAGTTCTCGGGCAAGTGGGTCACCGGCGTGGAGGGCGCCGCATCCGTCGGCATCGAGGGCATCGCCGGCCAGTTGCAGGTGACCAGCGCGAGCAGCGAGGAAACGGAGACGAGCCCGCACCAGCAGGAGCAGGCGCCGCCGTCCGTGGAATCGCAGCCCGCGGTGACGGAACCCGAGACCACGGCGCCGGGTGCGTCGTGAGCACGGCACTGCGACGGTTCGTGGCGTGCAGTCTGGCGGCGGTGGGTGCGCCCGTCGCCGGCTGCGCGGCCAGCCAGGCCAAGCCAGAGCTGATGGTGACGCCAGTGGCAACGTCACAGCCTGCGCGCGACACCGCTGCGCTCGACGTCCAGCAGCTCAGCGGCCAGATCGTCGCCGGCGTGCAGGCCGAACTCAGCAGCCGGATTGAGACGGCCGTGGAGACGACGTTGCGGGCCCAGGTGCAGGCGACCGGCGTCGGTGGCAACGCCACCGGCTACAACAGCGAGTTCGGCGTCGGCGCGACGCTCGTCGTCACACTAACGCTCATCCTGGCTCTGATCCTCAGTCACCGCCGCGAGACGTTGCGGATCAAGCAGAACGGGCGCCACCCAACCCCGTGTGGGAAGCACACGTCATGATCACGATGCAGATGAAGGCGCTGTTCTTCGATCGGCCGGCGGTGCAGCGCGCGGTCAACAAGGCCAAGCGCGCCGCGCTGTCGAAGGCCGGCGCGTTCATCCGCACCACGGCCCGCCACAGCCTGCGCCGCAAGAAGGGCGCTGCGCCACCGGGCCAGCCGCCGCACTCGCACGTCGGACTGCTCAAACGGTTCCTGTTCTTCGCCTACGAGCCCGCGAGCGAATCGGTCATCATCGGGCCGGCCAAGCTCAACAAGCCCACCGAGGCGCCGCGCGTGCTCGAGCATGGCGGCAAGACGCTCGTCGAGCGCCGCCGGCGCGGCAAGGTCGTGCGCCGCCGCGTAACGATCGAGTCGCGGCCGTTCATGGGGCCGGCGCTGGAGAAGGAACGCCCCAAGCTGCCGAAGCGTTGGGCGGGCAGCGTGCGCGGAGGGTAGCCGATGGCCAGTGGTAAAGGCATCCGCGCGGGCAAGGCCTTCGTCGAGCTCGGCGTGGACGACAAAATCGCCAAGGGCCTGCGCGCCGCTGAGAAGCGGCTGAAGGCCTTCGGTGCCGGCGTGCGCAGCCTCGGCACGCAGCTCGCGGCGCTGGGCGGCGCCATCATCACGCCACTGCTGGGGGCCGCGAAGGTCTTCGCCGGCGCGGGCGACACGCTCGACAAGATGGCCGGCCGCACCGGCGTGAGCGTCGAGGCGCTCTCGGAGCTGGGCTTTGCGGCCGAGCAGTCGGGCGCCGACCTCGAGACGCTCGAAGCGGGCCTGCGCAAGATGCAGCGCAGCATCAACGACGCCGCCGACGGCATGCAGACCGCCGTGGACGCCCTGGCCGCGCTCGGCCTGAGCGCACAGGCGCTCCAGAACCTCTCCCCCGAGCAGCAGTTCAAACTGATCGCCGACCGGCTGTCGAAGATCGAGGACCCGACGACGCGGGCGGCGCTGGCGATGGAACTGCTCGGTAAGTCCGGCACACGCCTGCTGCCGCTGCTCAAGGACGGCGCGGCGGGTATCGAGGCTTTGCAGCAGCAGGCCCGCGACCTCGGGCTGACGATCTCCACGCAGTCGGCGAAGGACGCCGCGCTGCTGACCGACACGCTCAACATCCTGTGGCGGACTCTCAAGCAGGCCGCGTTCACCATCGGCGCTGCGGTGGCCCCGACCTTGATCGACCTGGCGAACCGGGCGACCCGCGTCGTGGTCGTCGTCACCAACTGGCTCACGCAGAACAAGGCCCTGATTGTCACCGTGCTGAAGGTCGCCGCGGCCGTCACGGCCGTGGGGGTCGCCCTCATCGCCGCCGGCACGTTGATCTCCGGCATCGGGGCGGTCTTCGGCTGGCTGGCGGCGGTCGTGACGGGCATTGGCGCCGCCTTCGGCGCCATCGGCACGGCCCTTGCTGCCTTGCTGTCGCCGATCGGCCTGGTGATCACCGCCGCCGTCGCGCTCGGCAGTGCCTTGCTGGTCGTGTCTGGAGCCGGGGCGGACGCGCTCACGTGGCTCGGCGAGCAGTTCGGTCGGCTGCGCGACACTGTATATAAGGTAATGGGAGGCATCGCCGACGCCCTCGCCGCCGGCGACATCACGCTCGCCGCTCAGATCCTCTGGCTCTCCCTCAAGCTCGCCTGGCAACAGGGTGTCGCCGCGCTGAACAAGGCGTGGCTGGAGGCGAAGCGCTTCTTCCTCAGTACGGCGTACGGCATGTGGTACGGCGCGCTGGCCGCGGCCGAGATTGTCTTCCACGCGCTGGAGGTCGCCTGGATCGAGACGACGGCGTTCCTGTCGAAGACCTGGACCAGCTTCACGTCGGGCTTCCAGCAGGCCTGGAACACGGCCATCAACTGGACCACCAAGCGTCTGCTCGAATTGTGGGGGCTGTTCGACGAGACGCTCGACGTCGAGGCCGCCAAGCAGATGGCGGACGACGACCTTTCCTCCTTGAACGCGGAGATCGATCGCCAACGTGATGCCGCGTTGCAGGCGCGTGAAGCGCAGCGCCAGGCCGAGCGCGAGCGGGCGAAGGGCATCCACGAGGGCGCGCTCGAGCAGATCGGCCGCGAGGATCAGGACGCCCAGCGGCAGCTCGACCAGGAGACCGACGCGCGCGTCCGCGAGACGCAGCGCCAGCTAGACGATGCGCGCAAAGCGCTCGACGACGCCGTGGCCGAGTCCCGCCGCAAGCGCGAGGCCGCGGACAAGGAAGGCGGCGGCCCCCGGCGCACGCCGGGCGACCCGCTGGCCGGGCTGGACGACCTGCTCAACGGCGTCGGCAACCTGCTCGCCCAGAAGATCAGCGTCACCGGCACATTCAACCCGCTCGCGGCGGCCGGTCTCGGCGGCGGCGATGCCGTCGAGCGCACTGCCCGCGCCACCGAGGAGACCGCCCGTCACACCAAGCGCCTGGCCGAGTCGGCCGGCCGCCTGACGTTCGCGTAGGAGGCCGACGTTGGCCGTCGAGGTCGTGGAGAAGTTCGAGAGCCGGCTGATCACCACGGGCACCAACCCGTCGGTGGAGCTGCGCTACGTCATCCGCGGCACGAACGACGACGTCGAGGCCCGCAACGCACTGGTGGCGTTCAGCCCGGCCACGTACGACCCGTGGGGCAGCGGCTGGACCTACCTGCCGCGCGAGTCGGTCAGCGTCCAACCCGTCGGCGACCTGCTGTGGGAGGGCGTCGTCCGCTACGGCCCCTTCACGCCGACGAACGAGTCCACGTTCGCCTTCGACACCGGCGGCGGCACGCAGCACATCACGCAGAGCAAGCACACGGCCGGGAAGTACCCGGCGGGCACGTCGCCGGACTTCAAGGGCGCGATCGGCGTCACCAACGACAGCGTCGAGGGCGTGGACATCACCGTGCCGGTGTACCAGTTCTCGGAGACGCACTACCTGCCGGACACGACGGTCACGCCCGCATATCGGCTGACGCTCTTCCAGCTCACCGGTCGCCTGAATGCGGCCGCATTCAAGGGCTTCAGCGCGGGCGAAGTGCTGTTCCTCGGCGCGTCCGGCGCGCGGCGCGGCTTTGGCGACTGGGAGATCACGTTCCGCTTCGCCGCCAGCCCGAAGGGTGGGATGGGCGTCCCCGCCCGTCGAACCTCAAAAATCGCGGGCGGGACGCCCGCGCCACACGCGACATCACCGGCATCAACAAGAAGGGCTGGGAGTACCTGTGGGTGCGCTACTCCGACAGCGAAGACGCCGTCGCCAAAGCGCTCGTGAAGAAGCCGGTCGCGGTCTACATCGAGAAGGTCTACGCCGAAGGTGACTTAAGCCTGCTGGGGATTTGATGCATGGCGCGACCCGGGACCCGCGCCGGTTGGCGGGCCCCAGGCCGGCAATCTCCCACACTGTCTCTGCAACTCTTATTCGACGCAATCGAACCGCTTATAAACGATCGTGTAGTCAGGCTCATTCTGTGCGGGGGCTGGGGCACCCGGCCCGTCGAGCATGCGTAGGTGCAGACGATCCCCATCCAGCGTAGCGAGCCATTCGGTTACCTCGGCTTCATCGTCGAAAACCTCGTATTGTCGGGTGAGGGGGTTAAAGTAGCGCCGCCGATCGATCGTGAAGCGCAGTCGGTTCTCCGCCACCGTCGCATAGCGAGCGGCGCCGTCATAGGTGGTACCGAAGAGGCCGCCTGTATTCACGACATCCCAGGTGGTAAGCACGTCCTGCGGGCCGAATCGCAACAGGCTGAAGGAATTCATCTGCCCCAGGACACCCTGTCCAGCCACGGCTTCGGTGTACGCTCCCCAGCAACCCGAGAGGTATTCCAGGTCGTCGATCACGACGCCCGTGTCGACGGAATCGCTGGCGTCCTGCGCGAACTGCGCAGGATTGTCGAGCACGTACTTGATCGATGTGTCGAGGTCATCCGGCAAAGTGCCCTCGAACGTGGGCGGACATCCGCCCACGGGCAGGAGCACTGCCAGACCACCGGCGATCAGGCCGGCGTGTCTGCGGATTCTGTTCGTCATGTCATGCCTCCCGGGATTCTCAGCAGTGGCCGAACCAAACGCACAAGATCCACGACAGGCCGCATGGGTCACATGAGTGGCACGGATTGCTCACCGAGCAATTCATGCACTGCTGGAAGCAGGTCTCGCAGTTTCCACAGACGATTGGACCCCAATACGAGCCGAGTAACTGCCGCACAATAGTGCAGTTGAGTCGCTGCACATGGCAGCAGATGCGGCCCCACTGCCACCAAGGACCGGCATCACAGCGGACGCCCTCGACCTGTTGGATCTCGGAGACGGCGCCCGTCGCGACCATGAAAACCACCGCGGCGGCCCCATCGCTGGCACGGATGCGGACTTTCATATGGTAGATGAAGTTGTCGGCATCTGGCGCGATGATATCCAGATCGAAGACCGCGTCCTCGACGCTTGGAATCTCCGGCACGCAAACCTCGTTAAGAAACGCCGGTGTGTACTGTGTTTGGGCCCAGTAGTCGAGGGTCGCCTGATCATAGACCGTCGCCCAGACCTGGATGTCCACTGGCATTGGCTCGACGGGTTCGACGGGAGTGATGATCGCCGCGCCCGTTAGCAGGTCAGCGCTCGCCAGCGCATCAACTGCAGTGTCGAATTCTTCCTGATCCCCGGTGATAATCGCGTCGTCGGTGGGATCGGCATCGGGCTCTGGGCCCGGAGTCACCTGGTCCAGCACGACCACGACGGCCGGCTCCGGCGGTGGTGGCGGGTCGTCCGCGCGGACCTCATGCCAGGTAATGATCCCGACGAGGCAGCAGATTGGCGCGACCATCCACAACCCCCGTTTGAGCTTTCTGCTCCATCGGCCAGTTCCGCGCGAGAGTGTGACGCTATTGCGTTCCATGACGTACCTCCTTTTTTCGCCGACATGATGTGCGGCAAAAGGACCGAATCCCCATGCGGTGGTGCGCACCCCCGCCCCGGAGATTATCTCCGATGGGAAAGTGCCAAGCCCGTTTGGACCACTGAAGAGAGTCAACGAGCTCCGTGAGGCACGAGCCCGGTTGAAGCGGTCTTGGTTCGGAGAGCGGCGCATGAGCCAAGCCCTTGTCGCGAGGGGAGTGACGAGTGACGAGTGACGAGTGACGAGTGACGAGTGACGAGTGACGAGTGACGAGGCTCCACCCACGACCGTCGCATTGTCACACTACCCCGCTCATATTTATCAATACAGCGCATCCACCTTCAGGAGTCAAGACGCCGCGGCGCGTTTTCGGAAAAATCTTCACGGACGCGCCCGCTCGGCTCCTCTCTGCCACACATGCGTCAAGCGGGCAGGAAGAGCGCACAGGTTTCGCGGAAAAGTTGTGATCGCCTGTTGGCTGGGCAGACCGGCTCAACAGCGGCCTGCCTGACGCCCAGCAGCCCGCGGACGGGCCGCGGAATTCCGGAACGAGTCCCCAGAACTCCGGCGATTTCCCACGGAAGTCCGGGGATCGCTCGCGGAAGTCCGGCGAACATCCTCGGATGTCCGGCGCTCATCCGGGGAAGTCCCGCACTCATCCCCGGAGGTCCGGCGCTGGTCCCCGGAAGTCTGGCGGGGAGTCCCAGGGCCCCGAGAATCGGTCGCAATTGCCGTTTCCGCTGCGAATTGCGCGATTTTCGCGGTTTCGGCGAGGATATTACAGGACACGCCCCGCCGTCGCCGATGAAACGAGCGAGAAAATCCGCCGGGGCGGTCCGGGTGGGCTGGTCGGGCGGACGCGACCCGACCGCAGGAGGCCGACCATGGCGGGCGATTACATTCCGGCCGGCGATGCCCCGTTTCACGCCTGGCAGAACAACTTCGTCACCTACGTCAACACCCACCTGGCCGACCTGGGGCTCGACGCCGCCGATGTCGTGCCGCTCAACAACTCGCAAGCCACCTGGAACACCGACTACCCGGCCCATACCGCCGCCCAGACGGCCGCGCGCGGCGCCCGCGAAGCCAAGGACGGCAGCCGCTCGGCGTTCGTGACGATCATCCGCGAACTGGTGCGGCGGCTCCAGGCCAGCCCCGACGTGGACGACGCCGAACGCGCGGCGATGGGCGTCACCGTGCCCGACCGCGAGGGCTCGCCCGAGGGTCCGCCCGCGACACGGCCGGTGGTCAACGTCGATACCAGCCAGCGGCTGCAGCACACGATCCACTTCGCCGACGAGGCCACGCCGACGCGCAAGGCCAAGCCGGCCGGCGTGATGGGCGCGGAGATCTGGGTCAAGCTCGGCGACCCGCCGCCCAAGGACGAAAGTGACCTGACGTTCCTCTCGGTCGATACGCGCACGCCGTACGTCGCCCACTACAACGGCGCCGACGGCGGCGTCACGGCGCACTACATGCTGCGCTGGGTCAACACGACCGGCGAAAAGGGCCCCTGGAGCGAAACGGCCAGCGCGACCATTTCGGCGTAGCGGTCCCGAGCTAGGGGAGCGATTCGAAGCGCACGCCCCGCGCATGGCGCGGACGCGTTGGCCGCACTCTGCCTGCGTCGCTTCGTCGCTCCGTGTGGCTTCGTCGCTTCCCCGCCTACTACCCATCCCCGCGTCAGGTGACGCTACACGCACTTCAACCCGTACGCCTACGGGCTGCCCGAGATGCTCGCCGACTACGGCGGCGTCGACGTCCGGCATGGGACGGACTACTTCGAGTGCGACGGCGGCGAGACACTCCAGCCGGCGCTCGTCAGCATGGTGCGCTGGGTACTATCGTGGCTCGGCGGGGACTGCTGCACCGACGAATACGACACCTGCGCCGAGACCGACGACCGCTGCGACGCCTTTCATCACAACCCACGCTTCCGCGGTGGCGACGACGGGCTCTGCTGCGTGCCCATGCCGATCAGGTTCCGCTGGTCGGGCAGCAACCAGCATCCGCACTACCGGACCGGCGGCAAGGCCGGCGGTCTCGACACGCAGCCGCTGCACAGTCGCGAGGAAGACGCCGGCAGCCAGGCCGCCAGGAAGACCTGGCGCGGCATCAACATGCTCTACACCCACGCCGACCACTTCGACAACCCGTTCTACGGCGGCGGCTACTCGTGGGGCACGGCGCCGGGCACGTTCGTGCTGATGTACATGCCGAACCACGACCCGTTCGCTAAGGTCTGGGCGAAGTATCCCGAATGGGGCCTGCGCCCCGGCGACGTCATCGAGGCCGTGCACATCCAGGAGCTCGTTGACGCGGTCGACTACCTCGTCGACAAAGGCGTCTGGACAACGATCGGCATCTGCACCCGCAAGCGCACGCCCGGTCAGTTCATGGGCTACGACTGCGGCCATCACTACGCGGAGAGCTACGTCTCGGGGTATGGCACGTCCGGCAGCGAATACCGCAAGGCCTGCGACAAGTGCTGCGCCAACAGCGACGCCTGCTACCCGTACGACCACGCCCTCGGCTACTGGTATCACCACTGGGGGCCCGGGTACGACGATTCGTGGACCGAGTATCCCGACACCTGCGAAGCATGGCCGGCGCCGACCTGGGAGGAGTGCACGCAGAACTGCTCCTCGGCCAAGTGCCACATGATGAGCCGCAAGAAGGGCTTCAGCCACTACGACGGTGTCGAGCCGACGTCGTGCAAACGCGGCTGGTGGCGCAACACGGTGTGCGACGGCTACGGCCCGAACGACTACTTCGGCGGGACCGAGTCGGCCTCGGGCTGCGGCTACCACCGCACCGAGCGCGGCTGCTACGAGTGGGACTGGCAGAGTCAGGGCTGGGTGGCGAGTCCGAACAAGGGCTACGGCTGCACGCGGCGTGTCGAGGGCTACAGCTACTACGCCTGCACACCGGACGAGTGCAACGACGGCTGGGACGACGACCACGGCGGGCTGTGCAAGAAGAATCGCCGTGACCACGTCTGGCACCCGGGGCTGTACAGCAAGGCGACCGGCCCGCCGGGCAACGAGTTCAGCGGCAACTGCCTGGGCGATATGTTCGGCTGCGGCCAGATCTATCCGCTTGGCCCCGATGACGGCCTGTGGTTCCACGAGGTGACTGGCATCTACTGGCGCGGGCTGGTGCCGAACTGGTTCAACGGTTGCAGCGGCATGCCGGGATGCGGGTCGGACTGCCCGTGGACGCTCGCCGAGGTCCAGGCCCTGCCGCCGGAGATCCCCGGCTACGGCCACTACGACGAAGACGGTGATCCGCTCTGCAACGTGTACTACCACGCGGAGACGGGGTGCTTCTCGAGCTACCAGGGTGCTGCCGCTTGCGACGGGCATGTGTGCCGCTGCTCACTCGGGGACTTCCCGGCGTGCAAGGGCGAAGCAGCATGGGTGGCGGTCGACCTCAACCTGGACGGTAGCGATCGACCGTACCGCAGCTTCCCTGGCCGCAACGGTGGGCTGCCGCCGTACGAAGGGCGTGGCGTGCCGCGGCTGCGCGATTACAACCTGACGATCGACCCCGCGACGTGGATGCACGACTGCCCGTGCGAGACCTGGACTGGAGCAGGCACATGCGTGATGTAGCCGCGACACTCGAACGACAGGGCTTTGTGCCGCTTTCGCCGGACGGCGACGGCGCGCCGGGGTTCGACTACCTCGTGCGGCGCGGCTGGTCGCCTGAGCAGGTGGCGAGGGCGGCAGATCGGTTCTGGCTGCGATACGACCCGAGCGAGCGGTGCGTTGTCATTCCGCACATCGCATGCGGCTGCGTGGTGCATTGGACCACCCGGACCGTCGGGCCGACCAAGCTGCGACGCTATCGGAGCGTGGACAAATACCGACCGGAGCCGCCGCAGGACCAGTGCCAGCGCTTCACCGTGTACGACGCGGACGCGGTCTGCGCGGGCGGCGACACACTGTTCGTCTGCGAGGGCCCGCTCGATGCGATCTCGGTCTGGCTGGCAAGCGGCGAGCCCGGCATCGTGGCCACGGCGCTCTTCGGCGCGTGGGCGTCACCGATCCAGCTAGCGCTACTGCGTGGGGTGCGATCGCTGTACCAACGCATCTTCGTGATGCTCGACGCCGACGCCATCGGCCAGGGGCAGGAGCTCGCCAGCAAGCTTGACGCCGGCGTGATCGACGTTGGCCAGGAATACGACGATCCCGCCGCCATGGACACTGGGGAACTCAGTCAGTTGGTCGCGTACGCCGCCAGGTCCGACGAACGACGTATCGCCTGGCCGTGGGCGAGGAGGGAAGTGCGATGCCGGTGATCTCGATCCGTGTCGGCCCGAAGCGTGTGCGCCTGACCGCGTACTGCCCGGACGACGAACTCGGCCTGCTGGCCTGCGATTACGTACTCGGCCGCGCTGCCGAAGTACTCAACGGCACCAGCGAGGCGGAGCTGCGGAAGTGGCTGACCGACCGCGACCCGGAGGTCGCGGAGCTGTTCGCCAAGCTCGACGCAGGCTGGAAGCTGCCGAAGCGAGATGAGCACGCGATCGATCCGACCAACGCCGAGGCGGAGACGCGCATCGTCCGGCACTTGATGCGGGAGAAGCTGGAGCAATGCGCTGCGCGCCGCGGATGACCCGATCAGAAACCAGGAGGCATGGAGGCCTGCACATGACGAGCATCTTCGATATCACGGGTTGGGCGGACGTCGCGTCGTTCTTCATCTGGACGCTCGCGGTCTGCGCCCTGGCCAAGGCGATCTTCGGCTCCTTCCCGGCGGCCGAGCTGCAGTACCGCCTGTCCCTGCGCGACCAGCCGAAGCGGCAGCGTCTGAGCCGACTGAACTGGGAGCTGGCCAACCGAACGAAGTGGGACGACGACGTTGCCCGCGGCTCGCCCCACGCCGCCGCCGTGCCCCTCACCGATCCCGAGCTGGAGACCCGCCGCGCCGAGCTCCAACGCCTGTCGCGGACGTCGCTGCCGTGGCGCGCGCTCCAGTACCTCCTCGGTTGCTGGGCCTGCCAGACCTTCTGGACGGCCGTCCTGATCTACGCCGCCACGGCCGGCGTCACGGCGCCAGGCGAGTGGTTCTTCTCCGCCGCCGCCTACTCCGGCACGGCGGTGCTGCTGTCGACGTTGCACAACATAAGCCCATCTCCACAGCCCGAACCCGTAGCGACACGCACCGGCTGCAAGGGCTGTGGAAAGTGATCACTCGCCGTCGGCGGCTTCCTCGACCCCGGCCAGCTTGAGCTGCAGCGTCTGCCAATCCGCGTACGTCTTGCCGGTGTCGGCGGTCTTCCACGCGACGCGACCGTTCGTGTTGGCACCCAGCACGACGGCCGCGGCCGCGCTCGGGCTGTCAAACGCGACATTGTCGGCGAACACGAAGAACTGCGGGTCCGAACCTTCAACAAGGCGGCCGCTCTGAAGCAACTCCTCTCGGAGGCCGCGGTAGCTCGTCCAGGAGTCGACGCCCTGCTTGCGGGCCGTTGAGCCTTTCAGCACGACGAACTGACCATTGATCACCCTCGCTTCGCCGCGCACGCCGGCTGCGGTCAGCCGGAACAGCGGCGACTCCGGTGCAGCGATCTGCGTCGGCTCGACCTGCGGGCTGGGCTGAAGGAACCCGAACCCCAGCACCGGCATCATCATCATGACGTGGCCGAGGAAGTACTCCATGTCTGCCACGTCAGCTTCCGGCAACGGCGGCAGCGGGGGCGCCGTTCCGTTCTTCACACAGGTACGGTTGGCCTCGTTCGCCATTTGGATGAGCCGGCTCTCCAGATACCGCGCATGTGCCTTGGTGAGGTTCTCGTCCTTGCTGACGACGAACACCGTCCGCTGCCAGAAGTCGCGTTTCTCATCCCCGTCGTGGAACGCCAGCCTCTTCAGCACGTCGTCGGCCTCGCCGATATAGACCCATTCGCGGGTCGGATTGTCCGGATCAGGACCCACGAGGAAGTAGATGCCGGTTCGGTGCGCCTCGGGGCGCTTGGCAGCGTCGGCGAGCTGAGACCGCGAAAACACGACGACCTTGCCGGTCCAGTTCATGATTTCCGCGGTGAGCGTGCCGGTTGGTGCACCGTCGACCAAATAGATGCGAAGCGTCTTTCCGAAGCTCATTTCGAAGTCCAAATGCTGGGTTTTCAGTCCAATGCTGCCGTCTTTTTGTTGTGCTCGCACATGCCGTTGAGCGAGGGGGTGCTAATTCCCCGAGGTCTCCTATTCGAGAATGGCCTTCATGAACGCATCCGCCGGGTCCGCGTAGAACACGATGTTCACCTTCGTCGCCATTTCGTCAGGCAATTCGAGCAACTGCCGCCGTGAGGAAATCGGCATCAAGAGCTGCGCCGCGCCTTTCTCGACCGCCAACTCAGCAACCGCAACCGGATTCGGGATCATCTCGACCGAACCACCGAGGTTAAGCGCGCCGACGACAATCAGGCCGCCCTTCGTGCTCCGTTCCATCAAGCTTCCGCACAGCGACAGCAGCACCGGCAGGCCCAGGCCGTGGCCGGACCGGTCGGTGTCCATCGCCCGCAACTGCACCGTGAACTCGTGGCTTCGCGGGTCGCGGTCGCCCACCAGTTCCTTGGCCCGTGAGTACAGGTTCTGCTCGCCGCACCGGACGCTTTCGCGGAACGCCGGCGGCACGGGCGCGTTGAGGATCTTCACGCCGCCGCCCGGCCCGCTTGTCGCCTCAATGCGGTAGAGCGCTGGGGCTGCCTCCGCACTGCCGGGGCTGATTGCCCAGACCTGTCCGGGCGGCAGCGGGTCGGCCTCAATGCCTTCGTCGCTGTGCAACTCCGGCGTCGATACGAACTGCTCCACGCCGTCCACGCCCATGAAGTAGCTGAAGTGGGTGTTGCGGAACTCGGTCTTTAAGCACCGCTTCTGCTGTTCCTTCACCCGCCGGCGGGCTTCCAGCGCGATCCGCAGCACCGCTTCAAGTTCCTCGTCCGGTATGGGCATCTCCGGGTCGGGGAACAGCAGCTTCAGCAGGCCGCTGACGGTCTTGCTCACCGCCTCGATGTCCCGGCCGCTGAGCGCGCCGCCCCAGTGTGCCCGGCCTTGCAGCGCCGAAATCCGCGTGCCTTCGCGGAGCTTCGTCCAGCACTCAGAGAGATAGTCCGTCACCAGCCCGAAGTGGTTGGTCAGGTGGTCGCTCGCCTTGAGCTTCGGGAAGTCCCAGCCTGGCGCGTAGGCGTGGAGCCGATCCATGAAGGCCGTGTCGTTGCGCATCTCCGGCGGCAGCGGGCTGAGCAAGTGGCCGATCCGCTGCTGCTGTTCCACGTCCACGTCGAAGTTGCCCACCATCACGATGCCGCCTGACGCGCGGATGCTCTCCTTGCCGCGCGAGAACTCGCCAGCGGCCATGTAGCCCTTCAGGATGTTCACGCCGTCCTTCTGGTCGAATGAGATGCCGGCCACTTCATCGAAGCAAACCACGTCGTACAGGCAGACCAAGCCCCGTTGCCCGCTGGACATGTTGACGAACATCTTCGCGACCGTGGCCTTGCCGCCCGAGATCAGGTGCGAGTAGGGCGAGATCTGCTGGTACAGGTGACTCTTGCCCGTGCCACGTGGGCCGAGTTCGACGAGGTTGTAGTTCCGCTCGACGAACGGGACCATGCGCAGCAGCGTCACCATCTTCGCGCGGTCCGACATCGCCGCCGGCTCCAAGCCCACCGAACGCACGACGAAGTCCTTCCACTCGGCGGTGGTGAATTGCCCGCGGCCTTTCTTGAGGGTCACCAGCACGTCGGCCTTGGAGAGCTGGATCGCACGCAAGCTCTCGATCGCGAACGGCCGGCCGTGCTTCTCCTCCGCGATTGCGGCGTCGTAACTCAGCGTCACCTCGGCGTAGAAGCCGTCCGTCAGCATCCGCTCGTGCTCGTGGACCAGCGTGTCGGCGATCCGCACGTCCTTGATCCCCAGGCTCGGCAGTTCCACCAGGAACGAATCGGTCTTCGAGTCAAGCCGGGCCTTGACGATGTCGATCAGCTTCACCGTGCCCTTCTCGCGCGCCCGCGCTTTGAAAAGCTCCTGCTCGCTCGTGCGGACCGTCCGGTCCTGCAACTGCCGCTCGACGATCTTCAAGCCTTCCTCGATCTCCTGCTCGTTCACCGTCGCGCAGTACCGTCCGAGCAGGAACTCGACGACGTAGGTGGGCACCGGATATTGCCGGCTGTACCGCCGCACGAGGTCTTTGCGAACGAGGTATCCGTCGAAGGCCGACGCCGCGAGGTGGTCCAGGTGGTCGAGCTCCATGTTACTTGTCACCTCCTACGCTAGTCGCTTCCTTGCAGACCACGCGCCCAGACGCATCGACAATCACCAGGCTGATCGTCGTCCCCTCAAGGGAATCGTCAGCGACCAGCAGCGCGGCTTTGCCGTCGGCGTCGAGCGGCCTGGGGTCGGTGATACTGGAGTTGGGAACGTTGGGCTTCGTCCGCAGGTCGGCCCGCAGTCCTTCCGTCGCCGGCTCCACGGTCACCCGGCAGCGCAGGCCTACCCACTGGACCTCGCGCACCGTGACCACCACCCCGGCTGGCGCGGTACTCGAAGCAAACGCGAGCACCGGAACCAGACACTCCTGCAAGCTCGCGCCGCCGTGGGCGTACTCCTGTCCGGCCACGAAGCAATGCACCCCGGGCGCGTAGGCGAAGCGTTCCTGTGGGTTCCACGACCAGCCGGCGACGGGCACCTCGACGTGCGAACTGTCCTTGATCGACGCGCACCGCGACCAGCGGCTCTCGGCCAGGTACTTCGGCAGTTGCACTTTCGGCATCCCGCCGGGCACCAGCAGCCAGCCGTGGTCGGTCACCACGCGCACCCGCTTCCAGCCGGCGTCCAGCAGCGATTGCACCCGCTCCAGCACAAGTTCCAACTGGTCCTCGATCCGCGACGCCAGCTTCGCCTGGAGGTCGTGCCCGAGCTTGTCGAACTCGCCGTACTCCGTCCATGCGCGGGCTTTCTTGGCCCGCGGTGCGCCCGCTTCGGCCGCACCGAGCACCTGGAACCCCGCCGCCGACAGCAGCCGGCGGAAGCGGTCCGTGTTGAGCTTCTCGCCCGTGCCGGCGACTTCCGGGCCGAAGTCGGCTTCGAGGTTCCCGCCGCGCACCGCGCCGGCAACCGGAGAAGCCGCCGGCTTGGCCGTGGCCGTCACCGAGGGCAGCGCCGCCCAGCGCCAACCGGCCGACGCTTCCAACTGCCGCGCCCCGGCCATGGCCGCGAGCCGCTGGCCGATATCGAACCGCAGCCCATCGGCAAACAGCACGCACTCGCCCGCATCGGCCTCAACGCCTTCCTGCTGCGCCACCGTCGGCAGGGCCTTCACCGCCAAGCACTCCTGGAAGTGCCGGGCCGTGTCGTCCAGCCACGGCAGATACACGCACCGGACCGCCGCCCGGACCGCGGCCACGTCTTCCGCGCTCTTCGCGCACGCCATCGCCCGCAAGGCCGCGTCATCGGCCAGGTATCCGCCCTCGGCGTAGAGCTTGGCCATTGCGTCGGCCGAGTCGCCGCCCAGCGTCGTCGCCGTCCGCTTGGCCAGCACAGCCAGGTAGGCCATGGCACTGCCCAGCGGGCACAGCCCCAGCCGCGCCCAGACCCATCCGCGCCGCGGCCCGTGCTCGGCCTCCAACTGCTCCAGGCGCTGCCGTGCGTCGGCCGGCTTCATCGAGCCGACCTCCACCAGCGCCGCCCGCAGCGCGTTTTCCATCGAGTCGTTTTCGTCCGGCCAGGGGTCCTTCTCGTAGATCAACTCCCCCTTGGGCTTGGCCCGCCGCAGGAGGCCCGGCACGCCCGGATACAGCGCCGGCGACTCCGCGAACCGCTCCCACACGCCATACCAAACGTCCTTCCGCTGGCCGAGCTTCTCGCCGCCGACGATCTCGCCGTCGGTTTCCGGGTCGAAGCCGTAGTCCTGCCGGCAGCGGTTGCGGAACGCCGCCCACGTGCCTTCATCCCACTGCCCGCGCGTCCCTTCGGGAGAGCCCAGCCACAGCAGCAGGTCGCGCGGCGTGTCGCCGATCATCAGCT
Organism: uncultured Planctomycetales bacterium; assembly: GCA_964468185.1. Classification (GTDB taxonomy): domain Bacteria; phylum Planctomycetota; class Phycisphaerae; order UBA1845; family Fen-1342; genus JANQFV01. The sequence continues at coordinate 1,891 of CAYXTR010000037.1, read as the reverse complement.
TGTCGAAGTCCTCCGCTTCCAGCCGCTTGCCCCGCAGCCGCGCCGCCGGCGTCACCGCCAGTTGCGACAGAGCGCCCTGCATCGCCTGGAGCGTCAGCTTGTCTTCGGCCACGTCCAGCCAAAGCCCGCCGTCGTCGCTCACCAGGAACGCGCGGATCGTCCAGTCCTTGCCGTTCTTCTGCGTCCACACCGCACCGCGATACTGAAGCTCGACCAGCGGCTTGAGCGAGTCGGGGCATTCCTCGACCGCCCGAAGCGTCTGGCGGCTCACCTCCGGCATGTAGATCACCGGGACCGTGCCGTTCGGCCAGGCGAGGTCGGGAAACTTGTCGGCTCGCACCGCTGGCTCGATCACCGTCCGCAGCCAGATCGCCGGCCCGGTTCGCGTCGCCGGGTCGTACTCGCCCAGCGTCAGAAGCTCCGGGCACATCGCCCTGAGTTGCTCGACCACCGGCCGCCACTGGCCATCGGCGTCGGTCCACAGCACCGCCGCAGGCGCAACCACGTCGCCGGCGTTGTACCGGCCGGCGTGCGCCAGCGAGGTCCGCACCGCCTCAAGCAAGGTTCCTGCATGTGCCGTTGTCGGGGCCATCACTTCTTCCGCTCCTTCGTTTCGGCCGCGTCGCGCGCCGCTTGCTTCGCCTTGTTCGTGTAGTGGCAGTCGTTGTGCCGGTTGCCGTCCGGCTCCTTGCCCGTACCCATGAAGTCCGGGGTCTTTTCGTCCCAGCCCCAGAACCAGGGGTACTCCGCCTTCGGGCGGTCCGGCTCCTTGCCGCGGTCCTTCATCCACTTGATGTTGGGCTTCCAGCGGAGGATGCCCGCGCCGGTCCGGCCGCCGGGCAGGTCGCTGGCCAGGAACGGGCGGATGTTCATGCGCACACCATCGTTGATATCCGGCTCCCAGCCGATGGGCTGCTGGGCCAGCGGCTTCCAGCGGACGAAGATGTCGAACGGCGGCTCGCCGGCGAGGATGGCTTCCAGGCGCTTCTGGAGTTCCAGCGCCGCGGCCAGGCGGTCTTCCGCGCCGCCTTCGCCGCGCTTCACGCCGTCCTTCTGGCGGGTGATCCACTCGCCCAGGTAGGCGTAGGTCAGACTCTCCAGCAGCCGCCGGCCCTTGCCGCCGCCTTCGCACAGCTTGTGATAGTTGACCAGGACGTGGAAGCCGTCACGTTTGCGGCCGTCCCAGATGTGCCACACGAACGGCCGGTCGTGGAACAGCTTGCAGTGTTCCTCGAAGAAGCCGTTGCGGAGCCAGTCATCTAGATCGACGCCGGGCTTGATGTCGCACGCGGCCAGCAGCCGGAGCAGCCGCTCGGCCGCGGGTTCTTCGCCCCGGACTGCCGGGATGCAGACGATCCCGTCGTTGTCCGCGAACTTGGCGAGTTCGCCGCACTTGCCGACCAGCGCCCGCGCCCGCTTGCTCAGACGCATCTTGTCGTCGAGTTCCGCCGGCCAGCGGTAGCCCAGCAGCCGCGCGACGGCGACCTGGAGTTCCGTGCCTTCCTGCGCCTCGTCCGGCCGGCCGTGGAAAAGCCACTGCGTCGGGTCGTCGCTCTCCGGCTCGGGGAGGCCGTCGGGGTACTTCTTTGCCGCGACCTTCTGCCAGTGGGTAAGGTCGAAAGGAACTTTGGCCAAGGTTGAATTGGCAACTTGCACCTTTTGGTTAATCCGCCTCACATCCGGAACAAAACTCGGCGACGAGCAATAGCACCAAATTGGCAAGACATGGTCAGGGTTGGGGGGAACGATAGCCGCAATACTGTTGTCAAACACAGCTCCAAGATAGAAGGAAACGGGAAGACTTCCCATCCAACCACATGCAATTCCTAGTTTTCCCGCAACACTTCACCCGTCTGCAAAAGTTTCTGCGATTTTTGCCGGATAGGGCTTG
>CAYXTR010000036.1:0-36582 GCA_964468185.1 uncultured Planctomycetales bacterium | reverse complement strand
GCAAGCCCTATCCGGCAAAAATCGCAGAAACTTTTGCAGACGGGTGAAGTGTTGCCCCAACTGGAACAACCCCCGGCACACGTTGCTTCTCATGAGATGTCTCCCTTCACCACTTACCGTCTCGTACGGTCAGTATTCCGGCGCACCCAGGCGCCACATCAGTTCCAATAAGTGCTTAACATTCAGCCCGAATGGCACCCCCGCACACCAAGACCGATCCGGCCGTTTCCCAAACACTCCGTTAGGAAATACTAACCGTTGTACAACACCAGAGTAAAGGTAGAGAACCATGTTTATCTAACGATGCTATGTACATATAACAACCTGCAGGTATGTATATGCACTGCGCTTCCCCCGTCGGCATCTGCACCCCCGCCACGCCCACCCCGGGCGCCTCACGTACGGAAAACAGAGCGCCCTCGTACCCCGTGCCCGCCATCCAGCCCCATGATGCCCAACACCGTCGGCGCCACATCGTAAACCGATACGTCGCACGGCTTGCATGCCAGCGACGCATGGCTCAACACGCTCACCCCCCACCCAGTCACCGTTCCCTGCTCCACGCCACTCTCCGCCGGCGGGGCACAGTCGACGTCATGCCCCACCGACGCCTCACAACTCCACCGGTACTTCCCGAACACCGCTACCAGGTCCGGCGGCGTACCCTCCGCCGTCATGTAGATGTCCGCCGGCCGATACACCATCGTCGCCAGCGGTCGCCCGGTATGATCCTCCAACTCGCCCAGCCGCGCCGCAATCATCTCGCACAGCGGCTCGTACTCATCATCTCCAACGGTACCATGTGGCTCACGCCCCGCCCGATTCACGAAAACCTGACCACACGCGCCACCCGCCGCCCACGCCTTCGTCCGCGCCCAGTCAATATCTGACCATGCCAGATGCCGCACCGCCGTCAGCGGTCGCTTCAATGTCAACAACCCCACGCGCCGCAACCAGTCATTCAGGTAAACGGTGCCTTCCCGCGACTGCCCACCACTCGTCGAAACCACCCAGACCGCCGTCATGTCCAGATCCACATCGTCAAGTAGCGTCCCAATGCGATCATCGAGAAATACATAGTACTTCCGAATGTCATCCGCCAGGGGATGCGCCGGCATGTGATGCAGATGCTGTGCGTCCAGCGTATGCCACAGCCTGCGCTGCACCACTTCCAACCCCGTCGCCACCACGAACAGAAAGCTCCAGGGCCGGCTGGTCGCGAGATGACGCGCCACCCCAAACCGCTGCTCATCCATCGCTCGCGCCTGACGTACCAGCTCCGCCGGCTCCGCCCACTGCTCCACCACCACGTCAAACTGATACGTCCCAAACACATCCGCCAGCTCATCCGCGAGTTCCGGCGGATGCGCATGCGGACTCAATACGCCCGGCGTCAACAGACCGGTCACCAGACACCCCCGCGGCGCCCGCACAATCGGAAACGTCTGCGGCACACTTACCAGCAACGAATCCAAGCCCGCCCGCGCCAGGTGATTCCATATCCGCGGCTGCCGCACCTCCAGATTCGTCGCCTGCGCCAGCTCTTCATACGTCCAATCCCGCCGATTCCACGGCCCGTAAACTTGCAGCGCCCCCGGATCCTTGCCCGTCGCCAGACAAGACCACGCCGGCACGACCGTCGGCGGAATACAACTCTCCAGCCGGCCGAAATACCCCCGTTCCGCCAGCCGACGTAAGTTCGGCAACTCGTCCAGCCAGCGATCAAGCAACAACGTCGGGTCGGCCCCATGCAACCCGATCAGTAAGACTCTCTCAACCGCTGCCATCACGTCCGCCGCCAGCTCGCCACCCGTCGCTTGTCCCGGGCTGCTATCGCACGCCCAAGCTCACCACGTGCAGATAGTCCGCAATCGGCACATCCAGAATCCGCAACTGCTCGTGCGTGATTTCAATCTCCCGTGCCATCGCCTGCATCCGCTCCGACAACTCCACATCCCCACTCTCCGACATGACCACAATCCGATCCTGCACCAGCGGCATCCGCCGCCGTAGCCGCTGCGGAATCCCCATCCGCTGCGACACGTGACCAGCCCCACATAACACGACCACAATGCGCTCCGCATCCGCCGGCATCCGCAAGTACGCCGCCAACTCCGCCGCCATCATCTCATCCCGCGCCACCTGCGCCTCGTACATGCGCCGTACCATCTCCGGCTGCGCATGCGCATGCACCATCATGATCGCCTTCAGATGCTCTTCATACATCGCATCCGTCAAATCGACCTCATCGGGCAATTCCACCCGCGTCGCCGCATCCAGACCCGCGATGCCCTGCCGCGCCACCGCCCGCACCGTCTCACGCCGCGCATTCAATGCCAACACCTCCCCGCCCGCCGCATGCACCGCTTCCACGATCGGTCGATAATCCTCATAGTTCGACCACCGCTGCTCCCAGTCCGTCTCCTCCGCCAACTGCGCAAACGTCAACTCCCCGCGGTTATACCGATCCAGCGCCGGTTGGTAATACGCCTCCATCTGCTCCAGCCCAAGTACCACCTCATGCCCGCGCTCAATCAACTCGGTCACAATCCTCTTCTGTATCTCATGATGCCGGTCAATCGTGTGCCGCTCCCCCAGGTACACCACATCCACCGCCCCCAAATCCTCCACCACATCCGTAAAACGCACCGGCTCACCACTGTACACATCCACCCACATCGCACAGCGGCCCGCGCCAGCACAACCCGTCGCAAACCCCACCAGCAAGAAACCACCCACCAGAAACAGAGGCAGAAACCTGGACATGATCACCACTCCTCATTCGAGGTGCATCGCCAACACGGACCCGCAGTGCGCACGAGCCTAACGCCGGTTGACGCCTATTGTCCAGCCCCACACGCTTGCCGCGTGCATCTCCACGACGAGAATCCAACAATCCCTCGTCATCGACGCCACTCACCCACATTCGACGCTTCTAACCCACCACCGGTCGCCGTCGACGTTACCTTCGATTCCAGGTAACCGCGTGCCCCGTCGTCGCCAGATGTACCGCTATGCGTGCACGCAACGCATCGCATGGAGACCACATGCCCCACACTCCCTCCTCCTCGACAGAAACCCGCCAGGCCGCTTCCCTCATCTGGGCCCGCCAGTGCCTCCCCAACTACTTCACCGACGAGCCCTCCCCGTTCCACGTCGAACTCATGCGCGCCCTCGAAAACGCCCACCATCGCCTCATCGCCCGCGTCGCACCTCGCGGCCACGCCAAGAGCACGTGCGCCGCTTTCGCCTACCCCCTGTGGTGCCTCTGCACCCAGCGCCGCCGCAACATCGTCATCGTCACCCACGAAACTTCCCTCGCCACCCAGTTTGTCTCCGACATCCGTACCGAACTCGAATGCAACGACGAAATCCGCGCAACATTCGGCGATCTCTGCACCGGCACTACAAACGAGGAGGCCAACACCGCCCGCACTGCCACCATGCGCAAACCGAAGCACCCCAAGAGCAAACGCCGCCGCACCTGGTCCCAAGCCAAGTTCACCACCAACACCGGCATCACCGTCCAGGCCAAAGGCACCGGCGCCGGGTTCCGCGGCATGCGCGTCGGCCCCCACCGCCCCGATCTCATCATCTGCGACGACATCGAGAAGGACGAGCACGTCGAATCCCCCGAAGGCCGCCGCAAATTGGAGCACTGGCTCCGCCGTGTCGTCATGCCCGCCCTCACCCCCGACGGCCAACTACTCATCCTCGGCTCGATCATCCACTACGACTCACTCCTCGCCAATCTCCGCGACCGCCAACGCTTCCCACGCTGGAACTACGCCGTCTATCGCGCCATCGACGCCATCCCCCGTCCAGACGGCACCTTCCACCGCGTCGCACTTTGGCCGGCCCGCTGGCCCATCGATCGCCTCGACCTCGAACGCCAACGCGTCGGCACCCTCGCCTTCGAACAGGAGTATCAAGCCAACCCCATCGACGACACCATCCGCGTCTTCCGCCCCGAGTGGCTCCAGCGCTATGAGGCAACCGAACTCACCGGACGCCAACTGCTCACCCTCATGGCCATCGATCCAGCCACCGGAACCACCGGCGGCGACTTCTTCGCTATCTGGATCGGCAGCATCGACACCGCCACCGGCATCATCTACACCCGCCACCTGTCCCTCGACCGCATCGGCATCGTGCAGCAGGTGAAACGCATCATCGCCGCCTTCGAAGAGTGGCACCCGCTCCGCATCGGCATCGAAACCGTCGCCTATCAGGTCGCCCTCAAGGAAATCCTCGAAGAGGAAAGCCGTAAGCGTCGACTCTACATGCCCATCGTCCCCATCCAGACCATCACCAACAAACGCGCCCGCATCGAAGGCAGCTCCCCCTTCTACGAGAACGGCACCTTCCGCCTACCCTCCGACCTGCCACCCGAAATCGAAAACCAGTTTCTCCACTTCCCGAAGGCCCGCCACGACGACGCACCCGACGTCTGCGCCATGGGCATCGAACTCGCCCGCACCCTCCGCGCCAACACCCGCATCCGCGGCCTCACGCCGCACAACAGCACAGGGAAATCTCACGGCACATGGTGACGTCCTTGTCAACGTGCCCCGGAACTCAGAACACGCCAGTGAGTCTCAACCCAACTACCTGTTACCGGACCTTAGACCCAACCGATTCCACCATCACTTCCCGCTGATGACCACCCTCACCCCGTTCGATATACGAAGTGGAACGCCTTACCCGCCGGGAGCCGGAACATGGATCCACTCAAGATCGGACACGTGATCGCCGTCGAAGGTGACGAGGTCCTGGTGCAGATCGTTCGCGACGACCTGCACGTCGAATACCACGGCACCGAGTACCGCGTCGGCCGCCTGGGCACCTACGTCACGCTACCCATGGAACGCAGCACCATTATCGGCTACATCACGCGCGTCGGCGTCCAGGGCGACCTCGAACCCGGCCCCGATCCCGATAAACCACGCCGCATCTCCATGACCGTCCAGCTCCTCGGCACGATCCGCAACGACAAATTTACCCGCGGCGTCAACGAATACCCCACCCTGGGCGACGACGTCCGCCTCGCCATCGACGAAGACTTCGAGCTCATCTTCGGCTGCTTCGACGAAATGGCCGGCGGCGACACGCGCAAGAAAGCCTTTCCTTTCGGACGTTTCGCCGTCGACACCGACTTCATCGTCCAGGCCCTCGGCAAGGAATTCTTCGCCAAACACGTCGCCGTCATGGGCAACAGCGGTTCCGGCAAATCCGTCACCACCACGAAGATTCTCTACGAAGCTCTCGCCCTGCCGCACACACAAATCGTCCTCTTCGACATGCACGGCGAGTACCTCTCCGCCTTCAGCGACGACAACGGCAACCCACTGCCCAACGTCACGTACTTGTCCGATCGCAATCTCATCCTCCCCTATTGGCTCCTGCGCTTCGAGGAGTTCGAGCGACTCTTCGTTGACACAAACAACACGCTCAACGTCAATGCCCAACGCGTCTTCCTGCGCACCGCCTTCGAACGCCTCAAGCGCCAGGCAGCCGAAGAGCTCGGCCTCCTCACCGAGTACAGTATTGACACCCCCGTCTATTACTCGATCGATCAACTCAAGACCTACGCCGAGAACATGAACGAAGCCCGCTTCGTCCTCGGCACCGACAACTACGCCTTCTCGCGCCTGCCCTTCCGCCAACTCCCCAGCCCCGAGCAGGAAGAGATGTTGCTCACGCGCCGCATGGAGTTCAATCAGGGTAACTCAGAAGGCGAAGTCCCCCACGCCACCTACTTCGGCAAGCTGCTCGGCCTCGTCAATCAGATCGAAACACGCCTCAACGACCGTCGTTACGACTTCCTCCTCCACCCGTTCGAGCAAGCCCGGCGAAACAGCGACCTGCTGCCGCACCTCAATCCCGAATCGTCACCGGGAATCCTCAGCAAGTCGATCACCGCCGTCATCAGCCAGATGCTCGGCCGCCTCGACGACCGCCGCAACCTCACCATCGTCGACCTCTCCGGCCTGCCCTTCGACGTCGTCGACATTACCGTCGCATCCCTGACGCGCACCCTCTTCGACTTCAACTTCTGGTCACCACCCGAAGTGCGCCAGCCGTTCGTGCTCGCCTTCGAGGAAGCCCACAACTACCTCCCCCGCACCAACCGCGGCGACACCATGTTCGCCCGCGACGCCGTCGAAAAGGTCGCCAAGGAAGGCCGTAAGTACGGCGTCTCCGCCATGATCATCACCCAACGCCCCAGCGAAATCTCCGAGACCATCCTCAGTCAGTGCAACTCGATGGTCCTCATGCGCATGAACAACCCCGACGACCAGGACTACGTCGCCCGCGTCGTCAGCGACCAGTTCCGCAGCCTCATCAGCCTCCTCCCCAGCATGAAACCCGGCGAAGGCTTCGTCATCGGTGACTCCGTCCTCATGCCGATGCGAACGCTCATCGACCTGCCCCCGCGCCTCCCACGCAGCGGCGACGTCGACTTCTTCGCCAAGTGGCACCACGGCGTGCAGGGCGGCAACGTCGAGGAAATCGTGGATCGCTGGTGGCGCCAGGACCGCGCCCAGATGAACAAGGCCACCCCGCCACCGCCCCCTACCAGCCCGGAACCAGAACCCGCGTCAACCCCCCCTCCCGCATCCAAGCCGGAGATGCCGACGCCAGCCGAAGTCAACCCAACCGGAGCGAACGTCGAAGACACGCTGCCAGAACACGCCGAAACCGAGCCCCCGACCCCGCAAGAACCCGCCGACCAGCCCCCAGACAAATCCGCCGAGCAGAAACTCGCCCAACTCGCCGCCCTGCTGTCCGGCGGCAAAGCTCAATCGGAATGACGCCCGTTCAGTTGAATACTCCCCCCGGTGGCTGTGTGCACGCGCCGGCACCCCGCGATTGCACTGTGTCAAACGGCCGCACTACTGCGAGCCCGACCAACCCCATCCCCATGCGCCGCCGCACATCCCGAACGCGTCCCCGCTTTCTCCCGACAAATCAAATCACCCGCCGAGCCGCGATGCCGCAAGAGCTTACGCGCCTGCCCTACCAGCTTCTCCGGCGAAAACGGCTTCGGTAGAAACGCTACCCGCTCCCAATCCACCCGCTTCTCCACTTCGTCCGTGTGCGGATAGCCCGAGAGAAACAGAATCGGCATCTCCGGACACTTGCTCAACACCGCTTCCGCCAACTCCGCCCCGTCCACTCGCGGCATCGTCACGTCCGTAATCAATAAGTCCACTCGCCCGGGATCCGCCGCAAAAACATCTTGCGCTTCGGCCCCATCCTGCGTCACCAACACCTCGTAACCAACCCGCACCAGGATGTCCTCAACAACCTCGCGAATCGCCTCCTCATCCTCCGCCACGAGAATCGTGCGCGCCCCAGCGTCATCGTCAACCGGCTCCACATCCACCTGCATCTCAGACGCCCTTGACACCACCTTGCTGTGTGCGCGCGGCAACAGAACCTGGAACGTCGTCCCGTCACCCGGCACGCTATGTACGCTGATCCGCCCGCCCGTCTGCTGCACGATGCCATATACCACCGACAGACCCAGGCCGGTCCCCAGCCCCTCCGGCTTGGTCGTGAAGAACGGATCGAAAATGTGTGCCAACACACTCTCATCCATCCCCGTCCCCGTGTCACGCACCGTAACGCCGACAAACTCGCGCTCCCCCTCTCCCTCCGCCGGCTCAACGAAAGACGTACGCGTCGTCTCAATCGTGATCTCACCGCCCTCCGGCATCGCATCCCGGGCGTTGATCACCAGGTTCATGACGACCTGTTCCAGTTGGCTTCTCGACAACGCCACCCGCGCGTCGCTGCCCTGTGACACAACTGTCAGCAAGACATCCTCGCCTATCATGCGACGCAGCATCTGCTGCATCTCACTCAGCACCACGCCCACATCCAGCACTTCCGGCTTCACCACCCGTCGTCGGCTGAACGTGAGGAGTTGATTCGTCAAGTCCGCCGCCCGCGCCGCAATCGTCCCAATCCGATCCACATACCGCCGCCGCGGGTCCGTCGGACTCACCTCCTCGTTAAGAATGCTCGTCTCACACAAGATCGACGTCAGCATGTTGTTGAAGTCATGCGCAATGCCACCCGCCAGCCGCCCCAGCGCCTCCATCTTCTGCGCCTGACGCAACTGCTCCTCGAGCTGCTTCCGCGCCGTCACATCCCGGAGCGACACAATATCCGCCCGCGCACCATACCAGTTCGTGCGCACCACCCGCATATCGACCGTCCGCTCAGCCCCATCCGCACGAACAATCTGTATCTCCGACGACGCCCCATGCACGATCGGATGCCCGAACGCCTCCCCAACCAGCGCCGCTTCCGACCGACCAAACAGCTCCACTGCCGCCCGGTTCGCACACAGGACCCGCTCATCCTCCCCCACGACCAGAATGCCATCCGCATTCTCGGCAATGACCTGCCGGAGCGTCAGTTCGGGTGCCGACTCCGCCCCAATACCACCCCAGCCCGTCGATCCCGCACCAGTCCCCTGCCTTTCCACCACCGACAGCGCCTTCCCGTTGCCCGGACTATTCTCACCCGACCGATCCAAAACCGACACACTCCCTGAGACGGAGCCCCAGCTACATCGCCCGGTGCATCCACCGTACGGCTTATCGGCAATTGTGTTCCAAAAACGAACTCCCCCGCCTGCCCCGCGCAGCTATCGCTCCCCCCCCAGCCATACCACCTAAATCGGACGATCAAGATCCGAAAATCAAGCCAACCTGCCAGAAGACACGCGGCCCACCCCAGACACGAGTCAACGCGCGATGCCCTGCGCACGTCTAACAACAAGCCGCAGCCTCATCAACTGCGGCTTCGTTGCACATGTCGTCTCAGCACGTCTCCGTGATCTAGCCCCGCTGACGCCGGCAAGCCGCGCTGACGCCCGCGCCACCAATCACCAGAAGCAGCAACGCGCTCGGCTCCGGCACCGACCGCACCGGACCGCCTCCGGCGACCTCGCCATCAACCGGGCGCTCGGAAAGCGCCCCGAGGTCCACATCCGCCAAAGCCGCCTGCATCAATGCGTCCGCAGCAGCCGCATCCCCCGTCAATAGCGTCTGCGTCAGCAATCCCGCCTCCGAGGTCTCTCCGGCTACCAGGCCAACCTCCTGCAATTCCTGGTCGACAATATTGTTGATCTGATCCACCGGCGAATCCGGGAATAGCCCCTCCAAACCACTCGTGTCCAGGCCCAGTGCGCTCAGCAGCACAACCGCCGCGTCAACATACAAATTCCCTTCCACCGACACAGGCCCAATGTCAAAATTCGTCTCGTCGTCGTCCCGCACCAGCACACCATCAACCTCAACCTCCCCATTCGTGTTACTGATGTCGTACGCGATGCTGTAAAAACCAAACGGGTTGATCTCGATATTGGCGCCCAGATTAAACGTCCCCCGATACGCCACATCCTGCGCACCAAGCTGCGACCGCAACTCGTAATTCAAGTTGTTCGCCACAAACGTCCCCTGCAACAGACGATAATCCTCCCCTACATACCCCGCCGTCCCCTGCAACGACCCCTGCAACGTCAACTGTCCCGCCGGACCCAGGTGAAACACCTCCTGCCGACCACGCGAATCCGCCCCAAACGATCGATCAAACTCGACCCGATAGCCACCACCAAAGTTGTTCGGCATGATCCGCAGCCGACCCGACCGCGCCCCATTCACCAGCGTGCCGTCACCTGTTCCGAATACCGGATATCCGCTCGGCGTCGCCAGGTAGTCAAGACCCTGCCACACGTCCTGCCAGAATCCCGCCTGCGCCCCAACGGTCCCGCAGAATGCAACAACAGCCGCCAATACCAATCGCTGCGTGCTAAACATCTCTCGCGTCCTTTATCAACCAGCGCTCCGCCCTTACCACGAGCATCGCCAGTCGCCTCGTTTTACGAATCGCATCGGCCCGCAGCCCACGTCGCGGACAAACGCCCCACATAACATACGCCCATGCCAGCCAAGACTGCAACCCGTCAATACGCCACCGGTATCTTATCGGAGAGAATATCCACGCACTCCACGGCCAATGCTATGATTCAAGCGCGAGATCCACGTTATAATGCCCGACGCGGCGGCGCAAAACATGCGCCCGCGACAACAATTATAGGGCCTCGCCGGCCTAACCAACGCGCCCGTGCCGAGTCCTGTGTGTAGATACGCCACATAGCCTTAGGCTGCCACCCAGCCCGGAGCCCAACCGTGCGGCTGCCACCCAAAACGTTCGTCACCTTTCTCTGCTGCTTGGCTTCTACGGCTTCTTCCCTGGCGCAACCGGTCTCGGAACCCCCATCCTCCGCTCCCGCCACGCAACCCGCCTCCCAACCAATCGCCGACCGCCTTCAGCGCCTCAACGCACTCATCGCCATCATCGAAGGGCAGAACGCCCCGGAAGTCCGCCAAACCGTCACCCTCGAACTGCTCCACCAGGAATGGCCCCAGACCCCCGCTCGCCTCCACGCCATCCTGGCGGACTCCAACGCCCCCGCCAAAACCGCGGTAGCAAACGTACTCTCTGAAAACCCCCAGTACCTCGATCCCGTCTACATCGACCCCCTCATGGCCATGCTCGCCAATGAGGATCAAAGCGTCCGCAAAGCCGCCGCCGCTACCCTTGCCGCTTACCGCGACAACGGCGTCACACCGCGGCTCCGTAAACTCGCCCTCGATCGGACCAAACCCCTCCCCACCCGCATCGCCGCCACCAACGCCCTCGGGCAAATGCCGAAGCGCGAAGCCATTGATGCACTCATCCAGATCCTCGACGAACCGGACCTCACCGTCGCGTCCGCCGCCCTGTTTGCCCTCGAGCAGGCCACCGCCATGGACTTCGGCAACGACCCGCAAACCGCACGGGCTTGGTGGGAACAAAGTCGCTCCCTCTCACTCGAAGCTTGGCAGCAACTCCAGATCGAACGTCTCGTCCAGAAACACCGTGAGACCCGGCGCCGTCTCGCCGCCGTCGAAGACCGCCTCAACAGCGTTCTCGCCGCCAGCTTCGAACGCGCCAGTGACGCCGAACGCATCTCCACACTCACCAGCTACCTCGCTGATGCCGCCCCCAGCATCCGTCTGCTCGGCCTCCGCCTCACCCAGGCACACCTTCAACAGGGCAAGCCCCTCCCCGACAACCTGCAAAGCCGCATCCGCGAACTCATGACGTCTGCCGGCCCCGCCCAACAGGCCCTGGCCGCCCGCATCGTCGCCAGTTTCCGCGAGCCCACCGACGCCCAACGCTTCCGCACCCTCCTCGAGAACACCCAGCATCGCGCCGTACGGCTCGCCGCACTCAACGGACTCGGCTACGTCGGCGACGCCGCCTCCGCCGCAGCGCTCGTCGACGTCCTCCAGCACGCCGACGACGAAATCGCCACCGAAGCCGCCGCCGCCCTCGCCCGCCTCGCCGAACGCGGCATCCTTAACCAAACCAACAACCGCGACAACATCGTTACGGCCCTGCTCGGCGCCTTCGCTCGCACCCGCCCCCAACAGATCGCACTCCGCGAACGCCTCCTCTGGGCCATGGGCACAATCGCCGACGCCCGCTTCATACCCGCGTTCGCCGCCGGCCTCCGCCCCGAAGAAGCCATCGCCGTTCGCCAGGCCGCCGCCCGCGGCGCCGCCGCGCTCAAAGATCCCCAACTCGCCGATCCCCTCGCTGCCGCGACGCGCGACCCCGACCCCGGAATTCGCAAGACTGCCGTCGATACCCTGACCGGGCTGAACTCCGCTGACACCTATCTCGACGCCCTGTGGGAACGCGTAACCGCCGACACCGACGAAGCCGTCCGCCAGGCCGCCTGGCACGCCGTGCTCACCGTCCTCGCCCGCCAACCCGCCGACGCCATCAACCAATGGCTCACCCAGCTCCCGACACAACGTTCGTCAGACGACCAGCGCGTCGCTGACCTCCTGCGCCGCCTCGCCGACACCGTCACCGAATCCCAACCGCCCGACCCAGCCCGCGTCGGCATCGTCCGCGCACACCTGGCAGAATATCTGGCCCGCGCCGGCAACCCAGCTGAAGCCCGCGCCGCATATATCGCCGCCACGACTCACCTGCACGCCGCAGAATCACCGCTCGCCGAACGCGTCGGACTCGATCTCCTGAGCTTCTCATTACAGCACGACAACTACAATCAGGAAGTCGCAACCGCCCTCAGCCCCTCCAACCCCGGCCCCGACCACACTGCGCTGGCCCGGGTCGTCACGACCCAGGTAACCTCCGCCCTCGATAACGACAACCCCGCCAAGGCCATCGCCATCCTCGACGCCGTCACCCAACACCCCCCTGGTCAATGGCCGGATCCCATCCGCGTCCGCTTCACACAACTGCGCCAGCGCGCCGCGCAAGCCGCCCCCGCCACGCCGCCCACGACGAAACCCGCGCAACCCGCCACACAGCCCTCAGATAAATAGCACCGCCCACCACACAACCCCCGCAACACAACACACGCTTATGGCAACCCACCGGACTGACACCTCGGTTCACCCTACCACGTGCGATCCGTCACAGCCGCCCGTAACTCCCCCACCGGACGCCGCCGCGGCGCCGCACACGGATACGGCCCCCCATCAGCCAGACACCCCACCGCCGACTTGAATACCGCAAACGCCGGCTTCTTCGACCCCGTCACATCACTCCGCACCAATCCCGTCGGCCCAAACGCCTCGGCAAGGTTGTTCGCATAGCACTCCGGAAACCCCTCACCAATCAACTCGTCCACCAGATACGCCATCCCCGCCGGCGAGTGGTCATTCAGCGTCCATAAACACACCGTCCGAAAGTGCGCCCGCCGCGCGTCCAGCGCCGCCGCCAACGCGCGCACCACTTCCCCCTGATTCACCAGCCCGGCTTGCGGCCCCAGCGTCTCCGGCTCATCATCCCACCCGGTGGACTGACCAAACTCCTGAATGCAAATCAGCTTGCCGTCCGCCACTGCAATCAACGCGTCCAGCATCCCACCCACCGCTTCAGCCGGCGTCGCGTGCAGCAACGGAAGCGCGTACCCTTCATACTGACACCCCGCCTGCGTCACCATCGCATATGCGTAACAATTGAACGTCGCAACATCAACCAGCGATAACAGCTCCAGGATCGCCGGGTCTTCCGCACCCGCAAACACCACCGTGCACGCCAACGCCGGATTGAGCGCGTGCACCCGCGCGACCGCCGCCTGCACAAACCCGCCAAAACTGGCCGCCTCCGCCGGCTCGTCTTCGTAATACCCACCCGGCTCATTGGCCACGCCGACCATGTAAACGCCTCGCGACGCCATCAGCGGAACCACGACGTCCAGTAGCTCAGCGAACGCACCCGTAATCTGCGGATCGTCCCACGCAACGCCCGCGTCCAGCAGATCGCGAACATAATCCGGCAGCGCCTCCGGCCCGAAGCTGTCTACCACGGTGATATTGCAGAACTGATGCGCAACCCCCGCCTCAACCCGCGCGTCCAGCGCCTCAACCAATCCCTGCGTATCATAGCTCCCCGGCGTCGGCTCCAGGGCACTCCAGTCCAGCATATGCCGCGCGCAGTCCATTCCGCCCGCCACCAACTCCGCATGACGACCGGCCACCGCCTGCATCACATCCTGCGAAAACCCCTCGTAAGCCTCCTGCACATACAGGTGCACGTGCTCTTCCCCCAACAGCGGCAACGCCGCCGGATCAACCGACCCCTGCATCGCCTCACGCTCCGGACACCCGACGGCTACGACGACCAGCACAAGGAGCGTACACACAACGCAAACGCAATATCGGAGACACAACATGACAACATTCCCCACACCAGTCCGCTCGCCACCAGCAGTAACGCATCTCGACCCATTGCTCGGGACTTCGTAACGGCTGCGCAAATATTCGCGTCACCCCCGCCACATGCAGGACGATCACCGACCCGGCACGACCAGCAGTTACCACTCGAGACTATCCCCAACAGCCCCCGCCATCACACCCCGACCTAACCGTCCTCGTCCCCGCGCGATAAAAACCCGATACTCGACGCAAAACACCGCTCGCGAAACTGCTCCCTCTTCCGCTCCGCCTGCTCATCCTCGCTTCGCAGATCCTCCAGGTTCGCATTGCACCGATCGCAATCCGCCTGGTGCACGTGAAAATCGATGTACGCATTCCATTCGTCATCCAGCACCCCCAGCAGAAACCGCCCCATCGTCGACCGCTTCAGACACGAGATCCCCTCCTCGCGCCATATGCGCCCTACCGTGCTATCCCGCGCCAGATCCGCCTCCTGCCACTCGTGCCGCGTATCCGCCGCCTGCGTCAGCTTCTTCCACTGATCCAGCACCCGAAACTTCACCCCCGCCACCGCCGGCTCCGTCATCCCCAAATCCCGCGCCACCTCCTTGTTCCGCAGCCCCAGCACCACCAGCATCTCAATGATGATCAAGTCCTGGAAACGCCGCTGCGCCGTGCACTGCTCCACCCATTGCCGCAGACAATCTACCAGCGCCCCGCGCTGCGCCTCCAACCGCTCCTGACCCGCCACATACCGGCTCGGCGTCTCCCCATCAATCCACGCATCGGGCGCGTCGTCCATCTCCAACGCATCCAGACTCTGCCGCTGCCCCTTCTGCCGCCGCCGCAAGTAGTCATTCAATTTGTTCCGCAGAATCGCGAACAGATAGGTCTCCAGCGACCGGCTCGTGTCATAGTTCGGCAAGCTGCGTAACAACCCGAGGAACGTCTCCTGTACGATATCCTCAGCCTCACTACGCTCCGCCAGCATCCGCCGCGCAAAACTGATCAGCCGCCCCTGATACCGCTCAATGACCTCCCGCCAGGCCTGCTGGTCACCACGCTGCACAGCTTCCACCAGGAACGTATCTGCGTCACCGCCGGCCATAGCACACATCTCTCACTGAATAGGGGAACGCGCCCATGGCGTCCCCACTCAGGATACCGCGTCCCTTTGTGCCAGGCCAACGGAAAACTCCCCCCATTATCGCCCCATTGAAACGACGTACAGTCCGGCCAGGCCATCTTCCCGCCAATTCCCCTACCGCCCCCCCATAGACGCAGAGTCCGCCGCCACATGCCGCCGCGTCGCCGCCTTCAAAACCAGCGCCGTCATCGCCAGCAACACCGCCACTACGGTCAGCGCCATCAAAAACGACGGCCGCTCCTGCTGCCCCTCCGCGGCGCTCTCCACCTCCTGCTGCGCGAGCTGCGCCAGATCATCCGTCTGAATCCGCACCACATAGCCCGCCGCTCCATCCCCGTCCGTTACCTCCTCAACCTGGCCCCCGTCACGCGCCTGTGCGGCGCGCCCGGCAATCTCCCCCGCCAGCGATCGCCGCGCCGCCGGACTCAGCTCGCGCAATGTCTCCTGCAACGCCTCCAACTCCGCCACATCCGTCTGCGGACCCTGGGCCAGCTTCTCAAACAACTCGCTCAAGTACAAATCAACTTCTGCCAACGCTTCCAACTCCACCCGCGCGCCCCCCGCACCGCCAACCTCCGCCTTCTCAGCCACACCGGGCGCCTCCACCCAAACCTGCTGCTCCATCAACTGCACTGCATGACGCCCATCTTCACCTTCAATCAGAATCCGCGCCTGCCGCTCCGCATCCCGTGCCGCCACGCGCGCCTGCCGCTCCGCATCCCGCGCCAGCACCAACGCCTGCCGCTGCCGATCCACCTCGATCCGTGCCAACGCCTCCGCCCGCTGCGCCTCCCGCAGCGCCCGCTTCTGCTCCACCTTCGCCCGCGCCACCCCCACATACGCCACCACGCCCACTCCACAGAGCGAAATCAGCAGTACCACCCCGATCACCACGCTCGCCCGCCGACTCTTGATCGCCAACACCAGCAAAAACACAATCAGCCCCGTGATCACAAGCAAGACCAACGGCGCCAGCAACGTGTATTGCATCACCATCACGCCACCTCAAACCACGATCGGACGATTCGGATCCCGCCGCGGCCACCATAGCAACAACAAGCCACTCCCCAGCAGTATCGCCATCAGCACCAGCGGCATGAACAACATCGGCGTCGCCAATGTCGCCTCCACATTCCCCGCCGCCAGCAACGTCAGCGACTCCCGCGCCCCGATCATCCCAAACACCCCCGCAACCACCATCAACAAACACCCCGCCAACCCCCGTAACAAATGCATCGGCCCCTGCCCCACTCGCCCGAATACCAGCATCAGCCCCCCCAACAGCAGCAAACTCACCACCACCCCCACCGGCAACTCCTCACTCACAAAACTCGCCAACTCACCACCCACCACCAACTCCGGCCCATGCATCTCCAACGGCCCCCGCCCCAACGCAGCCGCGAGCGCCGCCAGCAGCAACAGCTTGCCCAGAATCGTATAACCCGAATGTCCCCGCCGACCGGCAAACGAAGGCCGCGCAGCATCCTCCCCCATATACCCAGGCTCACGCTGCCGCGCCCCATGCGCCGCCGCCGCGCCAACAACATCCGCCTGCGCCACACCCGTCGCCGGCGGACCACCCGCCGGACGCGCTCCCATGCCCTGCATCGGCGTCACCGGCTGATCCGCCCGCGCTACATGCGGTGACACCAACGGCACGCCATGCTGCCCCCCACCACGCTCCACACGGCCAAGCCGCGACCGCTCCGGAAACACGCTCGCCAGCGACTGCGTCAACAGCGAAATCGCACCCGTGATCGCCGCCGCCACCAGCACCCACCCGTCAGCATCCGCGATCGCCGCCGCAATCAAACCCACCAGCGCCGGCCAAAACGCCTCCCAACCGTTTACCTCACCGGCCCGTCCGGCCTCCAGCCGCCTCGCCCAGTCACAAAACACCATCGCCGCCATCGGCGCCACAATCATCGCACTGAACTCACCCCGAGTGTCCACCTCCGTACCCAACGCAAACGCCGGCAACATGAAAAAGCCCGCCGCACTCGCATACGCAACCCGATCAATCAACCAGCTACGCCCCGGAATACGCTGCAAAACCGCCAGGTGCATCACCAGCGGTCCCAACGTCCCACCCCACAGAAAGAAAAACAACCCGAATCCCGCCTCCGGACCTCCCGTGGCACCCTGCATCACCGCCAACACCGCCGAAATCGCCACCGTCACCACCAGCAGCAGAAAAACCTGCGCCACCCGACTGCCTCCGCTCGCTTCCGGCATGTCCATCCGCTGCGCCGCCGGCGGTGCCGCCGCCACATGGCGCCGGGGCGGCTGCTGCTGCGCCTCCCGCGCACCGAATCTCTTCTCCAGCCGCCGTGCCTTCCCCTCCAACCGCTTCGAAAAACGGTCCAGCTTCTTCTGCAATCGCGGCGGCAACGCCTCCACCGCCGCCGGCTCCCGAACATCCAGCGTCGGCACCGGCGGCGGGGGCGGCGGCGACGTCAACGTCGCCTCATCCGACTCCGCCTCCGGCTGCCGCGGCACCTGCGTCAGCGCACTCGCGTCAAACGAATCCGCACTCGTGTTGATGTCCGCACAATCCATCACCGCTGCGAGCATCTCGTCCGCGTCGGCGTACCGATCCTCCGGGTCCTTCTCCAGCGCCTTCGCGATAATCGGCGCAAACGGCGCCGGCACCCCCGTCAAATCCGGCCGATCCCGCAAATGCCGCATCAATATCTCCCCCATACTCGACCCGCTGAACGGCAACGCCCCCATCAGCATCTCATACAGAATCACGCCCAGCGCATAAATGTCGATCGCCTTCGTATAGCTGCCCGACCCGATCTCCGGCGCCATGTAATGCACCGTGCCCACACTCACCGTCTGGCCACTGTGCTTCGACACCGACATGTGCTTGCTCAACCCATAATCGCCGATCTTCACATAGCCATCGTCATAGAAAATATTCGCCGGCTTCAGATCGCGATGCACCACCCCCCGCGCATGCAGATAACTCAGCCCGTCACAAATCCCCTTCAGGAAAAACGCCGCCTTCTGCACCCCCAGCGCACCCCCCTCCGCCACCATCAGATCACGCAACGACGGCCCACTCACATACTCCATCAGCACAAACGGTTCGTTCGCTTCGTTCCGCCGCACATCGTAAATCGTGATCAGGTGCGGGCTCTTCAAGTTCATCACGTGCCCGATGCCGCGCAGCTCAATCTCCGGATTCTCACGCAAGTACTTCAGCGCAAGTTCCTTGCCCGAGTCGGCGACGGCGTAATACACCTCACCAAACCCGCCGCGCCCAATCGCGCGCTGCACGGTCACCCCGTCAATCGGGCGATCGCCGTATTTGAACGTGTATGGCACGACTGCTCCTCCGCAGCTCGTCTACCGGCACCAGCCGGCCTCAAGAAAACTCGTTATCCCTGCGCCAGACGACCACGACCTCCGACCCGCTTCACGGTCACGCGCACGTCGCCAACATCCTGCGCCCGATCCAGCACCAGCGCCTCCGCCGGCGCACCCATCCAGTTCCGCCCCGCCGTCTGCCGGGCATGCAACACACCATTACGCACAAACACGACCAGGCGCCCATCGCCCTCTCGCGTCTGCACGTGGCACGTCGTCCCCGGCCCAATCAGACAAGTATCATGAAACAGCACGACCGTCCCGACATCTTCCGCCAAATGACAGCGGTGCGAAAGCCGCAGGACTGCCGACGTACTCTTGGAACTCGGACGCTCAAACACCATCCGCACCCGACTGCCCAATGCAATCCGATCCCCATGCCGCAGCAGCGCATGCTCAACCCGCTTCCGATTCACCTGCACCGGGGCATACGCCGTCAGGAAATAATCCTCGCCCCGCCGCACGATATCCGCATGATGCCGATGCACGTCGCCGGGCACCGCCACCTCCACATCCCGTCCAGCCCCCTCAGCCCGACCGATCCGCACCCGCTCGCCCCCCACCAGCAGATTACTTCCGCCCCCATCCACCAACATCAACAGCGGCCCGTCCAGCCGCGCCGCATGGGGATCCACCGGCGCGCGCTCCGCCACGACCTCAGCCTGCGCATCCATCGCCTGCGGCGCCTGCCGCGCCTCGCTGGGGGCCGCCGACGCGAATAACCCCAGCGGCGAGGCCATCAATCGCTCCTGCCCCGTCTTCACTTGATCCAGCGCCACCAGTGCTCCTTCAATCCACTTCGCCTCCGCACAAGCCGCCTTCAGCCGCAGCAGCGTCTCGCGCAACCCCCCGAAATCCCGCTCCGCAAGCTGCGCCGTCGCCCGCGCACACAAACCCACCATCCGCTGACATCCCTCCAGTTCCGGCTCCACCACCACCAGGGCCGCCAGTGCATCCCGCGCCGCCATCAGATTCCCAATCCGGCCCGCGGCAACCCACTCCGCCACAGTAGACTGCATGCGCTCGCTGAGCCGCCCGGTAAATTCATCCGTGTCCCGCGTCCGCCCATGCCGCCGCACAGCCTCCTGCCAGAACCGCGCCGCCGCCAGCACATCATCCCGCGCCAGCGCCTCATTCGCCTGCTCCAGAAGCTGACTGCTCCGCTGCACCCGCTGCTCCAACTCATCCGCCAGCCGCTCGCGCTGCCGGGCATCCTCAATCCGCCCCACATCCAGCCGCACCGTGTCCAACCGCCCCGCCTTCAACCGCTCCTCCGTCTCACCTACCGCCGCCTGCCGCTCCACATCCCGATCCACCCCCGCCTGCCACTCCTGGTGAATCAACTGCCGCAGCGTCTGAACATCCGGCCCACCGCGACCCAAGGCCTCCAGCTTGTCCAGATCCGCCAGCGCCTCCCGATACCGACCCGCCTGCCGATGCAGTCGCGCCCGCGCCGCCAGCGGCTTCGCCAAGCCATCCACCAACCGCCGCCCCCGTGCACAATTACGCAGCTCCGGCTCCCTCACAGCCGTATAAACCTCGTCGATCCGCCCCTGCCGCAGGGCTTTCTCGGCCGCACGCAATCGAACATTGAGCCAGCGGGCAAACATGCTCGGTCCTCGCAGTACATCACGCCGGGATTGACGCGATTCTATCAGCTTCCAAGCAGCTCGGCGGCCCGACCGCTGCCCACACGCGCAGCCGTCGCCCGCCAAAACCGTATTCGCACGCCCGCCCCCAATATTCGCCCTCGCCAACCACCCCCCCAAACCCGCCCCATCAGAGTTTAAACCCCGATTCTCTCGGTCCTCGCGCACCCCTTGCGCAACTGTCAGAATCCGTCACCTTTTACGCAAGCACTAACGCAATTTCGCCGATGGTCCCCATAACGCCTCAGTCCCCCCGGGATTTGCAGGCGAGAACATATCCCGGCGGAGGCGAAAGGGCACATGGAACACCCTCTGCTCCGGAGGGAGAAAGGCACGAAGCGAAAGGTGGTGTACGATGCTTTCGTGGTACTTCGAGTTCCTGTCGCTCATTCTCGAACTCATCCCGCTGGGTGTCGAGGGCTGATCATGGCTTCCCGCCCCTTCGACACAGACAAGTTCACCCCCCATGAGCTGAATCTCAGCCGACGGGCAGCATCCGCCTTATGGGTGCTCTCGCTGGCCCTGCTCGCCGCCCTGGCCATCTGGTCAACGCAGCCGGGCCTGGTCGCCTGACGCGACCAAACAGCTCAACGGCGTCCACCTGCCCAGCCAGCAGCGTGGACGCCCGCCCCACGGCGGTGCGACACCAACACGGCGCCAGGCCTCCACGCCTGACACCCCCGTCTTCTCGACCGCCTCACGCAGCCCACCGGATCCCAGTCGGTGCAACCATCACAGAACCGGCCCGACCGACTACCTCGACCGGCCGCGCCTGAAACACAACGCGTACGGTCAACTCCGGGAGGACGGGTTCCGCGTAGTGGCCAACAGCGTCGTCGACGCCGTCGTCCCGTCTGTCGCCCACATCGGCGCCGGCGTCAGCCGCAACTGCCGCTCGTGCAGCGCCCGCACGACCAACGCCCCCGCACCACTCGCCAGCAGCGCCGAGCCGCCAATGCCCAACTCCACGACCAGCCGATCATGCGCGTGATACGAAACCGCCAACACCACCGCCAGACTGAGTAACACCATCACCAGGGCCGCCCACCATGCGGACTCCACCGGCAGCAACATCCGCGACGGTATCAAATTGACGACAAATGCCGCCAGTAACCCCCAGGCGCAAACTCGCAACAGCAAGTCCGCACGCCCCATCCGCTTCACATGCTCACGCTCCAAAAGACCGGTCAGGAGCATGGCCTGCGCCTGACACCCATACAGCGCCTCGTCGCCATTCCAGCGATGCAGGTCCACACCCGGCAACGTCTGACCAACTAAAACCGCCGCCCCGTCAAACCACCCGCGCAACTGGGCCGCGTCCGCCGTCAAGACATCCATCGCAGAAACAGGCTCGGCGATGGTGCCCGGCATCTGCTCGAGTTCATGACGCCCAAATCGGCACACGTCACCCGGGTTAAGCCCCATCGCCCTGTCAGAAGCACGCTCCGTCCTGAAAACCGGCACCACATCCGTCGACGCCGGATCCAGCCACTTGGGTTCTCCCGGCTTCACTTCGCGCTTGCGATACGCAACGTGTATCTCCTGCCCCTTCACGCGTACCTCGAACTCGCAATCCGGACGCCGCGCCGCCGCGAATCCCGCCAGCGCCAGCGATGGGATGGGCCGGTTGTACCCGCGTTCAATCACCAGCAGCGGGTAAATCGTCTCGTCATGCGCCCCCGGCCGCGTCGCCATGATCGACCCGCAGCCATGCACCGCTGCCCGCACCCGCGCACAAATCATCGGCTCGGCATTCAAATCAAAAAGCAAACTCCCAACGACCACCGGCGCCCCGACCGCCCGCATCCCCCTCACCAGGGCAGCATCCACCGCCGGATCCGGATGACACCGCCGAAAATAGTAATCCCAGACCACTACGTTCGGCCGCGCCGCCCCAATCCGCTCCATCAACTTCCCATACAACAACCGTAAATCTAGCCGCCCTTGCGGATCGTCCACATCCACTGCCCCCAATCCGGGCACCACCTCTTCCAGCGCTCCACTCCGCACCGCCTCAAACGTCGCTTCATCAACCCCCACCAGCACCGTTCGCGCACTACGCGTCCCCGCCATCATGAAGTTCGCGCCCGTCGTCCAAAAACTCCACGTGAGCAGCGCCGCCAGCACCACAGCAACCAGCGTCTGCACCGGCAACGGATAATTCCGCAACACCAGTCCCGAAATCCGCGCCACCTGCTCCCCCGGCGGCGCATCCCGCCGCGCCACAATCGCCTTCCCACCCAGGTAATTGTCCAAATCCGCCACCAACGCTTCACACGTCGGATAGCGCTCCTCCCGCGCCTCCCGCACGCAGCACGCGATGATCGCCGCCAGATCATCCGCCCGGCTCACACGCCGCTCACGCAGCACCTCCGTCAGACGATCCACGTGCGGCGCAAATCGCGCCGGCTGCCCCGTAATCATGTGAAACAGCAGCGCCCCCAGCGTAAAAATATCCGCCCGCGCGTCCACGTCCCGACCCGCCAACTGCTCCGGAGAAATATACCCATACGTGCCAATGGCCCCCTCCGCCCGCCGCTCCGCCTCAGCAACCCCCGCGTCCATATCAAACCGCTTGGCAATCCCAAAATCCACAATGTGCGGCGCCCCCTCCTCGTCAATCAGAATATTCTGAGGCTTGAGGTCGCGGTGAATCACACCCTCCGCATGCGCATACCCCACCGCCAACGCCACCTGCTTGAACAGCTCAATCCGCTCCTCCAGCGAAACCTCACCAGACTGAAAGTACGCATCCAGCTGCCGCCCCTTCACATACTCCATCGCATAATACGGCGGCGAGCCACGCAACTGTGCATCATACAGCGTCGCAATATGCGGATGATTCAGGTTCGCAACCAGGCGCACCTCATTCTCAAAATACGCCACCCGCTGCGCCGTCTTCCCAAAGAGTACTTTGATCGCTTCAACCCGCTGCTTGGCGTGATGCACCGCCCGATACACAACGCCAAAACCACCCCGCCCAACTTCCCCGGTAATCGTGTAATTCCGAATCTTCGGATACCGCGCCGCCGTCTGCTGCCGAAAATAGCTCCGACAGGACGTACACTCGGCCAGGTGCAACTCGACCGCATCAAGCTGCCCAGCCGACAGCACGCCCCGAATCAACGCTTCAACGTCACCACGCTCGGCACAAGGCTGTGCGGTTCGGGTCGGCATCCATGCACCTGTCGTCACGCGCGCCATCCGCGCTGCAACCACCCGTTGCTCACTCGCAAACCCCATTATAACAAAGCCCTACCCCCTGCCCACCCGATGCGCAGCAATCCCCGGCGCCCCGGTCGACACCGCAGCCAACACAAACTCAGCCACACCCGCCCCCGCGCACCCGAAAAACCTACCGCACCTGCCCCGGCGGCAACGTAATCTCCACCTCGAGATAACTACACCCAAACTCCCGACACGCCCGCTTGCTCGGAATGAATACATCCACCGTGCTGCGGCGAAATCGCTTGTGCGTCCGGTCCGTCACCACAAACGTCCGATTCAGCGCCGGAATGTACACCGTCGACCCGAACGGAATATCCCCCGGCGCCGCACACTGCCCCACACCCGACTGCACCCCCGACGCCGTCGTCCCCCGATCACAATACGCCGTCACCCGACAAACCCGATACAACACCTGCCGCCCCGCCCCATCATCCTCCGGCTCAATCAGCGGCAGCGGATCATCCTGCACATCCGCAACGCGCAGTACGTCTTCCATCGGCGCGGCGAGCGCTGCATCCGCCAACGCCTCATGCGCCCCATCAGTCTCAACCGCTTCCCACCCCCGCTCCATGTCCGCCACCGGCTCGTACGCAACCAACTCGAGCGCACGCATGTCATCACGCGCCTCAACCGGCTCGTTCGTTACCAGACCTGCCGTCATCATCACGGTCGCAATCAGCGCAACCAACACTACCGTTGCCTGCAAAACGGATCGCATGCACCAGTCCTCCGTTCCCTCCTGAGGAGGGGACTGCTTCCTTCCCAAAGTTCCCATCCACATCAACCGATCAGCGACCGCCCATGCCGCCGGGTTAACGCAGAACAGGCCATTCTATTCCCCTTCACCGCCAATTCCAACAACATCCCCCACAACAACTGCATACGCTCTCGGACCCCGCGCCACCCCCACACCTTTGAACCCCGATACCGCTTACGGCCACCCCAAGCCCACTTTCTCGGCCACCGACCCCCGAACGAACCCCATTTGACGCGCCGCCCCACCCTCACTTCAATAACATCTCACCAGACGTGAATCGCAGTACCGAAAAACCCGCCGCCCGCGGCCCCTTACCCCCACCTTCCCCGGACCCCGGCCGGCATAAACCTCAGCAATCGGGAGAAAAACCATGCGTCGCCCCTTCGTGGCCGGTAACTGGAAGATGAACCTCAGCCGCTCCAGCGGCACCCAACTCGTCCAGGACATCCGCACAGGCCTGGAAAAACTCAACAACATCGACCGCATCGACATCGCCGTCTGCCCCCCGTCCATATACCTCTACCCCATCGCCGAAGCCGCCGCCAACAGCCCCATCGCCACCGGCGCCCAAAACTGCTACTACGAAACCAATGGCGCCTTCACCGGCGAGCTATCCCCCCAAATGATCAAAGATACCGGCGCAAAGTACGTCATTATCGGACACAGCGAACGCCGCCATACCATCGGCCACCTCGAAGACGACCGCATGCTCAACCTCAAAGTCCGCGCCGCCCAACACGCCGGACTCACACCCATCCTCTGCGTCGGCGAAACCCTCGACGAACGAAAGTCCGAGAAAACACTCGACGTCCTGACCTTCCAACTCACCGCCGGCATCAACAGCTTCCAACCCAGTTCTCCTCAAGACCTCGTGATCGCTTACGAGCCCGTCTGGGCCATCGGCACCGGCGAGGTCGCCACCCCCGATCAAGCACAGCAAGCACACGCCCACCTCCGCAACCAACTCCGCCAACTCGCCGGCAACATCGCCGACCAGATCCGCATTCTCTACGGCGGCAGCGTCAAACCCGATAACGCCACGCATATCTTCGAAAAACCCGATGTCGACGGCGGGCTCATCGGCGGCGCCAGCCTCAAACCAGATGCCTTCCTCGGAATCATCGCCGCCGCACTGGAAACCACCGCAAACTAACGATATAGTGCGAGGTTCGGTGTCAAATCGCGACACCAAATTGGGCGGCCGGCACCACCGGCAATGACTTCCGCGGCCAATACTCTTCGAGGCTGACGATGATTCTCGCAGCTTGGTACCACACAATCCTCGCGTTCCTCTTCGCCGTCCTGGCCATCATCGTCATGGGCGTCATCCTCCTGCAACGCGGCCGCGGCGTCGGCCTCGCCGGTGCCTTCGGTGGCACACCCGGCGGCACCGCCTTCGGCGCCAAGACCGGCGACGTCCTCACCTGGGTCACCATCGCCGGCGCAATCCTACTCCTCACCTACACCGTCGTCCTCAACTTCGTCTTCGTCCCCACCGGCCCACAACTCACCGGTACCGCCGAAGACGGCGAAGACGCGGACACCGTAAACGTCGAACAATCCACCACGACCGAGGAACAACCCGAAGAGGGCGCACTGCTGATCCACGACCACATCCCCGTCGCAGCCTTGCACATCTTCGGCGAAGACAACCTCTAAACCGATCCAATCCAGCAGGACGCTGGCCATCAGCGGGGGATGAAGCGGGGAAGCGGAACAGCACGATTAGCTGCACCGCCGCGGACCGACGGAGCCCGGAATGATCCACTCGATGACCGGTTTCGGCGAGGCCCAGACCGAACACGACGGCCTCGCCTACCACCTCGAACTTCGCAGCTTCAATCAACGCTACCTCAAAACATCCATCCACCTCCCCGACGATTACGGCTTCCTCGAGGCCGAGGTCGATCGCCTCCTCCGCCAGAAAATCACCCGCGGCAGCGTCTCACTCCGCCTCCACGTCCGCAACCTCGGCTCCCAGGCCGCCAGCGACCTCAACATCGCCGCCATCACCGCCTACGTCCAGGCCCTCACCGAAGCCGTCGGAAACGACCAACGCGTCACCATCGACCTCGCCACCCTGCTCACCCTCCCCGGCGTCTGCCAACCCCCCGAACTGACCGACGCCGAACGCCAACGCCGCTGGCAAATCCTCCGTCAACTCACCGAACAGGCACTCGAACGCCTCATCAACATGCGCGCCGCCGAAGGCAACGCCCTCGCCACCGACCTCAAGACCCACATCGCCGTCATCGAAAAAGCCCTCGCCACAATCCGCGCGCGCGCCCCCATCGTCGTCGTCGAATACCGCGACCGCCTCCACGCCCGCGTCGCCGAACTCATCAACGGCACCAGCGTACGCCTCGCCGAAGACGACCTGATCAAGGAAGTCTCGATCTACGCCGAACGCAGCGACATCAGCGAAGAACTCAGCCGCCTCGCAGGCCACATCGAGCAATTCCGTATCCTCGCCGACGCCGACGAACCCGCCGGCCGCAAACTCGAGTTCATCTCCCAGGAAATGCTCCGCGAAGCCAACACCATGGGCTCTAAGACCGGCGACGCCACCATCGCCCGCGAAATCATCGAAATCAAATCCGCCGTCGACCGCATCAAGGAACAAGTCCAAAACGCCGAATAGCACCGTCTCAACGCCGCGCCCGCCCGGCCGGTCGGCATGAGCCCCCTTTCCCGCTATCATCGCGAACATGCTGATCGACACCCATTGCCATCTGACCAGCGGCGGCTTGGTCGAACGCGCCGCCGAAGTCGTCGAAAACGCCCACCAGGCTGGCGTCCACCGCCTCATCACCGTCGCGGTCAACCCCACCGATGCGACCACCGCCCTCGATCTGCTCGAACGCTTCCCCAATATCTACCTCGTCGTCGGACTCCACCCCCACGAAGCCAATAAAGCCACCCCCGAGGTCTACGAACAGTTGCGCAGCCTGACTCAGGGTGACGAACCCGCCTCCAGTCTCCGCAACCGCATTGTCGCCGTCGGCGAAATCGGTCTCGACTTCCACTACGACTTCGCCCCACCCGAACGCCAGGAAGAAGTCTTCGATGCCCAGCTCGCCCTCGCCGGCGAACTGGGACTCCCCGTCGTCATCCACGCCCGCCGCTCCGAACAGCGCGTCTGCGAAATCCTCGCCAACCACCCCAACCTCATCGGCCGCGTCGTCTTCCACTGCTACTCCGGCGACAAAGCCCAAACCCGCCAGGTCCTCGACCTCGGCTGCTACTGCTCCTTCACCGGCGTCGTCACCTTCAAAAAATCTGACGACATCCGTGCATCCGCACAAATGATGCCCACCGATCGTATCTTTGTAGAGACCGACGCGCCCTACCTCTCCCCCGAACCGGTGCGGAAAATCCGCCCCTGCGAGCCGGCGCTTCTGGTCCATACCGCCCGCTTCCTCGCGGAGCTGCGCGGCGACACATTTGAAAACTTCTCACAGACCACCACCGCCAACGCGGTGAAGTTCTTCAGCCTACCCGAGGAGACGGCATGAGTCAGATGTTGGTAACAGGCGGAGCAGGATTCATCGGCAGCCATATCGTCCGCCGCTGCCTCGGCAAAGGCCACGACGTCCGCGTCCTCGACGACCTCAGCACGGGCAAACGCGCCAATCTCGAGGAGGTCCTCGGCGACATCGAGTTCGTCGAAGGCAGCATCACCGACCTCGATACCGTCCGCAACTGCGTCAAGGGCGTCGATACCGTCTTCCACCTCGCCGCCCGCGCCAGCGTCCCCCGTAGCGTCGAGCAACCCGGCCCCGCCAACGAAATCAACGTCACCGGCACCGTCAACCTCCTCATCGCTGCCCGCGAAGCCGGCGCCCGCCGCCTCGTCTACTCCGCCAGCAGCAGCGCCTACGGCGACACGCCCGTCATGCCCAAGCATGTCGACATGAAACCCATCCCCCTCAGCCCCTACGCCGTCAGCAAACTCGCCGCCGAGCACTACTGCGCCTGCTGGTACCACGTGTACGGCTTCGAAACCGTCTCACTCCGCTACTTCAACGTCTTCGGCCCCCGCCAGGACCCGCACGGCGCCTACGCCGCCGTCATCCCCGCCTTCGTCAGCCGCATGCTCAAAGGCGAGCGCCCCGTCATCTTCGGCGACGGCGAGCAATCCCGCGATTTCTGCTTCATCGATAACGTCGTCAGCGCCAATCTCCTCGCCGCCGAAGCCGAACAACTCCACGGCCAGGTCGTCAACATCGCCTGCGGCGAACGCACCACACTCAACGAAATCGTCAAAGACATTAACCGTCTGCTCGGCACCAACGTTGAGCCGATCTACGAAGACCCCCGCCCCGGCGACGTCAAGCACAGCCTCGCCGACATCAGCACCGCCCGCGAAGTGCTCGGCTACCAACCCCTCATCATGTTCCCTGAGGGGCTGGAGCGCTCGATCGACTGGTACAAGCAGAACCTGGACTAACCTCGGACGCGCCCGCCGTCACATAAGTCCGCGGCCCCATGCTGCCGTAACGACACAGAATCTCATGCGGCCGCACCTGAAAGTGCTCCGCCAGCACATGCTCAGTTAAGCCATCGCCGAGCAGCACGACCTCATCCCCCGGCTTGTCGCGCGCATCCACCGTCACAAACGACGTGTTCATCCCCACCTCCAGAATCCGCTGCCACCGCCCGTTGATCATCAGCGGCCCCGGCTGTGCCCCGTTCGCATATCCCGCGAGCATCACTCCCACCCGCGGCCATTCAAAACCCGTGTAACCCACCGGCCCCTGCGTCTCACGCACCGATTGCAGAAACGTCCGCACCCGCAGCGCCCCCTCGTACAACGCCAGCCCAGGCCGCACCGCATCAAAATACGCCTCGCGCTGCCCCAGCAGACACGTCGCCGCCGCATGCAACGGCCGCCCCCGCCCCGCACACGCCGACCCCAACCGCGCAATCGCATCCACCGTCACCGCATGCGAAAAATAATCCGCCACGTCACAACGCCGCACCAGATCATCCAGCCGCTCCGGCGGACACCCGAACCGCTGCATCCCCGTATCAACCTTGATCGCCACCCGCATCCCCCGAAAACGCTCCGCCAATACTTCATTTGCCACCGCCGGCCGCAAACTCAACTCGCGAAACTCCGCCGGATCCTCCAGCGGCGGGCCCAGCACGATCCCCGGCCGCCCCACCTCACGTGCCTCAGCCACCGAGAAATACGCAAACTCATCCACCACCGCATCCAGCACATCCGCCACCCGCGGCGCCCCCAACCCATAAGCATCCGCCTTGATCACCCCGATCAGCCCCACACCGGTCTCAGCGCGAATCCTCTCCGCCGACGCCCGAATCTGATCCAGATTTACCGTGACTTGAATATGTGGGCAGCGCATAACAACTCGCTTCGCAGACCTCCATGTCCACTGCACCGCAGTATACCCGCGCCGCAGCCCCGAGCAAGAAAAACCACGCCCCGCCACCGCAACACAAGTCCCCCGGCCCGCCCTGCCAAACACACCCCCTTCCCCCTCTTCGGCTGCCCCCTCACTCGAACTTCCATGGAAACCGCTGCCGATGATGCCGGTACAACAGCCCCAACGTCCGAAACACCACGTACCCCACGTACAACGTCACCAGAAAGTCGACATACACATACAACACCGGCCCTATCACCGGCACCGCCAGAAACACCTCCTCAGCCACGTACAGGACCAACCCTATCCCTACCGCCGCCGCCAACATCAGACACGCCAGCCCATACAGCGGCCCAATCCCCAGAATGCACCGCGCCAGCAAATCCGGCCGCAGCATCATCAGCGAATCCCCAATCGCCACCGACATCACCGCCACCGGCCACATCAACGCGCCCACGCCCAGCGCCGCCCCCATCGCCGGCCAGTACTGCCCCGCCGGCGGCGACCAGAACCATACCACCATCGCCGGCACCGCGCAGTACACCGTAATCAGCAGCAAATACATTCCCGGCTTCAGCCCATCATCCCAAAAATCCCAATCCGGCTCCACCAGCGGAATGTCATCGTCCCCCCCGGCTGTGTTCGTCAGCGTCCGCCAGAAAAACTGCAACACGTACAACATCACGATCGCCCAGACCACCAATCCCAGAATCGAGATCAGCGGACCCATGAACAGGCTGGCAAAATACACCGCGAGTATCGGCACCAACATTGCCGCCGCCAACGCAGCCAGATTCACTACATTCCGCCGTCTACCCGCCAAATAGAAACTTGCCCCCAGGTCCGCCACAAACGTCCGCGGCCCACCCTCCGGCAACTCCTCCGTCGCGACCGGCAGCGGTGGGCTTGATACGCCCAGCTTCGTCTGCGGCCCATGCCGCAGCAAATCCTCGTCCGTCTGATACGTCCGCCCCGTCAACCCCGGCCGACTCCCCCGTGTCGCCACCCGTACATCGTCATAATCCACCGGCACCGCCTCCTGCGGCGACGCCTCCGCCCGAATCTGCACCGGCGTAATCGGAATGATGTCCGCATCCCCAGCCCGCAAATCCCCCTCCATCACCCGAATCGTCCCCCGACACTTCGGGCACCGCACCAGCATGTCCGGCCGCGCATTGCTGACCCGTAGCCGCTGCCCACACCCACACCGCGTGCGAAAAACCACGCCCTGTCCCGCCGTATCACCCATCGTCCCGATAATCTCCCTTGCACAAGTGTCGCGCGTTCACTCCATTCTACGAGATCCGCCCCGATCAAACCGCTACAATTCACGCCACCATTTGGAACGACCACCCATGCACCTGGACGAGCTCCAATACAACCTCCCCCCCGAACGCATCGCCCAACACCCGGTCGAGCCACGCGACAGCGCCCGCCTCCTCGTCCTCCACCGCGACACCGGACAGATCGACCACCGCACCTTCCACGATATCGGCCAATACCTCCATCCCGACGATTGCCTCATCCTCAACGACACCCGCGTCATCCCCGCCCGCTTCTTCTGCCAACGCCCCACCGGCGGCCGCATCGAAGCCCTCTTCCTCCACGAGGACAACGACCACACCTGGCGCGTCATGCTCCGCCCCTCCGCCCGCCTCAAGCCCGGCGAACAGCTCTCCTGCCAGCGCGACCCCAATACCCGCCTCGAAACCATCCAGCGATTCGACCGCGGCGAATGGTCCGTCCGCCCCGTACCACCGCAGCAACCCCTCGACCTCCTCCAGCGCGTCGGCCAAACACCACTCCCCCCCTACATCCACCGCAACGCACCCGCATCCGCCGATATCGAGCACTACCAGACCGTCTACGCCATCCGCCCCGGCGCCGTCGCCGCCCCCACCGCCGGACTCCACTTCACCCCCCAACTCCTCAACCAGCTCGAATCCGCCGGCATCCGTCGCACGTCGGTCACCCTCCACGTCGGCCCTGGCACCTTCGTCCCCATCCAGTGCGACAACCTCGCCGAACACCCCATGCACGCCGAATGGTACGAAGCCGCCCCCCGTGCACTCGACCAACTCCGCCAGACCCGCGCCGCCGACCGCGCCTGCATCGCCGTCGGCACCACCTCGGTCCGCGTCCTCGAATCCCTCCCCCATAACGCCCTCAACCCTCTATCGCCCCCCGCCAACTCCCACGCCGGCTGGACCGACATCTTCATCTACCCCCCCTACACCTTCCGACACGTCGACCGCCTCATCACCAACTTCCACCTCCCCGGCAGTACCCTCCTCGCCCTCGTCATGGCCTTCGCCACCCCCGACCTCATCCGCCACGCCTACCACCAAGCCATCGCCCGCGAATACCGCTTCTACAGCTACGGCGACGCCATGCTCATCCTCTGACGACCGCCGCGCGTGCTTCCGACCCACTGTACGAGTACCATGGCAGCCGCACGCGCTGTGCGGCGTGCTGTTCAGGTGACCGCATGAATCGCCCCCGCAGAATTCTCATCACCGCCGGCCCCACCCACGAGCCCATCGACGCCGTCCGCTACCTCGCAAATCGTTCCAGCGGGCAACTCGGCATCGCGGTGGCAGAAGCCGCCATCACGGCGGGCTGGAATGTCACGCTGCTCCTCGGACCAACACACCTGGAACCGGGACGGCCGGTCCGCACGTTGCGGTTCGAATCCACCGCCGACCTCGCCACCCTGCTCGACGCCGAGTTCCCCGACTGCGACGTACTCATCATGGCCGCCGCCGTCGCCGATTACCGCCCCACACAGCCCCACACCAGCAAACTCCCCCGCGGCACCAACCGCCTCACCCTCGAACTCGAACCCACCCCCGACCTTGTCGCCGCCTGCGCCGCCACCAGACGTCCCGACCAACGCATCATCGGCTTCGCCCTCGAACCGCCCGACGCCCTCACCGAGCGCGCCCGCGCGAAGCTCGCCCGCAAGAAACTCGACGCCATCATCGCCAACCCGCTCCCCACCATGAATGCCCCCCACATCACCGCCACCATCTACACCGCCACCGGCGAACAAGTCACCCCCACAACGATGCCCAAACCAGCCTTCGCCACCTGGCTCATGAATTGGCTGCACAACTGGCTGCAAGCGTCCAGGGTTGGCGACGCACCCGAGTAGCGCCGCCGAACCCACACTCAGATCCTCAAATCCTCAGCCCCTCAGATCCTCTCTCTTAAAACGGCGGATACGCCTTCGGAAACCGCATCAGCATCCAAGCACCCTCATATTCCGCCCAATGCGGCCACCCCAACCGCTTCAACAGATGTATCCGCTGCTCATACAACTTCCGCTCCGTCCGCGCCTCCGCAATCCGCGCATTCAACAACTTCAACGCCTCCCCCAGATCACCCTGCCGAATCTCCCGCTCCACATGCAACGCCAGATACTCCCCTTCCGTCGTATCCACCCACCGCCGCAATTCCGAAAACGCCTCCTCAAACGCCTCATCAGCCTCAGCCGTAGCCTCCGTTTCCGCCTCCTCATCCGGCCGCGCCGCACGCGCCAGATCCAACAACGCCGCCGCCTTCATATGCAGCGCCGCAATCAACGCCTCCCGCTTCTCATCCATCTCCCGCCGCACCCGCTCATCCAGCGCATCCTCCGGATCAATCTTCACGCCGTAATGCGCCGCCAACGCCTGCTCATCCACCTGCTCGATGATCCGCTCAGCCGCATCCACCACCGCCTGCAAATCCTCATCCCGATTCGCCTCCGCCCGCCGCAGTTGCTGCACGAACACCGGCAAATGCTGCGGATAATCCGCCAACACCTCCGCCGCAATCCGATTAAACAACGCCCGCTCCGTCTCGGCATACAACGCCTTGAGCTGCCCCACCTTGAAGTCCCGCTGCGCCTCCGCAATCTGCTCAGCCTTCGGCGGCTCGTCCTCGTCCTTTTCTTCCGCCACCGCCGGCTCCTTCCGCGGCTTCTCCTTCGGCGGCACCACACAGGTCACCGGATAACCTCCCGGCCGATGCCCAACCCCCTCCGTCCCATGCGGCGCACGCCCAAACGTCATCGACCCCACCAGCACATCACCCGGCTGCGCATCACCCGGCATATCCGGCGTCCCGATCAAAATCTTCGTGCGCTCCCCCGCATCCATATACCGCGCCCCAAAATGCCCACCCCCAAACGTCACCGCATCCGGATCCTCATAAAACGACAGCCCAACCGAAGCGCCCAACTGATGATCCATCATCAACACCATGTCCTTCAGCTTCTCAAGCTGCGCCCGATCCGCCAGCCGCACATGAAACCGCAGCGTATACTCCCCTTTCTCCAGATGCACCGGACTCGGATTCAGCCACCCCGTCGTAATCAGCCGCTTCCGCTCATCAAATATCATGTAAATCCGCGACTGCCACGTCTTCTCATCCGTGATATTCAGTAACGCCACCCGCGGCGTTACCCGCCCCGCCTTCTCCATCGTAAACGGATAGGTCAAAATCAACTCGTACACCTGCCGCTCCTCCGGCAGCAAGTCCCGCGTCCCGTCCAGCGGCCGCAGCACATGCT
This sequence comes from uncultured Planctomycetales bacterium, assembly GCA_964468185.1. GTDB lineage: Bacteria > Planctomycetota > Phycisphaerae > UBA1845 > Fen-1342 > JANQFV01. The sequence goes on along the minus strand of CAYXTR010000036.1, from coordinate 2,718 downwards.
CCGTCGGCCGCAACGGCCGCCGCAACACATTCAACGACCCCGACGGCCCCACCCGCTCCTTCCGCAGCGGCGTCTCCACCCGCACCGCCGTCATCAACTCACTGCCGTCCAGCGCGATATGCGCCCCATCCGGCCGAATCCCGTGAAACTCCAGCGCCAGCTCGAGTTCCCCTTCATCCACATACCCCGTGTACTCCGCCAGACAGATCTCCATCGTCCGCCCACCCGTCACCGCAAAGCTGTGCATCTGCTCTTCGTCCGGCTGAATCCGCAAATATCGCTTGAACTCGTGGTCGCTGAACGCATCCCCCGGCACCAGTTGCACCGCCTGCAACACGATCACCGCCAGCTCACCCCCATCATCCAGCCGCCGAATCCGCAGATCCGCCCAGGTCGCATCCTCCGGCACCACCATGAAGTGCCGCTCTTCATACCCCGGCTCAAACGCGATCGTCTCAGACCACGTCCAGTCCTCCTCTTCCAGAACCGCCACCGGCCGAATCACCGTGATCGGAATCCGAAACAGCGGCCCCCGCTCCGGATTCATCGCGTCATATCCCCGAATCTCCTCATAGTACGCCCCCGGAGCCAGCCCCGTCGGATCAACCCGCACATCCAGCCGCCGCCCCCCATGCATCAGCAGCATGTAGTCCGCACACTCAATCCACCGCGCCGTCGACTCCAGCTTGCAACGCAGCTCATAGCCCACCTTCACCCGACTGTCGACATCCTCATGAAACTCCGGCGACACATACACCCGCGCATCTGTCACCCGATCCACCTCAAACGGCTCGCGCAGATAGATCCCGCGCGCCCCATCCCGCGTCGATACATTGATCTCAAACCGCGCATCCTGGTCAATCGCCTGACCATGCTCCTTGATGTAATCAAACGCCCGATCAATCTGTATCAGCCCCCGCCCCGCCGCGAACGGCGACACCCCCGGTACCGCCACACACGTATTCTCAATCGCCCGCCGCACACCCGCCGGCCGATAGTCAATCCCCTCCCCCTTCAACCCGCTCAGCAGCAGCGCAATATTCCCACACGCATTCGGTGACGACATCGACGTTCCATGCATCTGCGCATTGCCCTGTAGCAACCAGTTCGGCACCGGCGCAACCGCCCCACCCGGCGCCGTAAACTCGATCCCCAGCGCCCCGTCATACGTCGGGCCCCGCGACGTAAACGTATACCGCGTCGGCGGCGTCACCTCACGCAGCGAATACTGCACCTCCTGCATCTCCGGCGAAATGTACGCCCCAATCCCGAATATCGCCTCCGTCGTCGCCCCCGGCGACCCCGCCGTCGACAGCGCCGGCCCCTCATTCCCCGCGCTCGACACGAAGATCACGTTGTGCTTGTTCACGATCTCCTGGTACAACTCAATCGTCCGCCCCGCATTCGGATCCGCCGTCGGCCCGCCAAAACTCATGTTGATCAGGTCACATTCATTCTGAAGCACCGACACACATCCACGCACCTCACCCGTCCCGCATGAAGCCGACCCCAGCCGCGTATCACCAATCTTCACCGACACCAGTTGCGCCCCCGGCGCCAGCCCATTCAAATCCGGCCGCTCCGGAAAATGCGCCGCCACAATCCCCGCCACGTGCGTCCCATGCGATCCACTGTCACACACGATCGAAAGCAGATTGCCGTCGTCATAAATGTTGACGGCATAGTTCATCAAGTCCTTGTCGCTGAATGTCGCCCACTGCTGCTTCACACGGTAGTTGGTCATGACCTGCTCTTCCGCCAGATCACCATCCTCATCCGTGTCAATCACCGCCTGCCACATCTCCCCATCATGAAACACCACACAGTCATAGATCGGCCCCGGATCGCTGTAGCTACCCTGCAAAGCCTCAAGCTGCTCGAGCCGTGTCGCCAGCTCATCACGCTTTTCCTTCTGCCCGCGCGTCGGCTCCGGATGCATCGCATCCCAGGCCTCCAACTCACGCTCAATCGCCGTCACCGCCGCCCGCTGAATCGCATCCCAGTCCTCCCGCCGATCCGAACGCATCCGACTCACCAGCCCACCCGGAAACAGCTCAAACCCCGCCTTGATCCCCAGGTGATACTCACCACTCGGACACGTCCAATCCCCCAACGTCAATTCACGCCCCGTCAGCCCCGCGAGCGTGTCCCCCTCCGCCGTCACAACCGTCGACGTGTCCACATCGCCCGAGCCACTCGCATCCACAACATCGACGATCTTCGGCTTCCCATCTGTCGTCGTCTGCAACCCCGGCGCACCGGGATCCACGCCAGTATCGAAAATCGCTACCACCACCCCCCGCCCGTCATACTCCGGATGCGCATGCAGAAACCGCAGCGCCCCCGTATCCTCCTTCGGCAATAGCCCATATCCCGGAAAATCTCCCGCCCGCGGCGGACGCCCCTGAGCACCAATAACAACGGCAACAACAAACACGACCAGCAGAAAGAAGGATCTACGCATGACGATCTCACCTGGGCATAAACGGTTGGCATATCAAGAGAATTGTGGCATCGACCCCGCGGCCGACCGCCAGCCTTGCATCTTACTGGACGACGTCAGCGCGCCCAACGCCGCCGCCGACTACCGGGACAAATTCCGACACCCAGCTAGCGGCCAACCTCCGCGTCAGCAGTACGTCACCAACAACCGCCTCACGTGCCACGGCCGCGTCAGCCACGCTCCTCACCCCCCCCCCCCCCCCCCCCCCCCCCCCC
>CAYXTR010000035.1:0-44120 GCA_964468185.1 uncultured Planctomycetales bacterium | reverse complement strand
GCGCAAGCCCTATCCGGCAAAAATCGCAGAAACTTTTGCAGACGGGTGAAGTGTTACCCCGATATCAGAAGCGGATGGCCAACAGATGCTGAGCTGCTGCATCTGCCGCGATCCTGGCCGGGCACATGAGGTCGCCGCGGCCGTAGCGCATGAAACTGGGACTTCAGAAGCGACAACGAAACGTGGGGCGGACGGGCGGCGCGCGTTCTGCGCACCGCGTCCGGATCGCCCGTGAGGACAACGTTGCGGTTCAGGCTTTGGCATCGGGAGATCTCACATGAAACTGACTGTTGGCAAACGCATTTACCTCGGCTTCGGCGTCGTGCTGCTGTTTCTGGTAGCAGTTGGTCTGCTCGCTTACTTCGGCGTCGGCGGCATCGTCACAAACGCCAGCGAAGTGATCGTTGGCAATCAGCTCGACGGCAATATGGCTCAGAAAGAGGTCGACCATCTCAATTGGGCCAATCAGGTCAGCGCCCTGCTCACCGACGACAGCGTCACGGACCTCAACGTACAGCTCGACCCCACGCAGTGTGCGTTCGGCAAATGGCTCTACAGCGACGATCGCCGGGCTGCTGAACAGCGCGTACCTTCAATCGCTCCGTTGCTCAAGGACATTGAGCAGTATCACAGCGATCTGCATGCCTCGGCCGGCGAAATCGGTGATGTATTCCAGCAACCGCACCCCGGTCTGGCACTAATGCTCTCCGACCGGTGGGCCGACCACGTCGCTTGGGCCGGCCAGTGCGCATCACGCCTCGCCAACGAGGGCGGCGGTTTGTACTCCTACCAGTCGCTCACGCGCAACGCGGTTGATCAGGCCTACTCCATCATCACCGCCTGTGCCGAAAACGAATCACTCGGAGATGTCGACGCCCGCAAGGAAGAGGCCAAACGCCTCGTCCGCGAAATGCGCTACGGTCCCGATCACAACGACTACTTCTGGATCAACGATACCCAGCCCACGATGATCATGCACGCCACGCAGCCCGAGCTCGAAGGCACCGACCTCAGCCAGACATCGGATACGCATGGCAATCGCATGTTTGCCCAGATGGTGCGCGAGTGCGAAGCCAACGGCAGTGGCTTCGTCGTGTATTACTGGAATCAGCCCGGCCACAACGAACCCGTTCCCAAGATCTCCTACGTCAAGCTCTACAAGCCCTGGGGTTGGATCGTCGGCACCGGCGTATTCCTCGACGCGGAGAACCACCATCTCATCGCGCGTGCCGCAGAGTTCGCTGCCGGCGCACCCTTCGTGCTCGGCGTCCAGACCGATCCTGAACTTTGCGCCTTTGGCCAGTTCCTCGCCGATCCCGAGACCATCAAGCTCTGCCGTGAGTTCCCCGAATTGAAGCAGGCCCTCGACGCCTGCAAAGAGCCGCACAATCGCCTGCATCGCAGCGCACTGAAGATCCAGGAGCACGTGACGAACAACCGGTTCGCCGAAGCGATTCATGTCTACGAAGCTGAAACACAGGCGTCGCTCAACGAAGTGAAAGCCCACTTCATGGAGGCCATTCAGGCCGAGAACACCCTCCAGGAGGCGGCGAGTGCCGCCAACACGATCTTCGCCCGCAAGACCAAGCCGAACCTGGAGAAGGTGCAGGAACTCCTGAACGAAGTACGCCACGAAGTCAGCGAAAACGTCATGACCGACGAAGCCATGTTGGCCGCCGCCGCCGGCACGCAGCGCAATGTCATGGTCACCGGCGCGTTGGCCATCATCATCGGCTCGCTGCTCGCCTTCTTCATCGCGCGCAGCCTGATCAAGGCCCTTGTCCGCCTGATCGTCCAGCTCGATGACGGCGCCGCACAGGTCAACGACGCAGCCGGACAGGTGTCCGGCGCCTCGCAGCAACTTGCCGAAGGTGCTAGCGAGCAGGCGTCCTCGCTCGAGGAAACCTCCAGCGCCCTCGAACAGCTCGCCGCCATGACCAAGACCAACGCGGAAAACGCCGGCGAGGCCAACCGCCTCGCCACCGAAGCCCAGCAGGCCGCCAACGAAGGCGACCAGACCATGGGCCAGCTTAACACGGCCATGACCGGCATCAACGAGTCATCTGACAAGATCAGCAAGATCATCAAGGTCATCGAGGAGATCGCCTTCCAGACCAATCTCCTCGCGCTCAACGCCGCCGTCGAAGCCGCCCGCGCCGGCGAGCACGGCAAGGGCTTCGCCGTCGTGGCCGAGGAGGTCCGCAACCTCGCCATGCGCGCCGCCTCTGCCGCCGGCGAAACCACGCAACTCATCGAGGACTCGGTCACCAGGGCCCGCGAGGGCGGCGCCGTCGCCGAACAGGTCGGCCAGGGCCTTACCCGGATCACCCAGTCCGTCGCCCAGGTCACGCAACTCATCGACGGCATTGCCAGGGCGAGCAACGAGCAGTCCAGCGGCATCAACGAAATCAATGAAGCCGTCTCGCAAATGGACAAGGTCACGCAGTCTAATGCCGGCAGCGCCGAAGAGGCCGCCTCCGCCGCCGAAGAGCTCAGCGCTCAGGCCCGAACCGTCAAATCAATGGTCGACGAGTTGGTCGCACTGACCGGCGGGAGTGCCAGCAAGCAGACTGCGGCCCGCGCAGATCAGAGTAGCCCCCGGGCACACCCACAGCGGCCACAAGGCCAGCACCCGCCGCACACCCCGACCCACGAGCCCGTCGGCGCCGGTACCAGCGGCCAGGCAGACGGCGGAAATCTGTCCGACTTCTAGAGCAGCACGACTCCCATGCGTTGGCGGCGGGCGTGACACGCATATGTGTCATCCCGCCGCTCTTTTTCGCGCCCCACCGGCACTGCAAGCAGCATGAACGCGCGCCGCCTGGACGCCTGCGGAAAAAACCCTGCCCCCCTCGGTAAGTACACAAAAAACCGCGCGCCCGATGCACGTCCCGATGAGTTATCAGACGATTGCGTGCTAGCAGTGTGTTAATCGATCAACGTCGCGCTGATATTCCTAATCATGCCGCGAGATTTACCGATCACTATCACGAACTGGGACACATTTGTACCTCATCTGTAACACGGCCCCCTGTGCCGTGACATATTCGATCCGGCTCGCGACGGGCACATCTCATGGGGCGGGAGTCGTCAGACCTAGTTGGGGCTGAGGAGTCGCGCCAATGACGCTCGGTAAGAAAATTCTCTTCGCAATGGTGGGCCTTGCGCTCGTACCGGTCGTGTTGATCACGACGATCGCGGTCTGGAAAGCGGATGCCGGCTTCGACTCGGCATTGACGCAGACCCAGGAGGCTTTCAACGGCAATACGGAGTTGGGCAAGACCTCGCTCCTTGAGGCCGGCATCAAAGACCTCGAGCACCAGGCACACGCCGTCTACGCCATGTGCCGCTCCCAGCAGGAACTGCTCGAGAAGAAGGTCGCGGCCGATCTCAAGGTCGCGCGCCACATCCTCAACACGCGTGGCGACGTAGGGTTCGCCGATGAAAGCACCACCTGGCAAGCGAAGAACCAGTTTACCGGCGACGTCTCCAGTATCGATCTGCCCCAAATGCAGGTCGGCGACATTACCTTCGCACAGAATGCCAGTGCCGAGCAGTTCTCACCAGTCGTCGACCCGGTACGCGACCTCACCAGCGCCACCTGCACCGTCTTCCAGCGCATGAACCCCACCGGAGACATGCTCCGCATCTGCACCAACGTTATGAAGACCGACGGACAGCGCGCCATCGGCACATACATTCCCGCCCGCAATCCCGACGGTTCAGCCAACGAAGTCGTTTCAACCCTGCTCGCCGGCCAGACCTTCACCGGCCGCGCGTATGTCGTCGATCGCTGGTACATCACCGCCTACGAGCCCATCAAGAATGCCAAGGGCGAAGTCATCGGTGCGCTCTACGCGGGGGTCCCCCAGGAAAGCGTCAAGTCGCTGCGCGAAGCTATCTATTCCATCGAGGTCGGCGACACCGGCTACGTCTACGTTCTCAACGCCAAAGGCAAGACACGCGGCCACTACGTGATTTCGTACCAGGGCCAGCGCGACGGCGAAGATATCTGGGCCGCACGCGACGCCGACGGCAAACCCGTTATCCAGAATATTTGCCAGGCAGCGACCGCACTGCAGGGCGACCAGATCGGCGAGATCCGCTACATGTGGCAGAACCCGAGCGACCCCGCGCCACGAGAGAAAGTGGTCAAACTCGCCTACTTCGAGCCATGGGATTGGGTGATCGGCGTCGGCGCGTACTCCGACGAATTCCAAACCGCCGCCAACCAGATGCAGAACGCCTCCGACGAGGCGATGGCCGCCGTGCACAATACCGCCAGCGGCGCACGCTCGGCAGTGGTGACCTGGTGTATCGGCATTGGCATCGCGTCCGTCGCACTCGCCATTGTCATGTCGCTCGTGCTGACCGGTACCATTACGCGGCCCGTCAACCGCATCGTCGCCAGCCTCACCGAGGGCGCTTCACAGGTCAACGATGCCGCTGGCCAGGTCGCCAGCGCATCCCAGCAACTCGCCGAGGGCGCCAGCCAGCAGGCCTCATCCTTGGAAGAAACCTCCAGCGCCCTCGAACAGATGTCCGCTATGACCAAGAACAACGCGGACAACGCTACCGAAGCCAACCGCCTGGCCGCCGAGGCTCGCGACACGGCGAACGAAGGTGACCGCACCACCGAGCAACTCGGCACGGCCATGAACGCCATCAACGAATCCGCAGACAAAATCAGCAAGATCATCAAGGTCATCGAGGAAATCGCCTTCCAGACCAACCTCCTCGCGCTCAACGCCGCCGTCGAAGCCGCCCGCGCCGGCGAGCACGGCAAGGGCTTCGCCGTCGTGGCCGAGGAGGTCCGTAACCTCGCCCAGCGCGCCGCCTCCGCCGCCGGCGAAACCACGCAGCTTATCGAGGACTCGGTCCACCGTGCCCGCGAAGGCACCTCGGTCTCCGAGCAGGTCGCCCAATCCCTGAGCTCCATCTCGCAGTCGGTCAGCCGCGTGTCCGAGCTCATCGACGGCATCGCCAAGGCCAGCACCGACCAGGCCGGCGGCATCAACGAGATCAACGACGCCGTCACCCAGATGGACAAGGTGACGCAGTCCAACGCCGGCAGCGCCGAAGAGGCCGCCTCCGCCGCCGAAGAGCTCAGCGCCCAGTCTCACGCGCTGGAACGCGTCGTCGACGACCTCGTCGCCCTCACCGGCGCTCGCCGCCGCAACCAGCGAACCAATACGCAGAATCAGCCTGCATCGCAGCCGGCATCGTTCTCAACCCCCGGCACGCAACCCACCGGTAATGCACAACGCACCGCGACATCAGCCGCGTCAGGGCAGTCGGACAATTTCGGCGATTTCTAGCCCCCCACAACCTTGACCACCAACGGGAGTGTCGTCACAGCGACGGCGCTCCCGTTTCCCTTGTCTGCACAATGACATTCGGACACCCCCACGCTCAGGAGTGCGCTCGCTTGGCCGGGCGTGAACGTATCTGACTACGGATCGCCGCCAGCAACTCCTCGGGCTCTGCCATCCGGCCGGGGCCTTCGGTCCCACACGCCATGCGCCCTTCGTCCGGACCCACCAGGACAAAACCGCTATCGCTGAGAAACGCCACGTTGCGCTGCACGGCCGGGTGCTGCCACATGCGCGTATTCATCGCCGGCGCCAGGAGCACGGGCGAATCCGCGCCGAGCAGTAACGTGCTCACCAGGTCGTCCGCAATCCCCCCCGCCAACTTTCCGATGATGTTCGCCGTCGCCGGCGCCACCACCAGCAGGTCCGCGGCCTCGGCCGGCCCCAGATGCTGAAACGCCTCCTCGTCGTGCCGGTGCCACAGGCTCGTCAGCACCGCACGTCCGGTCAGTCCCTGAAACGTCGCCGGCCCGACAAACCGCCGCCCGTTGCGCGTCAGGGCCACCGTCACGCCGCAGCCGGCCTGCACCAGCTTCGATACGACCGTTGCCGTCTTGTACGCCGCAATCCCCCCACACACACAAACCACAACTTCATAACCGCTCAGGGAATCGCACTGTGAATTGGCCATGCGGCTGCCACACCCCGGTGCGCCACGGCCCGTTCGGCCGAGCCGGCTCCAGCGCCCGCTCGCCGCCGACGTGAGCGCAACGGCTTAGTTGTCCGGCTCGCTGATACCCGATGCCTCGTAGTCAATCCCGATTTTGTCCTGCATGATCTCTTCGAGGATGACCTCCATCGTCGTCATTCCCGCTGTGTTGTCGATCATGGGACGCGCGCCGCGCATCAGTTCCAGCCAACGCTTCTGTACCAGCGCGGTCAGCTTGAAGCGCCCCCCCACCTTGTCAATGATGTCGTCGTTGCGCAGCAGTTCGATCATGCGTGTGCTTCGCTCCTGTGCCTGTCAATCAACTCGATGATCCGATTCACCGAATCCTCTAGTATATCATTAGTGATAAAATACTGGTAGTGGCCGCTGTTGCGGGCAAACGCGATTTCTCCATCCGCCTCCGCCAGCCGCTTCTGCTGCAGCGTCTCCGTTTCCGTCCGGCGGCCCTCCAGCCGCGCCTTCAGCGTCTCCATCGTCGGCGGCAGGACAAATACCCGAATCGACTCCGGCATCCGCTGGGCCACCTGGGCCCCACCCTGCACGTCAATCTCCAGGATAATCGTCTCCCCCGCCGCCACCGCCTCCTCCACCGGCTTGCGCGGCGTACCGTAGTGATTCCCCAGATACTCAGCGTGCTCGAGCAGTTCGTCGTTCGCGACCATCCGCTCGAACTCCTCGTGCGACACGAAGTGGTACGCACTCCCGTCCTGCTCCTGCCCCCGCGGCGGCCGCGTCGTCACCGACACCGACCAGTGACTGTTCGGAACCCGCGCCAGGAGCTCGTTACAAATCGACGTTTTCCCGGCCCCGGACGGCCCGCTGATCACCACAAGCGCGCCACGTTGCCCCTGTTCATCCTGTCTGCTCATGCTGGACCATTATGCCGCCCCGCCACCCACTTGGCCACCCACCGCGCCAACTGCCCCCCGCCGCCATCCCCTACTTCCGCCGTTCCAGACACGCCGCGACTTTCGCAATATGATCCGGCCCACTCCCACAACAGCCGCCAATGACATTCGCCCCCGCCTCAATCAACGGCGGTACGAAGTGCACGAACTGATCCGGCGTCTGCTTCCACACCGCCCGCCCCCCCTCCAACTCCGGCATGCCCGCGTTCGGCTTGACCCACAACGGCAACTCCGTCGCCCCCCGCAGCGCCACGACCACCGGCAAAATGTGCTCAATGCCTGCACCACAATTGCAGCCGACAACGTCCGCCCCGGCATCGTCCAGCGCGGCGGCACACTCCTCTGCCTTCGCCCCCATCATCGTCCGCGTCCGCTGCGGGCCGGAATCAAACGACATGCTCGCAATCACCGGCAAGTCCGTGGCGTCCTTCACCACCCGCAAGGCCAGCAGCACCTCCTTCAATTCCGAGAATGTCTCCAGCACGATCACGTCCGCCCCACCCGCCGCCAGCGCCTGTGCCTGCTCGGTGACCATCGCAGTCAGCTCATCTTCCTTGATCTCACCCACCGCCAGGATCTTTCCACTCGGCCCAATCGACCCGGCCACCCACGCCGGCGCGTCACCGATCGCCTCGCGATGCAGCTCTGCTCCGCGTTGGCATAGCGCTGCCACCGACTGCTGAATCCCCTGCCGCTCCAGGCTCAACTTATTCGCACTGAACGTGTTTGTGGTCAGGAATCGCGCTCCCGCATTCAAATACGCTCGCGCCAAGTCCATGACAATCCCCGGATGCGACGTGTTGGCCACCTCCGCCGCCGTGTCCGTGGGCACGCCGCGCATCTGCAATTGCGTCGACCAGCCTCCATCGGCAACCGTAACACTGCCAACGAGTTCAGTTGGATCGAGCGCCATGGTGTTCACTCCACCGCCTGCGGCGGTCGCCCCGCAATGATATTCTTCAGTCTTCGACAGACCATGCCCGCCTCACCGGTCCCCTCATACGTCAGCGCCCCGTCAAAGCCACCCTCGCGCAGCCCGGCAACCACTGCGGTCCAGTTCACACTGCCCTCGCCGATCTCGCAGAAACCGTCCCAACCCGCCTTGCTCACGTCGTAGTCCTTGGCGTGCACACATGCGATACGACCCCCCAGTGTCGCGACCCAATCCTCCGGATACCCAAACGCCAGCACGTTCCCCGTATCAAAATAGAACTGCACGTACGGCGAGTTGATCCGATCTATCAGCTCCGCCGCCTCGATCGGCGACAGCAAGAACCGATTCCAGACATTCTCAATCCCGATCGTCACCGCCCGCGCCTCCGCCTCATGCCGCAACTCCATCAAGGCATCCACCGTTCGCGCCAGCGCATCCGCATAACTCACCTGCGGCGACGCATCACCTGCCTTCCCCACAACCGCCGGTACCACCAGAATCGCCCCCGCGCCGGCCGCAGCCGCCTGATCCAGCAGCTTCATGGTCAGGTCCCGCGCCCGGACGCGGTCATCCTCGGCCCGCGATGCATAATTGAACTGCCAATACAGCGCACAAGCCAGGCTCGGCAGCTTCAACCCCCGCTCCGCCGCCTGCTCAGCCAGAATTCGGAACGCACTGGCCGGCGTCTCCGGCGTCAAGGCACCGTCCGCATTCACCGTCAGTTCCAGTCCCTCGAAGCCCGCTGCCGCCGCCAGTTCAATCTGTCGCGCTGGCTCCGCCACGTCCGGAAACGCCCAGCCGTTGATCGCCGGATACATCGCCTTCCTCCTGATGATGGTCGTCACCATAGTCTATTCCACTGACGCTTCAACCGGTTGGCTATTGAGGGGTGAATTATCGGCAGGCGGCGGCGCGCAAATGCAACCGGCGCCACAACGCAGCGCCGGCCGCTTCCGGGATGCTTCTATCCCTCCGGAGCGCAAGGCACATCCGGAACCCGGAACAAAACGACTCGAGCCCATGCCCGAGCACGTGGCTCCCACCACCGATAGTCTTCAATATGTGCCGGGCGGCTGCCAACTTCGCGCAGATTGCCGGGCACACCTGCCGTTGTAGCCTTTGCGCAAGTCGCTATAATTCGTCCCTTCGCCGCAACCGGCGCCGGACAACCCGCGCGGTCGTCGGCCGCCCCACGAGATCTGAACAGTCAACCGAGACATGCAGGAGGGCCGTAGCTCATGAAACTGGTCCCAAAAAGGATCTTCTTCACCCGCGGCGTCGGCCGTCATAAGAACAACCTCGAATCCTTCGAAGCCGCCCTTCGCAACGCCGGTATCGCCGAGTGCAACCTCGTCAAAGTCTCCAGCATCTACCCGCCGGGCTGCAAAATCATGTCCCGGACAGCCGGCCTCCGCCGCCTCGTCCCCGGCCAGATTACCTTCTGCGTCATGGCCGAAGCCCGCACCAACGAGCCCAGCCGCCTCGTCTCCGCCGGCATCGGTCTGGCTGTCCCCGCCCGCGGTGAGCAGTTCGGCTACATCTCCGAACACCACGGTTTCGGCATGAAGGAACGCAAGGTCGCCGACTACGTTGAGGACATGGCCGCCAGCATGCTCGCTTCCACCCTCGGCATCGAGTTCGACCCGTACAGCGACTACGACGAGCGTCGCGAGGTCTACAAGATGTCCGGCGAGATTGTCAAAACCCGCGCGATCGTTCAAACCGCTGAGGGCGACAAGAACGGCAAGTGGACCAGTGTCGTATCGGCCGCGATTTTCCTCTTCGACGAGTAATCGCTCCATGTCCGCCTCCGTACCGGACAACTTCCTCGGACTCGACGAATCGGCCGCGACCTACCACAGCGCTCGCTATGCCGTCCTGCCGATTCCGTACGAAGCCACCACGAGTTTCGGCGGCGGTACGCGCCTCGGCCCGCGCGCCATCATCACCGCCTCACAACAAGTCGAACTCTACGACGAGACACTCGGTTACAGCGCCGCGGATGTTCCCATCGCCACACTCGACCCACTCGCGCCCGATACGCGCGGCCCCGAATCCATGCACCAGCGCGTCTACGAACGCGCCCGCGAGATCGTCGCCGACGGAAAATTCCTCATCGGCCTCGGTGGCGAGCACAGCATTACCTCCGGCCTCGTGCGCGCTGTGAAAATGCGTCACGAAGATCTGAGCGTACTTCAGATCGACGCCCACGCCGACCTCCGCGACAGCTATCAGGGTTCCCCGTGGAGCCACGCCTCCGTTATGCGCCGCATCACCGACCTCGACATCCCCCACGTCGGTGTCGGCATCCGCAACTACTCTGCTGAAGAAGCCTGTTTCATCGGCGAGAGCAACATCCCCATCCTCTCCGCCCGTACCTGCCGCGATGAGCCCGACTGGATCGCGCACGCCCTGGCCTCCCTGACTGACCACGTCTACATCACCATCGACATCGATGGCTTCGACCCCGCCTTTGCCCCAGCCACCGGCACGCCCGAGCCCGGCGGCCTCGACTGGTATGGCGTCACCGACCTGCTCACCGCCGTCGCCCAGCAACGAAACATCGTCGCCTTTGACATCGTCGAAGTGGCCCCCCAACCTCCGAACACCGTGACGGAGTTCCTCGCCGCCAAGCTCGCCTATCGCCTCATCGGCCTCACCTGCCGAACCTAGCCCCACACCCGAGACATCACTCCTCACCCCCCTCACCATCCGCACAAAACGTCGGATATTCCGGGCACAACCCCGCCGTCACCTCTTCCAGCCGCTCCGGCGATACCCCCGCCACCGCCGCATCATACACCAGCGTTTGCAGCAAATGCTCGACCCGCCCCGGCGTCTGCGCGCCAGCACCCAACGCCCTGCGCACCGTAGCAACGGCCGCATCAACCCGCCCGGCCGACAGTTGATACAGCGCCAGCCGCATCCGGAACGGTTCCGCCATCTCCTCATACTTCTGAAGCTGAATCTCAGGTAGCGCCGCGATCGCCGCCCGCACCGCCCCAATCGCCGCCTGCGGCTCATTCGGCGATCCACGAAACAGATAGTGTGCCCGCTCCGCCAGTGCATTCGACTGCAACTGCGGAAACCGGGCGCGCATCGGCTCATACAACGCCGCTGCCCGCCCAGCCAGTTCCGCCGCCTCCCCATACCGCTCCTGCTCGGCGAGGTACGCCGCCGTCATCCGCATCGTTTCCGGCGCCATCGACGCTACCAACGCATCCAGATCCGTCTCCGGCGTCAGCGGCCGCGCCACCGCATGGAAATCCTCCAGTGTCGGTGCAAACCACGGCCGCTCAGCCATCCGCCGCAAGCTCGCCAGCCACGAACCCTGCGCATCCGAAAACCGCAGTGCATCGCGCAGCAGCGCCACATACTGCTCCGGCATGGCCGGGTACTTCGTCAAGGCAAGCAACGTCTGCACATCGTTCGGCGTCCGGTGCTTCTGCCGATACCACGCCCGTCGCGCCGCTTCGAGCCAGCCCCGCGAGCGCTCCGGGTTGCGCCCCTCATACAAGCTCGACAGCCACTCCGCCGTACGCGCCGCCACCGCATCACTATGCGTAATCGACGGCACACGTTCCGCCAGCCGCAGCGCCGCAACGTGCGCCTCGTACACGACCTCAACGGCGTCGGCCCAGATATCGACATCCGGCCGCGTCTCCGCCGCTGACTGCCAGCGCTGCATCTCCTGATGCGCCATGCCGAAACGTGACAACAACCGTTGCTTCCGCGCCGCGACCTTGCTCACCGGATCCAGAATCCGCATCTCAGCCAGATGCGCCTGCTGATACGCCGCCGCATAGCGCCGCTCCCGAAAGGTCTCATCCGCTGCCAGTTCGGCCTGCACGCCCATCCAGTTCCGTACACCCACCCACCCCGCCGCTACCGCCGCCAACAGACAAACCCCGCCCGTCAGTCGCCGGTACGCAGCCGCACGTGCCGCCCGAACATCCCTGGCGCCATTCGGCGTTTGCTCCGCTTCCGTCAAGCGTGCCGACACCGCCCACAACGCCCCCAGCAACGTATAGAAGAGCGCGGGTACCCCCGGCAACCGCAACGTCACGCCGAACATCGCATCTGCCAGCAGCGCCGCCACACTCCCCGTCAGCCCCAGTACCAACCACCGCGCATGCCCGGGTCGCAGCGCCCGCAAGGCCGCCGACGCCGCAAACACCGTAGCGACAAATCCACCGACGTACGTCACGCCGCCGACCAGGCCGATCTCGGTCAATACCTCCAACAACTCATTGTGCGCATGCTCGACCAGCTCGGCCATGAACGCCGCCGGATCCAGCGCCCGATCTTCCGTCGCCAGCGCTCCGGCCACGCGCGGATACGCCCCCGCGCCCTGCCCGATGATCTGCGCCAGGGACGACTCACTCCACATCTCCGCGGCGTACCGCCACGCATACAGGCGAAAGCGGATTGTCGCTCCCCTTGCCATCGCGACGTCCAGCGTCGAGATCGACAGCCACCACGCCCCCGCCCCCGCCATCAACACACCAAACACCCCCGCCAGGATCCACCGCAACCGCCGCCCGATCAGAAACAACAGCATCAAGCCGACCCCCACCACCAGCGCCACCAGCGCCGCCCGTCCCCGCACCAGCGCAAAACACCACCACAGTGGCACCAGCGCCACCACACCCCCAATCGCCGGCCAGATCGAGACCCCCTCCGCCCGCCGCCGCTCCACAACCGTTCCGACAACCAAGCTCAGCGCAATCAGAATCCCCGGCAACAACGCCGCCGCAACAACCCCCGGATTCCCCAACGGAAACCCCGGGCGATGATACGGATTACGCTCCGTGTAGTACCACACGCACAGCCCCGCCCCGCAACACGTAATCACCAGCACACCGTACAGCAACGCCCGCAAATCCCCCACCGCCAGCGTATGCGCCACCGCCAGCGCCCACGCCAGTGCCAGTGCATACAGCAACGCCTGCCCCGTCGCGAACGTCGGCTCCGCACTCCACAAACTGCTCAACAGTGACAGCACAACCCACCCGCCGAGCAGCAGCTGCGCCCACGTCGCCGGCCCGCGCCGCACCCCACCCAGCCACGCACCGCCCCGCAGCGCACACACCCCCAGCCACGCCAACCCCAGCGTCGCCGCCACGTGTAACGCCAGCGTCTTCACCTCCACGCCCCGCACACTCTCGACCACTCCACCCAGCCCCATGACCTCTGTCAGCGGCCGCAGAATCGATAGCGCCCCCCACGGAATCGCCCCGGGATACGTGCGCCCCTCCTGCGGGCTGATCAGGAAATACGTCGCCGCCAACAGTGCCAGGGCCAGCACCAGCATCCCACGCGAACAAGTCCGACCCGCATCACCCACCCCACCGGTCACCGGCATGCTCACCTCTTTCGCGACTTCGTTTCTCGCTGTTGACATCGTCCGCAACCTGTTACAATCGCCGCCAGCGGCTGGGTAAGAGGCTGACCACGGATGGTCGCCGACCGCACCGCGCGGGTAGCCAGTATAGTGCACGACCCGCGTCCGTTTCACCCACGGACCGGCAACCGGCCACACACGCCCGCGCCCGACACGGATGACCCTTGCGAGCGGGACAATGTCGTTGGCCATACTTCCCAAACGCCGGCCGCCCGGCGATAAGCCCGTGATCCCCGAAAACCTCGAGCAACTTCACATCCACATGGTCGGTATTGGCGGTTGCGGCATGTCCGGCCTCGCCGCTCTCCTGCTGCGCCGCGGCACACACATCAGCGGCACCGACATGCGCCCCTCCGCCATCCTCGACCGTCTCATGCAGGCCGGGGCACAGATCACCACGCGGCAATCAACCGACGCCGTGCCCGAAAACGCCGACCTGCTCGTCACCTCGGCCGCGATCGCCCCCCAACACCCCGAACTCACCGCCGCGCATCGCCGCGGCATCCCCGTCATCAAGTACGCCGAACTCCTCGGCGCCGTCATGCAGCGCTACGACGGCATCGCCATCAGCGGCACGCACGGGAAAAGCACGTCCACCGCCTGGCTCACCTTCACACTGCAACAGGCCGGCCGGGATCCCAGCTTCGTCGTCGGGGCCCACGTCGCACAACTCGGCGGCGGCAGCGGCGCCGGCGACGGCCCCCACTTCATCGCCGAAGCATGCGAGTTTGACCGCTCCTTCCACGACCTGCATCCCCGTCGCGCCGCCATCCTCAACATCGAAGAAGACCATCTGGACTGCTACGCCGACCTCGACGATATCCGCACCGCTTTCTCCGTCTTCGCCAAACGCCTCCCCCCCGACGGCCTCCTCGTCCTCAACGCACACGACCAAAACTGCCGCCAGATCGCAGCAGAAGTCAACTGCCGCGTCGACACCTTCGGCGAACACGACGCTGCCACCTGGCACGCCGCCGACCTTGAGCTCGTCGACGGCCGCTACGCCTGCACCATCTCACACGCCGGACAGACCCTCGGCCGCGTCCATCTCGGCCTCCCCGGCCGTCACAACGTCCACAACGCCCTCGCCGTCATCGCCCTCGCCCGCGACTGTGGTGTAACCTGGGAAGAGCTGCAAGCCGGCCTGACCTCGTTCACCGGTGCGGCCCGCCGCCTCGATTATCGCGGCCACGTCAATGACATCCGCGTCCTGGACGACTACGCCCACCACCCCACCGAAATCCGCGCCACGCTCCTCGCCGCCCGCGAGCGTTACGCCCCGCAGCGTATCTGGTGCATCTTCCAGCCACACCAACACTCGCGCACCCGCTTCCTCCTGCGCGACTTCGCCGAGAGCTTCGCCCTCGCCGACCGCGTCATCGTCCCCGACATCTACTTCGTCCGCGACTCCGAACGCGAACGCGACCTCGTCTGCGCGCAGGACCTCGTCCGCGAAATCGCCTACCACGGCGGCGAAGCCACCTACGTCGCCCAGTTCGACGAAATCACCACCCACCTTGCCAACGAAACCCAGCCCGGCGACCTCGTCATCACCATGGGCGCCGGCAACATCTGGAAAGTGGCCGATGCCCTGGTACAGCGGCTTAGCAGCCAGAGTCCAGCCTGACGCCCCCCTCGCCGAGCTCACCTGGTACCGCCTCGGCGGCCCGGCGCGCTGGCTCGTCACGCCATCCGACGATTCCGAGCTCGCCGCCGTCCTGCAACGGTGTACCAGGCACGACATCCCCTGGCGTATTCTCGGCCGCGGCGCCAACGTCCTCGTTTCCGACGCCGGCTTCAATGGCGCAGTCATTCGACTCGTCGGGCCACTCTGGGAATCCGTCCACATCGAAAACGCCACAGTCACCGCTGCCGCTGGCGCCGACTTTCCGCGCCTCGTTCAGCAAACCGTCGATACCGGCCTCGCGGGCCTCGCCGTACTCGCCGGCATCCCCGGCACGCTCGGCGGCATCATCCGCATGAACGCCGGCGGCAAGTATGGCAAAATCAGCGACGTCGTCCAGCGCGTAGAACTCATGACTCCCGACGGCGCCCGCGTCACAGTACCAGCCGCCGAGATGAACTTCAGCTATCGCCACAGCGCCGTCGGCAACCGCATCATCCTCAACGCCACGCTCACCCTCCGCCCCACCAACCACGACGAAGTCCGCACCCGCTTCCGCCAGATCTGGAAGGAAAAGGCCGCCGCCCAGCCCGCCGTCGCGGCCCGTTCCGCCGGCTGCATCTTCAAGAATCCCCCTCACGACGCCGCCGGCCGCCTCCTCGACACCGCCGGCCTCAAAGGCCACCGCATCGGCGGCGCCGAGATCAGCCCGCGCCACGCCAACTTCATCCTCGCACACCCTGACGCAACCGCCGCCGACGTGCTAAACTTGATCCAGCACGCGAGGGAACGCGTACGCACCAAGCACGGCATCGAGCTCGAACTCGAAATCGACCTCTGGTGAAGGGAATCACAACATGTGCGCCGCCACACCCCAAGCCACCAGCCACGATCCACCGCAACGCCGGCAGACGCTCCGCATCACGGTACTCGCCGGCGGCCCCAGCGCCGAACGCGAAGTCAGCCTCGACTCCGGTCGCGCCGTCGCCGACGCCCTGCGCCGCCTCGGCCACGATGTCCACCTCGCCGACATCAACCCCAACCAGCTCGACGCACTCGACCACCCCGCCGACATCATCTTCCCCGCCCTGCACGGCACCTTCGGCGAAGATGGCACCGTGCAACGCCTCATGGCCGAACGTGGTCTGCGTTTCGTCGGTTCGGACGCCCGTGCGTCCGCCATCGCGATGGACAAAGTCGCCTCCAAAGCCCTCATCACCGCCGCCGGCATCCTCACACCGCGTTATGAACTCTGGGACGCCGCCGCCCTCGACACGCGCGACGCATGCAACCTCTCCTTCCCCGTCGTCGTGAAACCCGTCGACCAGGGCAGCAGCGTCTCCACCACTATCATCAGCCAACCCAGCGATTTCCTCCCCGCCATCCGCCACACCGTCGAAAACTTCGGCCGCGCCCTCGTCGAGCAGTTCATCGCCGGCGATGAGCTCACCGTCGGCATCGTCGGCACCGAACCACTGCCCCCCATCTGCATCCGTCCCGAACGCCCGTTTTACGATTACGAGGCCAAATACGACGACGACAACACCGAATACCTCTTCGACGCCGGCTATCCGCAGGCCCTCTTGGAGAGCGCCCAGTTGCTGAGTCGCCGCGTCTTTGAACGCATCGGCTGCCGTCATCTCGCGCGCGTCGACTGGATGATCGACGCCGACGGCCGCCTCTGGTTCCTGGAGATCAACACCTTGCCGGGCTTCACCAGCCATTCCCTCGTCCCCAAGGCCGCTGCCCGCGTCGGCCTCAGCTTCGACCAGCTCGTCGAGCGCCTCGTGCGCATGGCCACGGAGGAAACGCCATGAGCCGCCCCAAACTCACCGCTCGCTCCAAAAAACGCGGCAAGGCCAAATCCGGCTTCAAGCTCCCCGATGGCGTCTGGCGTCGCACCTGGATCATCCTCGGCTGGACCGTCTCTCTCGGCCTCCTCCTCTGGGGCACCAACCAGCTTCACGGCTACGTCTACACCCTCCAGCCCGCCGACGGCGTGCGCATCGAATGGATGGACCCCCCCGCCTGGTTCCGCCTCACCGACTCCCAGCACATCCTCGACGACCTCAACGCCGCCGTAAAGCTCAATCCCAATACCGACATCTACGACCCTCGCGTCTGCCCCTTCGTCGCCCAACAACTCGCCGCCTCGCCCTGGGTCGCCTGCGTCGACCGCGTCAGCAAACAACCCGACGGCCGCGTCCGCGTCTGGGCGACCTACCGCGAACCCTTCGCGTTCATCCAGGCCGGCGGCATCGCCTACCGCGTCGACCGCGACGGCTACCGCCTACCCCTCCCCGAAACCTTCTACGTCGACTTCATCCAGGACCGCTTCTGGAACGAGTGGTTCCGTATCACCGGCGTCGACACCGCGCCGCCCGCGGTCGGTCAGCAATGGCCCGGCGAAGACGTCCAGGCCGCCCTCAACCTCGTCGCCTTCCTCCGCAACGCAGCCACCCGCGGCGAAGTCCCCTTCCGCAGCTCGATCCGCGCCATCGACGTCTCCAACTATGACCGCCGCGAAGACGGCTTCGCCGGCGAAATCCAACTCCGCACCCTCTATCCCCGCTATCCTATTCATTGGGGCGTCGCCCCCGGCGAGGAGTCCGGCGTCGAGCCGCCGGCCCGCCGCAAGTTGCAGATGCTCGCGGCCTATTACGCTGAGCAGGGCCGCCTGCCAGAGAAGATCATCGACGTCCGCTACACGGACGACACGCTGCGCGTCGTGACCCCCGACGCCCAGTAGGCACCCGCGGCCGGCGACTGTATCGTCCCGCCGGCACGCTGACTCATGAAGGGTGGGGCGGGCGCCTTGCCCGCCACTGAAGACGCTTCGCTGCCCAGTGCGCCGTGTCACTGCATGCTTGAGACACGACACTACAAGGAGTGCCCGTCATGGAAACACAACCAGTCCATCAGACGCTGCTTGAGACCATCTCTCAGCACATGCCTACCGACGCCGCCCTCCTGCCGGTCATCATCGCCGCCATCCTCGCCGGCGCCGGACTGCTGTTCATGGTCAAGGGGGCCCGCCTCGCACCCTTCCTCGCCGCCACCAGCTTCTCGCTCGTCGGCGGCCTCGCCGGCGCAGCCCTGGCACAAGCCACCGGCCTGCCGTTCTGGCCCGTCGTCGTCATCTGCGGCACCGTCGGCATCGTCCTCGGCATCACCCTGCTCAAACTCTGGATCGCCATCCTCGTCGCCGGCTTTCTCATGACCGTTGGCCTCGGCGTTTACGGCCACCAGAAGCTGCTGCCCGCGCTACAGGATTTTCAGACCCGCGGCCTCGACATCACCCGTCCCAGCGGCCCCATCGCTCTGCCGGAAAACTCGACCGAAGCCGCCGACGCGACCATCCGCGCCGAACTCGCCGGCGTCTGGGATCACTTGCAGGCCAACGTCCCCAACCTCAGCGCCCACCTGATCGCCGTCGCCGCCGCCACCGGCCTCGCCGGTCTTGTCTTCGGCCTGTTGTTACCCGGCATCGCCCGCGCGGTCGGCGCCGCAACATTCGGCACGGCGTTATTCTGGTTCGCGCTGCTCGGGCTGCTCCACGTCTTCTGGCCCCAGGCCGCCCTCTGGCTCGGCCAGCAGGCGACCATCATCCTCTCGGTCCTGTGGGCCCTTTCGCTACTTCAAAACCTCCTCGACACGCGCAAGCCCAAAAAACGAACCACAACAGCCGAAGAAGACGCCCCCGCCTCGGCATGAGACGACCGGGCCCGGTCGGCAACAACACAACACTCCCCACCCCGGGCAGCATGGGCCTCCGGCCCGTACTTCGGAGACCAACCTCCGTTCGGTCCGTAGCGGCCGGCCTCCGTGCCGGCCGTGCGTGACCAACCACGCCGCGCCCACCAACCCTCTGTTACCTTGTCCCCTGGTCACCTTGTTATCTTCCTCGCCCTCCGTGCCGGCCGTATCGCCCCGTCCGGGCCAGCGCGCACCAACAACAAGCCAAATCACCACCCGCCATGAACTCCGCAAGAAAGGACACCCAAGCTCCCCGCCCGATTCGCAAGGTCAAGATCACGGCCAATATTACGTGACTACCCCGGCTCCCCCCAGAATATCAACCCCACCGCGGTCCACGCACCAAAGCCCGGCCCGCAACAAGAGCGCCGACTACGAGCGACGAAGCGATGACGACAATCCCCTCTGCGCGACTGCCGCTGCTCGGATTCAGTTCCATGAGGAGCGACAAAACGACCCAGGCAAGCAGCGCCGCCCCCACGCTCCTGACACCATCCACGATCCCGAATCGCATCAGTACAAGACTCCACAACGACTTGCTCGGCAATCATCGACCTGCCCGACATTTCGGGTGGGGGACCGACCTCCGGTCTGTCGGGCCAGCGTATCGGAACGGCTCGGCGCCATCGTTTGGGGCACCCAAGTGGGCCATTCATCTGAAACCGCATCAACCACATTCTCTCCCGGCACTCGGCCGCCGAGGCGCGTTGACACCCCGACGGCCGGCTGGATACGTGTTCATGTTACCGCGCGAGCTACGGCTCCGGCTTGGCCTGCTCGTTTCGCGGGCCGGCCTTTGAGTCCTGCCCGGCGCTATCGCCGCGTTGCACCAGATTCACGGGCACGGCGGCGCCACATTCCGGACAGACGCCGCTGACGTTGCCGGTGAGGTTGTAGCCGCACGCCGGGCAGCGTGGTTCGCACCGGCGAAGTCGAGTGCGAAGCGCAAGAAGGATCGCGGGCAGAGCGACAGTTGCGATCAGAAACCAAATAGGAACCTGGATCTTCCAGTCTCGCCCAAAGAGATCTCGCTCGATAGAAGGAAGGCGAAAGAGCCACCTTCGCGACTCGACTCGCGATACGTCTATGCCGAAGACCTGCTCGCCCCAATGCGGTGGTGCCCTGCCGATCCTCGGTTCACCAGTCCACGGATCGACCAGCGTGCCAGGCTCATCGGGCCAGTACACAATCAGCAAACCGCGATGAAGGTGAGCAAGGATGTCGCCATTGCACCATTTCGCATGCCATATCACACTGAATCCCCAAGCCAATGTAAGGGCGATGACGGCACCTATTGTGAGCCTTACCATTGTCTGCGCCCTCATATGCCCGGATACAAGAGTTGACTACTATTTAGGGACAGCCACGAACGCCATTCAGTTACGCCCCAGCCGTTTTCGAGCAGCTCGCGTTTCAGTTCTTCACGCGGACGCGTCATTCTCGAGTAACCAAGTGGCCGGCGTTTGACGATCCGCGGCTGCACGCGGCCGGGACGGTCCGGGTTGATGACGATCGTCGCCTCGACGACGCGGTCGAGGCCGAAGCATAGCAGCCGCAGCACGTCGATGACGCTGACCCGCACCGGCTCCGTCTCCAGGTGCACCGCGATCACCGTCCGCACCGCACACAGCAGATTGTACAACAACGCCAGCGCCAGCACTTCCCGCTCCACGCCGGCGACCGTCTGGGTGCGCAGCACCCGCAGCCTCAGCGTCTCCTTCAAATCCCGCAGATTGATCTCCGCCTGCCAGCGCCGGTAGTACAGGTCCGCCAGTTCCGCCTGCGGATACCGCTCCGCATCGAGTAGCGTCGCCACCAGCATCACCGTCCGCGTGCGCTACCCCCACCGCCGAATACGGTACCGCAGCACGGCAACCGGCAGGCGTTGCAGCGCCTGGCAGTAGGCGCTGGCGGAAAACGGCACACCGGTGAGTCGGCTGACGCCGGTCATGGCAGTGCCGTGCAGGAGTTGGAGGAGCAGGGCGTGGATGGTGAGCACGGGGTCGAGGACACGCTCACGCCAGCGGTGGCCGGTGGCCTGGCAGGCGGCGTAGATGTCGGCGGGAGTCAGGTGCTGGTGCAGTTCGTCCTTGATCTGTTGCACCGCGGCGGTGATACTGTGAGCCATCCTTGGCCTCCGGTGTTGGTATGGACTGCAACACCAACATCATCACAGGAGGTCTTGTCACGCGCAAGCGCGCGTAAGTGCGCTGCTGGCGCCGACTTATGAATAGGCTGATGGCGTTCCTGCTCAGCTCCTATTCACTACAGGCGCGGCGGAGGTGTTGGGGGCGGACGTTGGGGACTTGCTCGATTTCGCCGCGGGCTTCGAGGTCCTGCTTGACGGTGACGACGTACCAGGTCACGGAGGCCTGCGGCGGGAATACGGCGGCATCGAGGTGGGGGCGAACGAGGTCGGATAACTCGGTGAAGGCGACGCCCTGCTTGCGGCGCGGGATAACACGCAGGAGTGCCTTACGCATGGTTTCGTACTTGCGGCGGTCGATGTTGACGCCCTGCTTCCCGGCGGGGTGGAGCGTGCGCACTCTTTCCGGTCTGGTGGCGGTGTTGCTCATGGAGGTCTCCTTCGGCTGGTTGAGTATAGCGCGCGGGTGCTGGATGTCTCAGGGCCAGCCGCGCGGGAGAACCCCTGCCGCCGTCAGCCACGGGACGAGGGAGATGTGGAGCAGGTAGGTGGGAACGCACGCGGCCAATTGGAGAAGCGTGAGGCCGGTCGTCACGACCAGCATATACCGCACGCGCGATGGTACAGACGATCGGTCAGCAGCGGTTTGCAGGGCGAGCGCGTACCGCCAACTCGCGACGCGGTGCGCTAGCGCAATGCTGAGGAACAAGGTCGCGACTGGTCCGAAAATCATGAGTCCGGCCCCGCCTCTGAAGTACGTCAACACGCCAATCAACCAGCCGATTGCGAAGACGACCGGGGGGACCGCCAGCAGAGCCCAGCCGCAGATCGGGCGGGTGTGATTCTCAAGCACTTCACCCAACTTGTACCGATTGCCGCATTCCGGGCAGCGGCCCTCCTCGGGCAGGCCGCGCAGGGAGTATCCGCATGCGACGCAGTGCTGCACGGCGTCGTCCGAGGCGTCCGGCGCGTTGGTTGACTTGTGTTCGGTGCTTGACCCCATGCGGGTGACGGTATGGGGGCGTGTGGAGGTCGGCAAGGGGATTCGCCGGCTGTCCGGTTACGGTGCGAGGTGGGATTCGCGTCCGCTTCGCCGGTGCCCAGTTCCCGTGGGTCCATTGGTCGGGATGCAGAAGAAGTAGACACGCCAAGGGCCGGTGGGTGTTGCGCGAGCCGTGAAGGAGCCAATGACCTGGCCGTCTTCGGTAACCCAGCGGCAGCCACCGAGCGCATAGATGTCGTTGAACGAACGCTGGCTGCGCGCGTGGTCGCGCCAGGTGCGTCCGTTGTCATCACTCCGCAGCGCACCGATCGCGCCGGCCCGCGTTTGCTGAACGGCGAACAGCGGACCAGCGGGGCGGTCAGCGTGCGTCGCAAGAAGGCCGGACACCCCGACCAGGGCTATGGAAGTGCCACACCACTTGTGCCGGGGATGGTCGACCCACGAATCGTAGCGGCGGATGCCGGTGCGCGCCTCAAACTCCACGTAATGCTGGCGTCGTAGTGGCGCACCGGCATAATACGCGCAATGTACCATGCCAGCCTTGACGCAGAACGCGCCGAGCCACGTATCCACATCGCCCTCATCCGTTCGACTGATGAATGTGCTCGGACCCGTGCGGTCCGGGACTGCGGGCGTCACGACGGGGGTGCCACACATGTCCTCCCATTGGCGGCATCCATCCCGCGACCGCAGGTAATGGACAGAAGGGTAGCGGCACGTGCCGTCGCGGGCGGCGGTGGTCCATGCGTGATGCATGGTTCCGCCGGCGTCGACGAACAGCCAGGGGTACTGTGTGCTGGCCTCGGGGCCATGCTGTTGCAGCACTTGAGCACTGTGACGAAGCTGGCCATCCGCGGTCAGGGTCAGGAATTGGCCGTATTGTGTGGCGACGTAGTAGCAGTGGCGCGTTGGATCATACGCCAGCGCGTACTTCGCTGCGCAGGGCACGTCGGGGAGGACCACGACATGCGGTTGGCGATAATTCTCGGCGGCGGCAAAGCGGTAGCAGCGAAACTCGCGGCGGGTACCCGCCGGGGCCCCGTATTCGGGACATGCCAGCAACAAGTTGCCATCATGGTCGGTCTCGAGCGCGGGCGCGCGGGTATTGCCGCGCCCCTCGTAAAGCACGGTGAAGGTCCGCCCGCCATCAACACTGCGCATCAGTCGCCACTCGTTGGCCACCTTCGGATTCGCTTCGTTGTCGGCGTGGAGGTACGTGAGAAAGATGCCGTGGTCGTTGGCAACGACCTTCTGGTTGTGGGACTGGAACGTGCCGAAAGCCGGGGCGTGGCTGATCTCACTGAGGAGAATCGGGCGTACCCCGTCGTTCGCCGCCAGCGCGGCCCAAGCAGTCAATTCAGCCGCAAGAACGGCGCCGCCGAGGAGCCATCTTACTGGAAGGTGGGGCAGCATAGCTGACGGACCCCTGGCGTGTGCAGCAAGCATACATGAGCGCGACCAAGGGAGGCTGGGCGCCTGTTTACGCGAAGCGGATCAATGGAGCCGAAGAGATTCGAACTCTCGACCTCTTGCATGCCATGCCGGTCTCTGTCCGGCCTAAGACTCGTAAACGACGTTACCAACGCGGTTTACGGATTGCAAGGCATGTGACGGTTAGCGCGGTTTGAGGCGGTTTTCGGCCGTTAGCGCGGCGACGCCGCGCTAAGGACGGCGCCCGGGGCAATCAATCCGCGCCATCGGACGCCCACGCGTTCGATTGAGACCGGTCCAGAGCGAGTGACCTGCCCCCGCGATGTAGCCGCTTAACGTGCTCATTCCGCGTTTCCGCCTCCACGATGCTTGCGGACGTTTTCGACCTTCCAGCGAACCGCCGGGTGCGTCGCGATGATCTTCGCCGTCTCTGCGTCATCGGGAAAGAGAATCTCGGGCCGCAGTTTGCCCGCGCGGATCGCGTCCACGTACTCGGCCTCAGTCGGGCTCAATTCGACGAACGGCGCAGCGACATTCCACGCCCGGTCCAGCAGTTCGCCCGCCTTCTGAGGGTTGGGCCTGGCCAACATCGGGATCAACTGGCTATCAATGACCTGCGGCGACAGACGTTGCTTCATGCGCTCGCGCGTATACGTCGACACCGGATGGTCCAGAATCGCCGACATCGCGATAAAGAGCCCCCTGAAGCGGTTCGACGCCAACACCTCTGCGGCGATAGTCGGGAGACGCGCCACATCCCACGCGTCGCGCGGCGCGGTGCGTGCCAGGAACGCGAGCAGCTTGCCGACGCACAATTCCAGCAACGAGACAATTCGAACCCGCGGCCGATCGAGCTCGCCAGGTTGCCACATATCGGCTTCCTGAACCCCGTCAAGCGGAACGCGGTACTGGAAGACCGGGTCGACTTCAACGCGATCGCTCGTCCCGAGCACGGAGCGATATGTTGCGTACATCTTTCGGCCGGCATGCGCGTCTTTGCCGCGCTGGACTTGATAGCCCAGCCGGCGTGCGATCTCCTCAATCGCAGCCAGCACCTGCGGTTGGTCGGACAGCATCTGCTCGCGGCCGACGTGGGCGGTGTAGTTGTAATCAAGATCGACGGACATGCGGGTCGGGGCATCGCCTACGCACAGATTCAGCGCCGTGCCACCCTTGAGTGCCAGGGCGTTGCTGAGCAGCGGATGTCGCGCAACCGCGGCGGCGATCTCGCCGAGACGCGTGACCTTCTCCAGCGTCGCGACCTGGTAGCCCGTCTCGCCGGCACAGCGTTCGAGATACTCGAGACTAACGCTCATCGGATTCGCCCTGCATCAACTCCGCCGGGAGGATGACGTTCCAGCGCCGGCTCAGGACTCCGCCACGTTGGCGTCGCGGCACGTACAAGGGCGACGGCGGACGCTGTTGCTCCAGGCGCTGCAGGTAATCAGCGGGTACGTGGAAACCCTGGTGGTGCTGTTCCAGGAACCACCCGACGGCCGCCCACAGCTTGCGCTCATCGTACTGCGCCAGTACGCGATGCAGCAGCGCGAGGTCGAGCGTCGCGAACCCCCCCGCCGAGGCGGTCAGTTCAGGCAGGCCACCAACGAGGTCCGGTCGGCGGAAACCTTCGACCAGCGCCCGCTCTGGCCCCGTGACACGCAATAGGAATCCCCGCCGCTCGGCTTTTCGCGTGGCAAGTTCAGCTTCGCCGGGCGCGCGCAGGGCCGCAGGATGGTCGAGGAAGAGTACCTGCGCCCCCGGCAGCTTCAGCGCCGGCCGGCGACTGGCGGTGAACACCGTGCACTGGTTCCACGCCGAGTGGGCCACGCCAAGCAGGTCGAGCGCGCTGTGATAGCAGAATATCGCGTCCGGTCGAACGGCGCGGGCCGCCAGGAATGGGTCCGGCTGGAACGTATCTGCGGAATGGTTCGGTGGGACAACGGCGTACAGCCCGCGCTCGAGCAGTTTGAGCCGGCCATCCTCGATATACCGGCGCAAGCGCCTTACGGCAGCCCGTTTGCCGCGCCCAGAGGCGAACGCTTCCGCAGCCTCCACGAGCGTGAACACGGGACGTGCGGCGAAGAACCCGGACGTATCGACTTGACGTTCCGTTGGCATAGAACTGCACATTGTGGACTTATAGCGACGAACCGTCAAGTCCGCAGGGAGCGACACACTTGACGATTCGTTGAGAAAAGCCCACGTTTCACGGAACTACCGCCGCTGAACGTCAAGTGTGACGCTCGCGTCCGGACGGGGCCGCGGCGATTCGCCAGGCCGGAACCGCAGGCGGTCAACGACCAATCGACGGTTCCAACCGGCGGTTCAGTCTGCGCCGTCGAGATCCCGCTCGCGCTGTTCAAGCCGCCACGTGCTGAAGCTGTGCCGCTCGATGCGACGCCCGGGGCCCTTCTTGCTGTTGGCCTTCAGCTTCCCGGCACCTGCAGCCCACGAAACGCGGGCGGTCGCCTTCTTCAGGTCCAGCCCTGAGACGTCGTCGAGCAGCAGGGAAGCGCACTGCTTGACGGTCAGCCACTCCGAATCGCCGTCACCTTTGTCGGGCGACTCGATGACGCACCGCACTACGCTGGCCAGCGTGCGCCCGCGGTCGGGGAACGGCTTGGCGATGAACTCGCGGGCGCCGTTCTCGGTCAGCTCGCGCGTCAGGTCGACGCACGCCCCGGTCTGGCCCGTCATGATGATCACGGGCGGGCATCCGCCATTCCGCTGCTGCCTCATCCAACGGAGCAGGTTGACGCCGCAGTCGGTGCTGGCACCGCCGCGGCCGCCCTTGGCCGGGATCTGCAGGTCGAGCAGCACGTAATCGAACGGCGATGCCGCGAACCGCTCCTGGGCGTCGGCCTGGTTCGTCACCCACTCGTGCTCATGTCCGAGTGAGAACAAGACGTCCTCAACCGAAGGCATGACCCGTTCATCATCTTCAACGACGAGTGCGCGATAGGATTTCATGCTTCTCTCCCGTTGGACGGCGTCGGCAGCCGCACCGTCACGACCGTGCCCCGGCCCTCCTGACTGTCGAAGTGAATGCTGCCGCCTTGCGACACGATCTTGCGGGCTGCGTTCGGCAGGCCGTAGCCCGTGCTGTTCCGCTTGGTCTTGTTGCGTCGGCCGGGCGTGAACAGATGCAGGGTGTCGGCTTCCTCCTGCGCAAAGCCCATGCCGTTATCGCGGATGGATAGCTCGGCATGATCGCCGACCCGGTGCGCGGTGATCTCGATCCGACTGACCTCGTCGGTGATTACGCCGGCGTCGTCCGCATCCTCCGCCACGGCCTGCGTCCGGCGCGGCCAGCCGCCGGCGAAGGCCTCGTAGGCGTTCTTCAGGATGTTGGCCAGAGCCGTCACCACTTGATGACGAGCGACGACGACCGTTATGTGCTCAGGGACGTCGAGGCCGGCCGCGATCGTGCCGGGATCGACTTCGCTGTTGGCGCGCACACTCGCGACGGCGATCTCCTGAGCGGCGCGCAGCAGGTCCACCAGCCGCTCGGGCCGGCGGCCGGCGTCGAGCGGCTCCGTGAACTGCTCCATGTCGAGCACGGTGCGCTCCAGGAACTCGAGGTCGTCGCGCACCCGCGCGGGCAGGCGCGCCCGCCGCGTCCCGGCGGGCGTCGTCGTCTCGGCCAGCAGCGACAGCGTGTTGGCCTTCAGGTGTGTGAGCACGCTGCGCAGGTCGTGGACCATCGAAGCCACGAGCAGTTGCGTGTAGCGCTCGCACAGGCGGGATGCCCCGCGCGCGGCGGCCGCCCCGTGCCGCTTCTCGATCCGCTGCAGGTGGGCCGCCACCTGGTCGACGCCGAAGCGCGTACGCTGCGCCGCGCGCGCCGCACGCGCTCGGCGGCCGATGGCGCGCTCCACCGCGTTGAGCACGAACGCATTGTGATCGTCCTCGAGTTTCTGGTGGAGTGTCACGAAGAGCGGCTCCGGCAGATGCTCGAGCGCCCACGCGACCGCCTGGCGCACCTGCGGCAGCGGGTCGTCCGCCAGTACATCCAGCAGCGCCGCCGCTTCCAGCGTCTGGAAGTACGCCGCGGGGTACTCCGCGAGACCCCGGGCGAGCGCGAGGCGTTCGTCCCGGGTCACGGCCTTTGGGGCGGCCCGCAGGCGCGCGATCACGTCTGCGGCATCGATCTGATCAGGCTGCGTTTCCATGCATGCACCCGTAGCGCAGTTGGCGCTGCGCGAACGCCTCGGCGCCGCCCTCAAGCAGCGTCAGGATCTCGTGCCGGCAATCGTCGACGCCGCCGGTGCGGGCCACGAACGCACGCGTGCCATCGGAGTCGAGCACGAAGACGCGCTCCGCGTCCCCGAGCACCGGAATGTTCGGGTTGTGCGTCACAAACACCAGCTGGCGACTGACCTTGGCCGCGCAGAGGCTCCTGACGATGTGCTCGAAGATGAACCGGTTGTCGAGGTTGTCCTCCGGCTGGTCGATCAGCAGCGGGTTGGCGCTGTCGAGCAGCAGAATCGGCAGGACCGCGGTGCACTTCTGGCCGGTCGAAAGGGCCGGTGACGGCTTGTGCTCGCCGTTGTCGTTGAGCTCGATCGTCGGCGTGTCCCCAAGATCGACGCACTCGAGCTGGAACAGCGTCTCGCTCCCGCCGAGCGCATCGAGCACCTTGCGGGCCTGGTCAGAACTCAGCTCGGCCTCGTCGACCAGTGGCCGCGGATCGCCCGCTCGCACAGCCGCCGCCAGCCGATCGGGCCAGAAGGCCTGTACGAGCTTGGGGACGACGGTATTGGTCCGCACGTGAGCGTTGCGCAATGCCACGGCCAGCAGATCCGCATACTGCTGTACATCGCCGGACTGACGCACTCCGACCCGAATGCGGCCCGCGAGCTGCGTCGTGATTGCCTCTGCCACACCCCGCCGGATGGCGAACCGCTGGTCGCGCAACATGGCCAGTTGCTGCAACAGGGCCTGGCGCTGCGCGCGCAGCGCTGCGAGCTGCGTGTCCAGCTCGGCCTGGACGGCCTGCTGCGCGAGCAAGTGGTTGCGCTGCCGTTCGAGCCGGCTGCGCTCCGTCGACTGGGTCTGCGCCGTCTCGTGCTGCTCGATCAGGGCGCGGAACGCGAGCTCCTGCTCGTTGTGCCGCACCTGGAAGTGCTGCGCGGCCTGCGTCAGCTCCGCCTGCGTGTTGGCCAGCGCCTGCCGCGCCACGGTCAGCGCCGCGTCGATCTGAGCCCCGCATTCGAGCGCGATGCGTCTGACTGCTGCGACCGCCTCGGCGTTCGGCCCGCCGCCGACGTCCGCGCTGAACAGCAGCGCCGCGCGGGCCCCGATCTGACCACTCAAGCTGGCCACCTGGCCGTCGAACTCGCGCAGATAGCGGCGCAGGCCGTCCACCGCCCGCTGCTCGCGGTCACGCAGCGCCTTCTCGGCATGGGCCTGGTTGATGGCCCCGCCGTCGTCGGAGCCGGGCGCCGCCGTTGCCAAGGCGAGTGCGCGCAGCTGCTCTTCCAGCGCTGGGAGGCCGGCTAGTTCCTCGGTCAGGGTCGCGATCTGCGCCTCCAGTGGGGCGATCTGGCCGGCGTTGGCATGCAGCGCGTGCTGCACAGTGCGGAGCTCGCCAGCGACGGTCGCCAGTGCTTCGGCCTCAAAGTGATCGAGCAACGCAAGCTGTGCCGGCGCGTGGTCGGCGATGCGTTCGATCTCGTTCTGGCTGTAGAGGTCGGCGGCGAACAGCCGGCTCGACCGGATGGAGACCGCCGTCGGCTGACGATCCGCGTCCAGCACGATCGGCTCTTCGCCAACGGCGCGCGTGATGACGTACGTCAGCCCCTCCTTGGTGGTGATGGTCAACTCGACGCGTCCGCCGCCGAGGTTCTGGGCCAGCAGCGCTTCGATGCGGCGCCGCCCGGCAGGGTCCACGTCCGCAGCCGGCAGTGCATCCAGCGCGAACCGGATCAGCTCGAGTACCGTGGTCTTGCCGGAACCCCGCGCGCCGATGAGGCAGTTGAGGCCGTCGGCGAGCTCGAGCGTGGCGCCGTCAAGGAACCCGCCGACGACCCGCAGACTGCGCAGGCGGTGGCCCATGTGAGGTTGTGTTGGGGAATGCGACGCGCCGGCCGCGACAACGAACTGTTCCATTTCCGTTCTCCCTGATGATGTGCGCAGGGACTCCCCGCCGCGGGGTGGCCGCGTTCGTTTGCCCAGAATCGCCTGCGTACACGCCGAAAAGCGCCCGGCGACCCCGTCCGTGGGGAGCAATTCCTTGGCCGCGCCGGGCAGCCTGTTGGCTGGCATCGGCCGAGGACCCCGACCGATCATATGTTAGCTTAATGTACGGTACTGGCCATGTCAAGCGTGCGCGCGCGAATTGACGGCGCACACGTCTTGCAATCCCCGCCCCCCGAGGTAGGGTTCCCGTCCCGCGGCGTGGCCGCAAAGCATTGCTGTAAAACATGTTATGAACATGGAGAGCCTCGCCGGCTGCGGCCGGCAGGAAGTAGAGCGAGGTTGCCCGGATGGATGCGTGGTGGACTCAAGCAGCGGGTCGCGAGGAGCACACGCCGAAGTTGCGGGCGGTTGCCTACTACCGCCACTCTGCGATGCTCGGGCAGGAGAACTCGGTCGAGATCCAGCAGGACAACGTGCGTGCGTTCGCCGCCAAGCACGACCTGGAGATCATCCAGGAGTTCGCCGATCGTGGGAAGAGCGGCCTGAACGCCGAGGGGCGGCCCGCGTTCACCGAGATGATGGAGTGGGTGCGCACCCGCGACGACTTCTGCCTCATCCTGGTGCTCGACGTTAGCCGCTGGGGCCGGTTCCAGGATACCGATCTGTCGGCGCACTACGAGTCGCTCTGCACGCAGCACGGCAAGCAGGTCATCTACACGCACATCGGCTTCACGCGCGACGAAGACCGCCTCATTAACCAACTGCGCAAGAGCATCGACCGCTACCAGAGCGCCGAAACCAGCCGCATGCTCAGCAAGAAGGTCTTCGAGGGTGCGGAGAAGGTTGCCCACCAAGGCTACCGCCCCGGCGGTCCGCCCCCCTACGGCACGCACCGACTGATGTTGAATGAGCAGAAGCAGCCCGACCGCGTCTTGCAGCCGGGCCAGCGGAAGGCCATCCAGAACGGCCGCGTGGTGCTCGTGCCGGGCGACCCCGCGCACGTCGAGGTCGTCCAGGAGATCTTTCTCCTGTTCGTCGAGCGCGGCTTCGACGAGCGGCAGGTGGCCGGCCACCTCAACGCGAAGAAGGTCCCCTCACCTGGCGGTGTCCGCTGGAGCGAGACTTCGGTCCGCCACATCCTGACCAACCAGCAGTATGCCGGCGCTGTCGTCTACAACCGTACCACCCAACGCCTGAAGACCAAGCGCCGCACGAACCCGCCCGAAGAGTGGATCATCACACCGGACTCGTACGACCCGGTGGTGGCGCGGGAGCTGTTCGACGCCGCGCAACGCATCTTCGACGGGCGCAAGCGCCGCTACTCGCGCGAGCACATGGTTGAGCGGCTGCGTGCCCTCTATCAGAAGTACAACGTCATTACTTCTCGCCTCGTGCGTTTCGATCAGGAGTGTCCCGGCCCCGCCGCGTTCGCCACCGCGTTCGGCGGATTGACCGGGGCGTTCCAGGCGATGTTCGCAGACGTCCTCACGCGTGTGCGGAACGACGTGTTCGAGATGATCAGTCGCGAGGCACGGTTGATCGACGAACACGAGGACTTCATCGTCATCAACCGCGACTTCACGGTGCTGATCCAGCCGTCGGTGCCCGTACCCGACGGCTATGGCGCCTTCTGGGCGTTTCGACCCGACCATCGTCCCGCGGTCGATATCACGCTTGGCGTTCCGCTCGCGGACGGTGGCACGGCAGAGATCCTCGGCTACCTGGCACTTCCGAGGCTGATGGTCCCCGAACGTTGGGTGCGATTGTCCGCCAGCAGCGACGCGCGTATCGCGCTGCACGGCCACAACGGCCTTGAGCTGATCCGCGAGCTGCTGCGATAGAAGGGAGCAGTGCATGAACGGACTTGAGATTCGCGGAATGAAGGAACGCGACTACCGCATGATCCCGGTCAGTCAGATCAACGTCGTCAACTCCCGGCAGCGGGAGCGGACGCAGTTCCTCGAGAACGTCCGGAGCATCAATGACGTCGGCTTGTACAAGCCGATTCTCGTGAACAGCCGCAACCTCGGAACGACCGGCCTGTACGACCTGATCTGTGGCGAAGGGCGGCTGCTGGCGCACATCGAGCTGGGCCGGACCCACATCGCGGCCGATGTGTGGGACATCGATGAGCGGCAAGCCCACCTGATGACGCTCGGCGAGAACATCGCGCGCACGCCGCCCCAGACGATCGAGTTCGCCCGCGCGCTCAAGGAGATGCGCGACCACGGCATGAGCTGGCGGGAGCTCTCGGCGATCACCGGCAAGACCCAGGAATACGTGCAGAACTACGTGCGCCTCGTGGAGCAGGGCGAGGAGCGGCTGATCAAGGGCGTCGAAGACGGCGTCTTCTCGCTCAACTTCGCGATGTCCGTGGCGCACAGCAACGACCGGTCGATCCAGCACCTGCTGATGGACGCGTTCGACAGCGGCATCGTGACCACTACCAACCTGCCACGCGTGCGGCGGATCATCGAGGACCGCCTGGAGAAGGGGAAAGCGCTCGGGTCACGGAAAGCCGCATCGCCCTACACGGTCGACAAGCTCAAACGCGACATCCGCAAGATCACCCGCGAGAAGGAGGCGTTCGTATACGAAGCCGGGCAGCGCGAAAACCGCCTCATTCGCATCCTGGACGCAATGCAGCGGCTGCGCCAAGACGCCGCGTTCGCGGCGCTGCTCAAGGGTGCCGGCCTCGTCGATGGTCCCCAGTTGAAGGGTGAGTACGCCGTGTAACCACGTGTTCAAAGGAGGTTCCCATGTCACGCCCAGAACGAGCCAACGTCAAAGGCGTTGACGTACCGATCGTGAAGCTGACGCCGCTCCGCAAGCGGACGGTCAGCAAAAAGAACTACGCGAAGTTGCTGGCCAACATCAAGGCTGTCGGGCTGATCGAGCCACTCTGCGTCTGCCAGGAGGGCGAGCAGTACTTCATCCTGGACGGCTATCTGCGGTACACCGCGCTGCTCGAACTTGGCGTCGAGGCCGTGCCCTGCCTCGTCCTGAGCGGCCGCGATCTCTATACGCCGAACCGGCAGGTGAACCACCTTTCTCCACGCGAGGAGGTGCGGATGCTCCGCAAGGCGCTGGAGAAGCTCGATGAGGCGACGATCGCGCAGGCTTTCGGCGTCGAGTCGCTCAAGGGCCGGCTGAGCACATCGCTCTACCGCGAGCTGCACCCGTTCGTGGTCGGTGAGATGGACTCGGGGCGCCTCCTGCAGTCGGTGGCGCGCGAGCTCACATACGTCGCGCCGAAGCGGCAGGTCGAGATCGTCAAGCTGATGCAGGAGACGAAGGACACGAGCCTGGCGTTCGCCAAAGCCCAGATCCTGTCCACGGCGCCGGCCCTGCGCTCGAAGAAACGCCGTCGTACCAACCCGTGGCAACGGGGCGACAGCACGAAGCGCGATCTCGCCCGCAAACTGGCGGAGGTCGAGAAGCACTACGACTTCTACAGCGCGCTCTACCGGCAGTACGTGGGCGACCTCCTGAAACTCGCGATTTACGTGCGCCAGATCATCACGCGTCGCGAGCTCCGCGACTACCTCGCAGCCCACCATGCCGAGGAGCTTCACCTGTTCGAGTCGGTGCTCGCTGAGAGCGAGGGCAAGGCGGCGAGCTGATTCGGTGGTCGATGAGGGTGCCGACAACCACTCTGTTGCGGCGACGACCCGGAGCACCCGGCAGTGGAACGGCGCGCGATGAGGCGATTCAAATACACGAACACGCTGGGACGCGACTATTACGTGCACCGCGTGCAGTGTGCCGACGGCCGGTTCCGGTACGTCATGCGCACGCGCGCCGACGGAGCGTTGGCGAAGCTGCCGCCTGCGCACGAGGTCCGGGAGAACGTCCATGGGCGAGTAACCGTACGACGCGAGCGCCCGCCGATGATCACGCCGCTGGAGCAGAAGTTGCTGCGGACGGCGCTCGAGCGGGAACGGCCGGTCGCTTATCGGCTGGACATCGATGCTCGGCTAGCCACGGTCTACGCGTCGGCCGACGACCGCAAGTGCTTCCTTGAGAGCCTCGACGCTGAGTTTGCGGAGGGATTCGCAGACGCGCTCTCCAAAGCTCTGTCGCAGCGGTACCCGTCAGAACTCGTGCAGATGTTCCGCGATCGCCAGAAGCAACGTGGCCGGCGACGCCTGCAGTACTACCCGCTCCTCCGCTTCCTCCTCGTGGATCGACGTCACCGGCGGTTCGCGGTCGAGCGTGTGTGTTTCAGCGGCGAGAGCAGCTGGCTCCGCCTGGAGGTGCTGCCCCTCGGGCCCGCGCTCGCCAAGTACCTGCCGCACCTCGGCCGGGACAGCTTCTTCGACCTGCTGTGAGGCCTCGACATGGTGCGCCCCCGTCCGCGGCGTCGGTCACCACGAGGCGCCGCTCGGTCGCGGGCCCGACCGGCAGCGCCAACAGAAACATGTGCAAGCCGAGGATCACACAGCGAGCCGCGCACGGCCGCCGAGGTGGTCGGCGCCATCCTCCGAATGGAACTGGAGGGGACGTCGCTCAAATCGCGCGATGTGCGCGAGAACAACCCCATGCTATTTACCGTCGCCCATCGGCACTTCCGGTGCTGGGGGGACGCGCTCCGGGCGGCTGGAGTTGACGCCGAGGCGGTTGCCCGTCGGCGCAAGTGGACCGTTGATCGCATCCTTCGCACGATCCGGGCTCTCCACCGCCAGGGTGTGGCCCTCAACTACTCGTCGGCCATCCAGGCCGACTACGGCGCCGTGCAGAAAGCCGCAAAGCTCCTCGGGTCCTGGGACAACGCCCTTCGCGCGGCCGGGTTTGATCCCGCGAAGGTTCGGCTGGCGCGGCAACCCTGGACGCGCGAAGAAATCCTGGACCTCATCCGCAGTCGCGCCGCTGCAGGACTGCCGATCAAGTCGTACAACGTCGAACCGCGCTCGGCGGAGATCGCATCGCGGCGCATCTTTGGGTCATGGCGCGGTGCCTTGCGCGAAGCTGGTTTTGGCAGCAAGCTTCGGCGCTGGCCGGTGTGGACAGAAGTCTCGGTCGTCGAGGGGATACTGCTGCGGCAGCAAGCTGGGAAGCCGCTCTACTGCGCAGCGGCAGCGCACGAGGCGTCACGGCTGTACGACGCCGCCCGGCGACTATTCGGAAAGTGGGAGCACGCGCTGGAGGCTGCTGGCATTGACCCGGCGACCGTTCGGCGGCGGTGCCCGCCCTGGACGCCGAATTCGGTGCTCGAAGAGTTGCGGCGGCGACGAGCACGCGGCACGCTCACGGCGACGCCAACGATGGAGCCGGTTTCGCTAAAGCGCGCTTGCCGAAAGTACTTCGGTGGCTGGCTGCAGGCGATCGAGGCTGCTGGCCTCAAACTGCCCTCGTAGGTCGATCCGCAGCAGTTCGGGGTGACCTTGATTCACCTGCCGGGCGCGGGTTCTTCCCGTGCGCTTGTTCTTGAAGCAGCACCGATCCGAAGCGAGTGGGCGCCGGTTCGCGGAGATCATAACCGCTTCTATGACAACTGGTTACATCTAATTTCCCGCTGGTACAAAAAAACCATGTCTTTCGCCGGCCAACTTGCCGGCGAAACAGTATACTTTCGGGAATGAATGCGGCCTCGTTCACGGACGAAATTCGACCCCACGGAAAAGCTGACGAAGCACGCCTTCGTGATGCCGGCTTTCGGTGGGGCGACAGGGGAACGCACACCAGCCGCACGATCATGCTCGATGAGCTTCGGGCAGTGCTGGTTCACTGTCGGCCTGACGCGACCCGCGGTGAGTATCTGGCTGCGATCCACGACGACAACTGCCTGGGCAAACGCACCGCGGCAACGCGGAAGCTGTCCAGTCAGCGACTCACCGAGTTGTACGCGCTCGACCCGGAGGTGCTCCTGTTCCGGGTCATGCGACGTTGCTGGCACGCCGACCGTGATGGCGATGCGGTTCTCGCGCTCTTGCTCGCACTCGCACGCGATCCCCTGCTCCGTGCCAGCGCGCCGCCTGTCCTGCGAATGAGGCCGGGGGAAGAACTCGCGCGGCAACAGATGACGGACGCGCTCGAACGGGCGGTCGGCAGCCGGCTCAGCGAGAGCACGCTTGACAAGGTCGTGCGGAACGCAGCTTCCTCGTGGACGCAATCGGGGCACCTAAGAGGGCGTGGCCGAAAGGTCCGGCAAACCGTCACACCGACGGCTGCGACGACGGCGTTCGCCCTCCTTCTCGGCTACGTCGCCGGCAAGCGCGGTACAGCGCTCTTCGAGTCGCTCTGGGCACAGGTGCTCGACGCGCAGGTGGTCGAGCTGGTGCACCTCGCCATGGACGCCCGGCGACTGGGCTTCCTGGACATGAGCCAGTCGGGCGGCGTCATCGACGTAGCTTTCTCGCGGCTCCTGGCTCCGGAGGAAAGGCGGTAAGCGCATGGGGAGAATCGAAGAACTCGCGGCTCGGTATCGTGGCCACATCGGCGCACCTTGGCAGCGCAACCTCGCCGGTGACCAGAAGACCATCTTCGTGGTGTACCCGAAGACCGACGAACGAAAGCTGCGGGCGCGGCTGGAACTGTTCGAGATGGCCACGACCTTAACCGGTCACCGCTGGCGCTTGGTGGACCTGACTGATGCGTTCTCGCGATGGATGGCAGTGACCGACTACCGCGACGTCTACTTCGAGGAGCCGGAAGCGCTGGCGATGAAGCTGCGGAGCGACTTCGTGCAGTGCGCGGCTGGCCGGCTCCGTGGCGCGCTTGCCGCTGACGGCGTGGACGATGACACGGTGATTGCCGTCCAGGGCGTCGCGTGCCTGTTCGGCTTCACCCGTGTTTCGCTGGTGCTCAAAGAGGTGGTCAAGGATATCCGCGGCCGGCTGGTGGTGTTCTTTCCCGGCGAGTACGAAGACAATAACTACCGACTCTTGGACGCACGGGATGGCTGGAACTACCTGGCCGTGCCGATCACGCTCCATAACGGGGTAGGCGACTGATGAAAAACAAAGAACTCTTCCAACGCGATCCCGCTGTATCCAAGCTGCTGAACGACGGCGTTGCTGCCGTCCGCGAGGCCGCAAGCGCCAAGGAAATCGAGACGCTCCGGTACGAGCTTGAGCACTTCGTGTGCGAGGGCCAGTACGAGGACGGCTTGATCCGCATCCTGGAGTCCTACCTCGGCAACGTCAACTCGACGACGCAGCCGGCGGCGTGGGTAAGCGGCTTCTACGGCAGCGGCAAGTCGCACCTGTTGAAGATGTTCCGCCATCTGTGGGTGGACACTCGCTTCAACGACGGCTCAACCGCCCGCGGCCTGGCTCAGCTACCTCAGGAGGTACAGGATCTTCTGCGCGAACTCGACACGCTGGGCAAGCGCAGTGGCGGGCTGCACGCCGCGTCGGGGACGCTGCCGTCGGGCGGCGGCGAGAGTGTCCGCTTGGCGGTGCTGAGCATCGTGTTGGCGTCCAAGGGTCTGCCCGAAGCACTACCTCAGGCCCAATTCTGCATGTGGCTCCAGAAGAACGGCATTTTCGACCGGGTGAAGGCGGCGGTCGAAACGACCGGCAAGGAGTTCTTCGGCGAGCTTCACGACCTGTATGTCAGTCCCATCCTGGCCAAGGCCGTACTCGACGCCGACCCTAGTTTCGCTGCCGACCTGAAGGCGGCTCGCGCGGCGTTGCGGACACAGTTCCCCGTCGTCGAAGACATTTCCACCA
The DNA here is from genome assembly GCA_964468185.1 of uncultured Planctomycetales bacterium. Classification (GTDB taxonomy): domain Bacteria; phylum Planctomycetota; class Phycisphaerae; order UBA1845; family Fen-1342; genus JANQFV01. The sequence goes on along the minus strand of CAYXTR010000035.1, from coordinate 7,058 downwards.
ACGAGTTCATCCGGCGGGTCCGCGAGGTGTTGTCGGTCGATGGGCAGATCCCCTGCACGGTAATCGTGCTGGACGAAGTCCAACTTTTCATCGCCGGTGATCCGGTTCGGTCCACGGACGTGCAGGAAGTGGCCGAGGCCCTGTGCAAGCAACTCGATAGCCGGGTGCTCCTGATCGGGGCCGGGCAGCAGGCTTTGGCCGCACAGGACCAATTGCTCCAGCGACTCACCGGCCGGTTCACCATCCCGGTGGAGCTGTCCGACTCCGACGTGGAGACGGTCACCCGCCGCGTCGTCCTGGCCAAGAAAGCCGACAAACGGAGGATTATCGAAGAGACCCTCGGCGCCCACGCCGGCGAGATTAACCGCCAGCTTGCCGGCACGCGCATCGCCGCCTGCGCGGAAGACCGCGACATCATCGTGGACGACTATCCGCTACTGCCGGTCCGGCGGCGGTTCTGGGAGCACGTGCTCCGCGCGGTGGACGTGCCGGGCACGGCCAGCCAGCTCCGCACGCAACTGAAAATCGTCCACGAAGCGGTTCGCCAGACCGCCGAAGAGGCCCTCGGCACCGTAGTCCCCGCAGATTTCATCTTTGAGCAAGTTAGCCCGGACCTGCGCAAGACCGGCATCCTGGTCCGCGAGATCGACGAGACGATTCGCAACCTCGACGACAACACACCCGACGGCCGACTCGCTCAGCGGCTTTGCGGCCTGATCTTTCTGATCCGCAAGCTCCCGCTCGAAGCCGTGGCCGATATCGGTGTCCGGGCGACGCCGGAGATGCTGGCCGATCTCATGGTGTCCGACCTGGCCAACGACGGGACCGAACTCCGCAAGCACATCCCGCGCATCCTCAAGTTGCTGACGGACCCGCCGTCAGAGTCGGAGCGGCCGTCGTGGCTCCGCAAGGCCATGCAGGACAAGGGTGCGCTCCTCATCGAGATCGACGGCGAATACAGCCTCCAGACACGCGAGAGCAGCGAGTGGGACCGGGAGTTCCGCAACCGCCAGACCCGGCTGAACAGCGACCTGACCTCCCTGTCCAGCAAGCGGGGCTCGCTCATCAGCGCCGCTTGCGGCGACGCGCTCAAAGGCATCAAGCTCGCGCAGGGCAAGTGCAAGGAACCGCGGAAGCTGCTGGTCCAGTTCGGCAGCGAAGCGCCGCCGGCCGGCGGGACCGACATCCCCGTGTGGGTCCGCGACGGCTGGGGCGAAAAGGAAAGCACGGTCGTCAACGACGCTCGCGCTGCCGGTAGCGACAGCCCGATCATCTATGCGTACGTGCCAAAGGCCAGTGCCGACGACCTCCAGAAGGCCATCGTCGAGTACGAGGCCGCCAAGTCCACGCTCGATTTCAAGGGTACGCCCACCACGCCCGAAGGGCGGGAGGCCCGCGACGCCATGGCCACGCGCATGGCCACGGCCGAAGCCTCCCGCAACCAGATCGTCAACGAAGTGATCGACCGCGCGAAAGTCTTTCAGGGCGGCGGTGGTGAGCGGTATGACCTGAACCTCGTGGCCAAGATCGAGGCGGCCGCGCAGGCGTCACTCGACCGCCTGTTCCCGAACTTCAAGAGTGCTGACGACAACCGCTGGGCCAGCGTCATCAATCGCGCCAAGAACGGCGACGAAGCGGCCATGTCCGCGGTGGACTGGACCGACGCACCGGAGAAGCACCCTGTCTGCGCCGCTGTGCTCTCGGAGGTCGGCTCGGGCAAGCGCGGCAAGGAAGTCCGCGATGCTTTCGAGGCGAGCCCTTACGGCTGGCCGCGCGACGCCGTGGACGCGGCGCTGATCACGCTGCACACCACCGGCCACGTGCGCGCCACCCACAAGGGTATGACCCTCTCGCAGGGCCAGCTTGACCAGGCCAAGATCTCCGTGACCGACTTCCGCGCCGAGACGGCCACGATCAACGCCAAGGAGAAGATCAAGCTCCGCAAGCTCTTCCAGGCGGCCGGCGTGGACTGCAAGCCCAACGAGGAAGCCGTCAAGGCCACGGTCTTCCTGGTACGCCTGGCAGACCTGGCCGACCGCGCCGGCGGTGAGCCGCCCATGCCGGCGCGGCCGGTGACGGGCCACCTCGACACGCTCCGCGGCTTCGGCGGGGTGGAGCAACTGGCCGAAATCCTGAAGGCACACGACACGCTCGCCCAGCAGGCCAAGGACTGGGGCAAGTTGGCGGAACTCGCCGCAAAGCGCAAGCCCGCCTGGGAAACGCTCTGCACCCTGCTCAAACACGCTCGCGTCATGCCCGGAGCCGACGAGCTCCGCAAGCAGACCGACGCCGTGAAGTCCGAGCGACGACTCCTCGACGCCAGCGACCCAGTGCCGGACATCCGCAAGGCCGCGGCCGACGCCCTCCGCGGTGCCGTCACCGCCGCCCACGGAGAGCACGAGCGGACCTACAAGGAGCAGATGGCCGCACTGACGGCCAGCGACAACTGGAAGAAGCTCAAGGCCGACCAGCGCCAAGCGATCCTCGCCGATGAAGGCATCGACGAGTTACCGGCGCTGTCCGTCGGCTCCGAAGCCGATCTCATCCGCTCGTTGGAGCAGACGGCCCTGCCGGCGTGGAAGACCAAGACCGACGCGCTGCCCCAGCAGTTCGCCCGCGCCGCGATCGCAGCGGCGAAGTTGCTGGAGCCCAAGACTCAACGCGTACACCTGACCAGCGGGACGCTCATGTCCCCGGAGGACGTCAAGGCGTGGGTATGCGCCACCGAGACGGACCTGCTGGCTCGATTGGCGGCTGGTCCGATCGTAATCTCGTGAGGGGAGGGCACCATGGCTCGGCGTGCGCAAAAAAGAAGGGAGTGTTTGGTGCGGGGGGCTTTTGGCCTCTACCCGGCGACCCTTTACTCCCATGATTTCAAGGTTGTCCTGACACGGACAGTATCGGCTCTCCGGCCCGCCGAGTCAAGGGGGACTTTCGAGTGAGGGTCCTAGACGCCAAAATCCTCGACGCTGCCAAGCTGGCCGAGCACGAACGCCTCTTCGTCGAGCTCTGGCACAGCATGACCCACATGCTGTCGCTCGATTCCTATCGCGTCAAGTGCATGAACTCCCGCATGATCATCCGCGAGCTGAGCGAGGAATTGCGGATCGGCCTCATCAGCGACGGGGAGTTGAAGGCGCTGTGCATGGAAGCCGAAGAGATCCTCGCGTCGGACCCGATCATCAAGGCCAGCTTCACGGCAGGCAACCGGGCCATCACGTCATTCCTCTCTTCACCACCCGTCGCGAAAGACGCCAAGGATAGGGTCAACCGCGCAACCTCCGACGCCTGGCGACAGTTCGTGCTTACGGCGGAGGATTTTTCGGTCGGCCTGGAACAGGACTACTTCCGCCGGCTGGCTGCCGCGCTTCACGTCGCGATCAAGCCCGACAACGAAGAGGAGATCCACACGCTGCTTGGGTCGCTGCTGAGCGATCTGGTTGATCGCGGATGGACTCTCGAGGCACTGTACCGCTGGCACACGAAGTTCCTGCCCGACGACGACGGCACCACCTATCCCTTCGAGAAGAACCTGAGCTTCATGCTTGCCCAGCTTTCGCGGGACAAGCAGGAGTTCCGTGTGTCGCTACGCCTGACCGGCAGCGACAAGCTCCTAAGTGTCGGCGCATTTCACGGCCTGAACCTCGCCTCCAAGATCACCGTCGTCGCCAAGACCGACGCGGAGAAGCGCTTCGCGGAGTCGAACGCGCTGGTTACCTTCGCAACCACAACGGTTCAGGCGGTGGATGCAGTGTCCGCGACCATCGAGACCCGGGCCCTTGCTGAGCAACTTCTGGACCTGATGCGGTTCGACTACGAGCACCGCAACGTGGTGCGCATCGAGGACCAGTGTTACGTGCGTCGCAACGGGGACGGCCGGTCAGACCTGATCCGTATACGCCACGCCGTCCCGAATCCTCGCGAGGCCGTCGACGACGATGACTTCCATCGCTTCGTGCGCGACCTGGACGGGCTGGCCCAGAAATCGAGGCTGGACCCGGCGGCCCGCCGCCAGTTGAATGCCGCCATCCGCCAGTACCGATTCGGAAGTGATGGTGAGGACTACCGGCACAAGTTCCTGACCTGGTGGATGGGTCTGGAGGCACTGACCGCAACCGTGCGGGGGAAACCGATCGGCGAGACGGTTACACACAACGTGAGCCACGCGATGATGCGGCGGTACGTCTTCCGTCTCGTCAGAGATCTACTGACCACCCTGAAATACCTCCGCGTCGAATGGCCGGCCGACCTTGCAGGCCATACGGGCTGCGCGACGCTAGACGACCTGACGATCTCGCAGCTCCTGACAGTGCTGCAATCGAACAAGCACGCGGCCACGCTGTGGCAGCTCTGCGCGGGCCATCCGATGGTCGTCCTCCGCGGGAAGTCCGTTGAGAAGGCGTTATCCTCGCCTAAGGCAATGCTGGAGAAGCTCCGCGGCCACCTTCGACACTTGGAGTGGCACGTCGCCCGCCTGTACCGAATCAGGTGCTGCATCGTCCACGGCTCCCCCATCCGCTTCCAGCTTGGCTTGTTTGCCGCCAACCTGGAGTTCTACCTGAAGGAACTGACTCGTTTCACGCTGACTTCCTTCCGCGATAATGACCACATCGAAAGCTTGGAGGAACTATTCCACCGGGCGACTGTCGCATGCGACCGAACAATGGCCGACTTGGACAACCAGAACGCCATCGCAGATTCCGTTAGGGAGGCCGTATTCAGTGATGTCGTGGTGAGAGAGAAGCCGGCGTGAGCCGGGGAGGTTGACGGAACATGCCGACGCTAGCGTCTGATCTGCGGAACAAGTTGGAGCGTGTGGTCATCGAGGCGCGCGATGCGGCAGAGGCCGGCGCGCGGGCGGCGCTCGAAGCTTTGGCGGTCCACGAGCCCAAGTTCTACCCGCACATGTCGAAGCAGTCGCAGGAGCTGCGCAATCACCTCCGCGCCCGGGCGCGCCAGCTTGGGGACCGGCAGGACACCGCCGGCCGGCTCGCCATCGACCACTTGGCCGGCGAGTGCGCCTACGAGCACTGGCATCGGATGCTCTTTGCCCGGTTCCTCGCCGAGAACAACCTGCTCACCGAGCCGGAAGACAACATGGCCATCAGCCTGGCCGAGGCCGAGGAACTGGCCAAGGAAGAAGGCGTGGACGTGTGGGTCTACGCCTCGCGCTGCGCCCAGCGGATGCTGCCACAAATCTTCCGGCCGGACGACCCGCTGCTCCAAGTCTCATTCGCGACCGAGCACATGCTCAAGCTGGAAAAGCTGCTGGCGTCGCTGCCGGCGGCGGTGTTCACGGCGTCCGATGCGCTGGGGTGGGTCTACCAGTTCTGGCAGAGCAAGAAGAAGGATGAGGTCAACCGCTCCGAGGTGAAGATCGGGGCCGACGAAATCTCCGCGGTGACGCAGCTCTTCACCGAGCCATACATGGTCGAGTTCCTGCTTCACAACACGCTGGGCGCGTGGTGGGCCGGCCGGAAGCTCTCGCCCAAGGACGCCGCCGCGGCCAAGAGCGAAGACGAACTCCGCGCCAAGCTCGCACTTCCGGGGGTGCCCGGCGTCGGCTGGGAATACCTCCGCTTCGTCCGCGGGGCGGACGGCGAAGGCGGGCCGTGGCGTCCGGCTGCCGGCACGTTCGACGGCTGGCCGAAGACGGCGGCGGCGCTGAAGCTGCTCGACCCGTGCTGCGGGTCCGGCCACTTCCTCGTGGCCGGCTTGCACCACCTCGTGCCGATCCGCATGGCCGAGGAAGGCTTATCCGCGTCCGAAGCCGTCGATGCGGTGCTCCGCGAGAATCTGCACGGCCTGGAGATCGATGAGCGGTGCTGCCAGATTGCGGCGTTCGCGCTGGCTTTTGCGGCTTGGACGTATCCCACAGCGGGTGGCTACCGGCCGCTGCCAGAACTGCACGTCGCGTGCACAGGCATCGGGCCGCAGTCAACCGAGGAGCAGTGGTTGAAGCTGGCCGAGCAGTCCGGCATTCCCATGCCGAGTGTCGGGAGGGAGGCGATCAAGAACGGCCTGCTGAACCTGCACCGGCTCTTCTCGCAGGCACCGACGCTCGGGTCGCTCATAAACCCGGCTGAACTTCCGGGCGACCTGATCGCTGCCGACTACGAGACCATTCAACCCTATCTGACCGCCATTCGCGCGGTGGAGAAGGCCGACGACGAAACCCGTGAGCGCGCCATCGCCGCCGCCGGGATGGTGAAGGCCGCCGACCTGCTGGCTGGCGATTACACGCTGGTAGTTACGAACGTGCCATACCTTGGGCGAAAAAAACAGGCCGAGGTCCTTAGAGCGTACATTGAGGCGAAATACAAGGATGGCAAAGCTGACCTAGCGAGTGCATTTCTTCTCCGTTGTTTGCAATTCTGCTCGCGGCATGGAACAACAGCGGTCGTAGTTCCACAGAACTTGTTCTTCCTCACTACATTCAAGCGTTTGCGTGAAACGCTCTTGGATCGCCACCAATTCAACATACTTGCGCGACTTGGCCCCGGAGCATTTGAGACAATCTCCGGTGCAGTCGTTAGTGTGTCCCTAGTCTCGCTATCGCTACCCGCAGGGAAAGACGGGCATCAAATGGCAGGCGTCGATGCACTGCCTCCACAGCAACCCAAAGACAAGGCGGCTTTGCTTCGCGGTGTCGAACCGGGAACCATAGCAGTAATTCCACAGGTTGAGCAGCTGAACAACCCTGATGCCACTATCACGTTTGATGTGGTGGATCAATCACAACTGCTGTCGGCATTTGCCGCTTCGTGGCAGGGAGCTGCAACATTAGACATTGAGCAGTTCCGGTTGCGGTTTCACGAGATTCTGGATTTGACGTATTGGAAATATCACCAAAGCACACCAGATGGCATTCATCCCTTCTCAGGCTGTGAGTGGGTGAGTGCTTCCCGAGATCCCGGTACTCGATTCTCAGAAGTGATGGGGCTACTCCAAGCCGAGAGCCGCGCCGGAGCACCCCTCGCTGGATACAAGGTATGGGGAAAACGTAAGAGTTCAGCCGTCTGCAGGGACTGACGCGGGTAGCGGGGGGAGTTGGTCGG
>CAYXTR010000034.1:0-45414 GCA_964468185.1 uncultured Planctomycetales bacterium | reverse complement strand
GAGAACGAAGAAGGACGCGAGCCCTGACGCTGGCGGTCTCAGGAGTGCTCGCGAATTGCCCGCCGAATCCTGATCCGTATACCTGTGCCCCGCACGACTGTCTGAATGGCGATATCGACGGCGATGGCGACGTGGATTATGACGATATCTCGCTGTTCGTCGGTGCATTGGGCGGCACGGCTCCGCGGCGGACGTTTACGTGGGATGCGGAGAATCGGCTGCGGGCGGTGACGCCGGTGTCGCCGGCGGTGGGTGATTTGCGGGCGGAGTTTGCGTATGATTACCTGGGTCGGCGGACGGTGCAGACGGTCTCGTCGTGGACCGGGTCGGCGTGGACGGTGGTTTCGGAGACGAAGTATGTGTGGGCCGGGTGGCTGATGCTGATGGAGCTGGACGGGCTCAGTGATTGTGGCACGCCGGGCGCGCCGGCCGAGTGCGTGGTGCGCAAGTACACGTGGGGCCTCGACCTCGCAGGTCAGGCGGGGAGCGTCGGCGTCCCGCCGGCCAGTCTGCAATCCGCTGGCGGGATTGGTGGGCTGCTGGCGGTTTCGCAGGCCGAGGTCGGCGGCGGTCAGGCTCAGGGCGGCGTCGACGCCGGCGATTATGTGTATTTCTACGACGCGAATGGTAATGTCGGGCAGGTGTTCGACCCGGCGACGCAGACGGTCGCGGCGCATTATGAATACGACCCCTTCGGCAACGTGACGAATGATCTCAGCGGCTACGCGTACGCCGAGACGAATCGCTGGCGGTTCAGCACGCATCAATACGATCCGGCGACCGGGCTGATTTACGCGAAGGGGCGGTATTATGATGCGGTCTTGGGTCGGTGGCTGAATCGGGATCCGATCGGGGAAGGTGGCTTTGGGCTGGCGCGGAGAGTAGCTGGCGCACGAGTGCCTTCGTATTTTCCCGGCGGCAAAGGTGCTGATCAGGTGCATCTCTATGGGTACGTTCGCAACATGCCGTGCAATCTCGTTGACCCGCTCGGTTTGGAGGAGACTTCGGCGTCATCGGATTCGTGCTGTGTCTGCGGTCCGGATATCACGGATGCGCTGCAACGGCTCCTCGCGGACGTTGATAGCGCATTCGGCGATTTGGAAGCATGGGAGAAGGATGACCTCTGTGACGGCTACATAGATGCTGCAAGTTGGGATACACATCTCTTCAGTCGCGCGTGGCTCTTTCAAATCGAAGGTTGCCCAAAGGGTGCGCCATGCGAGTACGACAACAAAGTGCCTGGTGTCAGAGGCGGCGCCTCAATCACTGTTGATGGAAAGTGCTTCGCTTCGTTCGATGTTAATTACGTGCTCTACGGACGGATGATGAAGAACTGTGGCGTCTGGAACATGTCTAAGGCAAACTCCTGGTTCATAATATACAAGACACCGTGGTGGACTTCGCACAGCTGGAGGCGGTGGACCCACGCCGCGCTCTGGATGAACTACGGGCTATTGGGTGGCGTTGTCGAGCCGGATTCGCCCGACAACCTCAAGTCCTGCGAGCCCTGCAGCAAAGAGTGGACTGGACCAATTCACTGGTTCGTCTATGGTGACAACAACGTGAGCATAGGTAATCAGTGATGCGGACACGGCTCTGGGTTCCCGTCACGCTAGCGCTTCTTGCATGCGTTGCTCTCGTTCTCAGTTTGAGCAATGTGCTGCCCTGGCTTGAGGGCCGGCTAAACGCTGCATTTCCCTCTCTCCTCGTCAAGGCAGCGTGTTTCGTTGCGTGGCTCTTGTTATTGGGCTGCGTATTCGCGACCTTGCCGATTCGGCGAGTACCAGAAGGCCAGGGACGATCACACGCAGTCTCACTACTGATCGTCGCGATCGTGTTCCTGCCGTGGGTCAATCCGGGTCTGCGCGGAAGCCCTCAGGATGCGTTCGCGGCGGGATTTCGCTCGTGGGCGGCGGCGCGAATCAATGCACCCGAGGTTGGGGCATGGCGCGCACACCTCGCGATTACGCCGACCACCGCACCAGTACCCGTATGGTGGCCGACGGACGAATACGGAATGCCCCTCGGTGCACCAGTGGCCCCGAGTAGCCTCTCCGGTTCGCTTGTCGAATTGCGACCCAGCGGTGTTCGTGTCTTTTCAGGCGACTCGGCTGTCCTGTTCGCGTGGGCAGGTGGCCGTGTCGGATGGGTTCGGTTCGTCCTCGTGGGCCAGGAGCCGCTCGTACCGCCGCCGGAGTTTCGAGAGGAACATGTTCGCTGGGAGACGGCGAAGCAGGGTGTTCTAGTTGGAGTTGCGGAGCACCACTGACGAGCGTGGTAGTCCTGCCGCGATTGTAAGGCGACCTTGGTGCAGCCATGAGGAAGTGGGTGGGAGAATGGAGAATTCGGAGGAATAGGAACAGCCACGAACGTCATTTAGGTGTTGCCGGGGGTGGGTGATTTGCGCGCGGAGTTTGCGTATGATTACATGGGTCGGCGGACGGTGCAGACGGTCTCGTCGTGGACCGGGTCGGCGTGGACGGTGGTTTCGGAGACGAAGTATGTGTGGGCTGGGTGGCTGATGCTGATGGAGCTGGACGGGTTGCGTTTGGGACGCCGGCGTGTTGGATGCGTGGGTGGGGGATTCGCTGGGGAAGGAGAGCGTGGCCGGCCGGGGGACGGTGCTCCATGGCGGTTGCCGGGCGCTGTGCGTTTGTGGGTGAGGTCGGTCGGTTGTGGCTGACGGGGAAGGTCGACTGGGGGTCATTTTGGCAGGGTGAGTGCCGGGTGGTGCTTTGCGGCGATTGCGCGAACCGGGATCGCTGGGAGACGAATATGATTCTGTGCGGGGCGGACCGGGTCGTGGCGGTGATGGTGAGAAGCCACGATCAGGTGCGCCGGTTGGAACGGTCCTTGCTGGGACCGGTGTGGTGAGGTCCGGCAGGCCGGTCGTGACCGAGATGGGAGGTTGGCCGGACGTGCTGGCCGTTTGTGGTCGACGAGAAGTCGTTCTTCCAGGGTGCTAGTTCTGACCGACCGGAGGTCGGGTCACCAGTTGGAGGTGTGAATATGCGTTTGATGAATAACATGAAGACCGCGGCGCTGTTGGGCGGGCTGATGGCCTTGTGTATGGGTATCGGCTGGTTCGCCGGCGGGGGGCGGATCGAGTTCGTGGTGATGGGGTTCCTGTTTGGCGGGGCCGGGAATCTGATTGCGTACTTCTATTCGGACAAGATCGCGCTGGCGGCGATGCGGGGGCAGGAGGTGTCGCGCCAGGAGTTGCCGTGGCTGCACGACATGGTCGAGCGGCTGGCGCAGCGGGCGAACATTCCGAAGCCGCGGGTGTACGTGTGTCCGCAGCCGGCGCCAAACGCGTTTGCGACGGGTCGGAACCCGGAGCGTGGCGTGGTAGCGGTGACGCAGGGGATGCTGAGGAACTTCCCGCAGCATGAGATCGAGGGCGTCATCGCGCATGAGCTGGCGCATATCAAGAATCGAGACGTATTGATCAGTACGATCGCGGCGGTGATGGCCGGCATGATCAGTATGCTGGGGTACATGCTGCTGTTCTTTGGCGGTGGGCGTGACAACCCGCTGGGGATGGTGGGTGCCATCCTGATGATGCTGCTGGCGCCGATTGGAGCGGCACTGATTCAGGCGGCGATCTCGCGGCAGCGTGAGTTTGCGGCGGATTCGTATGGCGGTGAGTTATGTGGTGACCCCAACAAGCTGGCCGCGGCGCTGGCCCGGCTGGAGCGGGGGAATGAGCAGATTGCGACGGATACGCCGCCGGCGTTTCACAACATGTACATTGTGGAGCCGCTGAGTGGGGGCCAGATGGCGTCGATGTTTGCGTCGCATCCGTCGACGGAGCAGCGGATTGCGAGGCTGCGCGAGCAGGCGGCGCGGCTGCGGTAACGAGCGACAATGGGTAAAGGGTGTGCGGTCGGCGCGGCGTGGTGCGGTCCTTCTCGGCGCCGGCCCGTTGTGGATTTATGGGGCGAGGTCGTCGGGGGGCGTCCGATAGATGTCCGTACGGGGGGAGTACCTGATTTCCCTGATATGGCCGGATGATTTCGGCGAAGTGGGCGATTGGATAGCCCGATTGAGAAGTTGAGATGGCCGGTGTGCGGTCGTCCGTTTGGTGGGGCAGTGCGGGGGTGGGACTGTGACCATGCCGATTCTGCAATGGGACGAGCGCTACAACGTGGGGGTCGGGGAGATTGACGCGCAGCATCGGCGACTGGTGGCGCACTTGAACGAGCTGCATGATGCGATGAATGCGGGGCATGCGGATGCGCACCTGCACGCGATCCTGGGCGGGCTGGCGACGTACACGGCGGAGCACTTTGCCACGGAAGAGCGTTACATGGAGTCGATTGCTTGTCCGAACCTGGGCGAGCACCGCAGGGAACACGAGCGGCTGACGCGGCAGGTAGGGAATTATCGAGCCAAGCTCGAGACGGGGGAGGTTGCGTTCACGAGTGAATTGCTCGATTTTCTGATCACGTGGCTGCTGGACCATATTCAGGGCATGGATCAGAAGATGCGGCCAGGGGTGGCTTGCGAATGATACCCGTGGGTGCGCCGTGCAGCTCGGATGACTGTGGCGCGATCGGCGTGGTCGGCGAAGCTCACTGCCCGTAGCGGTGCTGAAGGTCGGCAAAGTCGCGGGTATCCACGTCCGCGTCGCCGTCGAGGTCCAGGCAGACACAACCTGCGGTCAACATGTTGTCCGGGCCGAGGTAGCATGCGGTGGTATTGGTCCAGTCAGCCTGATTGAGTTGGCCATTGCCGTCGCAGTCGCCGTCCGAGATGTACTCGTACGTTCCGGCGTCATAGCCGGCGCTCCAGGGGCGTGGATTGCCGGCGAGGTCGATGGGTGGGGCATCGACGCTGCTGCCTGTATCGATCCCCGGCGATGTGGCGTGGAGTCGGCAGTCGTAGTCGGCGGCATCCATGTCCAGGAAGGTGGCCCCGTAGATGATGGTGAGGTCGTTGTCGAAGGTGGTGGCGAAGAACACGGGGGCGGCCTTGGTGCAATTGAGCATCCAGGATTGAAGCGTGACCTCGGCGGGAACGTCGGACCACAGCACGTTGTGCTCGAAGACGAAATCGCTCAGTGGCACTTCATGGGCGCGGAACACGCCACCGTAGTAGATTCCGCCATGCTCGCGTTGGGGGCGGGCCCAGATGATGTTGTTGCGGATGACCGAGCCGGCCAGCGCTCCGGGGGTATGCCGCTCGATGAGCTCGATTTCGGCCGGTTGGTACGGGTTGTTCTCGTCCCAGGCATTGCGGAAACAAGTGTTGTTGATGATGGAAGCGCGGCCGTCCATAGCGCGGATACCGGCACCGCCGTTGTTGAAGCAGAGGTTGTTCTCGATGAGACAGGATCCGCCGCCGCCGACGTCGAACATAATACCGTTTCCGTCGGTGTGATGGTCTGAGCCGTCGAAGTTGTTGTAGCAGATATTGCGGCGGATGATGTGTGCAGAGTTTTCGCCGCCTTGTTGCTTGTTGTTGACGTGGATACCGCTGGCCCAGCCGATGCCCCAGCCGTTCTCGTAGCATATGTTGTGCTCGATGAGCATGTGGGCGTCGTACGGAGCGTGGGGGTAGCTGGCGTAGTTCAGTCCGATGCCGGCGCTGCCGTTGCCATGGCAGATGCAGTCGCGAATGGTGATATAGCCGGTGTTGCGGCACGAAATCGCGATGTCGAAGTAGTTTCGCAGTGTGAGGCCTGCAATGATGTAGCCGTCGAGTTCGATCAACTCGACGAACTGCCAGCGGGAGAGTTCACCGTCGAGGATTGGTGTTTCGCCGATGATATTGCGAATCGTTATGGGCGTGTCGGGTGATGCGTTGACATCGGGGTAGAACTCCCCCTCGTAATAGACGCCGGAGCCGATGTAGAGGGTGTCGCCGGGGGTCAGCTCGTCAATGCCGCGTTCGATCGTAGCGAAGGGCTGGTCGATCGTGCCGGGCCAGTCATCGTTGCCGAGGGGGGCGGGGCGGACGTAGAAGTCGTCGCCGAGGGCGAGGACGGCGCCGAGGGCGAGGGTTGAGAGGGTTTGCATGGCGAGACGGAGGAACGCTGAGGCGGCTTGGCGTGCGGCGGGGTTGGGGAAGAGAAAGCAGCCGGTGCTACGTGGATGTTTCATGGGCGAGACCCCGGTGTCTTGGTGTTTGCGAGTTAAATTATTGCAGAACAGTTATTTACCGTTTCTTCTCTCGGCGCTAGTCTGCAATTTCCTCGTTGTATGTCGCTGTTCGGGCAACAGCGAGGATACTGGGTAGGGGGGGTGTGGATCAACTTGAGCGGCTACGGGGCGAGATTTGTGGTTGAACCGGTTTATGAGGCCATGGGAAATCGGATAATCGGGTATATGAGGCGCATTGATCGGGTGGGGAGTAGGCCGTATATTGGTTGTGGAGGAGTGAGGGGTTTGGCACGTCCAGCACTCCATATCTTGTAGTTTTTGTTTGAAAGAGGATTGAGGAGATCCGTTATTTCAGGAAGGGGTCGAAGAATGAAAGCTTTTATCTCGTTGTTGCTGGTCTGCGGGCTGGCCTCTGTTGCCTTGGCTGACGACCTGTCCACCGTCGACACGGTCACCGGGCGCTACCTCAGTGTGCTGGGTAAGAACCAGGGTGAGACGATCGTGCGTGACGCCGTGCCACCCAGCGGCATCACCGGCATCCATGACATTGCCACTGCCGGCGGGAATGCGGGGTATGGCTGGGAGATGGCGGACGGTGAGCGTATGCCGACGAACGCGTGCAATACGTTTGCGGCGGACTCGGCTGTTCAGTTTCAGGGGTACAAGTTCAAGCGGTCGGCGACGATCACGAGCCTCGACTGGGCGAACTTCGTGTACCTGGATGGTGGCACGTTCGATGCCACCCCGACGGTTGAGGTTTACGATCGTGTGAGCAATACGTGGACGCCGGTGGGTGTTACGTGGTCGATGCCGTACGATCGCAGCTTTGGCGGTCCGCCGCGGGACTATGCCATTACGTTTGACGCGCCGGCGGTGAACGTGGACGGCGTGCGGGTGATCGGTGAGGCGAATCCGGACGGTAATGTGCCGCCGAGCCCGCATGGCTGGGTTGCGACGGCGGAGTTGACGGTCAATGGTTCGGTGAACTGGGGTGTTGATTTTTCGAACGACCTGACCGAGTTGGCCAACACGACACCGATCATCACGGAATCGCAGTTTGATCCGATCAACCTGATCGACAACGACCTGACTACGTACGACACCACGGTGTTTGCGGATAGCGACGAGGGCGATCCGACGGCCATTGACTACGTCGGGGCACTGTTCGACGAGCCGCAGGACAGCGTGGCCGGTCTTGGTGTCGTGTTCAAGTGTTTCGGTGACGGCGGCGTGTTCGATTCGTTTGATATCGAGACGTACGACGCTGACAGTGACACGTGGACGATCGTGTCGGGCCTCGATGTGGCTACGTACTTTGACGACAAGGATTATCTGACGGATGTTGCGCCGGATGGCGTCGAGGCCGGGTATCTGTTTACATTCGATCCGGCGAATGACGTCGACGGAATTCGCATCGTCGGTGACGGGTGGGGTACGGCCTGGGATGGCTTTATTGCCGCGACGGAGCTGGAAGTCTTCCAGGTTCCTGAGCCGAGTGCGCTGGCGCTGCTGGCGCTGGGGTTCATGGTGCTGCGCCGGCGTTAAGCGGTTGCTGGCACAAACTGATGGATTGCGTGGCGCGGCGTTGGGACTGTCCTGGCGCCGCGTTCTCTTTTAGAATGGCTGCTGTGTTTCCGATGCGAGTTGTTGGAGTCGTTCGTATTGGCTCGATACGCGCAGTCGCTTTGCGGTGACTTGCCGGTGCGGCAGGGCTGGGCGCAGTGACGTTGCCGGGGCGCGTGAGATGCTTGCCCGTCCTGGTCGTAGGGAGATGGTTGGATGGCGACGCGACTTGAGGTTCCGATTGGCGAGGATGAGATTCGGAAACTGCGGATTGGAGAGCAGGTGCTGGTTTCCGGCGTGATTTTCACGGGGCGGGATGCGGCGCACAAGTACATGATGGAGTCGTTCATCAAGGGGGAGTGCCCGGCCGCTGAACGAGAGATGTATGAGGTGTTGAAGGAGGGGCTGGCCGGCGGCGTGATTTATCATTGTGGGCCGGTCGTGCGGAAGCGTGAGGATGGGAAGTATGACTTCGTGGCGGCGGGGCCGACGACTTCGATTCGGGAGGAACCGTATCAGGCGGATGTGATCGGCCACTTCGGACTGCGCGGGGTGATCGGCAAGGGCGGCATGGGGGAGCGTACGTTGCAGGGGTGCCAGGAGCATGGGGCGGCGTATCTGCATGCGATTGGCGGAGCGGCGCCGCTGATCGCGGAGACGGTGCAGGAAGTGCTGGACGTCTACAAGCTCGACTTCGGCGTGCCGGAGGCGTTCTGGAAGATCCGCGTCGAGAATCTGCCGTGCGTGGTGACGATGGACAGCCACGGGCAGAGCTTGCATCAGCAGGTGCTGGCCGACTCTGAGCAGAGACTCGCGGCGCTGCTGTGAGGAGAAGAGGCTGAGGGCGTGTGGGGGTGAGCGGGGGTTATGGAGATTGGGTTGGTCTGGCTCGCGTTGGAGTTTCAACGCCCGCGGGGCGGCCGCCTTTGCGCGGGTCGCTGCCGCCGACCATCGTGCCGTCGGGGAGAAAGCGGATGGCCTGAACGACGCCGGTGCGGTGCTCGTCGGCCAGTTGATGGCCGGCGTTCTTGAGCTTGGTCGTGAGTTCTGCTGGCGGGTCCTGATCGAAGTAGACCAGGTCGGGCCGCCATTGGTGGTGAATACGCACGGCCTGGAGTGCTTCCTCCAGCGACATGTCGAACACCAGCGTATGCAGCAATACCTGAAGCACGGACGTGATGATGCGCGGGCCGCCGGAGGCGCCGAGCATGAGGACGGGCTCTTCGTTCCTGAACACGATGGTCGGGGACATGCTGGATAGGGGCCGCTTGCCGGGGGCGACAGCGTTGGCTTCGCCCTGGATCAGGCCGTAGAGGTTCGGCTTGCCCGGATTCGCGGCGAAGTCGTCCATCTGGTTATTGAGGATGATGCCGAAGGGTTCGGCGACGACGAGTGAGCCGAACGAGCCGTTGATGGTCTCGGTGAGGGCGATGAGGTTGCCGTGGCGGTCGGCGATGCAGAAATGAGACGTGCCCTGGTCGTCGGGGATCTGCTTGGTGCCGAATGACTCGCCGGTGAGGCCCCGTTGATGCACGAGTTGCCGGGCGTAGTTCAAGTCCGTGAGCTTTTGGACCGGGATGGGGGTGAAGTCCGCGTCGCCGAGCCAGCGGGCACGGTCGGCGAAGCCGTGTTGCAGGGCGTTGACGAAGTAGATGGGGAAGTCGCCGCGCTGCTGTAACCGGGGTAACGAGGTTTCGAGGGCCTCTGTCCAGGCGGTGAGGACGTTCAGTGTTTCGAGGATGCACACGCCGCCGGAGGACGGGGGCGGCATCGAGATCACTTCGTAGTCCATGAAGCGGCCGCGGAGCGGTTCGCGTTGGCGGACCTCGTAGTTCTGAAGATCGGCGCGCGTGAGCTTGCCGTCCGCGTGGGTGACGGCGCGGACGATGGCGGCGGCGATGGGGCCTCTGTAGAACGTGTTGGAACCGTTGCCCGCGAGCGACCGGAGAGCCCGCACGAGGTTGGGCCGCACGACTCGATCGCCGACGGCGGGCGCCTCACCATTGCGCAGCAGTGTGCGGTAGATGCGCGTGTGTTGTGACTTGAGTTGCGGCCACTTTTCGAAGTCGGCGATGACGGATTGGCAGGCGGCGCGGTAGTGCTCGTCAACGACGAAGCCGGAGCGGCAGAGCTCGATGGCGGGTTGAAGGAGCGTGCGCCAGGGGCGCGTGCAGTAGTGGTCGTGGATGTGCGCGAGACCGGCAAGCTGGCCGGGGACACCGACGGCATGGCCGCCGTAGATCGTGGGTGAAGGTCCGTCGCTGCGCTCGTTGTGGAGGCGGGCGTAGCGATTGGCGGTGGCGGCGGCGGGTGCCGTTTCTCGAAAATCGAGCGCGATGAAGCGTTCCTCATGTGCGAGGTAGGCGATCATGAAGCCGCCGCCGCCGAGTCCGGTACTGTGGGGGTGGGCGACGGCGAGGGCGAATGAGGTGGCGACGGCGGCGTCAAAGGCGTTGCCGCCGCGGGCGAGCACGTTTGCACCGATCTGGGAGGCCGCGCGCGAATCTGACGCGACCATGCCCGTCTTGCTGCGTTGGACCCAGGGTGGAGCGGCGGCGAGGACGGTGGTGGCGATGAATAGGCAGATGAGGATGGAAAGGCGGTGTTTCATGGTCGTTCCCTGGCTTTGGCAATGGAGGTGTCATGTGGTACTGGTCATGATAGGTGAGTGAGCAGGAGTTTGCAGCCCCGCGGTGACGGAGCGATGGAGCCGACGGGGGAACGGGGCAACGTGACAAGCGGTGCGGCGCGCGGTTCAATGCGCGGTATGGATGTGGCACATGACATCGAGGAGGTGCGGGCGCGGGTGGCCGAGGCGCGTGCCGCGGGTCGTGTAATCGGACTGGTGCCGACGATGGGGTACCTGCATGCGGGGCATCTGGCGCTGGTGGAGGCGGCGGTTCGTGACGCGACGTACGTGGTCGTCAGCATCTTCGTGAATCCGACGCAATTTGGACCGAATGAGGATCTGGAGCGGTATCCACGGGATGAGGCGGGGGACCTGGAGAAGTGTCGGGCGGCCGGCGTCGAGCTGGTGTTCGTCCCGCCGGTGCCGGTGATGTACCCGGCGGATGCGGTCACGACAGTGCGTGTGCGGCAACTCACGGAGACACTCTGCGGGCCGTGCCGACCGGGGCACTTTGACGGCGTGACCACGGTTGTGGCGAAGCTGTTCAACATCGTGCAGCCGGACCGGGCGTATTTCGGGGAGAAGGACGCGCAGCAGCTCGCGGTATTGCGGCGGATGGCGCGCGATCTTGATTTTTCGCTTGAGGTCGTGGGCTGTCCGACGGTGCGCGAGGCGGATGGGCTGGCGATGAGCAGTCGGAATGCGTTGCTGTCGGCGGATGAGCGGCAGCGGGCGCTGGTGCTGCACAAGGCATTGCAGGTGGCGTGGGAGCGGATTCGGAACGGGGAGACGCGCGTGGAGCGCGTGCTGGAGGAAATGCGTCGCGTCGTTGATTCCGGACAGCCGGCGAAGGTGGACTACATCGAGATGGTCGATCCGGAGACGTTGCAGCCGGTGGGGGAGATTCACGGGCCGGTACGGGTGGCGCTGGCGGTGTGGATCGGACGGACGCGGCTCATTGATAACCTGCTCGTGGACCCGGAAGAGCAAAGCGCGTAGGATGCGACGCGGTTTTCGACTTTCAGACAGGAGGCGCTTGCACAAACCATGATGCCGGTGATTTTTCGCGTGCCGGGACTGGGTTGGGAGATTCCGGGCTATGGCCTGGCGCTGATGATCGGGTTCCTGCTGTCGATCATGTGGGCGGCGCGACGGGCAGTGCGATCGGGGGCGAATCCGGACGTGGTGCTGAACTGCGGGTTCCTTGCGCTGCTGGGTGGCATCGTCGGCTCGCGGGCGATGTATGTCGTGCACTACTGGGAGCAGTTTGCGGTGTACGGCTCGCCGGGGCGGATCGCGTGGGAGATTGTGTTCGGGCTGACGCGGGGCGGGCTGGAGGTTTACGGCGGCTTCATCGCGGTTGTCATCCTCGTGCTGGGGTACTTGTTCTTCTGGAAGCACTCGATCCGGTGGTATCTGGACATCATGGCCCCCTCGGCAGCGCTGGGGATGGGGATTGGACGCATTGGTTGTTTTCTGAATGGGTGTTGTTTTGGCGGCGTTTGCGATCTGCCGTGGGCGGTGACGTTTCCGTACGGGAGTGGTCCGGCGTTACAGCAGTGGGGCGACCGGTTGCCGGAGGCGGGGTTGCCGGATGAGTTGCTCGTGTTTTCGGAGGGGGCCTTGTCGCCGAGCGGCGCGGCCGTGGCGCCGTTACCGCGCGAGGTTTTGACGCTGCCACCTGAGAAGCTGGATGAGATTCAGGCGGCGGTGGCGGAGTATGACGAGCGTTTGGAAGAGTTGGGCCGGAAGCTGCGCGCGACATCGGAGGCGGATGAGACTTTGCGGCTGCGCCAGGAGGTCAGGAAGGTTCAGCAGGAGCGGCAGCGGGCGATGCTGGCAGCGCGGGGGGGGATGTCGTGTCAGCCGCCGCCGGCGGTGATCGTGAATCAGATGCGTGCGCGGGATATGTCAGCAGGGGAGTTGCGCGCGCTGGCGAAGCAGCATTCGTCGCTGCCGGTGCATCCAGCGCAGCTCTACAGCACGATCACGCTGCTGCTGTTGGCGGGGCTATTGAGTGCGCTGTATTGGCGGCGGACGCGGGACGGACAGGTGATCTGTGTCCTTTTGCTGGTGGAGCCGCTGACGCGGTGGATGCTGGAAGTGATCCGGGCCGACAATCCTGTGGACACGTTGGGGACGTTCACGATTTCGCAGTTTCTCGCGGTGATGCTGAGCTTGGTCGGGCTGATCGGCCTGATCGGGTTGAAGTGGGCGACGCCAAGATCGCCGCGGGCGAGAATCTGGGAGCCGCCGGAAGAGGACGGCGGGAAGGTACAGGGCAGCTCGGGTTCTGCCTGATTCCGTCGACGTGACGGACGGCGGCTGTGGGGCAGGGGCGCCACTTGGGTTCATATAATGCGTTGTGAGCGGCCGGCGCGGCCGTTAGGATGCACCTTTGCTAACCCGAACCCCTCGAGGGCGATCATGGCTGACGAAGAGAAGAAGATCATTGTTCCGGATGATGACTGGAAGGCTGAGGCGAAGCGGGAGAAGGAGCGGCTGAAGGAAGAAACCACCCAGGAGCAGGAGGCGATTCCCGAGCCGAGCCTGACCGAATTGATCAACATCATCGTGATGCAGGCGCTGGTCGGGCTGGGAATGATGTCGGGGCCCGGTGGGGAGCGGATTCCGCCGAACCTGGAAGTGGCGAAGCACTATATCGACATGTTGCAGGTGCTGGAGGAGAAGACGAAGGGGAACCTGACGGAGGAGGAGAAGAAGCTGCTCGACCAGGTCTTGTACGAGACGCGGATGAGCTTTGTGCAGATTGCAGGCGGACCGGGCGGTGCCGCGCCGGGTGGCGGCGGTACGCCGGGGGTCGGGTCGCCGGGGCCGGCGCCGGGGTCGCCGCCGTCACCCGGGAACCCGTAGAATACGCACGTTGCTGGGTGAGTACTGGCGTCAACGAGGGACGCGCAGATGAGCAGCGAGCCCGAGGGCACGGGTCTGGAATCGCCGTCGCGGCCGGTGGAGGCGTTCGCGGATCGGGAGGCGCGGAATCCCCTTTTCCGCCATGTTGTGCACCTGGGCCTGCCGGTGGCGGTCAGCATAGGTGCGCATGTGGGGATCTTCGTTTTTCTGGCGGTTCAGACGTTTGACGTCGTGATGCGGCAGCGGGAGATGGTGGGGGAGTGGGAGGGGACGGTGGTGAACCGCGACGAGATCGCGGACGCGTTCAGTTGGGATGAGGAGGTGTCTTTCGAATTGCCGGAGGTCGAGCCGATTGCGGAACCGCTGGACGCGTTGGATGCGCTGCGGAGTTTGACGGCGCGCGATTTGACGGAACTCAGCGAAGCGGGGAGCGGGACGGGGGCCGGTACGGGCGAGGGTCTGGGAATTGGAGATGGGGCCCTGAGTCTGCTCGGGACCGGCGCCGGGGCAGGTGAGGCCGGGACGGGGGGTTTCGGCGAAGGGTTCGGCAGCGGCGGTACGGGCATCGGTCACGCCGGCATCTGGGATCTGCGGATTCGGGCGAACAAGATCGCGTATGTGGTCGATTTTTCGGGGTCGATTCTGGTGGCGGTGGATGACCTGAAGCGCGAGCTGAAGCGGTCGGTGGGGCGGTTGCAGCCATCGCAGTCGTTCAACGTGATTGTCTTCTATAGTGCCGGCGGCGGGCGTGACGAGCGCGTGCGCACGGAGGGGTTTGAGTCCAAACTGGTGCCGGCGACACAGGAAGCGACGCGTGACTTCTTCACCTGGATTGACCGCAAGGCGCCGAAGGGCGTGACGGAGCCGCTGCCGGCGATTCGGCAGGCGCTCGCACTGAACCCGGAGGCGGTGTTCTTCTTCTCGGACGGGTACTTTGATGATGAGGTGGTGGATGAGATCACGCGGGCGAATCGGTTGGCGCGGGCTTCGATCCACTGCCTGGTGTTCGACGAGATGCTGTTGCAGGACACCAGCGGCATGCCGCGCGAGACTGAGGGTGTGCGGCGGCTGAAGCGCGTCGCGGAGGCGAATCGGGGTAAGGTGAAGGTCGTGACGGGGGCGGACTTGGCACGGTAGCGGACTGCGGTGCGAGACGTGCGGCGGATCCGATGGTTGTGGCAGGAGAAGACATGCCGAGGCTGAGAACCGGGCAGTTGCTGGTCGCTGTCAGTGCGTTGTTGTTGGTGACGCTGAGTGCGTTGGGGCAGGACACCGTAGCGCCGCCGGGAGAGAAGCAGTCGCTGCTGACGATCTTCTGGCAAGGCATCGAGGTGCCGACGTACCTGATCGTGGCGGGGTCGATCGTCGTGATTGCGCTGATCGTGGAGCACTTCGTTGCGGTGCGGCGGAATGTGGTGGCGCCACCCGATCAAGTCAAACGCGCGCGCGAGCAGATCGAACGGCGTGATTTTCGGTCGTGCCTGGCCAATCTGAAGAAGAGTCGCTCGTTCTTTGCGCAGACGATGACGGCGGGGCTGCTGCACGCCCGGCATGGATTCGACGCGATGCATGAAGCGGCGCTGGAGAAATCAGGCCAGCTTGGTGGTCAGATGTATCGCAAGGCGGAGTACCTGAACATCATCGGCAACCTCGGGCCGCTACTGGGTCTCTTGGGAACGGTGTGGGGGATGATCGAGGCGTTTGGTGAACTGGGCGCATCGGGTGGGGCCGCCGGTGGTGGGCTGGCGATCGGGATCAGCAAGGCGCTGGTGAACACGCTCGCTGGCTTGGCGCTGGCGATTCTGGGGATTGGCTTCTTTGGCGCATGCCGCAATCGGATCGAAGCCCTGACGACGGCGGCGACGGTGGAGACGCTCGACCTGCTGGAGTACTTCCGCCCGGCGCCGGCGAAAACCAGTGCTCCGTCGCGGCAGCCGCAGCCGGCGGGGAGCGCGGCTGGCGCTACAGAGGAAGAATAGCGTCGGTGGCGTCCGGTAGCCTGCACGCACTTGCCGGGAATTGATGGCATGAAACGTCCGCCGAAACCTGTGAACATGACCCTCAACCTCGCACCGATGGTTGATGTGATGATGTGCCTGATCATCTTCTTTCTGCTGGCGAGCAAGCTGGTGGAGGCGGAGCATTACCAGATGGACCTGCCGTGGGCGGTGGCGGCGGAGCGGATTGAGCCGGCGGAACTGGGCCGACGGGTGACGATTACGGTGCGGGCACCGCGGGCGCGCGGCGAAGAAGCGGAGTATATCGTGGTGGACTGGGACGGGCGGCAGATTGTGGAGCGCGTACTGCGGCCGGCGGAGATCGAGCCACTGCTGAAACTGCGGAAGGCCCGGGCTGATCGCGATGGGCAGACGTTGCGGTGCGTCGTGCGGGCGGACGAGATGGTCAAGTTCGAGCATGTGGAGGTGGTGCTGCGGGGGTGTGGGCTTGCGCGGATCAAGGATGTGGTATTCGGGGCGCGCGTGGGAGCGGAACGGGAGGCACCGGCGTGAGGCAGCGGCCAGTCAGTGCGGGCGAGACGGTTCCGAACCTGGCGCCGATGGTCGATGTGATCATGGTGCTGCTGGTGTTCTTCCTGCTGGGTACGTCGCTCGACCTGGCAGAGCAGGGCGTACTGCAAACGGAGCTCGATCCGCGTAGCGGCCCCGGTGGCGGCGCGGCAATCGAAGTGCGGCCGACGGTGCGGATTGCGCTGGAGGACATGAGCGACGGGCAGTCTGCGTTCGTCTATGTCATGGGCGAACCCCTGGGCGAGCGCGCCTTTGACGAACTGTTTGATTATCTCGCCAGTCGGCGACCGCTCATCGATGCGCAGAATCCGGTCGTGATCGGTGCGGAAACCGACGTGCGGTGGAAATATGTGATCAAGGCGATGGATGCGGCGGTGCGGGCCGGGTTTGCGAACATTCAGTTTGCCGTGAGTTTTCGAGTGGGGAGCATTGCGGAGTCTCAGTAGGCGGGCGGTGTCGTCGGTCCGCTGCTGATGGCAGGCACATGTGGGAGTGCGGCGTTGCGCGAATTGCGCTTGGTAATGGTTGTGCTCGCATGGGGGGCGCTGCTGGTCTGCGCCCAGGCCGAGAAGGGCGACGAGGTGCAGGATATGGTCCGGCGGGGGATGGCGGAGGCGTTGGAGGCACGCTGGGCGGGCGGTCGCAGTGCAGAAGAGAAACACCTGCTTGCGCGGGTGTATGCCAACCAGGCGCGCCAGGCACGTGCGGGCGAAGCGCGTGACAAGGCGTTCGAGGCGGCGGACGCGCACTATCGCGCGTGGATCGAGCTGTTGGAACGTGACGCCCGGCGGACCGATCCCGCGGATGTGGTGGCGCTGGGGGCGGCACGCGTGGAATATGCGGGGATGATCCTCTCGGGGCAGGCGGCGGAGCCACTGGATCAGTACGAGATTACCAACGGGCTGAAAGCCGATGAGCCGCGGCTGGCGGAGTTACTCACGCGCGCCGGAAAGCAGTACCAGGAGGCCGAGAAGACCCTCAAGCCGATTGTCGACGACCTGCCGTACTATGAGGAGGATCTGCTGGCCGCCGGCATGTATGACGCGTTTCAGCAGACGCGGCTGGATCTGAAATTCAATCTGGGGTGGGTGGGGTATTACCTGGGCGTTCTGGCGGAGGATCCCTCGCGCGCCCGGCAGTTGCTTGAAGCGGCTGAGCGTCGCTTTCAGGAACTCATCGACTCGGGACAGACCGGGCAGATGCGCTATCAGTGCTACATGGCCCTGGGGATGACCAGGTGGCGCCAGGGCGAATTCGATGAAGCGGAACGGATGTTCGGCTATGCGCTGGGCCCCGACGTGTCGCCAGTGACGGCGGTGCAGGTGCGCTATCAGCTGGCGCGCGCGCAACTGGCGGCGGAGAAGTTCGACGAGGCCCGGACAACGCTTGGGCCGGTGGTCGTGCGCGACCCGCAAAACCTGCCAGCAGGCTATGGGCCGGCGCGATTCTACGTGAATCTGGCACATATCTGGCATGCATACAGCTATTTGCTCGAGGCCGTGGATTTGATGAAGGTTGCGCGCGAAAGCACCGCGCGGACGGCGATTGAGACGAAGGCCCAGCGGCGACGGGAACTCGGATTGGCGGAGTTCAAGCGCTTGAGCGAGCGCGGCGGGCCCTGGCCGGGACTGGTGCAGTTATATGTCGCTTCAACGGTGAGCGTGCACACGCCGCTGGACGAACTGAGTCCGATGGAGTTGCATTTCACGGCGGGAGTATTGCTTGACGCGCAGCGGTACGATGAGGCCCTGCGACGCCTGGAGGCGGCCCGCGCACGGCTGGAGGCACAGACGTCGGCGGACAAGCGCGTATTGGCAGATGTGCTGTTTGAGCTGGGGCGGGCGCACTATCTGCTGAAGGACGAGCGGAAGGCGGCGGCGGTATTTCAGAACTTGGCTGAGGAATACGCAGCGAGCGACAACGCGCCGCAGGCGGTGACATTCGCCTATACGCTGTGGGGACGGGTGGCGGAGCGCTCGCAACAGGTTGAGGATTATCTGCGGCTGGCCGACACGTTGCGGACGTTGATCGCGCGGTATGCCGAGCATCCGAAACGGGCGGAAGCGCGGTGGTTGTTGCCGGTGGCGCTGCAACTGGCGGGGCGGTACGCGCAAGCGGCGGAGGCGTTTGCCGAGGTGCCGCGGGATGGGCCGCATGGTGAGGCGGCAGCGTTCCGTGAGCTGGTTTGCCGGCGGTTGGCGCTGGACGCGCGGCGGTCGGAGATGACGGATGTGGCGTATGCGGAGGCCGCACGGCGTTTGGCACGGGCGCTGGCACGTTATGCGCCGCTGGCATACGAGCGGGCGCAGGCGATGACGCCGGCGAAGAAAGGCGAGGCGCTCGAATGGTCGGCCGAGGCGCGGGTGATGGCTGCGGAGTTGCTGGTGTCACCAAAGGTGGCCGGCTATCGGCCGGCGTTGGATGTGCTGGAGTCGTACGAAGAGCAGTACCCGGAAAGTGGCCGGCTGGCGACGGTGCTGGCGGCGCGGATCCGGGCGTATCGCGGGCTGCGCGAGTTCGAGCAGGCTTCAAAAGTATTGCGCGCCTTTCTGGAGCGGGCTACTCCCGCGCAGCGCGGCGTGACCTTGCTCGCACTCGCGCAAGGGATGCAGGAGGAAGTCGAGCGATTGGTCGAGAAGGGGGAAGGGCAGCAGGCGCGGCGGCTGGCCCAGGATTCTGTCGAGACATTTGACGAACTCGAAAAATGGCTGCGCGCGGGCGAGCAGCGGACGCGCAGTCTGACGTTCGTACGGCTGGGGCGGGCGCAGATGCTGCACCTTGCGGGACAACACGACGCGGCGCTTGAAATCGTGAATAAACTGCTGGCCGAGGAGCCGAACAACGGGAACTACCGGTACTTGCAGGCACAGATTCTGACGGAGCGGTTGGGGGATGACGGTTCGAAACAGGAGATTCAGTTGGTACAGGAAGCATGGGCGGCCCTGCTCGCGGATCCGGCGATACGACAGCGAGCGCCGGAGCGGTATTGGGAGGCGCGTTATCGCTGGTTGGAGATGGGCTGGCGTCGACGTGACGCACGCGCCGTGAGCACGGCAAGCCAGTTGCGCGTGCTGGATCGCGGCAGTGGCGTGGAGCCGTGGGTGTCGCGGCTGGATGCCCTGTTGGCGGAGGCGCGACGAGAACTGGGGCTGGAGCCGCTGCCCGCATCTGAAGCGGACCAGCCGACATCCGAGACGCTGCCGACCGGTGGATAGTCTGGCGGCGAGCGCATTGGCTGTGCAGGATCGACCAGAGGTTGGTCCTCCATTCTGCCGTGAAGTGTGTGTGGTATGACGGATTTTCAGATTGTCAGTTCGTTCGAGCCGCGGGGCGATCAGCCGCAGGCGATCGACAAGCTGGTGAGTGGTTTTCGCGCGGGCGGGCGGTTTCAGACGCTGCTGGGTGTGACCGGTTCGGGGAAGACGTTCACGATGGCACACGTCATCGCGCGGCTGGGCATCCCGGCGCTGATCATCTCGCACAACAAGACGTTGGCAGCGCAGTTGTACGAGGAGTTTCGCGAGTTGATGCCGCATAACGCGGTGGAGTACTTCGTCAGTTACTACGACTACTATCAGCCCGAGGCCTACATCCCGCAGCGCGACATCTATATCGAGAAGGACGCGTCGCGGAATGATGATCTGGATCGGCTGCGCCTGGCGGCGACCAGCTCGGTCGTGTCCCGCCAGGACGCCGTCGTCGTCGCCAGCGTATCGTGCATCTTCGGCCTGGGCTCGCCGGACGAGTACAAGGCGAGTGTGATCAACATCCAGGTGGGGCAGGAGTTGGAGCGGGATGAGCTGTTGCGCAAGCTCGTCCGGCTGCAATATGACCGGAACGACACGGAGCTGAAGCGCGGCAGCTTTCGCGTGCGGGGCGACGTGGTCGAGATCGCGCCGGCGGCGGAGGAGTATGCCGTGCGTGTCGAGCTGTTCGGCGATTTCGTGGAGCGGTTGAGTTATGTCAATCCGCTGACGGGCAGCACGTTGCAGCAGCGGGACCAGGTGTTCGTGTATCCGGCGGTGCACTACGTGCTGCCCGAGGAGAGCATCGAGCAGGCGATCAACTCCATTCAGAAAGAGCTGGACGACCGCGTGCTGCAATTGCGACACGAGGGGAAACTGCTGGAGGCCCAGCGTCTGCTGGCCCGCACGAAATACGACATGGAGATGTTGCAGGAAGTCGGCTATTGCAGCGGGATTGAGAACTACTCGCGCCACCTGAACGACACGCCGCCCGGAGCGAAGCCCTACACGCTGGTGGATTACTTCCCCGAAGACTTCCTGATGATCATCGACGAATCGCACGTCACGATTCCGCAGATCGGAGCGATGTTCAACGGCGACCGCAATCGCAAGCAGGTCCTGGTCGAGCACGGTTTCCGCCTGCCGAGCTGTCTGGACAACCGACCCATGCGCTTCGAGGAGTTCGAGGCCATGTGGCGGCGGGTGCTATTCGTCAGCGCCACCCCGGGGACGTATGAGTTGGAGCGGAGCGGAGGCGAGGTCGTGGAGCAGATCATCCGGCCGACGGGGCTTATCGACCCGAGCATCGAAGTCAAGCCGGCCCGTGGTCAGGTACCAGACCTGTTGGAGCGGTGTCAGGAGCGCGTCGGGGCCGGGCAGCGCGTGCTGATCACGACATTGACAAAACGGCTGGCGGAGGATCTGTCGTCGTACATCCAGCAGGCGGGCCTGCGCGGCCGCTATCTGCACAGTGAGATTGACACGCTGGAGCGCGTGGAAATCCTGCGCGACCTGCGCTTGGGGAACTTCGACGTGCTGGTCGGCGTGAATCTCCTGCGGGAAGGCCTTGACCTGCCCGAGGTGTCACTGGTCGCGATTCTCGACGCGGACAAGGAAGGTTTCCTGCGGAGCGAGACGTCACTCGTGCAGATGATTGGACGCTGTGCACGCAACGTAGACGCTCATGTGATTCTCTACGCGGATCGCATCACGCCGTCGATGCAGCGCGCGATGGATGAGACCGACCGCCGACGTGATATCCAGAGGCGTTACAACGAGGAGCATGGCATCACGCCGGACACGGTGCGGAAGGAGATCCGGGCGGGGTTGCTGACGGAGGTGGCGGCCATGCGACGTGTGCGGGAGGCGGTGCATGCGGAGGAGGGGGAGTACGACCGGGACGAGTTGATTCAGCAGCTCGAGACGGAGATGTTGCAGGCGGCGGGGGAGTTGGATTTCGAACGGGCGGCGGCGCTTCGCGATCACATTCGTGAGTTGAAGGAATCCCCGGAACTGAAAGTGGCAGCGGCTGATGCGCGCCCGGAGCCGTCGATGGGACGCAAGCGGCGCGATGCGGGCAATTGGAAGCCGCAGGGCCAGCGCCGCCGACCGACGAAGCGTAAGCGCTGAGCGCTCGGTTTTCGCATCCGTAAGGTAGATCGCGCGCGACCTGGCGGGTTTCCTGGTTGAAGGGGGGTAGATTTCGCGGATTGACGAAGTGTCGGAAAGTGTGTACGCCGGTGGTTCAACGTGTGAGCGCGGTTACGGTCAGCCGGGTGGCGGGTAAGATCCCGCGGATCGGGTGTGCATGGTGCCGTTGCCGTGACGGGCTGGCCGAACGATGGAAGTGATCATTGGGCGTACTGGGCCGGAACGCGCCTGATCCGGCCGAAGGACACAATAATGAAGGAGATTCGGGGCATGAAAAGCAATCACAGAATGCTGGTTGTCGGCTGCCTCCTGGTTTCGCTGGCGTGCAGTGTGGCAGTGGTGCGTGCGGATGGGCTCGCGGAGTTCAAGCTCGCGCGCGGGATTCCTGCCGATGCGATGATGGTGGTGCACATGCGTGACCATGCCGGCAAGGAGTTCGTCCGCGAGCAGTATGAGCGCGTTTGGAAAGCCGTGCAGGAGCAGCGGTTTGGCAGCGATCTCAAGCGGTTGTTCGGGAATATGGCCAAGACGCCGGGCGTGGAGCAGGCCCCGATCGATGTGGATGCCTTTGAGGAGCAGTGGGAGCGCATTCAGGATCTGGCGGCGAGTGTGAACTGGGCTCGACTGGCCGATCGTGAGTTCGTCTATGCGACCAAACTGGCGGCGCCGATGGACTTCGGGTTCGTGATGCTCATGTTGCCGGAGAAGGGGCATGCCGGGGAAGACTTCGGTGCGCTCGCCGACGTCTTGCGAAGCCTGGTCGACATGGCGCCGGACATGCTTGTGCTGGACACGGAAGATGCCGGCGACACGGTTGTGCATCGCATGTCGCTCTCTGGCGCGATGGTGCCGATGAGTCTGATGGTGGCGCGTCACCGTGAGGCGATTCTGGTTGGGTATGGGACGAGCATGCCCAGTCAGTCGCTGGCCCTGCTGCGCGGTGAGATCGACCCCACGACTTCTTCACTGATGGCGACGCCGCGTTTTCGGGACGCCATGAAGCGGCTCGATGACCCCCAGGATGGATATCAGTTCGTTGACTGGTCGCGGTTCATGACGGAGGGGCGGGTGTTTGCCCGCATGATCGGGTCACTGGGACAGACAATGAGTCAAGCGGAGACGCAGCCGGCCGGAATGCCGGCCATGCCTTCCATGGGCTTCCTGGAGCCGTTGGTTGATGAACTGGACCTCTGGGATTACTCGGCGAGCGTGTCGGCGACCGATGGCATGCAAAAGACCGAGCAGCAGATCTGCATGTTGCGGCGCGACGCGCTGCAGAAGCCGTTTGGCAAAGCGCTCTACGCGGGAAAGCCGCTGCGGGATCCGCTGGCGTTCGTGCCGCAGGAAGCCACCAGCGTGACGGTCAGCAGTGGGATCGACCTCGTGGCGCTGTACAAGGCGATTACCGACTTTGCCACCGAGCATAACCCCGAGGCCGCGCAGACACTGGATCAACTCCGTTTGATGCAGGAGGAGATCGCCATCGACGTGGAGCGCGATCTACTGCCCATCCTGAGTGGTCCGTACACGACGTTCTCGGCACCCATCCCGACGCCGTTCATGCCGGGGAGTGCGTACATCCTGCGGGTGCAGGATGAGGAGCGGGCGCGGAAACTCGTCGAGGACCTGTGCATTTACCTGGATGAGGTGCTGATGGAGCAGCAGGGCGGTGTTGAAGAGGCGCGGATTGCCGGCGCGGAAGGTTTCAAGCGCGTCGTGCTGCCGCCGTGGGGTGCGTTCATTCCAGGGCTCGGGCGGCCGGTGATTGGCGTGAACGACGGTCATCTGATCATTGGCAACGGTCCGGAGATCGTGACCGCTTTGCTGGAAACGGCCGCCGGCGAGCGCCCCAGCTTTACCGATAGTGAACGCTATCAGCAGGCCGGACTCACTATCGCCGGCGGTGCGACGGAGTACAACTACAGTGACCTGCGCGGCTGGGGAGAACAGATGGGAACGCTGCTGCCGGCCATGGCCTTCGCGGCCCGGATGGCGGCGGCGGAGCAGGCGCGGGATCCGATGGTGAGCACCGTATTGAACTCCCTGACGAAAATCGGCAACATCCTGCGGACATTCGACTTCTTCGACTCGAAAGTGACGGTCACCACGCGCAGCGACCACACGATCATGACGCGGATGGTCACGCATTACCGGCAGCCGCCCAAGCCCAAGCAGCCCGGGCAGACCGCCGATGAGCCGAGCGCGGCCCGCGAGTAGCGCGAAGCGGTCCACAACGATACGCTGCGTCTCATCGCAGGGCATCGGGCGTCACCGTGTTGCGGTTACGCCGGGTGCCCTGTCGTGCTTGCTGCGCGGGTGGACCGTGAATGGGGGATAGCCGATGAGGTCGTCACCAGGGGTCCTCGGCGTCGTCAGAATGTTCGCGGGGGACGATAGCTGGTGTTTCAGATTCGCGACGTTCGTGTTCGCGCGCGGTGCAATGGGGGCAGGTTTCGGGTTGGTCGGGAGTGGTTGCGAACCATTGGCGGCAGTCGGGGCAGCGGGTGGCACGGTAGACGGTGGGCTGGCCACATTGTTCACAGGTGAGGGGCCAGTTGTCGAAGTCCATTGGCTGCTGGGTCGTATAGTGGGCCAGGCAGTCGGGATTGGTGCAGGCGACGTACAGCGTGGCGAACGGCGTGGGCTCTTCGTTCTTCGTTTCGGGCGGCAGGGCGGAGAGCGAGGTCGAGAGCCAGCGGATGCCCAGCAGCAACGCGGTGCCGACCAGTGCGAGGAGGAGCAGGCGGCTGATGGGACCTTGCCAGAGGGCCGCAGGATCCTGCTTGATGTTCTCACGCCAATTGCGCCAGTGCCCCGGTAGGGCGGCGAGTTCGTCGCGGAAGCGATGGGGGAGCTCAGCGAGTGAGAGGCGTGGTCGGTCGGGCACGGCAAGGACTCCGAAGGCCCCATAACTGCGTGTTGGCGGGAGCTTACTCTATGTAGTGATTATCGCCAAAGTGGCTCTGGTTGCCAGATTTTTCCTTTTGACAAGCGTGGAGGAGCACATACAATGCCTCATTCCGGCTCGCCGAGGCGGGTCCGTGCGCGGGTAGGCACCGGTAGTAAGCAGGCTTACAGGCTGCTGGTGAACGCTGCTGCTGTAGCTCAGTGGTAGAGCGCCTCCTTGGTAAGGAGGAGGTCGTGGGTTCAATCCCCACCAGCAGCTTTACGACGTCACGGATCGCATGCGGGACCGGACGGTTAGTACCATACGTATTTCAGGACAAGTGAGACTAAGGGAGACGGTGGCCGTAGTGGGCCACCCCGGGTGCAGTCCCGCCCGGGCGACGAGTGGAGAGCTTCTATGGCCAAGGGTGTTTTTGAGCGAACCAAACCGCACTTGAATGTTGGCACGATCGGTCACGTCGACCACGGCAAGACGACGTTGACGGCGGCAATCACCGCTGTGCAGGCCGCGAAGGGTCTGGCGAAGTACACGTCGTACGACGAGGTGGCGAAGGCGTCGGAGTCTGATGGTCGTCGCGACCCGACCAAGATTCTGACGATCGCGACGTCGCACGTGGAGTACGAGAGTGACGCGCGTCACTACGCTCACATCGACTGCCCCGGGCACGCGGACTATGTGAAGAACATGATCACGGGTGCTGCCCAGATGGACGGCGCGATCCTGGTGGTCAGTGCCGCCGACGGCCCGATGCCGCAGACGCGTGAGCACGTGCTGCTGGCGCGTCAGGTCAACGTGCCGAGCCTGGTGGTCTTCCTGAACAAGGTTGACCTCGTGGATGACGAGGAGTTGCTCGAGCTCGTCGAAATGGAAGTCCGTGAGCTGCTGACGTCGTACGACTTCGACGGCGACAACGTGCCGGTCATCAAGGGCTCATCGACGCAGGCGGTGCAGGACTCGGTCGACAAGAACGAGGACGGCGCCGGCTGGAAGGCGATTACCGAATTGATGACGGCGCTCGACGAGGCGATTCCCGAGCCGGAGCGTGAGAGCGACAAGCCGTTCCTCATGCCGGTCGAGGATGTGTTCTCGATCAAGGGGCGTGGTACGGTGGGTACGGGTCGTATCGAGCGTGGCGAGGTTCGCGTCGGCGAAGAAGTCGAGATCATCGGTCTGGATGCCGAGAAGGGCCGCAAGACGGTTGTGACGGGCGTCGAGATGTTCAACAAGACGCTCGACTCGGGCATTGCGGGTGACAACGTCGGCCTGCTGCTGCGTGGTGTGGAAAAGACGGAGCTGGAGCGTGGGCAGGTGCTCGCGAAGCCGGGTTCGATCACGCCGCACACCAAGTTCATGGGCGAGGTCTACGTCTTGAAGAAGGAGGAAGGCGGTCGTCATACGCCGTTCTTCCCCAAGTATCGCCCGCAGTTCTACTTCCGGACGACCGACGTGACGGGCGGAATTGTCGAGATCCAGGCGCGTGACGGCAGCAAGGCCGAGATGTGCATGCCGGGTGACAACATCCAGATGCAGGTCGAGATCGGCAAGCCGATCGCGATGGAGGAAGGCCTCCGTTTCGCGATTCGTGAAGGTGGACGTACGGTTGGCTCGGGCGTCGTGACGAAAGTCATCGAGTAGCCCGCCGATCGTTACATTGCATATGCGTATACTCCGCCGGCCGGTCGTCGTAAGGACTGGCCGGTTGGAGTGGCGGCGAGCGCCGCAGGAGTTGTTTCGATGGCGAAGGCGCAGCGACGTGAATGGGTTTGGCTGCAATGTACCGAGACGGGCGACCTGAATTATCGGACGAACGTCAACGTGCAGGGCGGCGTGCCCAAGTTGCAGCTCAAGAAGTACTCCCCGCGGCTGCGGAAGCGGACAGTGCACAAGCTCAAGCGGAAGTGATCGCCGGCGGCAGCGCCGGCGGCAGACGCGGAGGCGTGTGGCACGCTGTTGATGCCACGGGTTCCAGAAGGAGCGTAGCTCAATTGGCAGAGCACCGGTTTCCAAAACCGGCGGTTGGGGGTTCAAATCCCTCCGCTCCTGGTTGGTGAAGGGCGGCGCTGGCCGTCCGCGTGTGGACTGCGACGAATTGAAGTCGGAGCCGAAACGGCTCAGAGTGGCTGAAGGCCGCGGCCCAACCGGGCCGCAGAGGTGAACGCCTGTGGCCTGGCCGGGAGCATGATAGACGATGGCTGACCACGTGCATTCCGGAACTTCGAGCAAGTCGGGTGGCGGCTCGCCCTTCCGACTCTATAAGCCGGGCCAGGGTATCCACATTCGCTGGGTGACCGCGGCGGGTGCCGGCGTGCTCGCGCTGAGCTGTGCGCACTTTATCTATCAGGAGATTCGGCGGTTCGCCTTTGCCGACGACGTGACGATCCGCACGCTGGTGCCGGTGATCGCGCTGGCAG
The DNA here is from genome assembly GCA_964468185.1 of uncultured Planctomycetales bacterium. Lineage (GTDB taxonomy): Bacteria > Planctomycetota > Phycisphaerae > UBA1845 > Fen-1342 > JANQFV01. The sequence continues at coordinate 19,001 of CAYXTR010000034.1, read as the reverse complement.
GGTTGGGTTACCTGATCTTCTGGCTGGTGGGTCGCAAGCAGGACGTGGTTGACTTTCTGATCGCGACCGAAGGCGAGATGAAGAAGGTGAATTGGTCCACGCGGCGCGAGGTTTGGGGCGCGACGCGCGTCGTGATCGTCGCGGTGCTCGCCCTTTCGCTGATCCTCTTCCTGGTCAATACCATCTTCATGATCCTCTTCAGCATGATGGGGGTGCTCAAAGTGGACATTGTCGGCAAGTTCCTGGGGGGAGAGGCCGGCGGCTGATGTTCTTGTCGCCGGGAATGCGTGGCGTGTAGTCCCCAGCCCAGTACGGAAACGAAAGCACAGCATGCCAGATCCCGAGCACATGGAAGCACAGAACGAGCAAACCGAGGCGGAACAGCCTGAGGCGGCCACGCCGGAGGAACCGGCGGCCGATCAGCCCGAAAGCCCGCCCGAAACACCGCCGGAGACCGCTGCCGAGGCGACGCCCGACGCCGCTGCGGAAGGTGCTGCGGCCGCACCTGAGACGGAAGCTGAAGCGGGCGGGGCCGGGGCCGACGCGGTTTCCGCGCCCGAACCAGTCGAGCTGGTGCAGCCGGGCATGGGGTGGTACGTGCTGCGGGTGGCCTCCAACAAGGAAGACCAGGTGCGCGAGGCACTGGAGCGGAAGGTCAAGATCGAGCAGCTCGAGGGCCGCGTCGGGCGCGTGCTGGTGCCCTCGCAGCGGGAGAAGCGTGTGCGGGGTGGCACGGCCCGCGTCTATCACCGCAAGCTCTATCCCGGCTACGTCTTCGTCGAGATGGCGACCGACTCCGATGGCCGCATCCCCGAAAACGTCTGGTTCGTCATCAAGGAAACCACGGGTGTGGGCGATTTTATCGGCTCCGGCGGCAAACCCTCGCCGATGCCCATGTCCGACGTGGAGAAGATGCTGGCGGCGGCGATCAAGCCGGACGAGAGCGCCGCGCTGAGCAACCTGGCGTTCAAGAAGGGCGATCGGATCAAGGTGACCGAGGGCCCGTTCGAGAACTTCGAGGGCGTAGTTGACGAGATCAACAGCCAGAAGGGTACCGTCAAGGTCATCGTGACCATTTTCGGCCGTCCGACGCCAATCGAGATCGAATACTGGCAGGTCGAGCAGTTGTAGTTCGGGGGCCTGCGTAAGGGGGGCCGAGTTGGGGCGGAAAAACGCCGTCAGCGGGCTGGAATGGGCCCGCGTTCTGTGTTAAATTAGCGATTCTTTACCCGTTGCGGTGCGCCGGGTCGTGCCGCAAGCTCAGTGGGAAACGGTAGGAATGAGTCATGGCTAAAGCCGTCGTTGGCAAGATCAAGCTGCAGGCTCCGGGTGGCAAGGCGACGCCTGCGCCGCCGGTGGGCCCCGCGCTGGGTCAGCATGGTGTGAACATCGGGCAGTTCGTGCAGCAGTTCAACGACCGCACGAAACACCTGGACGGGATGACCTGCCCGGTCGAGATCACGGTATACAAGGACAAGAGCTTCGACTTCGTCGTCAAGAGCCCGCCGGCCGCAGTGCTGTTGATGAAGGCGGCCAAGCCACTCGATCCGAGTCTGGCGCTTGTCGAGAAGGGCTCCGGCGAACCGCATGTGAACAAGGTGGGGCGTGTGACCCAGGATGATCTGCGCAATATCGCCGAGCAGAAAATGAAGGACCTCAACGCGTTCGATGTCGAGGCCGCGTCGCGGATCATCGCCGGCACGGCCCGTTCGATGGGGATCGAGGTCGAAAAGTAGCAGCGTCCGCCGCGGGCGGATTCTGAAGATAGCGATTGACGCGGCGCCGGGCCGCGCGACAACCAGAAGGCCGCACCACGGGCCGAAACAAGTGGGAGCTGAGTGCGATGCAACGACGCAGCAAGCGTTACAAGAAGGACTTCGACAAGATTCCGAAGGAACCGACGCCGCTCGACGAGGGGATCAAGCAGCTCAAGAACCTGTCGAACACGAAATTTGACCAGAGTGTCGATCTCGTCATGCACCTCGGCATCGATCCGCGTCAGGCCGATCAGATGATCCGTGGCTCGATCAGCCTGCCCAAGGGCATTGGCAAGACCAAGCGCGTCATCGCCTTCTGCCAGGAGCAGGACGCCGACGCCGCCAAGGAAGCCGGCGCCATCGAGGCCGGCGGCGACGAGCTGGTCGAGAAGGTGCAGGGTGGCTGGACCGATTTCGACGTCGCGGTCGCGCACCCGTCGATGATGGGCAAGGTCGGGCGGCTCGGCCGGTTCCTCGGCCCGCAAGGCAAGATGCCCTCACCGAAGAGCGGCACCGTCACCCCGGATATCGTGCAGGCTGTCAAGGATTACTCGGCCGGCAAGGTTGAGTTCCGTAACGATGCCGGCGGCAATATCCACGCGATCGTCGGCAAGCTGAGCTTCGCGGACGGCGACCTCAAAGAGAACATCATGGCCTTTGTCGACCACATCCGGAAGATGAAGCCGGCGGCGGCGAAGGGCGCGTTCATGAAGAAGGTGTGCATCAGCGGAACGATGACGCCGGCGGTCGAGCTTGATCTCGCCGCGAGCATGGAGTAGACGACGATGAGCAAACCAGTCAAAGAAATGATCATGCGGGACCTGGGTGACCGGTACGGTCAACAGGAGAACGCCGTCTGGGTCGAGCTTGTCGGCGTCGACGGCATCACCACCAACGAGTTCCGCCGCGACCTGCGCGAGCGTGAGATGAAGCTGGAGGTCGTCAAGACCTCCCTCTTTCGGCGGGCGTGCAGCGACGGGCCGATGGCCAAGCTGGCCGAGCGGTTGGAAGGGCCGGCGGCGCTGGTCACGGGTGGCGAGTCGGCGATTGAAATCGCGAAGATGCTGGACGAGTGGAAGTCGAAGTTTCCGAAGGACTCGTTCCATCTGCGCGGCGCCCTGCTCGAAGGCGAACTGATCGACGAGCAGGCGGTCGAATCGTTGCACAAGATGCTGGGTAGGCTCGACCTCCAGGCCAAGGTGGTCACACTCGTGATTTCGCCGGGCCGCAAGCTGATGGGCGCGGTCGCCGCGCCCGGTGGCAAGATCATGGGCGCCGTCAAGCAGATCATCGAGAAGCTCGAAGACGGCGAAGAGATCAAGAAGACCGCGTAGGTGGGTGCGTCGGGCAGCGCGGCCGACGATAAATGTGCCCCGGGTGGGTCGGGCGTCTCGCCCGACGACAATTTGGTTGCTTACGACGCGCACCTGAGTGCTCCCCGTGGGGATTAAATGGGGCCAATGGGGCCTCAGCTATCAGGGCGGTCGAGAACGTGTTTTGTTACGGAGCGTGAATCATGGCAGAAGCCCCTGAAGCCCCCGCTGCTGAAGCGAAGACTTTTGACGCTGCAATCACCGAGATGGGTGACAAGATCGCCGACCTGACGCTGATGCAGGCCCAGCAGCTCGTGGACTACATGAAGGATACCTACGGGATTGAGCCCGCGGCCGGCGGTGCGGTCGTTGCCGCGATGCCGGGTGCCGGCGGTGACGGTGGCGGAGCGGCCGAGGAAGAGCAGACCGAGTTCGACGTCATTCTCAAGTCCGGCGGCTCGCAGAAGCTCAAGGTCATCAAGGTTGTCCGCGCGGCCCGCAGTGAGCTGGGTCTCAAGGAGGCCAAGGCCCTCGTCGACGAGGCCCCCAAGCCCCTGCTCGAAGCCGTCAGCAAGGAAGACGCCGACAAGTGGAAGAAGGAGCTGGAAGAAGCCGGCGCGGAAGTCGAAATCAAATAACGCCGCAGCGAGTGGCGGTTGGTTGATATGTGTTAGCAGGCCCGGGTGCATCACAGCGCCCGGGCCTGCTGGCTTGCGCGGGATCGGGGGGCAGGTGCTGGACACGCAGTCCCGCAATGCCATCCAGATCTGCGCGCGAGCGCTGAATGCATGGGTCTCAGAAACTCGAGAGGGCCGATCAGAACGGTGGCACTTCCGTCGCCAACATACGGCGAGCGGTATCGCTTGATGAGAGGATCGCACTGTGCCCTCCCAGCACGTGCTCAAGAGCGTGGTCCATAACTTCATCGAGACGTACATCAGCCGGAATACCGATTATGAGGGCTACTGGTTGTTTGGGTTTCTTGTTGCGCCTGGCTCGCGATACGAATTCGATCTACTGACGCGGTCTGAGGCTGGAGTTGCTACCGCGGATCCCCTGGAATACGCGCAGATTCTGGCAACGGAGCGGTTGCATGATTTGCTCGAGAAGGCCCGCTTCGGGACTGGGGAACTCCTGGCCGCAAGCGCGGTGATCGAAGTTTCACCAAAAACGGCTGAAATCTCGGTGAACGGATACAACTGTGCCGGTCATCGCATGTGTGTCGCGATCAGCGTGGTGTCGACGCTCGGACGGCACTTCCGTGCCGCGCGTGCATTCTTGGTGGCCCCTCACGAACCGCGCAGAGTGTTGCGTAGTGCGCGGGCTTCTGCAGCGGACTAGTGCGACCCATAGGAGATCAAGACCACAGGTGCCGGGTAGCGTTCGAAAACGCGCTAAGGCAATTGAGACGGCGCGACTGCTTGGTTTGTCGTCACGCCGTCTCCGGGTTGCGATGGTTTGTTGCGCGACGCCAGGGTTGCCAGACGCCCGCTCGGCATCAAGTGCCGGGGCGTACCAATCGCCAACAATCGCGCGTCGCCGGCCTTACCAGGCGAGCAGATCGTCCACAGGCGTCTGCTCCGGCGGGCCGACGGGTTCGAGCACGAACTCCTCCTCGGTCACGTCATTCGGGAAGATCTCAATCTCCATGCCGGCATGTTCGAAGCCGGGGGCGCGGGCAACGGTCCAGTACTCGCCGGCAGGCAACTCCGGGAATTCGAAGAAGCCATCTTCATTCGTCCAGGCCAGACGCATGAAGTCACCCCGACGAACCTTCACACGGGCATCCGCCAGCGGCACAGCCTCGCCGTCCACCAGGCCGAGCACGACGCCTTCGAAAACACCAAACTCCTCGGGCTCACCTTCTTCCAGAATAAACACCTGGAAAACCTCCTCGCCGGGATGTGCGAAGATGGGCACCGCCTGTGGTGCAAAGTCCGGATGGTTCGCACGCAGCAGATACGGCCCGGGCATGACGTCATCAAACAGGAAGAATCCCTCATCGTTGCTGAACGTCTCGGCGATCACCTCACCCTCGCGGATCAAGTGAACTACCGCGTCGGGCAGTGGGGCATACCAACCCTCAGCCGGATGCAGCACCAGGCCGAGCACGGCGGCGGGCTCGGGCGGCAGCGCAGTCAACACGAGTGGCTGCCGGAAGTAGCCGCCAGGCTCCACGAAGACCGTCTCGACCACCGGTTCATGGCCTTCAGCTTCGGCGATCAGCTCATATTCGCCCGGCGGGACGTTCACGAAGAAGTAGCTGCCGTCGCCACCACTGAGGGCGTGACGCGGCTCGAGCTCCTCATTGAGCGGCTCGAGGATCACGTGTGCATATGGCAGTCGGTGCGGCGGCTCTTCCTCTTCACCTTCAGGAACCGACCAGACGCGCCCTTCAATCACGCCGGCCTCGGGGTGTGGTCCGATATGGGCAAAGCTCAGCGCTGCATGCGGCGGCAGGCAGCCGCGCTCGACAGCGACGATGTGGAACGGATTCGCGGGGCCTTCCTCGCTTCCACCGGGGCGACGATCATCAAACACCCGGACGTTCAGAAAAGGGCCTTCCGGATGCAGCCCGAGAATCGCGGTGTTCGGCCCGCCGAAGTTCGGCTGTGGTCCGAGAATACGGGCGAGCACGACGTGCTCCTCAAAGTTGATCGGTGGTGGCGGGGGTGGGTCTTCGAGTACCGCGGTGTGGACTTCCCAGAAAGCGTGCCACGCCTCCGGGTGGTTGATGATCAACTCGGCACCATGAAAGCCCGGCTCGAGGCCCAGGCCGCTGAGCTGACCCTTCGCGATGGTAAACAGTGGGCAGGGGGAATCGTTCGGTTCGGCGGTTTGGGTGGCAGTGTCAATGTCCAGGCCGAAAGTCTCGGAGGTGGCCGGCTCGACATCGGCTTGCAATGCCGGCACGAAAATGAAACACAGGGACAGCGTAAGCAGGGGAAGTGTTCGCACGGGGGTTCCTCCTTCGATCGGTGCGTCGTTGCACACAGGACGCGGCGTCCGTCGCCGCGCGGTCATGAAGGGGAACGTGCGTCAGGCGGAGATATTCGGTCCGTGGCGGTGAATGAATGCGAAATTCACATTCCCGAACGCTGTTTGGCGGATTTTGCGGCTGCTTTGAGCGCCGCGCGAAACTCGCCCAACTCCTGACTGTCGCGGAAGATATCGTCGAGCGGCACCTGCACGCCGGATTCGTGGAGGTAGAGGACGGGAACGCCCCGCCGCTCACCCAGCCGCTCAAACTCTTCCCACGTGACGGTACGCGGTCGGCCGCGCGTGCCGACGACGATGCCACCCGGCGTGAGAGCGACAAAGCGCCCACTGATGCGGCCGAAGATGGACTGGCGAAACGCAAGGCCGACGGCGGGGGCCCCGAGGGCCAGCAGCAGCGGCAGCGTCTTGCCGAAGGCGGTTGTCGCGGCGTCCTCCATCGCCAGGACAATGAGGCCGAGCAGCAGCCCGAAGCCGAGGTAGATCATCGCAACGCGGCTCCACGATTCGGCAGTCCGCCACACGCGTGTGTCGCGGTCATACTCGAAACCACACGCGGGGCACGCGGCCGGCGGCGTGATTTCACGCAGGTCGTAGCCGCAGACGGGGCAATGGTCGATGGGCGATGCACTCATGATGCTACATCATAGGTGCGTCGACGTGCGTGCTCCATGCCAACTCTGCCGCAGGTCCGATCATTACTACAGCTCACGAAAACGCGCCGTGAAGTGGCGCAGCGACGGCGGCTCCCACGTGATCTCGAGCGGGCGCAGACTCTCGCGCTGCTGGAAAAGCTCAATGATGCCTTCGATCGCGTAGTCAATATGGCTCTGCGTGTACACACGCCGGGGGATCGCCAGTCGCACCAGCTCCATCGGCGGCGGCGCCTCCTTGCCGAACATCACGCTGCCAATCTCAACCGCACGGACACCCACGTGACGATACAAACCGCACACCAGCGCCTGACCGGGAAATCGCTCCGGCGGAATGTGTGAGCAGAAGTGCTTCGCGTCGATGTAGATGGCGTGCCCGCCCGGCGGTTCGACAATCTGGATCCCGTGCGCGAGCAGCTTCTCGCCGAGGTATTCGGTGCTGCGGATGCGATACTGAAGGTAATCCTCGTGGACGACTTCCTCAAAGCCCTGCGCCATGGCTTCCAGGTCGCGGCCGGCCATCCCGCCGTACGTGAGATAACCCTCCGTGAGAATGAGCAATTCGTCGGCCTGGCGGATCAATTCGGCGTCGCGCATCAGCAGCAGGCCGCCGATATTTACAATGCCATCCTTCTTCGCACTGATCGTGGCACCGTCGGCGAGGTCGAACATCTCGCGGACGATCTCGCGGATGCTGCGATTCTCCTGACCGGGTTCGCGCTTTTTGATGAAGTACGCGTTCTCCGCAAAGCGGCACGCATCGAGAAAAAACGGCAGCTGGTACTGATCGCACAGCTTCCGCACAGCCCGCAGGTTCTCGAGACTCACCGGCTGACCGCCGCCGCTGTTGTTCGTCACCGTCACCATGACCAGCGGAATCCGCTCGACGCCAACCTCCTTGATCAGCCCCTCGAGCTTGGCAAGATCCATGTTGCCCTTGAACGGGTGTCGCGTCGATGGCTGGCGGCCTTCGTCGATCACGAGATCCACGGCTTTTGCGCCCGTGTGCTCGATATTGGCACGCGTTGTGTCGAAATGGCTGTTATTGGGCACGACCTTGTCCGGTCCGCCAACCAGCTCAAAAAGGATGCGCTCGCTCGCCCGGCCCTGGTGTGTGGGCAGAACGTGCTCAAAGCCAGTGAGGGCGTGGATCTTCTCCTGGAGCGTATACCAGCTCTTCGCGCCGGCGTAGGACTCGTCGCCCCGCATGATGCCGGCCCATTGCAGGCTGCTCATGGCCCCGGTGCCGGAGTCGGTCAGCAGGTCGATGAGGACATCGTCGGCGTGGAGCAGGAAGACGTTGAAGCCGGCCTCGCGGAGAAGGCGCTCGCGCTCGTCGCGGGTGGTCATGCGGATGGGTTCGACGACTTTGATGCGGAAGGGCTCGATGATGGTCTTCATGGAGTACGATCCTCGGAAGCGCGGTCGGTCATGCCGGACTGATCGATCTGCCAGGCCGAGAGCATTTGGGTCAGTTCATTCAGGTTGCCGGACATTGGGATACCCTGCAATTGGGCGTCGAGGAACAGCTTGACTCTTGCATCGTAACGCGGCATGCTCGCATCCGCGATGGGATTCGCCGCGGCGAGGGCGGCGACCAGCAGCAGCCAGGCGACGATGGCCGGGGTTGCAACATTGAGACGCCGCTGGGCGCCGGGTTGTCGGGTGCTGAGGAGCAGGGGGGTAAGCATGAGAATGAAGACGGCGACGGCGGCGGCAATGAAGGGGTGCACGGGCGGATCGCCGTCTTCCGCACCGGCGCGCAGGAAGTCCGTCTCTACAGACTCAGCGAAGAATGTGGGCCACAGCACGCCCATCAACAGCAGCAGCGTACCAAGAAGCATACCCGTGACGACTGCGCCCCGTGTCACCGGGGGACGACCGCGGGCCAGGACCCAGCCAGCCAGCGCAGTAAGGCCGCTGCCGATGACGCTGCCGAGCAGCCAGCCGGCCAGGCCGAGGCGGTTGAGTAGGATGGTTTTCTGCGACGGGGCGACTTCGAGCTGGCGTGTGGGGCAGATAAGCAGGGGGGCCAGCTCGGCACCGCACACGTTCAGGTACTTGAGCAATAGTCTGCGATACTTCCTGAGTGCGGTAGCGATCTCCTGGTTGCTTTGTGCTGCCGCCGAGGCGGTGGCCGGTGACGAACCTGGAGCGTCTGCCGTTAGCTCTCGGGATAGCAAGTCCACGGCCAGAAGACGCAGGTCGGGCGAGACGGGTTCGACAATCCACGCACGCAGGAGCTCGCGGCGCACCCGGCGACAGTCGGCCGCAGCGGCGTTGTCACCCGCGTTTGTCAGCCCGGCTTCCATGCGCTGCGTAAGATCGGTAAACGTCTGGAGAAACGGACCGTGCGGGAATCCGATGCGACTACGGGCACTGCGCTCAGCCAGGCCCGGTGGCAAGCCCAGTTGTCGGTACGTGCCGGCGTATGCACGTATGAGGTCCGTTTGAAAGTGGCGAAGATCGGTTCCATCAAGGTCGGCCAGCCACGGCTGGACACGGGGCCACCAATCGGCGGGCGGCGTGCCGGCGCGATCCTGTTCCAGCATGATCAACGTGGCGAGTTGAAGGCGGCCAACCTGCGAATCGCGCGTGTGACCGAGGAAGTTGCGTACGTCGATGCGGGCGTCTTCAAGCTGATCAGGCCGCTGAATCGCATCCGTAACGCGATTGCTGAGATAGGAGAGAATCAGACCGGCACGCGCCGACGGGTTCATGCGCTCCTGGCCACGTTCGAACGCCCGCTGCACGGTCGCCGCATTGAGCGCACTAATCCGTGGGAGCGGTAGCCCCTGCCAGACGTGGTTGTACTGCAACCCGCCGACTAGCGAGAGTATGGCCGCGACAGCGATCAGGCTGGCCGGTAGTACCAGGGAGGCACGCTGTGCGGGTGTGGTTGGCTCCCCGGCACGCTTATGTCGGCGACTCGGCATGCGACAAGGCTACGCCAGCAGGCCATTGTCGGCAACTGGCGGGGCGTGCGGGGCTGAAGCGGATATGATGTACCAGGCATGTCCATACGCCGACGCGACTTTCTGAAACTGGGCTGCGGGGCGAGCCTGGCTGTGTGGCTCGGTTGCGACGGGCATCTGGCGCGGCTTCTGCCACCTGATGAGGCGGACGTGTCGGAAGTGGCGGGGCTGCGGCGGTTGGCTCGGCTGGCACACATCACGGATACGCATATCGTGGATGAGGAGTCGCCAGCCCGGTTTGCTGGTGCGGAGGGCCTCATTGGCCACAGCGCCTGGCGGCCGTACGAAACATACTCGACGCAACTCGTTGACGGGATCGTACGCGCGGTGAATCGGCAGCACGCGGCCGGGCGGACGTTCGATTTCCTGCTGCATACGGGGGACGTATGCGATAACGCACAGGGAAATGAGCTGGAATGGGCGCGGGTGTTGCTCGCTGGTGGAGAAGTGAATCCGCTAAGCGGCCGGGATGACCGGGATGTCGCCGACCGACCGCCAACCCACCTGGATCCCCATGTCGCATTCACTGCGGCCGGCCTCTATCAAAACGGTGTGCACGGGGATGGGGCAACGATCGACGCATACGTGGTGCCGGGGAATCATGACGTCTACGGGCTCGGTGTGTTTCCGATCGTCCGTCAAGACGATGGCCGGCGTGTGACGCCGTTGCCGGTGCGCATGCGGCCGGGGTGGGTATTGCCGGTGGAGCTGGATCCGACGGCGACGGGGGCCTACGGGCGCGTGACGCCAGAGGATCCGGGGCCGCCGGCGTTCCTGGAGACGCCCGAGACCGTTACGCCAAATGCAGACCGGGCGTATTTCGCGCGAAGTGCATTTCACGAGCAGCTCGGCGTGGCGCCGGCCCATCCAGCCGTCGCGGGCTGCTACAGCGTCTCGCCGATCGTTGGTGTGCGCCTCATCGGTCTGGACACCACACGACGCGCGAGCGAGATTCCGACGTGGGTATACGTCGAGGGTGCCCTGACGCCGGTCGCCCTGCAATTCCTGGATGACGAGTTGTCCATGGCGGACAAGCGCGGCGAGCTTGCGATTGTGGCGACGCATCACCCCAGTGATGCACTGGACCTGCTGGCGGGCAGTCAGGTGCTGCCGCGCGCGTTCCGGGACGTCTTGCGAAGCCACACGTCGATGACGATGCACCTGTGCGGGCATCGCCATCGCAATCGCGTCACGGACTGGGGCGGCTACCTGGAAATCGAAACCTGCTCGACACTGGACTGGCCGCAGGAGGGACGAATCGTCGAGTTGTGGCGGGATGAACGCGACGGAAGTGTCTACGTCGGGTACCAGATGTGCTCACACTTGGACGAGACCTGGCCTCCGCTGGGTGGCGATCCGCTGCGAACGCTCCGTGCGGCTGCACATGACCTGGCGACGCGCCACAAGAACGATGTCGGCGAACGAAGTGCGTTGCCGCCCGAAGTGGATCCGCGCGCCGCCGGCAGCGCCGCCGACCGGCAGGGCTGGCACGCACTCTGATCCGCCGGGTGCGCCCCTCCTGAGCACAGACACGCTGGGCGGCTACTCGCACGCGTCGGCGATGACCTCGATCCAGTAGGGCCCGGGACATTCAAACGGTGTCTCCCACTGGGCGCTCACATGGAACCAATATGTGCCTGGCGGAAGGCACTCGGTCACAATTGTGGTGTACTCGCATTGACCGCCGGCGGCGAACGGATCGAGTATGCCGGTCATGTCCGCGCAGTCGTCGGACCCGGGCGGAACAGTCTCGACGAGTCCGATGAAGACCGGGAACTCGGCCTGCACCGTCATGGTGAAAATGCTCGCCTGCGCGACTTCAATCTCGTACCAGTCCGTATCGCGCGCTGAGCCGTCGTACCACGAGGTTCCACAAACGCGCACACCGGATTGAAGCGGCTCAAAGACGGGGATCATGGCGCCGCAGCCGGCGTTCGTACTCTCCCCACACGGCTCCATCTCGGGAACGCCGTAGCAGACGATCTCGCACGGACATGCGTCGCACGTCGTGCCGGGACCGAGCCACGTGTTACCCATGCCCGGTGGACACGTCATGCCAATCCGGTCCACGAACGAGTTGATATCGTCGAAGTCGACGTCACCGTCATAATCACAATCGCCGGTGATCCACGGACAATCGTGCTGCCACCCCTGGCCGCCCGGGCAATTGAGTGCCTCGACGAAAAGGTCGATGTCGTCGAAGTCGACCATCCAGTCGCAGTTGAGATCGCCACCGCAGATATCGATACACTCGAGTTCGGTTGTGATCTCGCACGTGCCGTCGAGCGCGCAGCACGCCCCGAGCGGATCGCGCTCCTGCGCGAGCACCGAAGTCCCCATCATGGCGCCAACACATAACAGCGCACGGACTTGCCGTCCTCTCAAGCCATCGTGATACGACATGTCCCACCTCCCGCTGATGGAATGTCCCTTGAGGCGCCGCCCCGCCGTGCAACGCGCATGGCCCAACCTCCCGCTTCCATATTACCGGAATTGGGGCGCTGCCTGCACGGGTTTTTGGCTAATTGCAACACAAGCGCGCCAGCCGCGCGCGGATCACGCTTTCGTGGTCTGGGGCACTTCAGGACTGACGGGACCTGTTACGGTGCTGGCGTCCATGCTGGCCACGGCACTGGGCTCGGGCTCATAGCGCTGACACAGGTAACGGCCCAGGGCACGCATGGCCTGGTCGCAGGAACGAAACACCGGGACGCCGGCTTCCCGCAAGGCGTGCGCCATGTCGTCATAGAGCGGGCCGGAATCGATGTTTACCACGACCGGCTTGTCAGCTTCGCTGAAGAGCTTCGGGAGCCGTTCTACCAGCGAGCCGGATTGGCCGATTTCGTCGGGGGTCGTGAACATCGCCGGCGTGAGCGGAACCAGCGACGTGAGGACGGCGTCGACCTCCTCGCTTTCGAGCATCACGCGGACGCACTGCTCGTAGGCTTCGTCCGTTGCCATCGGCGTCAAGTCGAGCGGGTTGCGAACGTTGACAAGTTGATTGAGCTTCTGCTGCTTGAGCACTTCACTCAGGCGAGCTTCGGCGGCCTCATCAAGCTGCGCCATACCGACCCGATAATCGTCACCGATGGTCGTGTCCGCCATCCCGACGGTCTCGAAGCCGGCGTTGCTGATGGCACCGATACGCAGCCCGCGGACAGGCTTGGCGTGGAGCGTGGTAGCCAGGTAGACGAGCTGCTCAAACTCCTTGAACGACTCGACGACCAGGGCGCCCGCATTGGATACCGCAGCGGTGCAGACATCGTAGTCGCCCGCCACCGACGCGGTGTGGCCGGCGGCCGCGGATCGGCCCGCCGGCGTGCGGCCAGCCTTGTAAAACACGACCATCTTGCCACTTTCGGTGATCTTGCGAATCACACGCACCAGATCGAGCCCGTCGTCATTGGTGAAGCCCTCGGCGTAGATACCGACGACGTCAATGTCGTCGCGCTCACCAACGGCCCGGGCGCAGTCGGCGATGGTCATATCAATCTGATTGCCAAGCGAAATCGCAATGGCGGGGTCGAGCGTTTCGAGGTTGCTGAGCCGGCTGACGATGAAGGCACCACTCTGCGAGACGAGGGCGACGCGGCGCGGCGGAGCACTCCAACGGGTGTCCAGTTTGCTCTGCGGAATGAAGAACGTGTCGTACCTGCCGGGCCGCGACTGGATCCCCATGCAGTTCGGGCCGAGGAAGACCGGGCCGCCGTCGTCGAGCGCACGGCCGCGGGCAATCGCATCGCGGATTTGCTGCTCGATGTCCTGTGATCCTTCCGTTTCGCCCATGCCGCCGGGAATCATGATGGCGGCGCCCACCTTGCCGGAGTCGATCACATCGTTGGTGATCTGCGGCATCGCCGTGGCGGGCGCGGCAATGACGAGCATGTCGGTGTACTCGGGCAGTTTGGAAACAGCCGGCACGCAGCGAATGCCGTCGATTTCTTCCTCGTTTTCCTTGATCACGTAGAGATGCTGTGTGTCAAACCCGCAATTCTTCACGTTGTTGAGAATGATGCGGCCGAAGTTCATGTTCGTGCTGGACACGCCGAGCACGCCAATGGCACGCGGCTCGAGGAGGCGCTGGACCTTCTCGTGCGGCCGGCTGGCCGGACGCTTCGCAGCAGTGCCGAGACGGCCGCGCCCATCCAGCGGAACCATGCGCTGCTGGCGGAAGGCGAACGGGTTGACCTCGAGCTCGGCGACGTCCGGACCTTCGGCGCCACGGTCAATGCAGAAGTGCCGGGCGATGGAAATGAATGCCCGGAAGCAGCGCAGCAACTCGCCGTCAGAGACGATCCGCGCATGGCCGCGGGCCCGTCCGGACAGCACGTCGTAGGCGGCGGTGTTGCGGAAGAGCTCGAGAAACTCCTCGGCCGACGTATCAGTGGCACAAGCCTTGGCGACCGCAATGCCGGGCTTCATCTTGCTGGCGAGAAACTCCGTGTCGATACCGCCCAAACCCGCCGCAATGACGGGCCCAAACTCGCGGGTGGACCGCACTCCCACGAACAGCTCATTGCCGAAGCCCGCTTTGGAGCGCTCGACGAACTCGACCGCGAGCACACCCTCAACGCGTGCGGTCTGATCGTGGCGCGCGACGAGGCGGTCAATCTCGCGTCGCACCGTCTCATAATCGCGGCTGACGAAGACGATGCCATCGGCGTCCGTCTTGTGGATGACATCCTGCGAGACGATCTTGAGTACGATTTTCTCGCCCGGAAAGCGGTCCAACGCCTCACGCGAGATCATGCCGCCTTTGGGCACAAACACATATTGCGGTGGCGAGATGGCGCCGACCAGCTCGACCAGCATGTACACCTCGTGCTCGTACAGCGGTCGGCGATTCTCCTCGTACGCCCGCAGCAGGGTGCGCTCGAATGCTGTGGCCTCAGCCCCGGTGAGGCGGTTCTCAACCAGGTCGACATCGTCAAACAGGGGTGGCGTGGGCAGCGCATCCTGAAGAAGCTGGTCGACCGTCAGGCCGTCGATCCAGCTCCGCACCGCGCGCGACGTGCCGCCACGCTGGAGACCGTCACGGTACAGTGCCGCGGCATTGCGACCGGCACGGAACGCACGCCGATTGACCGCGACCACCTTGTCACCCTTGCTGGCGAACATCTCCGCGACGGCGTCCTCGAGCTCCTTCGGGTCGATTTCGAGGAACAGCGAGCCGGCGCCGAGGGTGACGATGTTGGCCGAGCGAATCGAGCCGGCTTCCTTGGCGAGGCGATCCACGTCGAGCAGAACGTGACGCGGGAATGTCGCGATGCGGTCGAGAATCTGCTCGATGGCCGGGTAGTTCTCGATATTCACGAAAGCATTGGTGCTGACAATCATCACGCCGTCCTCACGGAGGTACTGCACATAGCGCAATGCCTCGAGCGGCTCGACGGAAAAGATGATGTCGGCATGACCGGCGGGAATCAGATCGCTGAAGAGCTCGTGGTCGGCGATGCGCAGGTGGGATTGCACAGCCCCACCGCGCTGCGACATCCCGTGTACTTCCGCCTGCTTGAGGTGAAGATCACGTCGCAAGGCGGCGATGGAGATCGCCCGCGCGATGGTCAGAATACCTTGGCCGCCTACTCCTGCGAGAATGAGATTCTGTTCCACAGTTCTGCCCTTTGACTACCTGCTGGTGGATCCCTCGGAACACGCCGCACAGCCCGGGACCGAAACCACTGAATCCAGTGACCTCGGCTCTACCGTCACTTGTTGCACCGCGTGACTGTTCATCGTGTTGCTCATGGCCGCTCGCACCGGATAGCTCAGTTCCATGCACCCGGCGAGCGGCGCGCTGCTTACCTGCCGCTACTCACCGCAGGCCGTGCACTGCGTTTGCTTCGCCTTGGCGGGCGCGGGCGGAGCCTTACGGCGATTATGAATGCACTCGCGCTGCGCGACGATCACGGAAAGGCCGCGGTGATTAATGGCCCGCGACACGGCGTCGACCGACTGCGCGTGGTTCTTGCTCAGCGGCTCGATAATCTGGATCGCCTCATCCTTTACGCCAAGCCCCTTGATGAGCTTGATCAGGTCGTCGCCGGCTGCCATGGTTTCCTGGCCGCCGGTCATCGCTACGATCGCATTGTCGAGAATGAAGACCGTCATGTCGGCGTCCGCGCGGGCCGCCCCGATCAGCCCCGTCATCCCCGAGTGCGTAAACGTCGAATCGCCGATCGTGCAGAGCACGGGAAAAGCGCCGGCCTGCGATGCCCCATGCGCCATCGAGATCGACGCGCCCATGTCGACACAGGAATGCACGGCCTTGTACGGCGGAAGGACGCCCAGTGTGTAGCAGCCAATGTCGCTGAACAGAATGGCGTTCGGCTGATTTGCGGTAGCGTCCACGATCGCCTTGAACGTGTCCGCATGCGGACACCCGCGGCACAACGCCGGCGGCCGGCCCGTCAAATCGCCCTGCGCGGCGGTCGGCATGTCGAACGGCTGCCCCAGCGCGGTTGCCACCAGATCGGGTGTGAGTTCGCCGTCGGGCGGCAGCGCCCCGGTCGTCTTCCCGCGAATACTCTTGCCAGGAATGCCGAGCAGCCCGTTCAGCTTCTTCTCAATGAAAGGATAGCCCTCTTCGACGACCGTGACTTCATCGCAATGATCGACGAGGTTGCGCACCCGCTCAATCGGAATCGGGTACGTCGTGATACGCAGCACGGAGAAGTCATCGCGACCGGCCAGCGCCTCACGCACGTAGTTGTTGGCCAGGCCCGCGGTGATGATGCCGCGCGGTCCGGCCAGCGTCAGCTCGTTGTGCGGCGATTTCTCGGACCATTCGCGCAGCCGGGGCTGGAGGTTGAGCAGGTGCCGGAAACGCCGCCGCGCATTCGCCGGCACGAGCGTCCAGTTGTCCGGATTCGGCTCGGGCAGTTTGCCATTGCCGTCGGTGGGCGCCTCCGCCGGCGCGACACGCACATTGGCACGACTGTGTGCCAGACGCGTCACGATCCGCAGCAAAACCGGAATCCCGAACTTCTCAGACACCTCGAACGCCTCACGCGTGAAGTCGTAGGCTTCCTGCTGGTTCGAGGGTTCAAAGACGGGGACTTGTGCAAAATCAGCATAGTACCGGCTATCCTGCTCGTTCTGCGATGAGTGCATCCCGGGATCATCGGCGACCACGACCACGACGCCACCATTGACGCCCGTGAGCGCCGAGTTCATGAACGGGTCGGCCGCGACGTTCAGGCCAACATGCTTCATGGAGACGATCGCCCGTTTGCCGGCATAGGACATGCCGAGGGCCTCTTCGTAAGCCACTTTCTCGTTGGCGGCCCACTTGGCCGAGACGCTATCTAGATTGCGGGCGGCCGCATGGATGTATTCGAAGATTTCCGTTGAGGGGGTTCCGGGGTAGGAGAAGGCTCCGCCGATGTTGGCGTGCAGGGCGGCCAGGGCGATCGCCTCGTCACCCAGCAACAGTTCCGTCTTCATGTAGTCACGCTCCTTTGCTGCCGCACGACTCGAGGCATGGACCGGTACGCTCCGGCGGTGGAGTTGAAACGGACAGCAGATGACAAGCAATCAGCATACCGGATCTTCAACTGCGAAAAAACCGCGTCGTCGCTGGTCGCTGCGGCATTTGCCGCGGCGGAGTCGCGAAATGGCGTTGCTCATGATCGGGAACCGCGGCGCTGCTCGTGTGAAGTGGTGGCGAAACTGCCCCGCACCGGCGCGGTTACGAAGGAATTGCTGAAGTCGATGCCGCGTAGGGGTGTACGTACAGCGCGCCCGCCAGGCACGGAGCGATCAGAACCCCGGAACCCGCGATCCCTCCGGTGCGCCAGTGCCAGGCCAAGACCACCTGGTCATATCGATACGGGCGTCGCAATATCGGAATGTATACTTGCCCCCGGTGTCTGATCGGGCGCGGTTCCATGACCGCTCATCGCCGGAAAACGCGGTTTCCGATGTTCCCGTAATCGACCGCGTATCGCGGAATGAGGTTGAATCCGGTGCTGATTTCCGATAGAGTGTGCAGTAGCAAGAAGGAGTAGGAGGCGTCTTCACACGCACAGTCGAGAAATGAACTCAGTGGGTCGGGCAGCTCTTATGGTGCGCCCTCGCATCCTCGCGCCGGCCGCCACTGAACACATCCGAAGACTGTGTGTGCACGACGCACGAGTTAGCAAGAGGAGTTTCGTTCAAATCTGAGTGGTGCACGGCGGTGCCGTTCAAACACCTCAAGAGTGGGGCCGCAGTGCCGGAGGCAGGAGCCAAAAGGAGGAAGTTCATGCGGAAAGTAGCCCTTACAGTCATGCTGATCGCGGCGTTTAGTACCACCGCGTCAGCGCAGTTGCTGATCCCCGAGTCGAGCAATGACCAGGTCATGCTGTTCGACCAGTTCGACGGATCACTCATCAACCCCAGCTTCATTGATTTGTCCACGCAGGATGCCGGCACGCCGATCAACGCGGTCGTGGCGGGCGGCGAGATCTGGGTCACCGACCAGATTCGTGACAAGGTCACCCGCTGGAGCCTGGACGGCACCACGTACCTCGGCGCGATCACCGGCGCGATGGACAACATCCGCGGTCTCGAGGTCGTCGGCTCCAAGGCCTACATCAGCAGCAGCGGTACCAACAACGGTGCCCCGGGCGAGGCGGTTGTCATTGCTGACATCCCGACCGCGACGCTCACGGGTGACTGGTTCCACGCCGGTAGCGAAGGCAGCGGCGATCCGTTTGACGTCCTCGATTTCGACGGTCGTCTGCTGATCAACGACATCGACGACGAAGACATCGATCTGTTCGACTACGATGGCACGTTCATCCAGACGTTCCACGACTCGGATGGCATCAACGGCATCGACTTCTCGGAGCAGATGGCGCTGTCGTCGGACGGTGTCCTGTCGGCCGGCTTCAGCAGCCCGGCGGGCATCTACGAGTACGACAACGACGGCAACCAGATCAACTACTGGGACGTCGGCAGTGGTAATCGTGGCGTCTACGAGCTCGGCAACGGGAACATCCTGTTCACCAATGGTGACGGTGTGTTCATCCTGAACCCCGATACCGGCGGCGTGACCCCGTCGTACGAAGGCGTGTCGGCCCGCTTCATCGATCCGATTCCGGAGCCGGCGACACTCATGCTGCTGGGTTTGGCGGGTCTGATGCTGCGTCGTCGCTAAGCTGACGACTGCAAGCAAAGCGGAAACGCTTTGACAGAGAACGACCGGCAGGCGGCGCGGCAACGTGCCGCCTGCTTTTTTGGTGCGCCGGGCATGGCGTGATGACTTGGAGGTGCAAGTCCTCTGGGAGCCCAGATCGCGGGTATCCCTAGCTGAACCGCAAC
>CAYXTR010000033.1:0-49158 GCA_964468185.1 uncultured Planctomycetales bacterium | reverse complement strand
GACCAACTCCCCCCGCTACCCGCGTCAGTCCCTGCAGACGGCTGAACTCTTACCCACGAACAAAACGCTGGTTCTAATCCCGAATTGCATGGCCCGACTCCCTTCCGATATGTAATCAACGAAGCCCCACGCCTACGAACAGACGTACTGGGACGAACTGCACATACGTTTGCTGCCCCCGTCTTGAGATGAACGGATCTCTGCTCACGCGCCCCTCCACGGTCGGTCCAATCTCGTGCCGTCGCCAGCACATCCCGCCACGACCGATAACACACCGTCGATCGAACTGAACTGTACTTATAGCTCTTTTAGCCCGATAAAGCAAACGACACTACCGCCCCTCCAGCCCTCCCCTCTCAAATCCTCAACCCCTCAGATCCTCCCCGCCTCGGCCCCTACCCCCCCCCCGGGCCGCTCGCCCCCCTCAGTCCCTCAATCCCTTCTTCAAAACTGCACCGTCTCCAGCGCCCCCGCCACGATCCGATTCGCGTCCGGAAGATACGTCATCTCATTCGCGAAGTACGGAATTACACTGTCAAACCCGGTCACGCGTTTTACCGGCGCCTCCAGGTACATGAGGCTCCCCTCCACAATCCGCGCCACAATCTCAGCCCCTACGCCACAATGCCCCGGCGCCTCGTGAATCACCACCGCCCGCCCGGTCTTCTGCACCGATTCATTGATCAGCGCACTATCCAGCGGCGCGACCGACAGCAGATCGAGCACCTCCGCATCAATCTCATGCTCATCCTCAAGCTCTTCCGCCGCCTCCAGCGCCGCTCGTAGCGTCGCCCCGTACGAAATCAGCGTCACATCCTTCCCCGCCCGCGCCACAACACCCTTCCCGATCTCCAGCGTCTCCGGCTCTTCCGGCACATCCTCCCGAAACGCCCGATACAGCGCCTTCGGCTCAAAGAAAATCACCGGATCCGGATCCAGAATCGCCGCCCGCAACAGCGCCCGCGCATTCCGCGGTCCCGACGGAATCACCACCTTGAGTCCCGCCAGATGCGCATACGTCGCCTCCGGCGCATCACTATGATGCTCAATCGCCCGAATCCCCCCGCCATACGGCATGCGAATCACCATCGGCGCCGTATACCGCCCCCGCGTCCGCGATCGAATCCGCCGCACATGGTTCTCAGTCTGATGAAACGCCTGAAACGAAAACCCCTCAAACTGCAACTCACAAATCGGCACAAACCCCGCAAACGCCAGCCCCAAACCACCCCCGATAATCGCCGCCTCCGCCAGCGGCGTATCAATACACCGATTCGGCCCAAACTCCTGCAACAAACCGGCGGTCACACGGAAGACGCCCTCATCCTGCCCCACGTCCTGCCCCATCACCAGCACATTGGCATCCTCGCGCATCGCCTCCGCCATCGCCAGGTTCAACGCCTGCACCATCGTCATTTGTGCCATCACACTGCCTCCACGCACCTAGTGTGCTAACTCGCAGAGATGTTGGTTTGCGTGGGTGGGGCGGGCGTCTCGCCCGCCATCCCTGCCAGACGCCACGCGCCCCGCGAAGTTGCAGGTCTTGTGAGACAGCACACTAGCTACCCACCCGCGACGCCTGCGTCTCATCAACACCCTCGCCCTGCCCATTCCCCAAATACGCCCGCAACGTCCGCATCTGCTCCTTCAACTCCGGCGTCATCTCCGCATACACATGCTCGAGGAACTCCGTCGGCCGCACGCGGTACCCCTCATAGGTCTTCGTCGCCTCGTCCAGTTCCGCCTTGATCTCCTCATCAATCACCTGTTCCACCTTCTCATCCAGCAGTTTCCGCTTCTGCAAGTACGTCCGAAACCGCAACAGCGGATCCTTCGGCTCCCACGCCTGGACCTCCTCCTCCTTGCGATACTTCTTCGGATCGTCCGCCGTCGTGTGCATGCTCAGCCGATACGTCACCGCCTCAATCAACGTCGGCCCACCCCCGGTCCGCGCCCTCTCAATCGCCTCCCGCATCGCGACGATTACGCCAAGGATGTCATTCCCATCCACCTGAATCCCGTCAAACCCATACGCCACACACTTCTGCGCAATCGTCGGCGACGCCGTCTGCGCACTCCGCGGAATCGAAATCGCCCAGTGGTTGTTCTGCACCACCATCACCATGGGCAGGTTGTACACCCCCGCAAAATTCATCGCCTCATGAAAATCCCCCTCCGACGTCCCCCCATCACCACAAAACGTCGCACACACCCGCTGCGCCCCACGCAGCTTGCAACCCCACGCAATCCCCATCCCATACTGACACTGCGACGCAATCGGCACACACGTCGGCAGATCATTCACCCCCTCCGGCACCTCATTCCCCGCCTCATGCCCACCCCAGAACAACATCCACGTGTGCATCGGCCAGCCGCGCCACAAGAGCCCCGCCGTCTCCCGAAAACTCGGCACCATCCAGTCATCGCCTTCCAGACAATATGCCACGCCGAGCGAAGCCGCCTCCTGGCCCTTACTCGGACCATACGTCCCCATCCGCCCCTGCCGCTGCAACATCAAACAACGCTCGTCCAGCCGCCGCGACGCCAGCATCGTCTTGTACAGCTTCCGCAGATCACCCTCCGCGATCTTCGGCTCCAAATCCGCATCCACGGTCCCATCAGGCGACAGAATCGACAGCGTCTCTACCCGGTGCGGGATGTGCAACGGTTCGCGTGGCACGACAACTCCTCTCGCTTCACTACTTCAGGGGGGCACGGCCCGATATTGAACCCGTCAAGATCTCAGGCACGCTGATTGTAGCCACGCCCCGCCAAACGTCCACCGTGCGCGCATGCGCCCAGCCCCCCGTCGCGCCGATCTCGGCCTGAACCACGCCTCAACCTACGGATTCACACAGTTCACACACTCCCCCGTCTCCTTGAACACCTGCACAATCCGAACCGTCTCCTCAGCCACCGCGAGCTGCGCCTGCTCCGTCGACGCCCCAATGTGATGCGTCCCGTACAAATTCGGCAAATCACACAACGGCGAACTGATCTCCTTCGCATCCGCCGCCGGCTCATTCTCGTACAGATCCACCGCCGCCGCCCGAATCGTCCCCTCCTGCAGCGCTGCAATCAACGCCGCCTCATCAATCACCGCCGGCCGGCTCGTGTTGATCACGCACGCCTCCGGCTTCATCATCTTCAGCCGCGCCGCATTCACCAGGTGCTTCGTCTCTCCCGTCCCCGGCACATGCAGCGAAATGTAATCCGACTCCTTGAACAGCGTATCCAGGTCCACCCGCTGCGCCATCGGATCGTCCAGCGGCTTCAGATCCTCCACCACGTCGTACCACAGCACCTTCATCTCCAGCGCCAGCGCCCGCTTCGCCACGGCCACGCCAATCCGCCCCATGCCCACAACGCCCAGCGTGTTATTCTTCAGCCCCCGCGCCTTGCTATACCCCTTCTTGTCCCATTTGTGATTACGCAGATCCATCACATTGTCAGCGATCCGCCGATCCAGGTTGATCAGATGCCCGATCGCCAGCTCCGCCACCGCCACCGCGTTCATCCCCGGGCAGTTCGCCACCCGAATGCCCTTCTCCTTCGCCGTCGCCGTGTCAATCGTGTCAAACCCCGACCCCGCCCGAATGACCAGCTTCAGCGACTTCGCCGCATCGAGCTGCTCCGGCTGCACCTTCGTCGACCGCACAATCAATACCGTCGGATCAAATTCGGCAATCCGCTGCGTCAGGGCGGCTTCCTTCAGCTCCGGCTCGCGCGACGCCTCGTCCGCCAGTGCTTCCAGTTGCTTAAGCCCCACATCTTCAAACTTGTCGGCAATGAGAATCTTCATCAGACCTGCTCCCGCTATGACCGTCACGCCTCTGCGGTGGGAATGTGGGACGGTCCTCACCAGCACCCCATCCGAACCGCAAAGTATACCCCCCCACCAGCCCACGTCGACCAGCCCCGCCACGCACAACCCCCCTCCCTCCCAGCGAGAGGACAGGGGAGGGTGATCCACAACCATGTGGTGCCACTGTGCCACGTGCCACCACCGTGCCAGCAGCGCTCGCAAGCTCACTTGACATGCCAACCCCGCGCAGCGGCCAACAATCCCGTGGCCCGAGCCGTTCCCACCTTCCGACGTTCCCACGTCCCACCCCCGCGCAGCGCCCAACAACCCCCGCGCCAACAACCTGGATCCCTTGGCCCCTGGGTCCCTAGATCCCTGGATCCCTGGATCCCTGGCACCCTCCACTCCCAATCCGCTAAAATGACCCCCAACACAGACGCCACACGCGCCTCAACCAATGACTCCCGGCGGGTACCCATGCCAACCACAACCGCCACAATCCGCCAGGATCTGCTACCACCGCCAACCGCCCGCCAACACCGCCGGCGTCTCTGGCGAACCGTCTACGCCTGCCTCGCATACCTGCTCATTCTGCTGGCCATCCGCCTCTGGTGGGGCCACGTTGCCGACACGCGCCTGCAACAACACATAGACCAGCGCCGCGCTGCCGGGCAGCTCGTAACCACCGAAGATATCGAAGCGCTGACGGCCGATATCGACGACGAAGATAACGCCGGAATCGAGCTGCGAGAGGCGCTCAGGAAAATGGTGCCGTGGACGCACCCGGATTTCATGCACTCGGAGCTAGTCGCGTCTCCCACACTGCGGGCGCTGCACCAAGACGTGATCGCCAGGCACCTTGCGGCCAATCAGCAAACGCTCGCGCTCGTGCGTGCTGCCCGCAACAAGGGCCGTATCGCGTGGGGAGATCCGTTGAAATCCCCCTTGCTGCTCAACTGGCCTTTCAACCGATACGCCGAGCAGCGCGAGCTGAGCCGCCTGCTGACACTGGCGGCGCTCCACGACCTCGACTCCGGTCGACACGCCGACGCCCTCGGCCGAATCGAAGACGTCCTGCTGCTCGGCGATCGCGTGTCTCTGGATCCGCCATTCCTGATCGACGTGCTCATCGGCACTGCAATCAATGCGATCGGCCTGTCAGCCATCGAGCCTGTGATACCCCGCCTCTGCGTCGAGCCGCCGGAAGTCAGCAACTCACCCGACCTGCTTTGCACATCTCGCACGCAAGCCGAGCGCATGCTCGCGCTACTGCTTGACGAACGCGTCTACCGCGAATCCTGGCTGCACGCATGGGAAGGCGAACATGTCTTCACCCTCGATTGCGGCGCGCTGCTCTGCGAAAAACCAAGTTCGGTCTTCGGTATGGGCACCGTGCCCGGGGCAGGCGTCGGCACGGCCGTCGCACGCTATGTAGCCGCAATCGACTATCTCGCGCCCGCAATGCAACCGGCCTGCAAGATCGACACTTTGGCCGTGCTTTCAGCGTACTCCGAAATGCTCGCGGCGTGCGCTGCGGAGAATTTCCAGTCAGCCCTGAGCGGCTTGCCGCCTCGTTCACAACCGTCCGGCGAGCCGTCCCATATCATCGCCCACCCTTTGACCAACTTCACAGATATCACCTCAACATCCGCCGTTCACATTTGCTTCTGGACACTCACGTCGCGCCGCCTCGCTGCCACCGCCCTCGCGCTGCGCCTCTACGAACTCGACCACGGCCAGCGCCCCGCCACCCTCGACGAACTCGTCCCCAACTATCTCCCGCACATCCCGCGCGACCCCTTCTCAGCCGACAACCGCCCCCTCGGCTACCTCCCCAATGCCGACCCACCCATCCTCTACAGCGTCGGCCCCGACGGCGTCGACAACGCCGGCGAGTTCACGCGCAACACCTTTGGCGGTGTCGGCGGCGACAGCCCCGACCTCCCCTTCTTCCTGAACGGCGACCGCCCCGCCCGAGACAGGACCGAATGACGCCGCACTCGGAAGACCATCCGCCCCGTCGTCGCGGTCGCTCGACCCGTGGCGATCTTGGGCGGCGTGACGCGAACGTCCGCCACGTTGGCCAGCTCCTTGGCCCGTCGTAGCGCCCGCTCACTGAGCCCGCCTTCCGCGTTCGCCTGGAGCCGCCACGCGATCCGCCGGATGAGATACTGCTTGTGGCGGCTGCGCACCGGTTCGCCGAATACTTCGACGTACCGCTGCTGGAGTTGCCCGACCGCCATCTGCTCGAGGACGGCGAGCTCCTTGGCGATGTTCAGCTTCATCGTTCGTCTCCGTCGCTCCGCGGGGGTGGAACGGGCGTCGCGCCCGTTAACCCGCGGGTACCCACACTGAGCGGCGTCTCGCTGGAAAGCTCAAGGCGAGTTTCGCCGCAGGGCGGAGATTTCTGAGCATCGGTGATTCCGGCGGTTTTGGCGCGCTTGTGCCAGCGGATGACGCCGCGAGCCAGGATGGACGCGACTTCACGGCGGCGATCACTCGGTGATAGGTTCAGGCCGTTTTTCGGCGGCATGAGCAGACTCCCGTGTCGTCTGCTGGTTACATACGCCGCGCGGGGCGGCACTGCCGAGGAAGCCGCATAACCTGGCGGGCGGGCCGGCGTCGGTGACTTCACCGGGCTCGTTCCGAGCTCCGGCGTCAGCGGACGGCGTCGCGAGTAAGGATGATGCGATTGGGCCCCGGCGGTCTTCAGGACGCAGCGCGTGTACACGCGTTTCGCAGGAAGCGCTTGAAAAGCCAACGACGAACGGGCAAGATCGGGGGCGTCGCGCCGTCCTGGGAGACAGCCTATGTCGGATATCGCAGAACCGTCCAAACCACGTGCCCCGCGCAATCGGACGATTGTCTTGGCAGATGCGGATCGCGCCCGTCTTCGGCGTGGGCTGATATCAGAACGACCGCGCGCGCCGATGCGCGCCCCGCTTGACGGTATCATTCACGGCGACTGGGCCGAGTGGGTATCGGTGCTTCCCACCAAGTGCGTCGATCTGCTGTTCCTGGACCCGCCGTATAACCTCGACAGGTCTTTCAACGGCCTGAGATTCTCGCGGAAGACGGAGAATGAACACACGGCTTGGTTGGGCGGCGTCCTTGACGCCTTGATTCCGCTTCTCAAGCCGACGGCAACCGTTTACATCTGCGGGGACTGGCACACGTCACACTCAATCTACGAAGCGGCGTCTCAGCGACTGATCGTCCGCAATCGCATCACATGGGAGAGAGAGAAAGGACGCGGCGCCAAGACAAACTGGAAGAACGCAAGCGAAGATATCTGGTTTTGTACTGTGACTGATGAATACCGTTTCAACGTGGACGCGGTCAAGCTTCGCCGTCGGGTCATCGCTCCTTACACGAATGGGGACGGAACGCCGAAAGACTGGAACCGGACGCGCCACGGTGATTTTCGGGACACACACCCATCGAATCTCTGGACCGACATCTCGATTCCATTCTGGTCCATGCCGGAAAACACGGACCACCCCACGCAGAAGAGCGAAAAGCTGGTTGCCAAGCTGCTGCTCGCCAGCACGCGCGAGAGCGATTTTGTGCTTGATCCTTTTCTTGGCAGCGGGACTACCGCGGTTACCGCGAAGAAACTCCGTCGCCGGTGCCTCGGGATCGAACTCAACGAGGAGTACTGTCTGTGGGCACTGCGTCGGCTGGAGATTGCCGAAAACGACTGCTCGATTCAGAGCTACGCGGATGGCGTGTTTTGGGAGCGCAATACGCTTGCTCTTCAGCGACGGGCGCAGAACGCTGAAGACCAGGCGGTTCCCGGCGAGTCTCCCACCGCCCGCGCATCGTTATTCGACTGAGTCACGCGCCAAGGAGGTCGGTCAGGAAAGCGACCGCCGCGGCCGGTTCAATTGACTCCTCGTAATCGGGGTCAAACACCCGAGAGAAGTCGCCAGTCAGTTGCGTAACGCCTCGGGAGTTGCGACCAGCCCAATGAAACTGAACGCGGGTTGCGGCCAGCACGGTCCGATCGAATATCGAGACCGTCGACGACGTCACTCGCTGTGTTGCCATGTGAATGCCGACGAAGCAAAACGCGATGACAATGTCGCCGCGCCCGAGTGTCTCCAGTGCCTTGTCGATGTTGTACGCTTTGGGGCTCGAGGCCCGGTCCATGAGCTTTGTCTTGATCTCAAGCTGTACGGCGACTCGGCTCGACAAGTGCCGCACCATGTCGGCAAGACCGTGAGCGTTGATGCCGCCCGTAATCGCCTGTTCAATCAGGTTGCCCCGCTGGTTCACGTTGTCGATGCGACCGTGCTCCAGGATGGCGCGCGAACGTTCCTTCACGATGTCGGCGATCTCGCTCTTGAGGCGCGCGTACTCAGGACTGTCGAGCAACGATGCTGCGATCTCCGGCGATCGAAGGATGCCTCCGGGTTATGAGCATGATGAACGCGAAAACCGTAACTCCCGCTCATGCCGGCACTTGTATGTAAGTCGTTTTCCCGCAGAGACGAAGCTAAATCTGCATGTTGCGCATGTCGTGCATCTTGCGCACAGAACCATTGACGTTTTCACTACATTCGTCGGGGCAGTATACCGTCTTCGATGCCGCGCGCAACTCGGAAGCGGTGTCGAAGCTGGGGCCAGAGGAGCCGAGGGATGGAGGATGATCGCAGGTGGAGTGCCGGTGGGCGCGGCACTGGGACTCAGCCGCGTGTTGCCCGGCTTCGGGCGGGGGTTCAAAATGTCGGGCACTGTTCATTTCGGCTCTGGCACCGTTTTATTCAGGATTTGCTCGCCATGTTGCGCTGGCTACACGTCGCTGTCCATCTCCTTGTCGAAGCCGTGGCCGCCCGCCGGGACGCCCGTATCCGGTTCCTGAAGGCTGAGGTCGAGATCCTCCGCCGCAAGCTGGGTGGGAACCGTGTGATTCCCAGCCCCGACGACCGCACCCGCCTCCTCGCCATCGGCCGCGAGCTCCACCACGACGTGGCCGACATCATCGGCATCGTCACACCCAAGACGTATTCTCGCTGGGTCATGGAGCAGAGGGAAGGGCGCAAGCCGAAGCGCGTCGGCCGGCCGAAGATCGTTCGCAACATGCGCGAACTTGTGATCCGCTTGGCGAAGGAGAATGCCGGGTGGGGATACCGTCGCATCGTCGGTGAACTCCGGAAGCTCCGACTGAAGCTCGGTCGGTCCTCGGTGCGGCGGATCCTGAAGGACGAAGGACTCACGCCGTCGCCGACGCGGCGGAGCAGGGGACCGGAGACGGTGTGGCAGAAGTTCATCCGGCTGCACGTAAACACGTTGGTGGCGTGTGACTTCTTCACGACCAACATCATCACCCCCTCCGGCATGCGGATTGCGTACAGTCTCGCGTTCATCCATGTCGGCACACGGAAGGTGTTGCTCAGTCCGCCGACGTATCATCCCAACGATCGCTGGGTGCAGCAGCAGGGGCGCAACGTGTTGATGTGGCTGGATGAGCAGGGGATTGAAGTGCGTTTCCTCATCCACGACCGCGACACCAAGTTCTCGAGCAGGTTCCGCCGCTTGTTCAAGAGCGCCGACATCCGCTGCGTGCGAACGCCGCTACTCGCTCCTGACGCGAACGCGTTCTGTGAGGCGTGGATCGGCGCGTTCAAACGGGAAGCGCTCAGTCACTTCCTCTGCTTCAGCCTGGGCCATCTCGACCACATCGGGCAGGAGTACGTTCGTTTTCACAACGAACATCGCCCGCACCAAGGGCTCGGCAACCAGACGATTCCCACTGCGGCACATGGCCCGCCGGCCGAGAGCTTCTCACGAGCGGCGCCTCCGCCCGACCGCATTCGCTGCCAACGCTTCCTCGGCGGCCTGCTCCGGCATTACTACCGCGCTGCGGCGTAATGCAGTTCACTCACACTTGACCGACGTCGTCCGCGATGGCATTCTGCGCCTTTCGTGACTGCGATGATTCTTATGCCTTCCGCCGCAGCCACAACTCTGCTGCAAGCCACTTCTTCCGGGCTCCCTGAACCAGCCAGATGAGGTCCCGACATTATGGACCTGCCCCCGTGGACCCGCGCGACTTAACCACAAATCAGCAGCGAGCGCAAGTTAAGATTGTGTTAGGATTAGCAATCAACGTGCCGGACAGTATTGGTCAAAGACCGGTGCCACATAGGCCCGTGTCGCAGGGATATCGGAACAACCCTACACACTCATAACCACGTCCAGCAGGTGTGTGCAATCATGTCGCACCGGATCGACGACCGGCAAGCGCAGCTCATCCTCCAGCGCCGCGCACAGCTGCTGCGCCTCATCATCCGGCCGGCTGAATGTATTCAACGCCACGCCGGCCACGCGCGCCGGATGCACCATCGCCGCCGCCTGTTCATACGTCGAAATCAACGCCCGCATCGGCGGCAGCGGCTCATCCGGCGAGGCGCGGTAATGTGTGCGATCCACCGCGTGCACCAGCACTAATGCGTGCGGACACGTACCGTGCAGCAGCGAAAGCGTGACGCCGGAGAAACCGGGGTGCCCGATACTCCCCTGCCCTTCGATGAAGCACACGTCCGCGTCGGCTTCGGCCAGAACGAGCTCCTCCGCGGCGCCGGCGGCGAAGTCGGCGATGCACGCGTCAACCGTGATACCGTGGCCGGCGATCATGATGCCTGTCTGACCCGTCGCGACGAAACGGGCATCGAGGCCGCGGGTGCGGGCGGCGGCGGCAAGTTGCAGCGACGCAACCATCTTCCCCACGTTGCCATCGGTGCCAACCGTCAACACACGGCGACAGCGTGTCGCGCACGCGCGGCGGCTGGCGATGATGCGCTGCGCCGGCGGGCGGCGGAGGTCGTGGATCGTCGCGTTGTGCTGCTGCGCCAGGGCGGCGAATTCGGGATCGTCGGCGAGGAACGTGTGCAAGCCACTAACGACGTCCAGGCCGGTGGCGAGGCCATCGTGCACGGGGCGCCGCATCGCGTCGGGCAGGTCGCCGCCAACCGGCGTGACGCCGATGAAGAGCGCGTCGGGTTGCAGCTCGCGCGCGGCGGCGACGTCGGGCAGGACCGGCACTGATGCTGCCCAGGGGATGTGCTGGCGAATGTCGTCGCCGGCGGCGTGGCTGTCGATGACCGCGACGACATCGTCCGGCCGATAGCGCAACACCGAAGCCGCCGCCTTCGACGTGAACACGCCGAGCGATCCTTCGGTGAGCAGCAACAAACGGCGATACGGCGGCAACGTGTGCATGCCTGCCAGTATAGCGGAGTCTTGCGCGGCGCGACGTTGGTACCGGACGCTTCGTCGCCGCTGAAGCAGGTCGATCCGTGAGAGCCCAGACACAATTGAACGCCGAGGCGCGTTGTCGTGCGCCTCGGCGTTTCTTGGTTGAGATCCGTCACATTCGGCGAGGCTCGGGCGATCGGCTCTTTGCTCCGATCGCCCTTGGTCGCTTTGGGGCTGTCCCCAGGGACACGCTGACCGACCGGAGGTCGGTCCCCCATGTGGGGCCGGACGCTACATACCCATGCCGCCGGGCATGCCGCCGTGGCCACCCTTGTCGTCGTCCTTTTCCTTGATCTCGCTGACGACCGCGTCGGTCGTGAGCAGCAGACCCGAAACGCTGGCGGCGTTTTCGAGCGCGACACGCTCCACCTTCAGCGGGACAATCACGCCCATCTTGATCAGGTCGCCATACTCCTCGGTCAGCGCGTTGTAGCCGAAGTTCGTGTCCTTCGACTCCTGCACCCGCTGGCAGACGATCGAGCCGTCCAGACCCGCATTCTCGGCAATCTGCTTGAGCGGCGCCCGCAGCGCCCGGCGGATGATGTCGACGCCGGTCTTCTGGTCGCCACGCGCCTTCTTGTAGGCCGCATCGAGCGCTTCGTCGCAACGCAGCACCGAAACGCCGCCGCCGGGCAGAATGCCCTCTTCAACGGCGGCACGGCAGGCGTGCAGGGCGTCCTCGACGCGGGCCTTCTTTTCCTTCATCTCGACCTCGGTCGCGGCCCCGACATTGATCTGGGCCACGCCGCCGGAGAGCTTCGCGAGCCGCTCTTCGAGCTTCTCACGGTCGTAATCACTGGTGGTCGCCTCGATCTCGTTCTTGATCGCCTCGATGCGACCCTTGATCTGCGACGTCTGCCCGGCACCCTCGATGATCGTGCAGGTTTCCTTGTCAACGATGACGCGCTTGGCCCGGCCGAGCTCGTTGAGCTGCATCTTCTCGACATTGATGCCGAGGTCCTCAAACACGGCGGTACCGCCGGTGAGCGTCGCGATGTCCTCGAGCATGGCCTTGCGGCGATCGCCAAAGCCGGGGGCCTTGACGGCGGCGCACTGGATAATACCGCGGAGCTTGTTGAGCACGAGCGTCGCGAGGGCCTCACCCTCCAGATCTTCGGCGACGATCAGCAGTGGCTTGCCAGACTTGGCCACCTGCTCGAGCAGGGGCAGCAGGTCCTTGATCGCGCTGATCTTCTTCTCATGGACGAGGATGTAGGGATTGTCGAGCACGACTTCCATCGACTCGGGCTTGTTGACGAAGTGGGGCGAGATGTAGCCCTTGTCGAACTGCATACCCTCGACGAGGTCGACAGTCGTGTCGATACCCTTGCCCTCTTCGACGGTGATGACGCCGTCCTTGCCAACCTTGTCCATGGCCTCGGCGATCTTGTCGCCGATTTCCTCATCCTGGTTGGCGGCACACATGCCGACCTGGGCGATCTGCTGCTTGCCCTTGACCGGGACCGCCATTTCCTGGAGCCGCTTCACGACGGCGTCAACACCGAGATCGACGCCGCGCTTCAGGTCCATCGCGTTGGCGCCGGCGGCGAGGTTCTTCAGACCTTCGTCGAAGATGGCCTCGGCGTAGATGGTCGCGGTGGTGGTGCCGTCGCCGGCGACATTAGACGTCTTGCTGGCGACTTCCTTGACCATCTGGGCGCCCATGTTCTCGTAGGCTTCCTCGAGCTCGATTTCCTTGGCGACGGTCACGCCGTCCTTGGTGACGGTCGGGGCACCGAAGGATTTTTCGAGCACAACGTTGCGGCCACGGGGGCCGAGGGTGACCTTGACGGCCTTCGCGAGCTGCCGCACGCCGCGGCGAACGGCCTCGCGGGCTTCCATGTCATAAGCGATCTGCTTGGCTGCCATTCATGACTCCTAACTAGCAGGCGTAGTACGGGGCCTGTTCCGCCCTTCCTGATGGCCGAGGCGCCGCCGGGGACGCGGTTCCCCGGAGCGTGCCGGCGATGAACCGGCCGACGAGTACTGTATGTCATGGTCCCAAGCAAAACATATACCACGCCTCGGCCGAAGATCACCATTTCGCCTAAACCGCTAACCAATAAACGGTTAGGCGCAGCTTCTGAGCAACACAGCTCGCTCTCTTCCACGTGTCCGTCTGCCAAGACGGCAGGCTTGGCCCGAAATGCATGGTGCTGGCAAAGGAGTCGCCACCCCACTTCATCCCCCGCGTGATCACGAAGCCAAGTCGGGATCGAGGATAGTGGCGGCGCGCGGCTTCCAGTGGAGCCCGAATGGCCGACGCCGCAAGAGCACCCGTGCGACATTGCGCCAGTACGGGTCCTTCTCAATCCCGCGACGAGAGGCCTCGTTGCGATAGTGGTACGATCCGTAGGCGATTCGCGTGCCGGTCTGGCGTACTTCGGCGAGAGTCCTACTCAGCACATACGGGTAGATGCCTTGGCCGCGCGCGTCGGAGGTTGTCAGCGCGGGCCCGATGAAGACCGAGCCGGGGTGCATCAGGGGAGCGAACCGCTCGTATGCGCCGCCCGCCCCTACTTGAACAAGCATGAAATGTCGTATGGCACCCTGCCACCAGGCCAGCCCCAACCACGCCTCACCACGTCCCAGGTGCCAGAACCAGCGGCGCCTCGTAACCGCGCTAGTATTCTGATCGAGAAACTGCCGGTGCGGCCCCTGAATATCGCGCGGAGTCCGAATCCAGTCCAACTGAATGTCCTCACGTTCCGGCAGCGGCTCATAATCATCAAGCCGACACCCGATCAGCACGTGCAGCGCATAGCCCGGTCGCAGAAAAGTCGGCAAAACCCGCGACCACACCCGATCACCAAGCGAAAGAGGCGGATCCTGCTCCGGTGCTTCCGGCAAGCTCGGCGATCTGGGCATCCTCGACTCTCCAGAGCGGAACCACGAAACGCGGCAGCCATCCCCCTGACCATCCACTTCACCATGCTCAAGACCCATTCCGAACCGATGGTTGCGGCGCCACCCAAGCACCATGAGGGCAAGCGGCCACTAGTCCTCGGTCATACGCGCGGTGCGTGCCGACTGCCGAGCCGCTTCCTCAAGAGCACACACAGCCTGGTACTTGCCGCTCAACCGAGAGACGTGCTTTCGTAGCGGATACGTCAGCTTCATCAAGAGTCCGAAGGGCGGCTGGTAATGCACTGTAATACCACAGCCCCAATTCTCAAACCCGAACACCCGTGTCAAGAAACCCTGCATCTCGGTGTCATGTGAAACGGAACGCCAGCCGTCGTTCGCATAGCGCATGCCACATTCACCGAGATAATACTCATTCATGCGATAGATCAACGCGTACATGGGCAGTTGGCGAGAGTGCTCGGGGTCGAACCGCGCCATCCAGTATCCCGCTTCAATCTCACCGAAGACGTTAACCGACGAAATGCCAATCATCTTCCCGTCGTGAAAAGCCCCCCAGTGATGCATGACGTCCTGGAAGTCGACCGTTGGCTCAAAGAACTTACGAAAAGTAGCCTCGCTCCACGGCTTGGAATCACCGCGATAACGTTCGAAGGCGCGCACAAATACCGCGTAACCGTCGGCGAGCAGTTCCTCAACCGATATACGGCGTACCGCACAGCTCTTCAGCGCCTGGCGCACATTATAACGCCGCTTCTTGGAACCCAGGGCGTCAACCGGAACAAAACTCGGTGCCACCGTTGCGTACCAAGCCTGCGGCTTCTCAGGAGTGACGCCGTTGCCAGTCCAGAGGATCTTGCCCTTCAGATCACCTAAGATTGCTCGTGCATCTGCCGGCGTGACATCATGATTCCAGACGACGGGACCGAACGGTCGCACAACGGCACCGTAACGACGGTAAACACGCTCGCCGCGCACGAGATAAGGCACGCCCTGCTGCTCGAACAAGGCCCTATGGCGGCGAAGCATGGGCTCCACGATAGCGTCTCCAGCCTCTCAGGGTGTCCCGTCGCGCGCACTAGCGTAGTAGAACATCAACTATTCGGGCACCCCCGGGCTGTCAAGCCGGCAGAGCGCTGCTCAGACCATCACACGCAGCGAGGCGGCACCAGCGCACACACAAACCGCCGTTGCAACAAGCAGCGCTCCAGAATTTCACCAAGTTGACTATTCCAAAACCGCCAGAATGTCACTCTCGTCCATGATGATCATCTCTTCGCCGTCGACCTTGACCTCGGTGCCGGCGTAGCTGGTGAACAGGACCTGATCGCCCTTTTTTATCTGAAGCGCCTGGCGGTCGCCAGTATCGAGCAGGCGGCCTTCGCCGGTGCTCAACACGGTGCCGCGCTTCGGCTTCTCCCGGGCCGAATCCGGCAGGACGATACCACCGGCGGTGGTCTCCTCCGCCTCCAGACGCTGGACCAGGACCTTCTCACCAAGCGGACGAATCGAGACCTTTCCCATCGGTTCTCCTAGATCTGTGCCAAGGCCCGGCAAACGGGCCGTGGCTGACTGGACACCATGAGTTCCGGCACGCCAGGCGTACAGCCGGCGCGCCCTTCCCATGCACACGGCGGCAAATAGCGTGCCATGCGGGCGTCGTGTGACGCATATGACCCTAACCCGTTAAATTGAAATGGCTTGCACCCATCGACTGCCGGCCGGTCTCGATACTCGCTCCGCCACTCCCCTGCCGGAGCGGTCATCTCGGGGCAGCCGCTGTGTCAATCTGACAGCCCCTCGCGTGGCCATCTATTCCGCCGGTCCAGCGCGCAACCATCCCACCCACTGATAGCCATGCAGGGCCAGGAGGACGAGCAACAGACCGACAATCGAAACGATTGTCCCGTAGCGCGCCATGTCCCGCGTTGTGATGGCCCGGGTGGCAAACGCGATGGCGTTCGGCGGCGTGCTGATCGGGAGACTCATCGCCAGCGAGCACGCGAACGCCACCGTGATCGCTCCGGTCAATGGCGGAAGAACCGCGATTACAGTCACAATCGGGACCATCAGGTTCGACGCCGCCGTATTGCTCATGAAGTTCGAAATCACAATCGAGAGACCTGCGACGGCGGCCAAGAGGAAGAGCTCCGGCATGCGCT
Organism: uncultured Planctomycetales bacterium; assembly: GCA_964468185.1. GTDB lineage: Bacteria > Planctomycetota > Phycisphaerae > UBA1845 > Fen-1342 > JANQFV01. Next base: position 33,066 of record CAYXTR010000033.1, on the reverse strand, counting down.
CGAACGGCACCTGCGATACCAGCCAGTTCGACAGGCCAGTCTGCTGCATGGACACGCCGAGCGTCAGACCGCCAGCGACGAGAATGAGAATGTCCCAATCGATCTTCCGCAGGTCTTCCCGGCCCAGCACGCCGAAGGACGTGAAGGCCATGACGGGCAGCAGCGCGGTGACGGCAGACGGGATACCGTGGAGGCCCGAGGTCAGCCACATGAGGATTGTGACCGTAAAGGTGACGACGACGATGCCGAGGGCGGGTGTGATATTCAGCGGCTGCGGGAAGAGGATGTCGAAGCGGTCCTTCCTGGGCGGGAACATCAACATCAGGACGCCCCACAACAATAGCAGCAGAGCCATCACGATCGGGACAGCGATCAGCATCCACCCGAGAAACGTCACGTCGTGGCCCATACGATGGAGTACGCTGGCAGCTACGGCGTTCGGCGGTGTGCCAATAATCGTGCCCATGCCACCGATGTTGGCGGCGAACGGCACGGCGAGCACAAGCGCCTTCTTGAATCGCTCACGCTCCTCAAACTGACGAAATACCGGGGTCAGAATGGCGATCATCATCGCCGTCGTCGCGGTGTTCGACATGAACATCGAAAACAACGCCGTGACGAGGATGACGCCCAGCAGAACCATGCTCGGCCGCGTGCCGAACGGCTTGACGAATGCCCGGGCGAGACGGACGTCAAAGCCGTGTTTCGTCGCCGCGACGGCCAGCACGAACCCGCCGAAGAACAGGACGAGGATGGGGCTGGAGATCGGGTTGAGGTAGGTTTGCACGTTGTGGCCGGGGAGTCCCAGCAGGTAGACGTCGAGCACAATCACGACGATGGCGGTCGCGAAGGGTGGAATCACTTCGGTAACCCACAGCCCGGCGGCACCGACGAAGATCATCAGGCAGACGCGCATGCTCTCGCGCTGCTCGGGGTCGGCCCCTTCAAGCGGAATGAAGCCCGATCCGATCGCCAGGGCGATCACAATCAGCGTCTTCAGCGCCTTCTTCCAGTTCAGGGTGAAAACGACGCGCAGCTCGGAGTCACCAATCTTGTTCAGTTGCATCGCCGATTCTCAGCAGCGGCCGACATCGCGGGGCCACCATGGGCGACGCCGGCATGTGCGTACCGGCGTCAGGGATGGACAACCGAGCGGTGTGCCCGGCTGAGGTTACAAAGGGCGATTAGCATAGCAGTTTCGATGAGACGTGAGAAGCGGACGGACATGCCCGATCAAGGGCTATGCCCAGCTTCATGAGCTGATTGGCTGCAAGTGTGGTTTTAAGACCGGGGGCCGCGCAACGAGGGCCAAGACGGCAACTGCTCACACACGTCCGAGCAGGGCGATACGGGCACGCAGTTCCAGTTCCGCCTGCTGCCAGTCCAACCGCGGATCGCCCGGCGTCCCACCACGGGCCACGTAAATTTCGTACGCCCGCTGGCGAATCTCTTCCTCGGTCGGGCCGTGTCGCGGCACGAGCTTGTCCTTGGATGAAATGCTGGCTCTTGGACGCTTAGCGGCTCGGCTCGCGGTCTCCGCCATGGCGGCTCTCCTTCGGAAGCACCCCGTGCCCCGCACAGGTGGCGGGACCGTGCTTCCATCGACCCTATCGGCGCTGCTGCTGAAAACGCTTGAGGAGCACGTAGCCGGAATCACCGTAATTTTCGTATATACAGGTATTTGTGCGCTGCCCCTTCGCCGAACACGTCATGCGGACGACGCAGGGCTTTCGGTGGGCGTTTCGGACGCGGCTTCCGTCTCGGACCCTTCCTTGACCAGACTGACGACCGTGTGTCCGGGCAACGGCTCAAACTCCCCGTCAACCGTCAACACATGCAGGCGGTTGGTCTCGGTGATGACGAACATCGGAATGACTTGCTCGCCGTAGTAGTTCTGGAGCGCGGCATAGTCGAACGCCTCGGACAGCCGCGTGGCTTTCGCGACGTAGCCGCTGGCGTACCGGCGCGAGAGCTCGGCGTACGTGGCTTCGCGCGAGAAGAGCCAGCGGCCGTGCAGGTGCTTGTGACCTTCGGCTTTGGTGCGGGGCTCATCGCGCGCCACGATCTGGTAGCACTGCTCCCGGCCGAAGATGCGCGTAAAGCGCTGTGCCGCCAGGGCATTGATCCAGTCGTTGGGCGTGACTGCGAGCAGCCGTCCCAGACCGCCGAGGTTGATCTCGTCTACGGCATACTCGGCCAGGATGCTGCCGGAGTACGTCGGGAGACCTTCCATGCGGGCCTGGTTGATCTGGTAATGGTTATTATCAACCAGCAGCACCGGGAAGCCGCGATCCGCCAGCAACCTGGCGATGGCGCGCGTCCAGGCCTGCGCCCCCACGAACAGCACACCCTGCGGATTGGCAGCGGCCACGCCCAGCTTCCGTGCCACGCCTGGCGCCGTCAGGCCATAGATTGCCACGGTGCCGATGATCGTCAGGAAGGTGATCGGCACCATCAACTCGGCGCCGCCGATACCGTTCTCCTCCATACGCAAGGCGAAAATCGACGAGACGGCAGCTGCCACGATGCCGCGTGGCGCCACCCAGGATAGGAACGCACGATCTTGCAGCCGCAAGTCGCTACCCATGGTCGACGCGAAGACACTGAGCGGCCGGGCAACGCAGATCAGCACGGCGAGGAAGATCAACCCCTGCCAACCCACGTCGGCGAGGTCGGCGATCTCCAACCGGGCCGCCAGCAGAATGAACAACGCGGAGATCAGCAGAACTCGGAGGTTTTCCTTGAATTCGACGATGTGGCGTACGTCCGCCATACGCTGATTCGCCAAAACAAAACCCATGACCGTGACCGCCACCAGTCCGGCCTCATGCTGAGCGATGTTCGCCGCGGTGAAGACTGCGACCACGAACATGAGCGAGACGGCGTTTTGCAGGAAATCGGGCACCCAGAAGCGGCGGATGAGCAGGGCGAGGACGTAGGCGGCGGCCACGCCCAGCCCACCGCCGGCCACGATCGTCTTGACGATGGCCATCACAACGTGCGCTGTAGCGGCATCCGCACCACGCGCCCCCACCGCTTCGAAAACGAGCACCGCCAGCACCGCCCCGATGGGGTCGATGACGATGCCTTCCCATTTGAGAATGGACCCCACCGGTCCCGTGGGCCGGATGTGTCTCAGCAGAGGGCCGATTACCGTTGGCCCTGTAACAACGAGAATGGCGCCCAGCAGCGTTGCCACACGCCATGACAAGTCGAAAACAACGGTCGCGGCCACCGCCGTGATAGCCCACGTGATCAGCGCCCCCAGCGACACCAGCAGCAGCAGCGCCTTCTGCGTGCCACGCAATTCGGCCAGCCGCAGCGTGAGACCACCCTCGTACAAAATCAACGCGACGGACAGCGACACGAACGGGAACAACAGACTGCCAAACCGCTCGTCCGGATGAATCACACCCACGACCGGCCCGGCCAGAAAGCCGAACAGCAGCAGTAGTAGAATCGACGGCATGCGCAGGCGCGATGCCAGCCACTGCGCTCCGATGCCGAGCACAATCAGACTGGCGATCTCGATCAGCACCTCTTCCGACATCGACACTCCCTTGTCTGCGAACGTCCTTGCGTGGCCGCAGGAACCCGACGAATTGGCTGATCAGCCACCCAGGTCCGGCCCGGCCGTGCGGGCCACAATGTCGCGAATGCGCTCCTGCAAATGCGTCCCGCCTGACTTGTATTCCTCCGGCGTATGCCCCGGCATCACGTCGCCCCGCACATCTTCGGCATGCAGGCGTGCGAAAAAACCATCCAGCACGCCGAGGAAAAAGTGCATCCGATCGAGCAGCCGCAGATCGAGTTTCAGGGGCGAACCGAGTAACTGTGGCAGATCGTGGGCCAGCTTACTCCGATAGCGGCGAATCTCGTGAATCTCGTCCACATGACTGGCTTCCAACGCACCACGCTCGACCAACCACAACAGGGACGCATGAAAACGGCTCTCATGCCGCCCGAGCACCTGTTCCTCATACCTGGCGTAATCCCACTTGCGCCCCAGAAACGCCTCGCGCGTCTCGTCGACGATCGCATTCCGCAGCAGATGATACGACGCCAGGAAAAGCGACGCGTTGATCAGGCTGCGCTCAATCTCGGTCCGCGCGATGTCCTCTGCTTCGGCCATACCTCACCTCGCCCGCGGCGGCACCGTCCACCGGCAGCTTGCTCACGATCCCCCGCCGATCGGCGCCCACACATAGCATACTACAATTGTCCGGCTCGTCACGTGGCGTCATGCAAGCCGCGGTAGATGCCAGTCTGTTGCGCAGCGCGCCATCCTCGTGCCGACAAGCCGGCATCGTGCCGTTCCCAGCCGCTGCCGATCCGCGCTTGCAGTGCTTCCCACGCAGGAATGCCGGAAACCGCATCGAGCGCCTCGGCTGCGAACGCACCGGTGCCCACGGCGGCAGTCAGTGCCTCCTCCAGTGGGCTTGCGCGCAGCAAAGCCATCAGAAAGCCGGCGATCGTCGCGTCACCACACCCGGTGGTCCCAACGACGTCGGCACGGAAACATGGGGTCATCAACTCACGATTGCGCCACGACAGCAATTCATCACCGGCCGCCGACATGAGTGGCGCGAAACGGGCCGCCGCGCTGGTCGTGCGCACATAGAGACCGTGATGCCCCAGCTTCAATCCCACCACCGCGGCGCCCATGTCAAGCAGGCGGGCACCGAACTGCGCGATCAACGCCAACGAGCACTGTTCGAGAATGTCGCCCCGGGCCGCAAAGTCGTCGAATTGTCCCCGCGCGAGCATGAACAGCGTTTCTTCCAGACTCGGCAGAAACACGTCCACGTGCGGCAGCACGGCTTCGAGAAGCCGCGTCCAATTCACATCCGCCGCCGGTCCGTGCGGGTCCGGCATGCACATATCTAGCGACGTTGCCAAGCCGACTGCCCGCGCGTTTCGCAAAATTTGCACCAGCTCACGCGCGTCGGCGGCATAGATGCGTGGCATCACCGGCGGATAGCCGAAGTGCAGTAAGCGGCCACCTGCCAGGCGCTCGGCCGGCACGTCAGCGACCCCGAACAGCTCATTGGCGCCTGCACAGTGCAGAAAGACGCGGTCAACCCCCGGCGGATTCAGCACAACAGTATACGAAGAAGCCACGTCCGGGGTCACACTCATGCCTTCAGCAAGCGTCGTGCCTCGCTCCCGCAAGAGTCGCAGGACCGCGTCACCAAAGACATCCTGCCCTACCTTCCCGAAGAGACGCGTGCGCGCTCCGAGCCGATGCAGCGCCAAACCGGTGTTGGATACCGGTCCCCCCGTCGACAATACCGCCGGCCCGATCTGCACCAGCCCTCCGGGCGCTAGTGCCTCCCCGAGATCTTGCACATGCGCGCCCAGTTCCGGGATGATGTCGAGACAGATATGCCCGGCGACGGCGATATCAAATGGCTCATGATCCAAAGCACAACTCCGACGTGCGGGGCCTGCTATCCATGCCGCGTACCGACGATCGTACACGTCGTCGGCCACCAGTCCAGTGCCGGCCACTCAGTAGAGTTCCGCATCATTCGCCGGTCCGCACAAACAACAATGCCACCCCAACCACTGCCAGCAGCGCCCCCAGGGCCGCCCGCGGACTGACATGCTCCTTACGAGTCACAATCACCAGCGGTAGGATGAACACCGGCGTCAGCGACATGGTCGTCTGGGCAATGGCCAGTGGAGCGCGATCCGACGCCACGAGCGACATCCATACGCCGAGAAAGGGACCCACAATCGCACCACACAGCGTAAACGCGTAACCGGCTCGTCGTGTGCGACCGTCCGTTGCGGACGGGCTTGCCATGCACCGCGCCGCGCGCACGCGGCGGCGATGCCACCAGATGGTCGGCAGCACGAACACACCCGCGAAAAACATGCGGACCAGCGTAGCTGCCTGCGGGTCCAGGTGCATCTCGCGCGGCATCCAGCCATGACCAATCCCCTGCTTGCTCAAGAGCAACCCGCCCGCTTGACAGGCGGCCCCGATGAAAGCCAAGACGATGCCGCTGACATATCCGTCGCGTACCACGCGGTCGTCCTTGGCCGGTCGCTCCAAAACCACCCATGCAACGCCGCCGATCGTGAGCATCATCCCCACCCACGCCAGCCCGTGCGGCTGTTCACCGAGTGCCAGCCAGCCAAAGAGCGCGGCGAAGATCGGCGCGGTCGTCATGACAAGCATCGACAGCCGCGGTCCGACCCGCACAAACGCCGTAAAGAGCGCGAGGTCGCCAATGCTGAGCCCCACCAGCCCGGAGCCTGCGAGGAAGACCGCTTGCCGCAGGTTGACATCCGGCAGCCAGTGCCCGCTGATCAACCAATGCGTAACCGCCAGGAAGACAATCGCCAGCGCGATACGCACTGCATTCACGACGGTCGCACCAATTCGACGGCCGGCTTCCGTGAAGAACAGCGCCGTGAATGACCAAAGCACGGACGTCAAGACGCCAGCCGCCGGTCCGACGTAGGGATCCAGGCCTGTCAGCACAAGCCACATCCTGGACACTGCATCGTCACGTTGTCGGTACTGAGATGAGCGCGGGCTATGATCATATATCTCTCGGTTAGGGCAGGCCTTCTTACACCGTCGTCAGGCGCTGCCTTGTCGTGCTTCTCGCTTGCTTGTACTGTAACCGATCCGTTTGGCCAACCAGGGTGCGCGTCACTGGGCCACACCGCAATTGTGTTGCCCATGCCGTGACACACACGGCGACAACTCGCCCCCACACGCAGATTGGAGGACGAACTACTATGGGAACGGGTTATCACGAGCCGGAAGGTGAACTATCGACCGAGGCACGCGACGCACATCGTGCATTGACCAGCCTCATCGAGGAGTTGGAGGCGGTCGACTGGTACAACCAGCGCGTCGATGTTGCCACCGACGAAGATCTGAAGGCGGTCCTGGCTCACAATCGCGACGAAGAAATCGAACACGCCGCCATGACCCTCGAATGGCTCCGCCGTCGCATGCCCAAGTTCGACGCGGAGCTGCGCACCTACCTCTTCACGGATCAGCCGATCACCCAGGTCGAGGAAGCGGAAGAGGGCGGAGGAGATGCGGGGAAGGGCAACACGACGACTGATAGTCTCGGCATCGGCAAGTTCAAGAAAGGCTAGATCATGGCAGATTTGCTGAAACGTTCACTGGCTCCCGTAACGGCTGCGGCGTGGGAGGAGATTGACGATACCGCTTCACAAGTCCTCAAGGCACAGCTCTCCGCACGCTCAATCGTGGACTTCGACGGGCCGCACGGCTGGGAATATGCCGCCGTCAACCTGGGCACGTTGGAGATCGCCAAGCGGAATGCTCCGGGCGGCGTTCCGTGGGGCAGCCGCGAGGTACGGCCGCTGGTCGAAGTCCGCATGGGCTTTACGCTCTCGCAACTCGAACTCGACAACGTCTCCCGCGGCAGCAGCACACCCGACCTCGGCCCGCTCGAGGACGTATGTCGCAAGGTCGCCCAATTCGAAGATACAGCCATCTACAAGGGCTTCGATGCCGGCCACATCCAGGGCATCATCGCCGGCGTGGACCACAAGCCGGTGAAACTCGCAGCCGGCCTCAAGGACATCCCCAATTCGGTCACGCAGGGCGTGCACGAACTCAAACTCGCCGGCGTGGGCGGACCGTACGCCTTGGTGCTCGGAACCGATGCTCACAAAGCACTCATGCAGAGCGGCTCAGGCGGGTACCCCCCCCACCGCATCGTCCGCGACGTGCTCGAGGGCGGCGATATCATCTGGAGCCCCGTGCTCAGCGGCGGCATTCTGGTGTCAACGCGCGGCGGTGACTTCGAGTTGGTTATGGGCCAGGATCTGGCGATCGGCTACAGCAGCCACGACCGCGACAACGTTGAGCTATTCCTGACCGAATCGTTCACATTCCGCGTCCTGGAGCCGGCGGCCGGAATCGAACTGAAGGCGGCCACCCGCTGAAGCCGCTCCCGACCGCTTGTCGGGAGTCCGTAGACAAACGGGCGTGCCTCCCGCGAGGCACGCCCTGACACAACGGTCAAGCCACACCCGATAATCAATCTCTCAAAACCAAGATCTTCCTGTCCGGAATCCCTGGGAACACGGTACAATAGTAATGCGGGGTCTCGACCCGGTCGTCGTGCCCTGGTGATGGGTTGATACCGTCCCCTGAAACGGTTTATCTCGCTGCTCGTAATCACTCGCGCTGGAGCTCCTCGCATGACCACTCGCCATCGCATTGCCGCAACCATCCTGAACCGCACCCTGTTCGGCATCCTGATCCTGCCGGCTGCCGGGCTGGCGCAGGAAATCGACCTGAACACCACGCTCATCGAACGTACCCCACGCTACAACTACGACGCCGCCAAGAACATGCCCGACCCCGGCGACGTCGTGACGTTCCATGGCCATATCAAGAACTGGAGCGAAATCGCACTCGAAGGCGTCGGCTATGAGTGGTACATCGACGACCAGCTCGTCGGCTCCGGGGCGATCGAGTACATGGCCCCCGATCAAGAAGTCGTGCTCACGCACGAATGGGTCTGGGAAGACGGCAACCACCGCGTGAAGCTGATCGCCGACCCCGCCGACCTGATCGCCGAATCCAGCGAGTTGAACAATGTCCGGGATGACCGCACCAATGCGCTCATTGCCGGCTTCTGGGTCGAGCAGTCCATGTACGACTATTTCCACGAATATCAGCACCGGCTGGGCATCGGGTCGAACTCGTGGGAAGACTGGATCCAGCGCCAGATGGCCAAGCAGAACGACTTATACGAAGTCGCCACCTGGCCGAACTCGCCCGACGGCGTACTCGACCGCGTACGCATCGACAAGATCGTGGTCGTGCCCGATGGGGCCCTGCCACTGAATGGCGGCTTACCCACCAATAACCCCGACCGCCATGACAAAACTGTCGACCTCATGTGGGGCTTCATCGCCGATCAGTTGCCACCCAACAGCGACTTCTACGCCAACCACTACAGCACCTCGATGGACAACCCGTTCTATATCGAGAAGTCGCTGATCCACGAACTCGGCCACGCCCGCTATCTCATCGATAGCTACGGCTTCGACGTGCATAACACCGCGCACAATGGCGGCGTCGACCAGGTCCAGATCTGGGAGGGCGACGTATACGTCGCGGGCAGTGAGTACATGCCCTTCGTCGCCTTCGGCGAAGTCCTGTACTACAACCAGAGCGGCGGCGTGATGACCGGGCCATACGGTTTCATGTGGTCACCATACGAAGCCGGCGCTCTCAATCGCATCGCCGGCGAGCGGGCCTGCTGTGGCTACGGGGCCGGAAACTACGGCGGCAACTGCAACGCCCCCGCCAACATCGGCGAATACCTCCAGGACCTGCCGGAAAACAACCACGTGACCTTCGTCGACGAAGACGGCTGGCCGCGCCCATTCGTCGACGTCCGTGTGTACGAGTCCGTCTGCCCCGGCGGCTCCTGGTATGCCAAGCTCTTCGACAACACCGTCGACCAGTACTACACCGCCGACGAACTCGGCACTGTCGACATGCCGCGCAATCCGTTCAATCCAGGCGGGAGCATCACGCACACCTACGGCTGTGCCAACGGCGTGATCATTGTGCGTGTGCAGGACGGCGATCAGATCTGGTACGAGTTCGTCGAAGCGTCCACGTTTAACATCCAGTACTTCATCGGTAACACCCAGCATGCCTACTACACCATCACGCTCGATGGCCCCACGACCGACACCGATGCCGACGGTTTGCCGGATGGCTGGGAGTATGTCTATCTCGGCGAACTCACCTACGGCCCGAGCGACGACGTGGAGCCCGACGGCCTGACGAACGCCGAGGAACTCGACCTGGGCACCGACCCTGGCGATGCTGACACCGACGGCGATGGCCTGACCGACGGCGACGAGGTCAACACGCATGGCAGCGACCCGCTCGATGAAGACACGGACGGCGACGGCTGGACCGACGGGGACGAGGTCAACATCTACGGCACCGACCCGGCCAACGCCGATACGGATGGTGATTCGGTCGACGATCCCGCCGACAACTGCCCCGTCACGTTCAACCCCGATCAGGCTGACTACGACGAGGACGGCGTAGGCGACGCGTGCGACGACCGCCCGCGCGTCGACGATGTGTCCGCCACGAGCGAAACGTCGGTCGCGGTGGTCTTCAACGAGCCCGTGGAAGAGACGTCGGCCGAGACCGCGGCGAATTACCTTATCGACGGCGGCGTTACTGTAACCGGTGCCGAACTCGATCCGGACCAGGTCACAGTGGTGCTGACGACCACAGCCCTCGAAGCTGAAGTCACCTATACGCTCACAATCAGCAACGTGCAGGACCTCGACGATCCACCGAACACGATCATCCCCGGCACGCAAGCTGAATTCACCTACTTCGCCGGCGGGCGTGTGAGCGAAGGCATCGTCGCGTTCTACACCTTCGAGGAAGGTGCCGGCACGACCGTCTATGACGTGTCCGCAGTGGAGCCACCGCTCGATCTCACAATCCTGAGCCTGAGCGCGGCGGAGTGGATCCCGGGCGGCCTGGCGATCACCGGCGTAACGCGCATCGACTCCAGCACGGCGGCGCTGAAGATCTACGATGCCTGCACCGCAACTGACGAAATCACCGTCGAAGCCTGGATCGTGCCAGCGAATACGACGCAACAGGGTCCGGCCTCCATCGTAACCATGCCCACCGGCTATACGCGCAACTTCACCCTCGGACAGGGCACGGACGAGCCGTCCACCGGTGACCAGTACAGCATGCGGCTGCGTACCACGGAAACCAATAACGACGGTGCCTATACGATCACGCCCGGCGGAACCGCGGCCGCGACGCTGCAGCACGTGGTGTTCACGCGCACCGCGACTGGCACGGACACAGGCGAAACGCACTTCTACATTGACGGTGAAGTCGTCGGCTACGATTCGACATTTCACGGCACCTTCGACAACTGGAACTCGAGCTACAAGCTCTTCCTCGCCAACGAGTTGCTCGGCAACCGCCCGTGGCTGGGCGAACTGCATCTCGTAGCCGTTTATGGCCGCGCGCTATCGTCTCAGGAGGTGATGCAAAACTACATCGCCGGCGCTGACCCACAGCCGCAAGGTCTGCTTGGGGATCTCAACTGCGACGAAGTCGTGGACTTCGACGATATCAGCCCCTTCGTCCTCGCCCTGAGCGGACAGGGCGCCTACGAGGCCGTCTATCCCGATTGCGACTGGTTCAACGCCGATTGCAATGAGGATGGCAGCGTGGACTTTGACGACATCAACGCATTCGTCGACATCCTCGGCGGTTAGAGACGGACGGGTGTCTGGCGGTGGCGGCGGGCGAAGTGCCCTGCCACCGCCGAATCTGGTTCCGCTCCCTTCCCGGTTCGACAGCGCGAAATCTCCAGGCTGTCCGCAGGGCGTGACTCCCACCGCCGACAACCGCTACACTCCGTCGTAGCGCCGCCTTGGTAGCGCCACGGCCGACTTTCGCCAGGAGACCCAGGATGTTCATGACCACGATTTCATTGGCGCTCGCGCTGACGATTCCGCAAAACGAGCCCGCCACTGTCGACGCGGAAGCAGCCACCGGCTTCCTCTACAAGACGATCACCATGGACGGTGAGAAATACGCCTACAGCGTTTTCGTCCCCCCCGACTACGACCCATCGAAGAAATGGCCGGTCATCCTCTTCCTGCACGGCTCCGGCGAGCGCGGCACCGACGGCTTTCAGCAAACCGATACCGGCCTCGGCCAAGCCATTCGCAAGGACTACACCCGCACGCCCGCAGTGGTTGTCTTCCCGCAATGCCGCCCCGAGCAGGCGTTTGTCGGGCCCATGGCACGCCTGGCGCTGCTGACCGTCGAAAAGACCGCCAACGAATACAACCTCGATGCACAACGGGTGTACCTCACCGGGCTTTCACTCGGCGGCCATGGTTGCTGGCATATTGCCGCCGCCCTGCCGAACACGTTCGCCGCCGTCGTGCCCATCTGCGGCTTCGCCGAGCTGAAGGAAGACACGGGGCTGGCCGAGAAACTCGCACCACACCTGACGGAGACACCGGTCTGGTGCTTTCATGGTGATCAGGACGATCGCGTTCCCGTCACGAGGACGCGCGCCATGGTCGCCGCCATCCGCAAAGCCGGCGGCGAGCAGATCAAGTACACCGAATACGACGGTGCCGGGCACAGCATCTGGGACCGTGCGTACGCGGAAGAGGAGTTGTGGAAATGGCTGTTCGAGCAACGTCGCCCCAGCGGCGCAAACAACGCTGCACAGGTCCCGTAACACTGCCGGCCTGGAAGATGAGCCGTGATCCACTCACGCAATGCGGCGTCTCCCGCTATACTCCCGGCAGTCCGCTTACCGTCCGAATCAACGATGGCACCCAACGTGACCGACAACCTCACGCGGAACATGGCATGAAGCGAATCACCGCCCACCCCAGTTATATCGGCCTGCTAAGCGTCGCCAGCGCAATCGTGCTCCTCACTGGCTGCGAGAACGGCGGACCGCGCGCTGACCTGAACGATGCTCAAATCGCCGCCTACCTCGAATACACGCTGCCCAAAACCATCGAAATCCAACGCTTTCTAACCAAGCCGGTGAGCCATGTGGGCGACGGAGAGGCTGATGGCCTCGAAGTCATTCTCGGCGCCTACGACGCTACTGGCGATCTGACGAAGGTCGTCGGCACGTTCCATTTCGAGCTCGAGACCCGCCGCATGTCCGATCGCATTGGCTCACGCGTCGCATTCTGGCCCGTCGAGGTCCACACGCCGGCCGCGATGCAGATGTACCGCGATCACCTGTCGCGCTTCTATCACTTCCCGCTCGAGCTCGACCAGAAACCCCTGCCGCCGGGCCAGTATCTGCTGCGCGCCTGGCTGATCCTGCCCACCAAACCGGAGAATAAGCGCCTCTACAGCGAATACGAATTCACGTATGACGGCTCCGATGTGCCAACCCTCAGAAGAAGCTGAACTTACAGCCGGCCCGCCGCCAACGGATTGTCCCGGGGAATATCATGCCGAAATGTCGGTTATGATCAGGTAATCCGGGAGGTCGCGCGGCGTGTGTCCGGTAAAGGCGCGATCGCTGAGCAGCCGGAACCTCGGCCGGTGCGCCGGGTCCAATCAGCGCATGACAAGTGAGGCCTATTTGCTTCAAGTGACGACGAATGCCCGCGGGCGGACGCCGGGCGGGCCCAGAATCTGCCTTGCAGAATCGATTGACCGAGGAATCGCCAGATGACGACCGTACTCGCGACGCTGTTGCCGTTCATCGCCCTGTTCCAACCTGCGGCCCCCTCATTCAGCGCAGAGCTCAAGCTGGCGCACGAGAGCGTGCCGCCTGGCGGTCAGAGCGAACTCGCCATCATCCTCGACGTCGAAGAAGACTACCATATCTACCACCCCATCATTCTCGACACCGGCGCTCCGACCGAGATCAAGCTCACGGCACCGAACGGTGTTACGTTTGGACCGCTGCGCTATCCTGTTCCTGACTTCGGCACGGACGCTGACCTCGCGTATCTGTCGTTGGAAGGTGAGATCGTCGTGCTGGCCACCATCAAGGTTGCTGACGACGTTCCGCCCGGCAACTATCGACTGGCGGCGCTCGTCCAGGCCTTGGCGTGCAAAGAGCTTTGCATCCCGATCGACGCCACTGGCGTGACGGCATTGCAGATCGCAGCCGGAGATCCTGAGCCCATCAATCAGAAGCTCTTTGAAACAGCGCGCGCCGAACTTGCCAAACCGCTCGCCGACGCCCCCTACATCAAGGGCAGCGAAATCAAGATCACCGACGACACATTGAGCGTCGGCGAAAAACGCGAGCTCGAACTGACCGTCCGTGTCAAAGCCGGCCACCACATTCAGGACCGCGACCCGGGCACCGAATTCCTGATCCCCTCCCGTCTCTTCATTGAGACGATTAACGGCGTCAAACTCCATGACCAGCAATGGCCCAAGCCCAAGATCAAGAACACCGAGTATTTTGGCCAGGTCCGTGAACAGTCCGGAACGTTCACAATCAAGGTACCCGTTGAGATTACAGATCAGGCCTTCAAGAGCGGCGCCGTGACTTTGCGCGCCCTCTTCACCTATCAATGCTGCACCGATGCCGGCCAGTGCTTCCCGCCCGAAGCGGCTTTCGGCGTCATCAACTTCACGGCCGACACCTCGAACGAGGCGGTCGCGGCCGGCACTACCCGCGGTACCTGGCTGCCGACGGTCGAGCACGTTGAGCAGGCCCCCACGAACGAACCGATCGTCGCAGGCCCGACCGGCGACGGACGCACGCGTAGCACCGCCGCAACCCCGGCGGCGATCACGCTCGACGTGCTGCTGTGGAACCTCCTGGCGGGCTTCCTCGGCGGACTGATTCTCAACATCATGCCATGTGTCTTCCCCGTAATCTCGATCAAGATCATCAGCTTCGTAAACCAGGCCGGCGAGGATCGTGCCCGCATCCTCAAACTCGGCCTCGCTTTCTGCGCCGGCATCATGGTCTGGTTCTGGCTATTCGCCATTCTCACCAGCGCCGGCGAAATCCCCTGGCAATATCCGCCCGTCGTCGTGGGCCTGACCGCCTTCATCTTCCTCTTCGCGCTGAACCTCTTCGGCGTCTTCGAGATTATCCTGCCCGGATCGGCGGCAACCAGGCTCGACGAGGTTTCCAGCAAGGAAGGCTATGGCGGCGCCTTCATGAAGGGTTTTCTGGCAACGCTGCTCGGCACTGCCTGTACGGCACCCTTCTTCGCCGGCGCAGCCGCATATGCCGCCACCCATGGCCCACTGATTTCGCTGGTCGTCTTCACCGCGGCCGGCCTGGGCATGTCCAGCCCGTATGTGTTCCTCTCCGCCTTCCCCGGCTGGCTGAAGATCCTCCCCAAACCCGGGGCCTGGATGGTCGTCTTCAAACAAGCCATGGGGTTCATCCTGGTCGCCACCGCAGTCTGGCTGCTGACGATCGTTGGAGACCAGCTCGGCGCCAGCGGCGTCGTGTGGACCGCCGCGTTCCTGAGCTTCGTCGCCCTCAGCGCTTGGCTTGTGGGTCAGATCGGATTCAATTGGCGCACCAGCTCGCGTCTGATCACGTGGGCCTCAGCCGTCGCCGTCATCGCCTTCGGAGGTTGGTTCAGCTTCGGTTTCATGTACAAGCCAGACGACAACCTCACCGGCGGCCGCGTGGTCAACGAAGCCGTCATTCAGGAGACCCTCACGAATGTCGGCTCCGCAGATTGGACGGCGGGCATCCCCTGGCAGGCGTGGCGCCCTGGCCTGCCCGAAGCCCTTGCCGATCGCGGCTATACGACATACGTCGATTTCACCGCCACGTGGTGTGTGACTTGCCAGGCGAACAAGGCTTCCTCCCTGGAAATCCAGTCAACACGCGCGCGCATGCGCGAAATGGGAATCATCCCGCTCAAGGGCGACTACACGAACCGTGATCCGGACATTCAGGAGATTCTGCTCGCGTGGCAGCACAACAGCGTACCGCTGAATCTCGTGTACGCGGCCGACCCCGCGGACCGCGTCGTAAAGCTGCCCGTCGTACTTACGCCGGGAACGGTTGCGGAGGCGCTTGACGATGCGGGTGCATCCACCAAGCCGCTTCCCGCACCGCCGGAAACCGTCGCCGGACTGGATTCAACGCAAGGCGTCTTCCCGTCCGCGACGCCATAGCCAGTCCTCACTGCTGCTATGGCCGTCTGACCCGGGGCCATTTTCGCGTTCGTTTTCCGCCCGATAACACGTAACTCCGGCGCTTTCCTCGCGGCCATGTCAATCTGTTGCGCGACCGGTGCCGATAACCCATACAGGCTCGGCGCTCCAGTCGACGTCCGTCTTGTTGGCATTCGGCGGTCCATTAACCGATAGCACCTGCGGTTTTCCGTCTGCCTGCCACTTGGACGTTCGACCTGAGGTTGCATCATGATCTGCAAGGTACCCTTCATCCTGACGCTCGCACTCCTCCTGGCCGGCTGCATGCTGGTCGGCTGTGAGTCCCCACCCGCACCCCAGCATGCCGTTGCCCCTCAACCCGCTCCAACTTACGACACTACACCGGTTCTTACCGGTCGCCACGAGACCGGCGTACCAAATCGCCTGGCGCTCTTCGGCGACGAACCGCAGACCGAGCCGGTCCCTTTCGAGACGCGGCTGGTCACCAATCTCACCCAGCACAGCTTCACGGCTGAAGGACTGGACTTCGATCCTGACGTAAACACGGCCGACGGGATCCTCGTCTACGCCTCGACGCGAAACTCGGAACACCCTGACATCTTCCTCAAGAGCATCGACGGCTACACGATTACGCAGCTCACGAGTGACCCAGCGGATGACATTCAGCCACGCCTCTCTCCGGATGCCAAGCGGATCGTATTCTGCTCCAACCGCGGGTCATCGTGGGATATCTGGATGATCAACCGCGACGGCACCGGCCTCACCCAACTCAGCAGTGATCAATCCGACGAGGTCGCCCCCTGTTGGTCACCAGACGGTAAGCGAATCGCCTATACCCAATGGGGTGGACGATCGCGGCAATGGGAAATCTGGATGCTGGATGTCGCCCAGCCGGGCACCCGCCGGTTTCTCGCCTACGGCATGTTCCCCGCGTGGGGCCCCGACGGCAAACACATCGCCTTTCAGCGTGCGCGGCAGCGCGGCAGCCGCCTGTTCAGCGTCTGGACCATCGAACTGACCGACAACGAAGCCCGGCGGCCCACCGAAATCGCCCACAGCGACGGTGCGGCCTGCATCGCCCCACGCTGGTCCCCCGAAGGCGACATGCTCGTGTACTGCGCCGTGCGCAACGACGTCGACCCCGCCATCTCCAGTTCCGCGACCCCACGTCTGGCCGACATCTGGGTCGCCGACGTAAAGACCGGCGTGAAAATGAAGCTGACCGACGGAGCAGATGCGGCGTTCAATCCCGTTTGGGGTGGCGACGGCCGGATCTTCTTCGTTTCACCCCGCGCCGGCACCGAGAACATCTACTCCCTGACGACCGAGTTCGCCGACTACGTGCGGACTCCGGACAAGACCCCACGTGTCTCTCAGGGCAACACGACTGTAACCAGCGGAATTCAAAAGGATTAGAAGCTCATAATGCGATCCGATCCGCAGCAATATCGCCGATTGCGACCCGGAAACGCAACTCCCGAGCTTCCGAAATTCGAAACCGCTCCCACCTGCGAAGACGGTTATCGACAAACCACTGTGCCTACTGCACTTCTGATACGTATAATCTCTCGGTGGGCCAGATCCGCCACCGGCGCTGGTGTTGGGATGTTCACGTCGGCGCACATTCACGCTAGCTTCGGGCGGTCGGCCCTGTTGATCGCGGGGTTCACCTTGCTGTGCGCTGGCTGTGCTCATCAAGGTCGCAAACCCGTCCCGACCCGGGTGCTGGTCGTGGCTCCCGTCCTGAATCTCAGCGGCAGCCAGGACTTCGATCCGTTGAAAGTCACGGACCTCCTCGCCTCCGAGTTCATTACTTGCCAAGGCGTGGCCGTTGTACCGGTCAATCTCGCCCTTGCCGAGCTCGAGCGACGCGGCAAGTACTCCGTCGAGACGCCGGAAGACGCTCGTGAGTTGGCTCGCGTGCTCGGAGCAGACGCAACGGTTGTCACGGCGATTACCGAGTACCGCCCGGCTGATCCCCCGATCGTGGGGATGACCATGCAGTGGTACGGCTTGCCGACGGTGAGCGGCGCGACGAATCTGAATCCGGTGGCCGCTTCCCGCGCCGTGGCGGGGTTCGATCTGGAATTATCGGACGCACACTCGGCCGGTCCACGGTGGCAACTGCAACGTACCTTCAACGCCGCGGACGAGGAATTGCTCGAGCAGATCCGCGATTACGCCCGCGAACGCGGCGGTCATCAGAGCCCTTTTGGATGGAGAAAGTACACAAAGTCGCAAGAACTCTACGTCCGTTATTGTGGATGGGCAATGATCCGGACGATGTTAAGGCTGGACGTTCTCAACCGAATGGCTGTCGAGCCGCACGAGGCAGAATTATGAGTCCAGCCCAACGTTGCCTGAGCATGGTCAAAGGTACCCACCGCTACGTCTTTCGCTATGCGGAAGGCCGTGAGTCGGAACTGCTCGGCAGCTTCGTTGCCCTCGCAAACGATCCTCATAACGAGTTCGACTGGTTTGATGCGGCCGTCCTCAGCTACCAGATGGGACAGCAACTCTCCAGAGAACTCAATCCCGTCGCCCAACCGGAGTCGGGCGCGCTCGGCATATAACTGTGGACGCCCGCCCACGCGGGCCTGTTGCAATGTGGAATACACAAATGGCGACCAGTGAAAGCGTGACCAGAATCGCCGACGGTGAGCGTAATATGAGCGAGCAAGCCAGCCTAGTACAGCAGTTCATCAACTACCTCCGGTCCGAACGGCACTTCTCGCCGCACACGGCCAAGTGCTATGCCGCCGACCTCCAGCAATTCTGCGGCTTCCTTTGTGCACGCAGTGGACAGAAGGTCGAAGGTGGTGGCAATGGCAACGGCAATGGAGACGCCAAGCTCGATATGGCCAAAATGGCCCCACCGAGCGACATCTCCGGCGAGGAGCTGAACCGCCTGCTCCTGCAGGTCGACACCGATCACGTGCGCGACCTGATGTCGCTGATGCGCGACAACAACTACTGCAAGAGCACGGTTGCCCGTAAGCTGGCCACACTGCGGAGCTTCTACAAGTTCCTCGTGCGGCGCAATTACGTCGAGACCAACCCGGTGGCCCCCATTCGCACGCCCAAGCAGGATAAACGCCTGCCGAAGTGCCTGGAGGTCGAGCAGATCGAGCGGCTCCTGTCCAATCCCGACACGAGCACGTTGCTCGGCGCCCGGGACCGGGCCATGCTCGAAGTGCTTTACTCCACCGGCATGCGCGTCAGTGAGCTCATCGCCCTGGATGTCGGCGACGTCGACCTGACCAGCAACATCGTGCGCGTCTCGGGCAAAGGCAAGAAACGGCGCGTCATCCCGCTCGGTCCCGGTGCCGTGCAGACCATCCTGCACTTCCTGGACTTGCGCCGGAACGACCCGCGCAGCCACGCATTCGACCAGGACGCCCTGTTCATCAACAAGCATGGCCAGCGCCTGAGCACGCGTAGCGTGCGCCGCAAGCTCGACAAGTATCTCCTCGAGGCCGGCCTGGATCTTTCGGTCAGCCCACACACCCTGCGCCACAGCTTCGCCACGCACATGTTGCGGCGCGGTGCCGACCTGCGGAGCGTCCAGGAGATGCTGGGGCACCAGAGCCTCAGCACCACCCAGGTCTACACGCACCTCAGCGGCGAGACCGTGAAGGAAAACTACGACAAATCGCACCCGCGGGCCTGATCCACCCGCACGGCTGGCTTTCGCATCATTCAGAGCCCACGTTGCTCGCGTGGGCTCTTTCTTTTGGCCCCGGCCTACGCGGTTATCGGCTCCTCACCCGGATCTGGACCCGGCCCGTCGCCGGTCCCGTGACCGGGCCGCAACGCGCGTCACGGGCGGAACGCCTCCCTAATCGCCCCCCCCGGACTCGGAATCGCCCCCCGCTTGTGCCTGCTCCCTGAATCCGTATGATGTATTGTTCTGCGAATTGCCTGCCCCCGCAGGCCGGGCACACTGTGTCGTTTCATAGGTATGTCGCGATGAATCTGAACAAGTTTCTTCGGAAGAACAGCCGCACGCTGCTCATGGTCTTCATGTCCTTCCTGCTCGTGGCCTTCCTCGTGCCGCAGAGCATCACCGGCGGTGGCGGCGGCGGCCCCTCGGCCCCCAATCGCGAATTGGGCGAGGTCTACGGCGAAACCGTCACCAACCAGGACCTCATCCAATTCCGCAATGAAATGCAGGTCTTGATGCGGCTCAATGTCGCCGGCGTGCCACGCGACGAGGCCCTGCTCGACATGTACCTCCTCAACCGCGAAGCCCGCGCCGCCGGCATCCGCATCGGCGAGGCCGAAGTCAAGGAATACCTGGTCGAGCGCGGCGTTACCGAGCAACAACTGCGGCAGGTGCAGCGCATGAGCCAGCGCAGCTACTCCGACATCTACGACGCGGTCGGCCAGTATCTGGCGACGCAGCGCTTGCGGGCCCTGCAACTCGGGGCCGTCGTCGAGAGTATCCCCCGCCAGAAGCTCCAGTTCCGGGATCAGAATCAGAACGCCAACGCACTGTTCTCGGTCATCAACGCTGAGGCATTCGTCAATGAAGTGCCGGAGCCGACCGACGAGCAGCTACAGGCCTTCTTCGACCGCTATAAGGCCCAGTTCCCCAACCACGGAGAGGGCCAACTGGTGTTCGGCTACCGCTACCCACACCGGGTCCGCGTCGAATATCTCACGGTCGACTGGCAGGAAGTGCGACGCAAGATCCGCATCCGCACCGCCCGCGTCCGTGACTACTTCCAGGAACACCGCAACAAATACACCAAACCCGATCCAACTGCGACGCAACCCGCGCAAGGAAGCCCGCCACAGGTCCCCATGACCTTCGAAGAGGCTGAAAACCAGGTCCGCGAAGACTACCGCGCCTTCCGTGCCAAAGAGGTCGCCCAGTCGATCGTCAACCAAATCCGCAACGAGGCCCGCCGGCAATGGACGACGCGCGGCGAAGATGGCTTCATGGAGCCACCCGAAGGCGACATCGTCAGCTTCGAAGAGCTCGCCGAGCGTTTCTCAACAGAATACGAGGTCGAGCACCATATTACGGGCGTGCTCGACCAACAGGGCTTGCGGCAACTGACGGGGCCCGGCTCGGCCCGCCTGGGCATGCAGGGCCTGTCATTCCCCGAGCTCGCTCTCCGCGTTGAAGGCATCCTCGCAGAAGCCCCGCAGGACGGCGACCCGGTCTACACGGTCATGGAGCCATCTGACGTGGTGCTCACGTACAACGTCAACCAGCGTACCAGCGACCGAACACCGCTCCAGGCCTACCTGTTTCGTGTGGTCGAAGTCCAACCCAGTGCCCCGCCTGAGAGCCTGGACATCGTGCGTGATCAGGTCGTCCGAGATTGGAAGATCAGCCAGGCATTCGAGCGGGCGGAGGCCGCAGCCGCCGACCTCGCAGCCCGAGCGCGCGAAGTTGGCCTGAACGAGGCCGTAGCCCAGGCAACCGATTTGCGACAGGAACTGGAAGCCGCGGCCCAGGCCGCCACACAACCGGCCGACGGCCGCCCTGCCTCTCCCACCACACCGCGCTATGTCGAGCAACTGCAACCATTCAGTCCGCCCAACCTCACGCGTCAACAACGCTTCATCCAACGGATCGGGGCCGCGCCGCAGGTCGTCGCAGCCGTCTTCAAACTGACCCAGGAACCATCGACTGACGACCAACACCGCGTCGACGCTGTTGCGAGCGTTCAGCCGCGCAACCCCGACGGTGTCATCGCACGCTGGGTCGTCGTGCAGCTACAGAGCATCGAACCCATCTACAGTGAGCCGTTCGAGAATCAGCTCGCCATGGCCTCCCGACGTGGCAACATGAACGCCTGGCAGCGGTTCTTCGAAGATTGGTTCGATTCCGAGAGCATCCGCCAGCGCGTCGGCTTCAAGCCCGCGCCCGAGCTGCAACCACAGACATCCGAAGACCCCGAGGACGCCGAAGAAGCCGCCTCCTGACAAACTCAGCCGAGAGCGCGGTCTGCCGCAACGGGGCCTCGCGCAAACCGACTCCCACACACGAACGCAGCCGGCGGGTGCACCGGGCGTTCCACCGACGGACAGGATGCTCAGGACATGACCGACCACGCATACAACTTCAACCAAATCGAGCAACGCTGGCAGCACTACTGGGAAGAGCACGAAACTTATCGCGCTGCCAATCCCGGCCAGCCCGGTAGTGAGCGGCCCAAGTTCTACGTGCTCGACTTCTTCCCCTACCCTTCTGGCGCCGGCCTCCACGTCGGTCATCCGCTCGGCTACATCGCCTCAGACGTGATGTCGCGCTTCATGCGCATGCGCGGCTTCAACGTCCTGCACCCCATGGGCTGGGACGCTTTCGGCCTGCCCGCCGAACAGTATGCCATCGAAACCGGCGTCCACCCGCGCGAGACCACGCAGAAGAACATCGAAACCTACGCCCGCCAGCTCAAGATGGTCGGCTTGTCATTCGACTGGGAGCGCGAAGTCGCCACCTGTGATCCCGAGTATTACCACTGGACGCAGTGGATCTTCCTGAAAATCTACAACTCGTGGTACGACCCGGAATATCGCTGGACCGATAGCGCAGGACGTCCCGTTACAGGTGCCGCCCGTCCCATCGATCAACTTCCCATCCCTCCCGACGTCAAGGCGCAGGGGCCGCTCGCAGTCGACGAATACAAGAACGAACACCGTCTCGCCTACCTCGCCGAAGTGCCCGTAAACTGGTGCCCCGCACTCGGCACCGTCCTCTCCAACGAAGAGGTCACGAACGAGGGACGTAGCGAGCGCGGCAACCATCCCGTCTACCGCCGCCCCCTCAAACAGTGGATGCTGCGTATCACCGAATACGCCGAACGACTGCTCACCGACCTCGACGTGCTCGACTGGCCCGCGTCCATCAAGCTCATGCAACGCAATTGGATCGGACGCAGCGAAGGCGCCTACGTCGACTTCACCGTCGACGGCAGCGGCCCCGCCGGCGGCGAGACCATCCGCGTCTTCACCACGCGTCCGGACACGCTTTTCGGCGCCACGTACATGGTGCTCGCCCCCGAGCATCGGCTCGTACCCATCATCACCACGCCCGAACAACGCGACGAAGTCCACCGCTACATCGAGCAGGCCAAGCAGAAGTCCGAACTCGACCGCACCGCCGAAACCAAAACCAAAACGGGTGTGTTCACCGGCGCCTACGCCGTGAACCCCGTCAATCGCAAGAAAATCCCCATCTGGGTCGCCGACTACGTCCTCATCAGCTACGGCACCGGCTCCATCATGGCCGTGCCCGGTCACGACACACGCGACCTCGAGTTCGCCGAGACATTCGGGCTGGAAGTGATCAAAGTCGTCGATCCACCCGCCAACGAAGACTGGCGCGGCTTCGTTGGCGATGGCGTCTCGGTCAATTCCCCCGGCGACACCGACGATCATTTCACCGGCCAGTGCCTCCTCAACGGCCTGCCCACCCCTGAAGCCAAGCGCTCCATCACCCGCTGGCTCGAAGAACGCGATCTCGGCGAAGGCACCGTCCAGTACAAGCTCCGCGACTGGCTCTTCTCACGCCAGCGCTACTGGGGTGAGCCGTTCCCGATTCTCCACCGCGACGACGGTCGCACCGTCGCCGTTGACGAGACCGAACTGCCCGTCACCCTGCCCGAGATGGACGACTTCCGTCCCCACGCCTCCGAAGACCCCAATGCCGAGCCGCAGACGCCGCTATCCCGCGCCACCGATTGGTTGCACGTCACCCGCGACGGCGAGCACTTCACGCGCGAGGCCAACACCATGCCCCAGTGGGCCGGCTCCTGCTGGTACTACCTCCGCTTCTGCGACCCACACAACGAACACGCGATGGCCGCCCGTGACGTCGAGCAGTACTGGATGTGTGGCCGTAATGCCGACGGCTCGGCCAAAACCGGCGGAGTCGACCTCTATGTCGGCGGCGCCGAGCACGCCGTGCTGCACCTGCTCTATGCCCGCTTCTGGCACAAGGTGCTCTACGATCTCGGTCACGTCTCCACGCCCGAGCCGTTCCACAAGCTCTTCAACCAGGGCATGATTCAGGCCTTCACCTACCGCGACGGCCGTGGCGTGCCGGTCGCACACGACCTGGTCGAAGAGCGCGACGACGCAGCGTTCCACAAGGACACCGGCGAGCAGCTCTCCGTCGCCGTCGAGAAAATGTCCAAGTCATTGCGAAACGTCGTCAACCCGGACCAGATCATCCAAGAGTACGGCGCCGACACGTTCCGCCTGTACGAAATGTACATGGGCCCACTCGAAAGCAGCAAACCCTGGAATACGCGTGATATCATCGGCCCGCACCGGTTCCTGAAACGCGTCTGGCGCCTCGTCATCCCACAGCCCGAAGAAGGCAAGTCGGACCCGCTGCCACCGCTCAATCCGGCAATCGTCGACGAACGGAATGCAGACCTCGAACGGTCCCTGCACAAGACGATCAAGAAGGTCACCGAAGACCTCAGTGACTTCGCTTACAACACCGCCATCGCCCAATTGATCGTCTGGGTCAATGAAGCCAGCAATGCGCCGACGGTCGGTCGCAACCAGATCGAACGGTTTCTTCTCCTGCTTTCGCCCTTCGCGCCGCATATCTGCGAGGAACTCTGGCAACGCTTGGGCCACCAGGAATCACTCGCCCGTCAGCCTTGGCCCGCATACGACGAAGAGCTGGTTCGTGTTGAACAGGTCGAACTCGCCGTCCAGGTCAACAACAAGAAGAAGGCCGTAATCACCGTCGCAGCCGATGCCAGCGAAGCGGACATTCTTGCCGCCGCCAAGAGTGAACCCAACGTGGCCAAGGCGCTGGCCGGCAAGGAGATTCGCCGCGCGATCGCCCGTGGACGCGTCGTGAACTTGGTCGTCTGATACCGCTTTCGCAATCATTAGGCCGCGGGCGCGGTTCTGCTAAAGACCATACGAGATCGATCCGATAACAAACTCGGCAGTCCGTACTTGCGAACCTGCGAGAAACTCGTGCTCGGTGGACTGCGGAATTGCCGCGCAGGTCCTTGTCAGGACGCAATTTACCGGACGTTGCTCGAAATGCAGTTGCAGAACGCGGACCCGCGGAGTATTCTACCTCTTGGAGTGGTTTCGAGCAGCGGCGGAACACGTGGGCTACTCTCATTCAGTATGCTCACGCACGTAATCGTAGTTCCGCAGCCTGTGGAACAACACATGTGAGTTGGGCGGTCTTCTTCGGCCGTCAGCCACATGCATATCGGCCTGTGAAGCAAATGAAGAGCCAGCAACCAACCGCGTGTGCGACTTCGTGGGGGCGTGCAGCTTTCTCATTGCCCGAGATGCTCGTTGTTGTCGGCGTAATCGCACTGCTGCTGGCCATCACAATTCCGCCCCTACACGCGGCGCACCGTCACGCCATGGCAACGCAATGCATGGCCCAGCAGCGCGAGATCGGCGTCGCATTGCAGGCGGTCTTCACCGAACACGGCTACTACCCCGTCTGGGACGACGGCAGCAGTCCAACGCGATACACCTGGGTCGACGTTCTACTGCAAAAACGCCTGCTCGATAATCGGCGCCAGGCGTACTGCCCCATGGATCCCGGTCCCGGACCGGTGAATTCGGCACGCGCCCGCCAGTTCGATGTCGTCTATCCCGGTGCCCCCCGCAGTGGGACGCCCACGAATACCTACGGCATCGATTACAGCTACGGTATCGGCGCACCTCTCTCGGCCGGAGGCTGGAATTACTCTCCTGCGTACGCAACCGACGGCCACAATCGCCGGTTCATCGATCATGACCGTTACACGTCGCAGCGGCTTCTTGTCGCCGATGCCTCGTGGAGTGTCGTCTACAACATGAGCGGCGACATTCTAAACGGACACGACTGGTCTTACCCGACGCAGTACGACAACACCGTTGACTGGCGGCATCGCGGCGATCGTGCCAACATCCTCTTCCAGGACGGTCACGTAGCGCGTCTCAACTACAACACCTCGGCAGAGCGACCAATCAACACCAGCCAGGTGTGCCTCTGGTACCCGGGTGAAGACATTCACGTGGGCCCGGAGAGCGAGTACCGCGGCCACCACTATCCGAACGTCCCGCCGGTTGACGTCGAAACCGGAGCGAGCGGATCAATTCCACGCGAGCTCGTTCCCGGCTATTATACCCACAACCTGCTCTGGACCCGGATCGAGCACAAGTAAGCGATCCGTTCCGGTCCGACCTGCCCTTCTTCATCTCGACATGCCGGACATCACTGCTAACTGACAGCTTTCCCTTCTAGCAGGCCCCGGGGAAGAAGCTGTGATGACGGCCAGCATCTTCCATTAGAAAGGGTACTCACGCACGCACGCGAAGTTCGGATAGCGCTGCCAGTCACATCACTGAAGCAACGCAGTCCTGCCACAATCACGAGTGCCCCCGGTTCTGATTCATCCCCCATAAAGGGCGTAGGCCGGCTCGCGACTTTCGTCGCGGCCGGCCCACGGTCATTTGCACTCAGAAGAGCCCTTAGCGCTCGCCAATCACGCGAGCATCATCCGGAATATGTGCATCCAGCCAGTTGGCGTACACACTCTGCGCGAAGGCAGTCGTGGGCACACGCACAAAGCGATCCCAGTCAGTCCCGAAGTTGAAGTACTCCTGGGAAACATCATTGATCACTTCGTTGCCGGCCGCCTGGTACAGCGCCTCGTAATCGGCGTTGTAGGCATAGTTGCAGCCACTCAGGCCGTCAATACCGAACATGCCACCGAACAGCCCCAGAGTGGATCCCCCGAGGGCGAGCAGAACCAACGACCGCTTAACTCTCAGATTCATCTACTGTTCCTCCGTGATGCAAAATTGAGTCGTGAAAACTCGTGTTCCTCGGTTTAGAACGCAACCTGAAGCTGTACACGCCAGACCAGAGCATCGTCGTTGACGTTGGCCAGGCTGTAGCCCGAATTCGAAATCGGCACTTCACTGACCTTCGTCACGTCGGTCTGAAGCTTGACGTTGTGACCCTCGATGTAGTAGTTCAGGCCACCGGCGTAGGTGAAGGTGCCTTCCTCGCCACCGTGCGTGGCCCACAAGCCGCCAATTCGGCCAACAATCTCGAACTTCCGCTCCCAACCGGGGATTGGCAGGAAGTACCCGCACTGCACATAACCACCGTGCTGCACGGTCGTCGATCCGTCGCCCGTCGCCAGGTACAAGGGCGTGTACGGCGGCCCGTCAGCGCTGCGCACATCGAGCATCCGCGCGATGTATTCCGCAGTCATCGAGAAGCCCATGTACTTGAAGCCCATGTCAAGACCAAACTGGTTGATCTGCACGCCTTCTGACGTGACCAGACCAAAGCCGCCCGGCCAGAAGAATGAGTCGCGCTCATACGGCAGACGCAGCGAACCGTCATGCCAGTCTTCATTGAAGGCGTAGTGGAAACCGACGTTCAGTGCCGGCTCGTCATGGACCGCCATGTCACACGGCGCAACCCAGTCACCAGAATCATCCGGATGCAGGCAGTGGCCGCCGAGGATGGCCCAGACAGTCCGGAAGATGACTGCCGGGTTGTTGTCGTGACCGGCACCGAAGATCGTCTCGTCGGTCGTGATGGTCCGCGTGGCGGGATTGCTCAGGGTATTGACGATATCCAGGCTATAACGACCCTGGCCTTCCATCAGGTTACCCCAGAAGCTGATACCCGTGCCGCGTCCCAGTCCGAACACCGCGCCAATCATCGGATATTCAACGAACTGCATCGTCGCCGTCGATCCCTGATTCGCACGCGTGCCACCCGTCAGGAACACACCGGCTCGAATCTGGAACTCATCCACGAAGCGGTAGTTCGCCCACGCATACTGCACGCGAACGTCATACGCCCCGCCCTGACTCATGTCCAGCTCGAACAAATACGTCAGATCCTTCGTGTACGCGTGACCGCCGATCTTCATGCGGATACGCGACCCGTCGATACCCGAGCGGTCACTACGACGCATACCGGGCGACAGGTAGTGGTTTTCGCTGCGCGTCGCGTAGTATGTGTAACGCAACTGCATCAAACCATTGAACTTGATCTTGAACTTGTCGTCGTTACTACGGATGAAAAAGCCATTGTCGTAGCCGGCTTGCAGCGTCGATGGCATCATCTCGCCGCGAAACTCCTCTTCACTGAGGACCTCGCGAATCTGACGACGCATCTCTTCCACTCGCTGGCGATCCGTGTCCGCCTGTGCAGCCGCCGACACCTGCTGCTCCAACGCCTCAATCTTGTTCTGCTGCGCCTGAAGCAACGCCTCCAGCCGGGCCACATCCGCTTCCCGACCTGCCGCGTCTGCATCCGCGAACACCGGGCTCGCTAGCACCCCGACTGCGACCGTACCCAACAGGCACACTCGAAACAGTCGCACTGACATAAGCACTTCTCCTGTTTTTGCTTGTTCCACTCTGCCGGCCTGCGCCGGACTCCGCGTTCCCATTAGCGGCGCCAACACCCGCCTGAACCAGACCGCCGGCAAGACGAGCGCATACCAACTCAGGTAAGACCTATATGCACATACCGCGCCAGAAAATACCCAAAACCAAACGCACAACGCAAACCCCTAAACCACAACACGTTACAAAAAAATCGCCCTGCCGCCACCAAGCCCAGAACCACAGCACCACCTGACGAGTATCCGTCACGTGCCACAGGAACGTCGCCGCAAATTACTTAAAGCAAACGACTTATGCCCGCCAAGCACATCAACATCGCGACAGGCCGGTGGCGGCCAAACGTCACGACGCCATCGCACGCAACTCGAGAAATAGCGCCTGCAGACACCCTCCAGAACCATCCACACCCAGCCCTCGCCACAGCCCCATTGACAGGTCCGCCGACCAGCATTCTATTTGCGTCGGCGAGCAACTCGGTCTACTTCGCAAAACGCTCTCACGGAGGTCGACGGTCATGAATCCCGCCCCCTTCCTCTGGTGGCACTGGATCGTCGCCGCGTTTCTCGTCGCCCTGATCGTCGCCCTGCTGATCATCCGGAAGAAACAGCAGGAATACTGACTCTCCGACACGCTGCCCGGCGGCTCCTGACTGGATACGGCAGCACGCGCACTTCGTCCGTATTCCGGCGGCAAACCGCCCACCGTGGCTGAGCCCGCGTGTCGCGTACCAAGGCCGTTATGTGCTCAACCCGAAGGACCGCCATGCCCTCCTCCGAACAGTCACCCCCCATCTGGACCAACTTCGCCAGAAGCGTGATCGAATCCACCAGTCTTGGCCAATCGCCAGCAACCGTGCCACCTCCGGATTCAGGATCCGCGCAGCAACACGGCGGCATCTTCGTCACCATCCGCAAACTCGGCCAACTCCGCGGCTGCATGGGCATCCTCGACCCACGCCTTCCCATTGCCGAGGCGGTCCGAGACGCCGCCCAATCCGCCGCCCAGCGTGACCCTCGTTTCCCGCCCGTAACCCCCGACGAACTGCCGCACCTCCGCATCGAAGTATCGATCTTGTCCGAACCGTTCCCCATGCAATCCACCGACGACCTCGAGCTCGGACGCCACGGCATCATAATTCAGCAGGGCAACCGCCGCGGTCTATTCCTCCCCCAAGTCGCGACAGATCACCACCTCGACAAAGCGAGCTTCCTCGCCCGCTGCTGTAGCGAAAAAGCCGGCCTGCCACCCGACGCCTGGCGCGATCCCGGCACGGATATCCTACTGTTTACGACCGAAGTCTCGTCCGAGACGTGATTCGTCAAGCTGCCCGACCATGCTTCGCGCCGGCATCTTCGTGAGCAATCCCGAGGATGAGGGCGACGCCAACGCTCAGCAGCGCTGCCAACGTCCCTTCACCAATCCCCCAACCAAACTCCGCCCCATACGCGGCCAGCACCGTCGCGACCGCCACCTGTGCCTTTCGGCTGCGCAACGGCCATACCCAGCGTCGCCAACCCTGAACATCATTCATCCGTCACCTCTCCTTCGAACGCCTTGGGGACCCCGTCGCCTGCCAACAGATCAACCAAAGCACGCTCTCCCATCTCCGTGGTCAGCCCGCGCGCGGCACGGCGCGTCTTCCGCCCGACCTGCCGCAACAAGACGTCTACGATCGACTGATCCCCATAAAGCTTGGCGTCAACACCGACCAGCCGCAGTGCCCGCGCCCGTTCCTGCTGCACATACCAGAACTCAATGAGATCCCGATCGTTCCATGCCCGACTCAGCACCGCGCGCTCACGCTCCGTCGGCGGATTCCCGTCAGCCGCAAGTGACTGACACAAGTCCCGATACAGCAACACGCGCAGTGCCTCCTGCTGCCGATCAACAACCGCCTGCTGCACCTGGTCCGCCCGCCGCTGGGCGTCGAGGGCAATCCGCAGCGACTCCCGCGAACAGCCCATCCCTGCGAGCGTCAGGGCAATCAACGCAAACCGAGTCCCACACGACCCGCTCCAAAAGCGGCATCTCATCTCATCAACCTCCCCAACGGCCGAACAGCCGAATCGCCAGCACCACCCCATCCACCCATTTCTCGGCCGCGATCGCTTCCGACAGCTCGCGCGCCGTCTGCCGTAGCTCCGCATGCGAAAGCCAACCGCCCGCCGGTGCATCGCGCGGCAACGCGGCGGTGTTGTAATCACGTGCCGTCGGCGTCCCCATCTGCTCCATACGTTCTGCCTCGAGCAACATGGCATCCACCACGTGCCGTGCCGCCTGCACAAACGCGCGCGCCGTCTCCGTGTCAATCCGCCTGATCACACTCAACAAGTCCATGTTAGGAACTCCCGTCGCACTCCCTGCCAATGCTTCTACGCCGCCCCCAACTCCTCGAGCTGCTGCGTCAAGCGCGTAATCCAACTCGCCTCGGTTTGCCGATGCGTCCGCAGTTCCTCGCGCAGCGCCGTCAACGCCTCCGTGTTCGCCCGAATCACGTCCAGCAAGTGATGGTTGATGTCCGCCAGCCGACCCGCAAACTCCAGCGCATCCTGCATCCCCGCCGCCTGCCGTGTTCGTTCGTGACGCTCCACCCACCACATCACGAACAACAAACCGGCAATCCCCAGTGACGGCAGGTGCGTCATCACTTCACTCATCATCAGAACACCTCAATGGGTCAAACCAGCCCCCCACAAAGAAGCCCGGAGCGTTCGCCGACACGCGCTACAGCCCCTCCAACTGGTCCGCCGTAAACCCGCGCGCGGTACTCGCAGAGCGCGGCCCACCATCCTCCGCCGTTTGGGACGCCGGTGGTACCGCGGCCGGTAATGCCAATTCACCCGACGCAACAGCGGCAAACCACTGCAATGCCGTCGCATACAAGGCCGCAACCCGCGGCGGCGGCGCACTCACAAATGGCGATCCCTTCCACGCCACGTACTCGGCCAGATCCAACATCCGCGCCTCGAGGACCTTCGCCAACTCGGAATGAGCGGACAAATCGACCGGCGTCGCATAACGCTTCGCGAGATAGCTGTGCGCTTCCGCCTCCGCCTCATCTATGATCTGCTCACCCACCGTATCATCCGCCGTCGCACCGCTCACACGATCGGTCAGCCGCGCATACATCGTCGCGCCAAGCCGCGCGCTGAGTTTGCTCGTATCCAGGTACACCATCGCGACATCCTCCAGGTAGCACATGCGGCACGCGCAGCAGGACGACGCTTGAACCACGTCGTCCCCCGCGCGCCTCCGCTTTACGAGAACGTCACCAGGCACGCATCCTGCCAGAAGCCGTAGCCGGCCTCGTGAATCGCCTTCACGCCGTACTGGTGCTGGTTCTCGTTCACCTCCAGCTCGCTTCCCTCCGCCAGCACCTGCACCTGTACCGGCAACTCCTCCTGGAAGATGAACGGCCGCGTGGTACCATCGGTACGAAAGATGGCAAACTTCGTCGTCCACGACAGACGGGGATTCGCCACCCACCGCACGCGGAAAGGCTGCCCGCTCGCCAGCGGATTGCTCGACGCATCCAGCGTCCGCCCCGCCAACGCAATCAGCGTCGACGACAGAAAACTCATCGGCACCATCACCAGGAATTCACGCGCCGCCTCATTCATCGGCTCACCCTGGTCGTCCTTGAACGACACGATCTGCGCAATGCCGGCGACAATCGCCTCGTACATCTCCACATCCGTGGGAGCCGCCGGCGTGTCAGCCGTCGCACTGATGTCATTGCTTTGCGATCCCGAAGCGCCTTCCTCGTGATCGGTGTCGAAGTAGTACTGGCCGTCGTAGCAGACGCTCGCCTCCGCCGTCAGCAGCAGGGACGTCAACAACTTGTTCGGATGCGTCGCCACACGGCGCGCCAACTCATTGACCCGCACCATGATCTGACCCGTCTTGTCACGCCGCTGCTCGTCCGCGTCCACGCGAATCGTCGACTCCCACGTCTTGTTCACGATCGTCACGCCGTGACTGCGCAGCGGACGTACCTTGCGCCCACCAACCCACTCGCGCACCTGCGGCACCGTCCCGAGCCACTTGTACGTCTCCGACTGCTGGTTGCTCGTGAAGTGCATCGCCAGTTGCGTCCACCACGCGGCCTTGGCGTACTCCTCCAGCCGCCGATAGAACCGCCCCACCACCGCGCGCGACGTTAACCCTGTATCAACGACCACACTCATGCTGTGCTCCTTATCCGTTTCCGGCGACGATGTGCCGCCACCGATGTGCCCAGAATCACACTGCCCACCGCGCTACGCAACATCGCGGCTCGCGATGACCCACTCCGTGCCCGTACAGACCAGCAACGCACAGTCATACTGCGCATCAAGCGCCGTATGCGTCGCCGCACCGTCAATCTGCTCACTCGCATTCGCATCGAGCGTGATCGCTGCAGCCGCCGCCGATGTCTTGATGAATCGTAGCCAACCACCGGCACGCACCGTCGCCACCGGCGGTAGCGTAATCGTCCGTGCCGTGCTGTTGGCCACGAGCAACGTACGGTTGAGATGATCCAGTGTCAGCGTCACCGCCGCATCGCCCAGATCAACCACCGGACCATTCTCCAAAGCACCGCTCAGCGAAACCACCGGCTGGCACCGCACGCGCGCCACCCCCGTATCGTCCACCGCAACAATGCGGCCGACGCGGCTGTTGCCCTCCGGATCCAGCGTCAGTGTCTCGTCATCCGACGCGTACACATCTTTGCCGATGTCGGCGACCGCGACGCCCGGCAGGTCGTGCACCATGTCGACGTTCTGATGCAGCCGCACCTTGACCCCGCCCGCGGTATGCCCGCTGACCGTGTTGTCCGCTTGCGCATACGCGATACCCAGAAACGCATCGCCCGCATTGAGCGGACCCGCGTATCCGGTCGTACGGTCCCGCCCGACCAGGGCGCCCTTGTAGATGCATACGTTGTCCTTGACCGGCAGGTCAATCAGTTCATTCGAGGTAAAGAAGAAGCTATGAAGTGAGCCACCTCGGTCTGGTTAGGATGCCGGTGCGTTTCGTAC
>CAYXTR010000032.1:0-50758 GCA_964468185.1 uncultured Planctomycetales bacterium | reverse complement strand
CCTTGGCCTGCCGCCGGCTGCGTTGGCTGGCATCGGTCAACGCCCTGACCGATCTGATTGTTAGGATACTGTTCGGTATCGGCCGTGTCAAGCCCAAGAGTCGTGTTCGCATAAGTAATGGTGGGTCAAGGTGTTGCGGATACAGGCCGAGATCGCGCAACTACCGATCCCGCCCCGTGCCGGGGCGGTAGTTGTCGGCCAGGACGGGGGCCGGCACGCGATGCGGAGCGCGACCGTCAGGAACTCTGGCTCCTTCGGCTCATGGAACTCACGGCGGGCGGCGATATGAGAAACATGGGAACAGAGTGTCTGGCAGTGCGGAATGTTGCGGAGCACGCCTACTGCCCGCGTCTTTTCTACTACATGGCGGTCGAGGGCGTCTTCGTACCGAGTGCAGATACGGTGCAGGGTGTGGGTGTACACAGCCGTGTCGACCGGCCGAGCACCTCGCCGGCCATTTCGTCCGGCAAACGGCGCGAAACGAAGTCCGGGATCAGGCGAACACAGAAGCTCCAAGACAGCGAAGCTGACGCTGATCGCCCCGAGGTAATTCGCAGCCTGGCGCTGAGCAGCGAAAGGCTCGGTATCACCGCAAAACTGGATCTCGCCGAGGTGAACGGCAACTCCGCGGTGCCGGTCGAGTATCGCAAGGGGCATCCCAGCCGTCGCCGCGTGACAGCTGAAGCCGTCGATGAGATGCTCGCGCCGGCGTCGACGCCCCCAACTCCCGAGCCCTGGCCTACTGACCGTGTGCAGGTGGGCCTTCAGGTCCTGCTACTGGAAGACGCTGGCTACTCCGTTCCGCAAGCCATCCTCTACTACGCCGCCGAGAAGCGACGCTTGGAATTGCCCGTCACCGATGCGCTTCGTCAAGCGGCGCTGGCCGAACTGAGCGCTGCCCAACGCACAGCGGGCGGCCCTCGTCCGGCGCCACTGATCAATGATCCGAAGTGTCCGCGCTGTTCGCTGCAGCCCATATGCTTGCCCGACGAGGTTCATTCCCTTTGCGCCGGTCGTCACGGGACAGTGCCTGCCCAGACAGTCGTACAACGCAAGTTATGGCCCCCTCGTGACGACGGCATACACGTCGTCCTGCAGCGCGAGGGCGTGCGGGTCGGGGTCCGCGGCAAATCCGTTCGCATCACCGACCAGGACGGGCAGCTCGTGCGCGACATGCCGCTTTCGAGCATGGAATCCCTGGCGCTGGTCGGAGCGGTTCAAGTCTCCACGCAAGCGCTTCAAGTCTTCGCCGACCACGAGATCCCCGTCGCGTTCCTGACGTCAGCCGGCCGACTGACTGCCATGATGGATCCGCTGGGCCCCACGAGCGCCGCGGTCCGGACTGCGCAGATCCGGACACTTGACGACTCCACCCATGCGCTTGAACTTGCCAGAGCGGTAATCATCGCAAAGATCGCGAACCAGCGCACGCTACTTATGCGTAATCACGGGAACCTGCCCGCTAGTGTTGCTTCGGATATGCAAGCGGCCCACATTGCGGCTGAGCGAGCGATTACGTTGGACGAACTGCGGGGTCATGAGGGCAATGCCGCGGCGATCTACTTCAAGCACTTCTCCGGCATGTTCAAGGAGGACGCCCGGGCGGTCGCTGCGCGCTTTGACGAGAACGGCCGCCAGCGTCGCCCGCCGCCCGACCCGACCAACGCGGTGCTGTCGTTTGGCTACTCGATGCTCACGAACGAATGTACCGCCGCCTGCCGCTTGGCCAGTCTTGAGCCGACGGTTGCCGCATTGCACGCCACGCGGCCCGGCCGTCCGGCGATGTCGCTCGACCTGATGGAGCCCTTCCGCCCACTCATCGCAGACTCCGTGGCGATTTCAGCGTTCAACCGCGGCGAACTCACTCAAGGCCATTTCCTCGACACGGCGGCCGGCTGCGCGCTCACGGATGCCGGCCGCAAAGCGTTCTTCTCCGCTTACGGCCGCCGCATGGACACCGAGGTCACTCATCCCATCTTTGGCTACCGGTTGAGCTATCGCCGCATGCTGATGCTCCATGCCCGCCTCATCGCGGCCTGGCTGCTCGGCGAAGTCCCCAACCTCACCTTCCTCACGACCCGCTGAGCCATGCGACGCTGCTACCTCGTCTGCTACGATGTCCGCCAGCCCAAGCGCCTCCGCCGCACGCACAAGCTGATGAAGGCGTACGGCGAGCCCTGGCAATACTCCGTGTTCTACTGCACGCTCAAGGACATCGACCGCGTGCGGCTGGAGAACGAGCTCCGCGAGATCCTGAACCTCAAGGAAGACCAGGTGCTCATCGTCGACCTGGGCTCCAACGAAGACGCCGCCCGCGGCTCGGCCGCCGTTCTGGGGGCTCCGCCCCCTCCACAAGATGACGGGATGGTGGTAATCTAACGGGCATGCCCGAGGAGCAACGTCACCGATCATTCAAGGCGTTCTTCCGCGACGCGGTCGGCCAAGACCCTTTCGCGTTTCAGGCGAAGTTCGCTCAGGAGCTACCAACCCTGATCCACATCCCTACCGGCCTCGGCAAGACCGCAATGGTCGTCGCTGGCTGGCTGTGGCGGCGTTCCGGGGCGGGCGATGAGGTTCGCCGTCAGACGCCGCGGCGATTGGTGTACTGCTTGCCCATGCGGGTGCTCGTTAAACAAACGCGGGACAACGCCGCCAGCTGGGCCGGGCGCCTCCGAGAGGCCGGTCGTCTTCCGCGCGATGTGCCCGTATACGTCCTAATGGGCGGTGAAGACAAGGACGATTGGGACATCCACCCCGAGCGAGAAGCGATCATCATCGGCACGCAGGACATGCTGCTGTCGCGGGCGCTCAACCGCGGGTACGCCGCGAGCCGGGCGCGCTGGCCGATGCAGTTCGGGCTTCTGCACACCGACAGCCTGTGGGTCTTTGACGAAATCCAACTCATGGGCAGTGGCCTGGCGACGACCGCGCAGCTGGAGGCGTTTCGGCGGACCCTGCCTGACGGAAATACTGAATCAGCGAAGAACGGATTCGGCTGCCGGAGCGTGTGGATGTCGGCGACGCTGCAGGCCGATTGGCTGAAGACCGTGGATTTCACGGACCGGGTGGGCGGCCTGCGGCGTCTCGAACTCGATGCAGAGGACCGCAAGAGCGACGAAGTCACCAAGCGTTGGAACGCCAGGAAACCACTGGAGAAGGCCAAGGCAACGACGGGCAAAGCGAAGGCGCTTGCCGGCGAAATCCGGCAGGCGCACAAACCTGGGACGCGGACGATCGTCGTGGTCAACACGGTCAAGCGGGCGTCTGAACTGCATGAGGCGCTTGAGGTGGCGTTCAACGGAGCAGCGGCCGCCGGCGCTGGTGGAGGCAGGCGTGCCAGTCGCAGACGGAGCGAGTCGCCGCCCGATGCCGCTGTCGTGGCAGCGGCTCCAAAGCCGAACCTCGTACTCCTACACTCGCGTTTTCGGCCGACAGACCGCGCGAAGCAAGTCGAAGCGGCGCTCGCGGACATTGCATCCGACGGTCCCGGCACGATCATTGTCAGCACGCAAGTCATCGAGGCCGGTGTGGACGTAAGCGCCGCGACGCTCTTCACCGAACTGGCACCCTGGGCATCGCTGGTCCAGCGGTTCGGACGGTGCAACCGGCGCGGCGAGGAGGATGAGCACGCGTCGGTGTGGTGGATCAACGTGGACGACAAGGAAGCAGCTCCGTACGACCCGGCAGACCTTTGGAAGGCGCGCAAGATACTGATAGAGATTGGCGAGAAGCCCGAGGCCGAGCGGAGTGTCGGCCTCGCAGCGCTCAGCACGTTGAACGTCGAGCTGCCGTTCCAGCACACTCACGTTATCCGCCGCAAGGACCTGATCGACCTGTTCGACACGACGCCGGACCTGGCCGGCAACGACATCGACGTCGATC
Source organism: uncultured Planctomycetales bacterium (assembly GCA_964468185.1). Classification (GTDB taxonomy): domain Bacteria; phylum Planctomycetota; class Phycisphaerae; order UBA1845; family Fen-1342; genus JANQFV01. The sequence goes on along the minus strand of CAYXTR010000032.1, from coordinate 46,876 downwards.
GCTTCATCCGCGCCGTCGAGGAGAGTGACGTGCGGGTGTTCTGGCGAGCGTGGGATCGCCCCAAGGGGAGAGAAGCGCCGCCGGAGGACGAGCCCGCACCGCGGCGGGAGGAGCTTTGTCCGGCGCCGATCGGTGAGTTCCGCGACTTCGCCAAGAAGCGGGGCGGGCAAGTCTGGCGGTGGGGCTTCCTCGATAAGCAATGGGAGAAAACGGACACAGCGAAGATCACGCCGGGCCAGGTGTTCCTGGTTCACGCGGACGCGGGCGGCTACTCTGCGAAGACAGGATGGGCCCCGGAGAGCAAACAACGTGTCGATCCCCCTGCTCTTCCCTCAGGCGCGAGAAGCGAGACTCCGGATGCGACCGACGACGATCAGCTGTGCCGCGTCGGCGTGTGGCAGACGATCGCCGAGCACACGGACGAAGTCTGCGCGGAGTTGGACACGATTGCTGGCGAGATGCCTCTTGATGACTCGCAGATTGTGGTGCTGCGCACGGCAGCGCGCTGGCATGACTGGGGTAAAGCCCATGAGGTCTTCGTCAGCGCGATTCCCGACGGGATGCCCGTTGCATCACAGACCTGGGCCAAGGCAAAGGGCATTTGGAAACGGTACGGCCGCCGGCACTTCCGCCACGAACTGGCCTCGGCATTGGCGGTGCTCCAGCGGCCACATGACAGCCTGGGATCGCTGACCGATGACGAGTTGAACCTGGTCGCCTACCTCATGGCCGCGCACCACGGCAAGGTACGACTGTCGATCCGGTCGCTGCCGAACGAAACGCGGCCGAACGGCGATCTCCGCTTTGCGCGCGGCGTGTGGGACGGCGACGAATTGCCAGAAACCGATCTTGGTCAAGATGGCGATGGCAGACAGATTGCCGCGCCGAAGGTGACGCTTTCGTTGGAACCGATGGAGCTGGGGCTTTGTGAGCAGCCCCCATTCGCGGGGCAGCCATCCTGGTCCGAGCGGATGATCCGCCTGCGTGACACGCTCGGCCCGTTCCGCCTGGCGTACCTGGAGGCAATCCTGCGAGCGGCGGACATGCGGGCCAGCAAGGCAGCTGAACAACACGCGGCGAGCGATCAGCCCTCCGGGGCAAACCACTCGCCGGTAGCCGAAGGAGCAGGCGCGTGAAACTCGAAACCATCGAACGCATCGTGCGCGCCCTCAATGAAGCCGGCGTGCCGTTCATCGTGGTCGGAGGTCTGGCCGTGGTCGCCCACGGTTACGGGCGTCAGACGCAGGATCTGGACGTCGTAATACGGCTCGAACCGGATGCCATCCGAAACGCCTTTCGTGCGCTGGCGTCGCTTGGATACCAGCCGCGGGTGCCGGTGACGGCCGACGGATTCGCGGACGCCGAACAGAGGCATCGCTGGATTTCCGAGAAAGGCATGACCGTTCTGAACTTTCACAGTGACCAGCACCGCGAAACGCCGGTGGACCTATTCGTGACCGAACCGTTCGACTTCCGGGTCGAGTATGACTCGGCCATTGTCGAAGAGGTCGCCCCGGGTGTGCCGGTGCGAATCGTGCGATTGGAAACGCTGGTGCGCCTCAAACAGGAGGCCGGCCGGCCGCAGGACCTCGCGGATATTGCCGAACTGAAGCTGCTTCATGGGGAGGAACGCGATGCCTGATGAAACCGGGAAAAGCGCAACCCCGGACGGGATCGACTGGAGCGTAACGACGTTCGGGGGAAACCGCCGGCGGCAACACGAGGAGTTTCGCGCCCTTCCGTTCCGTCAGAAGCTGGCCGCGATTGAGGAGTTGGGAAACGTGGCCAGTTACTTCTCACGACGACGGACGGACGACAAACCTCCGAGGTCGGCCATCGAAAGCAGAGCGGACCCTCCTGCCACGGAGGCCGATCATACCTGATACCACGCGTCACGACTTGGAATTGTCGGGCTGCACGCCCGATCCGCTGATGGCCTACCTTAAGGCCCTGGGCGTCCTGCGGTTGGTCAGCGAGCAAAAGGACGGTGCCGCGCGCGGTTGGTGGAAACACGACGTGTTCCGGCTCCGCTCGGCGCTGGATAGCGACGCGCTGGTGACGTTCTTTCTCAGGGAGTACAGGCCGACGCCGATTGCCGTACCCTGGAGCGGCGGCGACTTCTTCACCGTCAACTGGAGCCCGACTCTTCCACATCACACCAAGACTCCCACGTCGTCCAAGGCAATCGAAGCCATCCTCTCCACGCAAACTGAGCGTTTCGAGCCTTATCGACGCGCACTTCAGTCGTGCAAGTCAGCATTAGAGAATCGCAGCATCGATACGAAGGACAAGATGGGGAAGCACAAGTGGATGTTCATTCAGACGCTTCGATCCACCTGCGATGCCCCCGGACTTGTCGAGTGGATGGACGCGGCCGCCGTCGAAACAGTAGAGAAGTTTGCTGCGCTCCTCGGCAGCGGCGGCGGCAGCGACGGCAACACTCATTTTTCTGACAACTTTATGCAGAATCTCTGGGACGTGCTGGCGGACTTCGACGACCAGCGTCAGCGGCGCGATCAGCCGAATCACGTCGAGCGCAGCCGCGAGTTGCTGAACGACGCGCTGTTCAATGCAGTAACGAATGGGCTGATCGAGAAGCGCACGTCGTCGCTCTACGACTCCGGTGCCGTCGGCGGTGCGAACGCGACGCAAGGAATGGAACGTGCGTCGCTCTCAAATCCATGGAACGTGATCCTGGCGCTCGAAGGTGCCGTGAGCTTCGCCGGTGCGGCGACAAAGCGACTCGGAGCCGATGCAGCGAAGGAGGGCGCGTTTCCGTTCCAGGTCTCGGCTTCCGTTACGGTTCGAGACAGGCTCGCTGAAAAGGAACGGGCGGGTGCGGAAGTGTGGCTGCCACTTTGGAATCGTCCGGCGCTCTCGGTCGAAGTTCTTTCGCTTCTCGGCGAGGGCCGGGCACAGTGCGGACCACGCCCCGCGAAAACTGGCTTGGACATGGCGCGAGCCATCGCGTCCCTCGGAGTCGATCGAGGAATTGGGGCTTTCGGCCGCTACGTCATCCTCAAGGGGCGCGTCGGAGGCGATAACTACAACACCGCTGCCTCGTTGGGACGATTCCACGTCGCCGAGCGTGCCGACGTCGATCTTCTGCGTGAGGCCGATTCTTGGCTCGAGTGTTTCCGCCGGTCCGCCAGCGATAAGAACGCGCCGCCGCGCTTCGGTTCCGCCCTGCGACGCATCGACTCGGCCATCTTCGATTTCTGCAAGTACGGCGGCCCGGCATTCTTCCAGAGCATCATCGTCGCGCTGGGCGCAGCAGAGCGTGAGTTGTCGCGTGCCGAACGTTTCAGGGACTCCAAGAGCCTGCGGCCGCTTGCGGGACTGTCGTCTGCGTGGATCGACGCCGCCAACGATGGCTCACCCGAGTTCACGGTCGCAACGGCCATCGCTGGGATCCACGATTCCGACCGCCGGATTGGCCTGCTCCGTAGCAACCTTGAGCCTGTGGACTGGCAGAAGCGCTGCCGCGCGTGGGCGGAGAGAGAGCGCTGCGTCGTCTGGAACGCCGCCGATTTGCCGACGAACCTGGGCGATGTTCTTCAGCGACGCATGATGGACGGCGCCCGCGCCGGCTGCGATCGCCTGCCGTGGGCGTCGCGCTGTACCGCCCCGGTGAATACGATTTCCGCCTTTATCGCCGGAGACCTCGACGACCAGCGCATCGAGGAGTTGATCTGGGGCGTGATGCTCGCGAACCAGCCTAGAGACTCCAAGCGCGGGGGCGAAAAGAACCAGAGCGCGCAGCCGAACAGCGATCCTCCGCTGCCGCGTGAATACGCCCTGCTGAAGCTGCTATTCCTATCGCGAGCATTGACGATCGACCACAAGCGTAACGGCACGGTCTCATGGCGTCTCGCCCGCGACGGCGAAGCCGGAATCAAAATCCGCCCCGAGCCGCGCATCCTGCCGCTGCTGCGCGCGGGGCGGATCGGCGAGGCGTGCAACATCGCCGCGCAGCGCCTCCGCGTCTCCGGCCTATCGCCCATGCCCGGCCCGCTGCCGACCGGCGTGATGCGCGACGATAGTTGGTCTGAGGGGACAGCGGACCTGCGTCGCGCTCAGCGCCTCGCAGCCGCGTTGTTGATCCCGATTTCATCGAAATCCGTAAACCAGCTAGTCCATCTCGTCTGTCGCGACGAGTCCGCTGCCGTCGAAACGCTCGCCGCCTCAGCGCCAGGAGAATCCGAATGAGCGAAGCAAACACATCAGGCATTGACTACGACAAACTTAGAGAGGTCCCGCGGTTGCTGATGGAGGCCAAGCTGAAACCGCTTCAGGGCCACCGCTTCCAGCCCACCGGCTTCGCCGACCTAGGTCCGGCGCGCTACACCCTTCCCGACGACACGAAGATGCTCTTGGTCGAGTCCGTCCAATCGGTCGCCAATCGGATGGAGTTGGCCTGCTGGAATCCGGCTAAAGATGACCTCATCGACGAGCTTAACGGGCTGCCGTATATCCGCGTGAAGAAGTCCGGCGATGGCAGCAGTGGCACGCTGACCAACTCGGTGCTCGAAGCCCATAGGATCAATTCGCCGTACATTCTTGAAGGTGGCGACAAGGATGTCTTCGACAAGCTCAAACAAGACGCCGCAGGGATGGAAAAAGGCGCGGTGGACATTCGGGCGCTCGCGAAACTCATCCTGAAATACGATCCCAACGCCGTCATCCACGGCGTGTTTCTCGCCAAGAGCGACCTCGCGGGTGGCCGGCTCCGGTTGCCGCGGTTGCTCAGCGGATTCATCGAGGCGTCCGATGTCCGGTCCGCCGAGAGCGGCGGCGTGAAAAACGACCGCGTCGATCCCAGCGGCGACACGAAGCAGGGTTTCGGCAATGTCCCCTTCCACCGCACCGAGTTTGTCGCCATGGAAATCAAGGCCTACTTCAATATCGACTTGGCCATGTTACGCGGCTACGGGTTGGGCGAAGATGCGACGAATCTGTTGCTTGCCCTCTCGCTCTTCAAGATTCGCCGGTTCCTCTCGACGGGCCTGCGGCTGCGCACCGCGTGCGACTTGGAGCTCGACGGCGAGCTGACAGTCACGCGGCCGAGCGGATGGACCCTGCCTTCCGAAGACGCGCTGCTCACTGCATGCAAAGACCTCGTCGACAAGTGCAAGTCACACTTCGCCGACCCGGCTGTTACGGAGGTGGAGTGGAAGTCGGACAAGAAGAAGGCTGTCAAAGACAAGAAGGGCAAGAAGGATGAGAAGGTCATAGACGAGAATGATGCGGATGACCAAGAAGGCCCTTTAGAATGACCACTATTTCCGTCAAGTTCCTCGCCGGCCGGTACCACGCCACGCCGTGGGGCCGGCACGTTAACGAGGGCGCCGTCGAATGGCCGCCTTCGCCTTGGCGGATTCTTCGCGCGCTGGTCGCGACGTGGAAGCGGACGCTGCCCGACCTGCCGCAGGATGAGGTCGAGCCGATTCTTCGCGCGCTGGCGGCGCCGCCGGAGTTCGTGCTGCCCCCCGCATCCACCGGCCACACGCGCCACTACATGCCGTGGTTCAAGAAGGGGCCCGACGACCGCACGCTGGTCTTCGATACGTTCGTCGCCGTCTCGCGGGAAAGCAAATTGCGGGTCAGCTGGCCAGACGCCTCGCTCGATGACGCCCAGCGCGTAACGCTCGCGCGTATTCTGGCCAATCTCAACACGCTCGGCCGCTCTGAGTCGTGGTGCGAGGCGGCGCTGCTTGGCGCGGACGCGGGGAGCGCCCTCGATACGAGCCCGGAGCGCCAGCCACGGGTCAGACCGCTCAACGGCCATGATCCTCCGCCGAACACCGAGATCGTCCGCCTGCTCTGCCCCGATGCAATCGCCGCGTTCGCCGACGACAAGGTCGTTTCCGTGACTACTAAGAGCACTGGCCGCGGTCAGAACAAAGAGACAATCGAGCAGCGAAACACGAACTACGATCCCGCCTGGAATCTATGCATGGAGACACTCCAACTGCACAAGGAGCGCTGGTCCGACCCGCCCGGCTCGCGCTGGCTCCAGTACGCCCGCCCGCGCGACTGCTTCAAGATTGAGCCTGCTGCGCGACCTCGTGCGGCGACGCTCACCCAACCCCGTATCCAGGTCGCCCGCTATGCTCTCGACTCGACCGTCCTGCCAGTGGTGACCGAGACGCTCCCAGTCGCCGAAGCTGCCCGCCGCGCACTGATGAGTATTTACGGTCGGATCACGCAGAGGAACGGCCTGCGCGGTCGCTCGCCCGTCCTCTCCGGCAAGGATGAACACGGCCGCCCGCTGACGGGCCACGGCCACGCGTACTACCTGCCCACGGATGAGGATGGTGACGGCCGCCTCGATCACCTGACGGTCTTCGCCCGCGATGGCGTCGCCCGCGACGAGCGCCGGGCCGTCGACCGTCTGCGCCAACTCAATACGGGCCGGAAGGGTGAGGAGCGCCACCCGTTGCGTTTGCTGCTGCTGGGCATGGGCGCACTCGAGGAGTACCACGCTGGCCCGCTTGCGCAGTCGAAGGTGTGGATCTCCGCCACGCCATACATCGCCACACGGCACGCGAAGACCCGCGGGCGAGAACGGATCGACGTGGCTTCGCCGCAGGCGCGCGCCGAGTTTCTCGTGGCCAACCTGCGTGAACAGGTCCAAGCCGCGCTGCCCGGCCTTTCCGCCATCGGGGATGACGTGACGATCGAACGCGTGCTCGACGGCAGTGCGTTCAAGGTCGCTAACCGCTGGCGCCCGATTCAGTTCAAGCGTTTCCGTTCCAAGCCTGGCGACGACGGAGGCCGGCGGCTCGCCGGTGCATTCCGTCTGACCTTCAAGCTCGAAGTGAATGGCCCGCTTGTGCTAGGTTGGTCGTGTCACTTCGGGATGGGCTTGTTCGTCCCCGCCCGCTGTGACCCAACGAGTTGAGCGCCGAGCAATTTGGACACCCCGTCTCGACAAAACGGTCGCGAGTGCGATGGTGATGGAGAGGGGTGCCGGGTACGCTCGCAGGAATGCAGGTCTTTGAAAAGTCGATAGTTATGATTCGCCGTCTCGTCTCATTGAACCGAACAAACGCCGTCCATGTTGGTCACGCTCGCCTGCGATGGCGTAAGTCGATGCTATTACAGGCGTTGCAAAAGCGGCGGTTTCCGCGGCTGATCAGCCGCGGCCCCATTGAAGCTAGCTCCCGCGTTTCTTCGCCCCCTGCTCGAACAGCGTTTCCGCGGCTGATCAGCCGCGGCCCCATTGAAGCAATGCGGTGCTGGAGCGCCTGCCGCAGAAGGCCCCGGTTTCCGCGGCTGATCAGCCGCGGCCCCATTGAAGCCTGCGCCATCGTGTCGTGTTGTGCGACCAGCGCTAGTTTCCGCGGCTGATCAGCCGCGGCCCCATTGAAGCATCTTTGCCGGGTACACTGGCACCGGGAAGACATCGTTTCCGCGGCTCCCAAGCCGCGGCCCCATTGAAGCTACGTTGTTCACATCCGTGCACGAGAGCTGTGAAGTTGTTGCCATAGTTGACGTTGCTGTGGCCACTGCAGTTCGCTCACGATCTGCCGGACTAGGCTTTCGTGGATGCTATCATGTCCGTGAGCAACTCGCGGCAGCTCGAGCAACTCCTCCTGAATATCCGGTGCCAACAGATTCAGGTTCATGATCTGCGTCATCCGCGGTTGGGTCACGTGCGCCAGCCGTGCCAATTCTGATTGATCCCGCACTCTCCCTTCCCGGACAAGCCGGTCAAAGTGGATCGCCAGGGCCATGAGGCGCGAGATCCGGGGGATTCGACCCTCGGCGGCCGGGGTCGGGGTGACCGTGGCCGGCATGATCGTCCGGGTCTTATCTGGCCGGCGCCTGAAATGGACCTTGCGTTTGGTGGAGATCATGCGGCTTCCTCTGCTTCCATCGTGACGTCGTCGGCGAGCGACCAGATGCCTGCCGCGTGGAAGGCAACCTCGATCGTGCTGTCGGCGGCATCGAACTCGACGCGCTGGACAAGCAGTTGGACCAAACGCGACTGCTCGCGAGGCGAGAGGGACTGCCAAACGTTGTCGAAGTCAGCGAACGCCGCCGTCACGTCGGCGGCCTCGACTCGCTCGGCCTGCAGCTCGCGCACGCGCTCGCTGATCTCGGTCATCCGCCGTTCGGCAACGGCAGCCTGCTCATTGCGGTTGGCGAGGACCGACACGGCACCCTCCTGATCCATGGTCGTGGCTGAAGCGCGCCGGATCTCTGCCTGAATCCGTCGCCACCCCCGCTCGACGGCACGTCGTTCCGCCTCCAGCCGCCCAATCGCCTCGTCTGTTTGGCGCTGGGCCGCCTCGAGCGTGTCGGCAAGCAAGCCGGGATCGCGCCCGATGCAGCGGATCTGGTCGACGACCGCGGCCTCAATCTCGATGGCCGGAAGCGAGCCGCTTGGACACGCCGCCCGGCCGCGCTTCACCGCGTTTGTGCACGTGTAGTAGCGGTATCGCCGTTGGCCTCGCGTCGTGAAGGTGTGCGACATGACGCGGTTGCAGGCCTTGCAGTGCAATAGCCCGCGGAGCAGCGCGCCGAGGCGATTGCGGTGCTCGACCGCGCCATTGCGGCCGTTGCGCTGGAGTTGCCGCTGCACCCGGGCGAAAAGCTCGTCGGCGATGATCGCCTCGTGCTCGCCGGCGTACACGTCACTCTTGTGCCGGACCTTCCCGACGTACAGGACGTTGGTCAGCAGATTGTACAGCCGGCACTTGTCGAAGGTCAGGCCGCCACGCTCGCGGCCGTCGCGGGTCGTCCACACCTTGTTCCGCCAGCCACGGCGCTCCAGCTCGGCCGCGGTTTGGAGGAGCGATCCCCGTTCGAGATAGAGCTCGAAGATCTGGCAGACGCGGGAGGCCTCGGCCGCGTTGATAACGAGGCGGGGCCCGCCGGCCGTGCGGTCGACGTCGTACCCCAGGATCGGCGTGCCGCCGGTCCACTTCCCGCGCTGGCGCGACGCCGCGATCTTGTCGCGGATGCGCTCGCCGATGATCTCGCGCTCGAACTGGGCGAAGCTGAGCAGAATGTTCAGCGTCAGCCGGCCCATCGAGTTGGTCGTGTTGAAGTGCTGCGTCACGGACACGAACGAGACATTGTGCCGCTCGAACGTCTCCACGATCCTGGCGAAGTCCATCAGCGACCGGCTGAGGCGGTCGACCTTGTAGACGACCACGCAGTCGATCTTGCCAGCATCGATGTCGGCCAGCAGCCTTCGCAGCGCCGGCCGCTCCATGTTGCCGCCCGTGAAACCGCCATCGTCGTAGCGCTCGGGCAGGCAGACCCAGCCTTCAGCCTTCTGACTGGCGATGTACGCCTCGGCCGCCTCCCTTTGGGCGTCCAGCGAGTTGAAGTCCTGCTGGAGGCCCTCGTCGCTGCTCTTGCGCGTGTAGATGGCGCAGCGCGTCTTGGCGGATGGCGGCGCCAGGTCTCGAGCGGTGGTGGTGCGGTGGCTCACGACCGTGCTCCAAGGTTGAAAAACCGGTACCCGTTCACGTGGGAGCCGGTGACCGCCTTCGCCACGGCGGAAAGTGACTTGTACCGCTCGCCCTCGCACTCGAAGCCGTCGGGCAGGACGATCACGCTGATGGTCCGCCCCTTGTACTGCCGCGTGATTGCGGCGCCCGCGGGCGGCAGTCGCCGGTCTTTGGCCAATGGCGCCGACGTCGTCGCGGTGGCTCGCCTCGTGGCGGCCCTGGGCGGCGTGACGCGAACGTCCGCCACGTTGGCCAGCTCCTCGGCCCGTCGTAGCGCTCGTTCGCTGAGGCCGCCCTCGGTGTTCGCCTGGAGCCGCCAGGCGATCCGCCGGATGAGATACTGCTTGTGGCGGCTGCGCACCGGCTCCCCGAACACCTCGACGTACCGCTGCTGGAGTTGCCCGACCGTCATCTGCTCGAGGGCGGCGAGCTCCTTGGCGATGTTCAGCTTCATCGTTCGTCTCCGTCGCTCCGCGGCGTGAACCCGCGGGTACCCACACTGAGCGGCGTTTCACCGGAAAGCTCAAGGCGAGTTTCGCCGCAGGGCGGAGATTTCTGAGCATCGATGATCCCCGCGGCCTTGGAGCGCTTGTGCCAGCGGATGACGCCGCGAGCCAGGATGGCCGCGACTTCACGGCGGAGATCAGCCGGTGAGAGGTTCAGGGCGTTGTTCGGCGGCATGAGCAGACTCCCGTGTCGTCTGCTCGTTACATACGCCACAACTCGCGCGCGCGCCGATCGCTGCGTACGTGGGCAGTCTGTCAGCCACTTCCCAACCGGGGCGTGCGTCACGGCGGGCATATGGAGATGATTGCGCGGAGGGGTGAGCAGGCGCGGCGCAAAATCCGGGAGCCGGATCGCGATGTTCCTACGTCGCGGCCGTGGACGTTTTCGCAACCTCGCGGAGCCGAGCCCAGCGACGATCGAGTGCGCCAGACACGTCCGTGAACAGTTCGTTCACCTCAGTCTCGTTTGAAACTACGCCCGAACAGAAGGTGGCGATCATGACGTAGTCGACGTCGTTCAGGTCATTAGTCACGCGATCCGGAGGCATGCTGTCCAAGCCGCCATACTCAAGCCACCTAAGCGCGGTCGCGGCGAAGCAGAGGGTCACGTGGGCGGAGACAGATGGCACCGATGCGAGGTACGCGGCAGTCTTCTTGGGGTAACCGTTCTGCTCAAGCCCGTTACGGATCATCGCGGTTGTGGACTCGCTCGCCAGCAACTGCACGATCACGTCTCGGCAGTGATTGCGTACCTGTCGCAGTGTGTCGCTCGATAGGTCTCTCTTCCAGCCAGCCACCATCCCCTCGACGATCATCTTGTTGCGAGTGTGGTCTAGCGACTGCCTCGCGGCTGCTGGTTTTGCTTCTGGGACCTTGCTGCAGAAGTGTTCCCATGAGCGGCCGCTGCCGGCGTGCACATCACTGAGAAAGCCGCGAAACCTCGCCGTTAGCTGGTGATCAATGATGTCGGCCGCTGGCTCGCCCGTGTCCCGCTCCTTCCGCATCATGGGCCCGACAGCATGGCTGACTGCTACGCATTCAGGATGTCCGGACAGAATCTCCATCGACCGTCGGGTCGTTGATTCCCACTGGTCGCTCTTCGTCATCTCGACAAATGCCATGTCAGTGATCAACAGCAGGACGCTATGTCTGCACGCTACCTCGAGTCTTGGCACCAAGACGGCCTGGTCCCGCAGCACGTTCTGATCCAGTACCAGATGCGGGTGAGTGGGACGTCGCTCCGGAAGTGCTTCACTCGCCATCTCGTGCTCCTAGCTCAAACCTTCATCATGAAGGACATGCACCGCCCAGTTCGGTTGTCGGCATTCCAAGCAGCATAACCTGCCGAGCGCCGTTTTCGATGCTCCACGCCCGGCAAGAGGTCTGGAGCATAGCTCGACGCGTCCTTGTTCGATACACCGCGGCTGGTTATGTCGCGCGCAACGGTCTCTCGCCCGGCTGGTTATGGATCGCGTTAACCCGCGGGGTCGGCACCCGCGAGAGACTCAGAGACTTTCGCCTGCGGGACCCCGGTGCGCGGCGGCGAGGACCCACCCGTGAGCGCGCGGTGTCCGTCGGGAGAGACGGGTGGTGGTCCGGCGTGATCGCTAAACCCTTGCCGAAACTCGCGATAGAAACGAAAACGCCGCCCGATCTCTCTGGCGGCGTCTCGCGCTAACCGTGCGGTCGCGTCGTTTCGACGCGACAGATTCACTAGCGGGGGCAGGACTCGAACCTGCGACCTCCGGGTTATGAGCCCACTAACCCCAGAATTCGCAACTTCGTGCCACCACGCGTTTTGCGCTTAAGGCCTTTCCACACAAGCGGCAACCGAAATCCGCATGTTGCGCATCTTCCGAATGACACGCGCGAAATAGCCTACAAAATCGCTGCAGTCGACCGTGCCAATATACCCCTCGCAGGTCGCAGCGTCACCACGCCGTTTCAGATCACTCCGACCGGGATCACCGACACGTTCTCCGCGAGCGGCGCGCGCTCGCGTGCGAGGCACACGAAGCCGCCGGCGGTCCAGCGCGGCTTGAGGCGATCGAGCACCGAGAACTGTCCGGACCAATCACGGCGCGGGGCGGCCGATTTCTTGACCTCGACGGGATGGATCGTGCGGTCCTGGACGAACAGCAGGTCGATCTCCTTGCCGTCCTTGTCGCGATAGTAGTAGATCTGCGGTTGCTTGCCCTGGTTCCACCAGCTCTTGAGCACCTCGGCGACGACGTAGGTTTCCAGGATCGCTCCGCCCATGGCGCCCGGCTCGAGTGTCTCCGGCGAGGACCAACCTGTCAGGTACGCGCAGAGCCCCGTATCGAGGAAGTAGAGCTTCGGCGTTTTGACCAGCCGCTTGGTGATGTTCGAGTGATACGGCTGCAGCAGGTAGACCTGGAAACTTGCCTCCAGAACCGAGAGCCAGCTTTTGGCCGTGTTCACAGCGACATCGGCATCGCGCGCGAGGTCGGTCATGTTGAGCAACTGGCCGGTCCGCGCTGCGCACGCCTTGAGGAAACGCACGAATCGCGTTTCGTCGCCGACCTGGGCCAGGTCCTTCACGTCCCGCTGCAGGTACGTTTGCAGATACGAGCTGTAGAACAGGTCGCGATCCTGAACCTGTTTCGTGACGAGGGCCGGGAAGCCACCCAGCCAGATGTCCGCGTACACGTGTTTGAGTGTCAGCTTGGGGGCGGAGGCCTCGCGCTGGTCCAGAACTTCCGGTGTGGGGAGGAAGGGCGGCAGGTCGAGCTCCCGTCGACGGCGCTCGCGGCTCGAAAATCCGAGCAGCGACATGATGGCCACCCGGCCGGCCAGCGTCTCGGAGACACCTTTCATGAGATGGAACTGCTGCGAGCCGGTGAGCCAGAAGAGCCCGCGTTTGCGTTTGCCGTCGACAGCCATCTTGATCAGCGGGAGGAGCTGCGGGGCGTACTGGATCTCGTCGATGAGCACTGGGGGCTCGTAGCGCTGGAGGAACAGGGCCGGATCGCTCTGGGCTAACTCGCGTGCGAGCGGATCGTCAAGTGTGACGTACCGCCGCTCCTTGCCGGCCAGCCGTTGCAGCAGCGTGGTCTTGCCGACCTGTCGTGGCCCGGTAAGCAGAACGACGGGGAACTGCTTCGACGCGGCGTGCAGACTGTCGCTGATAGCACGGGGGCGGTACATGGGGAGCGTCCAGTATGCAGATATACTGCATGTTAGCCGGCATCCCAGGCGGTGTCAAGGATGGCGTCTCGGTAAGACGCTGCGCGCGAGCGGTCGGTCGAACCCGTCGCGAGATTCAGAGAATTTCGGGGATCGGGACGCCAAGTCCGGTGGGGGAGGCCCGATGCGTGTCGCGCGAGCGGCCGAGCGAGGGACCTGCGCATCTCAGTTCCTCAGTTCGGATTCTGGAAGGGCTCGTCGTGGCCGATTCGGCCAATCCACACGAAACGCCTAAGTCCTTTGCCAACAACGAGACGGAATAAACCGGAGGGAGAACTCTCGCCGGGCGATAGGTGTCGCCGCGTTAGTAGCGCCAGCTCTCTTGCATGTTGCCTCTGCTTCATTGGCCGGCGTGGGGTAGTCGGTTTCTCTCGGCAGCCGATTCTGTGTTAGTCGGTGAAAATCCGTGCGTTCTCGTGGTAGAGGCATCGCATGAGGTTTTGCGATCAGCGCCTGGTCGCGCGCTGTTGCCGATTCGACGGGACCGACCGATTGCATGACGGAGTAACGGCCGACGAGATCGACGGTGCTCATCGCCCAAGGGAGTGTCCCTGGGGGATGGGGCGCCGTCGGCGTCGGGCGTCGTGTTTCCCGCTATCGAACACCAATGGAGCGAGCCATGTCGGGTTTGAAGCATTCGAGCGAAGAGAATATTCGGAGCGGGCACGGCCGGTGGCACCGGAGTGGGGAGGCGCGGGAATTGGCCCGTGGTGGACGAGCGATCCTGATGGGGATCGCGCTTCTGGTCGTGGTGGCAGGTCTTACGGGTAGTCAGGCTCGCGCCGAGCAGACCGTGATCTATCGGCCTGGAGTGGCGGTGAGTTCGTGGGATCCGAACCACGACGAATACGACTTGGAGGGGTCGGACTGTGATACGTCAGGCCCCAACCGCGGCATCGTGCTTGGCTGGGACATATCATCGCGGCCGACGTATCGGTTTATTGTGCCGCCGCCGGTCACTTCGTCGGGGAACTTGAGCCGGGTCACGCTGATCATTGATGGCAATGGCCCGACCCTTGCTGATCCGGCGGTGCTGTATGTAAATGGCGTGAACTACGGAGAGTTGAGTGGTGGCGAGAACTGGCATGACTGGTTTTCTGACACGGCGCCGTCGTTACCGGTGTACGACCAGTCGATCGACGCCTGGGTCATCAACGTCACGATCGATGCAACGAATTGGCGCTGGTACGACTTGTGCTCGGTTGAACTTCGGTTCTGGCACGGTCTGCCGCAGGACTGGGTGGAGATGTACTTGTGGGACATCGGGGCGGCCCTGGCCATCGAAGGGTATGACGCGGAGATCGGCAGCGATTGGGGAGAGGACCTGGGTGACCCAAGGAACCGCGCGTATGCCGATGCGATGCAGGAATTCCAAGGCACTGCGATGAGTTTGTGGGAGATGAACTCGGGGGGCCTCTTCGACGCATTCGATCACTTCGCCGATATTCTGCAGGACTTCATCAACGTCATGGAAGACGTGCAGAACTGGTTCTATTGGGAGGCGTTCTGGCTCGGGTATGATCACCAGAATTACTCTTTCGACAACAAATTGGTGAATGCGGCCAACTCGCTGGATGCACTGGCGATGGAATGGCACGCGGTGATCGAGGATGGAAGCATTGATGGTCGGCTCGGCGACCTGCTGACACTGGCGCAGACGGCGCGTAGTGATGTGAACTTTGCCCACGGGAGAACGCAGAGCATCGCCGATCACCTCCACACCATATATCCCAACACCGATATTACAGAGGAGATTGCGCCATTGGCGATGGAGATGCTCTCGCCACTGATCGACTTCAATGTGGATACAGGCCAACTGAACGAGGACACGAGCTACCTGTACCAGCTTGTGGGTGAGCTTGATCGGCAGATCAGCTATATCGAAGGGCAAATTCCCGAGACGTATACCGTGACGGTCTCTGCAGGCGCGCATGGATCGGTTTCACCCGACGGGGCGGTATCGGTCGTCGAAGGTGACGACCTTGTCGTCACAGCCGACCCGGAAAATGGCTACGAGGTTGACGAGTGGTACCTTGACGGCGTGCCGGTACAGGATGGTGGTGTGGTTCGGCTGGAATCGGATATCAGGGCTGATCATGCACTGCATGTCACATTCGCCGTGTCGACGGGCGGGCAGTTGATCATCATGGAGCCCGCGCCGGATGTCTTCATGACATCAGAGTCATCGACGATGTTCCATGGTCACGCCCCGGACAACACAGCGTATGTTCGTTGGACGAATACGGCGTCTGATGAGACGGAGGAAACGAGCGACGATCCGGGGCCGCTCTGGGGCGATCGTGTGAGCTTGGACGATGGCGAGAACCTGATCATCGTGCGGGCATACGATTCGGGCGACAATGTCATCGCGTCGGCGTCGAAGCTGGTGATTCGAACGAATGACGTACAGGAGATGTCGTTCTCGAGCATTGAAGCGGCGTTTGTCGGATCGGGCAGGCCCAATAGCAATTTTGGGATGGGTGTCGTTATGGTCGGGGCCGAACGTAGTGGCGGACAATACGAGACCGGTGTGCAGCGGGGCCTCGTACAGTTCGACCTGAGCAGCCTGCCCGTGGGATGCGACGTGGTCAGCGCGCAGTTTCGGGGGGAGGCGATCCCGGGCTTTGCCAATGGCGGGCCGATGAACATCTCGATCTATCGCGCAACGGGGCCGTGGGATGAAGACACCGTCACGTGGAACAGCAAGCCGGGCTATGCGAGCGGGTGGTCGGATACACTACCGCTGCGCCTCGGATTGATGGCGTATGCGATTCACGTTAATGCTGTCCCAAACGCTTGTCGAGATGCGACACGTCCAGGTAGCCGGTACAACCGCGTGGCGTGCGGCGTAGGGAGTCCGTTGGTTCGAGGTAGCGCGACGCATCGCACATTCCTCCGTCACAGGCTGCCCGAACGACGGGGCGGGGGGCTCCTCCCCAGCATTTCGCCGGCCATGCGTCGAGGCGGGGGTCCGGATCCCCCCGCCTCCGGACATCGCTTCACCATGTCTTGCTGCATCCGTCTCGTTCGGGTGGATCTTCGGGGGGCGCAATCGCTCTTCGCGGCAGTCGCGTCCGGTGTTCCGGCGGGCGGTCATCCCGAGAACTAGCCCAAGCGTGTTTGCGGTTGCCCGCGCGGCCGGTCGGGGCGCACCCTTGTGACACTTCGGGTTCAGCGGTACTGCGCCAGGAAACGACGGTCTATCCAGTCCTTTACCCGAAAGCTCAACCGGCCGCGCCAGTGGAACCGCCCGTAGATGGCGAGCGCGGAGCCGTCACCCAGATTCAGGATCATCAGCCATCGCTTTTGAGGTCGGTAGGACTGCAGTTGCCGGCCCAGCAGGCCCGCCACGAGGTTATGGCGCAGGACAGGCGCCTGGCGGACGCCGAAGACGCCGAGCTGGGGCAGGGAATGCCCTTCGAGGCTGGCGCAATCTCCGGCAGCGAAGATCCGGTCGTCGCCGGTCGATTGAAGCGTCGGCTTGACCCGCACCGCGCCCTCGCGGCCCAGCGGCACGCCGAAGTGCTCCAGCACCCGCGGCGCCCGGAGACCGGTCGCGACGAGGGTCAGGTCGGCACGCAACCGGCGGCCGTCATCGAGGATCACCGGACCGGCTTCGATGCGCTGCACTGTCGATCCGGTCAGGATCTCGACACCCCGCCGCGTCAGCGCGTCCCGCATGGCCTGCGCGGCGCCGGGGGGGAATCCGGTCAGTATGCTGTCGGCACGCGAAACGAGAACCACTTCGGCCTTCCGTCCGCAGCGCCGCGCGAGCGCGGCGCTGCACGCCGCGACTTCGCAGCCCGTGGGTCCGGCGCCAACGATGACGATGCGCGGCGGGCGGGTGGACGGTGTTCGCAACCGCTCTTCGAGTTGCGTGCGCAGTCGCCAGAGGTTGCGGATGGGTTTGACCGTCCATGCATGCTCGTCCGCCCCGGGAATGGGATGCGTATCTACTTCACTGCCAATATTCAACGATAGGCAGTCGTACTGCAGGGCATCCCCGGACGCCAGCAAAGCGAGCCGTCGGCCCGGGTCGACTTGGATCAGTCGATCGCGCAGGAAGGCACCGCCGCCGGCCTGAATCAGCCGGGCGGGATCAACCTGGTCCGCCGGGGCGTCGTACTGCCCCGCCAGCATTCCGGTCGCGAGACCGGAGTACCAGAATGCGCCGGGGTCGATCAGGGTCAACCGGATACCGGCGCGGTCCAGTTCCCTGGCTCGCGCTGCGAGGTGCAGATGCGCGTGTCCGGCACCGGCGAGCACGACGTGTGTTGTCTTCGCGCTCATGGCTGTTCGGCCGATGCCGCCGCGCGCAGCTTCATCATGGGCTCCGTGGTCATGATGCGATGCGCTGCGCCGGTCACCACCCCATAGACAATATGCACAGCCAGGGCCTGCGGGAGGCCTGTGGCAACGGCCGGCGCAGGTCGGGAGGGCGGCGAGTGCGACGGAGTCACTGCGAGGTCCAGTTTTCGCGGAATCCGGGGAACATGGTCAGCCCGGCGTCGACGAAGACGGTCTGCCCGGTTATGCACCCGGCTTCGTCCGAGGCCAGGAAGGCGAAAACGGCCGCGATGTCTTCGGGCGTCGCGATATGCTCCAGCGGAATCCGCGCGCGCACCGCCTGGCGGACGTCGTCGTCGCCCAGCGCAGCGTTCATGGACGTATCGACAACGCCGGGGGCCACGGCGTTGACGCGAATTCCGTCGGGCGCGTACTCCAGCGCCAGCGTGCGGGTCAGGTTGCGCAAGCCGCCCTTCGCGATCGAGTAGCCCAGGTAGCCCGGCTTCGGGATGATCTCGTGCACGCTTGAGTTGTTCAGGATGACGCCGCCCCCGCCGCGCGCCCGAAAGTGCCGGATCGCGGCCAGTGAGCACAACGCCGCCCCGCGCAGGTTCACATTGACGACCTTGTCCAGTTCATCCGGCGTCAGTTCATGGCTTGGACGCTCGATCTGAATGCCCGCGTTGTTGACGAGCACGTCGAGCCGCTCCCACGTTTCGACGGTGTGGTTGACGATCCGCTCGGCGTCCTCGCCCTGCGAGACGTCGCCCTGCACCATCATGATCGACTCAGGATTCACGTACTCGTACCGGGTCAGCTCGGCCCGCACCTCGGCGCAGCGTTCGTCGTCCGGCCGAAGATGGTTGATGGCGACGCGGGCGCCTTCAACGGCGAAGCGTTGGGCGACCGCCCGGCCGATTCCGGAGAGGCCTCCGGTCACGAGCATGGTCCTTCCGTCAAATCTGCGGGACATCTTTCCGCTCCTTGGCTGGTTTCGCGACGGCGCGCCAGGCGGCGATCCGCTGCGGCGGCACGCCAGTCAGAAAAGCGAGTATGCACAGTTGATTCACGAGCGTGGTGCGCGCGGCGCCGTCCGTGCTCCAGCGCCGCGCGGATGTTGTCGCCGACGTGTCGGCCAGCGCGATGTGGCCCAGCGAATGCGCCCGCCGCACGAAGTCGAAGTCCTCCATGATCGGCAGGTCGCGAAAACCGCCGAGCGCCTCAAAGGTGTTTCGGCGCAGGAAGAGTCCCTGGTCTCCGTAAGGGAGCCGAAACAGACGGCACCGAATCGCGACGAGCTGCTCGACCAGGGCCAGTGCGGCGCGGCGCTCGTCCAATCGAAAACGGAACGCGCCCAGCGCGACGTCCGGACGCGCAAGCACCTGATGCACATCACGATCGAACTTCGGCGGTAGCAGCGTGTCCGCGTGAAGGAAGAGCAGCGTGTCGCCGCGGGCGGCCGCCGCCCCCACGTTCATCTGGAGACCACGTCCGGGCGACGAATCGATGATCCGCGCATTGAGACTGGCCGCGACCGACACCGTGTCATCGCGGCTGCCCCCGTCCACGACGATGACCTCGACGTTGTCGGCCGTAACGGCTTGGGCAATGGTCCGGCCAATGAAACGCTCCTCGTTCAGCGTCGGGATGATCACGGATACCAGGGAAGGGGTCGTTGCCGGTGTGGTCACGTGATCCGGCCACGGCCGGGACTGTGCCGGTCGCGTCTGGGTCGCCATCATCGCCGCCATGCCAGGAATTTCGCGAAGATCTTCTTGACCAGTGGTGTGAGCTGGTCGCGGCGGCGCGCATCGGCGGCCTTCTTGATGACTTCCGCCTGCGTCGGATAGCAGTGAATCGTCTCGGTCAGCTTGTCCAGGCCGGCACCCGCGACCATCGCGGCCGTGACCTCCGAGATCATCTCGCCGGCGTGCCGGGCCACGAGTGTTGCACCCAGGATGGCACCCTTGCCCTTGCGCGTGTGCACTTTCAGGAAGCCTTGTTCCTCGCCATCGAGAACGGCGCGGTCCACGTCCGACAGCGGAACATGCCAGGTGTCGACGTCGATGTCCCGGTCGCGGGCTTCGTGCGCAGACATGCCGACGTGGGCGATTTCCGGGTCCGTGTACGTGCACCACGGAACCGTCAGCGCGCTGACCTTCCTCCGGCCGAAGAACAGGGAGTTCTGGATGACCAGCCGGGCCGTAGCATCGGCGGTATGCGTGAACTTGTACGGCAGACACACGTCGCCGGCGGCGTACACCCGCTGGTTGGACGTGCGCAACCGATCGTCAACCGTGACGCCACGTTTGTCGGCGTCGATGCCGCCCTGCTCCAGTGCCAGGCTTTCGATATTCGGGCGGCGACCGACGCTGAGCAGGATCTGGTCGACGTGCAGGTCGCGCGCCGCGCCGTCGGATGCCACGTGGAGTTGTTTGGCGTTGTCCGCGTGCTGCACGCGGCGCAGTGTACTGTCGAGAAAAAGCTCGACACCGTCATGGCGGAGGGCGTCCTCGATCACAGACGCTGCGTCGCGGTCCTCCCGGGTCAGGATTTGCGGTGCGGTCTCGATCAACGAGACGCGCGTACCGAAGCGCGCGAACGCTTGTGCCATCTCGCAGCCGATCGGCCCCGCCCCGATGACCGCCAGCCGCGCGGGCAGCTCGGTGAGCGAAAACAGCGTCTCGTTGGTGAGATAGCCGACTTCCTCCAGTCCTTCGATCGGGGGGACGACGGGACGCGTCCCCGTGGCGATGCATGCGCGGGCAAAGCGGAGCGTTGCGCCGGCGACCTCAATCGCATCCGGCCCGATGAAGGATGCTTCACCGAGGAACACGTCGACGCCGAGTTCCCGGAACCGGGTCGCCGAATCGTGGTGGCTGATTTGCGAGCGCAGACGGCGCATGCGTTCCATCACCGCGCCGAAGTCCAGGGCAAGGCCTTCCGGCACGTGCACGCCGAACCGCGCCGCATCGCGGGCGTCGTGCATCGCCCGCGCGCAGCGGATCAGCGCCTTCGAGGGAACGCAGCCCGCGTTCAGACAATCGCCGCCCATCAAACCACGCTCGACCAGCGCCACCTTGGCACCGAGCCCCGCGGCGCCGGCGGCGGTCACCAGCCCGGCCGTCCCGGCGCCGATCACGACCAGGTTGTACCGGCCGGCCGGCGCGGGATTGGTCCATCCCGGCGGATGAACGTGTTTCACCAGCTTGCGATTGTGTTCGTCCGCCGGCCGGGTCTGCGGCAGTGCATCGAGCACGGTTGTAGGCGATTCAGATACCATGAAGCCTCACGTTGTCACCGCGATACGCTGCGGTCTCGGCTGGCGTTCTCGCGTGTGTTTTGACGCGCGACACGACCTGGCAAAGGCCCAGGATCAGCGCGGCTGTCGGTTGCGCTTGCTGTTCAGCTTCCAGTCATAGCCGAGCCACCGGACCTTGGGTGACTTGCGCTGGCCCAGCGCCTCTTTCAGTCTTGGTGCATAACGCGCCGCGAACTCAGGCACTGAGCCGGCGGTCTGCTCGAAGTCCCCCTCGTACCAGTTGTACAGAGGCGTCAGGTGCACGGTGTTCGCCTGTGGCTCGAAACGAAACCACGTCTCGTGGTTGTGGACGTACCGTGTCTGATCCTCCAACTGCGCATCGATCCGGTCCGCGACGTACGACTCCGTCCGCAATGGTGGACAACCCACCGCCGCACACACCAGCGCGAAGTGAATCCGCGGCTCCTTGAACTTCGGTCGGATCTGCTCGTGCTCCATCTCGTTCAGGCTCCACGTATGCGCGCCGACCTCCCACCGTGCATCGGCCCAACGCTTGTCCGCGGGAATGTCCTTGATGGATTCCAACTGGCCTTCGTTCCAGTACTCGAGAATCAGCTTCAGCGTGAAGGCGTTGTACGCATTGATCAGCAGGGCCAGTTTTTCGTCGCGGCCGAGGTCTGCGAACGGCGCGGCGGCGACGGCCGCGATGTAGCGATCCAACTGGTCCGCGTCTTTGCGCAACTCCGCGTAATCCACCCAGCCGGCGTGGTCGACGTGCCGATCCAGCAGGCCGTCGAAGACGCTGTGATCGAAGCTTGGACCCTTCGGCTTCTGTTCGTAGGCTTCGCGCATCGCCACGGCCGGCGGGCCGAACGAGCCGGCGATCCGTTGTTGATAGACAGTGGCGCAGGCGGCAAGCGCGACCATGGCGACTGCCACCCCCGCCAGGAGCGTCACTTTCCACGGCCAGCCGGCGGCCCGGCTCGCCGGCGCCGCCGCTTCCGCTGTTTCTTGCTGCTCATCTTCCGCGACGACCTCGGTCTGTTCCGCGAGCTTGCGCCGGGCCAGCTTGGTCAGGTAGACGGTCAGTGCTGCCGTAGCCACCAGGCCGACGGCCAGCAAGCCCCATCGGCCGTAATCGACCGACGCGGTGCCGCCGGCGGCCTCCAATCCTTCGCGCGAGACGTAGCCGATGTACACGTAAAGGAATGTACCGGGCAGCATCGCCACCCAACTCGTCAGCACCGCCTGCCAGAACCCGATGCCGGTGATCCCGTACAAGTAGTTCTGCAAGTTGAAGGGTACGGCGGGCGACAGACGCAGCAGCGCGACGATTTTCCAGCCACCTTCGGTCACGGCCCGGTCCACCGCGCCGGTCTTGGGATGTTGATGGACCTTGCGCGCCACGGCGTCGCGCGCTGCGTAACGGCCGATCAGGAAGGCGATTGCGGCACCGCTGGTGGACGCCAGCGAGGCGGTGACGGTCCCCCACAGCAGGCCGAAGAACATCCCGGCGGCGATGGTCAACACGGAGCCGGGAAACAGCAGAACCGTTGCGAGAATGTAGATCAAGCCGAATACGATCGGCGCGGCGGGGCCGATTGCGCTGAGCCAAGTTTCCAGCGATTGAATCGCCCGACCGACCGGCAGCACCCGGCTCAGCACGAACAGTGCCCCAATGATCGCGACGACGGAAATCCACTTCACGTACGGTGCAACCTGGGTGGCCTTGCGCTGCGCGCGGGAAGACTCACGCGTGTGGTGCGGTATGCTGGCGGCCTGTGCGTCGCTCATGCCGATCCTGTCCTGTGGGTGCGCGATGCCGCGTGCGGCACGGAGTACGCGCGCAATAACACCACAGCCCGCGCCTTTCTTCCCGTTGCGACACAGGTATTTCGCGCAACGAAGGTGAACGGGACATGAACCCCGGCTGACAAGGCGTTAAGCCCAGCCGTGGACATATGCCGCGGGTAGCGGAGCCGTGCACCATCGCCGCCGCGCAAGCCGGGAAGGGCGACCTGTCGGCATCCTCATCATACTCATCCTGTCGTCACCGCGCTTGGCAGCGGTAGAAGCGCGATGGGCCATCGAGGACCTGCCAGTCGGCCTCGCCCATGATGTCGCGGCAGCGCGGGACGGTCATGCCGCGGCTGTCCTCAGTGCGTTCGTTCGTGTCGCGCGGGTTGGCGCCGACCTCGGCCCAGAAGAGGTTGGCGCCCGCGGCGGCACCGAGGGCATTGGGCTCATGGGTGCAGATGCCGGGGATACTCAAAGGCAGCACCACGCGACAGACGGCGAGAATGTGCGCCATCCGCGCTTCGCTGACCTGGCCGAGCGGTGCGAGCTTCGTACCGGGAATCACGATGCGGCGTGCAGAGCCGCTGTAGACCGGCTGCGCCTCGCGCGTGATCAGGAGCTTCTCGGTCAGTTCCTCCGGCGTGTGCTCGGGGCCCACCGGCTCCAGACAGGTGCCGAGGCTCAGGCCGGATTCATGCGCCGCCCGGAACGTCGCGAAGCGCTGCTCCAACGGGATCTTCGTGACCTCGCCCTCGCCGAGACGAACGGCGTGATAGACACCAGCGAAGCCGGCCTGCTTCAACTCGCGCGCTTCGTCCACGTTGAAATCGCCGATGTTGGCGACGAGCGTGGTCTCCGGCCTCAGGGCAGTTCGCACGGCCGCACCGTACTCGAGGAACCGCCGAAACGGCAGGAGGCCCGTGGCCATCAGGAAGACGGCGTTGGCCCCGTCCGCTTCCAGCTTGCAGGCCCGCGCGACGACATCCTCCATATCGAACTCGTGCGGTTCGGTGAAGACCTCGTGGCACTGGGCAAACGCGCAGAACAGGCAGTTGCGCGGACACGGGCCGACATTCACCGACATCTGGCCGTGCACCTCGGATCGGCCGTCGCAGGCGCGCTCTGACAGGCGCCGGGCCGCTGCGATCAGCAGCGCGGACTCGGCCGAGAAGGTCGGAATGCGGAGCAACGCGGCAACGTCTTCCGGATCGCCGATCGGGCTGCCCTGTTCGGCTTCACCGATGGCACGTTGCACGAGCGTATCGACCTGTGTCGCTGGCATAAGCGAACTCCTCAATACTGCTTACGAACTGGCTCGGTCTGATGTTAGCATGCGGCCCGCAACACGCTCACCCGACGGCTTGTTTACGCGGGACGGTTCCGCGCGTCAACAAAGAACGCGATGCCGCACGCGGCGGTCGCAAACGACGTGCTCAACGGCTACGATGCGGCCGGTTCGAGCCGTAACTGTCCAATGACCATGCGCAACGGGCTCCCATGGCTGGCCTTGGCGATCATCATCCAGGCGGGTCTGCTCCTGCCTGGATGGGCCGGGGAGCCTGCGCAGCAAGTGGCTTTGGTGCTGCTGGCGTATGCCGTCGCTGGCGCCGGATTCGCGGGGGTGCTCATCCTGATCGTTCGGCGGAGCCAAGCGGCCGTAAGCCGGAGCGAGCTGGTGCTCATTGTGGTTGCGGGCGTCGTCTTTCGGGCCACGCTGTTTCCGCTGCCGCCGGCGACGAGTCCCGATGTGCACCGCTACCTGTGGGAAGGCTTGGTTCACGAGGCAGGCTTCTCGCCGTATGTGCACCCGCCGGCCGCCGAAGTACTTGATCCGCTGGCCGACGCCTATCCGACACACGCGGCCAACGTGCGCCAGCCGTCGGTGCACCCGGAGATCCCGGCAATCTATCCGCCGACGGTGCAGATGCTGTTCTGGGCGAATGCCGCGCTGTTTCATGGTGCGCTGTGGGGCTGGAAGCTGATACTGCTGGCTTTTGACGGTCTGCTGGCGGTTGCGGTCATGGTATTGCTGCGGCAGGCCGGCCAGTCGTACCGTTGGCTGGCGGCAATGTGGTGGTGTCCGCTGCTGCTGCTGGAGACGTACGAGGGAGCACACCTGGATCTCGTGGGCGTGAGTCTGCTGACGGCCGCGATCGCACTATGTAACGGCCGCCGTTATCTGACAGCGGGCGCTCTGCTGGGCTTGAGCATCAACGTGAAGTACCTCTGGCCGGGGCTGGTTTTCCTGTATCTCCTGCCGCGCGTGTGGCGGGAGCGCCGGGCGCTCCGGTTTGGGTTGGCGACACTGGCTATGGTCGGGTTGGCGTGGCTGCCGTATCGCGCGGGCCTGGTGAACGTCTGGCAGACGTCGCGGCATTTCATGGAGCACTGGGCATTCAATGACCTGCTTTTCGAGTTGCTGCGTTTGCTCGGCGGGCCGCCATGGTTGCCGGGTTTGCTCGCCGGCGTGTTGTTGTTGACCCTGACGGCTGTGCTGGCGCTGCGCAGCCCGCGCGAGGAGCGACAGGATGTCTGGCGGCTGACGGGCGCGGGGCTGTTGCTTAGCCCGGTCGCCTATCCGTGGTATTTTCTCTGGGTGCTTCCGGGACTGGCCGGAAAGCTGCCCGGCTGGCTGGTGGCCTGGGTGTTTCTGGTGCCGGCGCTGCACATCGTGGATTGGCATTATGCTGCGACCGGAGAGTGGGACCACATGAAGTGGCTGTGGTACGTCGTGGGTGTTGTGCCCGGGCTGCTGCTCCTGCACGACATCCGCCGGCGGCTCGCGAATCGGTCGCGCACAGACGCACCATTGCAAGAGACCGGAGAAGCGTAAAGTGCATCGGGATCAACGGGTCAGCGTCGTCATTCCCGCATTGAACGAGGGCGAGGCCATTGGCCGGGTGCTGGCCGACATCCCGGCGTGGGTCGACCAGATCATCGTGGCGGACAACGGTTCGACCGACGGGACGGCGGACGAGGCCTGCGGGGGTGGCGCGACAGTCGTCCACGAACCGCGGCGTGGGTACGGTTCGGCCTGCCTGAAAGCGATGGCCGCACTCGAGCGACCGGACATCGTGGTCTTCCTCGATGGCGACTACAGCGACTATCCCGCGGAGATGGAAGCCGTCGTGCAGCCGATTGTCGCGGGAGACGCAGATCTCGTGATCGGCTCGCGGGTGCTGGGCGACGCGGCGCCGGGAGCGCTAATCACCACGCAGCGCTTCGGCAACTGGCTGTCGTGTCTGTTGATTCGCCTGATCTGGGGGGTGCGGTTCAGCGACCTGGGCCCTTTCCGGGCGATTCGGTTCGATGCGCTGCAAAAACTGAACATGCGCGATCCAGACTTCGGCTGGACGGTCGAGATGCAGGTCAAGGCCGCCCAGCAAGGCCTACGGGTAACCGAGGTGCCCGTCAGTTATCGCCCGCGAATCGGCCGGTCGAAGGTCTCCGGGACGGTCCGCGGTGTATGGGGCGCCGGCACGAAGATCCTCTACACGATCTTCGCGGCAGCACTGCGCCGCCAACGGCCGGCCCGCTCGGCTGCTCCGGCGTGCAAGCTCGTGGTCTACACGCGGTATCCGGAGCCGGGCAAGGTCAAGACCCGGTTGATCCCGGCGCTGGGACGGGAGGGAGCGGCGCAGCTGCATCAGGAAATGACCCGACGCACGCTGGCGACCGCTCGCGAGCTCGCGCGCCGAACCGCCGTCGTGCCCGAGGTGCACTACAGCGAGGGCGACCCCGCCGCGCTGCGCGCCATGTTCGGCAGCGACCTGGCGTACGTCCCACAGCAAGGACGCGACCTCGGTCAGCGCATGCAGGCGACATTTCAAGCCGGGCTGACCACATCCGCGGACAGGCTGATCATCATCGGCACCGATTGTCCTGCGATCACGCCCGCGCTGCTGAAGCGGGCATTCGAAGCCCTGGACCGGCACGACGCGGTCTTCGGCCCCGCCAGGGACGGCGGCTACTACCTGGTGGGTCTGCGACGGCCGATGGCTGCGCTGTTTGCGGGCGTTCCGTGGGGGACCGACCGGGTTCTGGCGGAAACACTGCAGCGCGTTCACACCTTGGGGATATCGCATACACTGCTCGAAGAGCTTCCGGACGTCGATCGTCCCGCAGACCTGGTGCATTGGCGGGCCGCCGCAACACAGTCGGATCACACATGATCAGCATGCTCAAACGCTATACGCGCTGGCTACATACCCAATGGCCGGCCGGAAAGGTCGAACGCCTGCCCGAGGTCCGCGACGATGGCAGCACGAACGTCAGCGGACTGTACGTGGTCGGCGACCTCACCGGCGTCCCCTTGCTGAAGTTCTCGGCCGACACCGGGGCCCGCGCGGTGCAGCGGATCGTCAACGAAACGGGCTTTGGAAAGGCCGAGGACGGCGATGTTCTCGACCTTGCGATCGTCGGCGGCGGTGTGTCGGGCTTCTCGGCCGCGAAGATGGCCGAACGCGAGGGGCTGCGCTATGCCCTGTTTGAAGCGACCGAGCCGTTTTCGACGATCGTGAACTTCCCCAAGGGCAAGCCGATCTACACCTATCCGACAGATATGACTCCGGCCGGGGAGCTGCAGTTTCACGAAAAGTCGGACATCAAGGAGGGGCTCGTCGAAGACCTGCACGAGCAGACGGTCGACGCCGGGATCGAGCCGCACATGGAGCGGGTGCAGTACGTCAGCAAGCGCAGTGGCATGTTCGAGCTGCAGTTGGCTGGCGGTCATGTCGTGCGGGCGCGCCGTGTGATCGTCGGGATCGGGCGCTCGGGGAACTTCCGCAAGCTCGGCGTGCCTGGCGAAGCGCTCGACAAGGTCTACAACCGGCTGCACGATCCACAGGATTTCTGCGGGCAGCGGGCCCTGGTGGTCGGCGGTGGCGACAGTGCCATGGAGACCGCGATTGCCCTCGCGAGTTGCGGGGCCCACGTCACGCTCAGCTATCGGAAGCCGGAGTTCAGCCGGCCCAAGCCCGAAAACGTCGCGAAGCTGAACGCGCTGGCGGAGAACCCCACGTCGGATGTGCAGGTGGAGGAACCGTCTTCGGAGCGCGTCACGACGGCGGCGGGCGGTTTCACGGGAAAGCCGCAAGTCACCGGCTCGCTGAAGCTGATGATGTCCAGCAACGTGCAGGAGATTCGTGACGAGGCGGTCATCATCGAGGATGCCGACGGCGAACATGTGATGCTCGAAAACGACGTCGTCTTCGCCATGATCGGCCGCGAGCCGCCACTGGACTTCTTTCGGCGGAGCCGCGTGCGCATCCGGGGCGAATGGACCCCGCTGCTGCTCATCGGCCCGGTGCTCTTCCTGCTGTTGTGTGCGTGGGTCTATCCGTGGAAGGCGGGCATGCTCAGCGCAATACCGTGGCTGAGCCCGAACCCCGAATGGCTGGTTGCGCAAATGCGCGGCGTCGGCGACTGGGTCGCTGCCCGCATGGACGACCCGCAAACGCTGCTCGGTACGCTGGCGATCTCGGCGTCGAGCAAGTCTTTCTACTATACGCTGGCGTATACGCTGCTGATCGTGATCTTCGGTTGGTTGCGCATTCGACGGCGAAAGACGCCGTACGTCACGTGGCAGACCACGACGCTCGCAGTGATTCAGATCATTCCGTTGTTCCTGTTGCCGGAGATTCTGCTCCCGTTGATGGGCCACAACGGTTGGTTCGAGGGTGGTACGCTGGGGTGGCTGGCGGACAGCCTGTTTCCCGTCGCTGAATACGGCCACGGCCGGGAATACTGGCGGGCGTACGGGTTGATCCTGGCCTGGCCGCTGATGGCGTGGAACTGGTTCACCGCCGAGCCGCTGTGGGGCTGGCTCATCCTCGGGTTCGTTCAGACGTTCGTGCTCATCCCCGCACTGATCTACTTCTGGGGCAAGGGGGTGTACTGCGGGTGGATCTGCTCGTGTGGCGCCATGGCGGAGACCCTGGGTGACCAGCAGCGGCACAAGATGCCGCACGGACCGGTCTGGAACCGGCTGAACATGGTGGGACAGGCGATCCTGTTGCTTGCGTTGCTGACCATGATCGCGCGCATCATCGGCTGGATCTGGCCGGGATCATGGGCCGCTGGGCTGTTCGGGATCATGAGCGGCCAGTATGGCCTCTGGGTCGACCTGTTCCTGGCCGGCATCATCGGCTACGGCGCCTATTTCATGCTGTCGGGGCGGGTCTGGTGCCGGTTTGCCTGCCCGCTGGCGGCGTTGATGCACGTGTACGCACGGTTTTCACGTTTCGGCATTCTCGCGGACAAGAAGAAGTGCATCAGCTGCAACGTGTGTACGTCGGTCTGCCACCAGGGGATCGACATCATGAACTTCGCCAACAAGGGCCTGCCGATGCGCGATCCGGAGTGCGTGCGCTGCAGCGCTTGCGTGCAGCAGTGTCCCACGGGCGTGCTGTCGTTCGGGCAGGTCGATCGGGCCAGTGGCAAGGCAATCAAGCGTGATCCGGACTGGTTGTGGGCCTCGCCCGTCCGCCACGGGGAACGTGCCGAGGGCGGCACGCGCTCGGGCGAGTGAGCTTCACCGGGAATAACGTGGGTACGCCAGCGGTTACGCGCCCGTACGTGGGACAAATGGCTGGATCGATGCAGTTTCATCACGCAGGGAGAAATGCGTGTCACGCCTTGCAATAACAAACATGGGTGCTCTCGTCGCCTTGACTTGCGCTGGGTCTATGCTGCCCGCGCGGGCGGACGTCGACCATGGACCGTTCGACGAGATTCTACAGAAGCACGTGCGCGGCGAGCGTGTCGACTATCTCATGCTCCGCAAGCAGGATTGGGGAGCATTGTCCAGCTACCTGGATGCACTCGCAGCCGTCGACACCGACAAGCTCGCGCAGCCGGAACAGCTCGCCTACTACATCAATCTGTACAACGCGACGGTGCTCCAGACCGTGATCGAGCGGTTTCGCGCGGGGTACAGTGTGTCGGAAAACGAGTTCAAGGTCTTCGATGAGCCGCTGGTTCGGCTGAAGGGCAAGCGGATTTCGCTGAACGACCTGGAGCACAAGGTCATTCGCAAGCGGTTTGACGAGCCGCGGATTCATGTCGCGCTGGTTTGTGCGGCCCGGTCATGCCCGCCGCTGCTGGACCGCGCCTATCACGCGAAGAACCTCGACCAGACACTGGAGACCCAGATGCGGGCGTTCCTGCGAGATGAATCGCGCAACCGCATCGACCGTGATGCGCGCAAGCTGCACCTCTCGAAGATCTTCGAGTGGTTCGCGGAGGACTTCGGCGGCAAGCGAAAGCTGGACAACTACGTCAACGGTTATGTCGCCGCCGACGTGCAGGGCTATGAGATCACGTTCCTGGAATACGACTGGTCGCTGAACCTCGCGCCGCCGACGGAGGGTCGCTGGGTGCGAATCAAGGTGTCCCGGGCTCCGTTGTTCGATCGCCCCGGCGGCACAGCCAACGGCGGACTCGAGCAAGACGCCGTGGTCGAGGTGACCGACGAACGGGACGAGTGGCTGAAGGTGCACCTGCCGCAGCGTGGCCACCACGCATGGGTACGCGCGGCCCAGACGACAGCCTACGATGTAAGAGGCTAGCGCTGTCTGACGAGCTGCAGGAGCACAGGCCAAATCGCTGCAAAGGAGGACTGCCTTGCCGCAGACAGATGGATCGCGTGCACTGACGGAAGAGGCATTCGAGCGCTCTGTTGAACTCCTGCGCCGCAACGCGACGCCACAGGGATTTGTTGCCTCCGGGGAGCGACACGGTCCGAACTACTACGCCGTGTGGGGACGGGACGGGTCAATCTGCGCGATCGGCGCGCTGTTCAGCGGCGATGACGACGTGCAGCGGGCCGGCATCACGACGCTCCACAACCTGGCCCGCAACCAGGCCGACAACGGCCAGATCCCATCTTACATGCTGCTCGACGAGGCGGATGAGATCACGGACGTCGTCTACGGCGGCTTGGGCAATGTCACGACGATCGACTCAAACCTCTGGTTCCTGGTCGCCGCCCAGACGGCGTTCAGCAAGGCGCACCGCAGCGAGTTCATCAACGACGACTTCATGACGGTCTACGAGCGGGTTTTCCGGCACCTGCGGTCGCTGGATTCGGACTCGTGCGGCCTGCTCGAAATCCCCGTCGCGGGCGACTGGTCGGACATTCTCGATCGGTCCTATCACGTGCTCTACGACGAGGTGCTGTGGTACCGGGCGCTGAAGTGCGCCGCTATTCTGAGCCGGCAGCGCAAACGCATCGATGCTGCCGAGGACTACGAGCGACGTGCTGCGATCGTGGAGCACCGGCTGAACAGCCAGTTCTGGTGGACGCCGGAGGCGATGCAGGGCTGCATCGAGCAGTACTTCCTGGCCAACCCGATTCCGACCGACGAGGAGCTGCCCTGGTACCAGAGCCACCTCAAGCCCTTCTGCAACCACTGGTATCACCGGTTCGATGCCTTTGCGAACGTGCTCGCCGCCCTGATGGGCATCGCGCCGCCCGAGCGGATCGAGCAGATCCTCCAACGAATCGACGAACGCGGTCTGACCCGGCACTATCCCCTGCAGGTGCTGGACCCGGTGATCCAGGCGGGGGATGCCGACTGGGACCAGGTCTACGCGAAGAAAGAGCCGGCATACACGTATCACAATGGCGGGATCTGGCCGTTCGCCGGGGCGTTCTGGGTCGTGTTGCTCGCCCGGCAGGGGCACGCCGAACAGGCCGAGCGGGCCCTGGGCCAACTCGCCGGGTCGCTCCGGGCGGCAGCCAATGACGAAGACCCCTGGGCCTTCTACGAGTACTTCAACGGCGACAGCGGCCAGCCCGCTGGACATCGCCTGCAGAGCTGGAACGCGGCCACGTACATCATGGCCTACCGCGCGGTGTATGACGGCGAGTATGCGTGCTTCAGCAAACTGGAGACCTGACCGAGCCCGTCAGTTGTCGATCGACGCGAACAGCGTGTTGAGCGACTCGGCCAGCGTCGGGTGCGCGAACACACCCTCGCGCAGTGCCGTGGCGGTCAACCCGCCGAGCATGGCGATCTGGATCATGGTCGCGACCTCGCCGCCCTCCGGAGCGAGGATCGCCGCACCGAGGATCTGGTCCGTCTCCGCATCGATTACCGCCTTCATTAGACCGCGGGTCTCGTCCATTTCCAGGGCGCGGGCCGAGTAGGTCATCGGCATGCGCGCGATCCGCACGCGCTTCCCCGCGGCCCGTGCTTCCTGCTCGCTCAGACCGATCCGACCCAGTTGCGGGTCGATAAATACCGTGTAAGGAACCAGCCGGTCGCTGATCGAGCGAGCGCCACTGTTGAGGAGGTTGGCTTGCAGCACGCGGAAATCGTCGTACGCGATGTGCGTGAACTGTGGCCCACCCTTCACGTCGCCCAGGGCGTAGATGCCCGGGACGTTCGTTTCCAGGCGCTCGTTCACGCGCACGAAACCGCGTCCGTCCGATTCGACCCCCGCCGTGTTGAGCGCCAGTTCGTCGGTATTCGGCTTGCGTCCCGTCGCCACGAGCAGGTGCGAGCCGCCGACGGTGATCTCGCCATCCTGTGTGCTCAGCGTCAACTGCAGGTCGCCGCCTGTCGCGCGGACGGCCGTGGCCTCGGCGGAAAGGTGCAGCGTGATCCCGTCTTCACGCAGGATCTTGTGAACGGCCTCCGCAACGTCGGCGTCCTCGCGTTCCAGGAGTTGCGGTCCACGTTGCACGATCGTCACGTCGCTGCCGAAGCGGCAAAACATCTGTGCGAATTCCAGCCCGACGTACCCGCCACCCAGGACGACCAGGTGCTGCGGCAGGGCGTCGAGTTCCATGATGCTGCTAGAGTCCAGATACGACACGTCGGCAAGCCCCTTGATCGGCGGGACGAGGGGGCGGGCGCCGGTGTTGATCACGATCGTCTCGGCCGCGAGCTGGCGCATGCCACCCTCGGTCAGGTGGACGACCAGCTCATGTGACGCCGTGAATGCCGCTGCGCCCCGGATGAGCTCCACTCCCGCATCGATAACGCGCTTTTCACTGCCCTCGCGGAACATCTGGACGATATCGCGTTTTCGACGCCGGACGGTCTCCCACGTTGTCTGAACGGCGCCGCAAGAGACGCCGAAATCGCCGCTGCGCTGGACGACGTGCGCTGCCCGTGCGCTGGCGACGAGCGTCTTGGTGGGCGTGCAGCCTTCGTTGACGCAGGTCCCGCCGACGTGCTTGCGCTCCACAAGGGCCGTCCGCCGGCCAGCCTGCGCCAGGGCGCCGGCGAGTGGGCTGCCGCCCTGCCCCGAACCGATGATGATCGCGTCGAATGCGTCGGACATGAATTGCTCTCCCTGAGGCCTTGGTTACGATGCTAATGGGTCGCTCTGTAATTTCAACGCGTCACGTCACTCCGGCACGGCAATGTGGCGTGCGACGGGCTTTGGAGGTGCACTGATGTCGAAATCGTCGAGCCGGAGAATCGAATTCAGCGGCGCCAGTGGCGAAATGCTCGCCGCCCGCCTGGAATGGCCGGGCGCGACGCCGCGCGCCTTCGCCATCTTCGCCCACTGCTTCACGTGTTCGAAAGAGACGATCGCGGCCGCCCGTATTTCGCGCGGTCTCGCGGCGCAGGGCATTGCGACGCTGCGTTTCGATTTCACCGGGCTGGGCAGCAGCGGCGGCGATTTCGCGAATACGAACTTCTCCTCGAACGTGGACGATCTGGTTGCGGCGGCGGATTGGCTGCGCGAGGAGCATGCCGCGCCGACCATTCTGGTCGGGCACAGCCTGGGGGGTGCGGCGGTGCTGGCCGCCGCGGAGCGCATCGACGAAGTCGCTGCCGTCGCAACGATCGGCGCACCCGCCGATCCGGGGCACGTGTCGCATCTACTCCAGGACGCGGCGGAGACGATCGAGCAGCAGGGCGAAGCCGAAGTGAAGCTGGCCGGGCGCACTTTCCGCATCCGCAAGCAGTTCCTGGACGACATCCGGTCGCAGAACCAGCAGCAGCGCATCGCCAGGCTCCGCCGGGCGCTGCTGATCCTGCACGCGCCGCTCGACAACATCGTCGGCATCGACAACGCCGCCGAGATCTTCCAGGCCGCCAAGCATCCCAAGAGCTTCGTGTCGCTCGACCAGGCGGACCACCTGCTGTCACAGCGCGAGCATGCCGGCTACGCGGCGAATGTCATCGCCGCCTGGGCCAGCCAGTACCTGCCGGAGGCTGCGGACGCGGAAGTCCAGGAAGGCGACCAGCACACCGTGGTCGTGACCGAGCGCAGCGCCGGTGGCCTCACCCAGGACGTCCAGGTTGGTCGGCATCAGCTCATAGGCGACGAACCGGCGTCCGTCGGCGGCGCCGATGAAGGCCCCACGCCGTACGGGTTTCTGCTGGCCGCCCTGGGCACATGCACATCGATGACGTTGCGCATGTACGCCAAGCGTAAGCAGCTCTCGCTCGAAGGTGTCACAGTTCGGCTCGAACACGCGAAGACGCATGCGAAGGACTGCGAGGAATGTGAGCAGCAAACGGGCAAGATCGATGTCATCGAGCGAACGCTCAGCTTGACGGGCGACCTCAGCGACGAGCAACGGCAGCGCCTGCTTGAAATCGCCGACAAGTGCCCGGTGCATCGGACGCTGACATCCGAAACACTGATCCGCAGCCGGCTTGCAGGAGACGATTCTGCATCGGGAGATTAGATGGCGCGCCTGCACTCTGATCAAAAGAGGGTGTCACCGTACTTTCGGGGGGGGTCTGCGCATGGCAGTGCTCCCGCTCGTGGGCCGCAGTAATGACGGCTTGACATCCGCCGGCCGGTTGTATATACATCTATCATGAGTGCCGCGAACGAGACAAGCCGGCCTGCTGCCCGGCAGGTGGCCGATGCCCTGGCGAGCGAATGCCTGGCGCTGCGCGCCCGATTGCTGAGTCGCGCGATCACGGGCATCTATGACGCGGCCCTGCGTCCGCTGGGCTTGCGGGCCGGGCAGATGAGTATTCTGGCGGTGCTGGTCAAGCAGGGGCCGCTGACCGCGAGCGGGCTGGGCGAGATTCTGGTGATCGAGAAATCCACGCTGAGCCGAAACATCCAGCGCATGGGCCAGCAGGGGTGGATCGGGGCGGAAGTCGGGGCCGACGGTCGCGAGCGGCTACTTTCGATCACCGCGCGCGGCCGGCAACTGCTGGGACGGGCCTACCCCCATTGGCAGACGGCCCAGCGCGACGCGGCGAAGCTCCTCGGAACAAAGGGCGCCGCCGCACTGCGGGACGTCGCCAACACGGCGTGGGCGTCAACACGCAGCGAGTAGGCACGGGCCTCCAAAGACCCGTTTTCTTCAGGTCCGATAGTTGTATATACACGGAGCATGCTCATGGAAGCCCATAATGCACGCAGTAGGCCGGTGGCGAGCGGGGGAACGAATTCTGCCGCGACGCAGCAGGCGCTCGACTCGGCGTGGCTGCGGGGGCTGTGCCGGGCGGCGGGCGCAGATGATGTCGGCTTCGTCGAAATCGACCGTTCGGCGATGGCGGTCGACCGCGCGGACATCCTTGCCGCGGCGCCGTGGACGCGCACCCTCATCACCTTCGTGCTGCGCTGGCAGCGCGAGAACATCCGTAGCCCGATGCGCTCGCTGGCGAACCAGGAGTTCCACGCCGGCTACGACCGCGTGACCGAAGTCTCCCGCACCATTGTCGAACGATTGAGCGAAGACGGCGTTCGCGCCATGCACACCGTCTTCGGCTTCCCGATGGAGATGGACCGCTGGCCGGCCAAGCCGTGGATCGTCTCGCACAAGCTCGCCGCCGAGGCCGCGGGGCTCGGGCGCATGGGCATTCACCGCAATGTCATCCACCCCACGTTCGGCAGTTTCGTTGCGATTGGAACGGTCCTGATCGACCGGGATGTCGATCAACCCAGCCGTCCCATCGATTACAACCCGTGCCTGTCCTGCAAGCTGTGCGTCGCGGCGTGCCCCACGGGAGCGATCAAGAGCGACGGCGATTTCGACTTCTCCGCGTGCTACACGCACAACTACCGGGAGCTCATGAGCGGCTTCGGCGACTGGGTCGAGCAGGTCGCCGACAGCGGAAGCGCCAGAGAGTACCGCAAGCGCGTCTCCGACGACGAGACCGTCTCCATGTGGCAAAGCCTGGCCTTCACGCCCAACTACAAGGCGGCGTACTGCGTCTCCGTCTGCCCGGCCGGGACCGATGTCATCGGACCGTTCGAAGCGGACAAGAAGGGCTTCGTCGACGCAATCGTCCGCCCATTCCAGGAGAAGACCGAGCGCGTCTATGTCGTGCCCGGCTCGGATGCCGAACAGTACGTGCCGAAGCGGTTCCCAAGCAAGTCAATTAGACCGGTCAGCCACGGCCTGCGCGCCCGCACGATCGATCAGTTCCTCTTTGCGCTGCCGCTGCTCTTTCAGCGCGACCAGTCGAGGGACCTGAACGCCGTGTACCACTTCACGTTCACGGGTGCCGAAAGCAGGGACGCGACGGTCATCATTCGAGATCAAGAGCTCGACGTCCGCGCGGGACATCACGGTGAGCCTGACCTGCGCCTGCGGGCGGACACCGAGACCTGGCTGGGCTATCTCGCACGGAAGAAGTCGCTCTTACCCGCAGTCCTGCGCGGGCGGATTCGCGTCAGCGGCCCGCTGCGCCTCATGAAGGCGTTTGCGCGCTGCTTCCCATCCTGATCGCATGCGTGCAGGAGCTCGCCCGGCTGGCGCATCTGTCTCCACTGCATGATCAGCTTGCAGCGGTGTCAAGCCTGCTTGCATTCTATGATTCGGCACCCCACGGCGGCATGTCAGATTCCAACTCGACGCCGAGTGCGTCGGCGATGCGGTTGATGTAGTTGAAGTACGCGATGACCTGCACCGCGTCGTGAACAGCGGCGTCAGACCAACCGGCCGCACGCAGCGCATTGACATCTTCGCTGCTGCATTCGGCGGGCGTGCGGGTCACCTTCTCGGCGTATTCCAGCATCACGACCACATCCGGACGCAATGTGGCACCGCTCCAATCATGTCCGAGCTGATCTACGAGCGCGTTCAACTCATCTGATGATGGCGCCGAGCTGGCATCCGAAACGAGAATGCTGCCCCAATCCTGCTCGATCTCCGACCGGAGATCATGCGCATGGGCCTGCACTCAGTAGTGGCACCCGTTGGTCTTGCTGACCACTACACCGAGCAACTCGCGCAGCGCCCGCGACAACTCTGATGGCCCGAACATGGCGGCCTGGTAGAGCCCCATTCCAGCCCTGAGCACCGGCGGATTGAGGCTCTGTGCCCGGACGATATTGAACACGCGGCCGGCCCTTCGGCGTGCGGCCTCGTACAGGGCGGCCAGCGTGCCCTGTGCTTCGCTGTCCGCGATCGTCTTAATCCAAGCCATGCTCAACTCCTCAATTCTCGCGCGGCGATCGGCGCCGCGGGAGTGCACTCACTCCGTCGATCGACGAGGGATTCGCCGCCGCGACGGCGACATCGTTGGCCGTGGACCCCTGGCGGAACAGCCCCGGCTTGCACGATGGCGGGCACGCCAACTGTGTATGCGATCTGATATCCATCATGGAGGACTGCGGACTCATATCAACGCCCCGCCACACGACGATCCGCTGCCAGCCGTGCAGCCCAGGCAGTGGCGGGCCGTTCGAATTCGTCGTCGACGAAGCTGCTCGACATCGAAATCCCGAATATGCCGCGGCACCGAGTCGTTCGTTGGCATGCCCAGCGCGTAGTTGAAGTCGCAATCGTGCAGCGTGCCGTCCCAGCTCACGTGGATCTGCTCGCGGCACATGAGGCGCTCCAGCGTGACCGGGTTGTACGCTTCCGCGAGCCGCCGCCAGTACGCCTCATCGCGGCCGTCGCGCTGCAGGTCGTGCAGGAAACGGCCGATGGGCATGTTCGTGATCGTCAGCAGCCGCGTGAAGACGATTCCGAAGCGCGCCTGCAACTCCCGCCGGTAGTCGGCTTCCAGCCGCGGCTGCTCAGGTGGCAACGCCGGTCCGAGCGGGTTGTACACCAGGTCGAGCTGCAGCTCGGGGTCGCGGCCGTATCCGACCGCGTTCAGTTCCCGCAGCACCGCGATGCTGTCCGCATAGGCGTAATTGCCGCGCTGGCGGTCCACGTTCGCCTCGAGATAGCAGGGCAACGATGCGATCAGGTGGACCTGATGGTCGCCGTAGAAGTCGGGCAGGTCGCGATAGCCCTCGCGCAGCATGATCGTCAGGTTGGTCCGCACGCTGACATGCAGGCCGGCCGCTCGCGCCGCGCGAACAACACGCCGAAAGTGCGGGTTCATTTCGGGCGCCCCTCCGGTGATGTCCAGCGTCGCCGCGCCGGCCCGCGTGGCCGCGCTGAGCACCAGTTCCATCGTCTCCCAGGTCATCTGCTCGGTGCGCTGGGGACTGGACTCGACGTGGCAGTGATGACAGGCGCGGTCACAGGTCAAGCCGATGTTGACCTGGACCGTCTCCAAGCTGCGGGCGTTGAGTGATTCGCCTGGCCAGTCACCCGGCGTCGCGCTTGGCTCAGACTGGTCAACTACAGGCAGCGACACGCCGCCCCCTCGAGCTTCACATACTTGTTCGCGTTGCATGCGCGTTCCTCTAGGCTACTTCGACGGCCAGGAACGTGACGTCGTCGTGGTCCAGTGGACCACCCGTCCAGCTCCGCAAGCTCGTCAGGAGTTTCGATTTCAGCTCGAACGGCGCCGCGGATGCTTCCTTCCGAAGCAGCCCCTGCAAGCGGTCAAGCCCGAACAGTTCTCCACCGGGCGCTGGTGCTTCGAGCACGCCATCGGTGTACAGCAGGAGTATATCGCCCGGGTTCAGCACAACGTCGCTCATCTGGAACGATGTCTTGCCCGTGACGCCTAACGGCAGGTTCTCAGTCCTTTCACCGGCGGGAATCTCGAGCTCACGCCAATGATCACCCCGCGAGCGCAACAGAATGGGCGGATGCCCGGCATAGCAGTAGTACACCTGCCTCAGGTCGTGATAGAAGGAGAGGATCGTCGCCGTCGTCATCGCCTTGAATCCCGCCTCGACAACCTTCTGATTCAAACCTGCCATCATGATCGGGAGGTCCCATTCATCCAGCCGGGCGGCCATCTGCTCGTAGACCCACTGGCTCACGTGACTGACCTGCTCACCGTGCCCGACCACGTCCGCCAGGGCGATCCGGGTCACGCGGTCCGCACTGCACAGTGAGAAGTAGTACACGTCACCGCCCTTGCCACCCGTGCAGGCCGATGAGAACAGACCCACCGTCAGCCCGCGCGAGCACGCGTCAAGCTCTTCGTCCTTGATCCCGCCCCAGACTTCGGCACACTTCAGTCGATGCATTGTCACACCTCATCGGTTTGGGGTCGGTGCCTGGCCAAACAGGTTCCCGGCCAGGGTCACGGCCGCAATGGGATGGTCGCGACAATGCACGGCGACCTTACGTTCAGCCTTCCAGATTCCGGTCCGGACCGGTATCGGCTTCCTGTCCGGCCGACCTCGGCGCTCTCGTCAGCGACGCCGTCGGTGACGGATGATCTGCTGGTTCGTGCTGCTGCCGAAACGGACGGACGAGCATCCCCTGCAATGTTCGCCACTGTCGCTCTTCTTGATCGTCGTC
Organism: uncultured Planctomycetales bacterium; assembly: GCA_964468185.1. Taxonomy (GTDB): domain Bacteria; phylum Planctomycetota; class Phycisphaerae; order UBA1845; family Fen-1342; genus JANQFV01. The sequence goes on along the minus strand of CAYXTR010000032.1, from coordinate 7,756 downwards.
CAGACCCAGCTTGATTTCCCATGGCTGGCCACGCAGGCGGAACGTCCGGAACAGACGATCCCAGACTGACAGAACGCTGGCGAAGTTGGAGTCGGTCTCGGGACGCCACCGTGAGTGATGCACCCAGTGCATCCAGGGGGTGACGATTACCCAGCGCAAAGCCCGATCCAGCCGCGGCGGCACGCGCACGTTGCTGTGGTGGAAGAGAATCACGGGCAATAGAACCGCCTCGTACACAAGTAGTTGCGGCAGGCTCAGGCCGATCACCGGCAATACGACCAACCGGGCGCTGCCGGACAATACGATCTCACCAGTATGGAAGCGCAGGGCGGACGACGCATCCAGCTCGCGATCGGCGTGATGCACAGCGTGGAAGCGCCACAAGAACGGCAGTTTATGGTTCAGCACGTGCCAGCCGTACATCCAGGCGTCAAAAAGAACCAGTCCCAGCACCCACGTAAGCCATACGGGCAGCAGCTCATCGATCTGATGCAGCAGGCCAAGCTGATGCCGCAGCGACCACTCGGTTACGAGGAGCGTGGCTGCGCCGAACAGCACCGCCGCAACGATTGCGTTGATCGCCCCAAGCGCCAGATTCGCGGCGTCATGGCTGACCCGTCGGCGGCGTTGCAGGAACATCGGAACAACCGACTCCAGGGACCACAGGACGACCAGCGCCGCGGCCGCCGAAATCGGTTTGATCCGAGCCAACTCTGCCCATTGCTCCATGTCAGCAACCACGCGGCCACCTGCCTTCTTCGTTCGCTGGCACTATCCTCCGGATGATAGCGCTTCGAGGACGCGAATTACCTCGTCGGGATCAGCCCGCTTCTTGTAGTCCCAGTCGGCGAACGCGTAGCGAATCACGCCTTCGCAATCGATCACAAACGTCGCCGGGGCGGGCAATTCCCACGTGCCGGAAGCGTTGGCTCTGCCCACATCCATGCCGTAGCCGAGGTACTTCTCGCGCGTCGCGTCATCCACGACGAAGTGGACCCTGAACGCCTTGGCCGCCTCGTGCTTCGGGTCGGACAGCACCGTGTACGCCAGGTGGCCTTTCTCAATCGTACGCGCGGCTTCGTCTGGCTTCTCCGGCGCGAGGGCGATGAACGTCCCGCCGGAACGACGCACGTCTTCCAGGCGGCCCTGCCAAGCCGCGAGGGCGCGGTTGCAGACCGGGCACCAGCCGCCGCGATAGAACGTCAGCACGACCGGCCCTTCCTTGTACAGGTCCGCCAGTTGCACGCGCTTGCCGTGTACGTCAAGCACCGTGGCGTCCGGCGCCTTGGCTCCGACATCCAGGCCGGGCGAGGCATCAGCCGCTTGCTTGACCACCGCGGTCGCCGGATAGAACGCCGACCAGGAGTAATAAAACGTCTGCGCCGTCCGGACGGCAGCCGGCGCCTGCTCAACGACCACGCCGGCTTCGTTGCGGCGCACTTTGACCGGGCCGGCAGGTGTCTGGAGCGTGAACTCCGGGCCGATGACATCGACCGGCACGAACCAGGCCCGCTCACCGACGGCCACCCCGAGCCCCAGCGTCTTGCGCGGCAGCGCATCGCCCATCTTCGCCACCGGGACCATCAGGCGTTCGCCCGCAAAGTAGCTTTGGTACGGCGAGCGTCCGTAGTCCCGCTGGTAACCGGTCTCCCGGCTGACGATCTGCGCGGCTGCATGCGCCTTGCGGAAGGTACCCTTCGAAACCAGTCGCACTGGCAGCATGTCCAGCGCCGTGCCCGCCAACGGGCCGGACACGGCCTGCATCCCGAGCTGACTCCAGAGCCCCTTGTCGCGCCGGTCGTACATGAGCACGTTCGAATTGAATAACGCCCCCGACACGCCGAATTCCAGCACGACCGGCTCACCGCTGGATGACTTGACCCGCCGTGAGAAGACGGTGGCAGAGTCGCAGAGCGGGCAGTACGTCACCGCCACCGGTTCGCCACCGATCGTGACATTCACAATCTCGTGCCAATCCAGCACGCGCAGTGGCACACCGAGCGTCTCGTCACCGACCGTGACGGCGATGATCCGTGCATCGTCCGGTAGCCACGTCGCTTCGGCGACGGGTTCGAGCTTTGGGTCAGTCAGGGCCGGGATCGCGTCGCGCGGCAGCAGCGTGTGAATCTGGTCCTTCGGGATCCGCAGATCCTGGAGGTTGTACTCTTTGGCGATATCCACCGAGCCGGGCCGCCGCACCTGGCGAAACGCAGCGCGCTCCGAGTCCGAGGTGGCTTCACCGGTGTCTTGTGCGAGCACTGCTTGCGGCGGGAGAAAGGCGGTCAGCACGGTAGCCGAGACGAAGAAAGCTCGTTGCAAGGTTGTCATGGGTAGATTTCCTTTGTTAGAGATCATTCTGCCGCAGCGCTGCGACGATTCTAGGGCCCGTCGGTTCCGATCGACACCTCGTCTCCTGAGAGACATGGAAGACCGCGGAACGATCGCGGCCCGGGTGTCAAATGCACCCAGGGCAGTTCGCCCGCGGCCCGCTGGCGTCTACTTGCCGCACGGATTGCAGGGGTTCGCCGCCTTGCCACCGCAAGGGTTGTCGGCCTTGTCGCCGCAGGGGTTGGCGGCGCCTTCCGAAGCCTGGTCACTGGCGAAGATGCTCACGTCGACCGCGATCAATTCGCTGATCTTCGAACCGACCACGCCTTCGAAGCCCTTGATCCGGTGATCCTGCAGCGGCACCTGGAACTCGGCGCGCACGGCGAGCAGATTGCCCGGTCGCTTGGTCTTCGTCTTTTCGCTCTCCTCGAGATAAACGATGCGGGCTGGAATCTCGCGCTCTTTCGTCACGCCGTTGGCCGTGAACGGGCCAATGAGCGTGACGTCGTACGTCGAGAAGCCGTCGCCACGCTTAACCAGCTTCAGTGCTTTCGAATCGGTCACGGTGAACTTGATGTGCGGATGGGCCGCAGCGTTGAGCCAAGCCGCGCTCTGCATGTGCTCATCGCGGAGCGGGATGCCTGTGTCCATCTTCTTGACCGGCACGGCGACGGAGCCACGCACGCCCTTGCGCGCATCGGCCGGATCGAAGACCAGGTAACCGGTCAACGCATTAGCCGTGCCCACCATGTCTTCCAGCGGCGCCTTGCTGGTGAACGTGACGGTATTGCGCTGCATCGGATCATCGACATGGAAGACGGTGCCCAGCTTGGCGAAGCAGGGGTTCATCGCGACCGCCGACTTGCCGGCACACGGGTTGTCGGCTTTGCCGCCGCAGGGATTGGCCGCCTTCGCCCCGCACGGGTTCGCGGCCTTGCCACCGCAGGGATTCTGCTGGGCCTGGGCATTGGCAGCCATCATCGTCAGAAGCACGAGGGTACCGGTGAGCAACTTGAGGTTCATCATGGTTTGTCCTTTCGCTGTCTTCTTCGTCTGCTGAAGGTTGGTTGACGTCTACTCGCCGCCACAGTGTCGCCGGGCTACCACCATGAGCCGGCTGAATCAGCGACGTGATCCTTGTAGGGCTGCCGGTCGTTACCCCAGGGGTCGAACGCATCGCCACCCTGGTCGGCCTTGCCCCCACAAGGGTTGCAGGGATTCGCAGCCTTACCTTCGCATGGGTTGACGGTTGTCGAGTCCTTACCGGCGCACGGGTTCTGGACAGCATGCGTCGGCCGGCTGGCGCGATCGGAGTGGGTACGATTGCCAGTAGTACAGCCCGTGAACAGGACGGCCGCGCTGCCGAGCGTCAGTATCAAAATCATTCGGGATGCGGTTGTCATATCGAAGCATGCTCCTTGCAGAGGGTTTGTCGAATCAGCCGCCCGCCTCGCTGGACCGGCGTATCTCAGGGCTCGACGGGGCGCAGGACGCGCAGGCGGCCATCTTCTTTCTCAGCCACCAACCGCCGAGGAACAGGATCCAGACCGGTCCCACCACGCTCACGACGGAAATGACATGCTTGTCGAACAGGCCCTGGGGTGTCGGAAGCAGTCCGAGCCGAAACTCATCACGGCGCAGTGTCTCGTAGCGCGGCTCGGCGGCCTCAAACATGCCGGTTCCCGCGAGCGGGTCATCCGCGTCCGTTTGCACCGCAACGCGCTCCACGACGGTGAACTTCGTGTAGGCATCGCCACCGGTCGCCTGCCAGGCGATCAGCATGGCGGCCGTGATCAGGATCGGTACGGTCCAGAGGATGATCGTGTGTCTCTTCATGGCGCGGTCTCCGATACGTCTTGAGGAGTGGATCGGTCGATGTCCTTGGCGCAACGGAAGCCAACATTGTTAAACGAGTGGTTGGGTGGGCTCGCGCCGCGGTAATGGCTGTTGTAGGCGGCGCAGTACTTGGGACTGCAGAACCAGCTTCCGCCTCGGGCGACGCGTTTGTCGCCCGTGCGCGGACCCTGGGGATTGTCGTCCGGGCTGTTCGCATAGAAGTCAGCGGCGTACCAGTCGGCGGTCCATTCCCAGACGTTGCCGATCATGTCGTGAACACCGGCCCGGTTACCCTCGAATGCCCCGACGGCGGTGGTGCTGAATGAACCGTTGATGCGTTTCCGCGTCGTGGGGAAGTCGCCGTGCCACACGTTCGCGGCGACAACTTGGTCGCTGGAGGCGTCGGCCACCGAGTCGGGATGCGAAACTCGAACCACCTGATCATCCGCTAGTAATCGGTGGGCGTGGGCGCTGTGATCGCCGCGATCACCGGATTCGCGTGCCTTGACGATCCGGCCTTCTCGAGACGGGGCTGCCGTGATCTGCCTGCCACCGCCGGACCGGGCCGCGCATTCCCACTCAGCCTCCGTCGGCAGGCGTTTGCCAGCCCACTGGGCGTAGGCGGTTGCGTCGTGCCAGGTCACGTTCACGACCGGGTGATCCAGGCGGTCCTTGTAGGAGGAACCCGGGCCGTCGGGATGACGCCAATTGGCCCCCTGGACTTTGCGGATCTCCGAATCGCCCTCGAGGAAGCCCCACGCATAGCCGTCGCGCTCGGCCTGCGTCTCGTAACCGGTGTCCGCGACGAACGCGGCAAACTGGCGATTGGTGACTTCGTACTTGTCGATCAGGAACGGATCGAGTCGCACTTCATGAACCGGCTGCTCGTCCCCGTGCCCCTGAACGCTGCCCATCATGAACCGCCCGCCCTGCATGCGAACCATGTCGGCGGCGTCCCTGGATGGTCGCGCTTCCGCGAGCTCCTCGCTTTTCGAAGCGTCTCCGGCTGTAGCGATGGGGGACAAGCTCATGGGCGACAGCAGCAGTACCGACGCGATGAAGACGCGGATCATGGTTTCAACTCCGATGCATGGTTTTCTGTCGCGGGAAGATTCATCAGCCGAGCCACGGCGCCTGCGGCCGCGCGGCGGCCCCGTTTCCACTCGGGCGCGGTCTATCTGCTCGGCGCGCCATTCCTGATACCCGCCGATGGCCGCGTTCAGCACCAGCACCGCCGCGATGAACCCCGCGTCCAGCCACTCGCCGATCGCCGGCCTCGAGCTTGGTGCCGCCGCGCGCCGCGAGCAGCTCCTCGCCGCGGACGACCAGCACGGCGGCCGATGCCGCGGGGAACGGGATCTGCGCGAGCGTCGCACCGCATACCGCCAGCGAATCGGTCACGTGGAAGGACATGAGGTCGCCGCTGAGCAAACGGGTCGAGGTGACCTCCAGGGCGGCCAGCGGCTGCGGCTGCTCGGGGGCTTCCAGGCCTAGGCGGCGCGTCACCCACCGGATGGTGGAACCGGGTATGAGGGCGCTGACCACCACGACGAAAAACACGAGATTGAAAACCTGGCCACTACCGGCGACGTCGGCCATCACCGGGATGGTCGCCAGGATGATCGGCACCGCCCCGCGCAGCCCCACCCAACTGATGTACGCCACCTCACGCGGTCGGAAACGGAACGGCAGCAGGCAGAGCACGACGGCCACGGGTCGTGCGACCACCGCGAGGAACAGCGCGATGAGGATACCGATGCCCGCCAGCGGCAGGAGTTGCGAGGGGAACACCAGCAGGCCGAGCATCAGGAACATCGCCACCTGGGCAAGCCAGGCCAGCGCATCGTGACTGCGGGCCAGCCCGCCGCGGTACGGAATCCGGGTGTTCCCCAGCACCATGGCGGCCACGAACACCGCCAGAAAGCCGCTGCCCTGGAGCAGCGTCGCCGCACCGTACGCCAGAAGCGCCAGGCCGAGCGTCAGCACCGGGTAGAGTCCCGCAGTGGACAGGCGCAGCCGGAGCAGGAGCAGGCGGGTGGCGTAGCCGGCCAGCAGTCCGATTGCGAGGCCGATACCGAGTTGGACCGGCACATCGATAAGCGCTTGCCAGACTGTGGCCTCGGAGCTGGAGAACCACTCCACGGCGACCAATGTCAGGATGACCGCCATGGGATCGTTGATGCCGGATTCAAGCTCGATCGTCGTGCCGACGCGGGCCGACAGGCGCAATCCGCTGCCGCGTAACACGGCAAACACTGCGGCGGCATCTGTGGACGAGACCACGGCGCCCAGCAGGATCGCCTGGGCCCAGCTCAGCCCGAGCGCGCGTGCGCACAGTGCCATCAGGGCGGCCGTCAACAGGACGCCGATGGTTGCCAGCAACCCGGCGGGCGCCAGCGAGCGGCGGACGGTCTGCAGTGGCGTGTTGAGGCCGCCGTCGAGCAGGATCAGGATCAGCGCGATGGTGCCCAGTCGGAAGGCGAACTGGTAGTCGTCGAAGTGGATCCCGCCGATGCCCTCCGACCCGGCCAGCATGCCCAGGGCGAGAAAGACGAACACGATCGGCAGACCGAGCCGCTCGACCGTGCGGCCGAGCAGCGCGCAGATGAGCAGCAACCCCCCGAAGGTCGCCAGCAACAGTGCGGTAGCTACGAACTCGGTCATGCGCGATCCGCTGTACTGAAGCTACGATTTGTGGCCGCAAGCGCAGCCGCTCCAACGCCGCTGCTCGCAAGAGCCAACATAGTAGCGGCACCAATGGCGGGCGGACATCGGGGCCGCCGGCCAACCAGCGCACCGTTCGAACGATCCGCGCACGAGCCGATGACGCAGCCGCAAGCAACCACCTTTGGTATCAGCCAACTGGCACGCCCGCCCTCTCGGAGGGCGCGCAGCATTCTGCCGCGCGCTGCGAAACGCCGCGCCTGCTGCGGATTTGCTCAGCGCTTCCGGCACCGCCTGCGCCACGGCCCTGTCTGGCGCACGGATTGCATCGCGCGGATCAGGTGCGGCGGGCGTTCTACTCGTGAGCCGCGTTGGCCACCCTCACCTGCGCCGCCATCTGCGCGGTGTCCCGGCGGTTGCCGCCGGCATCTGGTTGGTCGCGAACATCATTGGCAACCACGTCATGAACAACGGAACCAGCCAACCGCACATGGGTCGCGGTCGATCGCACCGGATGGCGGGACGATCAGCAGTATCGAGCTTGCCACGTGGAGTCCTCGTCGCCAACGGCTTCTACTAACGAGTTCTCAGCGACTTGTGAGCCCGTTGCGACTCTTGTCTTGGCCGAAGCGAGCATTATGACTGGTTTCGCCCAAGCAAGCTGCACGCACAGCGGCGAATTCGCAAGTTGGCATTAACAGGCGCTGCCATTAGCTCGTCGGTGTGTGACCCCGAAGGTCGAACGTATGGAGTTGACGCGAGGCTCGGCATGCCCGGTTCGAACCAACATGGGCCGCGCGGTTTCAGCCACCCCGAACAGAGAAAACTCGTCCAACCTGAAACTCACTCACCGATTCCACCGCTTCTCCGAGTGAAAGACCAGCTATAGGCAGTCAAGGGTGAAGTAGAAGAATTCGGTTTGTTTGAT
>CAYXTR010000031.1:0-51641 GCA_964468185.1 uncultured Planctomycetales bacterium | reverse complement strand
CACAGCAGATAGGGACCGACCTGGCTCACGCCGGTCTGAACCCAGCTCGCGTACCACTTTAATCGGCGAACAGCCGAACCCTTGGGACCGCCTACAGCCCCAGGATGTGATGGGCCGACATCGAGGTGCCAAACGACTCCGCCGCTATGGACGCTCGGGAGTCATCAGCCTGTTATCCCCGGAGTACCTTTTGTCAGATGAGCGATGACCCTTCCACACGGGATCACCGGATCACTAGGACCTGCTTTCGCATCTGCTCGACCTTTGTGTCTCACAGTTAAGCCAGCTTATGCCCTTGCACTCTGCGCACGATTGCCAACCGTGCTGAGCTGACCTTTGTACTCCTCCGTTACCTTTTAGGAGGAGACCGCCCCAGTCAAACTGCCCACCTAGCACGGTCCCCCGCCCGGATTCACGGGTCGGGGTGAGGTAACTAATAGCACAAGGGTGGTATTTCAAGGATGGCTCCCTGACGGCCGGAACCGCCAGTTCAACGCCTCCCACCTATCCTACGCATGTGATACCAATTACCAATACCAGGCTGCAGTAAAGGTTCACGGGGTCTTTCCGTCTTGCTGCGGGTACGCGGTATCTTCACCGCGATTCCAATTTCACCGAGTCGGTCCTTGAGACACTGCTCCAGTGATTACGCCGTTCATGCACGTCGGAACTTACCCGACAAGGAACTTCGCTACCTTAGGACCGTCATAGTTACGGCCGCCGTTAACCGGGGCTTCGGTCGCAAGCTTCTCCCGAAGGATGACCTACTTCCTTAACCTTCCGGCACCGAGCAGGCGTCAGTCTGTATACGTCCACTTTACGTGTTTGCACAGACCTGTGTTTTTGATAAACAGTTCCCAGAGCCGATTCTCTGCGCCCTTCTCCGAAGAGGGAGGGCCCCCTTATCGCGAACTTACGGGGTCAAATTGCCTAGTTCCTTAAGGACCGTTCTCTCGAGCGCCGTTAGGATACTCTCCTCGCCCACCTGTGTCAGTTTTGGTACGGATCCGCACTTCGTCCCCGAACGGATTTTCTTGGTCAATACGCTGCGCGCTTCGGCAACGCAGCGGCCTCGCCCTTTCGGGCACCCTCTATTCTCATAGTGGGCCGCGCTTAGTATTGACGTCCCCGTCGGTTCAACCTTGTACGGAGTGCAGGAATATTAACCTGCTGTCCATCGACTACGCCTTTCGGCCTCGCCTTAGGATCCGACTAACCCTGGGCGGATTTCCCTTCCCCAGGAAACCTTGGGCTTACGGCGAGAGGGATTCTCACCCTCTTTATCGTTACTCATACCGGCATTCTCACTACCACAGGCCGACACCGCTCCTTACGGTACGGCTTGTATCTCCTGTGGTACGCTCCCCTACCGCTCTTTACAGAGCCCGCAGCTTCGGTGCTACGCTTAGTCCCGATCATTATCGGTGCTCATCTTCTTGACCAGTAAGCTATTACGCACTTTTTAAATGGTGGCTGCTTCTAAGCCAACATCCTGGCTGTCACGGAAGACGAACTTCCTTAAGCACTCAGCGTAGCTTGGGGACCTTAGCTGGCGATCAGGGTTGTTTCCCTTTTGACCACGGACGTTAGCGCCCGCAGACTCACTCCCGGGATAGTCATCGTGGTATTCGGAGTTTGATTGAAGGAGGTACCCGGGAAGGGCCCTCGTTTCATTCAGTAGCTCTACCCCCACGATGTAGTTGCCCGAGGCTGTTCCTAAAAACATTTCGGGGAGAACCAGATATCTCCAAGTTTGATTAGACTTTTACTCCTCCCCACAGCTCATGCCAGAACTTTTCAACGTTCAAGGCTTCGGTCCTCCAGGCCGTTTTACCGGCCCTTCAACCTGGCCATGGGTAGATCACTTGGGTTCGGGTCTGCCGCATGCGACCTGCGCCCTATTCAGACTCGCTTTCGCTATGGCTCCGCGTCGGAGACGCTTAACCTTGCCGCATACAACAACTCGCCGGTCCATTATGCAAAAGGTACGCGGTCAGCCGTCCAAAGGAATCGGCCTTCCACTGATTGTAGGTATATGGTTTCAGGTACTTTTAACTCCCCTAAAAGGGGTGCTTTTCACCGTTCAGTCGCCTTACTTGTGCACTATCGGTCGTACAGGAGTACTTAGCCTTCCAGGGTGGGCCCCGGATGTTCAGTCAGAGTTCCACGGCATCCGACCTACTCGACCGTCATCAATCACCTGACACCTACAGGACTGTCACCTTCTGTGGTCGACCTTTCCAGATCGTTCAGTTGAGCTTTCGATGACGTATGGCTCTAAGCCATGGGCTGGTCCGCTTTCGCTCGCCACTACTCACGGAGTCTCGGTTGATTTCCTTTCCTCCGGGTACTGAGATGTTTCAGTTCCCCGGGTTCGCTCCAGACGGCCTATGCATTCAGCCGCCGGTGTCCCCATCTGGTTGCCCAGCGGGAACGGGTTGCCCCATTCGGAGATCCTCGGATCAATGCCTGTTTGCCGGCTCCCCGAGGCTTTTCGCAGGCTACAACGTCCTTCTTCGCCTCTGTACGCCTAGGCATCCACCATACACCCTTAGTAGCTTGACCACATTTATGAATAGTTGTGGCACAAGCGCACCTTTCCTCCAACGATTAGGAGGTGTGTAACGAGAAAACGTTCCCTGCACCAGGCATCGCACAGGCTCAAGCGCCCATGCAACACCGACTGGCAGGAATCGTGATAGATACCCGCATGTAAAACCCCACCTATGAACTTGTCAAAGAGCCCGCCGACCCGACGCCAAAGCATCCGCCGGCTTTCGCTATCCCGCGTCTCCGCAGGCTCGCGGGCACCTTCGCAATGCCCGGGAGCTCACGACTCCGCGTACTCTCCGTTGCCGACCCGACTGGAGCCGACCGGGATCGAACCGGCAACCTCCGCGTTGCAAACGCGGCGCTCTCCCGATTGAGCTACGGCCCCGGAGGTTGATGACCAGGACACGCCTAGTCGCAGCGACCGCCGGTGCCTCACGAACCGCCACCCCGGCCTGCACGCCAGACGAAGAAGCCTAGCATAGCGAGAACCGCGATGACCTGCAACGTACCGGCCAGATCTTCCATGACCCAAAGCTCCGTCGACTCATTCGGCCGCGGATGCAACCGACTGGGCCCGCGAGGATTCGAACCTCGGACCTCGTCCTTATCAGGGACGCGCTCTAACCAACTGAGCTACGAGCCCGTCAGCGTCGAGGCCCGACCAAGGCCAACGTTCGCCGGCCAAAATCCTCGTGCAGCGGCCCGAATCTCCCGGACCTCGAACCTCGGCACGTTGCCTGCCACGTCGCACTCAGCAAAGTGGCGAGCAGTGTAATGTACCTCGCCGCCATCGAATGTCAACGGGGGCGGCGACAAAAAATCCGCGGATATACGATTTTTGCCGACTGGGAGGCACGTCTCACGCAAGCCCCTTCTCAGCCCCATCTTACGAACCGGCCTGCCTCCCTCTGCGATCAGCGCCCTCGCGCTCGAGTCGGTCACCGGGCCTGACGTTACACACCAAGGGTTTGCATGCAACCGCTCACGGACGAAATCTCCGCTAGAACGATGCGCCGAACGCGAAGTTGAACACTTGCGTCGCGTCGTCCTCCCCTTTCAACAGCGGGAAGCCGAAATCGAAGACGATCGGGACGGGTCCGAAAAAGTCGACCTGCACCCGCACACCGAAGCCGACCGACACCCGCCACTCCGTGATCTCGAAGTCTTCCTCGACGGTGCCCATGTCAACGAACGTCACGCCGCGGAAAGTTTTGCCGTAAAGCGGGAACGAATACTCGCCGCCAGTCAGCAGGATGAAATTGCCGCCGATGACGTTGTCATACAGGCCCGAGCGCGGCGAGACGCCGCGGAAGCCGAAGCCGCGCAGTGAACCGAACCCGCCAGCGTAGAAGCGTTCGAACACGGGGGCATCGCCGACGATATAGCCGGCGTCGGCACGGAACGCCACGATGCTCTTGCGATCCAGGATGTCGGTCTTCACCGTCCGGTAATAGGCCAATCCGACGGTCGGCTTGCCGAAGTGATGCTCGCCGCCGAACGCACCGACCTGCTCCCAGGCCAGCGTGAGGCGATAGCCTTCGCTGGGGAGCAGCCGGCTATCGGTGGTATCGCGGACGAGCGCGCCTTTGAAGGCGGTCAGGAAGTGTCCGCCCTTGGCATTCCAGATATCGCTGGCGGCGAATGGATCGACGTTTTGCACGTCGATCTGTTCGATACGTGTGGCACCTTCGATCGCCCAGCCGTCCAACCAGCCGCCTTCAAAGCGCTTGCTCAGGCTTAGTGTGAACCCGAGGCGCTCTTCGTCGTAGCCGTCACGACCGCGTTGGAACAGGTAGAACGACGTGTTGAAGGTCAGCGGGCGATCCAGCAGGTATGGCTCGGTAAAGCTGATGCGAAAGCGGCTTACCTCGGTGCCCGGCTCAGCCTGGAATTTCAACCGTTGACCGTCGCCTTTGAATGCGCGACCGCGGAAAAACTCGCTGGCATTACGCGGCCAGTCAGCGATGTCGAAGTTGCGGTTATCGATGGTGAGTGAGCCAATGACGCCGTTGTCCGTGCTGACGCCGAAACCGATCAGGAATTGCGTGGTTTCGGTCTCCTCGATCTGTACGATCGTCTCGCGCAGGCCGTCGTCATACTCCAGCGGGATGATCTCGACACCGTCGCCGCGAAACAGACCGGTCTCGCGCAGGCGCCGTTCTGCGTTGCGTGCCTCCACACTGTTGTAGAGCTCGCCGGGGTAGAAACGCAGCTCTCGCCGCACAACCTCATCCTTGGTCTGCCGGTTGCCGCGCACGGTGATGCGTCCGAAGCGGGACTGGCGGTTTTCGGTGATGGCGATTCGCAGCCGAACGAGGCCGGGTTCCTCGAGAAAGTCTGTGCGTGGGTCGATGCGGACGTCGATGTAGCCGATTTCGCCGTAGAGGTCGCGGACGCGATGCACGTCCTCCTGCAGGACCTGGCTGCGGAGGACGTCGCGGGGTTCAAGATGCAGGACGGCTCGGAGCTGCTCATCCGAGAAGACCTCGTTCCCCTCGAAGACGGTCTCGTCGATGCGATAGCGCGGTCCCTCGTCGATCACGAAAACGAGGTCGACATCGGAGCGGGTGACCTCGTCGAAATCGAGGCGATAGCCCACGCGGGCGTCGAGGTATCCCTCGTCGCGATAATACTGCTGCAAGGCCAGTGCGTCGCGTTGCGCCTGGTCCTCGTCGAATGCTCCGGTGCGCAGCAGCCAGATGTAGGTCTCCGACTCGACCTTGGTGCGGAGACTCAGGCGCCCGATCGAGCGACGCCCTTCGAAGATGATGTCGCGGACCTTGACGCGCGGGCCCTCGGTTATGCGGTAAACGACACGTCCTTCCTGCAAGGCGCGGGGGTCGAGCTCCACTTCGACGTAGTAGTAGCCGGCTTCCTGATAGCGCTGCATGATGTCCTGCCGCGCGCGGTTGACCTCGTACATATCCAGCGGCCGGCCGGCCACGGGCGTCAGCTCGTACAATTCCGCGTCGGAGAACTTCTTGTTGCCGATGAGCTCAACGGAGAGAATTTCGGGCTTCTCCTGCACGGTGAACACGACCACGGCCTCGCCGTCCTCGACATATGTGTTGGCGAAGGCGTTGATGAACTTGCGTGAGCGCAGCAACTCGCGGACGTCCTCCTCCACCTGACGACGACTGAGTGGCTGCCCGGGACGGGTCCTGAGCACGCTGCCGCGTACGTAGGCCTCACTGATTGACGACAGACCCTCGACTTCCACCCGTCGGATCAGCATGCCATCCGGGGCCTGCGCCTGACCCGGCGCCAGCGACGGGGCCCAGAGCATCAGTGCGATGAACAGAAGGAGATATGGGACGAGGCAACCGTGCCCGGGGAGTCCGCAGGACGCCCGGCAAACCAAGCTAGCTTGCGATTTCTTGTCGAACACGCTCTCTCACCGTGCGCTGGAGGGTGGCAGTCGGAAATGCACGACCGCGCCAGGAACGTGCGTTACTATACCGGTCCTATGGGACGTTGCAACGTCGGGGCCGGCACCGCTCCGGGCAGGACGATGAGGATCATTCGATGAAGCCCGTAATCGGCGTGACGAGTAACTTCGGTCTTGACCACGATGCCGATCCGCCACGCGAGCGGTCGTATCTGCTCGCGGCCTACAGCGAGGCGGTCTTCGCGGCCGGCGGCATGCCGCACCCGCTGCCAGTTCCCGGCAGCTACGACGGAACGCGCCTGGACGAAATGCTCGCGACGATCGACGGTTTGTTGCTGACTGGTGGCTTCGACCTGCATCCCCACCACTATGGCGACACGGTGCACGCACGTGCAAACCTGCTGCATGTGAAACGTGACCGATTCGAAGTGGACCTGTTCCGGGCCGCAGATGCGTGTCGCATCCCGATGTTCGCTATCTGTCTGGGCATGCAGGTCGCGCACGTCGTACGCGGGGGCCGACTTCATCAGCACGTTGATGAGCTGGGGCTGGAGCCGATGGTTGTGCACCACCTGCCGGGGGATCGCAATGCGTTTCATCCGGTCCGCGTCGAGTCGGATGCGCGGCTCGCGCGTATCCTCGGACGCCCCGAGCTGGAGGTCAGCAGTCGGCATCATCAGATTATCGATCCTCAGCAACCGGCGCGGGGATTGCGGCCGGCAGCGTGGGCACCTGATGGCGTGCTGGAGGCGTCGGAGGACTTTTCGGACGGGCGCTTCCTGCTGGCGGTGCAGTGGCATCCTGAGGACATCTTCGATCGTCCGGAGCACCTGGCACTCTTCGCTGCACACGTGGAGGCGGCGGCAGCCTGGCGCACAGCACGCGATCGCTGAAACGGCGCGCATCGCCGGCAGCGATTTTATGGTGCCCTTTCAAAAAACGCGGTGCCGGCGATTCGCGCAGACCCGCGCCAGACATGCCTTGGCGTGCTGTTTCCGGACCTGCGTTAATCGGCGATGACCGCGGCGGATTGCCCCGCGTATGATGAGGTGATTAGGCAGCCAACGCATCACTCTCCTGTGCCAAGAGGCAGCCTTTCGCGAACCCCGATGAGCCGGTCAACCACGAGTTGGCCGGCTCGTTGTTTTGCGCGAGCCACCGGGAGGCCTGGTGCCCGACGCCCGTCCCACTCGGCCGGGCGTAGCACCGTGAGAAAGAGCATGAAGGATGAAGTGCTGTTGTTATCGCTCGCGGGCAGAATCGTGTGGAAACCGGGTGCGGATTCCGTGAACCATGACGTGCAGCATGAGTTGTTCCGGGACCTCGGGTGAATCGGGTGGAACTGGTGGGCGGCGTGTAGCTATGGTCAGGTGGATTCAGGAAACAGCGCTTGCTTCTTTCTTTCCTTGCCGCAAGTGCCTTCCTTTCGCAGCACCGAACCCCGGGGCCGATCACTCAGCGAGGTGGTCGGCCCCAACCTTTTGCGCAGCGTGGCGCGTCAATCGCCTTTCGCTACCAGCCGGAACTCGCGCTCGAGTACCGGCTCCGGGTTGCCCACGCTATAGAGCTTGGCGACATACTTCTCTGCGCCGGCTTCGGACAGGGTCGCGACGGGAACGGTGACGACCTGTCCCTCCGGTCCGAGATTGCCGGACCAGAAGAACTCCTCACTTTCGAATACGTTCGCGGGAATGTCCTGCGGCGCGACGGCGACGCGGAATTTGTTGCGATCGCATTCTTCGGGGAGGTCGCGCACGACCAACATCAGCTCGTCGAGCGATCGGGGCACCTTCTCAGTCGTCTCGTAGCGCCCATCGAAATACTGCGTGGCGATGATGAGGCTGTCGCCGTCGAATTCGACCTCGACTTCAGTCGGGGCCAGGTGCTTGTAGAATTCCATGGCCAACTCGCGTGCGACGCGTGTCGCCATGTCCTTGGCCGAGACTGAGGGCGGTCGATTGGTGCCCGTCTTGACCCGTGCTGGAATCAGTGCGTCGTGGCTGTAAACGACTGCCCCGGTGCCCACGTCGATGACGCGTACGCCACCGCCGACCTCGGCTCCGCGGCGGTAGATCCAGATCACGTCTTCGCCGATTTGGCGGAGGCGCCCCTTGCTATCAACTCCGAAGCGCGGCACGGTTCGGGGTTCACGTTCCTCAATGAGCTTGTAGTGGGTGATTTCGGTCAGGACGAGCGCATCGGCGGGGATCATCTGACCTGCGGGCATGGTTACGGCGGCACCCTCAGCCGCCATCATGCGGGCGAAGTCCTGCTCCTCGAGGAGCGCGGGCAGCGCGCTGCGATCGACGATCGTGAACGCGCCGTTGCTGCTGAGCAGGGAGCTGAGGCGCTGTGTCAACGTGCTGGCGGATGAGCCGGCCGCGATGCCGCGCGCCTGGGTCGGGGCGATGGCCAGCGTCTCGTAGCGCGTGTACTCCCAATCAGGTCGATTGACGACAATCGCCTTGCCGCCGCCGCAACCGAAAGCCCCCAGCGCCACGGCCGCCAGCAGCAGCGCACCAGCACATCGTCTCAGCATACCTGCCACTCCCAATCCTGATCCGCGGAGATAGTCAATACGGTGTTGCCGGTCTAGGCGCCGACCGCGCCGGACAACGAGTTCACAACCACCGCGTTCAGGCCGGACGAGATGGCCGATTGCCAGACGGTGGACCATTGCTGATCGGTCAGGCCGCAGCCTTCGAACAGGAAAAGAC
Source organism: uncultured Planctomycetales bacterium (assembly GCA_964468185.1). Taxonomy (GTDB): domain Bacteria; phylum Planctomycetota; class Phycisphaerae; order UBA1845; family Fen-1342; genus JANQFV01. The sequence continues at coordinate 42,983 of CAYXTR010000031.1, read as the reverse complement.
CGCCACCGAGCGACATGCTCAACAAGTAGTATCGAATCCGAAGTTGTGTCTTCCATGCGTTCATGACTTACTTCCTAATTAACACGCGGAGCGCCCGATCCAAGCGGATAGTCTAGCCGAGCTTACGGTTTGAGGCGAGGCCGCGCTGGACGCGTCGAGGGGGCGGGTGGTAACTCTCTCAAGACAATGACGTTGTCTGCTCGCAACACGTCGGCGCCGACGCCCGCTTCCAACCGGCGCCGGCCAAGCACGCCAACGTACTCGCCCAGGAAGTCGTCGGCCACAAGGTTCGACCCCGGCGGAAACTCGACGTATACGACGACGCTTTCGGTCACGGGGTCCTGCAAGCGGTACCATACACTGCCGTCCTCGCGCTTGACGGCGTAGCTCTCCAGCAACACGCCGCGCGCATCGAAGGCCGGCCGACTGGAAATGCGCCGCCAGAGGCGTTTGATGCGCTCCTGCTCGCGTTCGAACTGGGCCCGGTCGCGGGCCTCTCGGCGGAGAATCTCCTCCGCGTCGCGCACGATGCGCTGATCGATCTTTCGTTGTTCCAAGAGCACCACCCAGGCCCGCGCCACCCGGGCCACCCCGGGGGCCTCCGCCTGGCGTGCCAGGGGCCGCAACTGCTCAATGTACGGCTCAAATGACTGGCGCAGATACGGCTTCTCGCCTTCGACTTCCAACGCCAACTCGATCTGCTCGAGTTGTTGGCCCCACTCGCCACTGAGGTCGATTTCGCGAGCCGGCTGCGTGGCGGCCGGGTCGGGCGGACGGCGCTCCGCAGCCTGCCGGGCGAGGATCCGGCGGGCCTGAGCGGGGTCCAGTGGTTGAACATGCTCGCCGTAGACATACACGGGGGTGCCGTCGGGCGGGACGATCTGGTACCAGCCGTCCTGCTCACCGACGATTTCGACCGCGGTACCCGGCTCCAGCCGAGCTTGTACCTCGCTTTGCAGGGGGTCCACACGTTGCACGACGCTACCTACGCGGACGCGAAGCGCCCCGCTGCGGGTCGAGACGACGCCGCGATCCTCGTCGCGCCGATCGATGTACTCACTGGATACCAAGGAGAAGACGTCCGCCGGCGGCTCGACGGCGTACCAGCCGTACTGATCCCGGCTGACCACCCGGAGCACATCGCCCTGCTTGAGTCGCGTGACGATCATCGCATTGGCATCTGCCCGCGAGCGGACGTTGAGCCGTTCGGCGGTCACCTGCACGTAGGCTGGTGTGTCAGATGGTTGCGTGTCGGGTGCTGGAGCGTCCTGCCCCCAAGCGGGCATCGTGAACGGCCCAAGCAGGCCCGCCAAGACAATCCAAGTACCGATGATACGCCCCGTATCCAGCCGTGCAGTCCATCTCATCTGGTGCATGGTTCACCTGTGCTGCGGTCTGCCCGATGTTCCGCGCGGCAGGCTAGCGAGGCCGCTGGATGGTGTCAAACTGGGCTGCGGCTGTGGACTGTCGATTGCTGTCGACAATAATCTGCGGCAAGCGCTCTTGGCGCCGCGCGGCCCCTGCGGCACAGTCTAGCGACCATGAGCGGAGGTTCATCCCCCGGCAAACCGATCACGCTGCTGATGACTTGCGTCGGACGCCGCGTCGAACTGATCCAGGCGTTTCGTGCCGCGGCGCGCGGACTGGGATTGACGTTGCGCGTGGTTGGGCTGGATAGTGACCTCACGGCTCCGGCGCTGACTTGCGTCGACCAAGCCGTCCTGGTCCCGCGAGCGTCGGAAGCGAGTTACGTTCCCGCCGTGCTCGACGCGGTTGCCAAGCACGACGCCACCGTGCTGCTGCCAACCACTGATACTGATCTTCCCATTCTCAGTAAGCATCGTGACGAAATTGCCGCGGCCGGGTGTCTTCCACTGATTGCCGAGTATGAGACGATCAGCATCTGCCGTGACAAGATGCTGACGTTTGAGCATCTGCGGCGTCACAACATTGACACGCCGGAGACCTACGCGGCGGACGCGATCCGGGCTGAGCCCAATCTGTCGTTCCCGCTCTTCATCAAGCCGCGCTCGGGTAGTGCGAGCCAGTGGGTGCATAAACTCGAGGATCAGATCGAGCTCGAGTATTACCTGAGCCGCGTGCAGGATCCGATTGTGCAGGAGTTTATCGATGGGGTGGAGCACACACTGGATGTCTACGTGGGGCTGACGGGTGAGCCGCGTTGCGTCGTACCCCGGGCCCGCTGGCAGGTGCGAACCGGCGAGGTCTCGAAGGGGGTGGTCGTGAAGGACCTGGAGATCATGGCTGCCGGTCGGCAGGTGGTCGAGTCGCTTGGCGGCGGGTTGCGTGGCCTGGTCACCATACAGTGTATCGTGACGGCGCAGCGCCGGATCTGCTTTATCGAGATCAATCCGCGGTTTGGGGGTGGGGCGCCGCTGGGGATCGCAGCGGGGGCGGATTATCCCCGTTGGCTGCTCGAAGAATTGCAGGGACGGACGGCGGCCATCGCATTTGACGGGTTTCAGCACGGCCTTTGCATGTTGCGGTATGACTGGTCGGCTTTCGTGCAGCTCGACGACAACCTGCGCCCCAAAATGGCAACCCCGCTTGCTCCCGCACCCCGATTCCTATGAGCTGGTTGCCCCCCCGGCGCACCACTTTCACCCGGCGCCGCTCATGACTAGCCCTCATCCTCCTGGATGCTGGCTTCCTCCCGGTGCAAGAGCGCAATCTGGTTCTCAATCGTCTCGCGCAGGCCGGTCAGCCGGTTGCGCTCGTGATTGAACGCATCCGGATCGAGGGTGTGCCACCGTCGTGTAAGCTGCATGAGCTCCGCATCGATGGTCCGGAGTCGTTCATACAGCTCGGCGCGTCGCTGTCGTGGTGTCATGCCCATTCCTCAGATTGACCTCGCTGTAATTGTAGACGTGCGAGGTACGCGAGGGGAAGGGCAGAACGGCCACGCTGCCGCTGCACAAGCGCTCTTTGCCAAGTGGCCTCCGTGCCAGGTGCTGCTCCCGCAGCGCGAAGTCCGGTATGGCGGCGATCAGTCACGCGCGTCGTAGGGCACGTCCTGTGTGGGGGCGCTCCCGCTGCCGTAGTCGTCGATCCAGCGGGTCAGCGATTCGACGTGGGCATCCAACTCACGCCGGCGGGCTCCCACCTCATTACGCTCGGTCGTGAGGGCGCGTTCCTGGGCAGCCAGCTCGTCGCCGCGGCGGCGTATTGCTCGTTCGCGGCTGTCGAGTTCCACCTCGCGTTGTTTGAGCTCGGATTGGCGCTTGACGAGGAACTGCTCCTCCGACGCGAGCTTCGACTGCCAGCCGGACAGCTCCGCCGTCCGGTTGTCGAGCGCGTCCTCGCGCTGTTCGAGCGCCGCCGACTCGTCGGCGAGTTCCGCCCGCTTTTCCGAAATCTCAGCGGCCAGCTCCGCTCGCCGCTCACTCAGCTCAGCCGCCCGGTTGTCCAGACCGTCGGCGGCCACCTTGAGCGCCCGCTGGCGCTCGTCGAGCTCGCGCTTCCAGGCTTCCAGTCCGGACTCGCGATCATTGAGCTCGGCGCGACGGCGTTCAAGGGCCTGGGTGGCGTGCTCCAACTCCTGCTGACGTTCCGCCAACTCCGCCGTGCGCTGGTCGAGCTGGACCTCGCGCGCGCTGAGCTCGCCCGCGCGGGTGTCGACATCGCGGCTACGTTGCACTACTTCGCGGGCGCGTTCGTTGAGTTCCATCTCGCGGGCATCCAGCCCGGACTCGCGCGCGTCCAGCTCGCCGTCGCGTTTCGTGTGCGCCTCCGATTCCGCATCCAGCATGCGGCGGCGTGTTTCGAGCTGGTCGGACTGCTCGCTCAACTCCATGCCGCGACGCTCGAGCTCGACCATGAGTGCTTCGCTCTGGCGAACCTGGGTCTCGAGCTGTTTCGACCGTATGTCGAGGGCCTGGGCGCGGTTATCGAGCGCTTCCGCCTGCGGCGCGAGCTCCTCCCGCAGTTTCCGCAACGCCTCGGCCCGTTCGGTCAGGTCTTCGCAGAGCGCCTTCCACTTCGCGGCGCGCGACCTGTTGTTCTTCGGGGGCTGCTTCGTTTTTCGCAGGCCAGTCCCCGGCGCTGAAGACGTCATGACGAGGCCGCCGTCATCCTCATGTTCCGGCGTCGGCTGCTGCGTGTTGGGCTGGGTGAGCGTGCTCATGGTCTACCTCGGCTCCTGAACCTGTAGACGCTCCGAATCGGGGCCGCATCCGTTACGATGCCCCGTTGTCGCGAGGATCGTCCGAAATCACGCGGGCATTGAATCGGCGCCGCAATCGCGAGTTTTCTGGGCCGCAGGACGCTATCGGAGTTGTGCCTGGGTCTGATAACCCGCGTCCGGCCAGGCTGGCCAACTTGCGCTGGCGCCCCTAGGGTCTTATTCTGGCCGGGTGTCGCCGGACTTATCAACCTGGGAGATTGCCATGCTGCCGGAACGTCGCCGCGTCGAATTCACCGGGCCGCTGGGTAACTAGATCGCCGCACGCCTGGACGTACCGGCCGCGCAGCCGCTGGCGTACGCTCTGTTTGCCCACTGCTTCACGTGCGGGAAAGACCTGAAGACAGCGGGCTGGATCAGCCGGGAGCTGGTCGAGCAGCGCATCGCTCTGTTCCGGTTCGATTTCACCGGCATCGGTGAGAGCACGGGCGATTTTGCGGACACGAGCTTCACATCCAACCTGGAGGATCTGGTCGCAGCAGCGGACTTCATGCGCGACAACTACGCCGCACCGCGGATTCTTATCGGACACAGTCTGGGCGGAACGGCGGTGCTCGCCGCCGCCAGCCGCGTGTCTGAAGTGCGGGCAATCGCGACGATTGCCGCCCCGTCTGAGACGTCTCACCTGCGGGAGTTCCTGACGCGGCAGACGGATGAGTTGGGTCCGGAGGAGTCGGCGCCGGTCGATGTCATGGGGCATCGCGTACGAATCAAAGGGCAGCTGCTGGATGACTTGCGAAAGCACGACATCACGCATGATGCGGCGGATCTGAAGGTGCCGTTGCTCGTATTCCACTCGCCGGATGACGACGTGGTGAATATTCGGGAGGCGGAGCGGATTTTCACGGCCGCGCCGCATCCGAAGAGTTTCGTTTCACTGGACGGCATGGACCATTTGATGGTATCGCGCGAGGAGGATGCCCGGTATGTGGCCGAGCTCCTGGCACGCTGGGCGCGGCGCTACCTCGAATCGGCATGACCGTAAGGCACGGCCGCGGTAATTCCCTATAATCGCGTCGATGGGTACGACGCGGTGTGACTGCAAGAATCTCAGCTTCGTGGCGCTGCGCAGCTATGCCAGGCGACGTGGCATTGTCGATGTGCGCGAGCTGATTCGGCAAACCGGCTGTTGTACGGGGTGCGGCACGTGCCGGCCGCATCTCGAGGAGTTTCTGCGAACCGGGAAGCTGCGCTACGGGGACCGCACATTCGAGATCCCGGAGTTCAACCCACCTGACGAAGACTGACGCCGTCGACGGCCGCGGAAGCCCGCAGCTGAGAACTGTATCTCAGGCTTGCGGCATTGGTCTTTAGCCACTTGCGAAATGGTGTTATCGGGCGCAGAATACGCCCCGCTCAAGCGAGGGTGGCTTCGGGTTGGCAGGCCTTTGGGCGGGCATGCCACGGTCTCAGCTTGCCTGGGATTGCTCATTTCTCGAGGCTTCCGTGTGATAACAGAGGTGGGGGCGGCGTGCACACCCTGATGTGCTGCGTGCCAGCATGACGTAACCACGCCGGCACGTAGCAGCGCTCAGGAAAGGAAGGAACGGAGATGGCGAAGTACAAGCGATTGACGGGCTGGCGCCGCATGTTGGCGGCCAGCACCATGGGTTCGACCTGTTTTGCACTGGGTGCCTGCAATTTCGGTGAGTTCGAATCGACCTCGACCGTCACGCTGGACGGACGAGAAGTCGTGCAATTCCTCGTGCGCTCCGCGATTCTCACGCCCATACAAGACGCGATCGACACCGGCGTGGATGCGCTGTTCGACCGCCTCGAGGATGACGATAACGGCGACGACGATTAGGTCGTCAGGCGCACATCGGGTTCAGTCTCGCCAACCGCGTTTACTGCGGTGCCCTCGGCGGGGCGCCCCGACCAACAGTGCTCCCGCACGAGGATGAAACGATGAAACACTACGCAATCGCCGGCACGCTGCTGCTGGCCGGCCTGCTCCTTGGTCCACCGGCACACGCCGACACGATCACCCTTTCCGACGGCAGCAAGGTGCTGGGAACGGTGCGCGGGCTAACCGAGTCGCAGCTGACCCTCGAGACCAAGTTCGCAGGCACGATCGTGATCGACAAGTCACTCATCGTCACCATTGACATCGATCAGCCGGTGAACGTCGAGATGTCGACGGGCGATCGGCTGGTCGGCCCGGTCGCGTGGAAGCCGGAGCTGGATCGCGCCGTCGTGGAAACCGAGCTGGGCGGCGTGCCGATCGAGGTCCAGGCCGTCGACGCGATCTGGACGAAAGACGGCAAGAGCCCTGAGGTACTGGCGCTGGAAGCACAGATCGAGGAAGAAAAGAAGAAAGCCGAAGCGGCGGCCGGCAACTGGACGTTTACGTTTGAGGCCGGCCTGATATACCGCGAGGGTAACACGGACGTATTCAATGTCCGCGGCCGGGCCGAGGCAATTCGCCAGTCTGCCAAGGACCAGTTGAAGTTCTACCTGTCCGGCGTCTACTCCGAAGAGGACGACGAGCGGAGCGAGCATGAGGTCAAGGCGGGAACGTACTACGAGTACTTGTTCACCGAGCGCTGGTTCGCCTATTGGCGACTGGATCTCGAATACGACGAGTTCGAGGATCTAGAACTGCGGCTGTCGACTGCCGGCGGTCCCGGGTACTACTGGATCAAAGAAAAGAAGCACGAGTTGAAGAGCCGGGTCGGTATTGGTTACCTGCATGAGTCCTATTTTGACGGGACGCAGGAAGACAAGGCGCAGATGGAAGTGGGTCTCGACTGGCGTATCGACATCAATGAATGGCTGCGCTTCACGACCAACAACGTGTGGTATCCGTCTTTCGACGGCATCGATGATTACCGCCTGACATCTGACAACGCGTTCGTAATTCCGATCGCGTCGAGCGAAGTCTGGAAGCTGAAGTTCGGCGCGTTGTACGAGTATGATTCGATCCCTGCGCAAGGTCGCGAGCGGCTTGATCAGACGTACTACGCGAACATCATGGCTGAGTTCAAATAGCCTGTTTGCGCCACACCATGTAGCGTAGCGGGCCACATCGTAAATCTACCGGCGGCCGTCGCATGCCCGGCATGCGACGGTCGTTTCTCATCACTCACGCCGGTCGCCCTCCCGTGGTGAGCGGCACAAACTTCGGCAGCGTGAAGGTGACGCCCTCATCCGGCGCGTCGACTTCATGCACTTCATGCGCGCCACGGTCGCGCAGGTACTCCAGTACACTCTGTACAACGACTTCGGGCGCGCTCGCCCCGGATGTAACGCCGACACACGCTACATGCGCAAGCCACTGCGGGTCGATCTGCTCCGGTCCATCGACGAGGTACGATGGCACGCCCCGCGCCTTGGCCACCTCGGTGAGCCTACGTGAATTGGACGAGTTCTGCGATCCCACCACCAGCAGCAGATCGATCTGCGCGATGATCTCCTTGACGGCGGTCTGGCGGTTCTGCGTGGCGTAGCAAATGTCGTCTGAGGGCGGCAACTCCAGATGCGGAAACCGCGCCAGCAGGGCATCCATAATCCCCTGCGCGTCATCCTGGCTCAGCGTGGTTTGTGTCAGGATTATCCCCGGCTGATCTGCCGGGAGTTCAAGACGCTCGACGTCGGCGACCGTCTCGACCAGCGTCGTCGCCTCCGGCGCTTGTCCCGTTGTGCCGATCACCTCGTCGTGGCCGGCATGGCCGATCAGGAAGATCCGATAGCCGCGCCTGACATAGCGCCGCACCTCGACGTGCACCTTGCGTACCAGCGGACAGGTCGCGTCGATCATCCGCAACTTGCGCCCCGCGACCTCGTCATACACTTCGGGCGGCGAGCCGTGAGCCGAGAGGATCGTGACCGCCCCCTCCGGCACCTCATCAAGCTCATCCACGAAGACGGCCCCCTCGCTCCGCAGCCGCTGCACGACGTGCTGGTTGTGGACGATCTCCTTGCGCACGTACACGGGCGGCCCGTACTCCTCGAGTGCCAGCTCGACCGCGCGGATCGCCCGCTCCACCCCCGCACAGAATCCTCGTGGCTTGGCGACGATGACACGCATTCGATCGCGGCTCCCTTCGGGCTGCATGCTTGACCAGGACGGGCACACTCATCGTGCAACCCGGACGGGGTGATTATAGGGTGGCCAATCAAGCCGACCACGGGCACGCGGGCATCACTCCACCGACACGAACTTGCGGATGTTCTGCTCCAGTTCTTCGGCTGTGTGGCGCCGCGCGAGGTCGATGGGCAGGAAGGTGCCGTGCGTGTGGTCGCTGGCGAGAATGAGCAATCGGCCGACCCGTGTATGCCCCATCTCCTGTGGCGTGTGCCCGGCGATGAGCACGTCTACGCCCAACCGCTGTGCGAATGCGTCGATCAACTCGGCCGTGTGAAACCGGCCCCATACCAGGGCATAGGCGGGGCCGCCGGGCTCCATGTCCGCGCGGGTCGGTTCGCGTTCGAAAACCGACAGATCGAAGCGATCCATGTAGAGGGCGTCGGGCAGGCTGTGTGACAGGAAGATGCCGTTGGCCAGGCGGGCGGCCAGCGGCAGGGCTTCGAGATACGCCTGTACGCCTTCCAGCACGTCCGCGGCCCGTTCCGGATAGCGCTGCGCCACGCCACGCTCAAAGTCGGCGAGCACGCACCGGCCGCCCTTGGTGATTTCGTGATCCAGGAGCTGCGACATTTCGTGGTTGGACTGGAGGAAGAACACGTTGTCGGGGTGTTCACACTTCCACTGCACTGCCCGGATAAGCAGGTCGATGGACAAATCCGCAGTCCCCGGGGGGTCCGGCTCGGAGTGGATCAACTCATGCAGAATGACCATGCGGCCCGGAGAGCGCTCCAGAGCGCAGTAGCGCTGCAGCTTCTCGAAATTGCGCAGGTGGCCATGCATGTCGCCGGTCATCACGAGCTGACCGGCGGAACCGAACTTCAGCAGTGATGCCTCGCGTATCGGGTCCTCGCGCATGAGCTGGGCAGCTTCGTGCAGTCGCTCACAGGCCTGGTCAGCATCGATCAGTTGGGTCACGATAATCTCGCTTCATGGCCGCCTGGACACCCCCCACGCGGAAACTGCCCAATCAACCGGACTCCTGCTCGGGACTGCGACGCCGACGCCGCCGATGGTTGCGTTCCATCAGGTGTTGCACAACTTCCAGCCGCGAAATGACCTCGCGCATGTCACGGGGCCGCCGATCGCGCACGGTTTCGCAGCATTCCAGGATCAGCTTCGACAGCGGCAGCGGCACCTTCGGGTTCAGTTCGTGCGGCGGGGCATTGCCACGCTGCGATTCGAGGGCGATCCGCGTCGAGCCCGCCGGCGCAACCGACACAAGGGTCTTGAACCACTTGCCGGTCACCACCCAGTACATCGTCGCCCCCAGATTGTACACGTCCGTGCGCTGGTCAATGGGATGACGGTGGACCTGTTCCGGGGCGATGTAGTCCGGCGTCCCCTGAACGCGCTCCTTGGTAAACCCAAGTGGACACGACTGTCCGAAATCGATGATCTTCACGCCCCCGTCGCGAGTCAGGAGGATGTTGTTGGGCTTGATGTCGGCGTGGACGTAGCCGTGCAGGTGCAACCCGTGGAGGCCGTCGGCCACGCGTTTGAAGATATCGATGATCCCCTCGAGGTCCTGCGGCGACTCATCCTCGAGCCGGTCGCCGTCGACATATTCCATGACAAGCGCCAACTCGCGTGTTTTCAGCCATTTACGGACACGGACGATGTCGTAGTACTGCCGCAGATAGGGGTGGGTGAAGCCCCGGGTGACCGTGAACTCATTCTCGGCCTGGTTGATGAACTTTTCGTCGTCGTTCGTGCGGCGGATGATGTGCTTGATTGCGACCTGCCGCTCGTTGGCGATGTCGCGCGCGAGCATGATGGCGGCCCCCGCGCCACGTCCGATACGGCCGAGAATCTCGTAGCCGGGCAAGATGGGAATTGAACGCGTAGGCATCATGCCCCGAAACGAAGTCACCAAGGGGTGGGCTGCCCGGCACATCCTGGCCGAGAGGCGCAGCACCCACGTCTGCTATTTTTCGCAGGCACACCCGGGACAGTCCAGCAGACCACACCTGGACGTCTCAGCGTGACAGCGCACACCGCGTGTTACCTGACGTTGATAAACCGTTTGCGAGCGAGGAAGTCTCGCAGGTCCACCGCCTGCGGCGGCAGATCGGGAGTGTACCGCGCATCCAGTTCGGGTGCGAGTCGGATGGGAATGAGATCGGCATCGCACTTCTCGCTGAGGCTGCCGATTGCGGCAAGCAGTGTTTCCTTTTGGGCAATCGTGAGTTCCGCTGCGCTGGCGCTGCCGATCAGGACCAGCCAGACGCGGGGACCACGCGGTTCCCAGCGTGCGCGACCCTCGCGATCAATCAGGCAGATACTCTCATCCGTGTCGAATACCGTCAGATCGGCGTCCATCACGCTCTGGGCGTCGGGATCGAGTGCGGCAAGCGAAACCACGTGGCCGATTTCCAATTCTTGCAGACGAAGCCCCCGTTCGGCCGCCAGCATGGGATTGGCCGCCCAGGAATACACGGGCCGGCGCGGCGCCAAGCGCGCCTCAAGCGACAGTAGTACTACGGCCCCAATGGTCATGGAGACCACCAGGGACATCACTACCGCCGTGTTGCGTTTGTCAGCCGTCACGAGCCTTCCCTCGCTCGACGTGTCGCGGCTTCCCTGCCCGCTCACAGTTTGTACAAGATTGCGCGTCGCCGTGCAACCATCTGCGCGGCAGGAACTTGACGGCACCACTGGCGCCTTGCCCCGCCGCTATATACTATCGGCATGGGCAAGGCAGCACTTCGGCAATTCTCGGCAATTCTTGCGCTGCTCGTCACGACAGCCGCGACGGCCGATATTGTGAAGCTCAAGGACAAGCCCCCCTTCCGGAGTGTCACGATCACGGATTTTCGGGACCAGCGGTTGGTCTTCCGCGGCGTCTCGCGCGAGTATCTGCGGAAACCGCTGTCCGAGGTGGCGTGGATTGCCGTGGATGGTCGTGCTGACCTTAATCGCGCAGAGCAGCTCCGCGCGGAGCGAGAATGGGCGGAGGCGGCTGATTATTACCGCAGAATCCTCGACGGTTCGCAGGAGGGCTGGGCGCTGAAGTTCGCGCGGGTCCGGCTGCTCGAGGCGAGTCGCCAGATGGCGAAGTTCGATCAGGCGGTGGATACGTGGATCGCGGTTATTTCGGCAAACCCCTCCGAAATAGAGAGTTATGATCCTGGCCCTCCGGGGGAACGAGGGTCAGCGCAGAATCGCCGCGCTCGGACCCTGCTGGAAACTGCCTCAGAGTCGGCAGAGTCGCCGCGCGTCGTGCAGGCGTTGCGAACGCTCTTGCTGGAGTTGCTGCTGTACGAGGATGTCACCCCCCTACCGCCGGCATTCGCCGCGTCGCCAGCAACAACTCGACCAGCCACCGCAACGCAGCCTGCAAGCGAGTCCGGACTCGGTATCCTGTCGCTGCCGGACGGCGGCGGCCGTGAAGTCCGCCCCGAGCGTGCGCCACCGGCGGACGAGCGACTACCGATACGCCTCGACGACCGGTCGCTCGTGCTGGAAGCGGCTGAGTGCGCCTTGGGGCAAGACGACGTTGCCCGAGCCGAGCGGCTGGTCGAGCGTGGGTTGCCGTTTGTTGACCCGGACCAGCGCGTACCTTGGCTGATTGTCGCGAATCGCTGCCGTATTGCGCGCGGCGCACCGGCGAACGCCGCCGCCGAATTGATGCGCATCACCCACGAGTCCAATGATCCCGCGCACGCAGCGCAGGCGCTATACTACGTGGGAGTCGCCCACGAGGAATTGGGGCGGCCTGACGTGGCCCGCGACATCTACCGCGACCTGCTGGAGGATGTCGGCGCCGACGAGCGACTCCGGGCACGCGCCCGGGCAGGGCTCGATCGCACAGCCAGCGCCACTACGCAACCAACGGACGAAGCGAAATCGGTGAGTACCCCGTGAAGGCAAAGACGTATTCTCTCGAGACTTTTGGCTGCCAGATGAACGTGCTCGACAGTCAGCTCATCGAAGGCGAGCTGCGGGCCATGGGACTGAGTCCCGTTGATGCGAGCGAGCAGGCGGACGTGATCCTCTACAACACCTGCTCCGTCCGGCAGCACGCGGAGGACAAGGTCCTGTCGCGCCTGGGGCGGGTGAAGTTCGTCAAACAGCGCAAGCCGCATGTAATTATCGGGGTCATTGGCTGCATGGCGGAGCGGATGCGCGATGCTCTGCTGGTGGGCTACCCGCAGGTGGACCTGCTGTGTGGCCCGGGTGAATTGAACCGCCTGCCGGGGCTGCTGCGCGATGTCTGGAAGCGACACGAGCAGGTGATGGCGCTCGCTGGCACGGAGTCCCGCCGGACGAACCTGCTCAAGCGCGCATTCGAATACGATAGTCTGGAGCAGCTCGACATGTCGCGCCGGCCGGATCCGCGCGCTGGGGTACTGCAGTCTTATGTTCGCGTGCAGCGCGGATGCGACAAATTCTGCACGTATTGTGTCGTGCCATTCGTGCGTGGTAAGGAGCGTTGTCGCCCGCCAGCGCATATTGTCGAGGAGTGTCGCCGCCTGGCGGAGGCGGGCACGCGTGAGATCACGCTGCTGGGGCAGACCGTGAACTCGTACGCATACGAGGACGACGGGCGGGTCTTTCGACTGGCACAGTTGCTGGAGGAGGTGCACGCAATCGAGGGAATCGACCGGATCCGGTTCGTCACAAGCTATCCGGCGGACTGGGACGACGACATTTTTCGCGTCATGCGCGATTACCCGCGCGTGTGCCCGTACCTGCACATTCCTGCGCAGAGTGGTTCGGATCGCATGCTGAAGGCGATGAAGCGGGGCTACACCGCCGCCGAGTACCTGAAGCTGATGGACCGGGCACGTAACATCGTCCCCGATATTGCATTGGCCGGCGACTTCATCGTCGGTTTCTCAGGCGAGACCGAGGAGGACTTCCAACAGAGTGTCGCGCTGGTGCAACGCGTGCAATACAAGAGCATCTTCGTTTTCAAATACTCCCCCCGACCGGGCACGGCGGCGGATCGCGCTCTGGCAGACAATGTGCCGGAAAATGTGAAAGTCCGTCGCAATAACGATTTGCTTGCGGCACAGAGCGAGATCGCGGGCCCGCAGAAGCAGACCCTCATCGGCCAGACAGTCGCAGTGCTCGTCGAGGGCTACAGCAAGGCCGCTCGCAAGGTCCAGGCTGACGGGAACGGCGACGGTGCTCCCGAGCAGACGCAGCACGATCCCGACACGCCCGGTATTCGGGCAAGCGCCAATCAACTCATCGGCCGGACGCCGCACGACCTGATCACCGTGTTTGACGGTCCGGCGGACTTGATCGGTGCCCTGGTCAACATCAAGGTGGAGTCCGCTTCGCCGCTGACCCTGTTCGGACGCGTTCAGGACGTGGTGTCGCCGGCGCGGGTGGTAGCCGATTGACGCGACACGACTTCGCTATGGGGGAACCGGCCCGGAAGGCCAACCGGGTAGCGCAATCGTTGACCGCGACGCTGTTACAGGCGAAGCTGGACCCTGCGCACCGTAGTCATGACTCCCGGAATGCCGTTTGGGAGAACCAACGTGGTCCCACTACTCGCTCGCTCGCCTCACCACGCCGTCTTCATGGCGATCCTGCTATTCTCTGGCGCTTCCCTGACCTACGGCACCGCATCTCATCCCCGGCTCTTGCTGCAACGCGAAGAACTGCCGCGTATCCGGCATGCCTGCGGCGTCGGTGCTGCTGAAGCGGCCGCGCCTGACTGGGGCCGTCATGGGCGTCACGCAACCGACTATCAGGCGCTGCGTGATGCGCTCATGAGCAGCGACGAGTCCGGCGTGCTGCCCGGTGAGGTGCTCGCGGCCGCCTTTCTGCATGTGGTAGAGCCTGATGATCCGCGGGATGGCGAGCGTCTGAAGCTGGTCAGTCGCGCACTCGAGGAGGTTGTGTGGACCTCCGAGGACGCGCTGGAGGCCGTGCTGGCGTTGGACTGGTGCTGGGACGCACTACCGGAGGAATTGCGAGAGAAAGTGCTCTACGACGTGCGACAGCACATCGAGCCATTCACGTCCGAGGACAGTCCACTTCTGCCCCGCCGTTTTCGCCAGCGGTTGACCTATCTGGCACTCGCCCTGGCCGTGGATGAAGACGACCAGCCGAGTCCCAGTTGGGTTACGGTGCGCGAGCGCGTGCTCGAAGCTGCCGAGATGTACTTCGAGCGGACTTTTCCGCGGTTTCTCGCCTGGCGCGGATTCGCGCCCACGGGCGCCGCCGCCGGACCGCGTGAGGAGAGTGACACCGCCCTCGCCCTGGAGTTCGCCAGCGTGATGTCCGAGCAGGACATCTGGGGCCGCCATGGCGCGGATGTTGGGCGGTGGCTCGAACACTATGTGTACGAGACGGTTCCGCACCCGGCCCTTGACTACAACATTCTCCACGATGACGGCAATGTCGCGCCCACGCTTTCGATCGGCACGTGGAGCGGGCTACAGCCGGTAACGGCCCATTTGCTGGCGGTCCGCACGAAGGATCCGGCCGCAGCGTACGTGGCCGAACGGGTAACACGCGCGATCAAGGATAACAGGCACCCACTACTCGCAGTCCTTTGGCGCTGGGTGCCGATCGCGTTCGAGCGTTCAGATGTTTCCGTATGCGACACGCAGCAGCTGCCACCTGCCCGTAATCTGCAAGGTACGATCATCTTCCGGGCCGGCCAGGGGCCGTTCACGTCGGTCGTGCGCGTGGACGCGGGGCAACCGTTCCTTCGTCGCCGGCAGCACTTCGACGCCGGTCACTTTCATGTGCGGCACGGAGGGGACCTGACGCCGATGAGTGGCGATGACGTGCTGTTTCTGGCCACCGCAGGGCGTGGCGGCGGGCAGTATCTGGGCTCGGACAAACAGCCGTTCGAGTTTGAGCAGTTCTTCACCGCCACGATCTCACACAATGCCATCGTACGGTGGGACCCGACCCATCTGGAACGCTGGTACGGGCAGCGGTATCTGCCCGTTGGCGGTCAGCGCCTCGTCGAAGACACCTGCACGGACTTTGGACGGCCGCTAGCGGCACAACGCCGGACAACGGGCTCATTGGTGGCTTATGGAACGCATCGCGACGCGGCGTACTGCGCGATCGATCTGACCGCGGCATATGACCACGACACCCTGTTGCATTGGACTCGTGAACTCGTGTTTTGCGAGCAGCGTATTCTGATCGTGGTCGATCGGGTACGCACGGCGCGCGGGCGCAACGTGCCGACGTGGATCCTGCAAATTCCCATCCGGCCGGAAGTCGACGGCCAGAACCTCGCTGCCGCGGTTCGCATCACCGAAGCAACCGAGTCTGGCGGGATCTGGCGCGTGGATGGGGCCGCGTGGTTGCGCTGGACGGATCGCGACGGTGCGCTTTGGCTGACCACCCCCCTGCCGAGCCCGCAGGCCCTGCGACTGGTCGGGGGCCCGGGTGAATCGCTGCGTGTGCCCGCGGGCCCCGACGCCGGTCGGAAATATATCGGCGGCGCGCCGGCTGGGTTTTCACGACTGATCATACCTGGGGAGCGGCATGGTGCCCGTAACGCGTGGTATCGGCTGGGAAACCCGGGCAGCGTGGGATCGGCGTTCGGTAAGGTCTCGCACTGGGGCCGCCTCGAGCTGGAACCACTGCTGGAGCAGGGTGAGTGGGTCACATTCGCGACTGCCCTGGTGATGGATGAGGCTCGCAATACCGAACCGCCGACGGTCGAGCTCGAGCATGTGCCGCCGACCACGCAGGACGCATCGGGGACACGAGCCCATCGGACGATCGATTATCGACTGCATCTACGCGCCCGGGAGGCCACAATCCGGTTCGCATTTGCTGAGCGGACACTGGGTGGCGTGCTGGAATGTGGGCAGGAGCCGACACACACGTGGCGCCTGCCGCAGCAGGTTGAGCCCGACGACCCGCTACCCACAGTCGAGGGGGAGACACGTTGACCGCCCCATGGCGCCCGACCACAATGGGCCGCGCGGTCTGAGTGGATTTTCAAGCAGCCAACGGGTATAGCGTTGATGGCTTATCTTCAATTGATGCGGCCGGAACAGTGGACGAAGAATCTGTTCCTGCTGGCCGGGGCGGTCTTCGGACGCAAGCTGTTTGCCGACGGTGACGTGCTGTGGGGAAATGTGCTGCTCGTGCTGCTGGGCATGCTCTGCTTCAGCCTCGTCAGCAGCACCGTGTACATCTTCAATGACATCCACGATCGCAACGAGGATCGCCTGCATCCGCGCAAGCGGAATCGCCCGATTGCGGCGGGACGCGTTTCGATCGGTTCCGCCGGTGCGCTGGCGGGCGCGTTGCTGGTTGTCGGGCTCGGCGGCGCCGCACTTCTTGATCGTGGCTTCTTCGTGGTCGCGCTCGTCTATCTGGTGCTTCAGATCGCCTACACCTTTGGCCTGAAACAGGCCGCCCTGCTCGACGTCATCATCATCGGTATCGGCTTCGTACTCCGTGCGGTCGCGGGGGCCGTTCTGGTTCACGTCGAGATTTCGCACTGGCTCGTGCTGTGCACGTTCACACTCTGTTTGTTCATGGGCTTCAGCAAACGCCGCTGTGAGCTCAATGCCCTGGCGGAAAACGGTGGTGTCGCGGCCGTGCGCCACCGCAAGACACTCGCGATCTACACGCCGGAACTGCTGAATCACATGACCACGCTGACGGCGGCGGTCGCGGTGCTGAGTTTCATGCTCTACGCCACCGATGACGTAACGATGGCGAAGTTCGGGACAAATTATCTGATCTACACCCTGCCCCTGGTCGTTTACGCGATCTTCCGTTTCGCCCTGCTGGTTGAGCACGGCCGCGTCAGTGGTCCGACCGACGTACTGCTACGCGATCCGCCCTTCCAGACGGCGCTTGTATTGTGGGGAGTCGCCGCGCTGGTGATCGTGTACTGGGGTGTAGATCTGCAAGTCTGGCTGGCGAATGTGCTGGACCGCTGATGCGGTGTTGACGGGGGCGCTTCGTCGCCGGAGGCCCGGGCCGAGCAGCTTCAGTCAGCACCCCGCCAGAGGACCGTCGCGAGCGACACGAACCCGAGCTTGCGGAACATCTCCTGGCCGGCATGGTTCTCGGCCCCCGTCTCCAGGAGCAGATACTTGGCACCCGCCTGCCGCCCCCACTCCACAAGTGGATCCGTCAGCGCGCGACCGATGCCCTTCCCCCGCCACGCGTCGGCCACCCCGATGTCATGCAGCCAACACTCCATGTGACCCGCACGGGCGCGGCGCAGATTGGCGCGGCCGAAACCAACGATCTCGTTGTTGACACACGCCACCAGCAACAGGGCCTCGGAGTGGTCCAGCAACTCGCGCAGCTCGGCGGAGAAGACCGCCCGGGCCTGATCGAATGGCCCGTCCGGACCATCCGCCTTGCCCTCGTCGAGCTCGGCGAAGCTGACGTAGGGCTTGTCGAAAATGTCCCCATAGATTGCGACCACCCGCTCGATATCGCGGGCAGTCATCCGACGAACCTGAACTTGCTCGTCCATGCGTGTGTCCGTCTGCTGCGTACAGGCTACTTATTGGCTTGGTTCATGGCCTGGAACTTGTCATTGATACGCAGGCAGGCGGCCATGAACTCCGGCTCGTAGTCGCGTTGGCGCGACGAATAAACGATCGCGTTGCAGTCCTTGGGCAGGCACTTGCCCGAGAAACCGCGATTGTCCGGATAGCAGAACGTATGGTCGCGACTGATGCGCGTATCCGCCAGCCACAACTCACGCAGCACGTTGAAATCCACACCGTGTGCGCGAGCGATGTCGTAGAACTCGTTCATGAACGTGACCTTCACCGCGTAGAAGGCGTTCTCCATATACTTGCACACTTCGGCGGTGGTCGCATCCGAGAAATACATGTGCACGTACGAGTTGTAGAAGTGCTTGTAGAACTCGGCCGCGCGGTTGATGCCCTCAGGGGTGCCGCCCAGCACGATGAACTCCCGCTCGGCCATGTTGCCGAACACGTGCGCGACCGTCTCGCCGAGGTATTCCGGCTGGAACACGACGTTCTTGTTGTACTTCTTGCAAAGCCGATCCGTCGTGCCCGGGGCGACCGTTGAGCGGATCAGAATGAGCGGCGCCTCAATCCACGAGACCGCCTCCTCCACGATCGAGGTATCGCAACTGCCGTCCTCCTTCATCGGCGTCGGCACGCAGACGAAGACGGCATCGCAGCCATTGATCGCATCCTTGTTGCCCGCCAGCTCGGGCTTGTACGGGTCATAGACTATCGTATCCGGGCCACACAGACGCTGCATCGCGCCGCCAACCACACCACCGCCAACTACGCCGACCTTCGGTTTCGCCACGACTCTACTCTCCCAGTTCTCGCTATGCGCGTGCCGTCGAGCGCCCTCGCACGCCGACAGACTACTCGAATGGCGATGGGATATCGCATCCGTGCGCGGGGGTCAATAGCGAGCCGCGCGAAACGCCGCTGTCGAGACCGGCATCCCGGAAAATCCGGCGATTTCCAGCTGACAACCGTGCCATTCTCCGGTTTTCAAGCGTACACCGGGGCCGGCCCGGGCAGTGGCTGAAAATGTTCGCGGCAGCGCGGCTCATACTCGCCCGGTCCCCCTACCATGTCGTCATCCCGCACCGGGACCATGCGTTGCGAATAGCGCCCCGGGCGCCCACAGACCGAACAGGAAGCATATAGAATCTCAATCCCGTCTGCCGCCTCGCTCAGTTGTGGAAACGGTGGGAACGGCTGTCCCCAGGCGTCGTGGTCCAAACCGGCCACGATCACTCTGCAATCCGCCGCCACGAGTCGCGCACATACCTCCGCCAGCTCACGTCCGAAAAAATGCCCCTCGTCGATTCCGACGACCTCGTACCCCTCGGCAGCCCGTTGCTCGATCTCGGCGGCGTCTGCCACGGCGACCGCGGGCTGACGCCGACCGTCGTGGGTGGCGAGATACTGCGGGTCGTAGCGCCGATCCAGCGCATGCTTGCAGGCCAGCACGTGCCGCCCCAGCGTCGACGCGATGGCCAGTAGTTCCATCAGCCGCGACGTCTTGCCTGCGAACATGCATCCGCAGACGACGATCAGCCTCTCATCGCTTTGTCCGGCCGAGCCGGGCATGGCGCCCCCTTCTCAGTCCTGTTGCCGCAACTTCGTTACGCCATCCATGAATGCTTCGACCCGCGCGCGCTCGAGCGGGTTGCTCCAAAGGCCATTCTGCTTCACATATGACCCAACGATGAAGACGTCAGCGTGTGGCCAGAGCGCCCCGAGATTCTCCGGCGTCAATCCGGACCCGATACACACGGTCGCAGATGTTGCGGCTCGCACGGCTTGCACATCGGCAACATTTGTGGGCTGACCAGTCGCGCTCCCCGTCACGACCAGTCCATCTGCACCGAAGAACTCTGTCGTGCGGGCCGCTTCCTCCAGCGATACGTCCGCCGTAATGGCATGGCTGGAGTGTTTCTTCTTCACATCCGCGATGATCTTGATCTGCTCCGCGCCAACGTGTCGGCGATAGCGCAGCAAGTCCCCCGCTTCCGCCGTCGGCATCAGACCTTCATCGGCCACATGGGCGTACGCGAAATTCTCGACCCGTATGAAGGAGCCGCCGCAGGCCTGGGCCACCGCCAACGCTGCTCGATTCGCCCCGGCGAGGATCTGGACGCCGAGCGGAAGTGAACTGGCTTGCCGGACGGCCACGCCGACAGCTGTCATGCCGGCGACGATTTCCGGACCGACCTCCATTGCGAGATACGGCACATCGTGCATGTTTTCAATCAGCAACCCATCGACGCCCGCCTCCGTCCAGAGGCGGGCTTCGGCTGCTGCCGACTCGATAATTGCTGAAACCGGAGTGTCGTTCCGCGGCGTACCCGGCAGGGCCCGCACATGGATCATCCCGACTATGGCTTTAGGTTGCTGGAAGATCCCAAGCGGCTGCACTGTGCCTCCTTGCCTGCTCGTCGTGCCACGAGTCTGCATCAGCCTAGCGGAGATTGGCAGTAAGGCAAGCGCCGCCAAACACGCGCTCTATTACGGCTGACTTGAACGCGGTCCCGTCTGCCGCCAGAATGTCCCCTTCTCTCGCGACTGAGCGACTCCCCACGGTAACGCACCGACCGATGGCGTTGTGTGCATACAGGAGCGTGCTGAGATGTCCGACACCCCCAATCCTCCCAGCAACCAACTGCCCGACGAACACGCCCTGCATCCCGGAATCACCGCCGGCGCACGCACAGATGAATACCAGCTTCCCATAGGCGGCTTCGAGGGCACCCCTGAGGAGATCGAGCGGCAGTGGTTCGAAAGGTGCTATCAGGGGCGCGGCGACAGCATGTGGCAGCTTACGTGGCGGGCCGTGCTCATGGGCTCGGTGCTGGGTGGAATTCTGTCGCTGACCAACCTGTATATCGGTTTGAAGAGCGGCTGGGGCTTCGGCGTTGCGATCACGGCGTGCATCCTGTCGTACGCGATCTGGACCACGTTTCACAAGCTCGGCCTGGTGCGCACCACCATGACCGTGCTTGAGAACAATTGCATGCAATCAACGGCCAGCTCGGCGGGCTACTCGACGGGCGGGACCCTGGTTTCGGCCATTGCAGCCTACATCCTGGTGAATAACGACACGATTCCCATATTCACGCTGATGGCATGGGTGTTCTTCCTCGCGGTGCTCGGCGTGACGATGGCGATCCCGATGAAGCGGCAGATGATCAACATCGAGCAGCTGCGCTTCCCCAGCGGCATCGCCGCCGCCGAGACGTTGCGGGCATTACATACGACCGGTGGCAAGGGGATCGCATCGGCGCGAGCGCTGGGGATCGCTGGACTGCTGTCGGCGGTGAGTGCTTTCTGGACCATGGGGCTGGGGCTCGTGCATTCGAGCTTGCAGCAATTCCAGCTCAGCACCTTGGTAGGCAAGCTGAACCAAGCCGTGTTCGGCAAATACTGGACCGGGCACACCGTGGCCTTCTCGTGGGAGCCGATGTTCATCGCCGCTGGGGCCATCACCGGCATTCGTGTCTGCACCAGCATGCTGATCGGCGGCTTCCTGTGTTGGGTCGTGCTCACGCCTTGGGCGCTGGACGCGGGTGTGATTCCGCTGAAGATCGAGGAGCCGCTGATCAACGTGCCGCCAATCGTCCAGACGTTTTCGGCCCAGGCTCCCGAGAACGTGGAGTTGCCCGAAGGTGCGCGCGACCTCACGACGCACTTGGAATACGTTCCCTACGCGCACAAGCTCGAGTGGAAAGGCGTTATGACGCCGGGGCAGCGCGACACGCTACTCGGGCTCAGCGATGACGAGTTCTACAAGCAGGCAATCAGGCGGCTGTATGTTCGATCCCAATACGGCACCGCTGCGCCGCTCGACGTGCTGCCACCCGGTGTCGCGTTTGAGGGCGACCTGGCGGAAACGGTACGTTTCGCGCCGGGCAAGGGGCTCGTAGCGGCCAGCCTGATCAGTCCCGACCAGTACCAGGCCCTGCGTGCCCTCAGCAACGATCCCGCTTACCTGGCGGCGGTCGATTCTCTGTATGAGCAATCGCAAATGGAATCGGTCGAGCCACTCTGGGCCGCAGTGCCCTTGTCTGACGTCCCGGACGATCTCGACATTCCGCCGGACCTCGCGGGTCAGTTGCGCTACGACCAAAGTGACGAGGTTCTTCTGTGGCGGGGGCCGATGTCACTGGAGCAGCAGGCACGCGTGCTGACCCTCAGCGATGCGCCGGCGTTCGCTGCCGCCGTGGAGGAGCTGCATGAACGTGCGGCACTGCGGACCATGCCGACAACGCTGCCGGCGGACGTCGCCAACGTGCTGCGCTTCGACCCGCAGCGTCAGGCCCTGATCGCGACAGGCCCCATCTCTGATGAACTTGCGGCGAACCTCGAAGGGCTGAGCAAAGAGCCCACCTACCGGCATGCGCTGAGCGCTATCATCGAAGCCAGCCAGGCCGACCGGGCCGAACCGAACTTCCGGGATCTCGTCAAGTGGAGCCTCTGGGGTGGGGCAGCCTGCATGGTCACGAGTGCCCTATTCTCGTTCGCCTTTCAGTGGCGTAGCGTCGTGCAGGCACTCGCAAGCCTGGGCGCGATCTTCTCACGCCGCAAGCCTGGCAGCCAAACCGCGCAGCAACGCGTCGAAACACCCACCGCCTGGTTCCTCGGCGGTCAGGTGGTCGGCGGCATCGGCATCGTCATCCTGGCGTACTACGTCTTCGGTATGCCCGTCTGGCTCAGCGTGCTCGCCATCGTGCTGTCCTTCTTCCTCGCGATCGTTGCCTGCCGCGTCTGCGGCGAGACCGATACAACGCCCGTCGGTGCCATGGGCAAGGTCACGCAGCTCATGTATGGCGGCATCACGCCCGGTGCGCTGGCATCGCGCCTGAAGATGAACATCAACCTCATGGCGGCGTGCATCACCGCCGGTGCGGCCGATTCGTCGAGTGATCTGCTCATCGACCTGAAGAGCGGCTACATGCTCGGCGCCAACCCGCGCAAGCAATTCCTCGCCCAGTTCGCAGGCATCTTCATGGGGACGATCGCTTCCGTCACTGGGTTCATGCTCGTGGTGCCCAACGCCGACGCGCTTGGCACCGCTCAGTTTCCTGCTCCGGCCGCTCAAGCCTGGGCGGCGGTCGCGAAGCTGCTGAGCGCCGGCTTTGACGCGTTGCACACGACGTCGGTCTGGGCGATCGTCATCGGCGGCGCGGTCGGCATTCTGCTGCCGGCCCTCGAGAAGATCTTCCCGAAGTACCGTGGCGGCATTCCCTCGGCCGCCGGCCTCGGCCTGGCGTTCACCTTCCCCTTCTACTACAGCCTGTTGTTCTTCCTTGGGGCGGTGATCGGCCTGATCGCTGAGAAGCGCTATCCCAAAGCGGCAGAGGACTTCACATTCCCGATCGCGTCGGGCGTCATTGCCGGTGAGGCCCTGATGGGCGTCGCGCTGATCTTCATCGAAAACGGTCCGCAGATGTACGACCAGATGGTCAGCCAGCTTTTCGGGTAGAATGGTCGGCGGTGGTCTTGTGCAACCGCGGTGAATCGCGCCGCAGGCCTCGACGCGCAAGGCACCGGGCGAGGTACGCCTGATGGAACTACGTCTGCCCCTGGCGATTCAGCCGCAGCCGGATGACATGGCCTGCGGCCCGACATGTTTGCACGCCGTCTACGCCTACTACGGTGAGGCAATCGCGCTTGCGACCGTCATTGCCGAAGTACGGGCGCTGGCCGAAGGGGGCACGCTGGCTGTATTTCTGGCAGAGCACGCCATGCGCCGTGGCTACCGGGCGACGATCTACACCTACAACCTGCCCGTATTCGACCCAACGTGGTTTGCCGACGCGCCCGTCGACCTGCGCGCCAAGCTCAACGCCCAGTACCACGTCAAGGACGACCCCAAACTACGGGAGGCCACCAAGGGGTACCTCGCGTTCCTGGATGGTGGCGGGCACCTGGCGTTCGCTGACCTCACGGTGGCCCTGATCCGACGCCACCTGGCTCGGCATCGGCCCATCCTCACCGGCTTGAGTGCCACGTACCTCTACCAAAGTGCCCGCGAAATCGGCGTGAAGAACGAGTATGACGACGTGCGTGGCGAGCCGGTGGGACACTTCGTTGTCCTGTGTGGCTACAACGCGCCAACTCATGAGGTTCTGGTGGCGGACCCGCTGCACGCCAATCCCGTCTCCGGCACGGGCGTCTATGCTGTCGATGCGGACCGCGCCCTCAACGCGATTCTGCTGGGTGTGCTGACGTACGATGCCAACCTGCTGATTCTCGACCCGCCGGAGCACCTCGCGCCGGGAGGCGACTGAATGGAGAGCGTCGTGGTGGTCGACAACCCGCGCAGTTGGCCGCTGAGCTTCTCCGGCTGCACGGTGACCAGCGCCCAAGCCTACCTGTCCGATCGCAGTTTCAGCGCGCTGCGCCGTGTGCGCGTCTTCAACCTGTGCCGCTCGTACCGCTACCAGAGTCTGGGATACTACGTGTCGCTTTTGGCGCTGGCGCGGCGGCATACGCCGCTGCCCAGCATCAGCACCCTTCAGGATATGCGCGCGGTGTCGCTGACACGCGTGATCGCGGATGAGCTGGATGACCTGATCCAACGCCGCCTGCGCCGCCTGCGTACCGAGCGCTTCGTGCTGAGCATCTACTTCGGTCGCAACGTGGCCAAAACGCATGAAGAGCTCAGTGGCCGCCTCTTCCGGCTGTTCCAGGCGCCGCTGCTACGCGCCACCTTCGGACGCATCGAGCACCGCTGGCGGCTGGAGTCCATCCGCCCAATCGCTTACAGCGAGGTTCCCGACGTGCATCGCGATTTCGTCATGCTGGCGGCGGCAGACTTCTTCAAACGCCAGCGGCTACCGATGACGCGGGCCCGGAAGGCGCGCTACGCTCTGGCCGTGCTGCGCGACGAGCATGAGACGGAGCCACCCTCCAACGACAAGGCCCTCCAACACCTCGCCGCGGCCGGTCGCCGCCACGGCATGAGCATCGATTTCATCGCGCGGCAGGACTACGCCCGCCTCGCCGAGTACGACGCGCTGTTCATTCGCGAGCGGACGCAGGTGAATCATCACACGTACCGCTTCGCACGCCGGGCGGCGGCGGAGGGCTTGGTCGTCATCGACGACCCCGACTCGATCATCAAATGCACGAACAAGGTCTATCTGGCGGAGCTGCTCACGCGTTGCCGGATCCCGACGCCCCGCACGAGCATCGTCAGCCGCATGAACCGCGCGGAGTTGCTGGATAACGCGCGTTTCCCCTGCATCCTGAAGCTGCCCGACAGCTCCTTCTCACAGGGCGTTTTCAAGGCTGACGACCGGCCCACCTTGACCACCCTGCTCGACCGCCTGCTCGATGAAAGCGAACTGCTGATCACCCAGGAGTTTCTGCCCACCGCGTACGACTGGCGCATCGGCGTACTTGGCCGTGCGCCGCTCTTCGCCGCCAAGTACTACATGGTCAAGGCACACTGGCAGATCGCGCAGACCAGCGCCGCCCGAACCACCTACGGCGCCGTCAAGCCCGTCCGCATCGACGACGTCCCCGCGCCCGCGCTCAAATCCGCCCTGCGCGCCGCCAACGCAATCGGCAGCGGACTCTACGGCGTCGATGTGAAGCTCGTCCGAAATCGGGGCATCGTCATCGAGGTCAATGATAATCCGAACATCGACGCGGGCGCCGAGGACGGCATGCTGGGCCGCGAGTTGTACGACCGGCTCGCCCGCTACTTCATCGAGCGAATCGACCGCAAACGTGGCAACGGAGACACAGCACGTTGACATCCACCCGGCACCTGTTCGAGTGCTATGGCGTCGAACTCGAGTATATGCTCGTGCACCGCAAGACCCTCGCAATCCTTCCGGTGGCCGACCAGGTTCTCAAGTCCGTCAGCGGGACGTACGACTCGGAAGTGCCACGGAATGGGCTCTCGTGGTCCAACGAGCTGGTCCTGCACGTGATCGAGCTCAAGACCAACGGCCCCGCCGCCTCCCTGGACGGGTTGGCGGCGCTGTTTCAAGCTGATGTACGCCACATCAACGACCTCGCCATCCGTTTCGACGGTCAGCTCATGCCAACCGCCGTCCACCCGTGGATGGACCCCCTGAAGGAAATGCGGCTCTGGCCGCATGAGTACAGCCCGGTCTACGAGGCCTTCAATCGCATCTTCGGCTGTCGCGGGCACGGCTGGGCCAACCTGCAAAGCACACACCTCAACCTGCCCTTCTGCGGCGATGAGGAATTCGCCCGCTTGCACGCGGCGATCCGCCTGCTGCTCCCGATCATGCCGGCGCTGACCGCCAGCTCTCCCATCCTGGATGGCCGTGTCAGCGGCCTCCTGGACGCACGCCTCGAGGCGTACCGCCACAATGCTCGCCGAATACCAGCCGTGACCGGACACATCGTACCGGAAGACGTCAGTAGTGCCGACGAATACGCCCGGCACATCCTGCAACCCCTGTACCGCGAGATTGCCCCGCACGACTCGGACGGCATTCTCCAATACGAATGGCTCAACGCGCGCGGAGCCATCGCGCGCT
This sequence comes from uncultured Planctomycetales bacterium, assembly GCA_964468185.1. Classification (GTDB taxonomy): domain Bacteria; phylum Planctomycetota; class Phycisphaerae; order UBA1845; family Fen-1342; genus JANQFV01. The sequence goes on along the minus strand of CAYXTR010000031.1, from coordinate 16,727 downwards.
TCGATCGCGGCGCCATCGAAATCCGCGTCCTGGACATCCAGGAGTGTCCCCAGGCCGACCTCGCGATTCTCCAGCTCATCGCCGCCGCGCTCCAGACACTCGTCCAGGAAACGTGGTGCCCACTGAGCGCGCAACGTGCATGGGACACTGCCGCACTGCGCGACATCCTGCTCGATACCATTCGTGACGCCGACCAAACCGTACTTCGAAACGCCGACTACGCGCGCATGTTCGGATTGGCACCTCAAAAGGGCTTGACCGTCGGCGCGTTGTGGCGCGGGATCGCAGGATTCAGTTTCAAGAACGCGGGATTCTCGACCGAAACCGAATCCACACTGCGTTTCCTCCTGGACCACGGGTGCCTGGCACGCCGTATCGTCGCCGCCACGGGTCCCGCGCCCGATCGCGCCCGTCTCCGGGAAGTGTATCGGGCCCTTTGCAACTGCCTCGCCGCGGGGACCATGTTTCATGAATCGTGCTAGTACCTTACTGATCACTTGCGAGCATGGCGGCAATCGGGTACCGCGTCCCTGGGCCGGGTGCGTCAGACTTCCACGTCGCACCTTGCAATCCCATCGCGGCTGGGATTACGGCGCTCTGCCGCTGGCTCGTCACCTCGCGCGAACATTCGTTTGTCCGCTGATGCACTCCACGACCACGCGCCTCCTGATCGACCTCAATCGTTCCCTGACGAATCCCAGCGTGTTCTCCGAGTACAGTCGTACGTTGCCGCTCGCACACCGCGAACGCCTGATCAAACAGTGCTATGCGCCCTACCGCGCGCGGGTGCGAGCCAGCATCGAGCAGCAATTGAAGCGCGGCGAAGCCGTACTGCATCTCGCGGTTCACAGCTTCACACCCCACTCGAAGCCGCCAGCACGAATGGCGGATATCGGCCTGCTGTACGATCCCGCCCGCCAAAGCGAACAGACCTTCTGCGCGGCTTGGCAGCGCGCTTTGCGCACCGAGCTCCCCGGATTTCGCATTCGCCGCAATGCCCCTTACCGGGGCGCTAGCGACGGCCTCACGACCAGTTTGCGCACGGAGCTTTCAAACGCGCGCTACCTGGGAATCGAACTCGAGGTGAATCAGGCCCGCCTGCATCCCGAGCGCCGCCGCGCCGCGATTTATCGGGCGTTGGCCAACACGCTCCGTCGCCTCCGCGACCGGGCTACGCAAGTCTAGACCGCGACACCCGTTTTATCGGACCCCGCGCGTGTTGAGTCGACACCCCTTTATCTGTACACTTATGAGCATGTGACACGGTCCGCCACCAAAGTGCGCGGGCCGCGCGTGTCGGGTAGCGGCCAAGGCCCGGTTACGCCGCACTCCCGATAATGGCGAGAAGGAAGCCCTGGGGCGTTAGCTGTGCCTTCCCGCGGCTTGGACATCTACCCTTCGCCGGTCGTCTCCGGCGAAGCAAAGCGGGCGTCGGCAGCAGCGACCGTCCGAGTAACACTGCATCGCAATCACTGCCATGCAGACGACGGCCGGGAGGCCGGGAAAACGAACAAGATCGACAACCGCAGCGGAGGCTCGCTGTGGACGATGTTCTAAGACAACGAGTTCGAGAAGTTGGTAACTTACAAAACCGTTTCATTGTGCCAGTATTGACTAACGAATTCTCGTCCAGGGGCGGCGGCGCTGGGATGGATCCGGTGAAAGCCGCTCGCCCGAACCCGCCAAAAGGAGGTTACTTTCATGCGCATGATTAGGTTTTTGACTCTTGCGAGCGCTATGGTGTGCTGCGTAGGCGTCGCGTCGGCCCAGACCGTCGACTTCGAGTCGCCGTACATGCTCGGTGACATCGACGGTCAGCAAGGCTGGGAGGTTTTTGAACTGACCGGAGCGGCTAACGCTGAGATCATCGTCGACCCGGATGACGGCAGCAATCAGCTTCTCCGCGTCCGCAATCACGACGGTGCGGGTGCCGAGGGTGGCGTCCGGCTGCGCTACAACCTGCCGGCCACGCTGCAAGGCCCAGCCATCCTGACCTTCACGTACGATCTGGAGTTCGTCGAGACGCAGGGCGCCACGACGCTCCTGCCGCGCGTGCGCGACGTCACCGCCGGAAACTTCGCCCCCGTGCGTACGCTGCACTACGCCGGCGGTGCGGGTGATGCGGCTCACCAGGGCTACAGCTCGCGTACGCCCGACGGTCTGAATGGTGCCTGGGAACTCGATCTTCAGCCGACAGTTCCGCTGGGTGGTCCCCGCATCCGTACGTCGTGGGTGTACTACATTTCGGGCAGCACGCTCGGATCACACCTGATGTACGTCAATGTCGACGGCACCGACTATCTTCGTCGCAACATGTACACGCTGGCCGACGACCCGTTCGTCAATGCCGAGGCCATCGAGTTCACGTTGGGCGAGGGCGGCCAGTCGACCTGGTACATTGACAACATCGAGATCAGCGCCGTTGCGGCAACGGCCCCGATCGCCGACCCGAACGGCCCCTACTCTGCCGACGGCGGTCCTGAGGGCGCGTTGGTCGATCTCGATGGCTCGGCGTCGACGGATGCCACCTACTTCGAGTGGACCACGCCCGACATCAATCCAAATGCGGCTCAGACGATCCTCAGCGAAGGCGCCACGCCGGTACAGAGCGTACTGTTCGGCAGCGGCACCACCACGGGCGTGCTGCTGAACGTCTACAACGACCTCGGCGTGTACCACAGTGCCGCCACCCTTGTTGAAGTCAGCGACTACGACGCCGGCTTCGGCTATGTCAACGAGTTCGATAATCTCAATGGCTGCATGAGCGACTTCCCGCTCGAACTGTGGACGGCGGATGGTGAAACCGGCGCCTCCTGCGTTGTTGACGGCGTGGGTGGCGGACAGCACGGGGTTCTCCAGGTGGCGATGCCGTACGTTGTCAACGTTGCGGCCGGTGACATGAGCATCACGTTGCGAGCCCAGTCGGAGGGTGGTGCCCCGTTGACCGACGCAGGAACGTGGGTACGCTTTTTCGACTCGGCCGATCGCCAGGGTGCCTACTTCATTCAGATCCTGGACGGTGGCGCCGGCTCGTGGAACACGTTCGAGTTCAACCTGGCGATTCCGGATTATCTCCCCGACACGGGTTGGGATCCGACCGACATCGTCCGCATCGAGTTCGGCAACTACAACTGGGATCCCGCGCAGCAGCCCTATCGCTGGGCTATCGATCGCATTGAAATCACCGAGCCGGTCGGCATCCCGCCGGTGGCCATCGCTCCGGATGACTTCACCGTCGACCCGGCCGCGCCGGTTACGCTCACAGATAACGGTAGCTATGACCCCAATGGCACGGTCGAGCGGTACATCTGGCGTGTTGGCAACTCCATCATCGCCGACACCGATCAGCCTACCGTCGATGTGATTCTCCCGGCTGGCGAGACGACCGCGGTCTCGCTGCAGGTGCAGGATAATGACGGCGTCTACAGCGCGCTCGACTTCGTGAATATCACAGTTGCAGCGTGCACCACCGTACCGGATGGTTACGCCAATGACTTCACGGACCTCGTCGGTCTGGGTGGCGACTTCCCGATCTACACCGACGGTCAGTCCGCCTACATGGACATCCCCGGCATCAGTGGCTACGAGGGCTTCGACCTCAACGCGCTCTGCCCGTTCAACGGCACCGACGGCACCTGGGAAATCACGCTGATGGTCGATGACCCCAGTGGCGAATTGGCGAACCCCATTACCTGGTGGCTGCGGATGTTCTCGGCCGAGGGCCAGGGCAACTATGCCGTTCAGGTTCCGACCGATGGCAACTGGTACACCTTCACCATCTGCGTCGAAGAACCGGATGAGTGGTGGGACGATTACAATCCGGGTGCCATCGAACGTTTCCGTCTCGAAGCCGTCGATTGGGGCCACGAGAACGTCAACTTCACGATCGGTATCGATGACATCTCGATCACGCTGCCCGAGGTCCTGCCCGTCGCCGATGCCGGCCCCGATCAGGAAATCAGCGACGGTGTCTGTGGGCCGAACTCGGTGATCCTCGACGGTACCGCCAGCACGGACGCCGTGACCTATACCTGGTACCAACTCGGCCAGGAAGTCGGCACGGGTGCCGTGGTCCAGTTGGATACGGTGCCTCCGGGCAACCACATCTTCACGCTGGTCGTTACCGATGCGGGCGGCTGTGCCAAGGACAGCGACAGCGTCGCCGTCAACATCTACAACGATGGTCTCGGCATTCCGCTCGAGCCGCCGGTGGACATCCCGATGGATGCGCAGATCAACAACGGTCTGGGCGATGTGATTTACACGCCGACCGGCGACGATCTGAACGCCTTCTGGGCGGCCGGTGACTTCACCGACAACTACATCGGTGAGGATCCGGGCGGAAACTCGATCGACCACACCATCGCCCTGATCATTCCGGGTGGTGGCTGGTACTATGGTCCGCAGATCGACCTGCTCGCGGCCTGCTACGGCGCCGTGGACATGTCGGGCGACGGGGCCCAGGTCGAGTTCGAGGCGGCTTATGTCTTCCCGCCGCCGCCGGGTGAGGACCACCCGATCGGCCTGACGCTGTTTGATGCCTACGGCAACCGGCGTTTCTTCGGCATGTATCAGAATGCCGACACGTGGGAGAGCCGTCTGCACACGATGGATGTGTACGACACCAACGTCGACTTCTCGGATGAGGCATTTGATCCGAGCCTGGTGGTGAAGGCCCAGTTCTGGGGCACCAACTGGAACGGCACGGGTCAGTCGTACCTGCAACTGCGTAACTTCCTGATGACGCCGGGCACGTCGCCGCTGTGTGCGGGTGACATGGATTGCGACGGCGACATCGACTTTGACGATATCGCGCCGTTCGTGGCGGCAATTGGCGCCGATCCGGACACCTGGGAGCAGCAGTTCAACTGCCTGTGGCTCAATGGTGATACGGATGGTGACCTGGATGTCGACTTTGACGACATTGCGCCGTTTGTGTCGCTGATTGGTACGCAGTGTGACTAAGTTGAAGCTGATCGCGTGTCGTGGCGGGTAAGTCCGTCACGCTGCGGGTCTAGTGGATACACGTTGGCGGGCCGGCGATGACAGATCGTCGGCCCGCCTTGCGTTCTCCAGCTTCCCCGATATCGCGTTGCGCGGTTAACCTGCTATCATATATGCCAAGCGCGGCTGCCGCGGGCGGCGCGGCCCGCTTGCGCATGCATAGCGGAGTTGGTCATGAAGCTCACTCAGTTGCGTCTTTATACGGCTGGCTTGCTGGCATTCCTGCTCGGCATACCGCTCAGCGCAAACGTCCTCGCAGCAGTGCCGACACTGAGCACGCGTCTTGCCGACGAGAAGCAGGTTGGCGACATCGTCATCTCGTCGCTTGGCCTGGCCGATGCGATCGTCGACGCGTCCGGCGGGAGTTGATCCGCCGCCACGCGTCGACGATTCACGAACCAGCGGGTGTCCCGCGTACGACCTCGCGGGCAAAGTCATCCCCCCAGCGCGATTGCGCCCATAGGTACTGCGACGGATCAGCCAGAACGATGCGCTCGAGTCCCCGCAGATATCGCGCTGTGATGTAACGGACCGGCTCTGGTTTGTCTCCCCAATCTGCCGCCTTGATGACGTCCGCTACGATGATCTCGAACGCGAACGCAGCTCCCCTCCGGCGAATACCAGCTACGACGACGTCCGCAGCATACCGCCACGCCAGCAAACCGGCGGTCTTCATCGTCCGTGTTGGCAGACCCAGGAATGTGGTCTCCAGGCCCCGCCTGCCCGCATGATGATCCGCCACGATCGCGATTGTGCCGCCGGCCTCCAGCGTACGCGGCAGCGCGTCAAACGCTTCCTCGACCGGCACGAGTGCACACCCCGATTTCGCCCGTACTCGCATGCGGTAGGCGTCGAACGCGGTGTTCGTGTGTCGACGATAGACCACCGTGGCTCGCACATCCTGAAACCCCAGGAACACGGGCAAGAGGTCGAAGGGGCCATAGTAGGCCGAAACGAGAATGGCCGGCTGCTGGCGGCGCTGGGCAGCCTGCAACTCAGCCAGTTGTGGTGCCGGAATCTGCCCCCCGAACCGGGCATAGGTGCCACGGTGCAGGTAGCGTTCCGCCATGGGCAGATCGACTAGATCCCAAACGCGGTGCACGAACGCCCGTTCCGCAAGTGCCGGGACGTCCTCTGGACGAACGCGGCCACGCAACGCAGCCCGACATTGTCCCTCGCTCCGAACGCGTAGCGGCGTAAGCAGTCGATATAGCCAACGGGCTGGCGCGGCGGTCAGCAGATATGCATAGCGCGGTCCCGCCAGCACGAATAGTATCCCGGCACACCGGCGCTGGAGGGTTCCCAGCGCAATCAGCGCGCGGACCCAGCGGGTGCGTCCCGGACGGAGTCGGTCCTGCTGACGACCCACGCCGGCGCGCGGTGGAGACGCGGATTCTCGGAAGGAATGTGCGAACATCGTGACATCCTACCACGGCGCGCACATCATCGTCGCGCCGCCCTCGTGACCCGCCTGCGAACATCCCGGATGCGAATCGTAGTTCCGGCGACAAGCCCTTATACTCCCCCATGTTACCGGCGCGCATCCTGGGCGGTGGTTGCGTTGAATGTAGCCGTGGCTACAATTCTACGGCAACGCGTGCCGCATCGGCGCATCGCGGACGCGCTCGCGGCCTGCGAGTCCGGCGCAATCGAAAGGACCTACATGCAAACATATCGCCCGGCACACGATCGCTATCGCTGCTGGTCCGCCGTCGCGGTGGCCACGCTGGCCGCGTTGGTGACGGCTTGCGACCGCCAGGAGACCGCTGGTCCCCCTCGCAAACAGACTGCGACCATCGTCACGACTGTCGGCATGGTCACCGACATCGTGCGCACGGTCGCCGGTGAGCGGGCGGAGGTCGCCGGCCTGATCGGCAGCGGCGTCGACCCGCATCTGTATAATCCCACCCGCAACGACGTCATTCGTCTCATGGAAGCGGATATCGTCTTCTACTGCGGACTGATGCTCGAGGGCAAGATGGCGTCCACGCTCGCGCAACTCGCCAAGAGCGGCAAGCCCATCCACGCGGTAACCGAAGAGATTGACCCCCGCTACCTGCTCGCACCCGAGGGCGGCAAGGGCCACCATGACCCCCACGTCTGGATGGACGTGAGCGCCTGGAGCAAATGTGTGGATGCGGTCGCCGATGCACTTGCCAAGCATGACCTGCCACATGCCGACGAGTATCGGTCGCGTGCGGCGGCCTACCGTGAGCGACTGACTGAACTGGACGCCTACGTGCGGCGCGTGATTCAGTCGATTCCCGAGGAGCAACGCGTGCTTGTCACAGCACACGACGCATTCAATTACTTCGGCCGTGCCTATGGTCTCGAGGTGCTGGGTATTCAAGGCATCTCGACGGAATCCGAAGCAGGCCTGGACGACATCAACCGCCTGGTCGATACAATCGTCGCACGCAACGTGCCAGCGGTATTCGTTGAAACCAGCGTAGCCGACAAGAACGTACGGGCATTGCTCGAAGGGGCCGCCTCGCGCGGACACGAGATCCGCATCGGCGGCACGCTGTTCTCTGACGCGATGGGGCCGGCGGACACCTATGAGGGCACGTATATCGGCATGCTCGATCACAATGCCACCACCATCGCCCGTGCACTTGGCGGTGCGGCACCGCAGCGCGGTCTGCATGATCAGTTGAGCTTGGGAGAGTAGCGTTGGCAAACTCAGATTCCGCAGCGCAGCCGGGCACGCCGGGCGGCACCACGCCGCAGGCCTCTCCGACCAGAGATGCCCCGCGCAGCGCACAGCCGGACGCCCAGGCCTCCTTGTCCGTACGCGACCTCACCGTCGCCTATCAGCGCAAGCCGGTGCTCTGGGACATCTCATACGATGCACCGGACGGCAGCATCGTCGGCATTCTGGGTCCGAACGGCGCCGGCAAGAGCACCCTGCTCAAGGCGATTCTCAATCTGGTGCCGAAGGCCTCCGGCCGCGTGCTGATCTACGGGAAGACGTATCGGCAGAATCGCAAGCTCGTCGGCTACGTGCCGCAGCGTGAGAGTGTCGATTGGGACTTCCCCGTCAGCGCCCTCGATGTCGTGACCATGGGACGCTACGGGCATATCGGTTGGATCCTGCCAGTCACACGTGCGCACCGCGCGGTCGCCCTCGACGCCCTCCAGCGCGTCGGCATGGCCGACTTCGCGCACCGGCAGATCAGTCAACTCTCCGGCGGCCAGCAGCAGCGTGTCTTTCTCGCCCGCGCCCTCGCGCAGGATGCCCAGGTCTACTTCATGGACGAGCCCTTCGTGGGCGTCGACGCCGCGACCGAAAAGGCGATCGTCAACATCCTGCGCGATTTGCGCACGCGTGGTAAGACCGTGCTGGTCGTGCACCATGACCTGCAAACCGTCCACGAGTATTACGACCACATACTGCTGCTAAACATGCGCGTCGTCGCGCACGGCCCGACACCGGAGATCTTCACGCCTGATAATCTGCGCAAGACCTATGGCGGCCGGCTGACACTGCTTGACGAGGTCTTCCACGCGATGGCACGCCGATCGGGACGGGAAGCATAGGCGATGCACAGCACACAGGGCATTTCAACCTCAGTGTGGCAGAGGGCGGGCAGTGCCCGACTTGTGGCGGTGCTGCTCGTGGGACTCTGCCTACGGAACATCTGCCAGTCGGCGGCAGCCGACACGTATTTGCAACCAGCCAGCATCACGTCGACACCCGCCCTGACAACAGCCTCCGTCAGCAGCATGAGTCTCGAGCATGCCTGGCGGGTCATTACGCTGCGCGACTACAACACGCGAGTCGTCCTATTGGGTGTTGGATGTCTCGGTTTGGCAGCCGGCCTGATCGGTGCGTTCATCCTGCTGCGCGAGCGGGCCCTGATTGGTGACGCACTCAGTCATGCCACGCTCCCCGGCATCGGCCTGGCGTTTATCCTGATGACCGCTTGGGGGCTGGATGGCAAGTGGCTCCCCGGCCTGCTCATCGGGGCGACCATCGCGGGCAGTCTCGGTGTCGGCGGCATTCTCCTGCTCACCAAACTCACCCGCATCCAGCAGGACGCGGCGCTTGGCATTGTGCTCAGTGTGTTCTTTGGTCTGGGTATCGCGATCCTCGGCATCGTGCAACGCATGGAGACCGGCCACGCCGCGGGCCTCGAGGCGTTTATCTACGGCAAGACGGCCTCCATGCTGCGCAGTGAGGCGATCACGATCGCCTTGGTGGCCGCTGGTGTCGGGGTCATCAGCCTGCTGTTGCACAAGGAGTTCAAGCTGCTCAGCTTCGATCAGGCCTACGCCGGCGCACAAGGGTGGCCGGTCGGTGTGCTCGATCTGCTGATGATGGCCCTCGTCACAATCGTAACGGTGATCGGCCTCCAAGCGGTGGGACTGATCCTGATCATCGCCCTGCTGGTCATCCCGCCGGCCGCCGCCCGCTTCTGGACGTACCGACTGGGCCGCATGCTGTGGATCTCTGCCGGGCTCGGTGCGCTAAGTGGCGTCGTCGGCGCCGGTATCAGCGCCATGGTCCCCCGTCTGCCAGCCGGGGCGGTCATCGTTCTCGTAGCCGGCACGTTCTTCATCCTCAGCATGGTCTTCGGACCGGCCCGCGGCATACTTGCCCGCCTGCTCGCCCAGCGAAACCTGAGTCGCAAGGTTGCCCTGGAACACCTGCTGCGCGCCGTGTACGAACTTTCGGAATCCGCTTCCAGCACCCCCACCACCCCAGAAGCCGACACGGCCGTGACCGGTTCGCCGATCGCAAGCGTACGCGAGGAGGACCTGGTGCAACACCGCTCGTGGCGTCAATACGAAGTCCGGCGACTTGCCCGGCGCGCCGCACGACGCGACCTCATCCGCCCCGCGCGCGTGAATGACGCGCCTGCGTGGGCACTGACGCCCTCCGGTTGGCAGGAAGCCTGGCGCATCGCCCGCAACCATCGGCTGTGGGAACTCTACCTGATCGAACATGCCGATGTGGCCACCAGCCAGGTCGACCGCGGCGCCGACTATGTCGAACACGTCCTCGACCCGCGGCTTGTCCGTGAGTTGGAGGCGCTGCTGGCTGACGCACACCCCAACCTCGCCCGCCCGTCGAGTCCGCATCCGCTCGGGGTGGTTGACGCCGCCGGCGTAGTTCGAGGAGGGGTCTCGGCATGACGCCTGTAGCGCTTGGTCTCACCTGGCACCCGCTCGACACGTGGATCGTCGCCGTCGGCGCCATGTGCGCTGTGGCTTGTGCACTGCTCGGCTCATTCCTGGTACTGCGGCGAATGAGCATGATGGGTGACGCGATCAGCCACGCGGTCTTGCCGGGACTTGCCCTGGCTTTCCTGATCACCGGTAGCCGCGACAGCGTGATCATGCTGGTCGGTGCAGGGTTCGTCGGCATTCTCACGGCGGTATTCACCCAGTGGGTACACAGCGCCGGCAAGGTCGACCAAGGTGCCTCCATGGGCGTCGTCTTCACACTGCTCTTCGCGATCGGACTCATCCTGATTCGGCGGGCCGCTGTCGCAGTCGACCTCGACCCCGGCTGCGTGCTCTACGGTGCCATCGAGACCATCCCGCTCGACCAGGTTCAGGTGCTGGGCATCGCGTTGCCGCGGGCCGCGTTGACCATGGGCGGCGTGCTGCTGCTCGACCTGCTCGTCATTCTTGTGCTGTACAAGGAACTCAAGCTCAGCACCTTCGACCCCGCCCTCGCAACCACGCTTGGCATCAGCGCCCGCTTCATGCACTACCTGCTCATGACGCTGGTCGCGATCACGACCGTCGCTGCGTTTGAAAGCGTGGGCAGCATCCTGGTGATTGCCATGCTGATCGTTCCCGCTGCGACCGCGCGGCTGCTGACCGATCGCCTCGCCGTCATGCTGGTGCTTAGCGGCATACTTGGCATTCTCGCCGCCGGGCTCGGGCACCTCAGTGTACTGGTCATTTCTGATGTGGCGACCGCCTTCGGGTTCGCGACCATGGATACGAGCACCGCCGGCATGATGGCCGTCGTGGCCGGCTTGATGTTCGGCGTTGCCCTGCTGCTGGCCCCGCAGCACGGTCTGATCAGTCGGGTGCTGCGGCGAGCCCGGCTGACGTTGCAGATCAACCGCGAGGATGTGCTGGGCATGCTCTATCGAGCGGATGAACTCGGCGCCGTCGGGCGCGACGTGCGTGCGCCGGCGAGCATCCGCACGGCCATTGGTGCCGGCCCGCTGCTCGGGCGGATCGTCCTGATGAACCTGCGCCGCAACGGACGTATTCGTACGCACGGCAATCTGGTTGAACTGACCGCCCGTGGCCGCGATGAGGCCCGTCACCTGATTCGCTCGCACCGACTGTGGGAAACCTATCTGAGTGAGCATGTCGGCCGGGGACCCGACCAGGTCCACGACGCCGCCGAACGCTTCGAGCACGTCACCGGGCCCACTTTGCAGTCACGCCTCGCGCAGCAACTCGGCGATCCCGGTACCGATCCGCACGGTGACCCGATTCCACATGATGCGTCGACGCAACCTGCTGACAAGCCATAACGCCGCAGCGCGCTAGACGCCGATGTCCACTTCGATCTCGGGCGCTCCCGGCAACTCGACGAACACATCGAGTAAGGGCGTCGCTTCCACATCCAGTGAAATCGTGCTCGAAAGTAGAGCGCCAAACAGGAGGAACGGGGCGAGCGCGGCAATGGCGACGGCTTGGAATGCGACTACGACGGCCGCAACCACGGCGCTCATCACCGCCGCCATGACGACGACCAGAAGCTGCGTCACCAGCACCAGCGGTATGACTGCCAGAGCGATCAGCCAGCCGGCCTTGTGTTTCGCCAGGGCACGCTCGACGTCCGGGACGTCGGGCACCTCGACCTCGACGCCCGTCAGGCTCTCGAGCTCCTGCGTCGCCGATAGCACACCTGCCAGCGGGTCGATAACCGCCGAAAGCGTCTCCGTGGCCTCCGTTTCGGCATCGTAGAGCGTGACGTCTGCATCCAGGCGCGTGGACGACACATTCGTGTACGCGATGTGAATGTAATTACCGTCGCCGTCTTGCAAGTGGTTCGGCCGGCCCTGCTCGAAAACGATAAACGACTCGGTGCCGTCGCGCTCCTTCACCAGAATGGCGTCCACGTCGGTGATCGTACCGGCACCATCCATGGCACCATACACAAAGAACGTATCGCCCGCTGTGTCTCGTCCTCCGGCAACCAGCTCGGCATCGGTGTTGGCGTTGACGAACAGCCCAGTCGACGCGGTATCCAGGACAACATCTGAACCACCCAGCAGATCGAGATTGAACGCGCAGCCGAACGGCGCGACGATCAGTGCATACGCCGACAACGCAACCAGCCACTCCCGACCCAATTGACGCCTCAACGAACGAGCGGACATGGATGACCTCCGATATACACTGGCCGACTACGGTTTCGCCTGCACCTGCACGATGCGGATGCCAGCCGGCGTCGTCGACACGGTTACCACGCTCTGGGTGGCGTACGGCAGCAGATCGCGTGCCCGGGTAATGTCGCCGCGCTTCATCTCAGTGCGCACGCCTTCGTAAATCATGAGCAGCAGCATCGTCCCGGCGTCGTAGCCCGCGCCCGACGCAGCAAGCTCCGCCTGATTCTCCCCCAGCGCGATCAAGGCTGCCAGCAACGCGCGGTTGTCCAGGTAAAACGTGAACCACGCCTCGTTCCCGGCCAGCCGCGCCACCCGCTGCCACCGTGGATCGTCCGCGAGCGGTTTGCTGAGTCCAGTCGCCAGCGCCACATCCAGCCCCGCCCGGTTGCCGATCAGCAGATGCTCCGGCGTTACCACCACGAGCGTTTGCGGCGGCACCACGCCGGGGATCGGGGCAATCATGTACGCAGGGTGATTCTGGAAGGGTGTGGGCTGGAGCAGCCCGGGCAGTGCGGTGGCCAGAAAGCGATTCACAGCCTCCCGGTTGTCGTGCCGCAGCGACAGCAACAGGGGCACGTGATCAGCCTGAAGCGGCACCGGCGCGGCGTAGAAGCCGGTCAGCGGCCCGCGCAGGTACTGAAGAAACGCGTCCCGCAAGTTGATCACTTCGCCACTTGCCGTCGGAAACTTCTCCAGCGCAGCCCCTAGCTCATTCGCGGCCTGGGGGTCGCTCTGCTGCATGACGCGCTGTAAGTCCGTCAACCATTGGGCGATGTCCAGATTCAACGTGAAACACCCGAGCGTGCCGCTCGTAGCCCGTGCCGGCGGCGTCACGGCGGCGTTGGGAAGGGCCAACAGCTTCATTAGGCCGCGCGGCTCTCCGGTCAGGTGCAGCAGCATCTCCATCCGCGCGTCGACATCCTGGGCCCCAAACTGCCAGGTCCCCATCAGGCTGCCGACGCCATCAAGCCCCAGCGAACGCAGCCACGTCGCAAGCTGCTCTCGTTCAGTCGTCGACTCTGCGGCGCCACGCAGCACGCGCATCAACTCCGGAACGTTGACCAGCAACCGGATGGGACCAACCGAGCCGAGTTCGTTTCCAAGCGCCCGGTACTCACTCGTCGCCGCCAGGGATCGCTGCGGGCCGCGCAGCAACTGCTTGATTTGCTCCGCCGTGCTGCCCACGTATAACTTCTGTTCCGTCAGACATACGGCCAGCCGCGACGGCATGGCGTCCGGCGAGAACAATTCGTCCAACTGCGCCTCCAGTCCCTCCGCCGCCGGCTCTTCGAATCCCCTAAACCCGTCTTCCCCGGGTTCCCGCGCGGCGGTTTGATCTTCATTGCGCACGAATACGTGAATGGTCTGCGCACCCGCCGTGTCCGTGGAATATGCGCTCGTCTCCTTGAAACGCTCGACCGCGGTATCGAAGTACTTACGCATCAGTTCCGGCCGACCAACCGTCGCGATCAGCCCCGGCTGCAAGTCGTCGCCGTCGCCGCCCGGCGGGACGGCCACGAATATGGCCAGCGGACCGCTGAGCGGGTTCTCCAACTCCTTCGGCTGCACGCCGAGTGCCCCGGCCACGCGCTCGCGAAACAGCTCGACGACCGATCCGAATCGGCTGCCCCCGGAGAGCATGCGGGTCGACGCGGGATCGCTGATGAAGCGATACTCGGTCGTCTGCCGGTATTGCTGCCACGTCTGCTCGATGTCCGTCACGCCGAGAAAGCCGAGTGCATCGGCGGGAACCCACTCGGCAGGATCGGGGGGCGCCGCCGACTGCCCGAATGCGGCCATGGTCAGCAGGGCGCAACAAATACCGGCTACGAAGTTGACGCGCCTCATGAGTGGATCTCCTATGCGTGTGTTAGCGATTGTGGCCACGATCTTTCAGTGGATTCTCGCGAATCCCGCCGGTGCAGGTCCGGAAATTCGGTAACGTACCGCACGTGGAAGCTCATGGTAGGATCGCCGACATGGGCCCACAAGACCCCGTGCCAGATAGGCCTGCATGTACCCTACGCGCCTGCGCATAGCAGGGGCTCGCCATGCAGGCGGCGCTCGTGGCGGTTATACTCCGCGTAGCGACCGTTCCTGTTCTTTCACCACAGGAGGGTGACCGTGGACGAGCAGACGCAACCAACGCCGGCACCAGCGCCTCATGGGCGCGTGCCGCCACCACGCCTTGACCTCAATGCAGAGCTCGGAAGCATGGTGCTGGGACTCCTCGTCGGCGGGGGTGTGTGCCTGTATCTCGGACTGGCATTCATGGCGGACGCCCCCGCCAAGGTCTCGCCGGAGCAGGCTGAGTCGCTCTGGTTCGTTGTCGACAACGTTCTGTTCTGGTGCCTGCGGGTTGTTGGCCTGCTGTTGCTGCTCGCGGCCGCGCTGGCGTTTGCACGAAAACGCATAGCCGCACTCGTAGCGGCCGTTGGAGAGCTGGGGTTCACGCTCGTCATGATTGCGATGGCGATCGAAAACACGATTGAAGCTCGCGTCGACGGCTACTGGGACTACTTCGTCATTCTCTACGCCGTGCTCGCGATCGTCGCTGCCAGTGCCGCCAAGCGGTCATGGCAGGTCTACCGTCTTTCGTCGCGTCCCGGCCCGGCGTCCGAATGAGCGGTCAGACGCGTTGCCGCTCAGCTCAGTCGCGATCTTTTGGACGAGAATCCACCTGGGGTAGCCTGTCGCCATAGCCAACCAGCGGCGCTACTCACCAGCAACAATTGCGTCACAAACGTCGCCGGATACATGAAGCGAAAGTCGTGCGCCACCGTCGCCAGCAGATACGACGCGTAGTAGCTCAGCGCCATCAGCCACCAACCCAGCACCAGCAGACGCGCCGGCGTCCCGTCGTACCACCACCGCACCAGCGCCACGACCGTCGCCCCACAACACCAGACCAGCCAGACGAGGTGCACGCCCGATATCCAACGCAGTACCGGGTGTCGCGCAACCCACAATCCCGTCGCCAGCAGCGCCTCGCGCGCCCGGGCAAACCGCACGGACCACTGCAAGCCCAGCTCGTTTCGCGCGATGTCCGTGTGGAACCAGTAGTGCGTGCGACTCAGCCCCAGATGCCCGCAAAAGGCCCGCCATTTCACTTCCGCCAGGTCCCACGGCCGCAGCCGGGCCGCCCGCCAATACTCCGCCGCCACCACCTCCGGCTGCCAATACGCCGGATGCAACAACTGCGGCTTCTCCCAGATGACACTGCCCGCGTAGCCAAACTGATAATAACGCCGCCAGTCCGGCATGATGAGATGACTCGCGGTGTGCGGCAGCAGCTCGCAATTCTCCTCATCCACCGCGCACAAGCCAACGAGCTCGACGCCGTGCAGTTGCTGTGTGGGATACTCCTCACGCGCATGCACCAACCTGGGTAGTCCCTGCCGGAATCCGCCAGCGACCAGCACCAGCGCGCCCGCCGCCGCCAATCCCCACCACTTCCGGAGGCCCCGCTGCCGCGCGTACGCGTAGGCGATGAGCACAAACGCCGGCAGGCAGACGAGTGCGTTATGCCGTGCGAGGAGCGCCAGCGACGCCGACAACGTCAGCAGCCCGATGGGCAGCAAGTCGACCAGCCGTCCACCCTCGCGGCGCCGCGTGAGGCCGCCGGCGGAGATCGCGATAACCGCCACAAAACCCAGCAGCACCCACACGTCCTTCCAGAACGTGACCAGATAGAACGCGAGGGGTGTGACGGGCAGCAGCAGCACGCATACGACCAGCGTGCCCATCAGCCCGCTACGCACTACCCCCCCCCCGCTACAAACAGCCCGTGGCCATCGAAGTCCGCGCACCACGCCACGACGCGCTCCGCCGCCGATTTGCTGCACAACAGCACTGCCGCAGCCTGCGCCAGGATCAGCCAGAAGATGTCGCCGGTAAGCCACAGCGTGGCCCGCGCCGCCAGCGCCATGATCGGCGGATGCAGATTCCCATACTCCCCCGCGATCCCCTGCCGCACCTGCTCAATTGAATCCGGCGAGTAAAACCCCGGACGAAACACGAGCACGACTGCAACGGCAATAAGTGGCGAGACGCCGCAGAGTGCAACGTATGCTAGCCGTGAAACATGTAACTGCGACACGATAACCCGCTCAGTCCACCCGTAGCCCAGACCGCCTATCAGTCATTCGCGAAGACGCCCCGTTTCTTACAGCAGAGCGAATCGGTGCAACCCCATGGCGTCACGGCGTGCCACTGCGCCAGGTACCACTGCTCCTGAGCAGTGCTGGCTGCGCGGGATCGCAACGATGGCCGAATGCACTGCTCGAGAGCAGTGCCACACGATGCTCCCATGAAGTAAGCCGAGTCAAGGTGGTTTTCGTTTGAATCGTGGTGACT
>CAYXTR010000030.1:0-55479 GCA_964468185.1 uncultured Planctomycetales bacterium | reverse complement strand
TCCAGCCGCAGGTTCCCCTACGGCTACCTTGTTACGACTTAGTCCCAGTCACCAGTCTCACCGTCGGCCGCCGCCTCCGAGAAGGTTAGCTAAGCGGACTTCGGGTGCTACCAGCTTCCATGACTTGACGGGCGGTGTGTACAAGGCTCAGGAACACATTCACCGCGTCATAGCTGATACGCGATTACTAGCGATTCCAACTTCATGGAGTCGAATTGCAGACTCCAATCCGAACTGGGGCGTGTTTTTTGCGATTTGCTCCACCTCGCGGTCTTGCGTCGCTCTGTTCACGCCATTGTAGCACGTGTGCATCCCCAGGCATAAAGGCCATGATGACTTGACGTCGTCCCCACCTTCCTCCGGCTTAACGCCGGCAGTCTCGCTAGAGTCCCCGGCATGACCCGCTGGCAACTAGCGATAGGGGTTTCGCTCGTTAAGGGACTTAACCCGACACTTCACAGCACGAGCTGACGACAGCCATGCAGCACCTGTGCACGTTTCACCCGAATGGGCAGCTTACTTCCCTTTCGGGAAGGGCATCCGTGCATGTCAAACCCTGGATAAGGTTCTTCGCGTTGCTTCGAATTAAGCCACATGCTCCACCGCTTGTGTGAGCCCCCGTCAATTCCTTTGAGTTTTAGCCTTGCGGCCGTACTCCCCAGGCGGCACACTTAATACTTTTGCTACGACGCCGATGGCGTCAGAACCTCCGACGTCTAGTGTGCATCGTTTACGGCGTGGACTACCAGGGTATCTAATCCTGTTTGCTCCCCACGCTTTCGGGTCTCAGCGTCAGAATTGGCCCAGTGCCCCGCTTTCGCCTCCGGCGTTCCTCTTGATATCTACGCATTTCACCGCTCCACCAAGAGTTCCAGGCACCTCTGCCAACCTCAAGCCAGGCAGTTTGCCGTGCAGTTCAACGGTTGAGCCGTTGGATTTCACACGACACTTGCCAAGCCGCCTACACCCTCTTTAAGCCCAGTGATTCCGAACAACGCTTGCCTCCTCTGTCTTACCGCGACTGCTGGCACAGAGTTAGTCGAGGCTTCCTCTGGAGCTGCTCAACGCCGGACGCTATTAACGTCCCTTGATTGCTAGCTCCTGACAGCAGTTTACACCCCGAAGGGCTTCCTCCTGCACGCGGCATTGCTGGGTCAGGCTTGCGCCCATTGCCCAATATTCGTTACTGCAGCCACCCGTAGGTGTCCGGGCAGTGTCTCAGTCCCGATGTGGCGGGTCAACCTCTCAGTCCCGCTACCCGTCGGCGCCTTGGTGAGCCGTTACCTCACCAACAAGCTGATAGGACATAGGCCGCTCCAAGACCGGCAGGCCCGAAGGTCCCCACCTTTGGTCGTCGTGCCAGGCGACACAACGACTTCGTCGGGTATTAGCCACACTTTCGCTAAAGGGCAAAGCCCGTGGTTATCCCCGAGTCCAGGGTACGTTACCTATGCATTACTCACCCTTTCGCCACTAACCGCCTAATGCAAGCAAAAAGCGGTCCGTACGACTTGCATGTCTTAGCCATGCCGCCAGCGTTCGATCTGAGCCAGGATCAAACTCTTCATCCAATTTTATCGGAGAAGCCGACCCCGAAGGGCCGATTTCGATCCAGACCTGTGGCCCGGGCATTTACTGCGAATAAACGCCCGAGATTGCCCGATCGGCAGATGTTACACACCATGTGGCCGATCGGACGAGGGTTTGCGACGCCCGGACCCAGTTCCGCAGGGGCCCGCGACGCCGTCACACTCTTACGGCTCCGTCCACTGTTTACTTTTCAAAGATCAGCCCGCTGCGTCAGCGGGGCCCCGTATAATACCTCTTCGCGGAAATGCTGCAAGCCGCTTTTTGGAGAAAAACCGCGCGATCGTGAGATTTCTTTCCGGGAACGCGCCCGGTTCGGGGCCGATAACTGATCAGGCTTGCGTTCCCGTGCGCCCGAGGGTGTGGGGAAAGAACGGCCGGGAGGCCGCACAGTCAGGTGAGATCGTTCACGGGCCCGTAAGATGTCCGCCCGCGCTGACAATAGAAAGTGGAACTGGCCGCCTGGAAGGGACACGCCGGCTGTGCGTACAGATTGCCGGGTGGCAGGAGGTATCGATTGCCGGAGCACATGCGGCACGCGCGCAAGGCACGCACTTGGACCAGGGCAACGCACGGGTGCGCAGTGGACGCATGTCAGCCGGCTTCATCCCCAGGAGATTTTCCCATGATGACCAAGCTGCGTATCGTACTGGCTTCGTTGAGCGCGGTATCGCTTGGCGCGATGCTGTTCGGCGGATGTGCACCATTTGAGCACCTACGTGAGCCGCCAGTGTATGAAGGCGCGGAATTGCGCCGTTTTGCCTCGGAGCAGGAGTTCCTCGAGTTTTTCCAGTACAACGCGGCGGACCAGAGCAGCCGCGGATTGCTGCTGTTCGATTCGGATGCCCTGGCGGGTGCGGTGCCGGCGGGTGCCGACGAAGCCGCCGGTGATGATGGGGGCGGCGACCAGGCCAACTCGTTCTCGACGACGAATATCCAGGAAGCCGGCGTCGACGAGAGCGATGTCTTCAAGTCCGACGGTACGTACTTCTACATCGGCCGCGAGGAGGGCGTGCACATTGTTCAAGCGTCGCCGATGGGTCAGTTGGGCGAACTCGCCAGCGTGGATGTCGGGGCGGATATCGATTCGCTCTATCTCTACCAGGGCAGTCTGATTGTCCTGGCGCGCGAGTATGGCGGCGGGCCGGCGTATGACGACCGCGCCGCCATCGACATCTGGCCGCCTTATCAGATTGACTCACGGATCGTCATTGTTCAGATCGACGTATCGACGCCGGAGACGCCGACCGTTGTTGGTCAGACGGAGCTCGAGGGGGCACTGGTGACGTCGCGGCTGACGGGTGGGCAGCTCACTGTGATTTCGACCATGACGCCGGACGTGCCGTCGCCGGCGACGTTGTCGCGGGTACGGGGGATGGAAGTCGACGAGATCATGCCCCGGGCGCGCTTTCAGCAGCGGAGTCAGGAGCGTCTGGCGCTGAGCTGGGAGAACTGCTACCGGCCGGCGCGTGGCGATGGCTATGTGACGACGGTGATTTCCGTGCTCGATGCGGCGGACGTTGAGAGTCTGCTGGGTACGGTCGGCGTGATGGCGGAAGCGGGGACGATCTATGCGTCGACCGAGGCGCTGTATATCACCGACGATGAGTGGGATTGGGAAAGCGACTACCGACACTACACGACCGTGCACAAGTTTGCATTCCGGGACGGGGATGCGCCCGGTTATGTGGGGACGGCGACGGTGCCCGGACGTCTGCTGAATCAGTTCTCGCTGGGTGAATCGGACGGATACCTGCGGGTGGCGACGCACGTGGACAGCTTTGGCGGATTCTTCGGGGACGAGGGCGTCGGCGTGGCGGTCGCGAATGCCCCCGGCGGGTCGGATGGCGGTCCGGCATCCTCGGACGGTGGTGATGCGGACGACAACGCCGACGCGGACGAGAATGAGCAGGTGGCGCAGGTTATCGGCGATGCGGACCCGCCGTACAACGCGCTGTACGTAATCGGCGGAGGCGTCGATGGGCTGGAGATTGTCGGCGAGATCGAGGGCATCGCGCCGGGTGAGGACTTGTATGCGGCGCGCTTCGTGGGCGCGCGTGGCTTCCTGGTGACATTTGAACAGATCGACCCACTGTGGGTACTGGATCTGACGGACCCGACGTCGCCGGCGATCCTCGGTGAACTGGAGATTCCGGGGTACAGCGACTACTTGCATCCGTATGGCGAGGATCTGCTCATCGGCATTGGGCGCTCGACGACCGCTGCGGGGTGGGGCGGTGCGGTGCCCGACGCGGTGCAGCTCTCGCTCTTCGATGTGAGCGACATGACATCGCCGCAGGTGATCGAGCAGATTGAGGTCGGCGGCTTCGGCAGCGTCTCGGACGTGAGCTATACTCACAAGGCGTTCACATTCATGGCGGATAGTGGGCTGTTGGCATTGCCGGTGACGCTGCAGGATGACAACATCGACCTGTGGGAGTACGGTCCGCCGGCGTTCGATGGGGTGTTGTGCTATGACGTGGATGCGACCGGGTTCACGGAACGTGGTCGGCTTGCGGCGGTAACCAGCGGGGATGACGAATGGTGGTATGACCGATGGAACTCCTGGCGGCGGGCGGCGTTCATCGGTGACACGCTGTATGCGCTCTCGCCGGCGGGTGTGCAGGCTGCGCCGTTGAGCGATCTGTCTTCGACGAGCGTGGTCGAATTGACCGACGCTGTGGAGTAACGCCGGCCTGGATGCGTACTCGGCACGCGAGTCACGGTTGAAATCGAAAAGCCCCGGTCAGCGTCAGATGCGCGGGCCGGGGCTGTCCTGATGTTGTCGTGTTAGTATTGTTGCTGCTACTTTGGCTCGACCTTGACGAAACGCTCAACGCTTGCGAGGTCGCGGATGACGTCGACCGTGGCATGCAGGGCGTAGCGGCTGCCGGGGGTCAGCTTGATTGGCGGCTTGGTCTTCATGCGGTGGTGCCACATACGGCCGCCGCGCTGCTTCGAGCGGACGGACGGACGATTACGCTTCTGCGTGCGCATGTGATAGGCGATCTGCGGGTCTTTGCGGAAGAGCCGCATGAGCGTCTTCTCAGCCGCGTGGCTGGTCGGTCTGGCGACGACTTCCACGTTGATGGTGCTGTTGGGCGTCACGTCCATGTTGAGGCACTCCGTATCGTTCGGTGCGTAGAGCACAGTAATATACGTCTACAACCTCTGGGACGCAAGCGGTGTCCGCGGCAAAATGGGCAAGATCCGTTGACAGGAAATATCGGACAGCGACAATGCGGCTTTGTGGGAACGGCACATGGGCACGGTGATCGTAAAGGCAGAGCAGGCGAATGCTTACGCTGAGGGTATCAGTGCCGCTGCCCGTGCGCTCCGCGAGGGGAAACTCGTCGTTTTTCCGACCGAGACGGTCTATGGCGTGGGGGCCAACGCCGACCACCGGCAGGCCATGGAGCGGCTGCGGGAGGTGAAGCGTCGGCCGGATGATCAGCCGTTTACTGTTCATATCGGCCAGCCGCGGCACGCGCGGCGGTTTCTGAGTGATCCGTCGCCCCTGGCCCGGCGATTGATTCGCAAGGCGTGGCCGGGGCCGCTGACGCTCGTGTGCGACGAGTTGTCGCCTGAGCTGACAGAGATTGGTAAAACGTGCGCGCCGGAGGCGTTGGCGGCGATTTATCGGGACGGGACGGTGGGGCTGCGGTGTCCGGATCATCCGGACGCGGCGCGCCTGTTGACCGAGGCGGAGGTGCCGGTGGTGGCCAGTAGTGCCAATCGGCATGGGCAGCCGCCGCCGCTGGACGTGAAGGAAGCGCTGCGTGATCTGGACGGGGAGGTGAGCCACGCGATTGATGCGGGCAGGACGCGGCACAATACGGCGTCGACGGTGGTGGCGATTCGCGGAAATCGGTGGGAGATTCTGCGCGCGGGTGCGATCGAAGCGCGCATGCTCGAACGACTGGCGACGAGCCGCGTATTATTCATATGCACCGGCAACTCGTGTCGCTCGCCGATGGCGGAATACTTGTTTCGCAAAGCGCTGGCGGAGCGGCTGGAGGTCGCGGAAGCGGACCTGGCCGAGCTCGGCTACGTGGTCGCCTCGGCCGGCACGATGTCGATGCAAGGGGGGCGGGCATCGACCGGGGCGCTCGAGGAAATGGGACGGCGAGGTATCGACCTGAGCGTACATGGATCGCAGCCGGTGACGGTTGAGATGCTGCATCAGGCGGATCGGGTGTTTGTGATGTCGCCGGAGCATCGTGAGGCGGTGCTGGACCTGGTCCCGGGTCTGGCAGGGCGGGTCGAGCTGCTGGATGCAGCCGGGCCGATCAGTGATCCGTTCGGCGGATCGGACGAGGAATATCGGCGCTGCGCGGAACAGATCGAGCGTGCAGTGCAGACGCGGCTGGAGGAATTCCTGGATGAAGATCGCGATTGGTAGCGACCATCGTGGGTACGAGGCCAAGGAGCGCATCAAGGCGCTGCTCAACAGCCTCGGCCTGGAAATCGTCGACCACGGTACGCAGGACAACAGCCCGTGCGACTACACGGAACCCGGGCTGGCGGTGGCCGAGGCCGTGGCCAACGGCGGGGCCGAGCGCGGGCTGCTGTTTTGTGGCAGCGGCATCGGGATGTCGATTACGGCGAACAAGGTGCATGGCGTGCGGGCGGCGCTCTGTCATGACGAGCTGACGGCCCAGATGGCCGCGCGCCACAACGATGCAAACGTGCTGTGTTTGCCGGCGGATCTGGTGGGTGATGCGCTGATGCAGGGCATTGTGCGCGTCTGGCTGAATACGGCGTTTGAGGGTGGCCGGCATGCGCGGCGGGTGCAGAAGATCTGCGCGTATGAGCGTGAGCATACGTGTGCGCCGGAGGAAGGTGGGCAGCAGCCGGCGCGTGCGCCCGCGGCACAGGCGCCGAAGTAAGTGGCGGGGGCGGATCTGAGGATTTGAGGGGCTGAGGATTTGAGTGGGGGGCGGAAGCCGCGTTGGGTGGATGGTGGTCCAGTACCGCTCGTATTTGGCAATCGCAGCAGGCGTCAGACCTGCGTGGGCTGACGCCTGCTGTTTGATATTGCCGAGCTAGGGTTCGCTAGTTGGTTTCTTCTGCCGATTGGGGGTTGGCTGGTTGATCAAACGTTGCGTCGATGGCCTGGCGGCCGGCGATGCCACTGTGCAGCGGGTGCCAGTAGCCGACCGTCGCTTCGCCCAGTCGCCAGCAGAGCCACACGCGCTCGTCCCCGCGCTGGGCGGGGAAGTCCACCAAGCCCTGCTGCCAGTCCTTCAACACGCAGCCGACGGCGGTGAGTTCGCGGTGGAGCTCATTCAGCGTCTCGACGCAATGGCCGATCCGGCGGCGCACCGCCTGTACATTGTCACGCTCGTGCGAGAGTTTTGTCAGGCGATCGCGCTCTTCGCGTAGATGGACGAGCTCATGGTACCGCGAAACGATGTCGTTGACCACGCGCTGGACGTATACCAGCGCGCGATTGGCCTCCGCCACTGTAAACAGTGGCGTCGTTGCGGGACGGTCACGATTGTCTCGAACGATTGCTCGGTTCGGCGTGCTCATGGTACGCCTCACTTTCCATCTCAGCGCTCGGCAATGTACGGTAGTCCGGCCCAGGTGGGTTATCAATCTCGGGTGAGGTTGAAATTGTGGATTTGCGTGTAAGTCACGTAATGAAGCGTTTTTGCCGCCAGAAATGAGGGGTCAGAGACCGACCAGGCCGGCGGCTTGCAGCAGTCCGCTGCCGCAAACGCAAAGCAGAAACCCGCCACAAATTACTACGCCGACAATGCCGCGCCAATTGCCAGCGCGGCGCTGGACGAGGCTTGTGATGGCGAGGGCGGTGCCGGCGACGGCGAAGAACATGCTGCCGATCATTGGCCCGATATAGAACGCGTCGCTGATCATCAGGTTCTGGAGCTGCTGCAGGTCCTCGGGGGATGGCTGCGAGGCGGGGGTGAAAGCGTTCAGCATGCCAGCCTGCGACATGAGCTGTGCACCGCGGACGAGCGCGATGGCGAACAGCACCAGCGTCAACGCCGTGCAAATCAGCGCGAAGTTGCCCGAGAGTATCGCGGTGCGCGAGTGTTGCGTTTCGACGGGCGGCGGTCCGGGCTGCTGCTGCTGTGGCTGCCAGGGTGGCGCAGGCTCATGCAATGGCCGAGCGGTGACGGCTTCGGTCGGGATGTAGGTCGAGGACTGTGGGATGCTGTTGACGTGCTGGCAGTAGGGGCAGGCGGCGGTCTTGCCGGCGTACTCGTCGTCGACTTCGATCGGCTGCTCGCAGTGCTGGCAACGAAACTGAATCGGCATCGGTCCTCCGGGTGCTTTTGTCCGTGGGGCCGCGCGTTTTCGCCGCCCGGCATGTGGCGAGATGATAACGGGCGCTGGCGGGTGACGCCACGGATGGTCGGTGGCTACTCGTGGCGGAGGGCGTCGACGGGGTCGAGCCGGCTGGCCTTGAAGGCCGGGTAGAGGCCGCTGAAGACGCCGACGAGCGTGGCCATGAGCAGTGAGGCGATGATGACGGTGGTGTTGACCTCGGTCTTGAAGTTCATGTGCTGAAGGACGTTTTCCATGACGTCGGCGAACATCATGCCGAGCAGCAGGCCGAGTCCGCCGCCGAGCAGGCTGATGACGAGCGCTTCGAAGAGGAATTGGAGCATGATATCGCTGCGGCGGGCGCCGACGGCCATGCGGACACCGATCTCGCGCGTGCGCTCGGTGACGGAGACGAGCATGATGTTCATGATGCCGATGCCGCCGACGACGAGGCTGATGCCGGCAATGCTGTAGAAGACGACCTTGAAGACGAGCATGATCTGGTTGACCTGCTGGAGGGCCTCTTCCTGGTTGAAAATGTTGAAATCGTCGGGTTGACCGGCGCGGATCTTGTGGGCTCGGCGGAGGGATTGCTTGACCTGTTTCTGCAATTCCTCGAGGTCTTCCGGATTGTTGAAGGAGATGGTGATGCGGTTGAGCCAGTTGCGGTTGAAGAAGCGTTTGAGACCGGCCTGGATGGGGATGTACACGGAGCGGTCCGCGTTGGTGAAGCCGACGTTGCCGCGTTTCTCCATGACGCCGAGGACGCGGTAGGGCACGCCGGCGATTTCGAGCGCGCTGCCGACGGGGTCGGCGCCGCCGAAGAGCTTGTCAGCTACGTCCGCACCGAGCAGGACCATGGTGGCGTCGGGGTTCTTGGAGTCGCCGTGGGTGAAGAGCTGGCCCATCTGCGGCTCGAATTCGTGGATTTCGAAGTAGGTTTCGGAGGTGGCGACGATGGTGACGTCGGTGGACTTCTGGTAGCGCTTGACTGTTGCACCGCCGATGGCTTCGGGGGCGATGTGTTGGATTTCGGTGGGCATCTCGCGCAGCAGGTGGTCGATGTCGTCGGGTACGAGTGTCTGCGCGGTGCCGACGGGGCGCCCTTCGACGCGGGCCGTTTCGGGGAAGACGAACAGGACGTTGGCGCCGAGTGAGCTGAAGCCCTTGGCGATTTCCTTGGAGAGGCCTTCGAGGATCGACATGCACGCGACGACGGACGAGACGCCGATGAGCACGCCCAACGTCGCCAGCAGCGAGCGCAGGAAGTGTGAGTCGAGGCTGCGGAGTGACGTGAAGATCAGGCCGATATAGAACATCGTGGCTCCACCTAGATCATGATAACCGGGCAGATTCTACGTGGATGCGGTGGAATATGCGACACGTCGCGGCGGGCCCAATCGTCAGGAGCTGTCGGCGGCGAACACCCTGCGCTGACACCTCCATTCTCCGGGTGGAGCGGACGTCTCGCCCGCGAGGTGTCGGCAAACCGACCTGGCGGGCGAGACGCCCGCCCGACCCGCGCTAAGGGGAGCAACGCGCGGGGCGCTGGCCGCGTGTGCTTGTGAATTACGCCGCATCGGGAGCCGGTTTTGGCTCGTCGGCGGCGTGCGGGTCGAGCAGCCGGTAGTTCCACAAGACCAGCATGATGGTCCAGGCCAGCAGCGCGGCGCCGACGATTTGATGTGCGGTCGTGATGGCGACGTCGACGGAGGTGGGACGTCGATCGACCGCGTCGTCGCCGGTGACGACGAGGGCGGCGATGCCGAGTACAAGTTGAATGCCGGTGAGGATCATGAGCGTTGTGCCGAGCCGTCGCAGACGCGGGATATGGCCATAGACGCCCCACGCGCGCACCCCGACGCCGATGGCGGTCAGGATGACCACGACGGCGAGGGTGATGTGCAGGTGCAGCGCCCATTGACCGGTGTCGGCGAGTTCCTGCGGGTCCGTATCCAGACCGTAGCGGAGAATGTCGAGTGCCCACGTGAAGTGCCGGACGAGGGCGCCAAGCACGAGCTGGGAGATGAGCAGGGCCAGGAGAATCAGGCCGAACAAGCGGTCGGTGCCGGCGGCCGGCGCGGGCTGTGGCGGGCCGGCGGCTTGCCATGCCCGGGCCCGGAAGACGGCGATCGCGACGAGGATCGCGAAGACGATCTGTCCGAAGATGCCATGGATGATCGCGAGCAAGATGTTCGGGTCGGTGTGCTGCGGATCGGTGCTGAGCGTGAACACACCGGTGACGCGCAGGCCGCCGAGAATACCCTGACCGACGACGCAGGCGAGGGCGATCCACGTGAGGACTTTGAGCCAGCCGCGGCGTTCGGCGAGATGGATATGGATTGCGAGCACGAGCGTCGTCAGGCCGACGAGCGAGCCCAGCAGGCGGTGGGCGTGTTCCAGGTAAATGCCGCCGGTCATCCGCGACAGCGGATACAGGAACATGTTGTAGCCTTCGGTGTTGGGCCAGTCGACAACGGCGAGGCCTTCGTCAAAGCCGGTGACCAGGCCGCCGGCGCCGAGCAGAATGAAGGTCGCGACGGCAGCGACGGCGGGGAAGAGACCGGGCCAGTCGGGCTGCTGGTCGGCGGGCACGGGGCGGGTCTGGCCGATGAGGGCACCGATCGCCATAAGGACCGCGGAGATCGCGAGGCTGCCCGGTACCCACAGGAGGGCGCCCTGGCGAACTGCGTTAGGCGTGTCGCCGCTGATCAGACTGCCGACGATGAGCAGGTTGAGTCCGCCGACGATCAGGCCGGCGATGAGTCCGCCTTGCACGCCGCGTCTGGTATCACGGCCGACCAGCAGTCCGCCGACGAGCATGCAGGTGATCACGAGTACGAAGATCAGCGGGGGTGGGACGGTGTCGCCGAAGAGGCGGCAAAAGTAGCCGATGGCCCACATCGCGACGGTCGTGCCGAAGCTGAGCGTGAGGAGGTCGGCAGCGCGGGATGACTCG
The DNA here is from genome assembly GCA_964468185.1 of uncultured Planctomycetales bacterium. Classification (GTDB taxonomy): domain Bacteria; phylum Planctomycetota; class Phycisphaerae; order UBA1845; family Fen-1342; genus JANQFV01. The sequence goes on along the minus strand of CAYXTR010000030.1, from coordinate 44,639 downwards.
GTGTTTTCAATATTCATGAAGCGATCCTGAGCTTGACCGCGTCGCAGGAGACACGTCGGCCGCGGCCTGATTCTGCCGGCGGCATTCACGATACGCGATTCGTCGGAAGCATAGCCGTGTGCTGGCAGAGTTCAAATCGTACGCTGCGGTACGGTTTTCGCGCTGGCGTGCGGTCGACTACAATCGATTGTCGGTTTTCCCGAAGGAGTTCGGCAACGTGGCTGGAAGTGAAGTGTCGGCATCGGAGCGTTTGGCGGAGGGTTGGCGCACCGGTTGCAAACCGGTGCCCCAGGGTTGCGAAACCGTGCCGCAGGTCGCGGTGCGGACGCGCGCGCGGTTGGCTGCGTGGGCGGAACTGAGCAAACTGCGGTTGAGTGCCGCCGTTGTATTGACGACGGCAGTCGGGTTCGTGCTGGCCAGTGGGGTCTTCGTCGACTGGTTTCGGCTGGGCTGGACGCTGCTGGGAACGGCGCTGGCGGCGTGTTCGGCGGCGGCGCTGAATCAATGGTGGGAGCACGCGCACGATGCGCGCATGGCGCGTACGCGGCGACGACCGCTGCCAACTCGTAGCATATCGCGGCGTGGGGCAGTGCTGTTCGCCGTGCTGACCGCGGCGATGGGTGTCGGTCTGCTGCTGATTGTTGCCAATCTACTGGCGGCGCTGCTGGCGTTGCTGACGCTTGTGATCTACGTGCTGGTCTATACGCCGCTGAAGTTGCGGACGCCGGTGAATACACTGGTCGGATCGATGGTGGGCGCTCTGCCGCCACTGATTGGCTGGGCGGCGGCCCGCGGGGAGTTGGGCGTGGGGGCGTGGCTGCTGGCGGGGATTCTGTTCGTGTGGCAGGTGCCGCACTTTCTTTCGCTGGCGTGGCTGCATCGGGAGGACTATGCGGCGTGCGGTTTTCACATGTTGCCGAGTGTGGATCGAAGTGGGCATCTGACGGGGCTGCTGGTGGTGGTCTACGCGCTGCTGCTGATTCCGCTGACGCTGCTGTTGACGCTCTGGGGCTTGGCGGGGTGGGTCTATGCCGGCGGAGCGTTGCTGCTGGGCATGGGACTGCTGGCGGCGAGTGTCGCGATGGAGCGGTATCGCTCGCAGCAAGCGGCGAAGCGGTTGTTCGTCGCGAGTATCGTCTATTTGCCGCTCTTGTTGTTGTTGCTGCTGGCGGATCGAGCGACCGCGCCAGCGGGGCTGCTGGTCGAGACAACAGCAGCGAAGGGGCAGGACGATGCGGGGCAGGTAGCGCGCGAGCTAACACTTGAGGACGTGATCTTTGACCGAGTCTGAACTCATGGTGAAGCAGCCGCCGCGCAACGAGCGGTTGTTGACGCTGGCGAGCGGTGGGTGGCTGCTGGCAATCGCGGGGCTCCTGTGCGTGATCGTCATCGTCTGGTGGGCACAGCGGGCCTGGAACAAACCGCCGGTGGTCGGCGACGGGCGGGATCCGGCGACGTACGGCTTCGACTTGTCAAACCTGTTGGTGTCGCGGAGCAATCTCGTGGGCGCGGGGTTTGGCAAGGACGTGATGCCGGCGTTCGGGGACCCGCGGGTGTTTACACTCGAGGAGGCAGCGGCGTTTGACAAGCGCTCGCGAAAGGGGCACCAAGGCAAGTTTCTTGTGCCGAGCGACCTCGTGATCGGCGTCGTGGTGCATGATGAAGCGCGGGCATATCCGCTGCGGTTCATGAACTGGCATCAGGCATGCAACGACGAGTTGGGTGGTGTGCCGATTTGTGTGACGTACGATCCGCTGTGTGACAGCATGGTAGTGTTTGACCGGCGCGTTGGCGACGAGGTGCTTACGTTTGGTGTGAGTGGGTTGCTGTACAACTCGAACATGCTGTACTTCGATCGGCGGGAGGATCCGGCGGACGAGAGTTTGTGGAGCCAGTTGCAGTTTCGGGCGATCGCCGGACCGGCGGCGGAGCGCGGAGCCGAATTGATGGTCTTACCGGCGCGGCTGGTGCACTGGAGCACGTGGCAGGCGCGGTACCCGCAGACAACGGTGCTCGCACCCGATATGAATCGGACACAGCTCTACAAGCAGGGTTTCAGGAAATACATGGCGTCGGATCAACTCGTTTTCCCAGTGGATCCGCGGCCGCCGGCAGATTCATTGCCGGTGAAGGCGCGTGTAGTGGCGATTCGTGTCGCCGATGTGTGGCATACGGTGCCCGTCATGGAGGTCATCGATCGGGCGGGCGAGCCGGGGATCTGGGAGGCGCAGCTCGGTGGCGTAGAGGTGCATCTCGGCTACGACGACGAGCCGCCGGCGGTGTGGATCGAAAGTGATGTCTTCGAAGAGCTGGCAGTTGTGCATGCGCGCTGGTTTGCGTGGTATGCGATGCACCGGGATGGCGCTGGGGCCCTAGTCGGCGCCCAGGAGGAGTGATAGCGTCACAAATCCGACCGTCGCGAGCCAAAGAAGCCAGGCGATGAGTAGCCGGTATTCACGCTTGAGCCTCAGGAAGTGCGTCCGCTTGGCATAGCCGATGACGACGGCCAGCAACCCGACGAAGCCGCCGACGATCATCGCGTGGATCCCCCAGTACTCCGGAAACGGTGGCGGTCCCTGAATCACGCAAATCACGCCCAGCAGCGCGGCTATGCCGGCCAGCATGGCGAGCGGAATCACGGCCACAAGGAAACTGCCGAAGGCGGGGTATACGCTGGCGAGCCCGAGGCGGAAGGCATGCCCGCATTCGGGGCAGATGTTCCCCCGCAGACCATGCAGGTTGTAGCGGCAGATTGGGCAGTGGGCCTCATCGCGGGCCAAATAGGCGGTAAGGAGTGGGTCGTTATCAGCGGTGTTGGTCGACGTCGTGTCGGGGTTGGGGGCGACTGGGGCTTGCTCGTCGGTTTCCGTGCCGGTCATCCCTCGCTCCAGTTGCCAGGTTTGGGGGTATGGTACTGGACGTGTTCACGCACCAGTCGTAGCCGCTGCGGCTGGGCGCAGCTCGAGCATACGGTCGAGCGCGATCTTCGCCCAGCGGGTGGTCTCCGGATCGACGCGGACGTCGTTGACCACCTGTCCCGCGATGAGATTCTCCAGCACCCAGCACAGATGTTGCAGGTCGATGCGATACATCGTGCTGCACAGACACTGCATCCCGGCCAGCGAGCGAATGTGCTTGTCCGGGAACCGCTTGATCAGGCGTCCGACCAGGTGCACCTCGGTACCAATTGCCCAGTAGGAGCCCGCCGGCGCGGCCGAGATTGTCTTGATAATCTGCTCGGTACTACCGACGCGGTCGGCCGCCTGACAGACGTCCCACGGGCACTCCGGATGCACGATGACGTTCCACGGTTCCTGGGCTGCCCGCAACGCGTCGACCTGGCCTTTGTTGAAGAGCTGATGCACCGAGCAATGACCCTGCCACAGGATGAAACGCGCCGCCGCCAATTTCTCCGGCGTAACGCCGCCGTAGGGCTGATCAGGGTCGTAGACAACCATCGACTCGAGCGGGAAGCCCATGGCGTACGCGGTATTTCGTCCCAGATGCTGATCAGGGAGGAACAGCACCTTGTGGCCGGCGTCAGCGGATCCCTCCGGCGTCGCGCCGTGCAGAGCCCAGTCGAGCACCATCTGTGCGTTGCCGCTCGTGCAGCAGGCACCATCCTGACGGCCGACGAACGCCTTGATGGCGGCGGTCGAGTTCACGTACGTGATCGGCGTGATCGGCTGACCCGTGCAGGACGTGATTTCCTGCCACGCCTCCTCCAGGTCGTCGATGTCGGCCATGTCCGCCATGCTGCAGCCGGCGGCCATGTCGGGCAGAATCACCGTCTGTTTATCGCTCGTGAGAATGTCCGCCGACTCGGCCATGAAATGCACGCCGCAGAAGACGATGTACTCGGCTTCGTGTTGATTGGCGGCGAGTTGGGCGAGTTTGAGGCTGTCGCCCGTGAAATCGGCGAAGGCGATGACGTCGTCGCGCTGGTAGTGATGACCGAGGATGACGAGGCGCGCGGCGAGTTTCTCGCGCGCGGTCTGGATGCGCTGCGTCAGTTCGGTTTCGTTACGATCGTAGTATTCGTCAGGCAGGGGAGTCGGTTCGCTCATACGGTTGTGGTTCCGGATCAGGCTCGGCATTCAGAATGTGCGGGTGTGCGTCCCGGCACTTTGGCGCGGATGTGAAAAGCACGCCCACACTGATTATGGTACGCATTCGGCGGGCAGGATTCTACCGCCGGAGGCTTTCGCAACGAGCTCGGACAAGACTGTACGGGAGAAGGGACATGGATAAGACGGGGTTGATTACCGCGGTATTGATATTGGCTGGCGTGGCCGGTGCTGATCCGACGATGTTATACGTTTCCACGGAGGGGAGCGATAGCAACCCCGGAACCGCGGAAGCACCGCTGAAATCGCTTGCTGCGGCGCAGCAGCGTGTACGTTCGCTGCGCGTCAACGAAAGCGCGGCAGCGACGGAGATTCGTGTGTGTTTGGCAGATGGCGAGTATCGGTTGGATGAGCCGCTCGTTTTCGAACCGGCCGACTCGGGCACTGCCGCGGCCCCGGTGAGCTATGTGGCGGCTGCGGGGGCCAACCCCATCCTGTCGGGTGGTAAGCGGATCACGGGGTGGCAGGAGGGTGCCGACGGCGTGTGGTATGCTGACGTGCCGACCGTCGGCGGGAAACCCTGGGTCTTCCGCCAGTTGTTCGTCGACGGCGAGCGTCGTACCCGCGCGCGGACGCTGAACGAGGGCTATCTGCGTACGGCGGGCCCCTTGCCACAGTTTGACAACCCCCGGGAACATAAGAAGAACCGCGCAGCGAAGCTCGGGTTTCGGTATCGGCCGGGTGACCTGAAGCACTGGGAGGCGCTCGAGGATATCAACCTGTTCGTCTATCACGCGTGGACCGCGTCGCTGCACTGGATTGCCACTCTGGATGAGGAGCAGCGCACGGTGCATTTCACGGCTCCGAGCAACTGGCCGATGGGCTGGTGGGAGCGCGAGCAGCGGTACCACATCGAGAATTATCGTGAAGCCCTGGATCGGCCGGGGGAGTGGTATCTCGATCGCGCGGCTAAGTGCGTGTACTACTACCCGCGTGAAGGTGAAGAGCTGCGGCAAGTCGCTGTGATCGCTCCACGCCTGCGTCAGCTGGTGGCGTTCCGTGGTGACCTGGATGCCGGTCGCTTCGTCGAGCACGTGCACCTGCGGGGGCTGTCGTTTCAGTACGCCGACTGGCAGATCGTGGACAAAGGGCCCGCCGATGGTCAGGCCGCGCATTTCCTGGGTGCGGCGATCACGGCGCACGGCGCGCACCATTGCGTGCTGGAACGGTGTGAGGTAGCGCACGTCGGCGCGTACGGCGTGCATTTCGGCCAAGGGTGCCAGCATAACCGGATCGTCCAGTGTCACATCCACGATCTCGGGGCGGGCGGCGTCCGGCTGGGCGCTAAGCCGAATCCGGCGTCGCCGTCGCACGTTGCGTCGCACAATACCGTTGACAATTGCTTTATTCATGACGGCGGGCATGTCTTCCCGGCCGGCGTGGGGGTGTGGATCGGGCGCAGCAGCCACAACCGTGTAACGCACAATCACATTTGTCACTTCAACTACACGGGGATCTCGGTCGGCTGGTGCTGGGGCTATCACGAATCGACGGCCCAGCACAACGTCATCGCCTGGAATCACGTGCATCACCTGGGGAACGGCGTGCTGAGTGACCTCGGCGGAATCTACACGCTTGGTGTATCACCCGGTACGGAGGTGCGCAACAACCACTTCCACCATATCGAGTCGTATTCGTACGGCGGATGGGGGTTGTATACCGACGAGGGCAGTTCGGGCATCGTGATGGAACAGAATGTCGTCCACGACACGAAGACGGGTGGTTTTCACCAGCACTATGGGCGCGAAAACATCATTCGCAACAACATCCTCGCGTTCTCCGCGGGCGGGCAGTTGCAGCGCACCCGGCAGGAGCCGCACCTTTCGTTTACGTTCGAGCGCAACATTGTCTACTACGACAACGGAAAGCTGCTCAGCAGCAATTGGTCGGACGATCAGTTCAAGATGGACTACAACGTGTACTGGGATGCATCGGGGCAGCCGATGTCATTCAAGGGCGCAGATTGGGAGGCATGGCAGGCACGCGGCCATGATGCGCACAGCGTGGTCGCCGATCCGTTGTTTGTCGACCCGGCGGGCCGCGATTTCCGGCTCAAACCGCAATCGCCGGCACTGAAGCTGGGTTTCAAGCCGATCGATATGGATCAAATCGGATTGTATGGGGATGCGGATTGGACATCACTGCCGAAGCGCAGATCTCAGGGCCAGTAGGCGTTGGTGCCTCGCTCGGCAGATCAGGTTCGGTTCGCGAGTAGCAGCAGCACGAACGCCGCGGCGATGGCGATGAGGCTGAGGATGGTGCCGCCCACGTAGCGCAGCCGGCGTTGGCGGCGTCGCCAGGCGCGCCAGGTTCGGCTGTGGTGGGCCGACTGCGATAACGCATCGGTGGGTGGCGGCTCGATCAACGTCAGCGTGATGCCGGCTCTGTACCAGGCGGCAGCATCGATCTCGTTGTCCCATTCGGCGACGAGGAGGAGGGCCAGGTCGGGCACGATGACCTCGTCGATTTGGCCGGTTTGTACGAGTCGGTCCACGTCATCCGCGTCGCGCGGCGCGTACCACTTGACCGCCTCACGAGGATGATTCGCGATGCGTGCTTCAACCTCTGAAGTGCGCGGGTCGGCGCGGTCGCACAGGACCGCGATGTGCGGAACGGATGTAGCGGCTTTCGCGTTAGGTGTGTTCATGATGTGCCGTACCGGAGCCAGACGTTCAGGGTCAGCAGAAGCAGGGCGACGATGCCCGCAGCGCCAGCGTACGGAAAGATGCTCGCACCGACCAGCCACGGCGGACCGGTGTAGCGAATCAGTGGTCGCAAGCCCATCAGCATGACAATGCCGCCGGCGTGCAGGCCGATTGAGAGCCAGAGCGCGTCCGTGACGACGAAGGCGATGCAGAACAGCAGGCCGAGGGCGAGGTGGCCCGCGAAGGTCCAGTAGCGCTTGACGCTGCGGACGTAGTGCGCGCCCGCGAAGATGATGGCACCGGCCAGCACGGCGCGTTCGGGCGAGAATGTGCGCAGCAGGTCGTCAAGCAACAGGCCGCGAAACAGGAGTTCCTCGAATCCGGCGGCGAAGAGCGCCGTCAGCGGCGCACCCGCGATACGCTGTGCCAGGCGACCTGGTGCGTGGCGGATTGTGAAACGGACGTTATCGGTCAGCAGCCATGCGAGATACAGCAGTGCCAGATACAAGCACGCGGCGGCGAAGCCGAAGGCGAGCTCGCCCGGGCGGCCGTCGAGCGGGAAGAACCGGCCGTAGAATGTGACCGGCGTCTGGCCGCGGGTGAGCGGGTAGCCGAGGAGCAACAGCGCGAAGATCAGGTACGTCACACCCCGGTTGATACGCTTGAGGCCGCGGGGCAGGTCCGGCGCATTGATTTGCCAGCGGAAGGGCAAGCCTGCCGCACGCAGCAGGACAACCTGAGTCAGCCACAGCAGCACTGGTACCAGGGCAAGCAGTGCGAGCGCGACCACGTCAGACGGCCTCCGCCAGGTTGTTCACGGCGGAGCGCTCCGAGGCGGCCGTTGGTGTGGGCGTGACAAAGCGTGGATCATCACGAAACACCCGCGTCCAGCGCTTGTCGCCCCAGAGGTACCAGAGTTGCGGGTGCGCGCGGGCCCAACACTCGAACGCTTGCGCGAAACACTGCATGCGGGCGACGATGAGGGCTCGTCGATCACGCCGGCCCCGAGACGCGACGTCGTCCGTGAATGGATCGCTCGCGACGAGTTGCTGGCCGCCGGCGGCCGGCGTGGCGGTCAACAGGATGAGGGGGGCCCCCGTACGTTCGGCGAGAATCGCGGCGCCGGGTGGCAGGTGGACCTGACGCCCGAACAGCGTGACTGGGACGCCTTCGCCGCGCTTTTGCGGGAGGTCGGGTGTAATGAAGAGCGTGCCGCCGGTGCGCAGGGCGGCGGCCATGCGGCCGAGACGGCCCAGTGGACCGCTGGCGTGGGGTGGCTCGCTGATCCAGCTTACGCCGCTCGCCTGATACCAGCGCTGCTTGGCGGCCAAGCGGTGTGGATCGCGCGAATGGCGGAGGTAGACCGTGAGCGGGAACTCCGCGTTGAGCCGCGTGAGGTTCAGCAGGTAGTTGACAATATGCGGGCCGACGACGATGACGCCGCGGCCCTCGGCACACCGGCGAGCAATGAGCTCGACGGAAGCGTCCAGCTCGACGCGGTCGCGGGCGATTTCAAGCAATTCACCAGACGCGCCCCTTGACGGGGCGCGCCGCGCACAGCGGAGGGCGTGGAGGGCGCCGGCAAAGTGGTTTCCGATCTCGGCGAAATACGCGGGTAGTGGCTCGGGAGGGACGACGCCGGCGGCTTGCATATTCGCGCGTACGTTTCGCGCGAGATGGGGCGCGCGCTGGCCGAGGTGACCCAGCCAGGCGCCAATGTGGTCCAGCGTGCGAGGATGCAGGCGCGGCGCGAGGGCGAGTGCCGCGTCAGTGGCGCGGGCAGTGAGCCAGTGGCGTGTTTTGCGGAAAACCGGCATGGGCATCGCGTCATGAGCCGTCGGTCAGGCACGGATACTGTGTCGTGCGCCGGCGGCATCTTGGCGCGCGGCGGCCGGTTTGGCCAGCGCGCAAAAAAGTCGGGTTGCCGGCGAGCGCCGGACAACCCGACCTGATCGAGGGACGATTCAGATGGTCGCGGCTGGCTGCGGACGTGTAGCGTCGTTGCCGCGCGGACCGGATCGACCTCTGTTTCGCGTACTAGTTATTGCGGGCGATTTCCTCGCCGCGGGCCTGTTCCAGCGCGATCGCGGCGGCGGCGATGCGGGCCTTGACCAACTCGACCCGGGCGGTCATGCCGCACTTGGTCCGGGTCTGGCCGACGAGATACTCACAGTCCTTGCCGTTGGCCGGGCAGTTGGCGCCCTTGTCACCGGTGACGGGGCAGACCTTGGTGTTGGCGGCCATGCGGACCTGCGTCGCATCGCAGGGCTTGTTGCACGGCTTGTCACAGGTCTTACCCTTTTCGTTGCTGGCGAGCATGGCCTGAGCAGCCTTATCGCACGGCTTATCGCAAGGCTTGTCGCAGGACTTGCCCTTGCTGCTGCTGGCGAGCGTGGCCTTCCCGCTCTTGTCGCAGGTCTTGCCTTCGACGCTGGCGAGCGCGCCCTTGGCGTTCTTGTCGCCACATGGCGTGCTGCAGGCCTTCGGATCGCAGCTCTTGCCCTTGTCGCTCACGAGCGCCACACGCTTGCCGCATTCGCTCGGGTCGCAATCGTATTCCTTGCCGTCGACGACCATCCGGATCTTCACGCCCTCGGCGGCCTTCATGGCCCGTTCGGCGGCGCGCTGGGCATGATCACGCCGCGCGAAATCCACGTGACCGACGCGATACATGAGCGGCTTGTCCTGCGCCTTGGCCATGACCTGGGCGGTCTTCGGGCAGCCGACGCAGTTGTCACCCACGGCGTAGCGCACATGCGTCATGCTCTCCAGATGCTTGCTCAGGAGTGCGGCGTAGGCTTCCATGGCCGACTCTTTGCACTCGTAGCGCTTGTCGCCAACGTGATAGGCGACGCGGACGTCACGATTGGCAGCCATGTCGGCGGCTTGCTTCGGGCAGCAGGTGGTGAGTTCGAACTGCATCAGCGGGGCGCCGGACTGGGCCAGCACCGAACCGTGACACTTGTCCTTGTCGCAACAGGACTTGCTCTTGTCACACGTCTCGCTGCAACCAGCTTTCTTCACATCGCAGGTCTTGCTGCAAGCGGCCTTCTCCTTGCTGACCGGCTTGGCGGCGTGCTTCGACTTTGACGCACAACATTGCGCCAAAGCGCTGCCGGTGATGGTCAGCGCGAGTACTACGGCGGCAGAGGTCATCCAATTTTTCATGCGCATTCTCCTGAACAGATTTCTGGGTCATTGATTCGTTTTCGTTGACCGCGGCGGGGCGATAACACTTGATCGCGTCCCTTTCTTCCCTTTCGAGCCATAACCGCGGCACCGTGGCTCGTATTCCCCTCGGAGCCACATCTTATTGATAGGGTACCTTTGTGATACTATTTGTCAAGCCTTCGTGGCAGGGTGCCGCGCTTGGCGAGTTAGCATGTAAGGGCAAAGAGGTAATGAGGTTCGAAGGTGGACGGGTTCGGCTTGCAGGGTATGCGTCGGACGAGAAACGCCGGTTCGCGCCGCTCCTCTTCGCGTCTATAATGGACGAGATTTTGTAGGAGTGTTTGCATGCCAGACGATGGAATGCCGCCCATTGCCCAGCTTCGTGGGCGTCCGATCGGCCGGATCCTCATCAAGATGGGCAAAGTCACACGCGCGCAGGTCTCCGAGGGGCTGGAGATTCAAAAAAAGAAACGCGGTCCGCTCGGCCAACTGCTCATCGAGATGGGCTACGTGGAGGAGGCCGACGTCAACCGTGCTTTGGCGGCTCAGGTCGGCATGGAGTCGATCACGCTAGGTGATATTGATATTGACAAAGCGATAATCGATCTGATCCCGGCCCAGATGGCCCAGTCTTATCGGATTGTGCCGACCGAGTACGACCGCGAGACCAACACGCTGGGCGTTGCGCTGGCCAGTCCGGACAACTTCCATGCTACGGATGACCTCAAAACGCTGATGGGCTACAACGTCGTCGCGCGGATTACCACCGACGAGGACATGAACGACGCCCTCAACCGGTACTATCCCGAGGAAGAGGCCGCCAGCATCAACGATCTCATCGGCGAACTCTCGTCTGATGAGGATCTCGCCAAGTTCGAGGGCCGCGGCGAGAGCATCGATCTCGACGAGCTGCGCGAAATGGCCGAGAGCAGCCCGGTGAAGAAGCTCGTCAACCTCGTTCTCCTGCAAGCCATCCGTGACAAAGCGTCCGATATCCACTTCGAGCCCTTCGAAGACGAGTTCAAGATGCGCTACCGCATCGACGGCGTCCTGTTTGAGATGGTCCCGCCGCCGAAGCACGTCGCGATGGCCATCTCCTCGCGCATCAAGGTCATGGCCAGCCTCGACATTGCGGAACGCCGCATGCCGCAGGACGGCCGCATCGAGCTGCTGATTGAGGGTCGTCCGGTCGACCTGCGGGTCAGTGTCTTGCCGACGATGTTCGGCGAGAGTGTGGTGCTGCGTGTGCTCGATCGCGCCCAGGTCAACCTCGACGTCGCGCAACTCGGGCTCCGGGAAGACGACATGAACGTCTTCCGGCAACTCATCACCAAGCCGCACGGCATCCTCATTGTCACCGGGCCGACGGGTTCCGGTAAGACGACCACGCTGTACTCGGCGCTGCGCGAGTTGAACACGGTTGATGTGAAGATCCTGACGAGCGAGGACCCGGTCGAGTACGACATCGATGGCATGGTGCAGTGCCAGATCAAGCCGGACATCGGGCTCACATTCGCCCGCTGTTTGCGGAGTTTCCTGCGTCAGGACCCGGACATCATCCTGGTGGGCGAGATTCGTGACCTGGAGACGGCGCAAATTTCTGTTCAGGCATCACTTACGGGCCACTTGGTCTTCTCGACGCTGCACACGAATGACGCCCCGAGCTCGATCGCGCGTCTGCTCGACCTCGGCATGGAGCCGTTTCTGATCACCGCGACGCTGGAGGCGATCATCGCCCAGCGACTGATTCGCAAGATCTGCGCCAACTGCAAGGAGGAGTACGAGCCGTCAGAGCAGGCCTTGATGCAACTCTCGCTGACGCCTGAAGATGTGGCCAATCGCGTGCTGTACTACGGCAAGGGGTGCGACTATTGCAACCACACGGGTTATCGTGGGCGGCGGGGCATTTTCGAGATGATGGTCCTCGATGATGACATTCGCGAGCAGATCATGAAGAACGCCTCGACGGGCGTGCTGCGTCAGGAAGCTCGCAAGCGGGGGATGCGATCTCTACGTGAGTCTGGCCTGATCGCGCTCTATGATGGTATAACGTCTATTGAGGAGGTGGTGCGCGAGACGCTCGCCGAGGACGAGTAGCATGAGGTATCGACGGACGCGAGGCTGGAGGGACAGGTAACCATTCCAGCAGATCACGTCCGATATTTGGATAAACGCGGTGTGCGTGGCCACTTGGTGGCGCGAATAATGGCCTGAGCAGGTGGAGTCACTTCGCCCACGCTGCAACGGTATTCGTATTTTTTGATAGCGTCCTATCAGTCGCGTTGGGCTGGTGCGACCGCGGAGGCAGATCGATGGCGGTCTTCAAGTATGAAGCGCTGAACTCCTCAGGGCAGGAAATCAAGGATGAAGTCGAGGCGCCGAACAAGGAAGAGGCGGTCTCGAAGGTTCGGGGGCTTGGCTATTTCCCCACCAAGGTCGTCGAGAAGGTCGACAAGAAGAAGGCCGCGGCCCGCAAGCAAGCCACTGGCGGCAAGCAGCGCAAGGCGGCCGGGACGGGGCTGGGCTGGGTCGCGACCAAGCAGCTTTGCACATTCACGCGTCAGCTCTCCACGTTGCAGGACGCCGGCCTGCCCATTCTGCGCAGCATCCGCATTCTCGAGCAGCAGCAGAAGCCGGGTATGCTGAAGAGTGTCCTCAAGCAGGTGAATGAGGACGTCGAGGGCGGGGCGACGCTTTCGGAAGCCATGCAGCGGCACCCCAAGGCCTTCGACCGCCTGTACTGCAACATGGTCGCGGCGGGCGAGGCCGGTGGTGTGCTCGACGTCATTCTGCAGCGTCTGGCCGAGTTCATGGAGAAGGCCCAGAAGCTCAAGCGGAAGATCATCGGCGCGATGATCTACCCGGTGGTCGTCATTACGATCGCCGCCGCGATCGTGACCTTCATCATGGTCATGGTCGTGCCGAAGTTCCGCGAGATCTTCAAGGACTTCGGCACCAAGCTACCGGGCGTAACCGAACTGCTGATTGCGATTTCGACGTGGTTCGCCGACGGTACGCCGCCGGGCTGGGTCGTGGTGATCATCTCGCCAATCATCTTTTTCGTGGTCTTCAAGCTGATCCGGTCGGCTCAGGTGGGGCGGCATGTGACCGACATCATCGTCCTCAAGATTCCGGTGGTCGGACAGCTTGCCGGCAAATCGTCCATCGCGCGTTTCACCCGTACGCTGGGCACGCTGGTGTCCGCGGGTGTGCCGATTCTGGAAGCGATCAAGATTACCCAGGCTACGAGCGGCAACGAGGTCTACGCCCGCATGCTCGGCCGCGTGCACGATGCGATTCGCGAGGGTGATTCGTTCGCAAACCCGCTTCGCGCCTCCAAGACGGTCGACCCGATCGTGGTCAACATGGTCGATGTCGGCGAGGAGACCGGTGAACTCGACAAGATGCTCATGAAGGTGGCGGACAACTATGACGACGAGGTCGATACGCTGGTCGCATCGCTGGTCAGCCTGCTCGAGCCGATCATGGTGGTCTGCCTCGGTCTGATCGTCGGTTTCATCGTGGTCGCGCTGTTCCTGCCGCTGGTCACGCTGATTCAGTCGGTCATGACGCAATAGAGAAACTGGCCCGCGAGGCAACAGGTAACAGAAGAAGGTAGACGGCATGATTCCGAGCCGAAATCGAAAACACGCATTTACGCTGATCGAGCTACTCGCGGTCATCGCGATCATCTCGCTGCTGATCGGGCTGCTGATCCCCGCCGTGAGCCAGGTGCGCAAGGCCGGCAAAAAGGTCAGCACGCAGAATACGCAGGGTGCCCTGGGCAAAGGTTGCGAGCTGTTCTACGGCGAGTTCGGCATGTACCCGACGTCGAGCGGGATGAATCCGTTCGAGGGTGACAGCGATGTGCAGCTCTCCGGTGCGCAGTGGCTCGTGCTGCAACTGGCCGGGGCCGATCTCCAGGGCTACGTGAAGAAGGACAAGTACCGCAATTACGACGCGGATGGCAGCGGCGTGATCGATTCAGCCGACTGGCTGCTGTACTACGACCCGACGGTGACACACGACTTCAAGCGGAATCTGTTCATCGAAGTGGACGGTGACTACCTCCAGTCTCCTGAGAAGCTCGCCGAAGATAGTGGGCTCGAATTGCCCGGTGCACTCGACCCGGATGATGCCGGTGGCAGTACCGTCTGGAACAATGGCAGAGTCCCCTTCGCGGTCGACGCCTTCAACACGCCGATCCTGTACTATCGGGCGAACGATCAGGCCAAGTCGCCGTTTACCGAGTGGTCGAGCTGGCCTGGGAGCGTGAGCGGCGTAGGCGTGTACGACTACGTCGACAACGCACCCATCACCGGCAACGCCGACACCGGCGACCTCGGCTTCAACTTCGGCGTCGGCACCGTGGGCGACGAGAACTACTATCACTGGTTCTACGATCTTGGGTGGGATAGCGGAGCGGCCGGCGCTCGCCCGGACGACAAGACCTTTGCCGCCGCGCTGTATGACAAGGAACTCTACGAGCAGAGCCTCCAGGGCAGTGTCGGCAAAGTCTGGCCGCATCGCCCGGACACGTTTGTTTTCATCTCGGCCGGCCCGGACGGCGTCTTCGGCACGACCGACGACATCAAGAACTTCTAAGCCCGACCGCGGGGTCCGGCGCTTATGACCGCAGCACGCAGCGCCGTCCGGCGACGGGCCGCGTAGACAGAGGAGTAGTTATCATGTTCAGACAAGGCGGCTTGCAACGCGGCGCGACGGGTGGGGCGCACGGCTTTACGCTGGTCGAGCTGCTCGTCGTAATCGTCATCATCGCCATCCTCATCGGCCTGCTGATCCCCGCGATCGGCGCCGTCCGAAAGACCGCCCGCAACATGTCCAGCAAGGCCACGCTGACGGCGATCGAGACCGGCCTGGAGACCTTCAAGGCCGACGGCGAGATTGGCGGCACCTACCCGCCGTCGTTTTCGGATTTGGGTGACACCGTTGAGAATCCATATGCGGGTGGCCCGGGCACCATAGAGATCACAGGTGCCGGGTTGCTGGTATGGGCGCTATCCGGTGCCGATATGCTCGGCACACCGGGTTTTCGTCCGTTGGGCTCGGAAGAGACCTGGGCCGAGTCGACGGGGCATTCGGGCCAGTACGACCTTTACACGCTCAACAACGGGCAGCCACTGCATCCTCGGCGTGGGCCCTATGTCAGTGCCGAGAAGATCGAGATGAGCCAGGCGCTGGGTGATGGCGCATGGGTCGTGCCCGAAGAAATGCAGATTGTCGGGCAGGCTGATGCGACACGCCAATATCCGATGTACCTGGATTCGTATGGGTACCCAATTCTCTACTGGCGGGCTGACCCGGCGGGCCGCAAGATGGCGGACCGCGTGCGGCTGAGCGGCATTGACCGAGGGATCTACCACTACCGCGATAACTCGCCGCTGGTCAACACGGCATACTCTACGGCGGAGCAGCCGGCACTGGCGCTGAATAAGGCTCAGCCTCCGGGTGAGGGGCACCGGCT
Organism: uncultured Planctomycetales bacterium; assembly: GCA_964468185.1. Lineage (GTDB taxonomy): Bacteria > Planctomycetota > Phycisphaerae > UBA1845 > Fen-1342 > JANQFV01. The sequence continues at coordinate 29,211 of CAYXTR010000030.1, read as the reverse complement.
GGCGTGGGACGGTTCCGGCGATGATTGTCCAACCTATAACTGGAACAGCAACCCGCCCATCCTGCCCGACTACGGCACATTTCAGCGGTTTATCCTCGACGAGCGCGTGCAGGCCAAGGCGCAGCCGCAGCGGGCTGACTCCTACCTGCTGATCAGCCCAGGCTTCGATGGGCTCTACGGCACCGACGACGACATCGCGAACTTCGAGCATAACGGCCAGTGATGATGAGTAGGCGCATGTCGCGACAATCTGATACGCTGCTCCGCCGTGGTTTCACGCTGATCGAGCTGCTCGTCGTCATCGCGATTATCGGGCTGCTGATCGCCGCCATGGCGATCGTCGGCGGGAAGGTCATGCACCACCAGAGGGTGAACCTGACCGAGACGATCATGCGTGGCACCACGATGGCGATCGACCAGTTCAGCGAGGAAAACCCGCTACGCAGCATTTATGACCGTAAGGGGCGCAGGACATTCGGCTCGATGGTCCCGTATCAGCTTGAAATGGACGCGATCCCGTTTGAGGGCTATCCACGGATGCTAGAGCCAGATCCGCCTACGGGACTACAGCAACGCCTGATTCGTGATCTGCTGCCTCCTGGCCCCATCCCAGCGCAGGCAATCGTGCTGGATCCGCGCCCGGGTAAAGACCGGGACAACGACATGCGTGCCCTGTATACATACTTGGCGGTGTTCACGCCCGGCGCTCTTGATCAAGTCTCACAAGCTGCGATTAGGCCGCTCAGTGAGGACTATACGGAGTTTGTGAACACGGATACGACGGGCCCGCAGGATTTCACACGCACACCGATACTCGGCATTCACGATGCTTGGGGCGTGCCACTCGATTACTTCCTTTATACGAAGCTGGAGTACAAGATCCGCCAGGACAACACAACGGGGTTTGAGGTGACGGATCGCATTCCGGTGTTGCGTTCCAAAGGCGTTAGCAAGGAGGAGTTTCTCGCGGGTCTCGAGCCGGGGGGGACACCGTTGCACAGTGAACGCACTTGGATCTTCAGTCAGCCATTCCCGTCGCCTCCGGCACAGCAGGGAGCAGAGAGCTTTTGTACGAGTGGTAACGTCACGGCGTGGTCAGACTCCAGCGGCAACGGCTGGGCCCGGGCCGTCGCCGATGGTGACTTCAATCCTGGAGCACCGGACGAGTCCTTCTTCGGCTTTATCCCCTATCGCGAAGAGCCGTGACAGGTGGCAACCCGTAGAATGGGAGTGTACAGGTACTTGAAAACGCTGGGTTTAGGGCAATTGAAGTGATGAATACGCCGTTGGCAGACAGTTTGATGATGCGCGGCACGCATTCGCGTGGGGCGCGCCGTGCGACCGCCGGCTTCACGCTCGTGGAGCTGATCCTGGTCGTCGCGGTCATCATCCTCGTGCTGGCCATCGCGATCCCCAGTCTCGGCAGCATGGGGGCCGAGGCCCGGCTGACGGCTGCGCGGCAGGTCATCAACGGTGCCACGACCCGCGCCTATTTCCTCGCCATCTCCAACCAGAACATGTCCGCCGTCCGCTTCCTGCCGTCGCGCTGGGCGGTGCGCGACGAGGAAGGCGAAGAGGAGCGTGACAATCGGCAGCATTTGGAGCTGTACACGTGGCATACCGAGACGTTTGTGGATGAGGGCTTCGTCTGGCGTGAGTCGTTCTTCCGGCGGGCTGAGGATTTTCAGCCGCAGCGCATGCCCGCGGATGTCTGGGCGGCACCGCTGGAGGCGTTGCAGCAGTCGGGTGGTGTCCGCGGAACCGATGGGGTGGTCTATGACTCCGGGATGAGTCTGGGCACGAACTTCGTGTTGAATGGTTTGCTGGGCAACTTTGTTTGTGACGCGGATCGCTACACCGGTCAGGAGAACGCGTCGGCATTTATGAACGCGGATGATTTTCTGATTGTCTGCGATCCGAAGACGGGTGTGCAGGCCGGTCCGCCGACGCCGTATCAGGTGCGCGGGTATTTCCCGGAGGGTACCTACGGCGACACTGGCGGTACAGAGCATTATCAGGCGGTGCACGGTGGCAATGGCTATCCTTACACACGCTATAGTTTTTCAGGAGTGGTTACGTATCACCGCGAGCCGTTTGCCGCGCTGGGCATCGGCAATGAGAGTATGGGCATCGGTGCACAACGTCAGGGTTTCCTGCGCGAGCGGGGCCGGGCGTATCTGCTGCATCGTTATGGCGGGAACTTGATCACGGGTCGGCAGAGACCGCCGACGCCATGATCGGTTCCCATGATGAGAAAGGTAGAAGCATGATGCCGCGAGCTGTGGATGGGAAAATGCAGCGTCATGCGACCGTCGCCGGCAATGCGGGCCGCTGGGGCCCGAGTGCCGAGGCGGTTCGCAGGCCCGGGGCGTACGCGCGTCGCGGGCGGCTGGCGCTGTCGCGGCGTGGGAGTGGGAAGCAGTGCTTGACGCCAGTGGGGCGTCAGGATCGGACGGGCACGTCGACGCCGACGGCGGCGGGGTGTGCGCGGGACATTCAGGTATCGATGCCGTCAGGACTGGAAAGCGGGGAGCGGCAGATGGTGAGATGGCAGCGGCCGGCGTTCAGCCTGGCCGAGATGATGATCGCGCTGGCGATTCTGGCGATGGGCCTGCTGGTGATCGGCATCGCGTTGCCGGTCGGGGCGAAGTTTCAGAGCGAATCGATCAACCTGGCGACCGCCGACGCAGCGGCCGACTACGCGGAGTCCGTAATTCGCGGGCGGATGTGCATTCCGCGGGACCTTTACGAAGGTGGGGAACTGGTTGCGTTCTCGCCGATCTTCGTGCCGCGGAAGGACCAAGGAGGCGATGGCAGCAGTCCAAGTAGTTTGGGACAGTTTGACCGGTCCTACGAGCCGGTGATCAAAGTCCGCGCACTTTGGACGCAGAATGCCGTCGCGACGCCGGGAAACGAGTACGGATTCCACGATCAAGGAAACACCTTTTCCCCTGGCAATATTCTCTCACCGGTGTTGCCCGAAATTCGCGTGGATACATGGTTGCGCAATACCTACGGAGAAGGGGCATTCCCAGCTATCAAGGAGACTGGGGCCTTCCAGGTGCACAACGACTCTCCGTATACCCCTTGGATGTGGTGGTCGTTGCCATCGGTAGCGATGGTCTATCCGCCGGTGGAGCCCGACACGCGGCGCCTCACGGCCAACTACTTCGACACATACCAGAACAGCGGCATGTACGCTAGGCGTCCCGTGACGGATACGGGGTCCGGGATTCTTGGGGCAGAGACGCTCAAGGCGCTGGATCGGCGTATTAACTGGACGGCGTTCTATCGCCGTGTGTCGTACCGGGCCGGCAGCGATCCGACATACTACGAGTTCATCATCGTGGTGACCCGCCGGCCGAGTGCGCGGCATCAGTTCCCGGTGCAGGATGTCACTGCCTCCGCCGCGCTAGGGGCCAAGTCCTCCAGCGGGTCCCAGGGCAGTCAGGTCCCGGATGCCGTGGATGATGTTGGCTCGGGAGCACCCATGCCGTGGCTGGTGACGTTCAACAGTCTACCCGCGCCGCCCAATGGGTTTGATGCGCAAGGCAATCCTCTGGGCAGCGGCAACACGCCATTGTCCATTGGCACGGCTCCGGCGTTCATGCGTTTCACCATCAACCCGAATCACAGTGCCTTGTTCCCGGAAGGCGGCATCTTCATCCCGGCCCGTAATGACGATTACGAGGACGCTGAGATCGTCATCCCGGAGAACTACCTGGTGAAATTCGGTCCGATTTCGCCGACGGTTCTGCCAATCTATGAGGTCGCCGAGCGTCCGGATGATCAGACTGTACTTGTCCAGTACAACGGGTACTACCCGATGCGGGGCGACAGGACCCCGCTGTCCGCGAGCAGTGCCGGCCTGTGGCCGGTGTGGGTGATTCCGCCGGCGTTTGAGGAACGTGATAGCGACGGCGACCCGTTGCTGGAAGACAAGTCGCCCGTGCTCAAGGTGCATCGTTTCTTCATCAACTTGCCCGAGATCGAGTAATGCCGCAGCCGACGAAGATGTACAACCTGGCCTGGCCAACGATACGGCAAGTGAAGAGCGGGCCGTCGAAACCGGCGTTGCGCGGCTTCACGCTGATTGAGATGCTGGTCTCGATTGCGGTCCTGGCGCTCGCACTCAGCATTGTTGGCGTGGTATTTACCGTGACAACGCGCACGGCGAGCCAGGCGGCAGCGTACTCCGAAACGCTGAACTGGGTACGGCAATTCACGTGGCAGTTGGAGGAAGATTTGTCCGCCGCTGCGCCATCCGAGAGCATCCTGGTGTTGGTGGGGCGGACGCAGGCGGCGTCGCTGACGGAGGAAGACCTTGTCGCCAACAGGTATCACCGCGTATTGACCGGTGATCCGAATAATGTGCCAGCTAACTACGATCCGGAGTTCAATCCAGGCCTGGATCCGAATGGCGAATACAGCAATCCGCGTGCCGACCTGCTCATGTTTCTGTCCCAGCGGCGTTCCTTGTCACAGGCGCCGCGTGCCGACGGGGCGGACTCGTTCAGCGGACTTCCCAGTGAACCGGTCCTGGTCGCGTACGGACACGCTGCACTGGCTGATCCCGTCTGGGACGGCTCGACGTACGATATCGGGGTCCCGGAGCATATTTACGCAAACGGCCTGAGCAGCATCCCTGCGAGTCAATGGCACTTGGCGCGGCGCGCAACGATCATCAAAAAAGGCCTGACCGGGATCGATACATTTGACACGGCCCAGTTTGACCGCATCGTACCGTGTCACACTTTTGCCACGGGTCTGAACGCCGACGTTGTGGGGCAGGTCAATCCGTTTGACTTGGCGTATTACCTCGATCAGTTCGAGTCCAGCGGGTTACCGTACGAGCAGGTGGCCGACACCCCGGTGGTTTTGGCGCACCGGGCACCGTACGTTGCCTACTCTGATTGGGCCAATGTCGAGCGGCTGATTGACGGTGTGCTCTACCATCCGAATTCTCCGCCGGCCGTGCGACACTTTGCTACAGTGCTGCGCGATGTTCCGGTCAATCTACGGTCAAATCTTGGCAATCACATGCTACCGGGCTGTGCGTGGTTTGAAGTCGAATTTCTGATGCCCGAAGACGTTAGAAACAGCCGGGAGTACCTTTGGGACCCTCGCGCTCCGGAGGGTGGAGATCCATACCGGGGCTTTAGCTCGCAGACGCCTTGGGATATGCCGCTCTGGACCTCGGTTGAGGCGGAACAGACTTACGTGTTTGCACCGGATTCCCCCGAGAATCGATCAGCGGTTGCCAACAGTACCGCACGGTTGAACGACTTCAACTGGCTGGACCCCGGCGCGGATGACGCGCAAAACCAGCGCCGTGTCCGCCTCTGGCCCTATGCCATTCGTGTTACCGTCCACGTATACGACCAGCGCGGGCAGTTGGAGCAGCCGATTATCCGGTCCATCGTCCACCGGTTCGACTAGCTCACCGTCGCCGGTTCGACGAGCGCGGCGTCGACGAAGTCGGAGCGCCAGACATCGCAGGCCGATCTCCCGCAGGAGTTGGTGGTGGACGCCGCCTGTGGCTGCCGCCAGGATCGGCGGCCTGACGGTACAGCGAGCGGCCCATAGCCGCGTCTGGCGCGCATATCTGTAAGTGTCGTATTATCAGCATGTTATGCTCCAATGTGCGGGAAACCTGGGAAAACTTGACCGCCGCCGAAAGATACGTATGGCAGGAGAGCGGCAGACACACGAGCGTTTGCCGGGAGCGGACGCTGGGCTTGGGAGTCCGGCGTTACAGAAGTGTCAGGAGATGGCCGATGGCGCGGCCTGCTCGCGCGTCGGGCTGCTTGTCCTATAGATTGGGTGCGCTATGAACTGGAGTCGTTTGCATGCTGGCCACGGCCGACCGGAACGTCGGCCGCTGCGACATGCCAAGTCGCGAAAACGAGCCACGGTGCTGCTGATGATTGTCGGCCTGCTGGCGATGCTCTTCATCATCGTCACGACCTACATCACGCTCGCCCAATACGAGCGCATCACGCTGCGCCAGGTATCCGAGGGCGACTTGCGCGCGGATATCCTCGACAGCGTCAACGAAGTGCTGTTCGAGGCCATCCGCGGCAGTGACGACGGCGTGTCCGGCCCGCAGTATGCGACGATTCCAGGTTACGGCGGCGCGGATGACGACGGTGAGCGGTGGGGGACGTACTGGTTGGCATCGTCGGAGCCGGTACGGGACATGGAGCTGGTCGAGGAGCTTGGCGACGGATATGCGCCGCTCTATTACCGGTACCCCGGCCTGACGAGTGTGGGCGAGGCGCCCGCGGTGAATATGCAGTTCGCGCATTACAGCGACCAGGGACTTCAATACCCCGTGCCGCCCGCGTTGATGCGTGACGGCGACGAAGATACCGACGCCATCGCGCTCGTCGTTCCGGGTGACACGGGCTCAAACCTGGACACGCTTCTGAACGTCCGCTTCCCCTGGATGGATTCCGACGGCGACGGCATCGCCGACAGCAGCTTCAGCGGCTCCGGCCTGCTGACCGAGCTGGCCAATGCCATGACTGGCCGCAGTGTGAGCACGAGCGGCGTGACGCCGTGGTCCGTGCCCTCGGGCGACCTGGAGCCGGGGCTGGCCGCCTGGCAGCAGTACAACCGCCAGGCCCGCTACGACGTGGCCGGCAGTGTGCTGTCGCACGGCGGGATGGTGCAGATCGCTCTGGACGTGCGCGATCCGGACTACTACCGCTTCAACAGCGCCTTCAGCAGCGCCATGTTCAACTGGGTCAAGCACACGGCGGATGGCGGATCGCTCAATCTGTTCAGTGACCCCACCGACCGCGAGCTGGGCGTGGCCCTCGCGGCCAACCGCGGCACGATCGAGCCGATGCTTCGGCACCGTGGTGGCACGCTGCTGCCGGCGATTGAGGACGGTACGAACGCGGTGTTGCCCGACGCGTTGTTCCAGCTTCACGATCGTTTCGGCTACACGTTCCGGCCATACGTGCACGCTAGTCGCGAAAACCGCTGGGAGCCGTTCAATCTGGGCGATGCAAATGAGGTCGATGAAAATGAGTGGGACGCGTGGCGCAAGGCCAAGACTATCGATGCGGCGTCGTACAACGACGACGGCGACGCCGCCCGCGAGTACTACAACGCCCGCCAACTCATCACGACGACGAATTACAGCGACGAGCTGGCCCGCATCAACGGCGCCCGCGGCGTTGATCCGGACACCGGCCTGGGCCTGCGTCCCGGCGCGACGAAGTTTTACTTGGGGCGGATTACTGATCGATACGGGGTCGGCGGTGTTGAGAAGGGGGCGTTTCGACTGGTGGCGAACCCGGATGGAGCCAGCCACTGGGTGTTCAATGATGAGGAACTCCTGGGTGACGGCGGATGGTCGCCAGCGATTCAGGGTCAGGGGCATGTCATCATCTACGAACTGGCGCAGTACTACAATGAGATGCTGTACGCTCACGAGTGGGCATTGGCTGATGATGAGCGGCGCGACCAGGCCTTCATGTTGGCGGTCAATACAGTCGCGTTCGCAGCCCCGCGCGACGAGAACGGCTTTGTAGACGTCGTCTATTATCCGTCGTATGAGGACGTCAATGCGGTGAAGCGTTACTACGGCTATGGCCCCCAGCCATTCATCACGCAAACGCTGGTATACAATCAGGTCTCTCAGGGCGGAATCGGCGAAGAGGAGTTCGACCACGATATCGGCATCGCCATCGAACTCTACAACCCGAATGAGAGTGCCAACGGAACGCAGGACCTGTACCTGCCGCAGTTTGCACTCAGCCTGCGGCCGGATGCTGTGAACGATCAGGGCCTGGCTGATGAGTCGTACTTGATCCGGTTTGACGAAATGACGCCCGGTCAGGCTGCGGGCGGGTTGCAGGTGCCGGAGCGATTCCCCGGGCGCTCCTTCATGTTGTTCTCGATCAATGACGGCGGAAATTCGACATTTGACGCGCATCCATATACGACGGGTATCTTCCAGCTTCCGCTGGCCAATTATGATACGGACGGCGAGCATGATGAGGTCCACGTGTGCCTCTGGCGACGTGGCCGAGGCGAGGCGCCGTCAGAGCAGCGCTGGCACTTGGTTGACCAGATGGTCGTGGACCTCTCCGTCGCCGCCGGCGTGAATCCCGAGAATCCCGAAGATCCGGAGCCGGAGGAATGGTGGGCCAACGTCTACCGCGACACCGCGTGGGAGTGGTGGTTCGGCGAGGATGAGAATCAGAATCCTGCCCGTTGGCGGATGGTCATGGACCTCGTGCCGCCGAATTGGGGGCAAGAGAACGGCAACTACTACAAGTTCGACGTCGGCCCGGAGGCGGTTGGGCTCGACACGACGCCCGGTCTGTGGGCGACGCTGGGCACGGCCGAGTATACGACGACTGAAGATGGTCAGGATGTCATTCCGGTGGGGCCCTCGGCCCAGACGTTCGAGCCGAGCGTGCCGCTGTACACGATGAATGCTAGCTTGAGAACGGGACTCGTGCCCGGAAAGACACTCATTCACGGCAGCTTTCGGCCGAACTCATTTCCTACGGTTGGTTTCCTGCTCTTCGTGCCGCGCTTCTCCCATTACATGAATCTCGTCAATCTTGCTGAGTACAAGCCGCTGTCGACGGTGCTCTTCGAGCACTGGGAAGACGAGTACGATCTGGAAAACGTCTCGTCGATACCCTGTGACTTCGGTCACATGCCGGTGTTCTACAACCAGCAGGACGTCGACGTGTCGGGCGGGTTTGACATCGCGGGCAAGATCCCGTGGGGTCAGCTCGTGTTCGACTATTTCACCACGATCAACCCGTACGATGCGGATGGAGACGGTTACGAGGAAGGCTACCAGGAAGACGATGTGCTCGACCCATATCGCATCGGCGGCCGCATCAACATCAACACGGCTCCCTGGTATGCCTTGGCCGGTTTGCCGCTCATTGGGCCGGGCGCGAACTTCGATCTGCCGCTCGACCAGAGCGCTTCGCCGGCGTTCTGGGATGCGGACCTCGAGGTGCTGACCAGTGCGCTGGACGAAGATCAGCTCACCAATATCCTGGGTGTATCACGCGTACCGCCATACCTGATCGACTCGGGCGCCGGGAACGGCCAGTGGTATCGCCTCGGACCGCAATTGGCGCAGGCTGCGGTGGAGTACCGCGATCGTATCAAATACGCCTACACGCAGCCTGGCGAGGAGTTGCCATTCCTTGCCCATGACAGGCCCCGCAGTCGGCAAATCGCGTCGGCGAACTACTACGGCGCGGTGCGTGGCGCCAACGAGATCATCAACAACAAACCCGCCGAAGAATGGCAACGCGGCTTCCTCACCATTGGCGAACTCGCCAATGTCCTGGGGTTTGATTCTTCAACCGGACACGACCAGAGTTTGCTCACGCACCCACCTGGCATGGTGCTGTTCGGCTACGGCGACGTGGCTTCGCGCGGCGGTGACTACTTCAAGGCTGTCAGCCTGCTGGCCCTGCTCGATACGCAGTTCCTGACGACTCGGAGCAACACGTATACCGTGTACGCATCGCTCATGGATCGCGAAAACCCGCAGAGCAGCATGCGTTCGCAGGTAACGATCGACCGCACGAATCAACTGCCACGCCTGGTCTGGACCGACACCAACCAGAACGGCCACCGTGATCCCGAAGGTATCGACAGTTACCAGACCGTCCGCTACGACGGCCCGCCCGAGCAGATCGGCCGCCGCGAGGTCTCGTACTTCAATGCACGTTACGACTACTGACCTGCGCTACCGACAATCCAAACTGTGACTCCTCCGCACCAGTGGAGCGAGGTGGGCGGTCCGCCAGTCTTCCGACCGGATTGGCGGGCCGCGTTTTGGTTATGCCGGCCGGGACGGGGATGACGACAATCGCCCGTATTCGGCTACAATCCAGGCGTGCACGCGATAGCCGACCACAATCAACTCCTGCTCGCGATCGAAACCTCCAGCCTGCGCGGCAGTGTCGCCCTGGGACGCGGTGCCGATGTGCCTGGCTGGCGCGGACTCTCCGCCGAGCGCCGTCACACCACCGAGCTGATGCCGGCGATTCAGGACATGCTGACCGCGGCCGGTTGCACGCCGAGGGACGTCGAGGTCGTGTGTTTCTCGCAGGGTCCGGGGAGTTTTACGGGTTTGCGGGTCGCGGCGACCATTGCCCGGATGTGGCAATCCGCGACGGGTTGCGCGGTGGTGGCGGTCCCGACGCCCGAAGTGATCGCCCGCAATGCGTTGGAACGGGACGATTCCCCGCCGCAACTCGCCGTCGTGCTCGATGCGCGCCAGCAGCGAATCTTCGGAACGCAGTTCGAGATGAGCGCTGACGGCGAATTGTGGCAGGTCGCACCGACGGAACTGCACGACGCCGATGCATGGATCAGCTCATTGCCGCCGGATTGTGCGGTCATCGGCGACGGCATCGACCGGCACCGGGCGGCCCTGGACCAGCGCGGTTTGCGTTTGCTGCCAGCGGAGACCTGGCTGCCCGACGCCCGGCAGGTGTTGACAATCGGCCGGCGACTGGCGAACGCTGGCAGATTCTGTCGGCCGGAGCAGATCGTCCCGGCCTATCATCGCCCGCCCGAATGCGAAGAAGTCTACGAACGCCGACGCGCCGCGGCCCGAGCCCGGCGGGCTGAGTAGTACAGGGACGGCGCGGGCGCTTGCTACGCCAATCGCGGGGCAGGCTTCGTCATGACGTTCCCCCTATGCCGGCGTCTGATCTTCATCCCCCGGGATGTTCGCGGATTGCTTCCCGCAGCGCCCGGGGTGACCAGCTCAGCATGAGGTAGCCGTCATGCACCGTCCAGGCCGGCCCGGCCAGCGGCCCGAAACGGATGTACCACAAACCGTCGCCATCGCGTTGCAGCAGGAATGGTGGCGGGCTGCTCGCTTCGATCAAGGCCCTATTCAACACTTGCCGCCAGGCGTCTGATAAGGCGTCCACCGCGGCACGTACGGCCGGCGGATCGTCGCGAATCTCGATTAGCACCGTGCACGCGAGGGGAATGCCCAGCGGGTGCGGTGGGTGGTGATGCATAACCACGTGGCTTCCCAGGCGTGCAAGAATGTCACGCTCCGGCGCCAGTTCACGCTCCTTGATAATCTCTCGCCAGATGCGCTCGAGGTTGGCCTGCGTGTCATCGCCCTGCGTCGCCAGCAGTCCACGAATGAACCGCGGCAGGAAACGCTCGACCGGCAAACGAAAGACTGCGAAGCCGCCGGTGGGCGGAATAACCTCCGCGTGCGAACCGCGTTGCCACGCCGGCTCGGCGTAGACGCGCACCAGTTCCTGTCCCTTGATGTCATAACACGCCGCGCAGTATAGCGCACGGTCTTGAAACCCCAGTGACCAGTAAGCGCGCTCCAGCCCCTCCGCGTCCCATGCCTCAAAAAACGTCGACGCCCGTCCGTGCACGAAGGGGTCGAGTCGGCGACGTGTTGCCTCTGCGGCGAGGGTGATTTCGCAGAAGGGGGGTGCGCTTGGCGCCTTTGAGAACGCCGAGAGCGCACGCCTGCGAGCGTCTCGTAGCCAGGAACTCCTGGCGAGCGCGCCAGCTTCGTCCCGAGCGATAGCTGCTACGGCCGGCCAGACATCTGGACCAACGGTGAGCACGAAGAAGGGTCCGATCCGTCCCCAGGCGATGATGGCCCAGTCTGGCAGGCGCGAGTCGTGCAATTCCTGGTAGCGCCACGGGCCCGACTTGCGCTGGCGCAGCGTGGCGGCCTGTGCATCTGTCTGCTCGTTGATGGTCTTCTGGATGACGCGCAACAGGGGGGCGGCATCGTCGTCGCAATGCACAACGAGCACGGCGCGCAGCCGGTGTACACGTGGCGCGTTCGCATCCGTCTCGGATGGACGCGCCTCGGCATCGAGCAGACTCAGTGCGTGCGGATAACGGGCTGCGACGCCCAGCAGCTCCGCAGCCCGCAGTGTAATCGCGGTGCGCGAGTTGACAGGCCGACCCAGCACCGTGGCGCCGAGTTCGAGCAACGTTTCGAGTGACGATTGCTGACGGGCACTATCCGAATCCGATAATCCGGGCCAGGCCGTGGCATGCCAGGTCAGGAGCGCATCAGCCGGAACGAGACGGAGCGGCTCATCGTTGGGGGTGACTGCTGCGGCGGCGGCGCAGGGGAGCAGGATGAGCAGCGTGACGGTGGTCTTGTATGAGAGTAAGACGAATCGCATGGTGCGAGCGTACCATGCGGATTCGACACACTCCAGGGCCAGGATATCGGCGCTTTGCAGTCTGGGGCGGGCGTGTGCTAGCTGCCGACGTTGAGTGCTACCACGGTGAGATCATCGAGTGGATAACCCATGCGACGCAGAGTGTGTTGACGGGCGGCAAGTGCTTCGAGCGCCCGCTTGGAGCCTAGACCGGCCAGCAGGCGGTACCAGGCCGAGTTGGTTACTGCACTGTGTGCCGCGTCACCACGCTTCTGGGCGCCTGGCGCACCGCAGGGAGCAAAGCCGTCACAGCGATCTGCGATCGCGATCGGGTCGGCCGTGCCTGTCCACGTCACGCTGGCGTTCACACGCTGACAAGGGGAGGGGGCGACCGCCGACGCCGCAGGCGCCCGGCTGCTGCCACAGGACGCTGACGCATGGCCCGCGTTGCCGGGCGTCGGGGATGCGTCGGCGAGTTCGGAGCGGGAAAGTGCCGCGGCCGCTGCGTGCAGCTCGGCGGGAACATCCGCACCGGTATGTTCCGGGGCAACGACCCGTTCCAGCCCGTCAGAGTAGAGCAGAATACTGTCGCCTGGCTGGAGCTGTAGCGTCCCTACCTCGAAGTACGAATTGTCCAGTACGCCGACGATGTTGCCGGCGGTCTTGATGATCTCGAGTGTCCCGTCCGCCGACCGGCGGATCGGATAGGGCGTACCGCCGCGGGCGAACGTCAATTCGAGGGTCTCAGTGTTGAGCACGGCATATACGGCGGCCACGAACGGACACTCGGCGAGCTGGGCTTCGAGGATGTCCTCATTCAGTCCGAGCAGCACCTCATCAGGGGAGAGCAGGCGATACGTGCCATGCTCGATCTGCTTGCCGCGCAACGCACGCTTGATGTAGACGGTCAGTAAGGCGGCCGGAATGCCGTGACCGCAGGCGTCAGCCAGCCCGATCGCGACGTGCTTCTCATCCAGGCGGTGCACGTCATAGATATCGCCGGAGACGTAGTCGACCGGGCGGAAGAGTGCGTCGAACGAAACCGGGCCGAATGTGGGCAGACTCTCGGGCAGAAAGCCGCGCTGCACCTGGCTGGCCAGGCGAAGCTGATTCACATAACGGCGTGCGACACTCTGCCCCGTGCGGCGATTCGCCTCGAGGGTACGGTGCAGCGAGTCCAGCGAGTTGCGCATCTCGAGCATCATGACCAGCCGTAGTTGGAGGTCATGCTCGTCGAGGTCGGCTGCATAACTGACCGGAACGGTCGGCGGGTGTTCGAAGTACGGCCGCGTGTGACCGTCTGAGGCGAGTATCAATGTGGCACGCGGATGGGCGGCCAGCCGATCGAATATCAGTCCCAGCGGGCCCGTCAGGTGACGCGGCTCGGGCGGCACGACCATGACCACGGCATCAGCTACCGGAATCGGATCGTCCCGCAGGACCACCTGAAGCGGCAGCATGCTGACGTGGGCATCAATGTGACCGAGCGCGACGTGCAGGTCTTCCGGCGTGGTTGTGTCAGCCAGGATGATCAGAACATGTGGTCGCGACATGCAGCACCCGCAGTCGGCGGCTCAACTTGCCGACTCTCGCCAACTCGCCTCATTACATGTAGATCGGTTGCTTTGCGGGTGGACTTGGCTGTGACAAGTGTCGATTCATCTTGGGCGCAACTGCCGGCGTAGCATGGCGCAAGGCTCGCGCAGGGGTGTCACGGGAGTAGGGGGGTCAGGAGGCGCGAATCCCCTCGGCCGACTCGCTGGCCGCAATGGCCTCATGCAACTCAGCCGGTGTACCGGCCTTGTCGACAGCTACGCGAAACTCCTCGATATTCATCAGCCGGCTGATTTTGGCCAGGGCCTGGATGTGCGGGCCGGTCTGGTCCGGCGGGCTGACGAGCAGGACGACGAAGGTTACCGGACGTCCGTCGAGGCTTTGAAAATCGATCGCCTTGGCAGGCTTCCCGGCGGCAATCACGAGGTGGTCGCAGCCGTTGCTCTTGCCGTGTGGGATGGCCAGGCCGTAGCCGATGCCCGTTGTGCGCTCCGCCTCGCGTTTGAGAACCGCGTCCAGGGCCGCGTCGCGGTCGAGCAGCGCGCCGGTGCTGGAGAGGAGATCAATCAGCTCGGTGATCGCCCCCTGCTTGTCGGTAGCCTGCAGGGGAACCGAGATGCGTTCGACGGTCAGGATCTTGCTCAGTTCCATAGGAGTCGTCCTGTGGGCAAGTGCAAAACGCGCAGTATAGCACGAGCCGCACCCCGACGCCAGCGAGCGCAGATCGGGCATGGATTGGCTTGAAGAGCACCGATGGGGCGCGGCCCGCTGTCTCGCGCGCCTCCCTCGCACGCGGCGCACCTGCAGGTTACAATATCCGTTTCGGTTGATCCGTGCATGTGCGAACAGTCAGCTAGCGCGAGGTGCAAGGCCATGAAGAAGATCCGCCTGTTCACGCCCGGTCCGTGTGCCGTTCCTGAGGAAGTCCTGCTCGAGATGGCGCGTCCGTTCGAGCATCACCGCACCGACTGGTTCAAGGGGTACATGAAAGATGCCACCGAGAAGCTTCAGCAGGTGATGTGCACAAAGAACGAGTGCATCATCATCACCGGCTCGGGTACTGCGGCGGCCGAGGCTGCCATCGTCGGCTGTTGCCCGAAAGGCACGAAGTTGCTGACGCTCGAAGGCGGCAAGTTCGGCCAGCGCTGGGGCGAAATCGCCGAGCAGTATGGTATCGATGTTGTCCGTCATGAATTCGAGTGGGGCACGCCCGGCACACCGGAGATGGTCGAGGAGCACCTGAAGAAGGACTCGTCGATCACGACGGTCATGCTCACGCACAGTGAGACGTCGACGGCGACGGCGTGTGACCTCGAGGCAATCGGCAAGGTCTGCAAGCAGCATGACAAGATGTTGCTGGCGGACTGCATCACCTCGGCCGGCGCGCTGCCGCTTAAGCCGGACGAGTGGGGCGTCGATGTGGCCATCACGGGTGCCCAGAAGTCGCTCATGCTGCCGCCCGGGCTCGGTTTCCTGTCGGTCAGTGAGCGGGCGTGGGACGTTATCGAAAACAACAAGCAGCAGCACGCCTACTACCTGAACCTGATCAAGGCGCGCAAGAGTGCCGCCAAGAACGACACGCCCTTTACACCGGCACATCTGATGATCCGTGGTCTGGTCAAGGCGCTCGACATCCTGGTTGAGGAGGGTATGGAAAACGTCTGGAAGCGGGTGGCGGCGATGGCGGAGGCAACGCGCCAGGCCGGGCAGGCGATCGGGTTGCAGGTGTTCTCCAAGCGGCCCAGCGACTCGGTCACTGCGTTTACCTGTCCGGAAGGCATCAGCGTCAGCGATATCCGCAAGGGTCTGCAGGAACGCTACGGGATTCAATCCGCTGGCGGTCAGGAGCACCTCAAGGGCAAGATCTTCCGGGTTGGCCACATGGGCTACGTGGATGACATGGATACGATTGTGGCCGTGGCGGCGCTGGAGCAGGTGCTCTACAAGCTGGGCCACAAGTTTGAACTGGGCGCCGGCGTGACGGCTGCGCAAAAGGTCTTCGCCGAGCGGCTGTAGACCTCGCCGCGGCAGTTCACGGCTGGCAAGCGGTTGCCGGTCGCTGATTGCGATTCATAAGACAGCCCCGCGCTCTGACTGAGTGCGGGGCTGTCTTCTCGCGGGTCTCAGGGTAATTGCCCGAGGGCGTGCCGATGCGACCAAGACTGCCGATCGGGGCAATCAGCCGCCGTACTTGGCTTCCAGCTCACGCCGCTTCTCGCAGTCGGGCGGCGGCACCGGATTTCCTTCCGGATCGAACGCGCAGTACCATTCTTCGCAGACCTTGTCGTACACGGCGCGCACGATCGTATACTCGCCCGTGTCCGGGTTCTTGAAGACCATCTGCCGCTGGCCGTACTTGGGGTCACGCCGGAGACGGTCACTTTCTTTCCATGCGTTCAATTCGCGCGCCGTCAGCCGGAACTCCTCGCCGGTTTCATAACATTTCCAGACGGTTGTGCTCTCCGGGTTATCAGGAATCACCGATTCGTCACCGCCGCGCGTGGCAAAGTACGCAACAGCGCCTCCCAGGGCGATCACGATGATGCCGATCATGATGACGTTCTTCACATTGGGCTCCTTTATGATCTATGGCGGCGCGAAAAATAAGGCGTACCGCAGTAGGCCGATACCGCGGCACGCCCTCATGTTCTACCTAATCGTCTCGCTCGTCAAGCCGCTCGCGGCCTGTGGGCCGCAACGGTCAAGCATCAGCCTATTCGTCCTCCGGCGGATCCATGTTCTTCAGGCTGATATAGCGGTACGGGAAGGGCCGGTATGTCCACGACTGGACCCATTCCGGGTTGATCGCGGTCCAGCCCGGGCCGGCCCAGCCACGGGTGTCCATCTTGAGGTACTCGGCGTGACCATCCAGGAAACCAACCTCATGGTAGTTGTACTTCCCGTGGTTACCGACGATACCCATCTTGTTCGCGGAATAGATGGCCCAGTCCATCGGGTCGGTCAGATACATCACGTACGACCCACTGTACTTGGCGAGCACGTCATTCACGAGGGCACGGCCGACCTTCACCCAGCCGTTATCGTCCCATGGATTGAAGTTCTCGATGTCCTCAAGCGCGTGCAGGTTGTAGTGGTAGCTCGTGCCGACGTCGTTGTAGCAACTGATACCGATCTGCGGCAGGTCAGAGCCGCCGGAGAACAGCCGCTGGTGCGACTCGGTATCCGACGGGCAGCGGAGCACCTCGACGTCGGTGTAGGAAATGACCGTGTTTCCTTCCATGACGTCGGGTTCCGGCTCCTGCCCCAGGAGGTACCGGTTCATGGGACGCAGCTGCACCTCGATGTCGAACGGCGTACCTTCCCAATCGGGGTGGTTGGTCTTGCCGCCGTAAGCCCATGTACAAACGCCCTGAATCTGCTCGCCCTGATACTGGCTGGCGAGCACGAACGGGAAATTGTCGTTGAAATCGAGCAGGTACATTACCGTCGACTGCATGACTGAACGATTGTTGGACAGACACTTGGCGACCTTCGCCTGCTCACGGGCGTCAGCCAGCGAAGGCAGGAGGATCGAGATGAGCAGCGCAATAATTGCGACCACGACCAACAGCTCGATCAGCGTGAAGCCCTTACGGCTCCCAGAAAACTTTCTCTTCATAACTGTGGCTCCTACTGCGCCAGAGATGACATTGCCGACTGCGATGATCAGTGCTTCCTGAACAGCCGGGACCGACCGCTACGACCCCGACGCTGGCATCGTCGGACGTCGCCCACCGGCTCACCATGATTCGTTATGACACGTACGATCGGTCATCCAATAGTGTCGGCGTTTGGGGGGTGCGATGTCAAGGGCAAATCATCGCCCTGATGCTCATAAAGTGTGTCCTGAACCGATGAAGCGCCAAGTTGGTCCCATTTACCGGAATCGATTACGGTGGCCGACAGTTTGGATTTTGTTCGCATCTCCGCTATACTGCGGTTCCGAGCGATCGGACCCCTCGGAGATAACCGGCATGGATGCGGAATCGTTCCTCGAGCGGCTGCAGAACAACCGCCACTATCGCGGGCAGATCGCGGGGGTCGAGACCTTGCCCGCCCGCGATGCGCATTATCGGTCTGTAGCAATGCCGCAGCCGCTTGCCCACCTGTTGGCCAGCCACGGGATCGATCAGCTCTACACGCACCAGGCGGATGCGTACGACGCGATACACGCCGGGCGGAACGTGGTGATTTGCACCGGGACGGCTTCTGGCAAGAGTCTCTGCTACCAACTCCCGGTCCTGGCGCGCCTTTACGAGCAGCCGGAGTCCCGCGCTCTGTTTCTGTTTCCGACCAAGGCGCTCTCGCACGATCAGCTCGGCAATTTGCAGCGGATGATCGAGACTGGCGGTTTGGCGGATGTGGCTCGTCCGGCCTGCTACGACGGCGACACGCCCTCCCACAAGCGTCCACCCATTCGCCGCAGCGCGAATATCCTGCTGTCCAACCCCGACATGCTGCACATCAGCGTGCTGCCGTATCACACCAAGTGGCACGCTTTCTTCACGAACCTCCGCTACGTCGTGCTCGACGAGATCCACACCTACCGCGGCATCTTCGGCAGTCATGTGGCGGGCGTCTTGCGGCGATTGCAGCGGGTGTGTCGGCATTACGGAGCCGCGCCGCAGTTCGTCTGCTGCTCCGCGACGCTCGGCAATCCGCAAGAGCTGGCCGAGCGCCTGACCGGACAAGAGATGATCCTGATCGACAAAGATGCCTCGCCCCGCGGTCGCCGCCACTTCGTGCTCTGGAACCCGCCCTGGATCGAGGAGCCGCGGTCGGAGCCGGGCGAGAAACAACCGACGCCGCGGCTCGTTCGTGGTCCGAGCGACGAGCGCGGGTCACAACGATCGGCTGACACGAGGCACGCCGAAACACTGGAGCTCAGCGGCCCGACGCGATCCAATCCGCGACTGGCCTCCCCCGTCTCGTCGCAGCGCGTGAAGCTGGCCCGCCGCAGCGGCAACGCCGAAGCGCAGGATCTGATGCAGCGCCTCATCGAGGCCGGGGCGGGCACCATCACCTTCTGCAAGGCGCGCGTCGTCGCTGAGCTGATCTACACCTACGTCCGGGACAGGCTTCGGCGTCGGCGACCCGACCTCGCCAAGCGCCTGAAGCCCTATCGTGGCGGTTACCTGCCCAATGAGCGGCGGGAGATTGAACAGCAGCTCTTCACCGGGGAGCTGCTCGGTGTGTGCAGCACGACGGCGCTCGAGCTGGGCATCGATGTAGGCTCGCTGGACGCGTCGATCATTGTGGGTTTCCCGGGCACGCTGTGCAGCTTGTGGCAGCAAGCCGGTCGGGCCGGTCGCCGTCAGGAGGAGTCGCTTTCCATCTTCGTCGCCTACGACGACCCGATTGACCAATACCTCATGCGGCATCCGGAGTTTGTCTTCCAGCAGCCATTGGAGCACGCGATTATCGACCCCGATAATCCGCATATCCTCGCCGCGCAACTGGGTTGCGCCGCGTTCGAGTTGCCGCTCACGGAGCAGGACCTCGAAGTGTTTGGCACACTCGGCCGCGAGGTTTCCGCCGTGCTTGCGGAAGACGGCCAGCTGCGCCACACCCAAGACAGACACTACTGGGCGTCGACCGAGTTTCCCGCCGCCGCGACCAACCTGCGCACCATCAGCGACGCCACCTACTCGATCATCGATACGACCGACGGTCGCAACGCAGTGATCGGCGACGTCGACGCGATCTCGGCGCCCGAGCTCGTGTATCCTGAGGCCGTGTACATCCACCAGGGCGAGAGCTACCTGGTCCGCCAGCTCGACATGCCCATGCGTATGGCACGCGTGGAGCGGCTCGATGCCGACTACTACACACAGCCCGTGCTCGCCGACGAATGCCGCGTCGTCACCGAACGCTTGACCGACGACTGCCTCGGCGGGCAGCGGTTCTTCGGTGATGTCGCCGTGAAGTGGCAGACCATCGCTTTCCGCAAATTCAAGCTGTTTTCGCAGGAGTTGATTGGCCAGACCATGCTCGACTTGCCCGCCCAGCAGATCGACACCGCCGGGGCGTGGTTTCAGCCGCCCGCGGCTGCGCTGGAGGTCACCCGCGCTGCTGACCACAAGGTGCCCGAAGCGCTCAGCGGCGTGCGCAATCTGATGACCGCGGCCTTACCACCGCTCGCGATGTGCGATCGCTACGACATCGGCGGCGTGGTGAACGCGTCGCAATTCGGCCTCAGCACAATCATCCTGTACGACCGCTATCACGGTGGCGTCGGTTACGCCCGGCACGCGTACGAATGCTGCGAGGACCTCTTGCGTATGGCCCACGAGATCGTCGCGGGTTGTGCGTGTGACGAAGGCTGCCCGGGCTGCGTTGCGCCGCCCAACCTGCGCATTCCCATCCATCACGATCCGGACGTCGGGCACGGCTACGCCATCCCGAACAAGCTGGCGACGCGCACGCTGCTCGAGCAGTGGCTGGCGAATCCTCCGCATGCCAAGTGGCTGAAAGCGACCTGACCTCGCGTCCATCCGTAACGCACGTCGAATCCAGTCAACGAAATACGCTGAGCGCCACACACGCGCCAGGCGTATTGGACGGAACGCACCCCAGCGCATAGCATGCCGCGCTCTCCGTCGCGCTCGTCGACGCGGATGTGCATCGGCGTAACCATGTTCGGCAGCTGCGCGTGCGTGGTGATTTGACCGACTATCGTGATGCCTGAGATCTCGTCCACAGACCGGCCAGCATCCGTTGCAGCCCGCGTTCGCCGACACTGGACCGCCGACTGGCGGGGGGGCGTGCTGCTCATGATTTGTTGCGCCGTGTTTCAACTCCCCGGCCTGACCGCTTTGCCGCCGATCGATCGCGATGAGGCCCGTTTTGCCGGTGCGACGTACCGGATGCTGGCAGGTGACGGTTGGCGGTCGTGGGTGGTGCCCGAGTTCGGCGATCGCATCCGGATCAACAAGCCGCCGCTCGTATATTGGATTCAGGCTCCGCTGGTGAAGTTGACACGCCTGGTCTATCCGCCTCCGCCAATCAACGCAGACGCAGGCCCGGCGGCTGACGCAGGCGCCGCGCTGCTCTTCGATCCCGGCTTGCCCGATGGCAGCATCTGGCGTTATCGGCTCACTTCAGTGTTTGGTGCGCTCGCAGCGGCTGTACTGACCTGGCGGCTGGGATTGCATATGTTTGCACCACCAGCCGCGTGGCTGGGTGGACTTCTGCTGGGCAGTTGTGCCCTGGTGATGTTCGATGTCCGCCAGGCGCGTGCCGATCAACTGCTGTTGGCCTTCACCGTGCTAACGCAGCTTGCCATGTGGCACATCTGGCGCCAGGCCCAGTCCGAAACAACATCCCGACGCTGGGTGATTGCGTTCTGGGTGGCCGTCGCGCTCGGGACACTGACAAAGGGACCCGTCACGCCGGCGATCGCTGGCTTGACAATCTTCGGATTGGCCGTGTTCGGACGCGATTCGCGCTGGCTGCGCCACGTGCATCTCGGCTATGGGCTACTGCTCGTCATCGTCTTGATCACACCGTGGATTGTCATGGTCGGTGCCGCGGTCGGCTGGGAGCGTCTGGGTCTCACCATCTTGCAGGAGACGCTCGGGCGCACCGTGCGGGCGGCAGAAGGGCACGGTGGATTGCCCGGTTATCACCTCGTGCTATTGCCGATTCTGCTGTGGCCGGGCTCGTTGGCGCTGGTGCCGGGGATCGGGCGGGGTTTCGAAAGAGCGCTGCGGTTGGGGCGTCACGGCACCTGGTGGCGACGCTGGGGCGCTCGTACGCCCGGCCGCCCCGCCGAAGTCTTCCTGCTGGCATGGCTCATTCCCGGCTGGCTCACATTCGAACTGATCGGAACCAAGCTCCCCCATTACACGATGCCGCTGTACCCCGCCCTGGCCCTCCTCTGTGCGCGCGGGCTATTCGACTTCCGCCGCGGCTGGCAGCCGGTGTATGCCACCTGGTGGGGTAGGGGGGCCCTCGTGGGCTGGGCGCTGTTGGCGGAGTTATTCGTCGTGGGTGTGCCAATCGGGTTGGCTTGGTTCGGCGGGCTGCCTCGCGTGCCAGCGGTGCTGGTCACCATGGGGCTCGCGGTCGCTGTGGGCCAGGCGCTCGTTGTTTGGCTGGTATGGGCAATCTGGCAACGCCGGATCCGACGCGCACAGTGCATTGCCCTCGCCGCGGCGGCCGTGTTCGCCGTTCTTATCTTCCAGATCGCACTACCCAACGCGCGGCATGTATGGCTGAGTGCGCGCATCTGCCAGCACCTGCGGCACGGCGACGCGGACACGACGCGACCCGTCGCCGATGTCGCCTATCATGCCGACAGCCTGGTCTTCCTTACGCACGGACGCATCACGCGCATCGAGTTGGACGAACTGAACCGCTGGTGGCAGGCCCACCCGGATGGACTGGCAATCGTCGCACAACCGATCTCTGCACAAGCCAGCATGCTCGCCGAGGAATCCGGCTTCGACTACTCACGCGGCCGCTGGCTCGATCTGGCCATCGTACAGTCCGGCGGCGAGGCGGCCACGGGCGACGAGTAGGGCAATTCGGTCCCGGGCGCGGCAGCGACCCGAAAACCGGAATTCACTTGCATGCTGTGATGACCAGCGGATACTACGCGTGAAACCCGGGGTAGCCATCGGCGGCTGAATCGGGGGTTTCGTAGTTACATGTAGAGCCACGGAGGAGTGCTCATGTCACGCGCGGGCTTGCGCAGCCGTCCGGAAGGGTGCCTGTTGCGAGGCGGATTCACCCTGATCGAGCTACTGGTCGTCGTCGCCATCATCGCCACCTTGATGTCGGTGCTCTTGCCGGCACTCGCGCACGCCCGACAGCAGGGACGTTCCGTGAAGTGTCTGGCGCATGCACGCGAGTTGTCGCGCGGTCTGTTGATGTACCAGATTCAGTGGGGCTGTTACCCCGGCCACAAGCTGCCCACCGAAGACGGTGGCTCGGTGCGCTGGTATCAGGCGATGGCGGATCTGCTGGGCGGCTTCGACGTCCAGCAATGCCCATCGACGCCGGACTGGACCGTCGGCCGGAACAACTCCTACGGCTACAACTACAAATACGTCGGCAGCCTGCGTACCAACACCGAGCCCGAGAATCCTCATCGACCCTATGAGGCCTTTCCGATTCGCAGCGTTCGGGCACCGGCCCGGACAATCTCATTCGCCGACAACGACGGCACCGGACGTGAATTGCCCTGGCGTGACTCCGGCGAGCCGGACGGCAAGAACTGGCGCCGCCTCGGCAACCACGGCTACACATTGGACCCTACCTATATCCCGCTCTACAGCGAGCACACGCTGAACTCTGAAGGCGTTCCGGAGCCCTACGCCTGGCGCAACTTTCGCACGTTCATGAGCAATCGCCACCTGCGAAAGGCGTCGACGGTGTTCCTGGATGGGCACGCCGAGTTCGTCGACCCGTGCCGCGCCTACCGCGACAATGCGTTATGGAACGGGCTGGGCTTCGACCCGGGTGATGACCCCGAAAGCCCGTTCTATAAGCTCGACCGGCACGTCGACTATCGCATCGATGAATCGAGCGGCCAGGCATGGCCCTTTGAAGATCTGTAGGGTGTGGAGGCCGGACGGCGCGTGTCGATTCGCCCGCGTCGACCGCCACGCAAGACGAGACGCGCGGTTTCAACGGCGTGGCAACGTCTGACGTCTCATATTCGCCAGCCTGATGATGCTACATCCGCACGCGGGCTACTTCACTTCCCACGTATCGCCGGCGTGGAAGACGGCCTGAAGATCGGCCGGGCCCTTTTCGCGGGCAGCGGCGATCTGATCCATGAGCATCTCTTCGTAGACCGGCTTCTCAACCGCCCGGAATACGCCGACCGGCACCGGGAACTCCGGATGGTGCATCCGCGCCAACCGGAAGGCCATCGACGGGTCCTCGTTGCGCTCGTCATGGATGACCAGATCGTCCGGCGTGGCCTTGGCCATCTCGACGACTTCGGGCTCATCACCGTGTAGCCGGATCCCCTTGTCACGCTCCGTGCCGAAGATGAGCGGCTTGCCATGCTCGAGGTAGATCAGGTGATCGTTCTTGATCTTGCGATCCGTCGCCCAGGCATATGCATCGTTGTTGTACACCTGGCAGTTCTGGTAGACCTCGACGAATGCGGTGCCAGGGTGCTGGCTGGCACGCTTGAGCACATACTGAAGGTGTTGCACATCGACGTCGATCGCCCGCGCGACAAATGTCACCTCCGCGCCCAGTGCTACCGAAATGGGATGGAACGGGTGATCGATCGAGCCGTGCGGCGACGACTTGGTACGCGTGCCGAAATCGCTGGTGGGGGAGTACTGCCCCTTGGTCAGCCCGTAGATCCGGTTGTTGAACAGGATGATCTTCAGGCCGATGTTGCGGCGGATCGTGTGCAGGAAATGATTGCCGCCAATCGAAAGCGCGTCGCCGTCGCCGGTCACGACCCACACGTCGAGGTTCTTGTTGGCACACTTGACGCCGGTCGCGATGGCCGGCGCACGGCCGTGGATGCCGTGAAAGCCGAACGTGTCCATGTAGTACGGGAAACGGCTGGAGCAGCCGATGCCCGAGACGAACACGGTGTGGTCACGATCCGCCTGCTTTTCGGCGAGGACCTTCTGGAGCTGGACCAGGATCGAGTGGTCGCCACAGCCGGCACACCATTTGACCTGCTGATCGGTCTTGAAATCCTTGAACGTGAGTTCCGGGCCTTTAATCATGTCGGTCACGGCTAGTTGCCTCCGAGCAGTTCGTTGACTTTATCGCGAATTTCGCTGACCTGGAACGGCCGACCCTTCACCTTGTGCAGCCCCAGCGCGTCGACCAGGTACTCCGCCCGCAGGAGCTGCTGCAACTGACCCATGTTGAGCTCGCAGACCAGCACGCGCTTGAAGCGCTTGAGAATCTCGCCGGTGTTGCGCGGCATGGGGTTGAGCCAGCGCATGTGCATGTGCGAGACCTCCTGTCCCGCTTCCCGCGCGGCCTCGATTGCGGTACGCACCGCGCCGAAGGTGCCGCCCCAGGAGACGACCAGCAACTCGCCGGAGTCCGATCCGAAGACGTCCTGGTCCGGGACATCCTGGACGACCTTCGCGACCTTCTCGCGTCGCAGTTCGACCATGAGCTGGTGATTGTCCGGCACGTAGCACACGTTGCCGGTGATGTGAGCCTTCTCGAGGCCGCCAATGCGGTGCCGCATGCCCTTCGTACCGGGAATCGCCCAGGGGCGGGCGCCGTTCTCGTCCCGGGAGTAGGGGTGGAACCCCTTCGGGTCCGTCGCGTGGATAACCGGGATCGGCTCGAGCTCCCCGTCTTCCGGAATGCGCCAGGGCTCCGAGCCATTGGCGAGGTAGCCATCGGTGAGCAGCACGACTGGAGTCATGTACTTCACCGCCACGCGGGCCGCTTCGATCGCGGCCCAGTAGCAGTCCGCGGGCGACTGCGCGGCCAGCACGGGTAACGGGCAATCGCCGTTACGACCGAGATGCACCTGCCACAGGTCAGCCTGCTCCGTCTTGGTCGGCAGGCCGGTGCTCGGACCGCCGCGCTGCACATTGATTATCACCATCGGCAACTCGGTCATCACACCGAGACCGACGGCTTCCTGCTTGAGGGCCATGCCCGGACCGCTGGTGCCGGTGATGGCGAGATTGCCGGCGTAGGCGGCGCCAACGACCGACGCCATGGCGGCGATCTCATCCTCGGCCTGGAAGACGCGCACGTCGAGCGCCTTCATCGAGGAGAGTTCGTGCAGAATCTCGCTGGCCGGCGTGATCGGATAGGTGCCGTAAAAGACCGGTTTCTTGGCGAGCTGTCCGGCGGTGACACAGCCCAGCGCGGTTGCCTGATTACCGGTCAGGCTGCGATACGTCCCCGGTTGCAGTTCGGCCCGCTTGATCCGGTATTTCGTTTGAAAGACGTCCGAGCTCTCGCCGAACTGGTACCCCGCTTCGAGCGCGAGCGAGTTGGCGCGTGCCACCGTCGGGATGCGGCCGAACTTGTTGCTGATCCAGCGCAGCGTCGCCTCGGGTGTACGATCGAAGAGCCAGTACATCAGGCCGAGGGCGTAGAAGTTCTTGCAGCGGGCCGCGTCGCGTGCGCCGAGGCCGGTGTCCTTCACCGCGGCGAGCGTGTGCTCGGTCATGGAGACCGGGTGCACCTGCAAGTGCTTCAGCTCGTCAGTCTCAAGCGGGTTCTTGTCGAACTCCGCCTTCTTGAGATTGGACTCGTTGAACTCGTCGGTGTTGACAATAACGTCGGCGCCGTCATTCAGATCGGGCAGATTGACCTTGAGCGCGGCCGGGTTCATCGCCACCAGTGCGTCGATCCGATCTCCGGGAGTGAAGATCTTGCGGGCAGCGAGGTTGATCTGAAAGCCCGATACGCCGGCAAGCGTGCCGAGCGGCGCGCGAATCTCGGCCGGATAGTCGGGAAACGTCGCGACGTCGTTCCCCAGCAGGGCAGCCGTGGCGGTGAACTGATTGCCGACCAGCTGCATGCCGTCGCCGGAATCACCCGCGAAGCGTACCGAAGCCTGCAGGCGGTCGATGACGCGTTTTCCGGATTGTTTGTCTACCTGAGCGTTTTTCGACGTTGCCGTACCCATCGTACCTCTCGCCAGCGGTAGGGCGGGCTCACAGCGCACAGCAAGATTGCGCCGCTTGTCCGCGGTGTGCCCGAGCTTGTAATGAAGTCCCTCAGATTCACTGGAGGCGAGTTCCTTGCAACCGATACCAACTCGACCGCCGTGAAACAGAACATCCTATCGTGCCAATCGCCGTGATGCTAGCACCCTGCGCGAGATTCGGCAGATTTCAGGGTGTCAAAAGAACGCGGACGAATCCCAAGCGGACTTTCCCACCTTCGCAAGCGGTTCCGTTGCTTGTCGCCTTTTGGTCCGCCCGCTACACTTCGAGGGCCCGTTGTGAGAGGGCAGCAGCAGCACTTTTTGGTGAGACATATGGCGATAACGAGAAGCGAGCGCCTCAGCGCTCTGCCTCCATATCTTTTCGCCGAGATCGATCGAAAGAAAAGAGCGGCGCGCGAGGCTGGGCGCGACGTGATCGACTTCGGCGTAGGTGACCCCGATCAGCCAACGCATGCCTTCATCATCGACCGGATGGATCAGGCCGTCCGCAAGCCCGAGAATCACCTGTACCCCCTCGGCGGCGGCTCCCCCGAGTTCCGCCAGACGATCGCCCGCTTCTTCCAGCAGCGGTACGGCGTGGAACTCGACGCCACCCGCGAAATCCTGGCCCTGATCGGAACCAAGGAGGGCCTGGGGCATCTGCCCCTGGCCGTCGTGAGTCCGGGGCAGACGGTGATCGTGCCCTCGCCAGGCTATCCGGTGTACCGGGCCGCGACCGTCTTCGCCGGCGGCGAGCCGTGGATCTTGTCGTTGACGGCGGAGAACGGCTGGTTGCCGGACCTCAACGCCATCCCGTCGCACGTGACGGAGAACGCGGCCCTCATGTTCGTGAATTATCCGAACAATCCGACCGGCACCGTCGCGGATTTTCCCTTCTACGAGCGTTTGGTCTCATTCGCTCGGGAGCGCGACCTGCTCGTCGCCCAGGATGCGGCCTACAACGACCTGTACCTGGGCGCTGACAAGCCGCCGAGCATCTTGCAGGTCCCGGGCGCACGCGAGGTGGCCGTTGAATTCCACTCGGCATCGAAGACATTCAACATGACCGGCTGGCGCATCGGCTTCGCGGCGGGGAATCCGGAGGCGATCAGCGCATTGGCGGCGGTCAAGGCCAATTTCGATAGCGGCGCATTTAACGCGGTGCAGGAGGCGGCTTGCGAGGCGTATGCCAACATCGACCGCCCCGAGCTGCAGCAGATGCGTCAGCTCTACCGCGAGCGCGCGGACATCCTCTGCGCAGGTCTTCGGCGGCTCGGTTTCGAGGCTGATCCTCCGACGGCCACTTTCTACATCTGGGCGAAGTGCCCATCCGGGCTCGACTCGATGACCGTCTGCAATCGACTGTTGGACGATGCGGACGTGGTGGGAGTGCCGGGAATCGGGTTTGGACCGACTGGTGAGGGGTTTGTGCGGTTTGCGCTCAGCGTGCCTGCTGAGCGGATTGCACAGGCCGTTGAACGCATGGGAGCGGTCAAATGGTAGATGACGGCGGCATTTTTATCGCACTCGGATCGAATCTGGGCGACCGTGCCGAACACATCCACAGCGCGTTGCGCGAGCTTGCCGAGCCGGGCGACATACGCATCCTCTCCTGTTCCAGCGTCTACGAGACCGACCCCGTGGAGGGACCGCCCGGACAGCAGCAATACCTCAACGCGGTGGCCGAGATCGCAACAGAGCTTGAGCCACACGCGTTGCTGACCCGCCTCCACGACGTCGAGCAGCGCCACGGCCGCGAGCGCACCGTGCAAAACGGCCCGCGCACCCTCGACCTCGACCTGCTACTCTATCGCGATCGCGTCATCGACGACGTCGATCTGACGGTTCCCCATCCGCGCATGTGGACCCGCGCGTTTGTCATGGAGCCGCTGGCCGAAATCTGTGACCTGGGACGCATGGTGGCGGCGCGACGTCTGCGCCATCCGCACCGCGTCCTCGCCCGGGAGAAGTCCGAGCATGTATGTGGATATACAAGCGGAGCAAAAGCACTGGCGTGACATCTACAAGCTCTGCATCGGGTTCATCAACCCGCGGCCCATCGCCTTCGTCTCCACGCGATCGGCCGATAACGTCCTCAATCTCGCCCCCTACAGCTTCTACAACATGGTCTGCGGTAATCCGCCCGTCGTCCTGTTCTGCCCTACGGTGCGTCGCACCGGCGGCTCCAAGGACACCCTTGCAAACATTCAGGCGACCAGAGAGTTCGTCATCGCGACAGTCTCAGCCCCCATCGCGGATCGCATGAATCAATGCGCCGCCGACGTGCCACCCGGCGTGAGCGAATTCGATTTCAGTGGCCTCACGCCGGCCCCGGCGACGAAGATACAGGCCCCACTCGTCCAGGAGTCGCCCTGCAACCTCGAATGCACCCTCCGCGACGTCATCTCGATTGGCGACGGTCCGGGCAGCGGCAACATTGTCCTCGGGGATGTGCTGGCGATTCACGTCGCGGATGAAGTGCTCGGGCCTGACGAGCTGGTCGACCCGCACAAACTCTCGACGGTCGGGCGGCTCGGCGGCGCTTGGTACTGCAACGTTGCCGAGCCCTACGAGTTGAAAATCCCCAAAGTCGATGAGCACGGTCGCCGCATCGACGAGCGCAAGCCGCCGCAAAGTGCAACGTGATCACACCCGGGGGGCTTGCTTACCGCAGCGCCGTCTATTCGTGAGAAGGGTGCATGGTTATCGGACTGCGGCGCGATTTCTCTGCCCCCATCCCGTCCACGGCGATACACTATTCAGTGAGCGGTTACGAGCTGCATTCGCATGGCCCGCTGGTCGCGATCGGGCAACCGCGTGAGATGGAAAGGAGAAGCTATGAAGTGAGCCACCTCGGTCTGGTTAGGATGCCGGTGCGTT
>CAYXTR010000029.1:0-60825 GCA_964468185.1 uncultured Planctomycetales bacterium | reverse complement strand
CAAGTAGAAGTCGTAACCAGAAACCGTGCAGTGGTTCACTGCACTATATGAGGAGGTTGGCCATGGATTTGATTCCGTTTCGACACAAACGTCGGTCTGCGACCTCGGCGGATCTGGCGCAGCGTCCGCTGGCGAGCTTCCGTGATGAGGTCGAGCAGCTTTTCGAGCGGATCGTGGGTGACCCCTGGGGTGCCGGCTCGAGTCTCGTACCCTGGGGTGGTAACCTGCGACTGGACCTGAGTGAGTCGGACAAGGAAGTCACCGTGACAGCCGAATTGCCGGGCGTGAAGCCTGAAGATGTGAACATCGAAGTAACCGGCAACACGCTGACGCTGTCCGGTGAGAAGCGGGAAGAGACGGACGAGCGCCGCGGCGAATACCGGTACACCGAGCGGCAGTTCGGCCAGTTTTCCCGGACGATCCAGTTGCCCGTGCCGGTAGATGCGGACAAGGTGTCAGCGGATGTTCGTGACGGCGTGCTGACGATCACGGCGCCGAAGCACCCCGAGGCGACGCCGCGCCGCATCAAGGTCCGCAATGCCTGATCGCGGCATGGGCACCTCAGCCGAATCCCGTCAGCCGGTCGCGGTTCCGCAGCGCGACCGGCTTTTGATTTGTAGAATAACAGTGATGTGAATACACAAGCCGCGACGCAGGTCCGGGTAAGCGTTTTGTGAAGGTGGCACGGCATGCCGACATACGAATATCAGACGACCGATCCACGGCACGCCTGCGACACATGTCGCACCCGCTTCGAGGTGCGGCAGGCGATGCGGGCGGATCCACTGACGCGGTGTCCGGACTGTGGCGGTCCGGTCGAGCGGTTGATCTCACGTTGCGGCATCAGTTCGCAGATGTCTGAGCGGGCCATGCTGAGCGATAAAAACCTCAAGCAGAAGGGGTTTACCAAGCTCGTCAACGAAGGCGGCGGCAAGTTCCGCAAGGTGACTTGACGTTCGGCCGACGACAGTCGTGTAGCCCGCAGCCAGGCACTGGGATGGTTGCGAACCGCGTCCGCATCGCTCGTCCACCCTGGCGAAATGCGGCCCCGGCGGCAGATCAGTTCGTGTTGTGAGGGAACATCCGCGTGCCACTCCTTGTGCCCACCTTCGACTTGCAGCCCGGGATGCGCCTGGCCGAGGCGCTGATCTGCGACGGCAAGGTCATGCTCCAGGGCGGCCGCAAGCTCACGCGGCACGACATCGGCGTGCTGCGTCGCCGGTATCCGGGAATCCGCATGCGGATTGACGATCCGGTGCTCGACAGCATTGTCGAATTCGAGGACGACTCGCGCGAACGGCAGGTGGCGGCGGAGTCGCAAAAGCAGATCGCCGACGCGATGTCGGACGTGCATTCACGATTCAAGGACCGGGCCTCGTTGAACAACGTGCAGGTCGGCGCGTTGCGCACCACGGTGCGCGACGCGATGGACTATCTGAACGCGAATCCAGTCTCGGCCGCACTGGTCTCAAGCTGCATGGAGTCAAAGACCTTTCTGGCGGACCACGCGGGCAATGTCTTCTATCTGTCGATGCTGTTGAGCTACCGGGTGCTGGATTATGTCGTTTCCGAGCGGCGCCGGCAGTTGCGGGCGCGACGCGTGCGGCCGAATTTCGCGACCGATCTGGTACCGCTGGCACTGGGCACGATGATGATGGACATCGGGATGGTGCCGCATGCCCATCTGCTCGGTACCGATCGACGCTTGACCGACGCGGAAAGCGAGGCGTTGCGGTGGCATCCGATGGAAGGCGTGAAACTGCTGTCAGAGCACACGTCGGCACTGACGCGCATGATCGTCCGCACCCACCACGAGAACTACTGCGAGACGGGTTACCCCAAAAACCGCTCACCCGAGAAGACGCACGTCTTCACGCGCATCGTGCGCATCGCGGATGCCTTCAACGCGGCGACGTCAGATCGCGTGTTCGTGCATGCCAAGTCGCCGGCCCGCGTGTTGTGGGAGATGAGCCGCGGCCCGTACCGCGGGGCGTTTGATCCCGTCCTCATGAAAGCGTTCTGCTCGCTCATTCAGCCGTTCCAGATCGGCTCGAAGCTGCGGCTGTCGGACGGACGGTATGCGGCCGTCGTGCGCTACGACCGCAAGGACCCGTACGATCCGCAGGTGATCATTGCGTTCGACGAGAACAACGAGGTGCTGCCGCGCGATCGCCTCGAAGGCCCGCTGAACCTGAGCACGCGGCCCGAGCTGCGCATCGCATCATTCGACGGCGAGGATCTGTCCTTCATCTACGATGAGCTACCCGTCCAGAAGGTGCCGAAACGCGAACGCTTCGACACGATTCTCGACGCGGCTTATCCGTAGACGAGGAATCGAGCAACCAGGCAGGACCCCCAAGAACTTGGTTGCGCGGGGCGGAACGGCTACACTGAATCAGAGACTGACGCGGTAGCGCGTGAACAGATACGCCCTGTTCAGCCGCGCCCTCACAATTTGGGTGACGGGAGGATTGTGCCGTGCAATGTGGAAACTGCTGCAAGCTGCTGGTGATCGGGTTCACAGCCGGGCTCGTCGCTGTGGCCCGCGGAGGTGAAGGACATGCCCAGAGTATTCAGGCACGCATGTGGGCCCGCGGTCAACTCGCGTCACTGGCACACGAGGGACGCCACTGCTCTGATGAAGAGGCTGCGCAGCTGGAGGCGCTGCTCAAGGAACAGCCCGACGACTTAGCGGCCCGGACGAAACTGCTGGGCCGTTACTGGAGATCGCGGCGTGACGAAGACGAGGCTGGCAAGCGCTATCACGCACATTGTCTGTGGGTCATCGCGCATCGACCAGAAACATCCCTCGCAGGATCGCTGTATGCGAAGCTCGATCCCATCTCGGCATCCTCGGCCTACCAGAAAGCCAGAAAGCTCTGGCAGAACCACGTGCAAGCGCATCCGGACGATGTGCGAATACTCGGTAACGCGGCGGCGTTCTTCCGGCGCACCGAGGAGGATACGGCCGAGAAGTTGCTCCGCAAGGCCGAAGCTGTGGACGCGGACAACGCGCTATGGCCCCAACAGCTGGGTGAGCTCTACTGGCTGCGCGCTGCGTTCCAGCGGTCCGCAGACCGCACCAAGCTGTGGGCCAGGAAATCGCTCGCGGCATACGAACGAGCTTTGGCGCGGACGGCAGCGCCCCTGCGCCCCATGTTGCTGATGGAGGCCGCGCGTGCCGCGTATGTGGCTGGAAAGCTGGATGTTGCCGAACGCCTGGCCACCGAACTGCTTGAAGGGCGCACCCGGGCGCCGCTGTTCTGGCTGAGCAGCGCCAGTGATGCGCTGCACCGCGGTCATACGGTCTTGGGTCTCGTGGCCCTCCAACGCGACGATGTGCAGCAGGCCGAGGAGCACCTGCTCCACTCAGCCCGGGTCTCAGGTTCGCCCGCCTTGGGGTCGTTTGGACCGAACATGCATCTTGCTCATGAATTACTCGAGAAAGGGCGGCAGGAAACGGTTATCGAGTATCTTCAGAAGTGCGGCGAATTCTGGAAAACAGAGCAAACTGAAGCGTGGATCAAGCTGATCAAGGCCGGCCAGACCCCCGACTTCGGCGCCAACCTGCGCTACTGAACATCACACTATGCCGGCACGAAACGCGCTGGCACTACCCATCGACGGCGGTTGACTAGCCGGGCGCGCGGGCAGACGGCCAGGCCTCTCAATGCCCGCCGGTCCAGATGGTGAGGAGTTCGAGGCCGATCGAGATGGCGATCAGGATGATGATAATCCACTCGAGCACCTCGGCCCGCCAGTGGGCCGTCACGCTGGAAACCTTCTCATACATACTCTCCAGCGTGTTGAGCTTGCGCAGGATGCTCGCGTCCCAGTCGTTCAGATGCAGGCGCTGGGCCGCCGCGCGGTACACGCGGGCCAGATACTGATCACCGATGAGTTTCAGGGCATTGTTCACCCCTTCAAACAGCAGCGCGTTGTCCATCTGGAACTCAGCGATGCGGCGCAGGCTGGTGTGGGGGCGGTGAAACAACGGGCTGTGCCAGGTGCGGCGCGCCAGCGCGCCATATGACTGCTCCAGCGCATCGTCAAGTTGCTGATCCAGGTAACGCAGTTCGAGCAGCTCCACATTGGCGTACTCCAGGACCATGCGGGCATCGTCCGCGTCTTTGTCGAAAATCAGTGCGCCATGCCAGTCGAGTAACGCCAGATCCTCCGCGCCGAACGAAATGCGACAGCTCAGCGCATCGTCAATCTCCTGCTGCGAGAGCTCCACCCGCTCGCAGCGGAGGATCTGGGCCAGTTGCGCCCCGTAGGTCGCCATCAGCGCATCGAGTCCCGTCTGCGGGGCGCATGACGCAATCTGGTAAATCGCATAGTCCTCGACAAAATCCGCGATCCGTGGACGCGCGATGGCCGGCCGGATCATGCCGATCAGTTGCTCAACGACTTGCCGCGAAGCAACCAGCAACATCCGGTTGTCATACAACGCATCACTGAGCGCCAGCAGGTCATCCAAACTCTGGCCGAGCTGAAACCGGTACGTTACGGAGATGGCACCAAAATCGTATACAACGGCATCAACACGCCGTTCACTTGCATGGCCGGCGATACTGACCGAGTCGCACTCATACGTAACGCGAATCGGAGCAGGCTCGTACTGAAAATACGGGGGCACCCGGCGACGATGACTGATGCGTTCGCGCGTCTTCTCCGCCCCAATGACACGCTCGGCCCGGTCCAGATCCACGCTCAGGCCGACGTCATACGCAAACAGCATATAACACCAGCCGCGCTCAATGCGCAACACGAGCGGGGCATCGCCGGATGCGACGCCCGCGGTGGCGTCAGGCGTTTCGGAAGTCATCCCCAAGACTCAATCGCTCCGCACGGCGGGGCGGCCGAGTCCGCCCCGCAGCACGATTGCGGATATCCAAAGCCTACTCGTCTTCCTCGTCCGCAGCCTTGTACTGGGCCATGATCTGCTGCTGGACGTTCGGCGGAACGACGTCGTAGTGACTGAATTCCATCATGTAGCTGCCCTGCCCACCGGTGACGCTCTTGAGCTGCGAGGCATAGCCCGAGACCTCGGCCAGCGGGACCTGGCCGCGAATGACCACCTGGTTGCCCGGCAGCATGTCCTGCCCCTGAATCTGCCCACGCTTGCCGGCGATGTCACGCGTGATATCGCCCATGTTGTCCGCCGGCACGGTGACCTCGAGGTTCACCACCGGCTCCAACAGGATCGGCTTGCACTGCATGAAGGCTTTCTTGAAGACCTGCCGGCCGGCAATCTGGAACGCCACGTCCTTACTATCGACCGGGTGCGTCTTACCGTCGACCAGCGACACCTTCACATCCACGACGGGACAGCCGGCGATCACGCCCTTGCGCATCTGATCCTGCACACCCTTGTCGACCGACGGCCGATACGCCTGATCGATGACACCGCCGAAGATCTTGTCGATGAACTCATAGCCCGCCCCGCGCTCGTTCGGTTCCATGTCGATGAACACACGCGCGAACTGACCGGCACCGCCGCTCTGCTTCTTGTGCGTGTATTCGACGTACTTGACCGCGCCGGCGATCGTCTCACGATAAGGAATCTTGGGCAGCTTCGTATTCACCTCAACCTTGAAGTGGCGCTTCATGCGGCTCTGGACGACGACCAGGTGCTGGTCACCCAGCCCGTTCATCACCAGTTCGTTGGTCTCATTATCCCGGTGATACTCGAAGCAGGGATCCTCCTCGGCGAAACGCGTCAGGGCACCACCAATCTTCTCTACATCGCCGCGCGATTTGGGTTCGATCGCCAGCGCATACATCGGTGTCGGCAACTTGGGCATGGGGATCTTGCCGTCGGTCGCCTTGCCGAAGATGGCGTCGCCCGTGTGCAGGTCGAGCTTGGCGAGTGCGACGAGATCGCCGGCGGTCGCGGCTTCGATTTCGGCGTGATCGGCCATGTTCAGCTTGAGCGGGTGGCCGGGGCGGAGGCCCTTGCGTTCGCCGGCGGGGTAGAGCTGATTGTCGGTCGTCAGCTTACCGCTGTGCACGCGCGCCACGCAGTATTTGATGTTGCTCTTGGGGTCGGTAGTCACCTTGAAGATCTGCGCGATGAAGTCGCCGTCAGGGTTGGGCTCGATCGGCGTTTCCTGCGCTTCCTCGCCTTCGCCCGTGACGAGGACACGCTGCTTGCCAACCACCGGCGAGGGGGCGTACTTGACGACGGCGTCAAGCAGTTCCGGCACGCCGACCCCATCCTGCGCGGAAACGAACAGGACCGGAACGACGTGCCCGGAAGCCACCGCGCTGGCAATCGCCGGCCCGAGCTTGTCCGTCGCGATCGAACCCTGCTCCATGTACTCTTCCATCAGCGCGTCGTCAGTCTCGACAATCGCCTCGACCAGGGCCGTGTGGCACTCGGCCACGTCCAGCACGTCTGCATCGCCACCCTCCGACTCCAGGCAGTCAATTACGCGCTTGCCACCGCCGGACGGCAGGTTGATCGGATGACATTCGTTGCCGAAGGTCTCGCGGATAGCGTCCAGCAACTCTCCGAGATTGACGTTTTCGGCATTGATGCGGCTGACGACGATCATGCGGGCCAGGCCGTAGTCGGCGGCATTGCGGAACATGCGGCGCGTGTTGACGCCAATGCCGCTGCTGGCCGAGATCACGACGGCGGCGGTTTCGACGCCAGCCAGTGCTGCAATCGCCTGGCCGGAGTAGTCGGGCATGCCGGGGGTGTCGATCAAGTTCAACAGATGGCCGTCATGCTCGACATGGAACAGGCTGGAGTCGATGGAGTGCTTGCGTTCCTTCTCTTCGTCATCAAAGTCAAGGACCGAGCTGCCGTCGTCGACACTGCCAAGTCGCGTAGTGACGCCCGCCTTGTTCAGGATGGCCTCGCCGAGCGTGGTTTTGCCAGCGCTGGCGTGTCCGACGAATGCGACGTTACGAATCTTGTCAATTGCGTGTGCGCCCATGCAAGCGCCTCCGTTCCAGTGCCCACGTTCCCGTTCGAAAATCGGAGAAAACGAGCAGTATAACGCGCTCGGCGGGCCTGCCAAGGGCCCCCCTGAAGCGTGCCCATGCGGGCGGATGGCGGACTTGACGGCCGCTCCCCGGAGATGGCCGGCAGCAGGATGCAGCCGACCGTGCCGCGACGGTTACGACCAGAGCGGTCGCGGACCAAGGGTCGCCACGCACAGACGGTCCGTGGGCAGGTTGCTCGCGAACCGACGTACCTCGTCCGTCGTCACACGTCGGAGGGCCTCAAGCTTGGCCGCCGGCCCGATCGGACGCCCGAAATGAAACAGATCATCGGCCAGGCTGCTGGCGCGGGCCCGGGTCAGGTCGTCCTCGGTCTCGTGCTGGGCGATCAGCCCGTCACGAGCCCGGACGGTTTCCTCTTCAGTCAGATCCTCGGCGACGCGGTGGACCTCGCGCAGGAGGGTCTCATAAGTCCGATCGCAGCGGTCGGGTGTCGTGCTGGCGCCGATGTGCAGTACGCCCCGGCCGCGTGGATGCTCGTGCCACGCACCCACGAAGTAGACCAGCCCCTGCTTCTCGCGGACCTCCGTGAACAGCCGACCGCTCATCCCGCCGGACAGCACGCCCAGCAGCACCTGCTCGACGGGGTAGTCTTCATGGTCGCGCGGGACGGCCGGCATCGTGATCGCAATGTACTGCTGCTCAAGTTCCTTGTGGCGATGCTCACGTGCCGGCGTGAAAGCGTGGCCGATCATGTCGCGCCCCGCCGGCTGACTGCCGCCGAAACCCGCGAACGACGTTTCAAGCTGCCCGCACAGCGCCTCCGCATCAACCGGACCCGCCGCCGCGACCTGTAGCCGACCGGCGGCGTAGTGTTGCCGCCAGTGCGCCCGCATTCGTTCCGGCGAGATGGCCGCCAGCGATTCGAGCGTACCGCCCGGGTAGCGACCCAGAACCGGGCCGAGTGACAACTGCTGGATGAGGACCCGCAATAGGTCGAACGGCTGGTCCTCCATGTGCCGCCATTCCTGCTGTGCGAGTTCGATCGACACCTGGCACGCGTCTTCCGGGAACGTCGGACGACGCAGCAGTTCAGCGACCAGGTCCACGACGGCCGGGACGAACTCCGGCAGGCACAGCACCCGCACCAGCATCGACTGACGGCCGCTGACGGTGCTCCACTGTGCCCCCAGCGCGTCGAATGCGTCCGCCAGGCCCCGCCCGTCGTACTGCGCCGTACCCTTGGAAAGCGTGCGCTCGACGAGTGAGCTCAACCCGGTCAGATTCTCCGGATCGTTCACGACACCGACCAACATCCGGAAACAGAGGGCCACCGTCTTACGCTGCGGCAGGACGTCGGCGGCCAGCTCCACGCCGCAGTCGAGGTGGGTGTGGACATAGCCGGCGTTGAGCGTGGGCGAGGTTCGAGGCATGAGCTGACCGCCAGGTTATAGGACGATAATCAATGGGATACCGGATCGCCGAGCAGCGGGGTCAACTCCTTGAGTTTCTCCTCCAGCATCTCGCGGTCCTGCGCTTCCATGTTCAGACGCAGCAAAGGCTCCGTATTCGACGGCCGCACATTGAACCACCAATCGTCGTAGTGCACGCTGATGCCGTCAAGATAGTCGATCTCCGCATCGCCATAACGCTCGGCGATGCGCTGGAACGTGCCCTCCTTGTCCTCGTTCCGAAAGTTGCGCTCGCCGCTGGCAGCATAAACATTCAGCGGGGCCACCATCTCGCCGAGCGTCTTACCACTACGCGTCAGCATGTTCACCACCTCGATGAACGCCAGCATGCCGCAGTCACAGAAGTAGAAATCGCGGAAATAAAAGTGACCACTCAACTCGCCACCAAAGATGGCGCCCGCCTCGGCGGCGGCCCGCTTCATGAACACGTGCCCGACCCGTTCCCGCTTCGGCACGCCCCCGGCCCGCTCAATCACCTCCGGCACCACGCGGCTGGAACGCAGGTCGTAGATGATGGTCGAGCCAGGACGCTCCCGCAGAAACTCACGCGCCAGCAACGCCGTAATCGTGTCACACGGCACGATATTCGCCCGTTCATCAACAAACATGCAGCGGTCGGCGTCACCGTCAAAACAAGCCCCGAAATCGGCCTCATGCTCGCGCACCGCGTCACGCAACTGCGTCAGATTGGCCGGTACCAGCGGATCCGGCGGATGAACAAACTCGCCATCATGCTCGAAGTTGAGCGAGATGATCTGGAGATTCGGCACGCCGTTGAACAGGATCGGGAACCAGCGGCCGCCCATGCCGTTCGAAGCGTCAATAACCACCTTGAGCGGACGGGGTTGTCGCAGGAACTTGTGTAGAAACGCACGGTAGGGCTCCGACAGATCCAGCTTGCGAATCGGGGCCAGCTCCGGTACCTCGTGGCGGGCAATCGCCTGGGCAATACGCTGAATCTCACGCAGACCCGTCTCCGACCCGATCGGCTTGCCCTTGGGACCGCAGATCTTGAAGCCATTGTAGTTGGCCGGGTTGTGACTCGCCGTCGTCTGCACGCCGCCACAACAGGGCATGTGGTTGGTAGCAAAGTAGATCTGAGGGGTATCGATCAGGCCGATGTCGACGACCGGGGTGCCGACGGCGGCGGCGCCCTCCATGAACGCCCGGCACAGCTTCTCGCTGTGCTTGCGCATGTCCCGCCCCACGATGAGGGTGTTCATGCTCGAATCGCTACGGTCGTAGCCGGTGAGTGTCGTCCGTAGGAACTGCGCCGTCGCATTGCCCAGTCGCCAGGCCACATCCTCGTTCAGTGGATCGGGCACCGTCGCACGCACATCGTACGCTTTGAACACTTTTTCGATCATGTCGGGTTTTTCCATTTCGAGGACTGCCCGCGGCGTCGGGCGTGGAGCCGACGTTTGCGGTTTCGGATAGGCAGGGCCGCTGTCGCGTTCGTCATCATTGAACTGACACCCGGGGCACTTGCGGAAATTGGCCCGCCGGCGGCCCAGGCAGATCGCCTCGGAGATGATGATGTGCTCCTCGCCGGGGCAGTAACGCTGCTCTTCAGCCGGTCTTTCGGGTTTCTCAGCCACGCAAACAACTCCTGCACAACTATCCTATCGATGCTAGCAGACACCGGCGGGATCGGCTACCCTCGTCGCGTGGCAGATTATCCCCGGGCTGCTTGACGACTGGATTCACAAATGGACACGCGCTTTGGGTTGGTTCATGGACTATGGAGTATCGCGGCGGACGGGGGTGCCCTGCTGGAACGCGCAGCCGGCGAGGCCGGACTGGACCATGTGACGGTTCCCGTCGTCACCGGGCCCGCCAGCCATTTCTGTGCACTTACCAACCCTGAGGCCCCGCACTTCACGACACCCGGCGGCTGGCACTTTCCGCCCGAAAACAAGTCCTACACCGGCTTGGGCGTGAAGCCGCCCAAAGCCCGCTGGTTCGGCAACGCCGACATGCTGGCGCGCGCCCGAGACCTGGCCGACCGCCTCGGGCTGGATCTGGTCGCCCGTATCGAAATCCGCGGATCGGCCCCACTGATCGATGCCGAGCCACAACTGTGCCAGCGCAACGCCTGGGGGCAGGAGGTCACCAGCGCCGGCCTATGCGTGATCAATCCCGAGGTCCAGGCCCTCGTCGAGGCCCTGCTGAAAGACCTTCGACGCTACGAGGTCACCGCCGTCGAACTCGCGGATTGGGCCGTCGATGACGCCATGGATCAGTTAAGCGAACGCCCCCTCTGTTGGAACATCCTCCTGGGCGCATTGCGGGACATCTGCTTCTGTCCCGCGTGTCGTCAGAGTGCCAGTCGAGCGGAAATCGACGTGGAACAGGCCAGTGCTTGCGTCCGCGACGTGCTAATTCAACGCTCGGCGGCCGACCCCAAACTCTCGCACGCCGAAGCCGAGCTGCTCGACCAGTACAAGACGGCCAGGGCGGCCGATTGCCACCGCTGGCTAACCGACATCGCCAAGGCAAACCCCGCTCGGCAACACTTGCTCAGTCGGTGCTATCGCCGGGGGCCGCTCGGCGGGCCGGATATGCCCTGGACCATGGTGCTGGGCTACCCGCCGCTCGGGCTCGATGAAGACGAAGAAGAGGTCTTCACCGAGATCTGCGAGGTCCACTGTCACACCCGCGGCTGGTTGAACCTGCATTGCTCCCAATCCGCGTTCGAAGAA
Organism: uncultured Planctomycetales bacterium; assembly: GCA_964468185.1. Taxonomy (GTDB): domain Bacteria; phylum Planctomycetota; class Phycisphaerae; order UBA1845; family Fen-1342; genus JANQFV01. Next base: position 49,697 of record CAYXTR010000029.1, on the reverse strand, counting down.
GCCGCCACGCTTGTACGGCTCGTATCCACGGCCGTAGGCTGGGGGGCGGGCCGGATCGAGTTCGCCGGGCTGGAAGAAGGTCCGGAAGAGATGATCACCTGGTTGAAACAGGCCGTCCGCAAAGCCCGGCGCGGATGACCCGCTGGTCGCAAATACCCGAAAAGCGCATGATGGAGTTGATGAGTACCACCGACCGACCAACTCGAATCACGCCCGGACGCTGGCGGATGCGTTACCTTGCGCTCCTGGTCGGCGTCGGCTGCATGACCGCACTGCTTGCAGTTGGCTGCCGCAGCGAGGACAGCCCCGGCGACCCCGCTGACGCTGCGAACGACATGGTGCCGCCGGTCACCGCCCAGCCGGAATACGCGTTCGCACACGGGCTGGACGACGCGTATCCGGAAGTCGTATCGTTCCTCAGGCACCTCCTCGAGACGTGCCTGGCCGGCGATTACCGCGGTTATCGACAACTTGTCAGCCGCGGCGTCGATCCCGAAAGCCGGGCGCGGTTCGAGAAAGTACTCGAATCATTGCAGCGGCTCGACGTGGAGTCGATTACCGAAGTCGATCTGCCACGCGTGCCGCCGCCAGCGTACTACGTGGTGAGTCGCGTGAAGCTGCGGCCGGAAAGCGAGTCGATCCTCCGCCGCCGCGATAACGATCGCGTCGCGATTCTGGTGTTTGAAGAGGAGGGCGAGTTGCGCATGGCGATCGCTCCGCCCGACCTGCAGCCCGCACGCGACGAGCCGCCCGCATCCCAGCCCACCACCACCTCGGCACCGAGCTACCCATGGGACGAGAACGTCGATTACTAGAGCGCGTCGGGGCTCTGGCACTGATTGGCGTATCCGTGGCGATGGCTGTCGGGCAATCAACCCGGCCTGCCGACCGCGAATTGCCGCCTGACGTGCTGACAACGCTGACCGAAATCGAGGACTTCGCCTTCAACTTCGATCAGCAGGGCTTTTACGAGGTACTCCAGTTCGTCACACATCACCCGCGCGGTCCCGGCTTTCAGGAGGAGCCGGTGCGTGTGGCCGACTGGAACGACTTTCTGGCCCGTCCGAGTGCGTTTCGTGGTCGGCCTGTGACGATCAGCGGGATCGTCGGAAGGAAGAAGGACCCCTACGCCCTCAAAGGCGAACCGGACCTGGGCTACATCTGGCAGCTCGAACTGCGCCACCCCGCACAACGGGCGACTATCACGCTCGTCCTCACCGAAGACGCCGGCGCAATCCCCATGCAGGCACAGGTCGAAGCAACCGGCTACTTCGTCATGGTGCGGAAGTACTACGGTGCGTCCGGGCGCGCGCAGGCCGCGGCGCTCATCGTGGCGCCCGGCGTGACCAGCATCGAAACGCGTGCAACTCATGACCCAGCCGTCGGCCACTGGCCCTGGATCATCGGCGCGGGCATCGTGGGGCTGGTGGCCGCCGTCATCCTCCTCCGACGCCGCACGCGGGTGCCGCCCGCCGAACCCCGTTCACTACACGCCCGCCGCAGCGCCCCGGTCAATCTCAGTGAAGACCTGGAAAAATGGGCCGCCGACGAAATGCCCGCTCAACCCGCCGAGGACAGGGGGGCCGGGCTTGGCGAAGACCTCCGTTGAAGCCGGCCGCCTTGACCCGGCAACCGAAAGGCGGGAAGTTCTCCGCATGAAACCCGACGATGAGACAACCTCGCCAACCAGCGGCCCCACCGACGAAACCGTACGGCACACTGACGGCTTCGAGACGATCTGTGCCCACTACGCCGAACGCCGCGCTGCACAGAGGGGCGCCGCAGCACCAGCCCTGTACCAAACATCAACATTCGTATACCCGGACGCCGAGTCATTCGAGACGCGCAACACCCCCGCCGCCCGCTACTACGACTACACCCGCCAGAGCAATCCAACCACCACCATGTTGCAGGACAAACTCGCCCGGCTCGAAGGCGGCACCTGGGCACGCTGCTTCTCATCGGGCATGGGGGCCATCACCGCGGCCATCGGCGTAGCCCTCCAGCAGGGCGCACACGTCGTTGCCGTGGCCGACTGCTATCTGCCGACCCGGCGGTTCCTCAGCGAATACCTCAGCCGCTTCGGCGTCGAGGTCACGTACATTGCAGCCACGGATCCGCAGGCGTTCATCGCCGCACTACGTGACAACACCCGGCTGATCTACCTCGAAAGCCCCACGTCGGGGGTGTACGACTTGATCGACCTGGCGCCGCTCACCGCCGCAGCCCGCGAGCGTGGCATCGTCACGATCCACGACAACTCGTGGGCCTCGCCGTACTTCCAGCAGCCGCTTGACCTCGGCTGCGACATGGTCGTCCACAGCGCGACGAAGTTCATTGGTGGCCATAGCGACACGGTCGGCGGGGTGGTCGTCGGCCGCGACGACCGGCTGCGTGAACGCGTCGCGTACGAAGGCGAGATACTCGGCGCCTCGATCGATCCGTTCGCCGCCTGGCTGCTGCTGCGGGGCCTGCGGACACTGGCCGTTCGCATGGCGCAGCACCAGCGCAGTGGCCTCGCCGTCGCCCACATGCTGCGCGCGTCACCCAAAGTCGAGCGCGTATGTCACCCCGGTCTCGAATCGGCCGCGAACTACGCCGTGGGCCGGCGGCAGCTTAAGGGCTATGCCGGCGTGTTCAGCTTCATGCTGCATGACCAGACCCGCGCAGCGACCTACCGCTTCATGAACCGGTTGCGGCTGTTCAAGATCGGCTGTAGCTGGGGCGGCTACGAGAGCCTCGTCGTCGGCGGGCAGGCCGCCGTGCTGTTCAATGAACAGGCCGGTCGCCCGGGCTGGCTCATCCGTCTGCACTGTGGCCTTGAAACCACCGAGGATCTCGTCGCCGACGTTCGTCAGGCACTGGAGGAATGACACCCATGTCGCCGCGCAAGCCACGTCCCAAGGCCCGCCCGCAACACACCGAGCACAAGCCGGCGCCGCACGACACCTTTGCGCATCCCCTGGCGACCCGCTATGCGTCACGCGAGATGGTGCGGCTGTGGAGCGCACAGACCCGCCACGCCACCTGGCGACGCGTGTGGGTAGCCCTGGCCGAAGCCCAGGCGGAGCTGGGGCTGCCGATCAGCGACAAGCAACTGCGCGCCCTGCGGCGTGCCGTCGACGATATCGACTTCGCGGCGGCAGCGAAGTACGAGCGCGAGTTTCGCCACGACGTCATGGCGCATATTCACGCATTCGGCGACGCAGCGCCGGCGGCCCGCGGCATCATCCACTGGGGTGCCACCAGCATGGACGTGGTCGACAACGCCGACCTGCTGCTGATGCGCAACGCACTGGATCTGCTGATCGGCCGTCTGCTGCCCGCCGTGCAGGCCCTCGCAGACTTCTGCGCGCAACACGCCGACTTGCCGACGCTCGGCTTCACGCACTTGCAGCCGGCGCAATTGACGACCGTCGGCAAGCGGGCCTGCTTGTGGTTACAGGACCTCGTGGATGATGTGCAGCGGTTGGACATGCTGCGCAGTGCGCTGCAGTGTCGCGGACTGCGCGGCGCGACCGGCACCCAGGCTTCGTTTCTCAAGCTCCTCGGCAGCGCCAGCAAGGTGAAGAAGCTGGAGAAGGTCTTCGCCGAAAAGCTCGGCTTCCAGGCATGCTACCCGGTCTGCGGTCAGACGTATTCGCGCAAGGTCGACATCGAGATCGTCGCGGCCTTGAGTTCGTTCGCCGCCGGAACGCAAAAAATCTGCAACGACATTCGCCTGCTTGCCATGCTCAAGGAGATCGAGGAACCCTTCGGCAAGTCGCAGGTTGGCAGCTCCGCGATGCCGTACAAGCGCAATCCGATGCGCAGCGAGCGTGCCACTGGTTTGGCACGCTATCTGATCAGCCTGGCGACGTCGCCCGCGATGACGCTCGGCGACCAGATGTTCGAACGCACACTGGACGACTCCAGCAACAAGCGGCTCATCATCCCCGAGGCGTTCTTGACGGCCGACGCCCTCGCGATCCTGCTGCACAGCATCCTCGACGGACTCGTGGTCTATCCCGCCATGATCGCTGCGCGGATCGACGCGGAGCTGCCCTTCATCGCCACCGAGGACATATTGATGGCGGCGGTGGCGGCGGGCGGCGATCGGCAGGCATTGCATGAGAAGATCCGCCGGCATGCCCACCAGGCCGGCGCAGCCGTGAAGCAGGAGGGCGCGCCGAACGACCTCATCGAGCGTTTGCGGGCGGATCCGGCCTTTGCAGATGTGGATTGGTCGCAGACGTTGAACCCAAAGCACTATGTCGGGCTGGCCCCACAGCAGACCCGCGATTACCTGCGCAAGCACGCCCGCCCCTTACTCACGCGATTGGCGGATCGAACAAGCGGTACCGTCGCGGTTGAAATCTGAGTGGGCCGACACCCGCTGCCCCGACCGTTACGACGCTAATCCGATTCGCCGCCACGCGCGCCCTCTCCGTCACCCTCATCGACCTGCGTCGTGACTTCAGCTTCCTGTTCCGGCTCGTGGTCGCTGACGGACGTGGCATCCCCATTGCCACGGTGACGGCCGCTGATGGCGAACTCTGTCGCCCGCACTTCTCGCAACACCGTCACCTTGATCTCGCCCGGGAAGGTCGCCACGTCTTCCTCGATCTTGTGCGCCACATCACGGGCCAGTTTCAGCGACGAACGGTCATTCACCCGTTCGGCATCGACGATGACGCGCACTTCGCGCCCCGCTTCGATGGCATACGCCTGCCGCACGCCGCTGAACGACGTGGCGATGGCCTCCAGCTCCTGCAAGCGCTTGATGTATCGTTCGATCGACTCGCGCCGACTGCCCGGCCGGGCGGCGCTGATCGCGTCGGCCGCGGCGACGAGTGGCGTATAAGGGTGCGTGGCTTCGACGTCGCCGTGGTGACCCACAATCGCATTGAGTACCGCCGCCGGCTCGTTGAACCGTCGGGCGAAGTCGTGCCCAACCTTCGTGTGACTGCCCTCCGCTTCGTGATCGAGCGCTTTGCCAAGATCATGCAACAGGCCACACCGCCGTGCGAGGGCCCCGTCGAGTCCCAGCTCGTCGGCCATCAGGCCGCACAGGTACGCGACTTCGATGCTGTGCTTCAGCACGTTCTGACCATAGCTGGTGCGGAATTGCAGGCGCCCCAATACATCCAGCAGTTTCTTGTTCACGCCATTGACATTGGCGGTAGCCGCGGCATCGCGCCCCGCCTCCGAGATCTTCTGCTCGACCTCCTTCGTGACCTCGGCGACGACCTCCTCGATACGAGTGGGGTGAATGCGACCGTCACGGATCAACTGGTCAAGTGATTGGCGGGCCACTTCCCGGCGGACGGGATCGAAGATGGACACCTGCACGATGCCGGGGGTGTCGTCGACGATGACCGTGGCTCCCGTAGCCTTCTCGAAGGCCCGAATGTTGCGACCCTCACGACCGATCACGCGGCCCTTCATCTCATCTGACGGCACATCCACCGTTGCGACGACGGCCTCGCAGGTATGCTCCGCGGCATAGCGCTGGATGGCGGAAATGATGATGTAGCGGGCTTTCTCACGCGCGTTATCCTCCGCGTTTCCGATAATCCGCTCGACCATCTGCCCCGCCTCGCCCTCGACCTCCTGTTCAAGCTGCCGCAGACAGAGCGATTTGGCCTGTTCCGGCGTGAGGCGGGCGATGCGGAGCAACTCCGCGCGTTGCTTCTCCCGCAACTCGTCCGCTTCGTTCAATTTGGCCGCGAGCTTTTCCTTCTCCTCCGCGATCTCGGCCCGGGCGGTTTCAATATTGCGCTCCTTCGTGTCGAGCACGTCGAGCTTTTTGGCGAGTTGGTCATCACGCTTGTCGAGTCGCCGCTCCCAGGTCTTCAACTCATTCCGCGTCTCAGCCGTCTCCGCCCTGAAACGCTCCATCGCGTCCAGAGATTTCTTCTCAGCTTCGACATCCGCTTCTCGCAGACGCGCATTGGCCTTCGCTTCCGCGTCGGCGATGAGCTTCTCCGCCTCCGCTTTCCGGGCATTGCGCTCCGCTTGGAGCATCATTCGATTGACAAACCACGCGGCCGTTGCGCCAACGACTACGCACAAAACCGCGATCGCCACCTGTCCGGTGGTGTCGGCAAGCAAAAGGAACTGTTCCGAATACATTGCACCATCCGCCCTTGTTCATAGTGTTTGCACGAAGCGCAAACGCTCCGCGAACCGGGCGCGATGGCAGGCTTGCTTCTTGTCCCGTCCCGCGACGGCCACTCCGCATCAGATACGGGGCCCGCCGCAACAGCTCATGCCGGACCGGAAGGTCTTCTGATCATATTGTTCTACTCAGTTCAGGACCGGCGCAGTCGAATGATGCAAGTGGAAACTATGATTGACTGCTGAAGATCATGAATCAGATCCTGTCTGAAATCTCACACGCGGCACGACTTGGTTCCTCCCGCACCGCGCGATTCCGCTGGCTATGAACTCCGCATCGGCCTCGCCGATACAGCTTGAGTGCCTGAACCGGACCTGACGGCCCCGTCAGGCGCGCAACCATCGTCACCCAAAGTACCTAAATTGTCTTAACCGCGTTCATTATAGCTCGACTCGTCCCGTACCGCCAGCAGCACACCAACCAGAATTCCCAGATTCCGTGACCGCTTCCAGTCCCTTGCATCCGCTCCACGGTCCGCGTAGCATCCCTCCGGGGACTAACCGACGCGTATGGAGGTCTGCGGCCGCCATGAGCACCACGCCATCCACGCCGCCCAATCCGCCACCGCAACGCCGACAAACCGCCCATTGGATCATCGCCGGCCTGCTGGCCGTCATCGCGCTGGGCCTCTGGACCCGCCCCGAGACCGGCAGCCTGCGCGCCGCACTGGCCCAGAATCAGCCGCTGGCCGGGGCCCGCGGCGTGTTCGCATTTACCGGACAGCTCGACCGCGACCAGTACGGCCTGTTCATGCTCGACGTCGACCAGGGCACACTCTGGTGCTACGCCTTCGACCAGGTCGGCGGCAGCCCCAAACTGCGGCTGGTCGCGGCCCGCACGTGGATGTATGATCGCTACTTGCAGGATTTCAATTGCGCCGAACCCGACTTCCGGACGGTGCAGAAGCTCGTCAGTCAGCAACGAGCACGGTTGAACGCGGAATCGTCGCCACAGGACCCGCTCGACGCCGCGGCCGATCCGGCCGACCCGCCCGAGCAGCCCTGAGCCCGCTTCCCCGCAGCGCAGAAGGAGTACCGCATGGCCAGTAAACCGTTCTACTCGATCGAAGAAGTCTGCGAGAAGCTCGGCAAGAGCGAGGACGAGGTCAAGGCCCTGGTGCGCGAGGGCGAACTCCGCGAATTCCGCGACGCCGGAAAGGTCTTCTTCAAAGCCGAAGACATCAACAAGCTGGCCGGCCCCACCGAAGACCCATCTGAAGAAAAGCCCGGCGGGCTCGACGACGGCCTGCCCGATCTCGCCGAAGATTCCTCCGGCGGCACCAGCATCATCGGCCTCGAACCGCTCGAAGGCGAGGAAGAAACCGAAGAAGACGAGGACGCCTCCGCCGACACCGACACCGGCGAGAAGAAAGAAGACACGGTGATCACCGCCAGCGGCATCGGCGTGTTCGACGACGACGAACTCGAGATCGACGCCGACCCCATGGCCGAAACCCAGGTCACCGAAGGCGCCACCGAAGACCAGGTCTCACTCGACGGCGGCAGCAGCGGCTCCGGTCTGCTCGACCTCGCCCGCGAAGCCGACGATACCGCCCTCGGTGCCGACCTGCTCGACGAAATCTACCCCGGCGAAGACGAGGGCGAAGGCGAGGCCGAGGCCGAGCCCGTCGAAGCCGTCGCTGAAGAGGAAGAGGCGGCCGCCGAACCGGAAGCCGAGCCCGAACCCGTAGAGGAAGCGACCACGGAAGAAGGAGAGGTTGAAGAGGCGTACGAGGAGGCGGGCGCCGGACAGACCGTACAACCGGCCGCCGCCATCTCTACCGCCACCGATCCAATGGAAGGACTCTTCTCCGGACTACTGGTCGGAGCGCTCCTGCTCATTGCCGTCGCCGTTTCCGTCGTGGCCGGAGCGATCCAGGGCTTCGTCCCCGACTACGGCCGCTGGTTGGGCACCGGGATGAACGCGTATATCTTCCTCGGCGGCGGAGTGCTGCTCGTCATCATCACCCTGATCGTCGGGTGGTTCCTCGGCCGGGCCTTCGGACCGCGTCGCAGATAGTCCGCCAATCGTCGATTGCGCTCGGCGACTGGCGCTGGAGTCATGGTCAGGAGAAGCGCATGAAACGAGCAGGGATGTGCGTGCTGGCTGCGTGCTGGCTGATTCACTTGGCAGGCTGTCAATCCACCGCGGAGCAACGCGACACGCAGTTCCGCCTGCGTCAATGTCAGCGCGAAAAAGACGAGTTGCGGCAGCGCTACGCCGGCGAGCAGGCCAAGGCCCTCGCCCTCCAGAAGCGCATGGAAGCCGAGCAGGAAAAGTGGCACCTCAGCCGCGCCCAGGTTGCCAACCTCCAGAGCCGCGTACACAAGCTCACCGCGCACATCGAGCGGTTGGAAGACATCGTCGCAGCGAAGAAAGCCGCGCCGCTCGAACGTCCCGACATCCGCGTTTCACCCCTGCCCGAACCCATCGATCAAGCCCTGCTCGACTACGCCGGCGAATTCTCAGACCGCGTCTGGTACGCCCGCGAACGCGGCGCCATCACCTTCGCCAACGACCGCCTCTTCGGCTCCGGCAGCGACGAACTGCGCGCCGATGCCATTGCCGGCCTCAATGAACTCGCCGACGTCTTCAAACGCCCCGAACTCAGCGACCATGAAATCGTCGTCGTCGGCCACACCGACGCCGCCCCCATTACCAAACCCGAGACACTCGCCCAACATCCGACCAACTGGCACCTCTCCGTGCACCGGGCCATCGCCGTCAAAGACGTCCTCGAAAAGGCCGGCGTGCCCACAGACCGGCTCGGCGTCATGGGCTATGCCCAGTATCGCCCCGCCAGCCCCGTCGATCCCGCCCGCAATCGCCGGGTCGAGCTCTTCATCGTACCCGAAGGTGCCGTCGGCAACTTCGAGCCCATCGTCTCCCAGTCCACCCGCTGAGCGCCGGAGCGCACGCCATGATCGATCTGCTTTGTCGGCGGGCGCTGTTCAGCTTCGAGTTCCCCATCCGCTTCCTGCCCCACACGCCGCGCATCGACGGCACGCTCCGCAACTGGACGCCGGAATATCTCGCACCGCCACTCATCGAAGTCGAGGACGAAGACCCCATCGCCGACGTCTACTGGGGCTGGAACGACGACGGCTTCTACGCCGCCTTCGACGTCCCGGACCGCCGCACCTTGCCACACTGCGATCCAAAACACTGGTGGAAGCGCGATGGCCTGCGCCTCTGCGTCGATACGCGCGACGGCCGTGACAACAAGCGCGCCACCCGGTTCTGCCATTTCTTCTATCTGCTGCCCACCGGCGGCGGCACGCGCGGCAAGGCTCCGCTCGTCGGCATGCACCGCATGAGCCGTGCCAAGGAGCCACCCGCCGAACAGAACCTGTCTCTGATCAAAGTCGCCGCCCACGTGGAGCGCACCGGCTACAGCGTCGAAGTCGCCATCCCCGGCTCATGCCTGCACGGCTGGAATCCCGCCGAGCATCCGCGCATCGGCATCTTCTACAAGGTCAAGGACACGCAACTGGGCAGCCAGCACCTCAGCCTCGACGACGAGCTGGGTTGGAACGTCGACCCGAGCACCTGGGCCACCGCCGTCCTTACAAGGGATTGAAACGTGACACGAAGAACACGCCGCAGTGCACGATACTTCGTCGGCCTGCTGATAATCACCGTGCTGAGCACCCTGAGCTGGGGCGCGCTCGGCGGCTGTCGTACCGGCGGTCGCACCACCCCCTCACCTCAGACACCCGGCCGCACCGGAGCACGTCAAATGATGTCACCCGTGCACGCCGTCTGGGTGGCCCGCTTTCACTACCACTACCCCGACGACATCCGCACGATTATCCGCAATTGCGCCGATGCGGGTGTGGACACGGTGTACTGGCAGGTCCGCGGCGACGGCACCGTAGCCTATCCGTCACAGATCGAGCCCTGGTCGCGCGAGTACGACTTCCGGAACCCCGGCTTCGATCCACTGGCCATCGCCGTCGAAACCGCCCACGCACACGATCTTCGCATCGAAGCCTGGATCAACGTTATGCCCGGCTGGAAAGGTCCGGACCGCCCGCCGATGCCCGGCCAGCTCTTCAACGCCCACCCCGACTGGTTCATCCATGACGAAGCCGGCCGGCCGCAGCCACTGGTCTCGAAGAATGAGAAAACCGGGAACCGTGAGTCGTTCTATGTCATCCTCAATCCCTGCCTGCCCGATGTCCGCCGCCACATCACCGCCGTCGTAGAAGAAATCGTCACGCTCTACGATGTCGACGGTATCCATCTCGATTACGTGCGCTGGGCCTGGGATGCCACCCCCGGTGCCAAGCGGCGATTTCCCCGTGACCCCGTAACGTTGAAGCTCTATCACCGCGAAACCGGCCGCCATCCCGATGATGACCTGAACGCCTGGGACGCGTGGCGCGCCAACCAGCTCACCCACCTCGTCGCGGATATCAGCGAAACGGTCCAAAGCAAACGCCCCGGTGGCTCGCTCACCGCCGCCGTTTGGCGACATCCACGTCGCGCTTATCAGGATTACCTGCAAAACGGTGTCGCCTGGCTGCGCTCCGGCCTGGTCGACGCACTCGTCCCGATGGCCTATACCGCCGACCCACAGGCCTTTCGGGCCGACATCAAAGCCTATCACGACGTCGTCGGTGCACGGCTGATCATCCCCGGTATCGGCGTCTACAAGCACGACAAGCCGGAAACGCTGTATGCACAGTTGCAGCAGTGCAGCCTGTGGGGCGGCGACTTCGCCCTCTTCTCGTATGCGTCACTCTTCCCCACTGCCGGCGACCGTGGCAAGACGCCTGCGCAACACCAGGCTGCCCAGCAACTCCGCCACACCCGCCGCGCCGTCGTCAACAGCTTCCTGCCGGCTTACCCCGTGCGCTAGTGCGGATGCGCCGCCTTCTCCGCCGCCTCGCCCGTCTTTGGCTCGTCAGGCTTCGCTGCACCGTCCGCGACCGTGAAAATCCGCGTGCGGTGCCAATTCTCCCAGATGCGCAGACCAAAGAGCTCCACGCCGTGCCAATACGCCGAATCGGCCAATCCGTGACGCTGCCTGAGCACCGCGATTTCCCCCCGCATGCGCTGGTGATACTCGGGCTTGAGCGTGAGTGTCAACGTGCGGTCAGCGTACGTAAACGTCGCCGCTACCCGATCGTCGTCGGTGTCGGCGTACGTGATCAGCCCGCGGCCCGGCGTGGAGCCGGTGGCGACGATCAGGCCATCATTCAAGCAGCCCACCGGTGGCTCGAACGGGACATGCGTTTCGATCCGGATTGCATTGGGCGGCGCGTTGAGTCGTTCAGCAGCGCGGAGTCCCATCTTCGCACCGACAATTGAGTACGCCCCGAGATGCCCGTGGAATTCGTTCATGAGCAACTGAACAAACCACTCGGTCTGCCCGTGCTTGGCGATGAGCCGTGCCTTGCGCCCACCCGCATGATCCCGCAGCACGCCTGCCGGCAGATCAGGCGCCCGCAGGAGAATCGGCGTCCGATACTGACGGCCCTCGCATAGCAAGCGCTCCACCAACGCCAGCAGCTCCGGCCCGTCGGTAGCCTGCACGACGCCGGTCGCCGCCGGATCGGAGAACAGGTCGGGCGCAATTACGTAGAGTAACGCGGCTTCATCATAGAACTGCTCAAACTGCTCGACATAGTGCTTGCGGACTCGCTGATCGTCGAACAGGTCCGTCAGAAAACCGGCTGCGAGCGATGTGTCGCAACCCAGTGCCAGCGAATCAGCAGTCCAACCCGGTGGCTTGCGGAGAGCGGGCCCGGGCGGAACAAACCGGCGTGCGATGTCCAGCTCGCTCACATACAGAAATGCGGTCCGGTCATACCGCAGATTCCAGTTGGTCTCCGGATGCGGCGAACCCGGCATTACCACCGCCTCGATGCGCCCGGCAAGGTCGGGGCGCGCCCGCAGAGCCGCGGCGAGATTGGTGAGCGGCCCTAGCGCCAGGACCGTAACCGGCTGTTCGTCAGGTACATAGGCGGCCGGCGTAAACGTCCGGCGCAAAGCGGGGGCGTCGCTCGGCAACGCCTGTGCCACAGCGTTTTCGGCGAACTCGCGAAACGGCGGCGATACTCCGGTCCCGGGCTCTGTGGCCGGCCCGTACAATGCGATGTCGCGCCGGTTGAAGCGCGTTAACAACGCTTCCAGTCGCTCGAGCGCCGCAGACGCGCTGGAGGCACCGTCTGTCACGACGATCGAGATGACCTCAATATCCGGCGCCTGCAGCGCCAGCGCGAGCGTGACGGCATCGTCCAGGCCGAGATCCGTATCGATGACCACCCGCGTCGGTGTTGGAACATCGTGGGCGTATACGGGGGCCAGCCCGAAACTCAGAATGGTAAGCAGCAAGCTAGTCAAAAGGCGCATGGGAGACTCCTGATACAACAGCCATGCACGGCATATCTCACGTGCACGCCGGCAGCAGGCCACTCAAGACCGATCGCAGACCGGCCACCGGGCAACTACAATGGTATGCGAACAGCGCAGCGCATGTGTGAAAACGAGGTTAAGGAGTTGATGATCAGGCCGTGTCAATTCGCCGCGTGGATTCTCGTTTGTGTGGTGGCGGCATGGGGTACAGGTTCGGCCGGGGCCCATCCGGGCGAGAGTCTTGACCTGCGCATCGCGATCGATGACGAGACGGTTCGCTATCAGCTTCTGATCTCAGCGGACTTCCTGCAAGTGCTCATGGGCAAGGCCGACTTCACGTACACCCTCAAGCAGGAAGGCAAGATCTTTCGCTTCACCGATCCACAGCGTGCTGATCAGATGCGTGCCTATCTGCGCACACTGCTTGCCGACTGCTGCCCCGTGCGCATCGACGGTGTCGAAGTCAGGCCGCTGGTCGAGTCGCTGCAGTTCTATCCCGCCACCGTGCCACCCGGCTATCCACAAAGCCCGTACACGCTGCCACCCGACTTGCAGTTGGTCATTGCTTACCCGACCAAGGGCCCCCCCGACCGAGTGAACATGATATGGGGCCTGTATCCGCAGGACCCGTCGCGGATGATGTACGGCTTGCCGACCGCGACCGACGTGGTAGCCCAACTCGATGCCCACGACCAGAACAAGCTGGTCGTTTTCGCCGAGCAGGAGCCCGAGTTCACCTGGCACGCCCCGCAGACGCCGATCCGGCAACGCGTCTCACCAGTCGTGGTTCAGGAACGCCCCGCAAACGTACGGCTGCCGGTCACGTCCATCTTGATCGTCGCCGGCTGGGGGTCGGTCGCACTGGCGTTACGGCTGGTGACGCCGTGGCGCAAGACGCGTTGGTTGGCGGCTACTGGCACCGTCGCAGCAGGCGTCGTGGCGGCTGCACTATACGACACTGCCCCGGTGCGCATGCCCTGGCAGTCGTCAGTGGTGCTGCCCGAGGCTGCGGAAGCACAGCAAATCTTCACATCCCTGCATCGGAACGTTTATCGGGCGTTCGATTACAAGGACGAGAGCGATATCTACGACGTACTGGCCCAGACCGTGGATGGCCCACTGCTGGATCAGGTATATAACGAGGTCTATCAAAGCCTGATTCTCCGCGATCAGGGCGGGGCCGTGGCCCGCGTCAAGGCGGTCGACGTCCTGGATATCGAGGTGGAGACCAAGGGCTTGCTGCCCCAGGCCGATGCGCCGGCGTTCAGGATCCGCAGCCGGTGGCGCGTGGCAGGTGCGGTCTACCACTGGGGCCACGTGCATTCGCGAACCAACGAGTATCAGGCACGGTACACCGTGGCACAGCGCGGCAAGCAATGGAAGATCGTCGGCGTCGATGTGCTCTCACAGGAACGGATCGTCCAGGAAGGCGATGATCCGGGCGACATGCCGCCGGCGGGCGTGGTCAAACCGTCATGAACCTGATCGCGTTGGCCAACGTCGAGTATCGCTATGTGCGCGGGGGCTTCACTTTGCGGCTGCCTCAACTGAATGTCGCGGCCGGCGAGAAGGTCGGGCTGGTCGGGCCGAGCGGCTCGGGCAAGACCACGTTGATCTCCGTGATTGCCGGCATTCTGCCCGCCCAACGCGGCAGCGTGCAGGTGGCCGGGCACGACCTGCTGCGGCTCAGCGAGGCGCGCCGGCGCGCATTCCGCATCGCGCACATCGGCTTCGTCTTTCAGGAATTCGAATTGGTCGACTATCTCAACGTGCGTGAGAACGTGCTGCTACCCTACTACCTCAACGCCACCTTGCGACTGACGCGCGACGTGCAGGGCCGGGCGGAAGACTTGCTGCGCGCCGTCGGCATGTCGGACAAGCTGCGTCGCCAACCACGGTCGCTGTCGCAGGGCGAGCGGCAACGCGCGGCGCTGTGCCGCGCGTTAATCACACAGCCCGCACTGCTCATCGCCGACGAGCCAACCGGAAATCTGGACGAGGAGACCGCGGCAAGCACGATCGGGCTCTTGACGCAGGCGGTCGCCGAGCGCGGGACGACCCTGCTCGTCGTGACACATCAGCGCGGCCTGCTGGCCGGCTTCGATCGGGTGCTCGATGTGCGCGCGCTGGCGCGGGGGGCGGTGGCATGACTCGCGTGCTGTTGCTGGCGTGGCGCTACATTTGTTACCACCGGTTGAAGACGGCGATTCTGGTCGCCGGCCTGACATTGACGTTCGTCCTGCCCCTGACAGCGCACCTGCTGATCGAGGTGTACGGCAAGTCGCTCATGGCCCGCGCGAAGACGACGCCACTGGTCGTGGGGGCGCCCGGCAATCGCTTCGATCTGGTGTTGCAGGCCTTGTACTTCCGGGCCGGCCAGCTGCCGACGATCCGCATGTCCGACGTTGAAGCACTCCGAGCCAACGAGTGGGGCACCCCGATTCCGCTCGACCTGCGCTTCACAGCGCGGGGTTACCCGCTTGTGGGCACGACGCTGACGTACTTCGACTTTCGGGGTCTGGCGACTGAACGCGGCACGCTGCCTTTGCGGCTTGGTCAATGCGTGCTCGGCGCCCGCGTAGCGCACGACCTCAACCTCGACCCGGGCGACGCCCTGTTCTCGGACCAGCAGAGCATCTACGACATCACGCAGACCTACCCGCTCAAAATGCACGTCGCGGGCGTTCTTCAGGAAACCGGCTCCCCCGACGACAAGGCCGTCTTTGTCGATCTCAAAACAGCCTGGGTGATCGCCGGCTTGGCCCACGGACATCAGGATGTGACCAGGACCGACGACGAGAACGTAATCCTCCGCCGCGACGAGGGTGAGGTCGTCACCAACGCGGCGATCGTCGAGTACAACGAAATCACGCCAGAGAACATCCGGTCCTTTCACGTGCACGCCCAGCCAAAGGAAATCCCCCTCTCCGCAATCCTGGTCATACCGGCAAGCGCGAAGGGCCGGACGATCCTCAAGGCACAGTACGCGGCGACGGAGGCTGGCCCGCAAATGCTCGTGCCGCGAGAAGTCGTGGCAGATTTACTGAGCCTCGTATTCCGCGTGCAACGTTTCTTCGACGCGACCTTCGGCCTCGTGCTGCTGACGACGGTGCTGTTCCTGTTCCTCGTCGTCCTGCTTTCGCTGCGCCTGCGGCAACGTGAGCGCGAGACCATGTTCAAGCTCGGCTGCAGCCGGGGCATGATGATCCTGTTGCAGGTCGCCGAGCTGGGAATCGTACTGCTGATCAGCCTCGTGCTGACGGCAGCCCTCGCCAGCAGCGTCGTGGCCGCTGCCCCTCGGCTGGGGCGGTTGTTACAATCGTGACCTGTTACATGTGAGCCGCGGACGAACTCACGGGAGAAGACCATGCGCGTTTTAGACGGCTACTGGCGAATACTGGTGTGTCCCACACTGCTGACCTTCGCGCTGCTGACCACGGGCTGCGAGCAGGCACCCGATAAGCCAAAGAAAGGTGAGCTGCCGCCGGCCGGCGGCCTGCGCAAAGGCGCCGCGACCGACGATGTCTACACGACGTTCTATCCGCTGGCCTACTTTGCCGAGCGCATCGCGGGCGACACGGTCAAGATCGTGAACCCATGTCCGCCGGACGCCGACCCCGCTACCTGGATGCCCGACGACGACACCCTGGTGAAGTACCAGGAAGCCGCCCTCATCCTGGTCAACGGCGCGTCGTTCGAGCAATGGGTTGACAAGGTCTCGCTGCCGGAGCTGCGCACCGTCAATACGACGCGACCACTGACACTCAACCTCCTCACCTACGAAGATGCCGTCGTGCACAGCCACGGCCCGGAAGGCCAGCATGCCCACGAGGGCATCGACGGACACACGTGGCTGTCGCCACGCAACTGCCGGATTCAGGCCCGCACCATTCGCGACGCCCTCAACCGTACGTTTCCAGACCACGCCGCGCGCTTCGACGAGGGCTATGCCGCCCTCGAACGCGACCTGAACGCACTCGACGTCCGGCATAAGGAGCTCGCGCGCCTCTTGGAAGAAGACCCCATCATCGCCGCCCATCCAGCCTACAACTACATCGCCAGCGAGTACGGCTGGAACGTCAAGAACTTCCACTTCGACCCGGACGTCATGCCGGATGAAAACGCACTGGCCGAGTTGCAGGCCTTCCTCAACGAAGCTCCGGCCCCCATCATCCTGTGGGAGGCTCAGCCGCAGCCTGCGATCGCAGAGCGATTCCAGGACGAATTCAACCTGATAAGCGTCGTCTTCTCCCCCTGCGAATCAAAGCCAGCCGGTAAGGCGGATTTCATCTCCGTCATGCACGCGAACATCGATCGACTCGAAGCCGCCGCAACCGCCGGGCTGGAATAGCGCCACCGGACCGCGACGCAGCACACTACGACCAAACCGTGAGGAGCCAATCGTGCGCAACATACTGGTGACATGTCTCGTCGGATACATCACCGCAGGCGTGGTCGCAGGCCAACAGCTCAAGCCCGGCCTGCTCGTGCGGCTATACGACATCCAACTGGGCGTGCCGGCGCTGCCCGAACTCAAGCCAGGGCAGACGCCAAACTTCGTCACGCCAGTCCGCACGCTGGATCTGTGGGGCGACGGTCAGGATCTGGGTCCCTTCCGCGACCGCTTCCTCACCGAGGTCGTCGGCAAGATCCGCGCGGAGACCGGCGGACAATTCACCTTCCGCCTGATCAGCGACGACGGCGCACAGTTGTGGATTAACGGCCAGCTTGTCGTCGACCACGACGGCCTGCACGGCCCCGATCCAAAAGATGGCACCATCGAACTGTCCGCGGGCTGGCACGACCTGCACATCTGGCATTTCGAGAACGGCGGCGGCGAGCGACTCGCCCTTCAGTGGCACCCGCCGACCGCCCGAAACGACAGTAACTTCGTCCTCATTCCGCCGGAGATGCTCGCGTACCCGCAAAATCTCTCTACCCGCACAACGCCCGGCAGGAAGGAGATCATCCCGCCACTGCGCCGCGGTCTGCCGGGCGCTGGTTCGCCCGTCGCCGGCCTGCATCCGAGCTTCACCATTCGCGCACGGCCGGCCACCGACGAAGCCGCCGCGTTCTTCACCGACGTGCATGCACTCGGCGTGATCGAGCAGACTGACGCGGACGCGATGCGCGCCGTGCGCATCTGGCTGCCTCCCGGCGGCTCGATCGAAACGAAGTCGGCCCGCCAGGTGCAGGACGGCCCGTACGCCGGGCAAGCCCTCATCGCATGCGGCCACGCCATCCGCCGTGTGTCGATCGACGAGGCCGCCCCCACCTTCCAGGGCTGCGCATTCCGCTTCGCCCATGACGCCGATGCCCCCCCGGCCCGGCTCAGGCCCCACGACGATCCCACCTTCGAACTGCTTGCAGTGCACGCCCTCGCCAACGGCTTCGAGCTCGTCTTCACCAAACCCCTCGATCCGCGCGTCGGCTGGTGGACCGACTCGTATCATGTCGAACGCTGGCCGTTCGACCCGGAGCAGGGCATGGGACCGCGGCGCGACGGCACCCGGCTACCGGTGCAGTCTGCCAGCGTCAGCAAAGATCGCCGACGCGTCTTCCTCGAGCTGGACCCGCCGCCGACCCCCTGCGTCGTCTACCTCCGCCTGCTGCCGCCGTGCCTCTCCGAGGCCGCCGCCCGCCCCTGGAGCACCGAAGCCTGGTACACCCTGTGGCAACCGAGTCAGCGTCACGGCATCGTGCGCAAGCCCCCGGCGCAGGAACAACCCAACCAGCTCACGTTGGCCGAGAAACAAGCCGGCTGGCGGCTGCTGTTCGATGGTCTCACCACCCAGGGCTGGCGCGGCTATCGCAAAGAGACCTTTCCCGACGCCGGCTGGGTAGTCCGCGACGGCTGCCTCGTACGCATCGGCCCGGGCGGCGACATCATCACCGCAAGCGCGTTCGAAGACTTCGAGCTCAAACTCGAATGGCGCATCTCCGCCGGCGGTAACAGTGGCATCTTCTACCGCGTCGACGAGTCACAGGGCTGGCCGTGGGAGACCGGCCCCGAAATGCAGGTCCTCGACAACGCGGAACACGCCGACGGCCAAAACCCCAAGACCTCCGCCGGCGCATGCTACGCGCTGTACGCACCGCAACAGGACGTCACCAAGCCCGTCGGCCTGTTCAATCAGGCGCGCATCATCGTCGACGGCGACCACGTCGAACACTGGCTCAATGGCGTGAAGATCGTCGCATACGAACTGGGCAGCGAAGACTGGCGTCAACGCGTCGCCGACAGCAAGTTCAGCAAAATGCCGCTCTTCGGAAAAGCCCCGCGCGGCCACATCGTGCTCCAAGACCACGGCGACACGGTCTGGTACCGCAACATCATGATCCGTGCGCGGGATTGAGGGCCCGCCAGCATCAGCGCACGCCCTATTCGAACACCAGCAGCTTCGCGGCCACACCCAGCAGCGACTGCTGCGTACTGTCGGGACAAACCTCACTTTCAACGCCACGGATACGCGCCCGACCCTTGTCCGTTTGCAGAGCCGCGACATGGAAATGTCCACCCCGCAGACTCAGCAACATCTCATCCCATTTCGTCATGCAGAATTCCATGCCCGAGAACAGCAACTCGTTCTCGTTGAAGATCTCAAACCTGGCCTTCGTCGTGTTCGGCCCCAGGCTGTCCAGCCGCAGGTCATTGTTGACAATCAGCAGCGTCAAATCCGTATCATGGGTCACATGGTGTGCACCATGCGAGAATGCGTCTGACCCCGACGCGAAGAAGTCCAGCAGCAGCATCTCATAACCCGACTCATACTCCGTATCATCGAGCTGCAGCGTCCCGGCCGTACCGACCGGCTCCCCATGCGCGCCCGTCACCGCCCGAAACGCATACGCGTCATACTCCCACACGTCACGGTCATAATACTGGACAATCGTTGCCGCCCCCGACAGGTGATTCCACCGAATCTGCGCATAGCTGCCACTGTCGATCGCCCACGCCAGCACATACCCGCGCATGATAAGCTCGCCGGAGCCTTCCGGATCCGGATAGGGATCACCCAGCACCGTCCACGGCGACACGCCCTTCGGCAGACCCGTTGCCACCGACCAGTGCGCCGGCTCATTCGCCGTCAGCGAAATGACATTGTCCACGTCATTGCACGTCTCACTGACGAAGTACATCTGGAGCTGTACATCAGCCCCCCAGTCATTGTTGATCGTGATGAATGTGTCCTGAATCAGATTCCCAGCCTGATCCCACCGCACCTCCACCTTCGGATAGACGAGCAGACTGCCCTTGCGGCTCGGACTCACGCGCTCCAGCGGCCCCGGCAAATTCGGCGGCGGCGCGTGCACCGGATCCCGATTGCGCAAACCGTCACGTCCCTGCTCTATCGGTTGCTCCGGCGGCGGCTCGGGGAAGTTGTATTGAATCACAGCCGGCAACGACCCCGCCCCAATCAGCCGCGAGCCGCCTGCTGCCCGCGGAATCCGCGGATCAATGACCGTGATCGTCTGCGCGCACGTGGACTCATTGCCACAAGCGTCCGTGGCGATCCACGTCCGCGTGACCACACCCTCCCACCAGCACGGCTCGACTTCGATATCATCCTCGTAGGTCAGCGTCGGATTGGGATCACACACATCCGCGGCACTGGCCCAGCCGACATACTCCGGCGCCACCGGCTCGCTGCACTCGATCTCGATGTCATCCGGACACGCGATTTCCGGCGGCGTCGTATCGACAACTTCCAGCGTTGCCGCATGCGTCGCCGTCAGCCCACAGCTATCCGTTGCCGTGAACGTGACCAGCGCCGCGCCGGTACCGCCGCATTCGCCTTCCAGTCCGGTGAAGTCATGTGTCACCACGGCGTCACCACATGCGTCCGTCGCCCCGGCACCGCTCAGCCAATCCTCGATATCATCCACGTTCCCGGTTCCGTCGCATTCAAACGTGGCATCGGACGGCGCCAATGTGAAAGTCGGCGGTGTCGAATCGATAACCGAGACCGTCGCCGTGTGCGTCGCCGTGAGCCCGCAGGCATCCGTCGCCGTCCAGGTCACCGTCGCGTCGCCACTGTCGCCACAGCCGTCGCTCAAGCCGACATAGTCATGGGTAAGCGTCACGTCCCCACAGACATCCTCCGCGGCCGCGCTCTCCAGCCACCCATCGATCTGTGCCGCAATCCCATCCGCGCCGCACTCGATGAGCAGGTCATCCGGCGCCACCACGAATGTCGGCGGCATCGTGTCATTCACCTGGACCGTCGCCTCGCACGTCGCAGTCTCGTCGAAGATGTCAGTTACCGTCAGTGTAACGCTGCACTGCACGTCACAACCCGAAGCCAGCGACAGCACCGGACTGACGGCCGTCGGGTCAGCAATCTCCGCCTCCGGACAATCGCTGCTCCACCAGTACGTCAGCGGATCGTCCGAGTTGGGATCGAAGCTACCGGTGCCATCAAGCTGAATCGTGACCGGCCCGGCCCCCTCACCAACACACTCGGCTACGTACGGACCACCTGCGTCACAGACCGGCTGCTCGTTGTCACAGCGCGGCTGCCGAATGGTCACATCCTGCTGCGCGGCAACCGCGCCATCCACCACCGCGTCCACCGTCCCGACGAACACATGCTCATTCAAATCCGGATCACACGGAGCGCCCGTGAACTTCACCTGAAACTCGAGTTCGAGGAACTCCCCCTCCGGCGGCAACACCGCGTCAACGTACGGCGGCGTGAGAACTTCCGTCATCGGCACGATCTGTCCCGCCGGCTCCAGCGCACAATCAACCGAAAGAAAAACCTGCCCCACCGCATTCACGATCGTATTGGCAATCTGCTCCGGCTCGACGTCCTGCATCGACACGCCGCCCGTCGCAGCCGCGATCGCGTCCGCCTGACCCGGCTCGCCCTCGATCACGCAGACATCTTCGTAATCGCGGTAGTCTCGCCAGTAGCGGTTAGGATCATCATTCAGCGCCTCATCGTAGCCGGTCGTCGTCCCGATGGCGATGACGGCGAACCCGTCGGCGACAAGCTTGTCGATCACGCCGGCTTGCGTAATGTCGTAGTCGAGACCGCTCATGGCGGCGCATACCGGATCATGCGCCGGCGCATCGCCAAACCACACGATGATCTTCTGCGCGTCCGGCCGAAAGCCGATGCCATACGGATCAGCCGGGTCGGCAATCTGATCCAGCGCGAAGAACTGCCCCTCCGCCCCATCGCCGCCGCCGCCATGCGCAAGCGCATTGATCGCCGCAAGCAGCGTCGGGAAGTCATCCGTAATGCCCGCGTCATGCGAGAAGCAGAAGTCCTCATTCGGAAAGTCCTTGTACTGCCCGATGCCGAAACGCACGTCGCCCAGCATGCCCGTCAACAGCGTGAGGATCTCCTCCGCATTCTCCCGCACCTCGTCAATGACATTGCCCATGCTGCCCGTCGTGTCCGCGAGCACATAGATGTCCACCGGATTCGCCGGCGTGAACCCGGGAATCGACACGATCTTCGTCTCGACATACTCCTCACCCGGCGCGAGATCGAGCTCGATCGACGTCGGCTCAATCGTGACCTGGGAAAAACTGATCCCCGTCAGCCCCCCCACGGCCAATAGCACGAATACGCGGCGGATCCACCCGCTACCGCCGCAAACGGTTCCGAAAAAGTTCCACAGCATTCTTTCAACCCCTACTGCAATTGCCTCACGCCGCGCGAAGAATCCATGGAAACCGATTCCGTCATCATCGCGCACGTAACGCGGCGAAGATGATTTCCGGACTCAAGCACGTCAGACTAAGGCGTTGGCCCACGCTCGTGTTTCGCCACTATCCCATAATATGCGTGCTGTACAGGCGAAAAGCAACCAATTACGGGACCGTTTTCGGGATTATTGGTCCTCGATGGGAATGATGGTATAAGCCTCTATTATACAAGAACTTAAAAGATCCTTTTTGCAGGAGCATCAGATTCGGGAGCGGTTGCGCTGGCGCCGAATATCTCCGCTTTTTCCGGACTGACCTGCCCCGTCATCACGCTCGATCGGCGGCAGCCCCCTCGCAGCTCGGTCCCGATCAATGATCGCATGCGTCTGGCGAACTGCTTCCGTGAGCGCTTCCCGAGGCGTCTTCTGACCGCGAACCGTCGCCACCAACGCCTGCGATATCTTCTGCTCCAGATCCGACTGATACGGTGCCACCGCCAGAAACCCCGGCGTCCGACCAGTCTCCGGATTCGGCGTGATCGCATGCAACAACCACGCCCCCCGCTCCTCAAATAACTCACGCGGCATCGGTGGCACGAGCACCCGCACCCGGTCGCCCCGCTCAATGACAATCCCATCAGTCGACTTGAACGCCTCCGAGCGCACCACCGACAGGCGGGCCGGCGGCGCTACGCGCAGCGTGTCCCAGTAACGTAGCGACTGCTCATAGCTGACCAGCCACTTCACCATCTGCCACGCGAGCCGCTTGTTGCGGCTGTGCACACTGATCGACCATACCACCGACCCGCTCACGACCGCATGCCGACGCCCGTGCGGCAACGCCGCAATCGCGAAATCCAGTTCCGGATTATCCAGTTCGAGATTCGGCGCGCGCCAACTCCCATCCAGCAGCATCGCCAACTTCCCCACCTTGAACAGATCATCCGGCCCGCTCGCCGTGTCCGCCATCTCGATCGACGAACGAATCGGTGCGTCACGCGGAATCAGATCGGCAATGAATGTCAGCGCCCGCACGCCCGCTTCCGAGTCGATCACCGTCGTCGTCTGCGCCGCATCCCACGCCTGGCCGCCCGCCTGCCGCAGGAAAGCCAGGAACGGCCACGCCCACAAATCGAACGAAATCCCATACTGCACGGTCTGTCCCGACTCATCCACCCGGGTCAGGGCGTCCGCCGCACGCTTCAGATCCGCCCACGTCCATGCGGCAGATGGATAATCCAGCGGATTTTCCGGATGGGCGGCGTTGTGGGCATCAAATAGCGCTCGGTTGTAATACAGCCCATACTGCGCATTATCCGAAGGCAGCGCAAACCGCTTGCCATCCAGCAATAACGCATCCCACACCGACGGAAAGAAATCCGCCTGCTCCGCCTCACGCAGTCCAATCTCCGGGTCATCGATGAACTGATCCAGCGGCGTCAGCATCCCCTTCTCAACCAACGCATGATAGAAGTTCACCGGCACCCGCATGACATCCGCCCCCTTACCGATCGCGTGCCACGCCTCATACTTCGGAATCGGGTCCACATACCGCTCATATCGCACGCACACACCCGGGTGCAGCGCCTCAAACCCGCGCGCATACCCATCCTCAAACAACCGATCCTCAAACGGCATCCCCCACACCGTCATGAGTAGTTCGTTGTCGTGCGCGGTGATGCGGTCTGATGGGATGAGCGCCGCGATCGTGATTGCGACCATGAGCAGGATGATGAGGTGGCTGGCACGCATGCTGATATGAATGATAGCGGATGGTGGGCTCGCGGTCCGCCGGCCAACGCCGGCAGTGAGCGACAGCTGACCGGTTTCTCTTGTGTGCATCACAGTGGTCGGGTAATGTGATAGGTGAAAGGGCCCTCGCTGTGGGGTCCGGTTCGGTGGGTGCCGCCGGCGTTGCTAGGGCGTTGGCAGACTTCAAGGGGTAAGACCATGAACTATCGAAGGAGCGTCTGGACGCTGGGGCTGGCGCTGCTGTTGCTGGGCGCGCGGGGTGTGGCGGACACGATCTATGTGAACGGCGAGACGGGGAATGATGATTGGGACGGGCGTTGTGCTGAGTGGGATGGGGGAACCTGCGGCCCGAAGGCCACGATTCAGGCAGGGATTGACGCATCAGTGGACGGGGACCAGGTAGTCTTGGCCGATGGAGCGTACACGGGGGTCGGCAACAAGGACCTCAAGTTTGAGGGGCGCTCGATCGCGTTGCACAGTGCCAGCGGGGATCCGGCCTTGTGTGTAATCGACTGCGAAGGAGACGGCGGAGGGTTTCATTTCGTCAACGGGGAATCGGAATTGGCGACGGTCAGCGGCATTACTGTGAGCAATAGTTACGGCGGTGAGCTTGGCGTTGCCGTGGAAATCCGCGACTTCAGCAGTCCCGCGTTCTACGATTGCGTGTTCTCCGCCAACGTGGGTGATCATTATGGCGCCGCCGTCGCCGCGCTGGACCACTGCGATCCGGTCTTTGTGCGGTGCGACTTTGTCCAAAACCGAGCAAATGACGGAGGTGCTGTCAGCTTTGGTATCTTCAGCGATCCAAAGTTCGTGGAGTGCCGCTTCATTGCCAACACTGCTCGTCGCGGCGGTGGTGCTGTTGCCTTGCTTGGCCCAGGAACCGCCCTGTTCGAGGATTGCACCTTCTGCGGCAATTTCGCAAACGAAGGCGGCGTGATGTCGCTGGGAGGGGCAGATGCCATCGTGCTGGGTTGTCGCTTCTCGAACAACGCGGCGCGGAAAGTGGGCGGCGTATTCTGGTTCACCCTTGACAGCGGACCGTATGTCATCAATAGCATCGTAACGAATAATGACTGCGTGGGATCAGGGGGCGTGGCGTACGCGACCAACGGAAACGCTGGGTTCTACTCGTGCACGATCGTCGATAACAGCGCGTCCTATGGGCCGTTCCTGACTTGCAGCTACAGGAACAACAGCGCCCCGAGTAGTGTTGAGATTGCAAATTGCATTATTCGCAACGCCGGTCCCGAAGAGGTGTTCATTGAGGATGAGTCCATCGTGACAATGTACTATACCAATATCTGTGGCGGATGGCCGGGCCCAGGGAACATTGATACAGTCCCAATGTTCGTGGACGCGGAAACGGGATTGCAGCGCAGCTATCGGTTGGCGGCGGGGTCGCCGTGTATTGACGCCGGTGGGAATGACTACGTGTTGCCGGATTACTTCGACTTGGATGGTGATGGGGATTACGACGAGTTGACGCCGATTGACTTTCGCGGACGCCCGCGCGTGGTGGACGATCCAGATACGGAGGATACGGGGCAGGGCACGCCGCCGATCGTGGACATGGGGGCGTACGAGTACCAGGGCCTCCGACTGGCGCGTGATCGAACTGGGGGCACGTAGGGATCACGGCGTCGCGTGAGCAGCGACCGAGGGCTGACGGGCCAACGGGTCGCGTTTCCCGTCGCAAGCGGCGGCGGGGGACCCCGGACGGCACGGTGGTCGACCGTTGCGGGGTCAGCGCTGAAACTCCGGCGATACCAGCGGGACCAACGAGGCAGGTGCCTCCGTCACCCACTAATGTGTCACTCCTTCACGCCCGTCAACGCAATCCCCCGCACAAACCACCGCTGAAACAGCAGAAACACCACGATCATCGGCAGCGTGATAATCGTCGCCGCCGCCATCTGGATCGGCCACGAATCCGTGTACAGCCCCGCCGCCAGCGACGCAACCGCCAGCGGCAGCGTGTAATACGAACTCGAATCCACCACAATCAGCGGCCAGAAGAAGTTGTTCCACGACGCCATGAACGTGAAGATCGCCAACGCGCCCAGCGCCGGCCGCACATTCGGCAACGCAATATGCCAGAACAACTCGAAATCGGTAAAGCCATCAATCCGTCCGGCATCGAGCAGACTGTCCGGCAGACTCACCAGCGCCTGCCGCATATAGAAAATCCCGAACGCCGTCGCCAGAAACGGCACAATCATCGCCTGATAATTGTCAATATACCCCAGCCACTTGCAGATGATATACGCAAAGATGAAGTACACCTGATACGGCAGCATCATCGTCGCCAGCAACAACCCAAACGTGATCTTGCGCCCCGCAAAACGCAACTTCGCAAACGCAAACCCAGCCAATGCATTGTGAATGAGCGCGACAAACGTCACGACAACCGCGACCACCACGCTGTTCACATAGAATCGACCAAGCTGCGCCGCATCCCACGCATCCGCATAGTTCTGCCACTGCCAGTCCCACGGTGCGCCCGCCGGCAGAATCGTCGGCGTCGTGGCAATCGACTCCCGACGCGTCTTCAGCGACGTCGAGACCATCCACGCAAACGGCGCCAACATCGTCAGCGCAAGCGCATAAACCACGACATGCGCCAGCACACGCCAGATCAGCGGCGGCCGCGTTAGCGTGCCCATGAGCACTCCCCAGCCAGGTATCCGCGCACCATCACGCCGACTCCTGCTCCGCCCGCAGCCAGTACACCTGCGCCAACGTCACCACAATCGTCGCCAGCAACACGACCACGCCTATCGTCGCCGCATACCCCAACCGACTCGCAATGAACTCCCGATACAGATATAGGTTCAACACATCCGTCCACCGCTGCTCGAAACGCCCGATCATCACATACACGACGTCAAACACCTGCAGCGCCCAGATCATCCCCGTGATCAGTAGAAAAAACGTCATCGGCCGCACCCCCGGCCACGTAATCTGCCACATCGACCGCCAGGGCCCCGCACCATCCACCGCCGCCGCGTCATACAGCGACTGCGGCACATTGCCGATCGCCGCCAGATACAGCACGATCGAAAACCCCAGCCCGCGCCACACCGAGACCACAATGATCGTGCTCAAGCCCCACGGACTGTTCCCCAGCCAATCCGGCCAGTCGATCAGCGTGCGCGTGTCCACCACACCCAGCCAATTGGGCACATTCACGAGCGTATCCAGCACATAGTTCAGCAGCCCCGCCGACGACGGCTCCAGCACCCACCGCCAGATCAATCCAATCGCAACGATCGATATCACCATCGGCAGGAAGAACACGGTGCGCAGCACCGTGCGACCGATAAACCACCGCGCATTCAGGGCCGCCGCCAGCGGAAACGCCAGCAGCACCTGCAATGGCACACTCACCGCCGCGAAAATGAGCGTGTTTCGCAACGCATACCACAGCGTCCGGTCATGCAGCGCCTGACGGTAGTTCTGCAGCCCGATGAACGTGGGCTCGCCCCCCCCCAGCCAGTGAAAGAAACTGAGCCCCACGCCCACCAGCGTCGGGATGGCATTGAATACCACGATGATCAGCAGCGGAAACGCCACAAATGCCCAGGGGCTCAGACGGGACGGGTCGGCGGGTTGACGGTCGGCCGGCAGCATAGCAACAAAAACGGTTCATCCTCGAGAAAAACGCCCAATTCTCGCGTAGTATAGTGCAACAACGCCTGCGACGCATTCAAGGAGCTCGAGCCCCCATGATAACGACGTTCGCCCTCGCCTGCCTGCTCTCCGGAGTCTCAACCGACCTGCCCACCGTTACCGTCACCCGCGACAACACCCGTATCGACCAGTCGTGCCGCATTGCCATCCCGAAAGGTACCGTCATTCGCGATCACGGTCTCGATGGCGTGATCCATATCGAGGCGCCCGATATCGTCGTCGAATTCACCCCCGGAACCGAGCTGCGCGGCGCCCCGCCCGCCACACCGCCGAACCAATACCGCGGCTGCGGCATCCGTCTCTGGGGTCACCAGGGCGTGACGCTGCGCGGCCTCCGCATCAGCGGTTTCCACGCCGGCGTATGGGCGGCGCGCGCCGACGGGCTCGTGATCGAGCATGTCAACGCCTCCGATAACTACCGCGAGCGACTGTTGTCGGATCGCCTGACCGAGAGCAGCGCAGATTGGCTGTACCCCCACCGCAATGACTGGAACGAATGGCTCGTCCACTACGGCGCCGCGCTGTACGTCGAGAACTCTCGCCACCTCACCGTCCGCCACTGCAAAGTCTGGCACGGCCAGAACGCCCTGTGTCTCGACCGCGTGACCGCAGCGAAGATCTACGACAACGACTTCTCATTCAACTCCGGCTGGGGCGTCGCGCTCTGGCGGTCAAACCACAACGTCATCACCCGCAACGCGCTGGACTTCAACGTCCGTGGCTACAGCCACGGCGTCTACAACCGCGGCCAGGACTCCGCCGCGCTCCTCGCCTTCGAGCAGAACAGCCATAACGTGATCGCCGAGAACTCCATGACACACAGTGGCGACGGCTTCTTCGGCTTCGCCGGCCGCGAAGCGCTGGGCTCGCACACGCCGCTCGAAGCGGAGTTCGATTACACCCGGCGCGGCAATAACGACAACCTGCTCGTGCGCAATGATCTCTCCTACGCACCCGCCCACGGCTACGAGATGACCTTCTCCTTCGGCAATCGCCTCATCGATAATCGCATCGTCGGCAACTGCATCTGCGGCATGTGGGGCGGCTATTCCCAGGACACCCTCGTCGCACACAACACCTTCGCCGACAACGGCGATATGGGCTACGGACTGGAACGTGGCGGCATCAACATCGAGTTCGGCAAAGGCAACCGCATCGTATACAACACCTTCCGCGACAATCGCTGTGGCATTCACCTCTGGTGGAAGTCGCGCTGGGGACGCTCGATGGAGGGCCCCTGGGCCGCGGCAAACCTGGGCAAGAGCGAACGCAACCTCATCGGCTGGAATACCTTCACCGGCGACGAGCTCGGCCTGCATCTCCGCGGCGCCGAGCAGGTCACGCTTGTCGCAAACGACTTCGAAGACGTCGAAACCAAAATCGATGCCGAGCAGGACGTGACCGTGATCTACCCGGACAACATCGCGGCCCACCCCGTCACGGTGCCGGAATACCCGGTCTACGGCACCACGCGTCCCGTCGGCGCACGCCCGCAGCTGCGCGGCCGCGAGAACATCATCATGACCGAGTGGGGCCCCTGGGATCACGCCTCACCCCTGGTGCGACTGGTCGAGAATCACGGCCATACGCACGTGTACGCCCTGCGAGAAATGCCCGCCTCACCAGACGTCCAACTGGACGGAGACGGCGTCGCGGGTGAGTTGATCGCGTCCCATGATGCGGAGCACGCCTATCGCTACCAGGTGCGCGGCACCAGCCCCGGTGTGCACGCCTACACGTTGCACGTCGCCGCAGGTCAGTTTCGCGCGCAGCGTAACACCGCCGTGACGGTGACAGATTGGTCGCTCAAGTTCTTCGAGTGGGATGCCCATCCGCTCCAGCAGCGTGCAGCGTGGCGGAAAGCCGCCTTCCAGGCCGACGGCGTTACCATCCACCTGCAGCACCTCGAGTTCTTCCACGGCAAGCTGGGCGCCCGCCGCAGTGCTTCACCCCACCATAAGCCCGCTGAGATCGCGAACGAACGCTACGGCGTCCTGGCAACCACGCGTGTGCGGCTACCCGCCGGCAAATGGCGGTTCGTGGCGGCTGCTGACGACGGCGTACATGTCACGGTCGCCGGCCAGACCGTCATCGATGCCTGGCGCGCCCAGTGGACCGCGAAACGCTTCGCCGGCACGTACGACATGAAGCAGTCAGGGGAGGTGGACATCGTCGTCGAGCACTGCCAACTCGAGGGCTGGGCCACCCTCGGCCTGGAGATCGAACCGGGATGAACAGTAGTGTGCACGCGCCATGGTGCCTCAGTAGCCCAGTGCGCTGGCAGCCATCCCGAAACGCGTGCGGGTCTGAGCTCTGGTAGGTCGTGATCGGATTCCGGAATCGTCCCTACATCCGCTCCAACACCTCGATGCCCAGCAGACCCAGGCCGAGCTTCAGCGTGCGGGCCGTCAGGTCACAGAGACGCATTCGGCTGAGACGTGTCGCGTCGTCAGCGGCCTGCAAGACCGAACAGCTTTCATAGAAGCGCATGAAGTCCGTGGCCAGCTCATACAGGTACGTGCAGAGCGTGTGGGGGTGTAGATCAGACGCGACCGCGTCGATCGCCTCCCGCAAACGTGCCAGTCGCAGCGCGAGCGCTCGCTCACTGGGCTCACCAAGCTGTATTTCTACCTCGTCGCCATACACCTCAGGTGACCCAAACCGCTCCGCAGCTTTGCGGTAAATCGAACGAATACGCGCATACGCGTACATCATGTACGGCGCCGTATTCCCCTGAAACGAGATCATCTTCTCCCAGGTGAAGACGTAGTCGGCATTGCGGTCGTTACGCAGGTCGGCGTACTTGATCGACGCAATCCCCACCCGACGGGCCACTTCCTGTTTCTGCTCCGCCGTCAGAGCCTCACCGCCCGCCACAGGCGCATCCGCATCCACATCCTGCTCGCGACTCTCGATGAGTTCGCGTGCTCGCCGCTCCGCCTCATCCAGAAGCGCCCGCAGCTTGATCGTCCCGCCTTCGCGCGTCTTCAACGGCTTGCGATCACTGCCCAGTACACTGCCGAACGTGACGTGCTCCACCCGGTGGTCAGGCGAAACCCAGCCCGCCGCCCGCGCCGCATGCAACCACATTTCAAAATGCAGCTTCTGCCGCGCATCGGTGACGTAAATCACCCGCTCCGCACCTCGCCCCGACGAAAACTCCAGCGCGTGCAGCCGATAGCGAATCGCGGCCAGGTCGGTCGTCGCGTACAAATACGCCCCGTCCGACTTCTGGATGATCATCGGCAGGATCTCGCCGTCCGAACCCTTGAACGCCGGCTCGCCCTGCTCGTCATACATGAACACGCAGACGGCCCCCTGATCCCGCCGCACCGCGGCCCGCCGCCCAGTCGGCCCCGGCCGTCCCACGCCCGCCGTGTGATCCAGCGGCTCGGCCGGCAGCTTCTCCTGCAACTCGCTGATCACGTCCGGCAATTGCGGGTTGTAAAAGCTCTCGCCCCGCACATCCTCCGGCCGTAGCAAGACACCGAGGCGCGTGTAGATCTGATCGATCGCTTCCAGGCTCACCGTGCAGATCTGCTCCCACAGCCGGTGGGCCTCCGCGTCGCCACTCTGCAATTCGGTCACCGCCTGCCGAGCGGCCGTCGCAAACTCCGGGTCAGTTTTGAAACGCTCGTTTGCCGCCTTGTAATCCTGCTCGATCGCTTCCAGTACGTCGGTGTGCGTCGCAGTAGTCGGTAGCGGATGATCCCGATACCAGTGAATCAGCATCCCGAACTGCGTACCCCAGTCCCCGATGTGATTCTGCCGAATGACCTCGTGACCTTCGAAAGCAAGCACACGCGCGAACACATCACCGATGATCGTGCTGCGCAAGTGCCCAACGTGCATCTGCTTCGCAACGTTCGGCTGACTGTACTCCACGATCACCCGCTGCGGCGACTCCACCGGCGGCATGCCCAGCCGGTCGGCGTCCACACCTTCCTTGCCCGGCGGACAAGGAATGTCGCCCAGATAACGGGCCAGAAAACCGTCCTTCAACCGGATATTGATGAAACCGGGGCCGGCGATCTCCAGTGAGTCAACCACGTCAACCAGGGCTGGGTCGACCGCCTCGACAATACGCTGGGCGACTTCCCGGGGCTTGCTCCTCAGCGGCTTCGCGAGCGGCATCGCCGCATTGCACTGATAATCGCCAAACTTCGGGTCCCCCGCCGGCCGGAGCACCGGGTCGGTTTCGCCGGGATCGGTACCCGCCACCTCGGCGATGGCGGCGGCAAAGCGCGACGCAAGCAGATTCTGGAGGCTATCGTGTTTCATCATGCCCAAGAGAATAGCGAGGGCCTCCCGCATTGTGCAAAACCGGAATCGCGAACGGTTTCTTTGCTGCAACTTCCACGTTCATCGGGAGCCCGCCCGTCTGAGAATTCAAGTCCGGTGGGAGCGGTAGCGGACGAAATCCCCGTCGCCTAGTGCAAGATCCCCGGTAAACGGCCGATATCGCTGTGGGTGCGGGCCGGGGAACCTGTCAAACGGCCGTCTCGTGCCGCCCGGGGAGTGCATACTGGGGGAAGGTCGTGCTCAGGCGGAGCCGGCACCAGGGGCGGGCCGCTCCGCCGCACGACCAAATGCCCACCACACGCCCGACGCACGCAATCCCGCCCATCTCTCACCGAAACGCGGAACGCCACATCCGGCCCAACCCCGACGCATCGCCGAACACGACGTCGCGGAGAATGACTAAAAACTAAATATAGGACCTTTCGCATGCCGCCGAGATACGTGACCACGTCCAGTTCAATCGCCCGAAGTGCCGATACGATGGTGGGGCAACGTGCGCACTGCTACCGCCCAGCAGCTTCTGAAACCCGGCGCGTACGCCGCAAGGAGGCGACCGTGAAAAGAGGCCACGGATGGCCCGGAACCTGGCCCAGCGTCATCACACCTGTTCTGATCTTCGCGCTCGGCCACGCCCCGGCCCCAGCCGACCACGGCGTCATCGAATGGAAGTCCGGCCCCCAGGCATCCGCGCGGCAAGACCCCCGCGATATCGCCCACACCCTGAACGCGGTCACAACCGCCGGCGACCAACACGTCCTCATCCAGTTCGAACAGACCCCCACCCAGTCGACCCGGCACGCAGTCACCGACGCCGGACTGCGGCTACTTCGCTACGTCAACGACCACGCCTACTTCGCGGCCATCCATCCCACCGGCGTCGACACCGACGCCCTGACAAGCCTCGCTGCGATACGCTGCATACTGCCCATCGAACCACATTGGAAACTCCACCCGCGCATCCTCACGGGCGACGTCCCCCCCTGGGCACTCGTCGCACCGATCAAGCGCAACGGTCACAGCAGCCCAAAAGAGCACGTCGTCGTCTTCGTGATCTTGCATGCCGACGTATCAACAACACGCGGCCAGCACGCCATCCGACGGATCGGCGGCCGCGTGCACAACACGATTGCGGCAATCAACGGCCTCATCGCCGAACTACCCGCCGGCACGCTCCTCGACTTGGCGTCCGACGACGCCGTCCAGTGGCTCGAATGGCCCCTCCCACACTGGCATGGGCTCAACGACGACGTCCGCTGGCGCGTCGGCGCCGACACGCTCGCCGATCCGCCTTACAACCTCACCGGCACCGGCATCTCCGTCCTCCTGTACGACGTCGGCACCGCCAACCCCACACACGAGGACTTCGGCAGCCGCTTGATTGTCCGCGATACGTCCGGCCAGCGCGACCACGCCACCCACGTCGCCGGCACCATCGGCGGCAACGGTTCAGGCAGTAGCGGCGTCTATCGTGGCATGGCACCCGGCGTCACGCTCGAGTCCTACGGCTTCGAAATGGAAGGCGGTATCCAGCCCGGTTTCCTCTATAGCGACCCCGGCGACCTCGAACAGGACTACGCCAACGCTATCACCTCACACGCCGTCGCCATTGCCAACAACTCCATCGGCAGCAACGTCGCGGCCAACGGCTTTCCCTGCGACTGGGAAGGCGATTACGGTGTGACCGCCGCCCTCATCGACACCATCGTCCGCGGCGACGGCCCCAACCCCGCCTTCGAAACGCCGTTCCGCGTCGTTTGGGCTGCCGGCAACGAACGTTCCTCCGGCCGCTGCGGCACGACCTATGGCACCCTCGCGCCGCCCGCCTCCAACAAGAATGCCATCGTCGTCGGCGCACTCTACTCGGACGAAGACACCGTCACGGAAGGCTCGAGCTGGGGACCTACCGATGACGGTCGACTCAAACCCGACCTGTGCGCACCCGGCTGCCAGAATAGCGCCGACTTCGGCGTGACGTCGTGCTCACAATCCGGCGGCTACGGCGTGTATTGCAGCACGTCGTCCGCTTGTGCGACGGTGACGGGGGTCAGTGCGCTGCTGCTCGAAGACTGGCGCGCGTTGTACCCGGAAGCAGCCGACCCGCCCAACGCCCTGCTCAAGGCCTGGCTCGTGCATACCGCCGAGGACGTGAACATGCCGGGACCGGACTATGCCACCGGGTATGGCTCGGTGCGCGCCGTCGCGGCGGTCGACCTGCTGCGTAGTGGCAACTGGCTTACCGGCGAGATTACGCATGGAGAGACGACTTCCATCCTGGCGATCGTCGAGCCCGACGAAGACGAACTGCGAGTCACCCTGTCCTGGGACGATGTGCCCGCAGCCCCGAACGCGGATCCAGTCCTCGTTAACGACCTGGACGTGCGTGTGATCGGCCCGGATGAAACCGTCTATCGGCCGTGGACGTTGAATCCCGACAATCCCGCCGAACCTGCCGGGCAAACACAGGCCGACCACCGGAACAACCTCGAGCAGGTCGTGGTGACCAGCCCGCCCTCGGGTACCTACCGCATCGAGATCGAGGGCTTCGATGTACCTGACGGTCCGCAAACATACACGCTTTGTGCGACGCCCGCGCTCCTGACCTGCACATCAACCGGCACATTGTCACTCGACCGCGGCGCATACGGGTGTCAGGATGCAATCCTGGCACGCGTCGTCGACTGCGATCTCAACGTGGACCCGGATGTCATCGATACCGCATATGTAACCGTCACTTCCGATACCGAACCGCCTGGCGAACTCGTCGTCCTCAGTGAGGTATCCACTGATGCGGGAATCTTCACCGGCACCGTCATTCTGGACAGCGTCGACGCCGTCGGCACGCTCTGGGTCACGGAAGACGACCAACTCATCGCTACCTACATCGACGCCGACGACGGGGAGGGGGGCGCCAATGTGGAAGTGACGGCGACGGCAAGTATCGATTGCACGCCGCCGGTGATCTCGAATGTCCTCGCCATCGTTACCGGCCCCGACGAGGCCGTGATCAGCTTCGAAACCGATGAGCCCGCACGTGGCACCGTCTACTACGGGTCCGCGTGTGCGGCATTGGACGCGGAAGTCGGCGGCGAGGAACGCACAACGCTTCATGCGCTGGCGCTCACTGCCCTGCCGCCGGACGCCGCGACGTACTTCACCCTCGCCGCCGAGGACGAGGCGGGCAATGTCGCAGTCGACGATAACGATGGCGTCTGCCACGTATTCGAGACCCTGCCCCAGATGGACTACTTCACCGAGGTGTTTATTGCCGACCGGGACCTTGAGAATGTGTCACTGCTGTTCACGCCGAACGGGTCTGGCGACCTCTACGCGGTGTGCCTCTTCCCTTCCGGCCAGGTACCCACGGATCCGGACGGTGGGACCGAGTTGCTGCTGACCGACGATGACTTCGCGGAGATCACGCTCGGCGAACAGACGGTATCACTCTACGGCGTTGCGTATGACACGCTCTACGTCGGCAGTAATGGCTACCTGACGTTCGCGGCCGGCGACGACGATGGGTTTGAAACACTCGCGGATCACTTCGACCTGCCGCGCGTGTCGGCGCTATTTGATGATCTGAATCCCGCCGACGGCGGCACGGTGAGTTACAAGGTGCTTGATGACCGTGTGGCTGTTACGTGGGAGTACGTGCCCGAGTTCGACGCAACTGGCACGAACACGTTTCAGATCGAGTTGCATTTCGACGGCCGCATTCTGATTGCCTTCGAGGAGGTTACCGCAATTGACGGCATCACTGGCTTGTCGGCCGGTGCTGGCCTTCCGCCCGATTTCGGGGAGTCCGACCTCTCGGCCGCCACCTCGTGCGGCGCACAGCCGCCCATCGCCGAAGACGTTGAGGCTGCAACGCCGTACAACCAGCCCGCACTGGTCACCCTGACCGCGAGCGATGATGGCTTGCCGGATCCCCCCGGTGCGCTCAGCTACACGATCACGAGCCTGCCGGCGCACGGCGAATTGCACGACCCCGGCGCCGGTATCATCATCGACTACTACCTGCCATACACGCTGGTGAACGGCGGCGATACGGTGCAGTACACGCCGGACCTCTATTATGGCGGTACCGACACCTTCGACTTTCGCGCCCACGACGGTGGCGAGCCGCCGCTGGGCGGAGACTCCAACATCGCGACCGCGTCCGTCGTGGTAGGCGCGCTGGAGCTGATGTACGGCTTCTCGCTCGACGAGGATCCCGGTTGGACAGTGGAGGGCGCTTGGGCGTTCGGACCGCCTACCGGCGGTGGTAGCCACAACGGCGACCCGACCGGCGGCCACACCGGCGACTTCGTCTACGGCTATAACCTCGCGGGCGATTACCCGAACAACATGACCGAGACCGTCTGGCTCACGATGCCGGAGCTGGACTGCACTGCATACCAGAACATCGAATTGCGCTACTGGCGCTGGCTCGGCGTGGACAACGGCCAGTGGGATCACGCGTACGTACAGGTCAGTCGGGACGGGGAGACATGGGGTACGGTGTGGAATCACGCCGGCGTCGCGCTCCACGACGATGAGTGGGTCCAAATTACACACGACATCAGCTTCATCGCCGATGGCCAGGAGACCATTATCATCCGGTGGGGACTCGGACCAACCGACGAGACGATTACCTATCCCGGCTGGAACATCGATGATATCGAACTGTGGGGGGAAGTGCCGGTGCTGCGCTACGGCGACCTGGACTGCGACTACGATGTCGACTTCGACGACATTCAGCCATTCATCAAGGCGCTGAGCGGGCAGGAAGAATACGAGACCGCGTATCCGAACTGCGAATGGCTCCACGGCGACTGCGATGAGGATGGCGACGTCGACTTCGACGACATCGCCGCCTTCGTCGGCAAGTTGACGTAAACCAACCTCGAGGCCGCGTTATGGCGACATGGGATTGGCTGGCCGCGTCGTCGTCGCCGCCGACTCGAATAGCGCGATGATCTGCGCCTGAAGCTCCTCATAGTGGCTCAGCAAAATGCACAAGTGGTCTGCTTCCGGGGCCAGCCACCAGGACTTGGGTGCTTCCGCCGCCTCATACAACTCACGTGCCAACTCCGGAAAACAGATCGTGTCATGCTCGGCAGCGATGATCAGCAGTGGCCGCGGTGAAATCTCCGCTACGACATCAAGCGGATCATGGCCGGCCGAAATGGCCAACGCCGCCAGGGGCCGCGCGAGGACGTCAAAATACACCAAACCCTGCGCGTGCCGCGCAGCGATCTTGCGGTACGTGCTGAACGTCGATTCGGCGATCACGGCGTCAACATCGTTGCGCTCCGCGACGGCCACAATCGCAACCGCCCCACCCAGAGATTGACCGTAGGCGAACACCGGCAGGTCGCGCGCTTCCGGCCGGCCGTAGGCGTAATCGAGCGCGGCATGACCATCAAGTATCGTCCCGGCCCGTGTCGGGGTGCCCTGCGACTTGCCGTAACCCCGATAGTCGAACATCAGCACGTGATAGCCGGCCCGCGGCAACCACTCGACCAGCGACACGTGTGCCGACACGTTGGCGGCGTTGCCGTGAAAATGCACGACCACCCCGCGGGCGTCGTTGGTTGCGGCAGGCAGGAACCAGCCGTGCAATCTCAGCCCGTCGCGCGTCTCGAACACGACATCTTCGTAGGCCAGACCGAACTGCTCGGGTTGGTCATACCGCTGCTGGTTCGGATAGTAGAACTTGCTGTCCAGGCTCACGAGTTTGAGCGTTCCAATGAGGACCAGGAGTACGGCAAGGCGGACGAGCCAGCGTCGCATGCGTCTACGCTTCCGATGCGGCACGTTACTCGCCGCCGTGGCCGTGGTGCTTTCCGTTTCCATGACCATCAATGAAGCGTAGCGGGTGCGGGAGCGCGTGACAACACACGCGCGGCGAACGGGCGGGAGCGCTTAACGCGGCGAAATGCGCACTTCATGCGCAATCGAACAGGCTGAAAAACAAGACGTTACGAAGGCGTCAGCCGCTATTCACAAGTCTGTCAGCTTGCGCTGGCACTCTCTCGGATAGTGGTGTTCCGGGGCAACCTCCAGTGCTGAAGTCACATACGCCCCGTTTGGCACACGAACTCGCTTTGAACGAAAGGAAAACAGATGAACACGATCATGAACAAACGCTCGCTTGCGTTAATGACGCTGCTCGCACTGCCGGCCGCGCTGCTGATGGCGGCGCCCACAATGGCGGAAGAGAAAACACCGTTGCCATTCAGCGAGGACGGCAAGTGGGGTTATCTGGCGGCGGATGGCAAAACCGTAGTGGTCAAGCCACAGTACCAGGAAGCCAAGACGTTCTCGGAAGGGTTGGCACGCGTCAAGCACAACGACATGTGGGGCTACATCGACACGAAAGGCGAATGGAAAATCAAGCCGCGCTTCGAGATGGCGTCCGACTTCCATGGCAAGCGTGCCCGTGTCGGCTCGCGCGAACATCTGATTGACGAACGCTTCGGGTACATTGATTCCTCCGGCACGCTGGTCATCGGCTACAAGTATGACGACGCGGGGCACTTCGCAGACAAGCTGGCACCGGTCGAGCACAATGACAAGTGGGGCTTCATCAACCCCGAAGGCAAAATGGCGATTGAGCCACAATTCGAGGATGCGCGAACGTTCGCCGAGGGGCGGGCGGCGGTGCGACCCAGCACGGGCATGACGGCGAAGTGGGGCTTCATCGACAAGTCCGGAAAACTCGTGATCAAGCCGGAGTATGAGGATACTGGCGCGTTTAACGAGGGTTTGGCGCCGGTCGAACGTGATGACAAGTGGGGCTATGTCGACAAGTCCGGCAAGGTCATCATCAAGCCGCAGTATGATGAAGCGCGGCCGTTTTCTGATGGTCTGGCCAGTGTGAAGATGGGCGAGACGCTGGAACTCGGCGGCAAGTGGGGGTTCATCGATCGAGCCGGTCGCATTCAGGTCAACCCGCGCTATGAGAATGCGATGAGCTTCTACAATGGCCTGGCCGCTGTGAAGCACGATGGCAAGTGGGGGTACATCAACAAGGAAGGCGAGATGGTCATCAAGCCGCGGTATGCGGAGGCGGGCGGTTTCACCAACGGGCATGCGCTGGTCGAGTACGATGGCGAATGGACGTGGGTGGATCGTCAGGGCACGCGGGTGAAGATGGCGACGCGGTGAGTTACAGCGTTTCACGTGAAACGCTCCGGCTCTGGTTTCCTGACGATTGGATTCCGCAGGAGAATCGATGACGACTGATAATAAACAGGCATATGAACAGAAAGCGGAAGCACGGCTGGAGGCCTGGCAGGCTGAGGCCGATAAACTACGTGCTCAAGCGAAGGAAACTCACGCTGACGCGCAGATCGAGGCGACTGAGCGGTTTGACAACGTGCGGCGTGAAGCCGCGGCGCGGCTGGAGCAGTTGAAGCGTGGTGGTGAGGCCGGCTGGGAGCAGGCGCGCCAAGGCGTTGAAGCCGCGATGGCCGAAGCGCAGGCGGCGTATGAGCGTGCCAAGTCCGGCTAGCCGTCGCGTTCGTCGTGCAGTACCGCAATAAAGACGCGTCGTCCGATGTTGATCGGACGACGCGTTGTTTTTTTGGCTGGGATATTGGGAACCGGGGCCGGCCGCGGTTATTCGCTGCCGCCGTCGCCGCCGCTGCGGGAGGCTTCGAGGAAGCCGTGGAGTTTGCGGGCGCGGACGGGGTGCTGGAGTTTGCGGATGGCCTTGGCTTCGACCTGTCGCACGCGTTCGCGGGTGACTTTGAAGATTTTGCCGACTTCCTCGAGGGTGTAGGTGTAGCCGTCGCCGATGCCGTAGCGGAGCTTGATGATCTCACGCTCGCGATAGGTGAGGGTTTTGAGAACGGCTTCGATGCGGTCGGTGAGCATTTCGGACGAAGCGCTCATGACTGGCGATTCGGCTTTTTCGTCTTCGATGAAGTCGCCGAAGTAGGAGTCCTCGCTTTCGCCGACGGGGCGGTCGAGCGAGATGGGGTGGCGGCTAATTTTCATGACGCGGCGCGCCTCGGCGACGGGCATCTTGGCCTCTCTGGCGATTTCCTCAATGGTGGGTTCGCGTTTGAGGCGCTGGAGGAGGAGCTTGCTGATGTTGCGCAGCTTGCTCATGGTTTCGATCATGTGCACCGGGATGCGGATGGTGCGGGCGTGGTCGGCGATGGCGCGGGTGATGGCCTGGCGGAT
Organism: uncultured Planctomycetales bacterium; assembly: GCA_964468185.1. Classification (GTDB taxonomy): domain Bacteria; phylum Planctomycetota; class Phycisphaerae; order UBA1845; family Fen-1342; genus JANQFV01. The sequence continues at coordinate 9,595 of CAYXTR010000029.1, read as the reverse complement.
CCACCAGGTGGCGTAGGTGCTGAACTTGTAGCCGCGGCGGTATTCGTACTTGTCGACGGCGCGCATGAGGCCGGTGTTGCCTTCCTGGATGATGTCGAGGAAGGAGAGGCCGCGGTTGCGGTATTTCTTGGCGATGGAGACGACGAGGCGGAGGTTACCGCCGGCGAGGCGTCGCTTGGCCTCTTCGTACTCGCCGAAGACGCGCGCCGCTTCGTCGACACGGCGGCGGAGGTCTTCGGGTTGTTCCATGAGGAGATCGATGAGGCCTTCGTGCTCGTCCTTCATGGCTTCGAGTTCATCGGCGGGCATGTTACGGCCGTGGGCTTTGATTTCGCGCTGGACGGCTTCGAGCTTTCCGCACATTGAGGAGAGTTTGCGCATCATGGGGATGATGCGGCTGGTGCGCAGGGAGAGTTCTTCCAGCAGGGTGACGGCGCGGCGGCGGCGTTGATTCATGCGTTCCTGCGCGGCCTTGCGAATCGAGGCGGCGCCGCGGGTGTCGCAGACGAGTTTCCAGTCGGCCTGATTGAGCTCGAGCAGTTTCTGGACGGTAGCGAGGTTGGCCGGCAGGCGTTTGATGATGGTGGCCTTGGCCATGCTCTCGGTGGTCGAGATTTTCATGGTGCGGTCGAAGGGCATGCGGCCTTCGGCGACGGCCTGCATGGTCTCGACGGCCTGCTGCATGCAGAAGTCGTTTTCGAGCACGCGGCGGCGGAAAGCCATGCGGGTCAGCTCGATCTTTTTGGCGAGGGCGATTTCCTGGTCGCGGGTGAGCAGGGGGATTTCGCCCATCTGGGTGAGGTACATGCGGACGGGGTCATCGACCCGACGGGTGGTGGTATCGGTAAGGTCGACGTCGGTGACTTCGTCGAGGCTCTCGCCGGCTTCCATCAGCGTACCGCCGCGCTTACGGGCGGCGTCGCGGCGTTTGACGGCTTCTATTTCGTCGATGAGGGCGAGGCCGCTCTGTTCGATGCGGTTCAGGACGCTTTCGAGTTTTTCGGGTGAGATCGCCTCATCGGGGAGGGTCTCGTTGAGTTCTTCCCAGGTGAGGTACTTACGGCGTTTGCCGGACTCGATGAGTTCGCTGACGCATTGTTCGATCGGGTCGATATCGGGCTGTACTGCATTAGCCATTCACGGTCTCCCAACTGGAGGTGCGTTGCACAGCGGCTTGGGCCGAGGCAACGGCGAGTTCACACCTCCGGGTTCCACAATCCGATTGTAGGCGGTGCGAGGCACTCCGTAGCGGACTCGCGTGGTGCGGCGCGAGCCCGGCAGCCTGAACGATACTAAGAGGTCGGTGCCGACCAACGGCGCTCGACCGGTAATGCACCGGACTGCTCGCGGGCGAGGTTTCTGAGCGAGGTGAACAGGTCCTCGCCGCCGGCGTCTGCCGACCTGGCCGCGTGCAGGTTCTGTCTGAGTTCGGACATTCGTAGCACATTCAATTCGGACGCGAGGCGCTCGCAGGCGGCGCGAAAGGTGTCCTCGTTGGCGTTGACGCCGGCGACCGCATTGCGGGCGCGGGACACGAGTTCGCAGATGGCGGCGTCCTGGCAGCGCTCCATTACCTCTCCAATGGAGTATTTCCCCATGTCTTCGTGAACATCAAGCAAAACCCCATAAAGTTCGTTCCACGTCTTAGAAAGCTCCGCCGCCCGGGGCACAGCGTCGTCTACGAAGCGCCAGCAGTCTGAATCGGACAGGAGGAGTCCTAAAACTGTCTCGACGGACGCTATCAGACCGGCCGGTAACCCGCGGGTGTTGAGCTGGTAGTTCGAGGCACCGTCCGTGCGTTCAGCGGCGGATTTACCGGACCGTCGCCTGATATTGCGTTTGGCGCGGCCGAGGAGGTCGACGATTTCCTCGGCGGGGGCGCCGAGGAGTTCGCTGAGCCGGTTGATCAGCAGGTGTTGGTCCAACAAGTCGACCCCGCCGGCGACGGCGGCGCCGGCGATGAACTGAAGGAATTCCTCGGTCGCAGCACGGCGCCCGCGAGCGTCGTCCTGGTCAAATAGCTTAAGTGCTTGTGACCACTTGAATTGTAGTGCGTCCATGGCGTCCGGCAACTGCTGACGGAAGGCGTCGGGTCCATCGGCGAGGACGCAGTCGGCGGGGTCTTTGCCGCCGGTAAGGAGGACGACTTTGACCTGCAATCGGGTGCGGAGGGCGACTTCGACGGCGCGTTCGGCGGCGCGGACTCCGGCCTGATCGCTGTCGAAGCAGAGGTAGACTTCGCGGGCGACGGGGCGGAGGAGTTTGACATGGGCGTCGGTGAGTGCGGTGCCGAGGGTGGCGACGACGTTCGTGATGCCGAACTGGGCGAGCATGACGGCGTCGAGGTAGCCTTCAACGATGATGACGGCGCCCGCGTCCTGGATGGACTGGCGGGCGACGTCGAAGCCGTAGAGGACGCGGGACTTGCTGAAGAGTGGTGTTTCGGGGGAGTTCAGGTATTTCGCGGGATGGTCGGCGAGTGTGCGGCCGCCGAAAGCGATGGGGCGACCGAGGGCGTCGCGAATGGGGAAGATGAGTCGCTGGCGGAAGCGGTCGTATGGTTCGCCGCGGTCGGAGAGGCCGATGAGGCCGGCTTGTTCGAGGGTGCGGGGTTCGAGGCCGGCGTGGCGGGCGGCGTTGAGCAGGTCGGTGTGGGCGTTGGGCGCGTAGCCGAGCTGGTAACGTTCAAGGGTATCGTTGGTGAGACCGCGTTTATGGGCGTATTCGATGGCGCGGGTGCCGCCGGGGGTGTTGGTGAGGTTTCGGCGGAAGTGTTGGGCGGCCCAGGAGCAGGCGGCCTGTAGTTTTTCGCGGAGGGCGGCGTTGCGCTGATTGGTTGGTGCGGTTTGGATGTCGAGGCCGGCGCGTTGGGCGAGGGTGTGGAGCGCTTCGCGGAAAGGGATGTTGGAGATTTTCTGGATGAAGTGGATCACGTCGCCGCCGGCGCCGCAGGACCAGCATTTGAAGATTTGCTTGGCGGGGCTGACGGACATTGAGGGGTTGTGATCGGCGTGGAAGGGGCAGAGGCCGACGTACTCACGGCCTTTTCGGGTGAGCGCGACGCGCTCGCCGATGACATCAACGATATCAACAGCGTCCAAGACCCTGTCTTTCAGCGAGTGGTCCATTAATTGAAAAATGTTTCTCAGCGAGTTTGTGCGCCAGGGGTCGAGTGAATCGAGTTTTGTCTCGCTCGTGGGCGGGTTTTCCGCCTATCCGCGTGTAAGGACGCGAATTGCGCTAGTATACCTGACAATTGTGACAGCGTCAATTTTTCCCGGACATGCGGGGTGTGGTTCTGTGAATGGAACCGCTTTTCCTGAAAGGGATTATGGGAAGTGACGCGTGCCGCTCAGCGGCTGGCGGGTCAGGAGGCGATGTTGCGCCAAGCGTCATCGATAGCGGTGAGGGCGTCGCGGGTGCCGGCGCGGATGCAGACGTCGGCGAGGTAGGTGAGCTCGGTGGGGTTTGGATTGACCTCGATGACTCTGGCTCCGGACGCTTTGGCACCGTTGACGAGGGAGGCGGCGGGCTGGACGACGCCGCTGGTGCCGATGACGACCATGACGTTGCAGCGGTCGGCGGCGGCGAAGGCCATTTCGATGGCGCCCATGGGGAGGGGTTCGCCGAACCAGACGACGGCGGGTCGGAGTCGTTTCTGGCAGACGGGGCAGGCGGGGTCGGGGCCGAGGTCTTCGAGGCCCTGCGTGTTGTAGTCGCAGTATGTACAGCGGGCGATGTCGAGGCGGCCGTGGAGCTCGATGACGTTACGGGAGCCGGCGCGGTGGTGGAGGCCGTCGATGTTTTGGGTGACGAGGGTGAAATCGGGGGCGCGCTGTTCCCATGCGGCGAGGGCGAGGTGGCCGGCGTGGGGTTCGATGTGAGAGAGTTTCTGGCGGCGGTGGCGGTACCAGGCCCAGACTTTTTCGGGGTCGCGTTGGAAGGCCGCGGGGGTGGCCATTTCCTCGACGTTGACCTGGGACCAGAGGCCGTCTTCGCCGCGGAACGTTTCGATGCCGGACTCGACGGACATGCCGGCGCCGGAGGAGACGCAGATGGCGTTGGCGGAGGCGAGGTAGCGGGCGGCGAGGTTGATGGCTTCCTGGTGCATGGGGGCAGTGTACTGATCGGTGGGAGGTGGCTCAAATGGGGGGTGGGGAACGGGGAAGGTGGGAACGGCCGGGAGGTGGAAACGGGGTTGAGGATTGGCGGTTGTTTGGTTGCTGTGTGGGCTGTCGGTCAGTTGCTGGTGCGGGTGCGGATTTCCACGGACCAGAAGAAGGGGGGATTGGCGTCGAGGCGGAGTCCCTCGAGGAAGACGCGGTCGCGGGGCTGGGTGTCTTCGAGGGCGAGGCCGACGTCGTTGAGTGAGCGGACGGGGACGCGATCGAGGCGGAGGAGCAGGTCGCCGGCGCGGATGCCGGCGCGTTCGGCGGGGCCGCCGACCTCGACTTCCTCGACGATGAGGCGGGCGTAGTCGGGGAGGTCGTAGCGGCGGCGGAGGCGTGGCGGGATTTCGGCGAGGTCGGCGCCGAGGAGACGGCTGGCGAGGGCGTCGCCGTCGGGGAGGGGGATGGAGCGGAGTGGGACGGTGAATTCGACGCGCCGGTCGTCACGTTTGGCGACGAGTTTGACTTCGGAGTCGGGTTCCTGTTGGAGGAGGTGGACGTAGTAGTCGATGCCGTCGCGGAGTTTCTCGCCGTTGATTTCGATGATGTGGTCGCCGGCGCGGAGGCCTTTTTCGGCGGCGGGGGTGTTGCGTTTGACGGCGACGACTTGGGCGTCGACGCCGCTGACCTGGAGGCCGAAGCGGACGCGTTGGCGGCGTTCGATATCGAGCATCATGGGGAGGAGTTCCCAGAGGTGGTCGACGGGGATGGCGAAGCCGATGTTCTGGGCGTCGCCGCGGATGGCGGTATTGATGCCGATGAGGTCGCCGTTGATGTTGAGGAGGGGGCCGCCGGAGTTTCCGGGGTTGATGGGTGCGTCGGTTTGGATGAGACCGGTGTAGACGACGTCGCGGTCGAAGTGGAGGTCGCGGTCGAGGGCGGAGACGATGCCGCTGGTGACGGTGTGTTGGAGGCCGAGGGGGTTTCCGATGGCGACGACGGTTTCGCCGATCATGATGTCGTGGCTGCGGCCGAGGCGTTGGTGGGGGAGGGGTGTGGGGCTGTCGACCTTGAGGACGGCGAGGTCGTGTTGTTGGTCGACGGCGACGACTTCGGCGGGGAGGGTTTTGTCGTTTTCGAAGGTGACCTGGACGTCGGAGGCCTGGGAGACGACGTGGGCGTTGGTGACGATGTAGCCGGACTCGTGGACGATGACGCCGGAGCCGACGCTGTGGAGGACGCGGTTACGGCGGGGGAGTCCGAAGTGGAACATGTCTTCGAGTGAGGAGCCGAAGGGGGAGCGCATGCGGACGATGCGGCGGGTGGAGATATTGACGACGGCGTCGCGGGTTTTCTGGAAGACTTCGACGACGGGGGTGTGGCGGCGGTTTTGGTGGGGTTTGGGGGTGTCACGGTTGGGTTGGGCGAGGGCGGTGAGTGCGGTCAGGGGGAAGATGATGAGGAGGAGTAAGCTGCTGGGGCGCGTCATGGCGGCGTCTCCGTTGGTGTCGCTTGGCTGGCGCCGGGGTTGGGGCGCGGTGCGACGAATGAGTCGAGTTCAGTTCGCTCTTATGTACGATTTGGGACGCGGATTGTAAGGGGTGCGTGGGCGGAATTATGTGGAAAGGTGTGTTGGGGGCGGGTGGAAGTCGGTTTGGGTGCGTGCGGGTGGTGGGGGATAACGCGCGATTCAGGTGGTTTTAAAAGGTGGTTAAAGGGGGGAGGTGAGGTAAGGAGGTTGACGCTTGGATCGCCTGGTGGGGGGCGGGTGGCGGGCGGCAGCCGGCGAAGGGTTCCCGGTTGCGGTTGGACAACCAGGAATGGAGGATTAGAGCAGATGACATTTAAGATTAGAAATTGCAGGAACTTAGGGGCATTTGTCGGAGCTTTGAGTTTGTTATTGGCGGGGACGGGGGTTAGTACGGCGCAGACGATAGGGGATTCGGATATTACGAATGCGGTGGAGAATGCGTTTGTGCGTGATCAGGCGGTGCCGTTTGATCGGATTGATGCGACGACGAGTGATGGGATTGTGACGGTGGAGGGGAAGGTGGGGAGTGTGCTTGCGAAGCGGCGGGCAGCGCGTTTGGCGCGGACGATCAAGGGGGTGCGAGGGGTTGTGAATCGCCTGGAAGTGAAGCCGGCGGAGGATGCTACGGCGGCGGAGTTGCGTGAGCGGGTTGAGGCGGCGTTGCTGACGGACCCGGCAGCGGATTCGTATGAGATCGGTGTGCGTACGACCGATAATGGCAGGGTGACGTTGTCCGGGACGGTGGAGTCCTGGCAGGAGCGTGATCTGGTCGAGCGGGTTGCGGCTGGCGTGAAGGGGGTGACACGGATCGATAACGCGGTGACGGTTGATTATGAAGAAGATCGGCCGGACGCGGAGATCGAGCCGGAAATTGAGCGGGCGTTGAAGTGGGATGTGCTGGTTGATGCGTCGACAATTGATGTCGATGTGGAAGACGGCACTGTGCGACTGAGGGGGACCGTTGGCAGTGCGGCGGAGCGGATGCAGGCCACGGCCGTGGCGTGGGTTGCGGGTGTTGACGCCGTGAACAATGACGAGTTGGCGGTGCATGATTGGGCGGAGAAGCCTTATCGGCGGCATGCGCGGGTGACGGTGAAGTCTGACATGGCGTTGGATCGGGCGGTCGAAGATGCGTTGCTTTATGATCCGCGGGTGAATTCGTTCAATGTGCGGACCGAGGTGGAAGGCAGTACTGTGACGCTGCGCGGGAAGGTGGACAATTTGAAGGCGAAGCGTGCGGCTGCGGAGGATGCGCGCAACACGCTGGGTGTGGCGCGGGTTGTGAACCGCATCAAGGTGCGTCCGGTTGAGGATCGGTCGGACAAGGCGATAGCGCGGGACGTCAGGCAGACGTTGCGACGTGATCCGTATGTTGAGCGGTATGAAGTGGATGTGAGCGTCGTGGATGGGACGGTTTACCTGGCGGGAAGGGTTGACTCGTACTTTGAGAAGGCGCAGGCGGATGATTTGGCGTCGCGGGTGGATGGTGTCGAGACGGTGAGTAACGCGCTGGAGGTCGTGGATACGCGTGCGGCGCTGATTTACGACCCGTACGTGTACGACTGGTATGTGTATGACTATGACTGGTACGATTTTGATCCGATCTACACGTACATGAGCGATGTGGAGATTGCGGACGAGATCAACGATGAGATGTGGTGGAGTCCGTTTGTGGATTCCGATCAGGTGGCGGTGAAGGTAAATGACGGCATCGCGACGTTGCGTGGGACGGTGGATAGCTGGAGTGAGTATCATGCGGCTCGCGAGAATGCGTATGAGGGCGGTGCCAGTTGGGTGAATAATGATCTGGTCGTGCGCTAGCGGCGGGTATGACCATCGGCACCTGGGCGGCGGGGCGCTGCGGCGTCGCGCCGCTTTTTTTAGTGGTCAGAAGGGATCGCTGTGGGGGCCGGGTTGCCGAGTCGGGGATGTTCGGCGATAATGCCGTGCTTGTTGCAAAAACCGAACAGTGTGGTCGCGGGAGAGATGTGAATGGGCTCAACGCTCGAATCCCTGCTCACCCTTCAGGACGTCGAGCATCAGATCGTTGATATACGTCGGCAGCTTGCGAGCCGAGAGCGAGCGGTGAAGCGTCAGGCTGCGAAGGTGCGGGCGGGGGAGGAGAACCTCGAGCAGGAGCGTCAAGCGTTGAAGCGGGCGCAGGTACAGATGGACGAGGTTGACCTGGATCTGAAGGGGCGGAACGCGAACGTCGAGAAGCTGCGGGAGAATCTGAACTCGGTCAAGACGAACAAGGAATACGCGGCAGTCCTGTCTCAGTTGAATAATGAGAAGGCGGACGTGTCGCGACTGGAGAGCCGGGCGTATGAGTTGATGGAGGGGGTTGAGGCGCAGAAGAAGGTGCTGGCGGAGCATCAGGGGGTATTGGAACAGGAGAAGCAGCGGCTGGCGGATTTGGAGGGGCAATATGCGCAGGCGCGCGAGACATTTTCGTCGCGGTTGACTGACCTGGAGGGGCAGCGGGCGGCGCAGGCCCAGGGGTTGGATGCGACGACGCTGGAACTGTTTGACCGGATTTCGGAGCGTTATGAGGGGGAGGTGATGGCGGAGGTGGTGCAGCCGCATCCTCGGCGACAGGAGTACATGTGTGACGGCTGCAACATGTCGTTGGCGGCGGAGCGGGCGAATGCGCTGCTGACGAAGGATGATGTGATCACCTGCGACAATTGCGGGCGAATTCTCTACATCAAGAGAGACGCTTAATGCGGCTGGCGGGTGTGGCGTGGCGTTGATCATTCATGTGGACGGCGGCGCGCGGGGGAATCCGGGGCCGGCGGGGGCGGGGGTGGTGTTGCGGCGCGATGATGGCACGCTGATTCATGAGGGGGCTTACTTTCTGGGCCGGCAGACGAACAATGCGGCGGAATATCATGGGTTGATTCGCGCGCTGGAACGGGCGTTGCGTTGTGATGACCGGCCGCTTGCGGTGCATTCGGATAGCGAGCTGCTGGTGCGGCAGATTACGGGCGAGTATCGGGTAAAGAGTCCGAAGCTGGAGCCGCTGTTTCGCCAGGCGCAGTTGCTGCTGATCAAGGCGGGTGGCTGGACGATTCGGCACGTGCGGCGCGAGGAGAATGCGCGGGCGGATGAGTTGGCGAACATGGCGATGGACCGGCGGGCGGACTGTGTTGTGTTTGATGTCGATGAAGGGGATCCTGGTGGGTCGCAGGCGGGAGGCGTAGTCGAGGCCGATGAAGCGGATGGGGATGGCGTGAGTGGGGCTGCTGAAGCCGGTGTTGCGGAGATGCCTGAGATACGTCATCCGGCGCCGGGGCGGCGGATTGTGCGGGTGAGTGTTTCGCAGCCGCCGCGGGAGGGGCGGTGTCCAGTGGGGGATGCGGGACTTGCGGAGGGGGTTTGTGTGGAGCATGTGATGCCCGCGGGTTTGTGCGTGCATGCGGCGCATGCTCTGTTGCCGACGCTGCTGGCGATGTTGAACACGGAGCCGGAGGAGTTTGGGGCGATACCGACGTTGACGGTGCGGTGTACGAATCCGGAATGCGGGGCGCAGTTTCAGTTGGCGCCGGTGCGATCGGGGAACGGGAAGGGCGACGAGCGCAACGACGTCACGACTTAGCAAGCCAGGCGGGCGTGTGAGCGTGATGCCGGGGAATCAGGATTGGGCGTGTATGGTGGATTGGCCGCTGCGCGGGATGGGGTTGTCGGGGGGGGGGGGAGAAGAACCTTCCCTCTTCAAAGCCTACGTACGTACTTGTTTTAAAAAGTGGTAGCGTGGTAGTTAAAACGCTGGGTGACTCAGAGCGGGGGACCGAGGGACCATGGGAGAACCCTAGAGATAGTTGTGGCTTGAGTTGCCTATTTCAGGTGATTTGTTCATTATGTCACCTGTAACGATGCACATAGTTAGTAATAGCATTGGTAGAATGTATGCCTCGTGCATTACGATTTAGCCTTGTTTATAGCCTGACATTCG
>CAYXTR010000028.1:0-61483 GCA_964468185.1 uncultured Planctomycetales bacterium | reverse complement strand
CCGGCCAACTGCCCCCGCTACCCGCGTCAGTTCCTGCAGACGGCTGAACTCTTACGACAAATGAAAAAGCTGCTTGTGATGTTGATGGTGGGATGCGTAGCGGGATTCGCGTTTGCCGATGGACCCGAGCAGGCCGAGCCGGTGGATGTGAACGTGCAGCCGGTCAAGCCGGAGGGGACGGAACTTCCGCTCGTGACGGTTCCCCAGAATCTGGAGGAGTTTGAGGCGTTGATTGACGGTGTGTTCGGTGAGGAGTTCTGGCAGGCGCCCGATGGCCCGCCGCAGCCGGATCCGATGGGCTTGGGCGTGAAGCAGATCGTTACGTGGGACGGTGTTCCAATCGGACCCATGTTGCCGGTGAATGCCACCGGTAGCCCGGTCAGGGCGCCGGCTGCGATCACGGGCCCGGCGTTTGTGGGCCAGGGGTTTGGTCCGATGCAGGGGCCGCTGGGGCTCTTCTTCGCTACTAGCGCGGCGCTGATTCCCAACTACCCGCCGATCGTGCCGGATGGCACGGCGGAGACGATTCGGTTCCGCTGGACGATGGGGACGGATGTTTTTGAACCGGTTGACTGTGCTGCGAACATTTATGCGTACAACGGGGCTGGCGCCGTTGTCCCACTCTGGGCTATGGTACTCAGCAATGGAACCTTCTGGGTGCTCGACAACGGCACGCCCGCCGCATACCGGCCGACGCGCGGGATCTTCGGTCCGGTGGTATGGTATCAGCCCGGTTTCCCGAATGAGATTGCGGTTGATATCGAGCTCAACACGGGCAGGTACACGCTCTGGATCAACCAGGAAGAAGCGATCTTTCCCAGCGGGCAAGACCGGTTTCTTCCCTGGCCTGCGCGTCCGGTGAACATCGGTGGTTTTGCTCCGGTCTCATTCGCGACCGGTACGCTGGCAATCGATGGTTTGACGGAAAGCCCGCTGGGGTTGGGTGATATGGACTGCAGCGGCTGGGTCAATAGTGGTGATGTGGACGGTTACGATGCGGCGAGAATTGGTTGCTGGTACTACAACCCGCAGTACTGGTGGTGCAGTTGTGCTCACGCCGACATGAACGGTGACGGTTTCATCGCCAACAACCCGGACCATGATATCTTCTATGGCATGATTTCTGCGCATCCGTAGTTTTCAGGTACCGACGGCTCTGCATGGCACGGCCCCTCGCTCGCACGGGCGAGGGGTCGTTCTGGTTTATGGGGTGTGGCGAAGCGGCGCGGGGTGGATCAGTCGTTGCTGATGTGTTGGCCGAAGATGTCGGCTGCGAGGCCGACGCGGTTGCCGGCGGCGCCGTCCCAGCGGTGGGTGGAGATTTTCGTGACGATATCTTCGGCGAGGCGAACGGCCTGGGCGCCGTCCGCGGCGTTGACGGGCGGACGGGACTTGGTGTGGATGCAGTTGATGAAGGCTTCGAGCTCGGTGCGCAGGGCATCGCGAGTGTCGATCTCGAGCGGTTCGACATGGACCATCTTGCCGAAGTCGACGCCGGCCATTTGTGAGAGGTTCTCGATGTTGCGTTCCCGGGCCAGCTTGAGGACGTCGAGGTTCTGGTCGAGCGTGACGACCACGCCGACTTTTTTCTGGTAGTCGAGTGAGACGTAGGCGTTTTCGGCGAAGGCACGGAGTTTGCGTTCGGTCTTGAGGGCGAGGCGTGAGGCGGTCAGGTTGGCGACGGCGCCGCCGCGGCAGGTGACGCGGGCGTTGGCGATGTCTTCGTAGGGGGCGAGGACGTTGACGCCGACGGCATCGACGCGTTCGACGTCGTCACGGACGAGGTGGAGCATGATGTCGATGTCGTGGATCATGAGGTCGAAGACGACGCCGATGTCAGCCGAGCGGAAGGTGAACGGGCTGATGCGGTGAGTTTCGACGAATTTGGGTTGCAGGTTCAGCCGCTCGACGGCGCGGACGGCGGGGTTGAAGCGCTCGGTGTGGCCGACCTGGACGATGACGTCGTGCTGGCGGGCGAGGCGGACGAATTCGTCGGCGTCGGCGGCGTTGGGGGCGAGGGGTTTTTCGATGAGGACGTGGATGCCGCGTTCGATCAGCGGTTGACTGATATTGAGGTGGTGCACGGTGGGGACGGCCACGGTGACGGCGGCGACGTTGCCCATTTCGGGGGTGAGCTGGTCGCCGAACTTGACGCCGAGCGGTTCGGCGAGGCTGCGGGCGCGTTGGAGGTCGCGATCGATGACGGCGACGAGGCGGGCCTCCGGCATTTCGTGGTAGTGGCGGACGTGATGCCGGCCCATGTGGCCGGCGCCGATAACGGCGACGGGGAGCGGATTACTCACGGGAGTTTACCTTCTTGCCTTTTTCGTAGAATTCCTTGCGGTCGGTGTCTTTGTCGCTGCGGTAGTGCTCGCGGGCGCGGCCGAAGATGCCGACTTCGAGCTTGTGGCGGAGGAAGTTGATGAGGTAGCGGACGTAGTCGTCGTCGCCGAGGCCGTTATCTTCGATCGCCTGGATGGCCTCGGTTGTGCGGAGGGGTGAGCGCTCGCCGCGGCGGGCGTAGAGGAGGCGGGCGGCTGCCTTGATCTTGTTGATGGACGCGGCGGAGACGCCCCAGCGGCGGAGGCCTTCGATGTTGACGCCACGGACGGCCTGATCGTAGCCGAGGACTTTCATGAAGGGTGGGACGTCGTGGGTGATGCGGGTCATGCCGGCGACGTAGGCGTTGCGGCCGACGGTGACGAAGTGGTGCATGGCCGACGCGCCGCCGACGACGACGCAATCTTCGAGGCGGACGTGGCCGGCGAGTTGGACGCTGTTGGCGATGATGATGTTGTTTCCGATTTCGGCGTCGTGGGCGACGTGGACGCCGACCATGAAGAGGTTGTGGTCGCCGATGGTGGTGGTACCGCCGCTCTGGCGGTCGACTTCGGTGCCACGATGGATGGTGACGAGTTCGCGGAAGATGTTGTCGCGGCCGACGACGAGGCGCGTGGGGCCGCCGCGGTACTTGAGGTCCTGGGGGGCGGCGCCGAGGATGCAGCCGGAGTGGAAGGCGTTGCGCGGTCCGAAGATGGCGGGGCCGAGCAAGGTGACGCGTGGGGCGAGGTGGCAGCCGTCGCCGAGGTGGACGTTGGGCCCGACGTAGGAGAATGGGCCTACCTCGACGTTTTGGCCGAGTTCGGCCTGTGGGTCGACGAATGCGGTTGGGTGGATTGCGGTCATCTGTCTCACAAGCAGCCGCTGGGCGGCGATAGCGGTTTTCGGTCAGGCCGGCTCGGCGTCGACCAGCATGAAGCGGATCATGGCTTCGGCGACGAGTTCGCCGCCGACGTGGGCCCGGCATTGCGTCTGGCCGGTACGGGCTTTGACGCGGACGGCCTGGGCTTCGAGGATCAATTGATCGCCGGGGGCGACGGGGCGGCGGAATTTCACGCGGTCGAGGCTGAGGAGGACGGCGACTTTGCCGGTGTGTTCGAGTTTTTGGGACATCAGGATGCCGCCGAGCTGCGCGAGGGCTTCGATGATGAGCACGCCGGGCATGATGGGCTGGCGTGGGTAGTGGCCCTGGAAGAATGGTTCGTTGATGGTGACGTTTTTGATGCCGACGGCGCGGCGGTCGCCGTCCATTTCGATGACGCGGTCGACCAGCAGCATGGGGTAGCGGTGGGGGAGGATGCGCTGGACGTTGCGGATGTCGAGATCGGGTTTTCCGACGAGGCGGTCTTCGAAGGATTCGCGGGCGCGGATCTCGTGGAGTCGGCGGATGAGTTCGTGGTTGAGGTGGTGGCCTGAGCGGCGGGCGTAGACGCGGCCGCAGACGAAGGCGCCGGCGAGCATGAGGTCGCCGACGAGGTCGAGGATTTTGTGGCGGACGCACTCGTTTTCGAAGCGGTAGTGGTTGTCGATGGGGCCGTCGCGGCCGATGACGAGGATGTCTTCGTAGGTGAGGTGGGTACCGAGGCCGGCGGCGCGGAGTTGTTGGGCTTCCTGCTCGAGGACGAAGGTGCGGGAGGGGGCGATTTGCTCGATGAATCCGTCCTGGTCGAGGGTGAAGCGGTGAATCTGGTGGCCGATGGGTGAGTCGGGGCCGTAATCGAGTTCGTAGATGACTTCGAGGCGATCGTCGTCGCCGGGCCAGGCGACGAGTTCGGCGTCGCCTTCGGCGACCCGGATCGGTTCGGTGACGCGGAGGGTTTTGCGTTCAGCGTCAAGTTCCTGGACCCCGGCCTGTAGCAGTGCGTCGACGAAGGGGCGTGAGCTGCCGTCGGCGGCGGGCAATTCGGCGTTGTCGAGTTCGATGATGAGGTTGTCGATGCCGAGGCCGCGGACGGCGGCGAGGCAGTGTTCGACGGTTTCGATGGCGGCGGTGCCGTTGCGGAGTGAGGTGCGGCGCGCGCGTTTGGAGAGGTTTTCGAGTTTGGCGGCGATGCGGACGGGCTGCGGTTGATCGGTACGGATGAAGGTGACGCCTGTACCGGCGGGGGCGGGGCGGAACCGCAGGCGGACGGGGAATCCGGTGAAGAGGCCGCGTCCGCGGAGTTCAGCGTCTTTCTGTATGGTCCTTTGTCGACTCAAGTTTGGCGACTCGCTTTGTCAGCTCTCTGAGTGTCTCGACCATTTGCGGTAAGCGGCGGACGGCGGCGAATTGCCGCTTGAAGGCGGCATGCTGAACCGCGGGGGTGCCGCGCAGCACGAGATTGCCGTCCGGGAAGTCCTTCTCGACGACGGACTTGGCAGCCACGATTGTACGACCGCCGATGTGGACGTGGTCAACCACACCCACCTGGCCGGCCAGCATTACGTGCGGTCCGACGGTAACCGAGCCGGCAAGGCCGCACTGTGCGACGATAATCGAGTTTTCGCCGATGGTTACATTGTGGCCAATCTGTACGAGGTTATCAATCTTTGTGCCGCGACCGATGCGGGTGATGCCGCTGCGGGCGCGGTCGATGCAGGTGCCGGCGCCGATTTCGACGTCGTCCTCGATGATCACGCGGCCGATCTGGGGGATCTTGACGTTGCGGCCGTCGCGCTGGTGGTAGCCGAAGCCGTCGGCGCCCAGGACGGCGTTGGGGTGGATGGTGACGCGGTTGCCGAGGATTGAGTGTTCACGAATGACGACACCCGGCCAGAGCACGCAATCGCGCCCGATGTGGACGTTGCGGCCGATCCAGACGTTGGCGTGGAGTTGGGTGCCGGGCTCGACGCAGGCGCCGCTACCGACGTATGTGTTTGGGCCGATGCCGGCACCGTCGACGATTGCGTCCTGGGCAAGGGTGGCCGTGGGGTGGACGCCGGGCGGGACGGTTTCGGTGGGTGGTGCGAGGTATGCGAGCACGGTGCAGAGGGCGATGCCCGGGTCGTCGACCTCGATGAGCGTGAGCGGCTGGTTTGCGGCAGCTCCGCGTGGGATCAGGGCGACGCCGGCGCGGGACGTGGCGAGCTTCGGGAGTAGATCGGGGCGAGCGACCCAGGTGAGGTCGGTTGGCTGGGCGTGGTCGAGGGTTGCGATGCCTTGGATGGGGCGCGCACCGTCGCCGTGGACGGTGCCGCCGACGCGTTGGGCGACGTCGGCGGCGGTAATTGAGACGACGGGGATTGGGGTGTCAGGATCGGTCACGGTACGTAGAGCATTTTTTTCTGGGGTTGGCTGCGGTATTCCTGGTTCAGGCTTTCCAGAATGGTCTGGGTGATGTCGATGGATCCGCTGGCGTAGAGTACGTGGTTGGTGCGAATCTGCTCGCGGATGACTTCTGGTTCGGACGAGAGCTGTTCGAACTGGCCACGGTAGAGCACGAGATCGTAGCCCTGCTGCTCGGCGATTTCTTCTACTTTCGCAACGAGTTCGCGGTACATGCGTACGGTCCAAAGGCCGATTTCCCGCTTGAGGTCGGCATTTTTCACTTCGCCCCAGACGCGGTACTCGACCTGCATCTGGAACAGTTCGTGCATGCGCTGTGTGTAATTCGGGTCATTGGGGTCCATGGCGTCGATGGTGGCCTGGAGGGCGTCGATTTTGTTGCGGCGTTCGACTTCTTCGGCTTCCAATTCGGCCTTGAGCTGGTTGACCTCTTCGGTGAGGTCTTTCTGGCGCTGGTATTCGTTGAAGACGTAGACGACGTTGACGATAGCCGTTACGCCGGAGGGTGGGGCGCCGCCGCTCTGGGCCTGCATGGTTCGGGCGAAGGCGAAGATGACGCTACAGGCGACGGCGGTGGTCAACAGGCTGGTCAGCCAGGTTCGATTCATGCTTTGCTCCTTCCTGGAGGGATGAGGTTGTTTCGGGGGGCCGGGCCCACTCGCTCGGGCTGTATTGTGGCGGGAATGTGGCGGTTCACAAGGGGCGTGGCACCATTGGAAGGGGCGGTGGCAGCGAGATTGCGTCTTGCGGGCGGTGGTGGTGATCAGTTGTTGTTGCTGCTTGTCGTGGCGAGGATTTTGGCGATGTCGCGTGGCAGGTTGCGGTCGGCGGTGCCGTTGACGAGGAGGGCGAAGGCGAGGTTGGTGTCGGCGGGGCCGGTGACGTAGCCGGCCAGGGTACGAACGCCGCGGATCGTGCCGGTTTTGCCGCGCAGGCGACCGCGCAGGGTGGCGTCGTAGTAGCGGCGCTGGAGCGAGCCGGACTCGCCGGGTTGGGCGAGGCTGCTGATAAGGTGCTCACGGTGGGGGTGATTGTTCATTTTCACAAGGAGGGTTGTGATTTGGCGGGCGGTGAGGCGGTTTGAATGGCTCAGGCCGCTGCCGTCACGGATCACGGCGGTATCGAGGTCGATCCCGAGGGCGGTGAGGGTGTCGCGGAGGACTTTGGCGCCGGATGGCCAGGTGCCGGATTCGCCATTGGGCTGTCCGGTGCGATGGTAGGCGGCGAGCGCTTTGAGCAGGCACTCGGCAAAGAGGTTCTGGCTGTAGCGGTTACAGCGCCACAGGATATCGGGCAGGGGAGTAGTGTGCTGTGTGACCTCGGTGGCCGTATCGATTTCTTCGCTGCGTAGGGGGCGACGGACGATGTCGCCGGCGATGCGGATATGGCGATCTGCGAGTCCGCGCTTGAGGGCGTGGGCGAAGAAGATGGTGGGATCTTTGACGGCGACGGGGGTCAGGTCGCCGCCGACGCGGGCGGTGCCGGCGAGTTCGATGGTGTGGCGAGCGGGGTGGCGGCGGACGATGGGGCGCTGCTTATTGCTCTTGTTGATGCGGCTCTGGACGAGGCTGGGGGGGACGGGTGGCTGGCTGGACCAGGTGATGCGATTGCCGGAGATGTGGATGGTGAGGTCGAGGCAATTGTCGTTGATATTGAGGCCGCCGACGGGTGCCTGGTACCAGCGGTCGGCCTGGTTGTCGGGCCAATCCGGGTGGCGGAGTTGCTGATCGAAGATGGAATCGTCGAGGACGATCTTGTGGAGTGCTGAAACGCCTCGTTGGCGCAGGGCGCGGGCACACGCGGCGATGAAGTGGTCGACCGGGCGGCCGTCGCGCTCCGCGATGCGTGGATCGCCGAGACCGGGGTCGCCGGCGCCGATGATCCAGAGTTCGTCGTTCTGGAGGTAGGCGCGGGTTGTGAAGCGGAAGTCGGGGCCGAAGCGTTCCAGGGCGGCGGCGGTGACCAGCAGTTTCTGTACGCTGGCAGGTTTGAGGGGCTGGTCTGCATTGTGGGTGTAGAGTGTCTTTCCCGTTGTTGCGTTTGCAACGACGAGGCCGACCTGCGTCTGGTCGGGTACTTTGCTGAGGGCGGCATCGAGGCGGCGGTGCAGGGGGGGAGCGTCTGGGGCCTGCGCGAGCGTGGCAGTGACGCTGAGCGTCAAGCAGATCAGCAGGGCGTGTATTCGGGCAGAGGCGGCGTCCGTGCCGCGGTGACTACGATGCATCCTGATGCTCCCGCAGGAGAGTCACGAGTTTCTTGAACGGTGGTGGAAACGGGGCCTCGAGCTCCATCGGTTTTTCCAGGATGGGGTGCTTGAAGGCGATCCGCCATGCGTGCAAGGCCTGGTGCGTGAAGAGGGGTTCGGGTGGTGCCGCCGGGTTCCCGGTGATGTCGAACTCGGCGATGATGCGGCCGCCGTACATGGTGTCGCCGATGATGGGGTGGCCGATGTGAGACATGTGGACGCGGAGCTGATGTGTGCGGCCGGTTTTGGGCATCATTTTGACGAGGGTGTATTTGCCGTAGCGCTCGGCGACCTGGTAGTGGGTGACGGCGTTCTTGGCGACGTCGATCTTGTTTTCGCGGATCATGACGGCGAACTTTTCGCGGACGACGGGGTGCACGCCGATGGGCATATCGATGGTATCGCCGTCGAGATTGGGTTGGCCGTGGACGACGGCCATGTAGGTTTTCTGGGTGGTGCGGCGTTCGAACTGGAGGGCGAGTCGCCAGTGGGCTTCATCGGTTTTGGCGACGAGCATGATGCCGGTGGTGTTTTTGTCGAGGCGGTGGACGATGCCGGGGCGGAAGGGGTCCTCGCCGTGGCTGAGGGAGTTGGCATAGAACGCGAGGGCGTTGGCGATGGTGCCGGTCTGGTCGCCGCGGGCCGGGTGGCAGATGATGCCGGCGTGTTTGTTGATGGCCAGCATATGGTCGTCTTCGTAGACGATATCGAGGGGGATGTCTTCGGGAACGACTTCGCGGGGCTCGGGCGCGGGGATGACGAGGTCGATGACATCGCCGCCGTCCATCTCATAACTGGGTTTGGTGGGGCGGCCATTGACGGTGATGGTGCCCTGCTTGATGAGGCGTTGGATCATCGTGCGTGAGAGGCGTGGGAAGCGTCCATGGAGGTACTTGTCCAGGCGTCGGCCGGGGAGTTTGCGGCGGATCTGGAGCGTGACGTGCTCCGCTTTGTCATCGTCGATGGGGACCGGTCGCTGGAGGATGTCCTCGTCGCTACTCACGGGGCGTCACGATCAGTTGTCCTGCGGCTCCTCCGCCGGCGGCTCAGTCGGGGGCGTTTCCGGCTGATCGGAAGCGGGGGTTTCGGGCTGCGGCGGCTGGCTGCCGGTGGTGTTCTGCGGCGGTTCGGCGCCGGTGGGCTGCTGGTCCTTCTGGTTGTCGGGTGGCGTGGGTTCGGCGGGAGGGGGCTGCTGGGTGGATCCGCGCGGAAACTGCACGCCCGGCGGTGGTTCGCTCATTCGGCGCATCTGGACGCCTTCGGCGCCGGCGCCCTGCAGGTCGAACGGGCCGCCCATGGGTGACATGGGGCCTGCGGGTGAAGGCGGCGCGGGCGGTGCGCCCTGGACCAGCTCGATGGGCTCCTTCAGCTCGTCGATATTCTCGAGGCGGTCGCGGGCCAGGAGACGGAAGGGTGAGCCGGCGAAGCGCTCTGAATCCGTGAGTTCCTGGTAAAGCTGCTGGGCGGTGTCGATGTTGTCGAGAGATTCTTCAGCGCTGGCGAGCATGAACGTCGCAGCGGCTTTGAGGTTGGGTTCTTCGACGCGACTGGCGCGGACTTCGCGGAGCAGTTCGGCGGCCTGATTGAAGCCGTCGGGCCGCTGGTCGGCATTTTCGAGTGCGTCCTCGTAGTAGGAGCGGGCCAACTGGAGGCGGGCATAGCCGGCCAGGCGTGAATCGGAGGCCTCGCCGATCATGGTTTTGAGGTCGCTGCGGGCCTCCTGCACTTCGGCCGGGTCTTCGGCGGCGAGTGCGGTATTCAGGTTGATGAGTTGCTGCCATTCGGTGGCGAGGGCCATTTGCTGGGTCTGGTTCCAGGCGTACCAGCCGAGGGCGGCGATGATCACGACGACGACGGCGACGATCGTGTAGAGGAAGCGGGGGTCATTGAACTCGCGGAGACGGTTGAGCGCTTCGGCGAGTTCGTTTTGTTTCAGTTGATGTCGTGTTTCGGCATCCATGGTTGGTCCTCAGGCTACGGCGCTGCTCAGCGTCGTGTGGCGGGCCGGTTGGTACGTGGTTCAGCGGATCCCTTGGGGAGCGGGGCGATGTCGATGACGAGGCGCGTGTCGCCGGTTTCTCGTCGGACGCGCACGTTGCATTCTTCGCGTTCGCTTTCGAAGCGTAGTTGATATTCGCCGCTATCGAAGCGCTGTTTGCGCAGGGTGAAGCGGGCGCTGGGCATATGGTGTACGTAGAAGCGGGCGATGGCGTCGGGGTGAGTGTCGCCGGCGAATTCGCACTGGGCGACGCGCCACTGGCCGGCTTTGCTGGCGACGCTACGTTCGGGGACGAGGCGGAAGCCGATGGGGAGCGGGATGTTCTCGAGCAGGGTGTGCTGACGCGCTGATGCCGGCGGATCGGTGGTCGGCGCTGTGGCGTTGGTGGTCGAACCCATGCCGTTGCAGCCGGCCAGGATTCCGGCGGTGGCGGCGAGGAGGGCTGAGATGCTCAAGCCGCGCGTCCATCGGATGTTAAAGCTGGCGATCTTCATCGCGGACTCTCCCGAATCTTGTCAGAACATCACATTGTGTCGGTTCGGGCGGCCGGCGTCAAACCGCGGGGGGTGCAGACGACAATCGACGAACTGCCCGGCGGCAGTGACACGCGCGGGACGGTAGAATTGGTCGTGATGGCTGATTATCCGGACACGCGTTCGTTCTCGTCGGTGACTGGGGTGACCGCTGCTGCGGGGAGGGTGGCTACGGCGTTGCGGGTTGCGCGTCGTAGCGTGGTGGTGCAGTCGGTCTTGCGGCGGGTACTGATTATCGGAGCCGTCGCGGGTCTGGTGCCGCTGCTGGCGGTGGTGGGGGACCATTTCGTTCCTGGCGGTCTGCCGGGGGTGGTGCTTGGGGTGGCGGGCGTTGGTTGGGCCGTTGTGCTGGGGGTGCTGCTGGTTGGTACGCTGGTGGTGAACCTGCTACAGCGATTGAATCCGGTGTACTTGGGGCGGGAGATCGAGCGGGCTGGGGGTATCCGGCACAATGTCTTGGTGAATGCACTGCTGTTGCAGCAGGGTTACCGAGAAACGAGTGTTCGAGATGCATCGGTCGCGGCGGCGGCGGGAGCGCTGGACGAGAGTCCGCCGGAACATCACTACTTACCGCGTGGTGGAGTGACACCTTATCTGCTGGCCTTGACGACGGTGGTGGCGTGGCTGCTGTATTTGGGGGGGGCGCCGAAGCCGGTGTCGACTTCGCTGGCGCGGTTTTTCGGGGCGGATCTGGCGGCGCCGACGGCAACGCGGCTGGTCTTGTTGCGTCCGGGGGCGGAAGACGTTGTGCATGCGCATGAGCCGCTGGAGATGGTCGTGGCGATGCGGGGTCAAATTGTCGAAGACGTGCGGCTGTTCGTTTTCGACGCTGAGGATGCGGAATCGGGTGGGCGTTTGTATCTGCCGAGCGATGGACCGGACCTGCCTGCGGACACACGGCGATTCGTGGTTCCGCCTGTGGAGGTTGTGGATGACGTGAATTATCGATTCGTGGCGGGGGATGGTGTGCTTGAGGGGGTTGTGGCGGTTCAGCCGCTGCCGTCGGCGGAAGGGATTGAGATTGAGTTGGTGCCGCCGGCGTATACGGGCTGGTCGTCTGAATCGGTTGCGGGAGGGGATTTCTCTGCGTTTTATGGGACGCGGGCGCGGTTTGTGTTGCGAGCGAATACGGATGTGGCGGATCCGGTGTATGTGTTTCAGCCGAGCGAGCGGGAGGGTGGATCCGGCGAGACGCGGACGCGGATGCGAGTTGATGAAACGATGCCGACGCGGGCATTTGTGGAAGTTTTGTTGACCGAGAGTGGGGTCTATCGGATCGAGTTTGCGGATGCGTGGGGGTATGCGTATGCGGCGCCGGATGAGCATTGGATAACGGTCCTGCGTGATGAGCGGCCGGTGGTTCGGTTTATTGCGCCTGATCCGGAGTCTATGGGGTCGGTGGTTGACGCGAGGCGGGTGACCGAGCTGGTTGGGTTGGCGGAAGATGACGTCGGGGTGGTTGATATCGGGTTGGTGATCGAGCGGGGGGATGCGGTGCGGCGGATTGGGCGGGGGGATGATGCGAGCGTTCGTCGACGCATGGCGCAGCGGGTCGCGATGGAGCGTTTGGGGTTGAAGCCGGGGGAGCTGGTACGGGTGTGGTTTGAGGCCGTGGACAATCGGGTGGATCTGGACGGGCGGGCTGCACATCAGGCTGCGCGGAGCGAGGTATTGACGCTGGTGCAGCCGGCCGAGATTCCGCAGGGCGCGGATGCGGGCGTTTCGGAGCGTGAAGGGGGGCAAGGTGGTGAGGATGGTTCAGGGGAGTCCGAATCCGAGAATGATGGTGGGGATGCGGGAGAACGTGAAGCGGAGCGGGGCGAGGGAGCGAAGCGCGGTGCGGAGGGGGAGGCGGCGGGTGAGAGTGAAGCCGGCGGGGAGCCGCGATCAGATGCTGAGACTGATAGTGGGAGTGGTGAAGGATCCAAGGAGTCGGACGCGGGCGATGGTGGTCGTGGAGAGGGGGTAGATGGAGGGGGGGAGGACCCCGAATCAGCGGAGCACGGGGCGGGCGCTGGGGAGGGTGGCAGCGGTTCGGCGGACGGTGAGGATGCAGGAGAGAAGCTGCGTGAGTTTCTAGAGGAGCACGGGGAGGATGCGCGGGAGGCGGCTGACGCTGCCGGCCAAGATCGCGGCGCGGAGGGCCCGCGGGATGACGCGGATGGGCAAGATTCGGATCGTGCCGGAGAAAGTGCTTCGCCGGGCGATGGTGAGCCGGGGCGGTCGGTGCCGCGTGGTGATGGGGCGGATGGCGGTGGTGAAGGCGCGGAACAGGGGGGGGGCGGGTCGGACGGTGCAGACGACGGGTCGCGTGGGGCGGCTGGTGCTGCGGGGGAGTCGGGAGACGAGTCGCGGCGGACGGGGGAGGGCGGTGGCGGGGAGGCCAATGACGGGGCCGAAGGCGCGTCCGGGGTGTCTGCCGAAGGGGGTGGTGGCGTTGGCGGGGGCGGTGGAGAGCCGGCAGGGACGCCGTCGGACAGACGTCCGCCGGGAATGCCGGCTGATGCTCCGATGGATCCCGGGGGGGAGCGTGGGATGTTGCCGGAGACGGGGGGGCTGATTGAGACGTTGGATTTACTGGATTTGCTGGAGCGCGGGGTCAAACTGGAGGCGCGACTGGTTGAGGCGGGTTGGACGACGGAACGTGCGGCGGGGTTTATGCGGGCGCTGGAGCGTTTGCGTGATGAGCTATCCGCGATTGGGGATGTGCGTGAGTTGCGGCGGATTGTATTTGATACGCGAATGGGCACGGAGTCGGTTCAGTCGGGTGGGGAGCTGAGTGGTGAGGTGAGTCTGGCGGGCGATCCCGTGGCGCGACTGGCGGATGCGTTGCGGCAGGCGGCCGCTCAGCCGGAGCAAGGCGTCACGCCGGGGCTGGAGCGCCTGCTGGAGGCGTATTACCGGGCGCTTGCTGACCGGGCGGCGTTGACGGAGGCGCCGTGATGGTTTGCCGCGCTTTTCTAGGGATAGACGGCCTGGAAAGCGGTCTTGAAGACCTGCGGGGTCTCGGGTGGCGGCGATGACGTGGACGTGTAGAGGAATGAGAGGTCTTCGCCGTGGAATGACTTGAGTTTCAGGTCGCGTCGTACGCCGAGGTCGATCGGCTTCTCCAGTTTCTCACGGGGCAGGGGTTGGTTGTTCTCGTCATAGGCAATGACGATGGTTGGCTGGAATGGGTTGCGGCGATTGTACTTGACGAGGACCGCGTAGCGTCCGTCGGCGAGGCGCAGCTTGGCGCCGATCGGGAAGGGTTGGATCAGTGTCGCGAAGGCCTCCATGAGGCGCGGGTCGTAATATGCCTGGTGTGGGCCGTTCTTCATTTCCCATAGTGCGCGGGCTGGCGAGCGGGCGTTTTTGTAGAGGTGTTCGGAAGTTGCCGCGACAAATGCGTCGGCGATGCGCACGACACGTGAGAAGACGTGGATTTTCTCGCGGGGGAGTGCCTTTGGATAGCCGCAGCCTGCGCAGTTCTCGTGGTGGGTCTTGACCATCATACGCGCGAGTGCGGGGAAGGTATCGGGGAGCATCTCAGCGCCGGCTTGCGGGTGGAGTTTCATGAGTTGGGCGTCGTCGGGGCTGAGGGGGCGGCCGGAAGTGATGACATCCTGTAATGGCAGTAGACCGACATCGATGACCATGGCGCCGAGACCCAGCGGGGTCAGGTCGTGGGCCTGACTGGCCTTCATGTCTTGCACGGCGGTCTGGCGCTTGCGCTCGGCGATGACATAATCGAGCGACTTGGAGCCGAGGAGCATGCTGAGATAGAAGACGTTGCCGGCGTGGTGTGAGAAGGCACCGGCCGGGTCGAGGCATTTGGACACGACGGCTGCGCTTGTCGGATTCGCCTTGAGAAACTCCATGATTTCGTCGACGGCGGTCTGAAGCGCGCGGAAGTCGACGCGGGCGAGTGCCGTGCGATCGGAGAAGCGGTCACGGACTTCGGACATGGAGCGCGAGACCATCTGCTGGGCTCTGGCGGCGACCTGCTGCTCGCGCTGGTCGTCCTCGAAGTCGAGTACGTTGTCCAGGACCGGGTCTGCGATGCGCACCGCGAGACTGGGATAGCGGCGGCGCATTACGTCGATATCGGACGGTGTGAGTTCCTTTCCGGCCTGGAGCATGACGCGGCCGCCGGAGAGGATCGGCTCGTGCAGCTTCATTCCCGGCTGCAACTCGGCGGTGGGTACGAGCAGGGGCATCGCTATTCGGTAACCTTGTCATGAGATACGGACGATAAGCGGGGTCGATTACGCGTCCGACCCCATCCCAGTTCTGCGAGCGGCGGACCGGTTTTAGCATCCGCGCACCGCGGGAGCGGCGCGCGTCGGATCTGCCCCTGGCAGGCATTGACCCCAGTGAGGCCGGCGACGATGTCGCGCGGCGGGCACTGCCTGTCGTCCGTTGTCTGCCGGGCCGCCGATTTCATCATCGGCGGAAACTCGCCGGTGGTTCGATGCGGATGTGAAATCGAGTTTGGGCGGATTGGGACGTTGGCTAGCGGGGGATGCGGAATTGGTGGAACCAGCCGTTGCCGACGCGTGTGACGGAATTATCCGGCGGAAGTTGTTGCGCGTTTCGGACGGCTCGGGCGCCGCGGGCCCCCAGTGGGCCAGGCGCTGTCGTTCCGCCGATAAGCAGCGGGGCGACGTAGATGTGGTATTCGTCGGCGAGTTGTTGATCGTGGAAGTTTCCGAGGAGGGCGCTGCCCCCTTCGACCAGGACGTTGGTCATGGGGTGGTGTCCGAGAATGTCGAGCACCTGTGTGAGAGACAAGCCGCGTTTGGTTTGGCGGATGTGGTGCAGGACGCAGCCGGCGGTTCGCAGGGTGGTTGCGTGGCGGCGGGGAGCGGTCGCGCTGTGAAAGATCCAGGTGGGGATTTCGCGGGCGGTCTGTACGAGTTGGCAGTTGGCCGGCGTGCGCAGTTTCGTGTCCAATACGATGCGGGTGGCGATGCGCTTGGGGCGTTCGGTACGCGCGGTGAGGAGGGGGTTGTCGTGCAAGACGGTGCCGACGCCTACGATGATGCCGTCGAGGCGTGCGCGGACGCGGTGTGCATGGTTGCGACAGGCCTCATCGCTGATCCACTTGGCATTGCCGGTGTGTGTGGCGATCTTGCCGTCGAGACTCTGGGCCCATTTGAGGATGAGCCAGGGGCGTTGCTGGCGCATGAGTTTGAAGAACGGCGCGTTGAGTTGGGTAGCCGGCGCGGCGCCTGGGCCGATGTCGATGGTCATGCCGTGCTTGCGCAGCGTTGCGAAGCCGCGGCCACTGACGTTGGGATTGGGATCAGCGTGGGGGGCGACGACTCGTGCGACGCCCGCGTCGAGCAGGGCGTCCACACAGGGTGGGGTTTTCCCGTGATGGCAGCAAGGCTCCAGTGTCACGTAGACTGTTGCGCCACGCGGTGATTCACTGCAATTGCGGAGGGCTTCAATTTCGGCGTGCGGGCCGCCGAAACGACGGTGATAGCCCGCGCCCAGGACTCTTCCGTGTTTGACGATGACGCAGCCCACCATGGGGTTGGGTTCGACGCGTCCCTGACCGCGGATAGCCAGGCGGAGTGCGCGCTGCATGTATTTTTCGTCGTTGGCTGGGGGCGTTGTCATGGGGCGGGTGTTGTTGCGGGCGGCTGGTCGGGTTCGGGGTTCGGCTCATGGCGCTCGACCTTGAGGAGGAAGTCCTCGTCGGTCAGGTTTACGTTGGTGTTGATGTTGGCGTAGAAGTAGGCGGCGTCGATGTCGCCGGTGGGGAGTTTGAGAATGGTGCCGGCCGGGAGGTCGTCGGCGATGTTGATGTAGAGTTCCTGGGTGGGGGTCTTGTGCGTTGAGGCGAGGTATTCGAGGTGGAGATGGTGTACTGTCGGGCCATCGTCGGGGAGCTTGAGCAGGCCGCGGTAGGTGAGGGTGACATCGTCGCCGGCCTCGGCAAGCGAGGTGAGTGTTTTGTCGATCAGGTTGGCGAGGCCGAAGTCGGAGAGCGGTCGCTTGGATTCGCCCCAGATGACGGAGGTTTTCAGGTCGACCTTGTTGATGTTGGGCGGTGGCAGGAGTGGCGGGGACCACCAACGCGTGACGAAGCGCACCTTGTTGTCGTGCTCGCCTTCGATATAGACGCTCTCGAGGTATTTGACGTCGTCGTCGAGCCAGTGCATGCGGACGCTGAAGGGCGCTTTGCGGAACCAGCACTTGATACGTTCGGGGCCGTAGAGTTTGCGGACCAGCAAACCGCGGCGTTCGTGGCGGGTGAAGATGAGCGTGTAGTCTTCGAGTGCGCGGCACTTGTCGGCGACGGTATGCAGGTAGGCGAGTGGCTGGCGCCGGACGCGGGCCGCTTTCGCGTCGGCTTCGGCGGGTGTGAGATCGGTGACTGTGCCGGGCGCCGGCTCAAGCTCGGCGCCGCTCTGGGCGCAGCCGGTGGTGAGCAGCAACAGTGAGCAGTAACTCACGACGATACAGGCCAATCCGGTCAGTTGCGGTAGCAAGCGCACGTTTGCGGGCCTCCTTGTCTTGGGGCGCTGGTGCCAAGTGCACACAAGCGAGTCTCGGGATTCTATGGCGCCGGGAGCAATTCCTGAGCGCGCTCGCGGGCCGCGGGGTAGTCAGCCTGCCAGCCGACCCAGAATTCACGTGTGACCCCGTCGGCATCAAGCACCCTGACCAGGGGGAGTTCCGGCAAATGCTCCGCCATTTGCAGGGGGCCGGCCACGATATGGGTCAGCTCGGCGGGGGCGTGAGCGATGGCGGCCAGAGCCTGCGTGAGATGTACGTTCATGTTGTAACAGAGCACGGGGACACGGCGGCCGGTCTGCCCGTCTTG
The DNA here is from genome assembly GCA_964468185.1 of uncultured Planctomycetales bacterium. GTDB lineage: Bacteria > Planctomycetota > Phycisphaerae > UBA1845 > Fen-1342 > JANQFV01. The sequence goes on along the minus strand of CAYXTR010000028.1, from coordinate 44,284 downwards.
CAGCCGCAGGAACGGGCCCAGTGCGCGGATGCTCCAAGGTGATTGTGAGGACCAGAAGCACTCGATTACCGGACCATTGCGCAGCGTCTCGCTGGTAACGGTGTCGCCGGTGGGAGTGCTCAGCGTCCAGGTGCGGGCCGGGTTGCCGGCCCACGCCCGGCCGATTTCCAATCGTTGGCGAAGTTGCCTGCGTTCGGTGTCGTTGAGGTTGCGCTGGCCGCGGGCGAGCAGGCGGAATGGGGAGCCGGCTTCGCTATCGAGGTCGGCGAGAAACCCCGACCAGAGCCGCTGGAGCCGATCGAGGCCGGCGTCGAGCGTGTGCGGGTTATTGAAAATCTCGTGCATGATATTGTCGGCGCGGCTGTGTGTGCGCAGGTAGCGCTCTGCTTCTGCGGCGCGGCGCGTGGACCAACTGCTGGTGAACTGGCGGCTGCTGCGGTGGGTGATTATGACCTGGCGGGTCTGGTTCGTCGTGGGGTCTGTTTCGGTTGATTCCAGACGCTCGAGTCGACCGGCCGCGACGTTGAACTCATAGTGGCCGGTCCGCGAAGGTGCCATGCCGAAGTGCGCGAGGACCGGGTCGTGGAGTTCGAACTCCACGCGCAGGGGGTTGCTGCCGGAGCCGCGGCAATGCTGGGTGCGGTGGAAGAGGTCGGCCGCCGACGTCCAGTCCGACTGTTGTTGGACGGGTCCGGGGAGGATGGGTAGCAGGTCGAGCAGTTCGATCTGCTCGTCGACGTGGTTGACGAGGGCTGGCGGCCAGTGGCGGCGGCCATTGGGACTGACGATTGCCAAGAGCCCCGTGACGTCGCCGGGGGTGTTGGCGGTTGGATGTTGCGTGATGAGGACGAGTGTGCCGGTGTTGGCCTGCGCAATGGTCCACAGGCGGAGTTCGTATTCCTCGCGCGAGACTTGTTGGTGGTCCTGGCTGACTAGCTCCACCCGGTGAAAAGCGTGATGCGTACCGACGGTGAGTTTGTATTGCGGATCTGCCAGTGAAGTGGAAACCCAAGAAAGCAGACCCGCGCAGGCGAGCATGCGCCACGTTCGCGGACGCGATGTGGTTGTGCGTCGACGTTGATGTGACTGCGTCGGTTTTTTCACGCGGATAGATTACAAGAGTTAGCGGCTGCTGGGGATAGGCGCGTGGTGAAAACGTGGTGCGTCTGCCGCTGGAATTGTGAGCTACTGCCTGAATCGGCTGCGGTGTGGCGTGAAGTCGCGGCGACGTCCGATTACAATCGTGACCATGAAGGAGGTGCCGGGTGAATATTGTACGTGAGCCGCGGGTGTATCTCGTTGGCCGACAACAGGTGGATAACAGGGGGGTGGACCAATTTCTGGCGGACTTTGGTCTGAGCTGGGAGACGGATACGGTGGTGGGGGCGGAGCGGCTGTGTGAGGCGGCGGGGCGGGTGTGCTACATGTCCTTTGGCAAGGGTCGCAAGACCAACGCCGAGTACATGAGCAATATCATTCAGTCGGCGCATGGGTCGGTACTCGAGCATGCGTGTTGGAACTTCGTGATTACGGGGGTGTCGCGGTCGTTCACGCACGAGTTGGTGCGGCATCGGGCGGGATTTGGCTATTCGCAGTTGTCGCAGCGGTACGTGGACGAGTCGACTGCGGATTTCGTCGAGCCGGACGCGATTGCGGAGGACGCGGAGTTGCACCAGATCTGGCTGGAGTCGGTGCAGCAGTCGCATCAGGCGTACATGCGGTTGGTCGAGGGGTTGCAGCGCAAATACGCGGACGAATCGGACAAGACACTGCGCCGCAAGCTGGCACGGCAGGCGGCGCGTAGTGTGCTGCCGAACGCGACGGAGACGAAGATTTTCGTGACGGCCAACGGGCGGGCATTGCGTCATTTCATCGAGGCGCGGGCGAATGCGCACGCGGAGATCGAGATCCGGCGGGTCGCGATTCGGATGTTGCGCATTTTGCAGCGGGAGTCGGCCAGTCTGTTTGGGGATTACGTCATCGAGACGCAGGCGGATGGAACGGAAGTGGCGCGGACGTCCAATCGCAAGGTGTAGTGGAGTGGCGCGGGTGAAGTTGGAGTGACCCATGCGACAAGCGAGATGCACAGGGGCGCTGTTCGTCGGGGCCATGCTGATCTGTTGGCTTGGGCTGCCGGTGGTTGCAGACCTGGCCGAAGTGCATCTCAAGAGTGGGCTGATTTTGCGGGGCGACGTTGCGAAGACGCAGACGGAGATCATTGTCCGCAATGCCGCTGGTGAGGTGCGGTTGCCGTTGGCGGAGGTCGAGCGGATCGTGCCGGTTGGGGAGGTCTCGACACAGCCGGCTGTTACTGAGACGCGACCCGTGGGCGGACGGGCGGCCGCGGCGCGTGAGCAGGAAGATGCGGCGGCGGAAGCGGACGACGGTGGTGCGGGCGAGGGTGGCGTGGGGGATGGTGATGAACTGCCACCTGCGCCGAAGATATCGGAGCGGGATATTCAGCGGTTGCGGCTGTTGGAGTTGACGCTTGATGGGCCGGCGCAGGAGGTGCGGGTGATTTTCCGCCGACCGGCTGGCACACAGGATCTGGTAGAGGAAGTACTGGGGGAACTCCGGCAGCGGCCCGATTTTCAGCCGGAGTGGGGCCGCGTGCTGACGCGTGGCCGACCGCATGAGAAGTTGCAGTTGATCGTGCGTGAGACGGGGTTGAAGCACCTGGATCGGATTGACGTGATGAATGACCCGCCGGCGTTTGAGCAGTTTCGACGGCGGGTGTTGCCGATGATTGACCGGAGTTGTGGCCGGTCCGGGTGTCATGATGGGCGTTCGGCGCAGGTATTCCGCATGCCGATTGGCTCTGCGAAGACGGAAGAGAACGCGTACACGATCTTCGTGCTGCTGGATCAGATGGAGACGGAGCATGGTCCGTTGATCAACCGGACGAATCCGGAGGCGAGTGTGTTGCTGAGTTATCTGTTGCCGCAGGAAGACAATGCGCAGGCCCATCCTGAGGTCGGGGAGGGGCCGAGTTTTCGGGCTGCGGTGCAGCACTCGAATGATCGCCGCTACCTGACCGTGCTGGACTGGATCAACTATCTGATGGTGCCGCGGCCGGATTACGAACTGGAATATGAGAGTCCCTATGCTGGTCGACCGGGTCAGACGCTGACGGATGGCGAGAATCAAGGGGAAGAACGACCGGCGAGCCAGCCGGGCACGCCTGGGTCGTCGAAGGAAGAGGAGCTGTCGGCAGTCGAGGTTGTACCGGTCGCTCGCTAGCATTGTTCAGCGAGCCAGTCTGAAAGGCGTGTGATGCCTGGACAAGATGATGCGTTTCCGACGTTGGCGCTACGTTCCATCGGTGTGATTCATACGCCACACAAGCTGGCGGATCAGGCGCCTATTCAGCCGGTGTATGCGGCTGAAGCGGAGGGCACGGTGGAAGTCGTGAGCGCGTGGGCGGAGGGATTGCGTGACATCGACGGTTTTTCGCACATTTACCTGTTCTACTGGTTTCATAAGGCGGAGGCGGCCCGGCCGGTTGTGCAACCCGGACTGGGGGACAAGGTGCGCGGCGTGTTTGCGGCGCGGTGTCCGCATCGGCCCAATCCGATCGGGATATCGGTGGTGCGCTTGATCGGGCGGGAAGAGAACGTCCTGCGTGTCAAGGATGTTGATATGCTCGATGGTTCGCCGCTGCTTGATATCAAGCCGTACGTGGCGTGGTTTGACCAGCGGGGCGATGTTGTCTCGGGGTGGTTGGAGACGGTGTCGGAGGATCAGCGGCGGACCGGGCGGCGTGGCTGAATTGCGTGTAATTTTGTCGTGCTGCGGGGGATCGGGTGTATCGGGCGGTAATCGTGCAGACGATCGGGGGCATTGGCCGATATAATGCGCGGAGAGTGATCTGTTGCTTGGAAAGGAATTTGCATGGATATCCAGATTGTGATTCGCGGCGTTGAGGACAACGGCGGCAACTTGCGCGCGTTTGCGGAGGACAAGCTGAATCACCTGATCGAACGGTTTCAGGATCATGTGTTGGGGGTGACGATGCGGATCGAAGATGTTACAGGTCCGGAGAAGCATGGCGTCGACAAACGGTGCAGCATTGACATGAAGCTACGAACGACGGACGTGCATCTCAAGGAGCAGGGCGAGGACTTTCATGCGACGATTGATGTGGCGATGGACCGATTGAAGGCGGTGGTCAGCCGGGAGGTGGGCAAAGCGAAGCATGGGATTGGTGAGGGGTAGTGGTGTGTGTGGAGGATAGCGGGGGTGTGGCACCCGATGCGCGGTCAGGCCGTGGACGGTATCATCAATCTTGATAAGCCGGTGGGGGTGACGAGTGCCAAGGCGCTGTATCGGGTGCGGAGGATCACCGGACAGCGTAAGAGTGGGCATGCGGGTACGCTTGATCCGGCGGCGGAGGGGGTTCTGCTGCTGTGTATGGGGCGGGGGACGAAGCTGGTCGAGTCGTTGATGGACCAGCCCAAGGTTTATCGTGCGATTGCGCGGCTGGACTTAACGAGTGAGTCGTACGATAGCGAGTCGGAAACGACTGCGGTGGATGTGACGGACGTGCCGTCGACCGAGCGCGTGCAAGAAGTGGTGGCGTCTTTCGAAGGGGAGCAGGGGCAGGTTCCGCCGGCGGTGAGCGCGCTCAAGGTGCAGGGTCGGCCGGCGTACAAGCTGGCCCGGCTTGGGCGGCCGCCGCAGTTGGATCCGCGGCGTGTGGTGATTTACTGGACGCACGTGCATTGGTATCGGTGGCCGGAGCTGGATTTTGAGGTGGCCTGCGGGCGGGGTACGTACGTGCGGGCGTTGATTCGTGACATTGGGCAACGGCTGGGGACGGGTGGCTGTCTGACCGCGCTGGCGCGGTTGGCGGTGGGGCCGTTCACGCGGCAAGAGGCGCATACGTTTGCACAACTTGAAGATGCGGACGACCCGTCCGCGTGCCTGGTGGAGCTGGACCGGGCGCGCGATTGTCTGGCGGGTTCGCCGGTGGTCATACCGCCGCGGCCCGGAAACGCCGAGTAACAGCGGGGGTGGCGCTGGCTCGCAGCGTCGGGGAGTGGTACACTTGGGGGTGGAGACGGGGGTTTCAGGTGAAACCCGCAGCGGCGATCGCATGTCTCGGAGCGGGAGTGGTGTCATGTGCGTGAGTGGGCGAGTGTTGGCGGTGGCGCTGGCGGGTGCGCTGGCGGTCGTGTCACGGGGGCAAAGCTGTCTGATCATCAGCGAAGTGGTGGATGGGACGGTCGCAGATGGCAATCCGAAGTTTGTCGAGATCACGAACACCGATCCGGTGAGTGATTACACATTTCCCGGTGGCGGGGTCATCATTCAGGCCAACAATTCGAACGATCGCGTCGTGGATCTGGACCTGGTGAATTTCACGATACCGGCGGGGGATTCGTTCGTGATTGCTTCGAGCCGGAATAACGGCGCGGCGATCTTCGAGGCGACGTATGGCTTCGCGGCGGACCTCTATCTGCCGGACACGTTCGGGAATGGTGATGACCGCTATATTCTGACGGATACCGACAACGGGGCGCACATTCTCGACATCTACGGTGAGCTGGATACGGACGGGTCGGGGACGGATTGGGAATACACCGACAGCTACGCCTATCGGCTGCCGACGTACAACGTGGCGATGCCGACGTTTGATATCAGTCAGTGGTACGTCGCGGGGGTTGACGCGCTGGATGGCGAGGATGCGGAAGGGCATGCGGCTTTGACGACGCCGGGGATGCACGCGTACGCAGTATGCGAAGCGGAGGTAATCACCGGTGCGTGTTGTGTGGAGACGGAGTGTCTGGCGGAGATGACGGTGTTGGATTGTCACGATCTGCTGGGGATCTTCATGGGGGCGGGAACGGACTGTGCGCCGAATCCGTGTGATGATCCGGTATGGGCGTGTTGTGCGAATGACATCTGTTTCATGCAGACGGAGGCGAACTGCCTGGGGGAGGGCGGGATCTGGTTTGAATACTGGACGTGCGATGATATGCCGTGTGATTTGCCCGGGTCGTGTGTGATCATCACGGAGGTCGTGGATGGCTGCCGGGCGGATGGCAGTCCGAAGTTTGTCGAGCTCACCAATACGGGCACGTTTGACTACACGTTTCTGCACGGCGGGATCATTGTACAGAGTAATGCGTCGGACGACCGCTACATCGATATCGACCTGGGTGGGGTGACGATTGCGTCGGGACAGTCATTCGTCGTGGCGGCCAGCTCGCAGGATGGGATCAGCCTGTTTTTGGATACTTACGGTTTTCATGCGGATCTGTATGACGGGTCGGCCTTCGGCAACGGGAATGATCGCTACATTCTGACGGACACGCTCGATGGCTCGCACGTACTCGACATCTACGGCGAGATGGATGTCGATGGGACGGATACGGACTGGGAGTACACTGATTCGTACGCGTGGCGGCGGCCGCAGTTCAATAGTGGCAATGGCGGGATGTTTGCGGTGGGGGAGTGGAGCGTTGCGGAGCCGGACTATTTGTGTGGCGAGGATGATGAGGAGAGCCGGCTACTATTGCAAACGCTGACGACGCCCGGCGCGCACAATTACTACGAGATCTGTGGCGCGGTGGTTGGCGAGGGGGCGTGCTGCCTGCCGGGTGGGTTTTGTGTCATTCGCACCGTTGAGGATTGCGATGTGGAAGGTGGGCTGCATCAGGGGCCGGGCGTGATGTGCTATGAGGAGTTGTGTCCGGGAACGCCGGGGGCCTGCTGCCTGGCCGATGGGTTGTGCGTGGAGTGCAGTTGGGGGGACTGTGTCGATTATCTTGGCGGCGAGTTTTACGGCGAGGGCACGACGTGTAACGGGACGGACTGTCCGCCGCCGACGGGGGCGTGCTGCTTGGAAGGGTATTGCTATCAGATTCCCGAAACGGATTGTACGGCGCTTGGTGGCGGATACATGGGGGATTTCACGGATTGCGATGAGGATTACTATTGCTCGCAGCCGGTTGCGGCGGGAGATATCGCGCTGGGACTGAGTCATGGTCACTTGCGCAAGACGCTGTTGCAGATTCGCGAGGCCGAGCACGTGGGGGGCTGGGCGGCGGTGCCGTATCTCCAGTCGGTTGAGTTTGACAATACCGGGGGCGCGTTGCACAACGGAGCCGGCAACCTGCTGGCGTTGGACTTTGGAGCGCCGCCGGACCCGGAAGATCCGGAAGCGGGGGGCATTCTGTACAACCTGGCCACGGACGGATCGAATCATACGGAGTTGTTGTACCGGTGGAACACGGGGGTGAATCCGCCGGGCGTACGGGATTCGCGTGTGACGGGGTTGAGCATAAGTCCCACGAACGAGTACATCGCGGTGTACTGCATCGACTTTGATGACGTTAATTACGAGCACTTTCCCGAGTTGTGCGTGTTGGCCTATGACGCGGGACCCGAGCCCGGCAGTGGAAGTGGCGCCGCCATCACGGGTGCGTGGCTGTTTGATGCTTTCACGGACATGCAGAATCTGGGGACGGCGTGGTACGACGGGGACACCGTTTTGCTGTATGCCATTCCGCCGGGGTCGACGGGGCAGACCGAGCTGTGCACGGTGGACTTCGATGGTGTGGGCGGATTCGTGAAGACTGTCCGGACGTACATACCGGTGGGGACGGAACCATCGGCGGCGTTTACGTCGGTTGCGTATCGACCGGATATTGCCCCGTACGTGTTCTGTCTGTTTTCGAATTTCGATGAGGGGGTGAGCGTGACGAAGCTGATGGCGGTTGATCCGGCGACGTGGGAACTGGCGAAGCAGATCGATGTCAGTCTGAGTTGTGAGACGGGACGTGAGTTGGCGATCGGTGCTGATGGATACGTGTACATCTCGCAGTATGCGGGTGGCGGCGCGCCGACGCCGCGGGTTTACGTAGACCGGATCAACACGAGTTACGTTGAGGTTTGGTACGACAATCTGACGAGTGACTACTTTGCGTGGCCGAATGATTTTGGTCCGATATCGTCGTACAACGGACTGGATGTTGCGTTTGGCGAAGTCGAGGGGCTTTGCGCGGGGGACATGAACTGTGATGGCGTGGTTGGGTTCGATGACATTGCGTTGTTTGTGGGGGCGTTAGCCGGTGAGGAGGAATGGGGCGATCCGGATTGCGCGTGGTTGCACGGGGACTGTGACGGAGATGGGGACGTGGATTTCGAGGACATTGCGCCGTTCATTGGGCGTCTAGGCGCGGTGTGCGGTTGAACCCGCGGGCGGGGGGCAATCTTATGAAAGATTGGCAGGAATGCTCGAACCTGCGAGTTCTGATTATAGGACGTAGCGACATGAGATTAGCGCTCCCGGGTTTGATAGGCGTGGAGGAGGAGCTTTCTGGGAAAGCGGCCATTGAATAGCTGGTATTGCCTGTTACGGCTAACGTAATCCTTGTAAAGCGGTCATCGGAGTGTTAAACTACTGTGCAGTGCAGGGAACCGTTTCAGTCCGCGGGATTTCCGGGCGTACGTAGCGCTCGGGGCGGCACGGTTCGAATGGAAAAGAAGCCTCTCTCTTGTTCCTTACCACGTCACGGAACGCCGACTGATTTGCTCTTTCGGATGGTGACAGCGCGTCGGCGAAAGTTTCTCAAGTGTTCGTGACGAGCGGATTGGTTGCAAGGGTGCAGGGGCAGACGACGCCGGTTGGCAATGCCGCTGAAACGTGTTCGGTGGTTTTGACGAGCGGTGAACAATTCGATGAATGGTTGGCGACTACGGCAGTTGAGCTTCACGACTAGCGGCGGGCTGAATCGGTTCAGCCGGTCTTGTTTCATCTCTTGCTCTCTGGCAGCTACACGTTCCTGCAGCTTTCCGGGGCACTTGTAAGGAGGTCGCAATGGCTAAGTGGAAATGGATGATTGGATGCCTTGGCGTGCTCGCGTTTGTCGGCACGGCGAGTGCTACGGTTGGTTATGTCAACGATTGTTCGGACCTGACCGACTTCAGTAATCGGCCGGGCGTGGGTGCGCCGGTCAGTGATCCGTATTTGAGTTACGGCGGTGAGGCTGTCTCGTGGGACATTGAGGGTGAAGGTACGTACGCGTACATGGACGTGCGGCCGCGCCCGGGTTTTGAGACCGGCGATCCGACGATTCTGATCAATGGTCAGTTCACGATTCAGATTCGGATTGACAGTGAGTTCAGTGGTACGGATCCGGGTTTTGTCTGGATGCGTGTGTACAGTGGCACGTGGGATGGTGAGAACTGGAATTTCATTGGCGAGCGCTACACGTACGGGCTCGAGATTCCGGTCAATGATGGGTGGCAGACCTTTACGTTTCCGCTGTATCCGCCGGATGAGTATTACAACGGCAATCCGCTGGATCCGGAGTGGGTGTACGCGTTCCGTCTTGACGACGTGACGAATTATGACCAGTGGGGTCCGCTGTATACCGTGACGCTTGATCATTTCGAGTGTGCCGCGGATGCGCCGGTTGGCGAGCGTCCGGTCGCGGATGGCAGCAACTCGGACAGCAATATTCCGCCGGACGGGATCGTGACGCTCGACGGCAGTCTGAGCACGGATGACGGCTCGATTGCGCGTTATATCTGGTGGAAGGATGATGCGATTGTCGCTGATGTGACGACGCCGGTGACGGAGGTCGAAGTTGAGCCGGGCCAGACGCACAATTTCCGGCTGTGGGTGTTCGACGATGATGGTCGTCGCAGCCTGACCTACGATGAAGTGACGATTATCCCGTCCGGTCAGCCGCCGGTCGCGGACACGACGGGCACGGCGACGCTGGTTGATCCGGCTGGTCTGGTGATTCTGGATGGCAGCTTGAGCTCGGACCCGGATGGCACGGTGGAGCGCTGGATCTGGAGTGTTGATGGCGAGCCGATTGCCGACATTGCTGCGCCGGTTACTGGTGTGTACCTCGATCCGGACAGTGTCACGACGGTCACGCTGACGGTGGTTGATAATGAGGGCATCGAGAGCCAGAACGACCCGACTGTGGACATCACGGTTGGTAGTTGCACCGGTGTCGAAGTTGGTTATGACAATGACTATGCCAACGCGTACGGCGTGCTTGGCGACTTCCCGGTGATCCTGGAAGACGGCGGTACGAAGATGCCGCTGACGTCCCTGCAGTCGTTCGGCTACAAGGGTTACAAGATCAGCACGCCTTGCGGGCTGGATCTGACTGGTGGTGCCTGGAGCATTGACCTGTACATCGACAATCCCGGTGGCGAGCTTAGTGACGTTGGCTGGTGGCTGCGGATGTATGACGCCAACGGCAAGCGTGCGGGCTGGTTCGCGTTGTCCGAGACTGAGGACTTTGGCCAGTGGGTGACGTTCAACTACTGCGTGAGCGAGCCGGATCCGGATCCGGGTGCGACGGATCCCGACTTTGATCCGAGTCATGTGGTGTGGATGCGGGTTGAGGCTGTCGTGTGGGCGAATGCTGCCTATACGAGTGGTATCCGCAACAGCTACATTGAGATTCCAGATTCCTTCCCGACGGCCGATGCCGGCCCCGATCAGGACATCAGTGATGGTGTTTGCGGGCCGAACTCGGTGACGCTGGACGGTACGGCCAGTGTTGGTGCGTTCAGCTACAAGTGGTGGCTGCTGGGTGAAGTTGTGGCCGAGACCGCGATCGCGAATCTCGACCTCCCGCCGGGTGAGCACTACTTCACGTTGGAGGTGGCTGACGAGACCGGTTGTGCGAAGGACTATGACGAAGTTGTCGTCAACATCTACAACGATGGTCTCGGCATTCCGCTCGAGCCGCCGGTGGACATCCCGATGGATGCGCAGATCAACAACGGTCTGGGCGATGTGATTTACACGCCGACCGGCGACGATCTGAACGCCTTCTGGGCGGCCGGTGACTTCACCGACAACTACATCGGTGAGGATCCGGGCGGAAACTCGATCGACCACACCATCGCCCTGATCATTCCGGGTGGTGGCTGGTACTATGGTCCGCAGATCGACCTGCTCGCGGCCTGCTACGGCGCCGTGGACATGTCGGGCGACGGGGCCCAGGTCGAGTTCGAGGCGGCTTATGTCTTCCCGCCGCCGCCGGGTGAGGACCACCCGATCGGCCTGACGCTGTTTGATGCCTACGGCAACCGGCGTTTCTTCGGCATGTATCAGAATGCCGACACGTGGGAGAGCCGTCTGCACACGATGGATGTGTACGACACCAACGTCGACTTCTCGGATGAGGCATTTGATCCGAGCCTGGTGGTGAAGGCCCAGTTCTGGGGCACCAACTGGAACGGCACGGGTCAGTCGTACCTGCAACTGCGTAACTTCCTGATGACGCCGGGCACGTCGCCGCTGTGTGCGGGTGACATGGATTGCGACGGCGACATCGACTTTGACGATATCGCGCCGTTCGTGGCGGCAATTGGCGCCGATCCGGACACCTGGGAGCAGCAGTTCAACTGCCTGTGGCTCAATGGTGATACGGATGGTGACCTGGATGTCGACTTTGACGACATTGCGCCGTTTGTGTCGCTGATTGGTACGCAGTGTGACTAAGTTGAAGCTGATCGCGTGTCGTGGCGGGTAAGTCCGTCACGCTGCGGGTCTAGTGGATACACGTTGGCGGGCCGGCGATGACAGATCGTCGGCCCGCCTTGCTATGCGCTGCGACGGACATGGCTTGAGGTCGTGGTTACAATCGCAGGGCGTGTGGTGGAACGAGCGAACATTGATGGTGACGAGGTGAGCACGATGTTGCGGGTAGAATTGTGGTTGACCGTGGTGGCGGTGTTGGGTTGGGTAAGCGCATCCGGGCCGGCGGTCGGCCAGGAGAGGCATGGGCGCGGCGATGATGACGGTGGCGCTGCGCTGAGTCGCCCGGCCGATCTGCGCGATGAAGTTGCGCAGCGCAAGGCGCAGCGCATGATTCAACGCGGGTGCCGGTATTTGCTGAACGTGCAGGAGCGCGGCGGTGGCTGGGCGTCACAGACGGGACCGGGTGTTTCGGGGCTGGTACTGAAGGCCCTCGCACAGGCTCCCGACGTCGGGCCCGGGCACGCCGCCGTACGACGTGGTGTTGCGTTTGTACTGAAGTTTCAGCGCGATGGTGGGGGGATCTACTCGGCGGAGGGGTTGTTGAAGAACTACGAAAGCAGTGTGGTGCTTTCGATGTTATCGGTGCTGCAGGACGCCGAATATGCTGATGAGATCGCGCAGCTGCAGGCGTTCCTGAAGGAGAATCAGTGGGACGAGGGTGAGGGGAGGACGTCGGAGCACGTTTGGTACGGGGGTGCGGGTTATGGGCGGCACGAGCGGCCGGACCTGTCGAATACGCAGATGATGCTCGAAGCGCTGAAAGACAGTGGGTTGCCGCCGGACGATCCGGTGTTCAAGAAGGCGCTGGTGTTCGTTCAGCGGTGTCAGATGTTGGGCGAGGCGAATGACCAGCCGTTTGCGCAGGGGTCAAGACAGGGCGGTTTCATTTACTCGCCGGCAAATGGTGGGGAAAGCAAGGGTGGGACGGAGGAGATTGATGGGCGGACGGAGTTGCGCTGTATGGGCACGATGACGTATGCGGGCTTCAAGAGCATGTTGTATGCGGGGTTGCGCAAGGATGATCCGCGGGTGCGGGCGGCGCTGGACTGGATGCGGCGGCACTGGACACTGGACTACCATCCGAACATGCCGGAGCGGCAGTCGAAGGAGGGATTGTATTACTTTTACCACGTTTTTGGGCGGGCGCTGGATGCGTGGGATGAGCCGGTCATCAAGGATGAGGCTGGGCGGGAGCATCGCTGGCGCGTCGAACTGGTGAGCAAGCTCGGTGACTTGCAGAAGGATGACGGGCGGTGGGTGAATGAGGCGGATCGCTACATGGAGGGGCTGCCGGCGCTGACTACGGCGTACGCACTGCTGGCGCTGGAGGCTGCGTATCCGGTGGAGCAGGCGGCGACGCGGCCGGCCACTCGCGAGGAGTAGTGGGCCATCTGGGTGAGAGTGCAGGAGAAGTCCAGCGGGTCAGAGCGAGTGGCCGAAGACGTTGCACTTGCGGAAGCACCGGTTGCAAACCGGTGCCACAGTTGGGGGGAGGGGGGTAGTGCTAGCGCATCTCGCCTTCCTGCTACGGATGCGGTTTCATCCGGCCGCTGTCGAGTCGGCGGAAGTAGTCGCGTCCGGCCTTGATGACGGCTGGTGACAGCGCGAGCACTGCGGGCAGATTCCAGAAGACGAGCATGCCGGTGACGGCGTCGGAGAAGTCGTAGACGGTCGAGAACTTCTGCCACGACATGCCGATGATGACGAAGATGACGAAGACGACCTTGTATGGCAGGACGGCCCGGGGGCCGAAGAGGTATCCGGCGCCGGTTTCGCCGTAGTAGCTCCAACTGATCATCGTGCTGAAGGCGAACAGGCAGACGCCGAGCGAGACGATGTAGAGCCCGAAGCCGGGGAGGGCGGTATCGAAAGCGAAGCGGGTCATCTCAGCGCCCTGGATATTGAGATGCACCTGCTGGCCGGAGGCGATTTCGGCACGTTGCAACTCGTCTACGTCTGTCAGGTTCAACGTAAGCGTGGAGAGGTTTTCCCACGCATCATCCTGGCCCGTGAAATCGGCGATGGGGGCGATTACCGTGCCGGTATTGTCTTCGCCGGCGAATGTGTAGATGGCGAGTTCGTGACCGGTGCGGATGCGATCCAGGTACAGGGGGCGCATCTTCTCCGGCAGGTTTTCTGCAAGCGCGACCTGCACCTGGCCGCCGTCGATCCGGGTGACGGTGCCGACCGCCGGTCGGTTCCACGTGCCGGTCATGAGCAGGACGAGGGCGCTCATGGTACAGATGATGATGGTGTCGATGAACGGGCCGATGCCGGCGACGATGCCTTCGCGAATGGGCTCGTCGGTTTTCGCGGCGGCGTGGGCCATGGCGGCGGAGCCTTCGCCGGCCTCGTTGGAGAAGCAGGCGCGTTTGAGGCCCTGCGTAAAGGCGATCCAGACGGTGACGCCCATGAAGCCGCCGGCGCCGGCGGTTGGTGTGAAGGCGGACTTGACGATCAGGGCGAGGTAGTAGGGGATGTCGACGGCATGGCTCAGGATAACGTAGAGGGCGCCGAGCACGTAGACGACGCACATGAACGGCACGAGGCGGGCGGCGACCAGCCCGATACGTTTGATGCCGCCGATGATGACGAGTGCGACCAGGCTGGCGACGACGATGGCGGAGAGCCATTGCGGGACGAGGAAGTTTTTGGCCAGGACATCGGCGACATTCCAGCCCTGGAACATGTTGCCCTGACCCAGCGAACTGAGCATGGCAGAGGCTGAGAACAGGATTGCGAGGATCTTGAATAGCAGCCAGAAGGGGTTGCCGCGGGCGCGGAGGGGCTCGACCAGTCCTTTTTGCATGTACCACATGGGCCCGCCGCGGACTTCGCGTTCGGCGGCGTTGTCCAGAGCGGCAGTGTTTGCTATGCCGGGTGGGGTGGTGTCGACGGCGGGGGCGGCCTGTTTTTCGCGTACGTCGCGATACATGACCGCCAGTGAGCATTCCATGAATTTGAGGGCCATGCCGAAGAGCCCGACGAGCCACATCCAGAACACGGCCCCCGGGCCGCCGACGGAGATGGCGACGGCGACGCCGGCGATGTTGCCGAGGCCGATGGTGGCGGAGAGGGCGGCGCAGAGGGCCTGGAAGTGGTTGATGTGGCCGGTGTCCTCGGGGCGGTCGTACTTGCCGCGAATACAGGCGTAGCCGTGTGTAATGACGCGCCACTGAACGAATTTGGTGATGATGCTGAAGATCAGGCCGCAGCCGAGGAGCAGGATGGCGAGGGGTACGGACCAGACCCAACTGGAGAGCGCACTGGCGAAATCGGCGATATTGAAGTTTTCCATAGCGGCTCCGGACGCACGCAATCCGAGACTCTCGATGTGTTGCGGCGAAGATAGCGGCGGGACGGAGGAGCGGCAACCGTTGTCACTGGTGGTGGTGGTCGGGTAGGATGCGAGCCCGCATGTCGGAGAGCTTGGAACCAGGGCCAGGGTGCTGGGAGAGGCTGACTCCATGAGCGATGCGTTGCGCAATGGGGCCGGAAACAGCGGCAAGGAAAACTGGGGCTCAAAGCTGGGCGTGGTGCTGGCTGTCGCGGGTTCGGCGGTTGGTCTGGGGAACTTCCTGCGGTTTCCCGGGCAGGCGGTGAACAACGGCGGCGGGGCGTTCATGATCCCCTACATCATCAGTTTTCTGGTGCTGGGGATACCGATTGCGTGGTGTGAGTGGACGATGGGGCGGCTGGGGGGGCGGTTTCGGCAGAACAGCTCACCGGGCATCATGTATGCCATCTGGCGGCGAAGTCCGGCGAAGCTGCTGGGGGCCGTGAGTCTGCTGATTCCCGTGACGATCTACATGTATTACATCCTGCTGGAGGCGTGGTGTCTGGATTATTGCCTCCAGTTTGCGAGTGGTGGCTTTCAGGAGATGTTTGCGGCGGCGACCGAGGGGGTGGGCGAGCGGCGTGAGGAAGTGGATGCCGTCGTGGGGGCAACGGGAGAGCATCTGTCGCGGACGTTTGGGCTCAGCGGGCACGGCGCGCTGCTGGCCGAGGGGCGCACGGTTTGGCTGGTACTGGCGTGTTTCCTGGTGAATTTCTTTATCATCTACCAGGGTGTGACGCGGGGGATTGAGAAGTTCTGCAAGTGGGCGATGCCGCTGCTGCTGATGTGCGCGACGCTCATCCTGGTGCGGGTGTTGACGTTGCCGAACATCACCAGCGGGCTGGGGTTCATGTGGAATCCGGATTGGGGGGCGTTGAAGGATCCGAAAGTGTGGCTTGCGGCATCGGGGCAGATTTTTTTCAGTCTGAGCGTCGGGTTTGGCTTGATTCTGTGCTATTCGAGTTATCTGCGCAAAGACGATGATGTCGTGTTGAGTTCGCTGTCGGCGTCGAGCACGAATGAGTTTTGCGAGGTGATTCTGGCGGGGTTGATCGTTGTGCCGACGGCGTTTCTGTTTCTGGGGGCGGAGAATGCGAAGGGGGGCACGTTCACACTTGGGTTTGTGACGCTGCCGGCGATCATGCACTTCATGCCGTGGGGGAACTGGGTGGGGGCGTTGTGGTTCGGGCTGCTGTTTCTGGCGGCAGTGACGAGTTCGTTGAGCATGTTACAGCCGGCGATTGCGTTTCTGGAGGATGGTTTCGGGCTAGGCCGGCGGGCGAGCGTGGCGGTGCTGGGTGTGATTACGGCGTGCGGGGCGGGGCTGACGATGTACTTCAGCAAGAACGCGCTAGCGCTGGATTACACGGATTTCTGGTGCAATCTGTTCATGATCATTGCGGCGACCGGGCTGGTGATCATGTTCGGGTGGGTGATCGGGGCGGAGCGCGGCGTGCGCGAGATGAACCGCGGGGCCGAGTTGCGGGTGCCGCGTTTCATGGCGGTCATGATCCGGTTCGTCACGCCGACTTTTCTGATCGTGATACTTATTGCGTGGTCGTGGACGACGTTTCCGAATTATCTGGCGGGCATGGACCCGGCGCGGCAGGGGCGGCGCGCTGCTGAGGCGAAAGCGGCGGAAGCGCTGGCGCTGAGCGAGAGTCTAGAGCGCGATCTAGGTGACACGCGCCTGGATGATGAAGCGTGGACCGCCAAGGTGGTGGCACGCGTGACGGGGGCGCTTGAGGTGGATCGTGAGGAGGAAGTGGCAGAGTGGGCGGAGCAGGTTCGAACTGACGTGCCCGACGGTTTGCCGGACGAGGTGAAGCGGTATTACGCCGACGCGATTCGGCGCGAGTTTCATCCGCTGCCGGCCGTGCCTGCGGAGGATGTGCCGCTGGTGGTGGCGGGTTTGATGGCGGATGACACGATTTCGGCGGCGAAGCTGATTGCGAAGGTGGACCGGCTTGTAGGGCGGCCAGAGCGGGAGATTGACCCGGGTGAGGTGGCGTTCGTGAAGGCCGTGCGGGCGCGGATGGAGCAGGCGGTGCGGGCGGCTGTCGTCGATGCGAACGTGGCCCGCTTCGTGTTCCTGGGCATTATTCTCTTCCTGCTGCTGCTGTACGTGCTGAGCGATGTGGCCTGTCGCAATCGGATCGGGCGGATGATTGAGGAAGCCGAGCGTGACGGCGTGACGTGGGAGGCGGCGACATGATGAGCTTGGCATGGATCCTCGCCCAGGCACAGGCGCGGGAGTCGCTGACGTCTTCCGGCATGGTCGTCATGTGCCTCTGCATTGCGTTGGTACTGGGGCTGAACATCTTCTGCATGTCGCGTGTGCTGCGTCCGCGTGAGTCCAAGGACAAGTAGCGAGGAGGCGGGGAGCGCCGACTTCCGGAGTGGGCGCCGCGTCAAAGCGTGCTATGCTGAGCGCCATGCCCGAAGCCGAGTTGAAAGCAGAGGGGGGCGCGCCGGTGCCCAACGTCGGCCACGTGCTGCATGTGATCAGCGGCAGCACCCGTGCGCGACTGGGGCCGATGTTCACGCAGGTGGTGCAAGGGCTCGGCGCGACCGGAACATCGGTTGCTGTACTCAGCGACGATCCGCAAGTACGCGAGGAGTTTGAGGGGACGCCGATTTCGTGTCACGTCGTCTCCCACCTGCGGGGCTGGCGGGCGTGGGGCTTGTGGCCGTATCTCGCTGGTCGTCTGACGCCGCTGCCGGCGATCATTCATGCGTGGGGGACGCATGGCCTGTGGTGGATTCAGCAGTGGATTCGACGGCGGGGCGTGCGGCTGCTTGTGCACGTGTTTGATTTGCGGGAGGTTGAGCACGTACTGCGGGGATTGAGGACGGAATGGGAGCTGGTGGGGATAGCATCGCAACGGGTGGCAGATGAGGTTGCCGCGCGCGATGCGCAACTGGCGGCGCGGTGCGTAGCCCTGCCGCCTGCCCTGGCGCCGCCCTTGCGGCCGGTGGGCACGCCGGGAACGGGGCATACGTTCGCGGGCGTCTGCGTAGGACGTATCGCGGAAGGCTGGGGGCTCGAGGTGTTGATTGATGCTGCGGCCCAGCTTCGACGTGATGGGCGGGATTTCCAGTTTGCGGTGGTGGGTGAAGGCGTGGACGTGGACCCGATCTGGCGACGGGCGCGCGAGGCCGGCGTGCAGGAGTGCATTTCATTGGTCGACGCACCCGAGTTGTGGGAGCGCGTGCTACCGGAGATTGACGCCTGCATTCTGCCGGGCCCGCAGCAGGAATTGACATTGGCACCGCTGATGGCGATGGCGCTGGGCAAGCCCGTCATTGCGGCACGCGAGCAGCCGGTGGAGTGGTTCGTCGAGGACCGAACGGCGTGGCAGTTCACGCCCGGATCCGCTGTGGAGCTGGCCTATCTGCTTGGGCGGTTGATGGATCGCCCCCGTCAGGCGGGAGAGTTGGGGGCGTCAGCGTCGGAGTTCGCGCGACAAAACCACGCCGTCCGCGACGCGATCACGGGGCTGGCGGCGGTGTACGGGCGGTTGACGTCGTCCGCGGCCGGCAACGTGAGCAGCAGCCGTGAAGTGGAGGCCCAGGGTGCAGCCGGCGGCGATTGATGTCCGTACTGCCCGCGTGGCGACCTGGGTCAACCTGGTCTTACCCGGTGGCGGCCTGGTGTGGATCGGTTCGATCTGGACGGGGATGCTGATCGGCCTGGTCTTCGTGGTGAGTGCGAATTTGGCGCTTGTCGCGACGCTATTGATTCCGGCGGACTTCGGGCGGTGGTTGCAGATGTTGATTATCGGGTTTGCACTTGGCAGCTACTTCGCCGCCCAGGTTCGTTTGGCGCAAGACTTGCGGGCCATGGCTGAAGCAGCGGCACGAGAAGCCCGCCGGGAGGCTCTGCGGGCGGCTCGTGAGCATCTTCTTGCGGGGGACGTACTTGCGGCGCTCGAGGCGTTGCGGCCGGTTGCCGACCGCGCGAACCACGACCTTCTGGTGGCGTACCGGCTGGCGCAGGCACTCTCGGGGTCGGGGGATGGAGACGCCGCCCGGGAGGCGTGGCAGCGTGTTCGGAAGTTGGACACGCACGGTATATACCGCGACGAGATTCGGGAACAGCTTCATTGACGTGGCTTTCCCGCCGATGGTCCCCGTGTGTTGTCAGTGGGCGCGGTTTCCGGCGGGAAGTGCGGCTGGGGACGCGTGGTGGCCGATAAGAATGTAGGTAGATGTGCCTTGGTTGATGGGGCGCATGGCGCCGCATAGAATCACGTGTTGGCCACAAGGTGTGGTGGAAGTGCTTACGTCTTGTTTCGCAGAGACTTAGGTGCCCGGCTAAACCTCAACAGGGAGACCCGCAGGCATGTTTGAACGTTTTACTGATCGCGCGCGGAAGGTGATGGCGTTGGCCAACCAGGAGGCGCAGCGATTCAACCACGAATACATCGGGACGGAGCACATCCTGCTTGGCCTCGTCAAGGAAGGCTCGGGTGTCGGGGCGAATGTGCTCAAGAACCTGGGTGTGGACTTGCGCAAGGTTCGTCTTGAGGTTGAGAAGCTTGTCAAGAGTGGCCCTGAGATGGTCACGATGGGGAAGCTGCCGCAGACGCCGCGCGCGAAGCGGGTGATCGAGTACGCTATTGAAGAGGCGCGTACGCTCAATCACAACTATGTGGGCACGGAGCATCTGCTGCTCGGGCTGCTGCGTGAGCAGGATGGTGTTGCGGCGCAGGTGTTGATGAACCTGGGGCTGAAGCTGGACGACGTGCGGGAAGAAGTGCTGAACCTGCTGGGGGCAGGTGTCGACGCCGAGGAAACCAGCACGATCACGCCCACGGGTGATGTTCCGAAGAAGGGCAAGAGCAAGACACCCGCGCTGGATTCTTTCGGCCGCGACTACACCGAATTGGCTCGGGAAGGCAAGCTGGACCCGGTCATCGGACGGCAGGCGGAAATCGAGCGTGTGATCACGGTGCTTTGTCGGCGGATGAAGAACAACCCGGTGCTGCTGGGCGAGGCGGGCGTTGGCAAGACGGCGATTGTGGAGGGGCTCTGCCAGAAGATCATCAACCATCAGGTGCCGGAACTGTTGTTTGACAAGCGGATTGTCATTCTGGATCTGGCGATGATGGTGGCCGGCACGAAGTACCGCGGTCAGTTTGAAGAGCGGATCAAGGCGGTGATGAATGAGGTCCGCCGGGCGAAGAATGTCATTTTGTTCATCGATGAGTTGCATACGCTGGTCGGGGCCGGTGGCGCGGAGGGGGCGATCGATGCGTCGAACGTATTGAAGCCCTCGCTTTCGCGCGGCGAGATTCAGTGCATTGGTGCGACGACGTTTGATGAGTACCGGAAGTACATCGAAAAGGATGCGGCCCTGGCACGGCGCTTCCAGCCGATCCACGTGGATGAGCCGTCGCTGGAGCACACGCAGGAGATTCTGAAGGGGCTGCGCGACCGCTATGAGGCGCATCACCGGGTGCAGATTACGGATGAGGCGCTTGATGCGGCGGTGCAGCTTTCGCATCGGTATATCACGGGGCGGGTGCTGCCTGACAAGGCGATTGATGTGATTGACGAGGCTGGTGCGCGGATTCGCATCAAGAGCATGACGGTGCCGCCGGACTTGGCCGATCTGGAACGTGAAATTGAGCGTCTGGCGGCCGAGAAGGATGAGGCGGTCAAGAATGCGGATTATGAGCGGGCGGCGGAGTTGCGCGACAAGTGCGAATCGATGCGCATGAAGAAGGAGAATGTGCAGCGCGAATGGAAGGACAACTCGAAGGAGACGGAGGGCATCGTTGATGAGAACGTCATCGGCGAGGTTGTCAGCCGGATGACGGGCATTCCGCTGACGCGGCTGGAGAAGGAGGAGGCTGCGCGGCTGCTCGAATTGGAGAAGGAGCTGCACAAGAAAGTCATCAGTCAGGAAGAGGCCATCAGTGCGATCTCGCGCAGTGTGCGGCGCAGCCGTAGTGGGCTGAAGGACCCGAACCGGCCCATGGGCTCGTTCGTGTTCCTTGGGCCGTCCGGGGTTGGTAAGACACTGCTGGCGAAGACGCTGGCCGAGTTCATGTTCGGTGATGAAGAGGCGCTGATTACGCTGGACATGTCCGAGTACATGGAGAAGCACAACGTCAGCCGGCTGATCGGTGCCCCGCCCGGCTATGTGGGGTATGAAGAGGGTGGCCAGCTGACGGAGCGGATTCGTCGGCGGCCCTACGCGGTGGTGCTGCTCGATGAGATTGAGAAGGCGCACCCGGATGTGTTCAACATGCTGCTCCAGATCATGGAGGAAGGGCGCCTGACGGACTCGTTTGGTCGCAACGTCGACTTCCGCAATATCGTGCTGATCATGACGAGCAACATTGGTGCCGATCGCATCATGAGCCAGGAGCCGTTCGGCTTCATGAAGCGCGACGAGGATGTCACGTATCAGAAGATGAAGGAGATGCTGACGAGCGAGCTTGAGCGGCATTTCCGGCCCGAGTTCATCAACCGTCTCGATGAAGTCGTCGTCTTCCACAAGCTGACGCACGACGACCTGTCGCAGATTGTCGAGCTCGAACTGGGCAAGGTCGCCAAGCGTCTGAAGGACCGCGGTCTCGACGTGGAGCTGACCGACGGCGCGCGGGAGTACCTGATCGAGAAGGGTACGGACGAGAAGTTCGGTGCCCGCCCGCTCCGCCGCGCGATCTCGAGCATGATCGAGGACCCACTGAGCGAGGATATCCTTCGCAACAAGTATGCGGGCAAGAACATGATCCGGATCGACGTGGAGGGCAGCGAAGAGGAAGGCACGCGCCACTTCGTCTTCGAGGGCGTCGACGCGCCGAAGAGTGAGGAAGACTCGACGGTTGTGGAAGCTGAAACGACCTGACGTACATTTGGTAGATGTCAGCGATGTAAGATGGGCCCCACGAACAGTGACGTGGGGCCCTTTTTACTGCGCGGGCGTTACGGGGGGGGGGGCGCGATGGGCGGCGGGGGGATTTCGATTTGGGCGGCTGGCATGTTACACTCAGCGGCCTGTATGCGAGCTTCCGCGACCCCAGAGCAAGGGATGCCAGATCATGAGCGACCAGTTGATTGAATGCGTGCCGAACTTCTCCGAAGGTCGGGATATGGATCTCATCAAGCAGATCACGGACACGATCGAGACGGTCGAGGGAGTCACGCTCCTCGATGTTGACCCCGGGGCGGCCACCCACCGCACCGTCGTGACTTTCGTAGGCGCGCCCGAGCCGGTTGTCGAGGCGGCGGTGCGGGCCGGTCGGAAGGCGAAAGAGCTCATCGACATGACCAGGCACCATGGCGAGCATCCCCGCTTTGGAGCGATGGACGTGTGCCCGCTTGTGCCGGTGTCCGGCATCACCATGGATGAGGTTGTGCCGTATGCCCGTGAGTTGGGTAAGCGGCTGGGTGATGAGGTGGGCATCTCTGGTTACTTCTATGAGCACGCGGCAACGAGTGACGACCGTCGCAATCTGGCGACGGTGCGGGCTGGTGAGTATGAGGGTCTGGCGGAGAAGCTGGGCCAGCCGGAATGGAGGACGGATTTTGGTCCCGGGAAGTTTGATCCGAAGTATGGCGTGACCGCCGTCGGGACGCGCGATTTTCTCGTAGCGTATAACGTGAACTTGAACACGACGTCCTCGCGACGGGCCAATGCGATCGCGTTTGATGTGCGCGAGAAGGGGCGGAAGAAGCGTGAGGGGCACCCGCTGACGGGTCCGGTCGTGAAAGACGAGCAGGGACGCGACGTGTGGATTCCCGGCTCGTTGAAATGTGTCAAGGGTATCGGTTGGTTCATCGAGGAATACGGCATCTGCCAGATTTCGATGAACCTGACGAATATCTCGGTGACGCCGGTGTATGTGGCGTATGACGAGTGCAAGCGACGGGCCGAGGCGCGCGGGGTGCGCGTGACGGGTAGCGAACTGGTGGGGCTGGTGCCGCTGAAAGCGATGTTGGATGCTGGCAAGCATTATCTGCGGCAGCAGAATCGCTCGTTGGGTGTGCCGGATCGAGAGCTCATCAAGATCGCGGTCAAGAGCATGGGGCTCGACGATCTCAAGCCCTTCAAGGCCGAAGAGAAGATCATCGAATATGCGATTGCCGCACGGCAGCGGGAGCGGCGGCTGATAGACATGAGTGTGCAGGATTTTGTCTGGGAGACCGCCAGCGAGAGCAAGGCTCCCGGCGGCGGATCGATCAGCTCCGCCATGGGTGCCATGGGTGCCGCGCTGGGAACAATGGTTGCGAATCTCTCCAGTCACAAACGCGGCTGGGACGAGCGGTGGGAGGAGTTCAGCAACTGGGCCGAGCAAGGCAAGGACTGCCACGATGAGTTGCTGCGCCTCATTGACGAGGACACGAATGCGTTCAACAAGATCGTTGCGGCGTGGGGTTTGCCGGATACGACCGAGCAGGAGAAGGCGGCCAAGCATCAGGCGATCCAGGACGCGACCAAGGAAGCCATTCTGATGCCATTCCGGGTGATGGAGACTTCGCTCAAGAGTATGGAACTGGCCAAGGGCATGGCTGAAACGGGGCTGGCCGCCAGTGCCTCGGACGCGGGCGTGGCTGCTCTGGCAGCGCGTAGCGCGGTGATGGGCGCTTACCTGAACGTCAAGATCAATGCTGGTGACTGTGAAGACAAGGCGTGGTTGAACGACATTCTCAAGCGCGGAGCGGAGATTCAGGAGGCCGCACAGGGACTGGAGCGGGAGATTCTGCAAATCGTGGACAAGAAGATTGCGGAATAGCCGGATGCGGCAGGGGCCGCTTGCTGGTCAGGGTCATGCTCATGAACATGGACTTGGATGCGAACGCCAGTTCGGCGGCCCGTTTGGGCCCGTACGAAATCGGAGTTGGGCAGCCGCTCATGCTGATCGCGGGGCCGTGCGTGCTGGAATCACGGGATCACGCGCTCAAGCTGGCGGAGTCCATTGCGGGGATTGCTGGCCGGGTGGAGTTGCCGTATGTATTCAAGGCGAGTTACGACAAGGCGAATCGCTCGAGTGTGTCGTCGTTTCGCGGACCGGGGTTGCATGAGGGGCTGAAGATACTGGCGGATGTGCGGCATCATGTGGGCGTGCCGCTATTGTCCGACGTACATGAAGCTCAGCAGGCGTTGGCGGCGGGGGAGGTGCTGGATTGTCTGCAGGTGCCGGCTTTCCTTTGTCGGCAGACGGATTTGCTGGTTGCGTGTGGCGAGACGGGGCGGTGTGTGAACATCAAGAAGGGGCAGTTTCTGGCGCCCGAGAAGATGGGGTTGGCGGTTGAGAAGGTGCGGCAGACTGGCAATGAGAATGTGTTGCTGACGGAGCGGGGGACGTTTTTCGGTTACGAGCGGCTGGTGAATGACTTTACGGGGCTTGCGGTGATGCGTGAGGTCGCGCCGGTGGTCTTTGACGCGACGCACTCGGTGCAATATCCAGGGGGAGGTGGGAAAGTGACGGGTGGGCGCAGGGAGTTCATTCCGCTGCTGGCGCGGGCGGCGGTGGCGGCCGGGGTTGATGCGATCTTCATGGAAGTGCATGACGACCCTGAGCGGGCGCGGAGCGACGCGGCTACGGTGTGGCCGCTTGATGAGCTTGAGGGGATGTTGCGGTCGCTGATGCGGATTCGGGCGGCGTTGTGCGGGGCGTGAGATGGGGGTGCCTGGTGTGGCTTTGTGGAAACAATTGTTGAAAAATGGGAACATTTTGATTTTGCCATATCCTTTCCGTTGCGGGACTTAGCAGAAATAGCACTAGAATAGTGCGCTATTAATGTTGCGTTTTCGCAATCCTTGTGGTACCTTATAAACGAAGGGACGTGGAGGTGAGGCCACCAGCGCATTGGGTGGACGAGGCCAGAGCGGGCGAGTCAGGATGGCTCGCCCGCTGTCTTTTTGGGTGCGGCATGACATTGGCCCTGTCGGTCGCGCGTTTGGGGGAGCTGCACAAGATTAGCTTACGGTGGAGGTTAGCGCGTTGTGGCGGACCATACGGCCGCGGCGGCTACGGCCGCCGTCTCGATGCGGAGCACGTTTCTGGCCAAGCGAATTGGTTGCGCAGCATGTTCGTTGAGCAGTTGTTGATCGGTTGGTGAGAATCCGCCTTCGGGGCCGATCACGATCCTAACGGATTGTTTGTTGCAGTCCGATAACCAGTCATGAAAAGACGAGGCGTCCGGCTGCAAGCTTGCTACGAGAAGCGCGGCGGGTGCTGTGTTTTGGAGTGCGCCGGTTAATGATGTGCCGACGGCGAGTTGGGGCAGGTGTAAACGGCCACATTGCTTGCAGGCTTCGATCGCGGTGCGTCGAAGCTTTTCGACATGTCGCTGGTCCTTATGAACTACTGAACGTTCGAAGTCGGCGAAGACGAGTCGGGTTGTGCCGAGTTCGGTGCATTTCTCGATCAGCCAGTCGAGGCGGTTTCGTTTGCAGGCGGCGGCGATGATTGTCAGCGCGCGGGCTGGTGGCGGTTCGAGTTGCACGTAGTCGACTTGAACCCTTGCGTGAAGGTGCTTCTTGCGGCTACGTGACGGGGTTGTGTCTGGTTGCAGTATGCCGAATGCGCTGCGGCCCTGACCGTCGAAGAGGACGAGCTTATCGCCGGGACGGAGGCGGTGGCTGCCGAGGGCGTGGCGAGCTTCGGCTTCGTCGAGGGGGATCGAGCCAGGTTGCAGGTCGGGATGGTAGAACCAGGGTGGATCCATGGATTGTGATTATAAGCTGGCTGGCTTCCAGTCGAGGACGCGGAGCTCGACCTTGCGCTGGCCGTTCCACTCGTTGATGATGGGTTCGAAGGCGACGCGCAGGTGGCGATGTTCGCGGAGGTCTTCGAGTTGTGTGCCGCGGCCGAAAGCGATGGCCTTGCGATAGACCCCGCCCTGGCAGACGGTGAACTGGAGGTGGTTGCCGGCGCGGCCGACGGCACGAGGTTGATCGACGAGGTCCACGACGCCGGTAGCGAGTCGGGGGCGGGGGTTTTCCTGGCCGAAGGGGGCGAGCCGCTGGATGGCATCGACCACGGTGGGGTCGAGGGTATTCAGGGTGATTTCGTCGTCGAGTTGCAGTTTGGGTTTGAGGTCGGCAAGGGTGAGGCGGCGAGCGGCTTCGGCCTGGAAGGCGGCGGTGAAGGCATCGAGCTTATCGGACTGTAGCCGGACGCCGGCGGCCATGGCGTGGCCACCGTGCGTGAGTAGATGTTCGCTACACGATTCAAGCACTTCGTGTAGCGGGAAGTGGCGCACGCTGCGGCCGGAGCCTTGGCCGGTGCCGTTCTCGAGGGCGATCAACATGGTGGGGCGATGGAAGCGATCGACGAGTCGGGCGGCGACGATGCCGATGACGCCGGGATGCCAGGCGTCGCTGGCGAGCACGATTCCGCGGCAGGAATCGCGGTGGAAGCCCTTCTCAAGCACGAGTGCTTCGGCTTGTTTGGTGATCTGTCGCTCGACTTCCTGGCGGCGGCGGTTTTCGGTATCGAGCAGTCGGGCGATTTCCTGCGCACGGCCGGGGTTGGCGCGGGTGAAGAGCTCGACGGCGAGGCGGGCGTGGCCCATGCGGCCGATGGCGTTGAGGCGGGGGGCGAGCTTGAAACCGACGTCATAGTCATCGACGTTGCGATTGCCGTTGAGACCGCTGACCTCGAGCAGGGCCCGTAGGCCGGGGTTTTCCGTGTGGCGGAGGTGACGCAGGCCGTAGCTGGCGATGATGCGGTTTTCGCCGATGAGTGGCACGACGTCGGCGATGAGCCCGAGGGCGGCGAAGGCGGTGGCCTCGATGAGGAAGTCGCGATAGGCGGGATCGACGCGGGTGGCGTCGGACAGCTCCTGTGCGAGGGCCCAGGCGATCTTGAGGGCGACGCCGGCGCCGGAGAGGTGGGGATTTGGGCTATCGCCGCAGGCTGCGGGATGCGCGATGACGGCGGCGTCGGGCAGGGTCTCGCGCCATTGGTGATGATCGGAGATGATGAGCTCGATGCCGAGTTCGCGTGCGTGCGTGGCGGATTCGCAAGCGGTGATACCGCAGTCGACGGTGATGATGGTTTGGGCGCCGTCGGCGGCGAGCGAGGTAATGGCTTCGGGATTGAGGCCGTAGCCTTCTTCGAGGCGGCTGGGGATGTAGAAGCGGACCGGGGCACCGGCGAGCGTCAGGGCGTGCCAGAGGATGCTGGTGGCGGTGATGCCGTCGACGTCATAGTCGCCGTAGATGACGATTTGACGTTGGTTGCGGATGGCGGCGGCCAGGCGTTGGGCGGCGGGGACGGCGCCTGGCAGGGATTCGGGTGGGAGGAGCGACTTGAACTCGGGCTGGAGGAATGGGCGTACGTCGGCGGCGGAGGTGACGCCGCGGGCCAGCAGCAGTTGTGCCAGCAACGGCGCGATACGGGCTTCGCGCGCGAGGTGGTCGCGGTCGGGGTGTGGTGGTGCGATGATCCAGTCTTGCGGTCTGTCGACGGAAATGGCCGAATCCCTCCTTGGATGAAGCCGCGTTTGCCACTGATGGGTTGCATGATAACCGATGCGCCAAGGGGGGGCACGAGATTGCGTGCGCAAGCGGGAGGCCGACCCGGGTCTGAAGCGGATCGGCCACCATGCGTGTGAGGGATAATCGGGTGTCGGTACCTAT
Source organism: uncultured Planctomycetales bacterium (assembly GCA_964468185.1). GTDB lineage: Bacteria > Planctomycetota > Phycisphaerae > UBA1845 > Fen-1342 > JANQFV01. Next base: position 16,819 of record CAYXTR010000028.1, on the reverse strand, counting down.
CCGCCGAGGAGATCGATGAACGGCGCGATGTCGTCGAAGGTGACGGTGCCGTCGCTATTGCAGTCGGCATTGAGCCAGTTGCAATCGGGATATTCGGCTTCGTAGGCGGATTGACCGCTGAGGGCTTTCACGAATGGTGCGATGTCGTCGAATGTGATGCTGCCGTCGCAGTTCAGATCGCCGGGCATGAGGGCTGAGACCAGGGCGACGCCGTGCGAGCGGCCGGCGGCGACGGCAGTGTGTTGCGTTCCGGCCGGGATGGTAGTCTGGCCCATCGTGTTCTCGCCCCAGGCGGTGAGGGCGCCGTCGGCCTTGAGCGCGAGGCACCAGTTGCCACCTGCATCTATCGCGACGAAATCGGTGCCGGGGGGGGTGTCGGTTTGGCCGTGGGTGTTGTCGCCCCAGGCCGCGAGGGAGCCGTCGGCTTTCAGGGCCAGGCTGTGTGAATGGCCGGCGGCGACGGTGACGAAGTCCGTACCGGTGGGCGCGTCGGTTTGTCCGTGAGCGTTGCTGCCCCAGGCGGCGAGGGCGCCGCTGCTGTCGATGGCGAGACTATGCTCTTCGCCGGCAGCGATGGCCTGATAGCCGAGGCCGGCGGGCGTGTCGATCTGTCCGTAGAGGTTGCGGCCCCAGCCGACGATTTCGCCGGCAGTGGTGAGTGCGAGGCCGTGCGAGGCGCCGGCGGCAAGCGTGGTGTAGTCGTTGCCGGCGGGGACGTTGGTCTGGCCTTCGATATTCCAGCCCCAGGCGATGAGGGAGCCGTCGGCCTTGAGCGCGACACTGTGAGCGCCACCGGCGGCGACGGCGGTGTAGTCGTTTCCTGCGGGTATGTCGCATTGGCCCTGGAAGTTCCAGCCCCAGGCGGCGAGGGAGCCGTCCGCTTTCAGGGCGACCGAGTGCCAGCCGCCGGCGGAGATGGCGGTATACGTGTCGCCGGTGGGGGTGGCCGTCTGGCCCGAGGTGTTATCACCCCAGGCGACGAGGGTATCGGCGGTGGCGAGGGCGGGCTGGAGAAGTCCGAAGGAGACGAGTAGCGCCCACCACAGTCTGCGAATCATCTCACGCGTTTCGTGCCACATATGCGACCCTCCAGCGGCTCGATTGGCCCGCTTCATTAGTAACCAGAGCATTGCTGCGAAGTTCTAGGTGGGGTGTGTCTGTAGAGGACAGCAAATCGGACGAGAAGCGCATCCACGAAGGGGATTAGCGGCTGGTGCCGGTAACACGGGGCCGCGTCAGGCCGTCTGCATCAAGTCTCGGGCGGCTTTTCGGGGAGATTGGTTTCGTGGACTTCCTCTGGTGGGGGGAGCGGGCCCTGACCGACGCCGGGCGGCACATCGTCCGGGAGGTCTTTGTTGGGAATGATGGTCAGATAATGGGGTTTGAGGATCAGCCCGGACATGATAGCGCGGATGGCGTCCTCGATGGTCCAGTTGAGTTCGGTGATTTCGGCGCGGCGCATGACCTGGAGGTAGCCGGTGGTGGGATTGGGAGTGGTTGGGATGAACACGGAGCAGAGCTCCTCGCCGGTGACCGAGTCGGTGAACATGTTGGTGATGAAGCCGACGCAGCGCATTTTCTCTTGTGGGAAGGGGACGAGGGCGGCTTTGCGGAAGTTCTCTTTCTGGGTGGCGGTGAAGGTTGTGATGACCTGTTTGGGGAGCCGATAAATGGTCTTTACGAGTGGGACGCGATCGACGATGTGCTCGACCGATTGGATGATGCGACGCCCGAAGACGTTGGCGGCAAAGAGGCCGATGGCGTAGAGGATGAAGATGGTGAAGAGGACGGAAATGGTACCGATCACCCATTGCATTGGCATGGGCAGGATGTCGATGAGTTCGACATCCTGGGGGGTGAATCCGTAGTCCTGCTCGAATCGTTTGATTTTGGCGAGTTGGTCCATCACGCCCCATTGGGTCAGCAGTTGCTCTCCCCAGGCGGAGAAGAGGATCAGCTCGAAGACCCATTCGGACGCGCTGCGCATCCATGAGAAGATGATACGAACGACCCAGAGGGTGATCAGGATGGGGATGATGGTCAGGACGCCGGTGCTGATCCGCGTGCGCAGGAGCGCGAGGAGCGCGACGCCGACTCGGCTGCGGCCCTGTTGCTTCTCTTGTTCTGGGACGTCGGTGGACGTCATGCGAGCTCCCTTGCCTCAGTACTGATGCCCGTGGTGCGCGGGTCAACGAGAGACGATACGGCGACGCTGGTCGGGAGGCAAGCGGACTGGGGGAGCGCCGGGAGAGCCGATAAGAGGCTGGTGGAAATGGGGCGTGAGGCGCTAGTGGGACGCACCGGAAAAGTGGCCGATGCAACCGATGGCCGGGCGCGTGGCGCGTGGCGAAGTCGTTTCTGGGGAGGTTCATGATGCAACCTGCTGCTGCGCGTGCGTGCGTCGTCAGGCCGGTGATCGCAGTTGATACGAATCCGTTGGCGGGAACCGGTCCGTTTCTATGGACCCTGCGGGTGTGCGTCTATGTGACACTCGTGGGTGCATTGTGCCTGGGAGGTCCGGCGGTGCGGGTGGCGGCGGTGGCGGGATTGCTGCTGGCGCCACTGGCCGATCGGGCGGGGGCGATGCGGCACGTGCTGCAACTGGCGGGCCTGGCGCTGGGGCTGTACCTGATACCGACGTTGAGTCCGCTGATTGGGCAGGTATTGAAGCCGGGGTTGGGGCAGACGGGCGGCGCCGTGCTCAGCGTGCTGGGGGTCGTGTTTGTTCCGACCTTGTTGGGGACGGTAGTGGGCGGGGTGCTGAGCTGGCGTTATCGGCGGCATAGGTATGCGTACGTATTGAACCGCAGTCTGGGGATTGTGATGGGGCCGGCGGAAGGGCTGGCGGTTGCGCTGGCTGCGTGCTGGCTGTTCGGGTTGTTTGCGCCGGCGGTGCACATGTTTGCGATGCGGTTGAGTGAGACGCAGCCGCGGGTGGGGGCGGTGCTGAGTCTGATCGATAAGTTGGGCACGACGATGCTCGTGGAGGATTCGGTGGGGGTGTGGGCGCGGGATAATAATCCACTGCGGCGCGCGGAGACGCTGGCGACGGCGGCGATCGTCTCGGAGATTGCGGCATATCGTGAGGTGTTCTGGGAGGCGTTTGACGCGGGGGAGTTTGACGATCTGCTGCATCAGCCGGCGGTGCGGCGGCATTATCATGCGTTCCGGTCGAATCCGCGGCTGGCGAATGCGGCGCGCTCGCGTGATTTGACGACGCTGCTGACGAGTGACGAGTTTGCGGCGGCACTGGCGGATGACGAGTTCTGCACGGTGGCGGCGGCGCGCTGGCCGGAGGTGCGTTCACGCGTTTCGAATGAGCAGATCTCGCGCGGGCGAGCGCTGATGGCGCGATTGCCGGCGAATGCCCGGGCCCGGCTGGAGGCGGCGGAGTTGCGGGCGGCGGAGTTCGGGATCGTATTGCCGCGGTAGAAGGGGGGAACGGCTAGAGGTGCTCGGACGTAGCCGCCTCGTTCAGGACGCCGGGGAGAACTTCCAGCAGACGGTCGATGTCGGCGGCGGTGTTGTTCTTGCCGAGTGAGAAGCGGATTTCGCCTGCGGCAATGTTGGAGGGGATGTTCATGGCGGCGAGGACGTGCGATGGTTCGACTTCGCCGGCGGCGCAGGCGGCGCCGCTGGATACGCAGATGCCGGCTTCGCTGAGGAGGACGACGATGGTCTCGCCGATGGTGCCATCGAAGCAGACGCAGGTCGTGTTGGGCAGGCGCTGACTTTCGCGGCCGATGAGGTGGAGATTGTCGAAGCGCTTTTCCAGTTCGCTTTCCAGCCGGTCGCGTAGTTTGCGGATGTTCTCATTGACCGAGGGCGGCTGGTCGTGCAGCAGGTGACAGGCTTCGCCGAGGGCGACGATCCCGGGGGCGTTGAGTGTGCCGCCGCGGCGATTGCGCTCCTGGGCGCCGCCGATCTGGCACTTGTGGAAGGGGGTTTCTTTGCGCAAGTAGAGCGCGCCGACGCCTTTGGGGCCGTAGATTTTGTGGGCGCTGAGCGACAGCAGGTCGACGCCGAGATCCTGCACATTGACGGGGGTTTTCCCGAGCGCGTTGACGGCGTCGGTGTGCACGAGCACGCCCTGGCGGTGGGCGATTTCCGTGATTTCGCGGAGGGGGAACATGACGCCGGTTTCGTTGTTGGCGAGCATGATGGAGACGAGTGCGGTGGCGGGGCGGAGGGCGTTCTGTAAGCCGTCGAAATCGAGGTGGCCGGCGTGGTCGACGTCGACGCGGGTGACCGCGATACCTTCGCGCTCGAGTTGTTCGGCGGTTTCGAAGATGGCGTGGTGTTCGACGGTGGATATGACCAGGTGGCGCCGATCGGGGAGAGCCGCGAGCACACCGCGGAGGGCTGCGTTGTCGGCCTCGGTGCCGCCGCTGGTGAAGATGATCTCGGTGGGATCGGCGCCGATGAGATGCGCGACGTTGCGGCGGGCTTGTTCGACGGACTGGGCGGCTTCGGTGCCGAAGAGGTGGCCGCTGGAGGGATTGGCCCATTGTTCGGCCAGCATGCGGGTCATGGCGGCGACGACACGCTCGTCGGGCTGCGTGGTCGCGTTATTGTCGAGGTAGGTGAGGTTGGCGGTCATTCGTTTTCGGTATCGGGGTTGAGATCCCAGTCGAGGGCGAGTTCTTCCTTGAGGCTGGTGCTGCGGACGGCGTGACCGTCGTTAAAGCAGTAGTTGGCGCCGCCGTAGTGGCGCTCGTCGATGTAGGCTTCGCCTTCGAGGCCGGCGATGTGTTCCATGGGGATATCGCTGCGGAGGAGGTCGTCGGGATCGCAGACCATCGGGTTGGCGTCGGTGATAATGGGCATGCGGGCTTTGATGCGGTCGAGCGAGCCGCGGGACCAGGCGTATTCGTAGACGCGGTAGTGGCCGGTGCTGTCGGCCATGGGGACGGCTTCCTTGCAGACCCAGAGTTCGTAGTGGTTGTTGCGATTGCGCTGGACGGGGTAGTCCTCTTCCCACGGGTAGTCGCGGTCCTGGTAGATGTACGTGTAGAGGGCTTCGGCCCAGCCGTGGAGGGCGTCATTGCCCGAATCGGGATCGACTTCGTAGGTGGCGGGCGGCAGGAGGAAGTTGTGGTCTGTGCCGTAGGCGGTGAGGCCTTTCATGAACTCGTTCAGGCGGGTGAGGCAGACGGTGGATTTGGCCTGTTGGCGGGCGCGGGAGAGCGACGGCACCAGGATCGACATCAGCAGCGAGATGATGGCGACGACGACCAGCAGTTCGATCAGGGTGAAGGCGGAGCGACGGTGCGTGTGGCGCGGGGGGAACAGGGATCGGTACATCCAGTGACCTCCTGCAATCAGGAAGGGTGCCCGCGTCATCGGGCCGGCGACGGGGCGCGTTTGCAAGTCCCGGTGGTTATTATAGTTGCTTAGTCGGCTCTGTGGGAACGCGGAGACAGGGATCGACGGGAAATCGTTGTTTGGTGGAGATCAGACGCATGTCAGCAGCGTCCGGGGACAGTCGGGAAGGTCCGGATCGGCCCAGCGCGGCCGAGGTACGTGCGCGGCTCGATTACTCGGACGAGCAGTTGCTGGCCGAGTGCGAGGTGCACATTCATCGCGCCAGCGGGCCGGGGGGGCAGCATCGGAACAAGGTTTCGACGGCGGTGCGGCTGCGGCATCGGCCGACGGACTTTGTGGTCAATGCGACGGAGCGGCGATCGCAGCATGAGAACAAGGCGAATGCGCTGAAGAGGCTGCGGGAGGCGATTGCGGTGGGGGTGCGTACGGGGCCGGCGGCGGCGGTCGTGTGGCCGGAGAGTGTGCAGATCCACAGCAATCGCTTGAAGGTGAATGAGAAGAATCCAGGCTATTGGCATGTATTGGCGTTGGCGCTGGACGAATTGGCGGCGCAGGAGGGGCAGGTCAGCAAGGCGGCGGCGCGGCTGGATGTGTCGACGTCAAGCTATACCAAGTTCCTAGCGGATCATGGTGGGGCGTGGCAGGAGGCGAATCGGATTCGGCAGTCTTACGGGTTGCAGCCATTGAGGCGTTAAGCGGGTGGGAAGCGCGGGGCGTTGACGGTGCTGTTGGGGGGTACTACCGTGCGGACCAGCATGTCATGGTTTAGCCCTGGACATTTCGGGCGCTCTGCATGGGGGAGATGCTGCGGATGGCGCAGGCGCTCGGGACGTGCATGGTCTGCGGTTTTGTTGCTGGTTGTCGGTGGTCTGGTAGCGCATAGCGCATTTGGGCAAGAGACGGCGGAGGTAGGATCCACGACGTCCGCCGTGTCGGTTCCGGCGACGGGGCCGATGGGGCTGAGTGAGGGAGGCCGTGCCGCCGAGGGTAGTTCATTGGAGCCGGGCGCTTATTTCGGCGCGTGGGTGTTATTGCCGCCATTGTTGACGATCATATTGGCGATTTTGTGGCGGCAGGTGATTCCGGCGCTGGTGATCGGGGTTGTTTTGGCGGCGTACATGCTGGCGTGGGGCGGGGCGCACGATTATGGGAATGTGTTCGCGCTGGCGGGGTTGCGGCTGGCCGTGGAGACGTTCCTGATTGGGGCGCTGACGGATGCGGACCATATCAAGATCATCGTTTTTACGCTGACGATTGGGGGAATGGTGGGGATTGTGGCGGCGAACGGCGGGACGGCGGCGATTGTGAACTGGGTGGCGCGGTGGGCGTCGAATCGGCGGCGCGGGCAAGTGGCGACGTGGCTGGCGGGGTTGCTGGTGTTTTTTGATGATTATGCGAACGCGATGATTGTGGGGCCGTCGATGCAGCCGGTGTGTGATCGGTTGAGAATCAGTCGGGCGAAGCTGGCGTACCTGGTGGATTCGACGGCGGCGCCGGTGGCGTCGGTTGCGCTGATCGGGACGTGGATCGGGGCAGAGATCGGGTTTATTCACGACGGGCTGGCGGCGCTGCGCGAGACGCCCGCGTTTCTGGAGGGGGTCGCGCTGGATCGCGGATATGCGTACAACGCGTTTCTGAGCAGCATTCCGTATCGGTTCTACCCGCTGTTGGCGTTGGTGATGGTGCTGCTGGTGGGATTGCTGAATCGTGATTTTGGGCCGATGCGGAAGGCGGAGGCGGCACCCGAGTCGGCGCGGGGTGGCGCGGCGAGATTGGCTGCCGATGCGGAGTCGGCGGCGGAGGGGAAGGCGTGGTACGCAGGTGTGCCGATTCTGGTGTTGGTTGTTGTCACGTTGGGGTTGCTGGTTGTGACCGGCTGGCGGAGCGTGGCGGATTCTGGTGAGGTGCCGAGTGGTCTGGCGTTGGCGCGGGAGATTGTGAGTAGCGGAGATTCGTACAACTCGATCCTGTATGGTGCGGTGGCGGCGGTGACGGCGGCGGTGGTGATCTCGCTGGCGACGCGGTCGATCTCTATTGGTCGGACGATGGAGGCGGCCACGGATGCGATGGGGCGGATGTTGCCGACGATGATTGTGCTGACGCTGGCGTGGACGCTATCCGCCGCGATGCAGGCTTTGGAGCTGGGTGAGGTGGCGCGGGACATGCTGGCGCGCTCGCAGATGGATGTGCAGTGGTTGCCACTGCTCATCTTTGTCGCCGCGTGCGTCGTGTCGTTTGCGACGGGGACTTCGTGGGGGACGATGGGCATACTTTGTCCTGCGGCGGTGACGATCTCGGCGGGGCTGCTGGCCGACATGCCGGCGGCCGAAGCGGAGCCGCTGTTTTATGCGTCGATCGGGTCGGTGCTGGCGGGGGCGGTGTTTGGGGATCACTGCTCGCCGATCAGCGACACGACGGTGCTGTCATCCGTGGCGAGTGGGTGCACGCTGGAGCAGCACGTTTGGACGCAGATGCCGTATGCACTGGTGGTGGGAGGTGTGTCGGTTGTGTGTGGCGACGTTCTGGGGCGGCAGTTTGGTGTGCCGGCATGGGGTGGGTTGTTGATCGGGGTGGGGGTGTTGGTGGTGATTTTGTTGGTGGTCGGCAGGGGGCAGAGGGCGCGCGCGACGGGTTGAGGATCCGAGTGCAGAGCACGGGAGACGTCGGGTTTGGAGGGCTGACGCCACGTTTGTGGCGGGCGAGACGCCCGCCCCACCCGAAAGGCACGGAGGGCTGACGCGAGACCGGCGAGACGCCGATGCTACCCGGAGACGCAGACCGGCGGGACGCCGATGCTACCCGGAGATGCAGGACCGGCGGGACGCCGATGCTCCCCGGAGATGGGCAGCCGGTCTAGAAGCGTGGTGAGGCGGAGCGGGTGGTGGAGACTTCGCTGCGGAGTTCGCCGCTTTCGAAGCCGTCGATGCCATCCACGATGTTGATTTTCGTGACCGTGATGACGAGGTTGGTGCCCTGTCCGAAGTCGGCGAGGTCGTCATCGGTGATGTCGCGGGTGCCGGTGTCGGACATGAGGGGCAGGGTTTCGGTGACGTTGATGCCGCCGAGCGTCTGTGTCAGGCGGATGCGCACCTGCAAGTTGGGATTGGGCTGTGACCAGGTGAGGGTGAAACCGGTCAGCGAGACTTCGCCACCCTCGGCGGGGACGGTGATCTCGAAGTCGGTGGGGGCGTCGATGGTGGTGTACTGGACGCCGACGGTGGGCTCGACAACTGCGATTTCGTACTGACTTGCGGTTTCGGTCGTGGCGGTGTACTCGTCGCCGGCATCGGGGGCGCTCAGTTCGACGTCGTTGACGCGGACGGTCTGATTGTTGGTCAACTCGACGGTGCGGCCCGCGTCATCCTCGATGGTGGCGGTGACGTCAGCGGTGCTGCCGCCGGCGGTTTGGGTAATCGTGATGAGGGCGGTGGCTGCATCGAGCGTGGTTTGGGTATCGCCGTCGTCGTTGTCGCCGGCACCGTTGTCGTCGCCGGTAATGGTACAGCTCACGCCGAGGCAGAGTGCGGCGGAGACGGCGAGAAGGAGTGTGTATTTGAGGGTCATGCGTGGGTCTCCTGTCGTTCCATGATATGCTTGAGTTACGGCGTTACTTCGATCGTGATTTCCTGGGAGGCGCTGGTGGCGGGGTCGTCGGAGTCGGTGACGATGGCGGTGAAGGTCTGGGTTGTGGCGGCGGCGGTGGGAATGCCGGAGACTACGCCATTGGCGCTGAGTTGCAGGCCTTCCGGTGGAGCGGATCCGTGAGCCAGCGACCAGGTGTAGGGGGGTAGGCCAGCACCAGCACCGAGGGCCTGGTTATACTGCTCGCCGATGATTGCGGCGGGCAGTGATGCGGTCGTGATCGTCACGTTGATGACAAGTTTGAGCTCGATGGTGTCGGTGGAGGGTGGTGTGTCGCTGTCGGAGACCTGTACCGTGAATGTGCCGGTGGTGGCGCTGAGGCCGGGTACGCCTGAGATGGTACCCGTGGCCGAGTCGAGTCGCAGGCGATTGGCGTTTTCGCTGATTCCGGGGATGGCGCCATCGATTACGGCCCAGGTATATGGCTGGTTGCCGTTGATGGCGGTTAGTTGCTGGCTGTAGGCGGTGTCGACCGCAGCGGCGGGTAATGACGTGGTCGTGATGGCGACGGCTTCGGGGCGGACGACGAGCGTGACCGTTTCGATGGTAGTCTGCTGGGGGTCGCCGGCGTCCGTGACGGTGACGCGGAGGTCGCGGGCGTCGTATTCGTTGATAGGGGTGCCGAAGATGCGGGCGGTGGTGCCGTCCTGCTGGAGGCCGGCGGGGAGGAAATCGATGGTCACGACGTAGGGTTCAACGCCGCCGGTGATGGGGACGCTGGCGTCGTAGGCCTCGTCGACGCGCCCTATGTCGAGGTCGTCATCGATTTCGAGCTGTTCGATGACGGTAATCGTGTAGGTAGCCGATCCGGCGGCGCTGCCGAGACCGCGATCGTCCTCGGCGTAGATGGTGAACTCGTAAGTGCCGGGCGTTGTCGGCTCACCCGCGAGGAGGCCGCGGCTGGACAGCGTGAGGCCGGGTGGGAGGTCGGCGGTGCGGACGTTCCAGTCGACGTCGGTCTCACCGTCAGCCGTCAACTGCACCTCATAGTCCTGGTCTTCGACAGCGTTGGGGAGTTCGGCGGGCTGGATCGTGAGCACGGGCTCGACACAGCCGACGAGCGGGAGGGTTGCGAGAGCCATTGTGAGCGGTGCGATCAACGCGAAGTGCTTCATGGAGGTATCTCCAGGCGGACACACGGATCATAGCGTGGTGTCTGCCGATTTATCGGGCGCAGTGCACCCGCTCGGTCGGCACCGCCTCTGTTGTTCGCACGAACGGCCGCGATCTAACGCGCCTGGGTGCTGAATCGTGACTTGTCGCCGGGGCGGCTACCCGTGCAGGGCGGCCTCGCACGCCGCGGCGGTGCTTTCGACGTCAAACACCTCGCGCTGGTTTTCGATCGTGAAACGTGTGGCGATGTGGCAGGCTTCGGCCTCTGACAGTAGGTCGTCGTCGATCTCCTGCTGCAGAGCATGGATGAGCCAGTCGCGGCACTGGTCCGCGTAGCCGACGGTCTGGGTGGGCCAGGCTGCGTCGCCGCCGAACGCGAAGAGCTTGTTGATCGGGACGGTATGGATGGCGCGGCGGACGAAGGTGGCGGTAGCGAGCGGGTCGATGCTCCAGGCCCAGCAGAGGTCCATCCAGACGTTGGGGTAATGTTTGGCGAGGGCGAGGACTTCGCCGCCGTAGGGGTAGCCGGTGTGGAAGAGCACGAAGCGGGCTTTGGGGTAACGGGCGAGGAGCGGTGACAGGTGTGCGGGGCGGACGCGATCGAGCTGCATGTAGCTGTGGCCGGCGTTGTAGCCGGTGTGGATCTTGAAGGGGAGATTGTGCTCGATGGCGAGCTCGACGCCGCGGGCGAGGCACCAGTCACCGAGGGAGGAACGCGTGTCCGGGGCGGCGTTGTCGGCGGTGAGAACCTGCTGAAGGGCGCGGGCGGCGTCTGCGTCGGTGCGTTCCTGCCACGCGATGGTGCGGTTGTAGGCGTGCTGAGACTTGACGGCGATGGCGGTGGGGGCGTGGCGGGCGAAGAGCTCGGTCATGGCGGAGTGGAGTGTCGCGAGGTCGTGGACGGTGATGTCCGTGGCGGCGTGGAGTTTCTCGGGATCGATTTCACCACTGGCGAGGCTGAGCCAGGAGAGATCGCGAAGGAAGAAATCGGGACCGGCGGGGTCGGGCGGGCAATCCCAGGTGGCGTAGTCGAGCTGGACGAAGGCGAGGTTGGCCTGCTCCCGCAGGAGCTGGAGGCGTTGGCCGGGTTGGCGGAGTGCCTTGTTCTGGTTGGCAGCGGCGGCGAGTGACGCGGCGGTGATCTCGGTCAGGCCGTAGACGAGGCGGGCGGAGCGCTGAAGGGCTTCGCCGTAGCCGGTGTGCTGGCAGTGTTGCCAGGCGGGGGCAATGCGGGCGAAGCGGGCGGCGATATCGGGGTCGCTGGCATCGAGGAGTTTGTCGACGTCAGCAGGATTGGCTCCGGCGACGATGAGGTCGGGCGGGAGGTAGCCGCCGGCGAAGAGATCCTGGAGGATGTCCGGACCGGGGTTGGTGAAGGCGTCTTCGGTGCCGAGGTGGTCGTGCGTGTCGGCGAGGGGGGTTGTGCGAATGTGGTCGGCGAGATGGGTCATAGCTGATCTCGGTGCGTGGTCATAGAATCCGCTTCATGAAGGACATCAGCATAATCGCGAGTGTCGTGGCGGCGGTAGTGCTCGGCGCGGGATGTGAGCGGCCAGGGCCGGTGCGGAAGGAGAACACGCGGCCGGTGATGGGGACGCTGGCGACGGTGACGGTCGTGGCGTCGGATGACGCGGTGGCGGCGGCGGCCATTGAGGCGGCACATGAGCGGATCGGGGACGTGAATCGGCTGATGAGTACTTATCAGGAAGATAGCGAAATCAGCCAATTGAATCAGGCTGCCCGAGGTACGCAGATCGCAGTTTCCGCCGAGACGTTCGAGTGCCTGAAACGTGCGCTGGAGATTTGCCGGCTGAGCGGGGGGGCGTTCGACGTGACGTGTCGGCCGCTGGTGGGATTGTGGCGGGCGGCGGGCGTGCGGGGAACATTGCCGACGGATGCGGAATTGGCGGCGGCAGTGGCCAGGGTCGGATGCGAGTCGGTTGATCTGCATGCGGCGGTGCGGGGCGTACGATTGACGCAGTCGGGGATGGAGGTTGACCTTGGCGGTATCGCGAAAGGCTATGCACTTGATCTTGCGGCTGAGGCAATCATGGACGCGGGCGCCTCGTCTGGGCTGGTCGACATTGGCGGGGATATTCGGGCGACGGGTGAGCGAAGCTGGCGGATTGGGGTACGTCATCCGTTCAGGGCAGATCGGAGTGAGACCATTTGTGTGCTGGAGGTGAACGACCGGGCCGTAGCGACATCGGGCAACCAGGAGCGGTACACCGAGATCGAGGGGCGGCGGTTCTCGCATATCGTCGATCCGCGAACGGGCTGGCCGGCCGAGCAGGCCCCGAGTGTGACGGTGATTGCTGCGGATGGCACGACGGCAGATGGGTGGGCGACGGCGCTCAGTGTGCTTGACGTGGAGGAAGGCGCGGAATTGCTTGCTTCGTTACCTGATGAGCGATTGGAGGTCATGTGGTTTTGGAAGCTGGATGGCCGGATTCAGGTGTGGCAGACGGGTGGATTCGATGTGTTCTTTGTTGAATGGACCGTTGACGAGGGATTGCTTGACGTGCTTGGAGCGTGACGCGCGTGACCGGGCTTGTGGTGAGAATGGTCGGTGCGGACTATTCCTCGGGGTAGCGAAGGTCTTGCAGAGGTTCACCCGCGGGGTTTTGCAGAGCGGCGGAGAAGCCCCAGCCGCCGCCGGCCTGGGCGATTTTGAGCATGATGTGGTTCCAGCCGGGCTGGAGTTCGATAGCGAGGCGATCGGAGAGGGGCTCATGCCCGCGGGTGGCGGGGTTGGTATGAATCAGTTCGTTATTGAGCCAGGCTTTGACGCCATCGTCGCTGCCGATGGCGAGTTGGGCCGGTTGGCTGGTAGCGGTCCACACCTTGGTGCGGACGTAAACGCAGCAGTTGCCGCAGCTTGAGCGTGACAGGTCGAAGATCCATGGTTTTTCGTTGCTGGTGAGTGCGAGCGCTTGCCATTTGATTGGGCCGGGGTCGGGCTGCTCGGGAGCAAAGGCGTATTCGAAGACGCAGTCGTAGTCACATCCCTCGGCTGCGTAGGGACCGGCAGTTTGCCAGTCGGTGAGGTAGCCAGCCAGGGATGTAATCCAGTCGAGGGCGAGCTGGCCGCGTTCGCGGGTGGCGTCGCGCTTGGTGGTGGTCATGATGTCGCGGATGATGGCAGTGGCCTGATCGCGATCGAGGGGGGCGAGCAGGCGGGCAATGGAGATGGTGGCGATTTCGGCTTCGGCGCGGAGGGTGTCGGTGTCGAGAAAGGGCTCTACGAGTGCCAAGGCCTCGTGGTGGCGGACGTGGGCGAGGCCACTGAGCACAAGGCGACGCTCGGCATCCGCGTCGGCCAGGAGCAGGGCAGCGTGGTATAGGTCGACCGTGGCCGCCGGGTCACGATCGGCCGGCAGTTCGAGCAACCGGAGATAGCCGCGGAGGGCGAGAACGCGATGGCGGCGGGATTCGCATTCGCGGGCGAGGTCGAGCAGGTCGTCCAGGACAGCCGTCGTGGGCCAGTTGGCGAGTGCGCGGACGGCGGCGTCGAGCACGTCTGGAGCGGTGTTCGCGGACGCGGCGGTGAGGGCGCGCAGTTTCTCAAGCGCAGGCTCGCCGTGGATGCGGCCGAGGATACGGACGAGGGTGGGGCGGCGTTCGGTGGGAGTCTTCGGCCATGCAGTCAGGATGGGCGCTGCGCGCTCGTCTTGGTTGGGGATGCTCTCGCAAAGCTCGATGGCCGTCGATTCGGCTGTAGTGCGGACGGGCTCGGCGGTGGCGTGCAGGAGCACATTCAGCACCGCAGGAATATCGTCGGGCGTGCCGAGGGTGGCGAGGGCGGTGAGTGCAGCTTGGGCGACGGCGACGTTGGTCGCATTCGCGTACGTGAGGATTGTCGGCCGGGCGGCGTAATAGTAGCGCTGCGCGAGGGCGTGAATCAACTCTACCTGGACCGATGGATCAGCTTCCTGAAGGTGGGCGAGCAGGGCAGAAGCGACGTTTTCTCCGCGGAGGCGCGCGAGACAGGTCCGAGCGGCGTCCTGGACGCCGGATTCGCTGGTAGCGGCGGTTTGTGCGACGTGCCGAATGATGTTGGCGTTACCAATTTCGCGCAACGTGCGGAGGGCGGCGATGCACACCTCCGCGACGTCGGTATCGAGGAGAGACATGACCACCGTGATGGCTGTGGTATCGCCGCGTTGCTCGAGGGCGCGCAGGATGAGCACCTGGGCAGCGGGTGCGGCGTCCGTGAGTGCCTCTGTCAGCGCCTTGGTGACTGCGGGGTCGGGAATGTCCGCGATGCAGTCGGCGGCGGCGAGTTGGAGCTGTTTCTTTTCCGTCGGGTCAGTGATGACCTGCAGGGCGGTGGGCACCGCCTCGGCTTGTTGGGCGGCGACCAGGCCGCGCAGGGAGGCGATGCGAATGTGCGGTGCGCCGCGCACCTCGGGAGCGGAATAGAGGCGCCGGCAGATCTCTGCGGCGCGGTTCTTCTGACCGGAGTGGTTGAGTTGATGCGCCCAGCGGAGCCAGGTATCGGCGATGGCGTCGCGCCACTTGCCGCTGGACTCATCCCAGAGCATTTCCAGTACCTTGGTTACTGCGGGATCGGCAGGGCCGATGTCACCGAAGGCGGCGATGGCGGCGGTAGCAACTGCGGGAGTCATGTCACCCTGGAGGGTGGCGATCTGGGCGCCCAGCGTCTCCGTAGCACGGGCTGCCAGCGCGTTGATGAGGGCGATCTTCCATTCGGCGTCGTCGGCGTCGCGGAGTGCTGCGGCGAGCACGGCGTCCGCAGCGCGCGCGGGGTTGTTCTGGAGGACGCGGCGCGCGAGATCACGGATCTCGGGGTCGTCGTCGGCCAGCACGGCACCGACGGCGTCGACAGATTCGGGGCCGCTGAGGCGGATGAGTTGGCGGAGAAACCAGACGCGGGCGGGCTTGGGTGTTTCGGGATCGAGGTAAGGAAGGCACGCGGTGCACAGGGCGGCTCGTTCGCGCTCGGCGCCCGGACGGCCGGCGTGGAAGCAGATTCGTTCGAAGGTCAGTTGCGGCTCTTTGCGGTCCACGAGCTCTTCGGCGGCGATTCCAGGCAGGAGGTGTGTGATGATGCGGGTATACGCGTCATGTAATTGGTCGTCAGTGCGCTCGGGGGCCGGGGTTTTTCCGGAAAGCTGGGCGATCAGGTCTTCGATATTGGACTGCCCATTTGCGAGGGCATTGGCGAGAGCCAGTATGAATAGCAGTGGGAGCGGCAGATATCTCATGGCTTTCTTCCGGAAGCGGGCGGCTTGTCAGACAAGGCCGCACCGCAGGTGATTGCAACTTAGATTCGCCACGGGGCGCGTCGCGGGCGGTCGAGCCAGCGGGCGGCCGTCTCGTCACCGATGATCTGGTGTTTGTCCGGATCCCAGCGGATGCGGCGGCCGAGCCACCAGGCGATGTTGCCGAGGTGGCAGACGGTGACGGAACTGGCGCCAATGGCGACGTCGCATATGGGGCGGCGGCGGTTGCGGATGCAGTTCAGCCAGTCCTGATGGTGACCGGGGCTCTGGTACAGGTGGACATCATTGGGGCCGAGCGGCGTGCTGCCGATCTCGTCGGGCCAGGTCTTGAAGTAGCCGCGGTTGACTTCGATCTTGCCATCGGTGCCGGTGAAAAGGACGCCGTTCGCGCCGCCGTGATAGACGGTCACGCCGTTGGCGTAGTTGTAAGTGAGGGTATTCTCGGGCGCGACATTCGGTGGAATGATCTCGGTGGGGCCGGAGCCGTCCATCCCCATGCCCCATTGAGCGATATCGAAGTGATGGGCGCCCCAATCGGTCATCATACCGCCGGAGTAATCGCGGATGAGTCGCCAGCCGCCGCTGTACCGACCGCTACAGCGTTCGGGATTGTGGGGCTGTAGCGGAGCGGGACCGAGCCAGCGATTCCAGTCGAAGCCGTCGGGAATGGGCTCCTCCGGCAGATAGGCTTCGCTGGATGGCCCGCCGACGCCGACATGGACGGTCTGGAGCTTGCC
Organism: uncultured Planctomycetales bacterium; assembly: GCA_964468185.1. Taxonomy (GTDB): domain Bacteria; phylum Planctomycetota; class Phycisphaerae; order UBA1845; family Fen-1342; genus JANQFV01. The sequence goes on along the minus strand of CAYXTR010000028.1, from coordinate 756 downwards.
GATGCGGCCGCTGCGGACCAGTTCGCAGGCGAGGCGGAAGTTGCTGGCGGAGCGTTGTTGGCTGCCGGTTTGAAAGACGCGGTTATAGCGTCGCGCGGTGTGGACCATTTCGTTCGCTTCGCGGATGGTGAGCGAGAGTGGCTTCTCGCAGTAGACATCCTTGCCGGCCCGGCAGGCGGCGATAGCGATGATGGCGTGCCAGTGGTCGGGTACGGCGATGAGGACCGCGTCGATATCGTCGCGCGCCAGGACTTGCTCGAATTCGTTGTAGGTGTCGCAGCCGGTGAACGTTCCGCCGCGCTGTTCGGCGGCGTAAGTTTGCTCGACGAGTTGTTTCGCTTCTTCGCGCTTCCATGTGCGCACGTCGCAGGCGGCGACGATCTGGAAGTCGCGGTTGTTGACGAGTGTGTGGAGGTGTCCGCCGCCCATGTTACCGATGCCGATGAGACCGAGGGTAATGCGATTGCTGGGCGCCGGGCGTGCGTGCGCGAGGGAGGGCAGCACGTAGGGCGTCGCGGCGAGGGCGGCGGCGGAGTGGATGAATTGGCGTCGGGTCAGCTGCTGCGGTCCGGACATGAGTACTGCCCCTACTCGATCAAATCCGGGTTTGGTACGTGGCGCGGGCCATACAGTGCGGGTAGCTTAGCATAGTCATACGCGTGCCGAAACAGCGCACGTTTCGCCGAAATCGGATGGCTAGCTGTCAGCGGGCGGGCAAAACGTACCAGTGAAGGGCAGGTGAAAACCGGCCACTTG
>CAYXTR010000027.1:0-67227 GCA_964468185.1 uncultured Planctomycetales bacterium | reverse complement strand
ACCACGGAGGGGAAAGAAGCCCAAGGAAGGGGCCTGGGGGAAACTGCGGAGCTGGTTCCCCCGCATTCTGCCCACGAATTTTGCGGAAGAACCTTACTTCATAAGCGGGCAGAATAGCACGTATCGCGCTGGGTTAAACCGGATCGGTCTTGTGAGACGAAGTTGGGGGTGGTACCTGTTCCTGCCACCAACTCCGTAGCGCCGTGCCGCATGCCCGGGCGTTGGTGGACCTGGGCAGCTACAATCCCCTGAACGTGGATTCCCTGAGACTGGACGGCGCGACGGGGTCGCGCAGGCAACTTTCAAGCGTGGAGCGACGAATATGGGCGACAAAGGGAAAAAAGACAAGGGAAAACGGGAACAGCAGAAAAAGTCCCAGCGTACGCCGGCTGAGAAGCGGAAACTGAAGAAAGCGAAGAAGGAAGAAAAGCGGAACCAATGACGGGGTTCGTCGCGCATGTGCCAAAGCGTTGGCGACGTGCGTGGTGCGTCGCGGGCAGGGCGCGCCCAGCACGCTTCTTCTCACGCTATTGCCCGAGGCGCGGGTGACCGTGGACAGCAGCGGCATCGCCGACGCCGGAGAAGCATGCTTGGCCGCCCGCCGCGGATCCTGCCAGGGCTCCGTCCTGAGGTTCTAAGCCGCATCGATGCGACTAAGGCCACACGCGAAGATAGCCACCTTACCCACTTCGTCCCGACGATCGCGTCACTCAGCAGGGTAGAGCCCAGGCTCTCCCTACACTACGCGTGTTCAGCGCTGGTGCCTGTTTGCAGGGCTTCCCGATGCCGTTTCCGACTGTGCCGCGCTCTTCTGAGCGGTTGCGTTCGCCGATCGTTCGACAACCTCCGCCGAGTCGCGAGCCGGTTCAGTACTCGCAAGCGCGGAGCCATGTCTGTCGACGCGGCTCAATTCCTGATCGATTAGCATCTCGATGTCGGTCAGTTCGCGGCCTTGTTCGGGTGTCACGAATGTGAGCGCGTGGCCGCTGTTGCCCATGCGGGCGGTGCGACCGATCCGGTGCACGTAAACTGCCGGATCCGCGGGGATGTCATAGTTCACGATGTGCGACACGCCGGTCACGTCGAGTCCGCGAGAGGCCAGATCGGTCGCCACGAGGACCTTGAGCCGGCCGGCACGCAGGTCGTTGAGCACGCGTGTGCGGCGTCCCTGGGCGAGACCGCCGTGGATCTCGGCACAGGCCACGTTCGCCCGTGTGAGTTGTCGCGCGACCTTGGTCGCGCCGCGTTTCGTACGCGTGAAGACAATGGCGAGGCGTGGGGCAGTTCGCTTGAGGAACTCCCGTAGCGTCCCGAGTTTGTCGCGGGCCTCGACGGTCATGTAGTCCTGCCTGACCTGATCGACGGTCAGGCAATCGGCCGACACATTGATCTCGACCGGATCGCGCATGAGGCCATGTGCCAATCGGTGGATGTCCTCGGTTATCGTGGCCGAGACGAAGATTGTCTGACGATCACGGGCAACGTTCGACATGATGCGGCAAATGTCGTCGCGGAAGCCGATGTCGAGCATTCGGTCAACTTCGTCGAGCACGGCGAGCTTCACGCCGCGTAGATCAAGCGCTCCGCGCTGAATCAGGTCAAGGATACGTCCCGGTGTACCGACCACGATGTCAACGCCTTGCTTCAACGCGCGCAGGTTGGCCCCGATGCCGGTGCCGCCGTAGACAACCAGGGTCCGAGGCGGCTCGGTTGGGCTCAATAGGCGCACCTGCTCGCCGACCTGTGCCGCAAGCTCGCGCGTGGGTACCAGCACGAGCGCCTGGGTTCCGTGGCCGGGTTGCACACGCTGCAACAATGGCAGCGTGAATGCGGCGGTCTTGCCGGTGCCCGTGCGGGCCTGCCCGAGGCAGTCCCGGCCCGCCAGCGCCGGCGGGATCAGCGCACGTTGAATGTCGGTTGGCTCCTGGAATCCGACTCGTTCCACTGCCGTGAGTAGCGGGCGGGAAAGCCCCAGCTCAGCGAAACCACCCGTACGCGGTTCGGTCTCTCTCGTCTCTTCCCGGTATGTGCTCTTGTCGGCCGGTCGTTTTGGCCGCTCCCCGCGGCGGCGCCTTCCTTTACGCTTTCGTGTCGAGTGTCGCTCGCTGGGCGACGCGTGTACTTGTTCGAACGTACTGACTGATTGTGTCACTCATTACTCCATCGGCCGGGCGAGGCCACGGCCGTCTCTCGGTCTTTCAAATTGTGTGAATCGAATCGGAGGTCGCCGCGCGCGTCGTGCGGCTGATACCATCCTGGCCCACCCTGAAAGCGTGCGTCCGCGCGCGGCGCGCACGGGGCGCTTGCCAATCACCCGCGCGGACAGAGGGAAGGCCGCACTGCGCAGCCTTCCCGTTCATTGTCGATGTTGGGGAGAATCTAGCGCCCTCGGCCGTAACCCCCGCGACCCCCGCCGCCGTAGCCGCCACCGCTGCGCGGCTCCCGCGGCTTGGCCTCGTTGACCGTGAGGGCGCGCCCACCGTGGTCCTGTCCATTCAGTGCGGTGATCGCGGCCTGCGCCTCGGAATCGGAGCCCATCTCGACGAATCCGAAGCCTTTGCTCTGGCCCGTCGAGCGGTCCTCGATGACCTGCGCACTGCCAACCGTGCCGTGCGCGGCGAACATCTGCTCCAAATCAGAACTACTGACGCCATAGTCCAAGTTCCCGACATACAGTTTCCTACCCATCGTATTTCTCCTATCGATGGAATGCGTAACCCGTTGCTTTACTTTCAGGGTCGCAGTTGAAAGTGACCGTGGTTCCGGCCAAGAAGGAGGGAGTACGATCTGGGCGGTAAGTTGCGAAACTTGCGGCACAACGCCGGGTCTCGGCCTCGTTCGTGAATCCGACCATATGTATAGTATCACATATCGACCAGAAGTACAGCCGTCCCAAGCGTCGTTTTCGGCGTCCATTGACCTGGGGCCTGCCGCATCAGGCATCCGAAGCACGGTCGATTTCCCCCATCTGTTTCTGAATCCGCCGCAAGCTCTTTCGCAGTTTCTCCAGGAAGCGGTCGATTTGCTGTTCGGCGCCGGCCGGCGGGGTGGTCCAATTGGCGAGCACATCGCCCAGTTCCAGTACGAAGTCTGTCAGCCAGTCCTTCTCGTGCAATCGAACCTCGCGCAGCACGCGCAGGTACAGCCGAGCTGCCCGGCGCCGTTCCGCCAAGTCCTCCGGCTGCTGGAAGATCGCCCGGTGGTACGCAGATACGGCCTTCGCGAGCTGTTTCATCTCGGCGGCGACGGCGCGTTCGCGCTGGATGAGCTCACGCGTAATCACGCGGTCGTCGTGTCCTTCGCTCGCGAGGGCGAGATCGCGGCGCACCTTTTCCAACCCGGCTTCGTCTAGCAGGTGCGGATGAGTCGCGTGAATCGCGGTCAGACGATGCAGAAGCTTGACGGCTATGGGCGCGTTGCCGCGCTGGGCCGCGGTTTGAGCTTGTTGCGCAAGCGCTGCTACCTGACTGCGGTATTTCTCAAGCCGTTCATGCAGCTTCGTACTCTCTTGTTCGAACTTGTCCAGATCGGCAGCGGAAACGACGTCGGCGCGCCGTTCGTGAAGCAACCGTAGCTTGGCGCACTCCGCACGGGCCGCACGCTCGTCGCCCGCTTTCAGGGCGCCACGTAACGCCGCTCTCAGCTCTTTGAATGCGACACGGTCTGGGTCCGGGGGCGGTGGCTTCGGCGGCGCGCTGGGGCGCGGGGCGGGCGGCCGGTTGAGATCAGCAGGGAAGAAGGCCGGATCGTCGCGGGGCGCCCGGGACGTCCCGGAGTACCGTTGGCGGGTCGGTGCCGCCGGTCGTTGCTGCTGTTGTGCACGTTGGTCCTCACGCTGGAGATCGGCGCGGCGGCGCTCGAACTCGGCCCGGACCATTGACTGGAGTTGGGCATCTGCCCGTACGTCGCGATCCTGCTCCGCTCGTGCACTCAGCCGTTCCAAGGCGGCCAGGTCACGACACTCGCGCGTGATGAGCGAGCACCAGTGCTGGAGCGCCGTCGCACGCTGTTTTGCGGTCAGGTTCTGTGACATCGAGAGCTTCCATTCCGGTCAAGCCGTCGGCGTGGGCAAGTGCTCCGCGCCCCTATGGGATCCGTGCATACCTCATTGCTCTCCTTCGTGTCGATCACTACTCCAACCGTCGGTCTCGACGCTGTCTGCGAGGAGGAACACCTGCACCACGGTGCCGGTTGAGAACAACTTCATGACCGTTCCTGTGCCTGATACAGTTTCCGCCGTCGCTTCACGCACTTCCTCGCCGGTGATTCGTTCGATCTCACGCCGCAGCGTGCCCACGGCGCTGGCAAAAAGCCGCGCGTGGAAGTCCCGTAGCTGCGCCGCGCCGGCCGGAACTCTGGCCAGGACTTTCTCGGCCTCTGTTAGAGCACCGTGCAAAGTGATGACCAGAGCGTCGTCGCTCAGGACGACGGTCACCGATTCCGGACCGTGGCCGGATACTCCTTCCTCAAAGTCCCGGGCCGTCTAGGCGAGCCGCTGGGCCGTGCCAGGATTGGGCCGGTCAATCACCATCACGACTGTGTTCCGCGTTCGGGCTCGCCGCCGGTCATGAGCACTACGACTGCACCGGTGGGCGCCTTGCTGGCCACCGTTACCGCGCCGATCTGCAATCCCGTGATCCGCCCGACCTCCTGGCGCAACCAATCCAAGGATCCGGCGAACAACTCGCGGTAGACCTCGTGAAGTTCCGAGGTCTCCTCCGATTGTCGAAATCGCCGCTGCTCCGGGAGGGCGCGCGCGTTGTGCAGCGTGATTACGAGCAACTCGTTGCTCTGCGCCACCTCCACGGCCCCAGGCACATGTCCTGTCCTCTGGCACACGAACGCAGCGGCGGCCCGCGCGATCAGCTGCGCCACACTCGAGTCGGGCTTTTCCAATGGAATCCGCCTTGGCGGCTGCTATCGTCAGTGCATTCGAAGCCGCAAAAAAGCCGATGTGACCGAGCACACAGAAGGCACTCGATCACATCGGCTTACTCGTTAACGGGCCCCCCGGCGTGGCCGGGTTGCCCTTCAAATCGTCATCCGACGATCATACCTTGGAGCCTGGGTCAGGCTCGCAAGAAATCACCTACCGACATTATACGCTGTCCCAGCGGCAGATGCTAATCTGCCGCCGGCACTTTCTTTGCTGATACCCTCAACGTGTGCTGCGTTGCACCTCGCGTTGTCAATCTCGATGCCACTGATGCGTCCATGCCCCATGAGCCCGTTTGCATCTTCGTGAGGCCGCTTGATGCCTGACCGTGTCAGGCTTCTTGCTCAAGCAGGTCTTGTCGCCGGAAAGGAAGCAACTCTCAACATCAGCCAGGAATACCTCCACAAAAAGGCGCCAGAAGCCGCCGCACCTCGCCGGGCGTGCTGCAGCGTAGCGATTGGATCGCGACTTCTTCCGTCTCGCGGGAGCTTATGCCGCGGAGCATCTTGCGGACGCCGTCGCCTCGAGTGGGGCTCATGCTCAATTCACGCACGCCCAGGCCGACCAGCAGGCAGGCGAAAGCCGGGTCCGCAGCATCCTCGCCGCAGACGGAGACCGGGCGGCCCCGCGCATGGGCCGCGGTTAGAATCTGCCTAATGGCCCTCAGCACGGACGGATGATGGACCGTGTATTCGCTGGCCAAGTCGGGGGCGTCCCGGTGGACGGCGAGCATATAGTGGGTCAGGTCGTTTGTACCAATGGCCACGAAGTCGGCCAACTCGAGAATCTCCTCCAGCGCAAACAGCGCCGCCGGGGTCTCAACCATCGCCCCCACCTGCGGCCTCTGCTTGCCGCCCACCCGCTCGACCGCAACGGTCAGTGCCTCGCAAGCACGCCTCAGGTCGTCACCGCCCACCACCATAGGAAAGAGCACGCGGACGTCTCTGCCCTGGGCTGCGTGGGCGATGGCTTGCAACTGCGTGTCGAGGAGCTTCCGTTCAGCCAACGAGAACTGCAGGCCGCGGAGCCCCCAGGTAACGGCCTTCTTGTGCTCCGCCGCCAGGAACAAGGGGACTTTCTCGTCGCCGAAATCGAAGGTCCGGATGACCAATGGCCGACCGTTCAGCGCATCTGCCACCTGCTCATAGATTTCCACCTGAGCCGCATAGCTCGGACGCTGCGGCTCTTCGAGGAAGAGGAACTCCGTCCTGAACAGTCCCACACCCTCGAGATGATGCACGCAAGCCTGTTTCACCTCTTCGGGTCGCTCGATATTCGCGAGCAGCGTAACCTTGATCCCGTCTCGCGTGACGCACGGCTGCGCCCCGAGGTCAGCCACGGTTGTCTGCACACGATCGTGCTGGTGTTTCCGCTCGCGGAAGTGCTGCATCTCCGCTTCCGTGGGAGCGAGGGTCACCTCACCCGAAACCCCATCGACGAGCAGCTGCATCCCGGGCCGGATGTGGGCGGTGACCTCTGAGATGCCCACCACCGCCGGAATCCCGAGAGAACGAGCGACGATCGCGGTATGGCTGGTGTCGCTGCCAAGCTCGGTAACGATTCCAACCAAGCCGCTATGCGCGAATTCCAGGGCTTCCGATGGGAGCAATTCACGTGCGGCGACGATGGAGCCGGGCGGCAAGGGCGCGGCAGCCCGGGACCGGTCCCCCGCGAGATGCCCAAGCATCCGCTGCCCCACGTCGCGGACGTCCTGCTCTCGCTCACGAAAATAGGCATTTTCGAGTCCGCCCAGTCGCTGGGCCAGCTCCTTAACTACCTCATCGACGGCCTGCTCGACGTTAACCTCTTCCCGCGAAACGTACGCTCGTACTCGAGATGCGATCTCCTGGACCAGCCGGGCGTGAAGCTGAGAGATGTCGGAGGCGTCGCGGGGGGTTGACTCTCCCGCCCGCTCCAGTTCAGTGCGGGAGCGCTCGACCGCCTGCTCCAACCGCTTATGCTGGTCGTCGATCTCCGCTTGCGGGATCGCATACCGTGGGATTTCGAGCCTCGGGCGGACCTCGTAATCGTAGACGACTGCGGTGCCCTCGACGTATCCGGGCGAAACGGGTTTACCCTTGAGGATGGACATATCACACCTCGTCCATGGTTACTGCAGACGCGCGGCTGGGTTGACACGAAAAAGGAACGAAGCCACCCCGCGTAAGCCAGCGTACCAGGCCGGGAGGGTCCGGTCTGGCGACAGAATTACCCCCTATCCGCATGGTACGCTGCAATGGTGGCGCCGACCTTCGCGATGAGTTCTTTGGCCTTATGGGGTTTTGGCAAGAACTCAACCGGCCCGATCCCGGCGAAGTGCTCCAGAACGTGCGCTTCGCTGTACCCGCTGAGAATGACCACCGGCACACGGGACCGGATTTCGAGCATCTTCGCGTACACCTCCTCCCCACCCATATCGGGCATCGTCAGGTCGAGCAGCACGGCGTCGATCTGTTCATGGTGTTCACGGAACGCCTCGAGCGCCGCGCGGCCGCTGTCGGCGGTCCGGACCGTGAATCCGCCATGTTCCAGTATTCGCTGAGCCATCGTGCGGACGAGTTCTTCGTCATCCACCAGGAGCACCGCGCCGGTCCTGTGCGGCATCGCTGGGGTCGGCTCCTCGGCGATGCGGCGCACCAGCGGCTGCTTCGACGCCGGGAACAAGACCCGGAAACACGTTCCCTGTCCGGGCGCGCTGCGTACTTGGAAAGCCCCGCGATGCCCGCGGACAATGCCCTGGACCGCGGCCAGCCCCAAGCCCCGGCCGGTGAATTTCGTGGTGAAGAACGGGTCAAACATCTTCGCCTGGGTCTCGGGGTCCATGCCGCAGCCGGTGTCTGCGACCTCCACAAACACGTAGAGCCCCTCGGGCACGTCTTCCTCGTGCAGCATCGCGGCCAGGAGAGCGCTATCCGCGTCGATCACGCCGCTACGAATAGTCACGGAGCCGCCCGTGTCGCCGATCGCTTCCGCCGCATTCATGACCAGATTCATGACCAGTTGCCGGAGCTGGGTGGCGTCGGCCTCGATGAGCGGTGGGTTCTTCGCAAAGTCGAACTCCAGCGCGACCTTTTTGGGAATCGACGCCTTTACGAGCTCGGCCATGTCCTGCACGATTTTCGGGAGGCTGACCGCGACAACTTCGAAGCGGCCTTTTCCGGAGTAGGCCAACATCTGCCGGGTCAGGTCCGCAGCACGTTGTCCGGCGTGTTCGATGTGTTCGATTAACTGGCGTACGGCGGCTCCTTCCGGTAGCAGCTCCAGCGCCAGGCTGGCGCTGCCGAGCACGCCGGTGAGCAGGTTGTTGAAGTCGTGAGCAACACCGCCGGCCAGCACGCCGAGACTCTCCAGTTTCTGGGAGTGCAGCACGCGGCCCTCCAACTCGCGGCGTTCCTGCTCAATGTGTTTGAGGCGGGTCACGTCGGAGAAGGTGATCACGACGCCGTCGATGTGATCGTCGAGCGTGCGGTAGGGCAGGATGCGCATCGTGTGCCAACGTCCATCGTGGGTCTGCACTTCCTTCTCGGTCGGGATCAGACTCCTGAGCGTCTTCTCGCTGTCGGCGGCGAGTTCCTTTCCGTCGAAGTTCTGGGTGATGTGGCTGATCGGCCGTCCCAGGTCCGCGGGGATCAGGTTGAGCAACTCCGTGGCCCGCGGTGTGAACCGCTTGATGCGCAGTTGGCTGTCCAGGAAAACCGTGGCGATCTCGGTGGCTGCGAGCAGATTGGCGAGATCGTTATTGGTGGCGGTGAGCTCGGCCAGCTTCTCGTTGAGTTGGCTGTTGACGGTGGTCAGCTCCTCGTTGACCGATTGCAGTTCCTCCTTGGAGGCCTCCAACTCCTCGTTGGCGGACTGCAACTCCTCGTTCATGGACATGACTTCTTCGTTGGCGGCCCGAAGTTCCTCGTTAGCGGTATCGAATTCCTCGGCGTCGGCACGAAGTTCGTTCCGCAGAGTCTTCACCTCCTGCTCAAGCTGGGTCACGAGCGATTCATCCCCCGCCGACACGGGCAGGGCGGCAGCCGACGAACGCGGATCGCGCGCGTCCTCGAAGATGATGGCCAGGAGCTTGTCGGCCTCCGGCGCGGAGGGAACCCGCATAACGGTCAGATCTGCCAGCGGCGTGCCCGCGCGGGGAACCGGCGCGCGCAGAATCGTGACCGCCTCGCCGTGCTGGAGGGCTTGCTCCATCGCCCGGCGCAACTTCGCCGAGAGCGTTCCGGTGGTCATGTCCAGCACATTCAAGCTGGCCGGTCCTTTCGAATGGCCCAGATAGCGCTCCGTCTCGCCGCAGAAATGGAGGATCTGGCCCCGGGGATTGACCAGCACGATACTGGCCTTGAAGTGTCTCAGGAGTACTTCCTGGTTGGCCTGCGTGAGAGTAGCGGCGGGTGGCGGGATCGCTCGGCGCTCGGGTACGCCGACGGTTCGACCGGCGGTGCGGATCGGAAATGCGCCCGCCGCCTGGCGGTTCGAGCGGATCAGGCGGTAGATCCGCCTTGGCTTGGAAACCGGCTCGAAGAGGTCCTCCATTTCGGCGATGCCTTCGGACTTGCCCAGGAAGAGGTACCCGCCCGGGGTCAGGGCGAAGCTGAATAGCGCGAGGACCTTCTTCTGGAAGGCTGGTTCGATGTAGATCAGCACGTTGCGGCAACTGATCAGGTCGAGCTTCGAGAAGGGTGGATCGGCAATCAGATCCTGCCGCGAGAAAACCACCGCCTCGCGGAGTTGCGTTGTAACCTGGTACTTCTGGCCCTGCCGGGTGAAGAAACGCTCCAGCCGCGTCGGCGCGATCGCCTCGGCAATGCTCTCGGCGTAAACCCCCGCCCGGCCCACTTCCAGCGCATGATCGTCCACGTCCGAGGCGAATACCTGGACGGGGCGCGCGGTACCCGCGGCGGCCACGGACTCCAGCATGAGCATGGCCACGGAGTAGGCCTCCTCGCCGGAGGCGCAACCGGGCACCCAGGCTCGCAACGGGTAGTCCGGGTCACTCCTGGCAACCAGCGGGACAATGGCCTCCTTCCGCAGTTCCTCGAAGGCCTCGGCGTCGCGGAAAAAGGAACTCACACCGATCAACATGTCCCGGGAAAGCTGTGTCAGCTCTCCTCGATCCTCTTCGAGCAGCTTCAGGTAGTCGGCCATATCGGCCACCTGCTTGATTCCCATGCGGCGCTGGATGCGGCGGACGATGGTGGCCTTCTTGTAGTGCCGGTAATCACTGTTCGCGCGGACACGCAGGAGCTTCAGGATGGGCTCGAGATCGTCCGCGGCAGCTTCCGTCGTCGTGTGGCCGGGGCTCGCCGCCCGAGCCGCAGCGTGCTGCGCGTAGCCCACCAGCGCGGCGGGCATCTGCGCCACCGGCAGGACGTGGTCCACCAGGCCGGTGTCGATCGCGCTTTGCGGCATCGCCGGGAACTGGGCGGTCTCCGGATCCTGCGCCATGCACATCCCGCCGGCCTCGCGAACCGCACGCACGCCCCGCGTTCCGTCCGAGCCGCTGCTGCCCGAGAGAATGATGCCGACTGCCGCCTCGTGCTGATCCTCGGCCAGGGAGGTCAGAAAGAAATCGATGGGCATCCGGATTCGGTCCTGCTCCGAGCGCTCGCTCACGACGAGTCGCCCCGTGTCGATGGACGTGTATTTACCGGCGGGATTGGCGTAGACGTGGTTGGCCTGCAGCGGCATGCCGTCTTCGGCCTGGACGACCTTCATGCTCGTGCACTTGCCCAGGATGTCCGCCATGCGGCTCTCGTGGGTGGGTTCCAGGTGCTGGATCACCACGAAGGCCAATCCGCCGTCCGTGGGCATGGCCGTGAAGAGCTCTTTCAGCGCCTCGATGCCGCCCGCCGAGGCACCGATCCCCACAACCAGTACCGGCGCTCCATCGGCCACTTCGCGCATGATGGCACCTTTGTGCTCTCGATTTCCAGGCGAACGGTCCGCGGGGAGACGTAGTCGTCACCAACGCGCCGCTACCGGTACGTTGGGGAAACCGAGTATACATCGGCACTCTATCCGCGTCGCAGAACGCCGACAAGTTGACCTGGTCCCTGTTGTTACGGTCGTGGCCGGGCCAGCCGCAATCCTCAATCTCAGGCGGCAGGGCGAAACGGCCCGTGCCGCTTGCCCGACCACCCTCGAGTCTCCTCTCCGGAGATGCACAGACGCTGGTGCTTACCCGGCGTCCTCGGCTGTTGTACTGGCGCCCTGAGCACGCGCCGTCATGAGGGAACCGTTCTCACTCCCTCGTTCCTTCTTTGCCAGCCACGCTCCTTGCGTTTGATCTGAGGCTGGATCCGTGATCGTGCTCACGCAGGGGTAACGGACCGCTGGGGGCGCATGGCGATAACCGTTGCCCCCTCGCGCCTGACGCTTACACGCGCCGCGTGTTCTGCAACTGACGCGCTTTTGCGTCCAAGATGCGCTCCGCGCGTAGCCAGTCGGACACGGCGTCGCCCGGGACGCTCGCATGTTGCCGCTTTTCGAATAGTAGATAGGCCTGGAGGCGGAGGCGTTCCTCGATGGTCGAGCTCGTGCTGATCACGGCGGCTAGCGGCATCGAGTTGGAGTTGCCCCCCGCACGGGTCTGAGTTTGACGGGTAGTCATGAAAGGACGCTCCTTGATTGATATTGATCGCCGCGGCTTGTCGTTGAGACGAGTTGATACGCCACGCCATTCCGACGATACAGTTCGGCCGAATGACACTCCAGCCACGGTCCCATGCCCTATATTCGAGCCGAATGGTGTTCCTCCCGGTATCGGCATACGACGGTATTTACGGAGGGATCGAATGCGCCGCCTGGCGCGAGGTACCGTGGTTTCCCTGGTTACTGCGCGTCGTCCGGCCAGCCTCGCATGCCCACGCGCGTATTTCGAACTCATGATGCCCTCCCCCTCGGCCTTTCGTAGTTGCGCGGCACAAGAGCCCTGCGGAGTTTGCAGCCCAGATCGCGGCACCGCGTCCGGCGAGGCCTGAGGATCGTGCGCGCATCGTGAATGACTCCCGCTGCAGGCGGCCCCTGGCCCGCAGCGCAGCGCGGTAGCACCCGCGTGGTCCTCTGCCTATCCTCCCTTCGTCGCGCTCATGCCCGCCGTGACGGCAAACCGCATCGCCTCTTCGATGGACATGTCGACTGGCTGGATCGCCGAGCGCGGGATCATCGTCGTGTAGCCACCGATCTGGTAGCTCATCGGCAAATAAACCGCCACGGTGTCGTCACCGCCGATGCCAGCCGGTAGGTCGCCGAAGTCTTCGCGCGTGATGAAGCCGATGAGGCGTAGCGGGGTGTCCCCGATAGTCACCATGACGGCCCTGCGCATCGCCTTCGTCTCGGAGCCCGAGAAAAAGCCCATCAGGTCGCGTACGGCCCCATACAGCGCCTTCACCAGGGGAATTCGCCCTACCAGCCGCTCGCCCCAGCGAAACACCTTTCGAAAGAGCCACGCCCTCATCAGAGCGCCGATCACGAACACCAAGACCAGCCCGGCCACGACGCCCATCCCCGGCCAGTACAGGCTGTCCGGGATCAGCATCTTCAGACCCCGTCCCAGGAAGGCCTCAGCCGTGCTGCCCAGCCAGTACAGCACATAGAGGGTTACCGTGACCGGCAGGACGGCGGCCAGCCCGGTGAGAAGCAGGCTGATGACCGATTTCATGCTAGTCCTCCTTCAGGCGCGCGCTGGTTCCTCGCCGAAATCGTCCGTGCTGGAGGCAACGTCGGCCCATGTCCAGCGCAGCATGACCTTCCTTCAAAGGGAAAGCAAATCAGCATGGACTGCCGCGCTCGTCAGGTGTGCGCCGAGTTTCTGATGGCTTCGGCGGCACCTACGATGATCATCAGTTCGTTGGTGATGTGGTCCTGGCGGGCGCGGTTGTACCGCGACGTCAGGGTCTCGGCCATCTGGTCGGCATTTTCGGTGGCACGCATCGTGGCCAACCGCCGTGCCGCATGCTCACTTGTGGCCGCGCTGAGCACGCACTCGAACAGGCCGGCCCTCAGCATGAGTGGCAGCAGTCCGTCCAGCAGGCGGCTCGGATTGGGTGAGAAGTTGTACATGACGGTGCCGGCGGTCTCTACCGCGGGGCGGATCGTAGTCGCCATGGGCAGCAAAGTAAGCAATTCGGCCCGCTGCACACCGGCGCTGATGAAGTTCGTGTACGCCACGTGGACTGCGTCGAGTCGTCCGGATGTGAAGCTGTCTACGAACCGGGCAGCGAGGTCTTCGACATCAGCCAAGCTCGGCATATCCCCCGCCGGAGCGTGCCGCTGCATGAGCGGATGCCCCTGTGATGCAAAATACGACGTGCCCTTTCTTCCTGTGACATGAACCTCGACGGCGATGTTCTCGGCTTCCCGTTGGCGGATGAAATTCGACGCCATTCGTAACACGTTGCTGTTGTGCGCCCCGACCAGGCCACGATTACTCGTGATGATGAGCAGCGCGATCCGCCCGGTGGCGCTCTTAACGCTGGGCGGTCGGAGAAGGGGGTGCTGAGTGTCTTCGATACGCGAGGTGAGTACCGCGACCATCTCTCGGAGCTTCTGCGCGTAAGGCGCGGCCGCGAGCATCCGCTTCCGCAGCTTCTGGAGCTTCACGTTGGCGACCACCGCCATCGCCCGGGTAATCTTGCCGATTGTCTGCGCCGCTTTCTTGCGGCTGCGAATCGCGCGCATCTGGGCCATCGCCGCCCTCGTCAGTGGTAGTGCATCGCCCGAATGGTAATCGCCCTCGAGCTGGCGGGCTGCGCCTGCGTTGGACGCTGATGCCGGCCCTACGTGTGGAAACGCGCGGCGGCGTGTGAGGCACGCCCCTCCGTCCCCGATGCGAGTGCCGCAGCCAACCACTCGGAAAGTAGCGGAGGCATACAGACCGCCGGTTTGAAGTTCAGTCCAGCCGCCCGCGGTCTGCGATCTCCGCAGTCGGCTGCACATGGCAGATCGTCAACGAGTGGTTGGACACGGGCAAGTTGGGCTCGTGGCGGACACGGCGCCGGTGGTGGCGCGCGTGATCGAGTCCGGAGCAGAACAACAGATGCCGCTCGTAGGCCGGCACATCGTGAATCGAGATGAACATGGGGTTGCTCCGCGGCGCGCCAGAATTGTCCAACTGAAGGCGAACACAGCGAACGGCCCGTTCAATTTGAGTGTCGGGCGGGCTCGCCGGCACCACGCGCCGCAATGAGAATCAGGTCGACAGCGGCTTCGCGCCCCAGCGCATCTGGATCGGCTTCAGCCAGATCACCTGATACACAGCCGCCAGACCGACCAGGCCGTAGACGGCCTTGCTCAGCAGCGCCGTGTTACCGCCCAGCGCCGTGGCTACCAGGTCGAATTCGAACAGGCCCCACAGGCCCCAGTTCAAGCCGCCAACCACCAACAAGACTGTCGCGAGGATGTCCAGGAACTTCATATTGTCACCTTGTGCTTTCTGCGCTCATGCGCAACTCGGATGTGCGGGTTGCCTCGATGCCACCGGCGCTGCTCACACAACGTGTGCGATAGGCCTGAACAGCCGGGTCGGTCCGATGAACAACGATGCCAACAGCACGTCTCCCCCTGACGACGGTTCCACTAAGCGGAACCGAGGGCGCGTTAGCCAGGGCCGCGGGACCGGCCGCGAGGCGACTCGGCGCCACGGCTCGGCCTCGGACGCCGGGGATCGAGACTGTCCACACGATGAGGCCCCGCGCGCGCCGTTTCGCGTCACGATTTACCCGTTTCATGGCCCGGCGGAGGGTGTGGATGTTACCGACGCCCTGGTAGATGCGATAGCGCACGTGCTATGGAAGCTTCACGGCGGCAACGAACCGGTCAATCGGGTGGAAGCGATCGTCCTGCTTGAACGTGCCATGAAGCGCTGAGCATCAGAGAGGAACGCCATATGGAACGCGTCAACACGCTGAGCCCGCAGCGTTTCCCAGGCGAGACTGAGGCCGGCGCTCCTGGTCTGCACACAGTGACGGGCCGGACGTGTGTCAGCAGGGCTGCTGCACAACCAACTGACCGGCAAGGAGAATATCGATGGGTAAGACGAATGTAGAACGACGACCCCCCGCGTGGTTTGCGCTGGCGGACGCAGAGCATTGTCGACTCTTGTGCTGTCGACTGACTGAGCAAGGCACGCAACACGTTGACGAGCATGACGCGCTCGAGAACGTGTTGCCAGAGCATGAACACCTACGGCCCCAGACGGGAGACGGCAATACGCATGACGTCGAGGAGAAGGAGCGACGTTTCGCGGGCCAGATCGTGGGTTGGCTGCAAAAGCGAGTTGACATGCACGAGATCGACCGCCTGGTGATACTCGCGACACCCCGCATGCTTGGAGTGCTACGGAGGACCCGGGCCAGATTGCCTAACGGACACCTGCTGGGAATCGAGGGCAATCTCATGCGTCTTGGGGCGGGCCAGTTGGCGGAACATCCCATGGTCCGGGGGCTTTTCGCGGGCACGCATGAGCGTTAATCGAAGGGCGTCCAGGATCGCCGGCTTCACAAGACCATACTACTGCAAAGCGGAAGAAGTCCAGACTGACTTGAAAGGACAACACCATGTCTCCAATCACCTACATCCTGTTCTTGGTCGTCGTGATCCCGGTAGTTATCTTTTTGTCGGGCATCAGGATTGTGCGTCCCACGCACAAGGGACTCGTCGAACGACTTGGCAAGTACCAACGTTTCGCCAGTCCAGGCTTCAACTGGGTCATCCCACTTATCGACCGAATGATCCAGGTCAATACGACCGAGCAGATGGTCGACGCCCAGCCCCAGGAGATCATCACCAATGACAATCTCAACGCGCGCGTGGATGCGCAGGTGTACTTCAGAGTGAAGGACGACGAACTGAGTGTCAAGAGCTCTCAGTATAACGTCAACAACTATCAACTTCAAATTGTGAGCCTCGCGCGCACGACGCTCCGCAATATCATCGGCACGCTCACGCTGAAGTCTGCCAACAGCGAGCGAGACAGCATCAACGGCGCGCTTCTGAAGACGCTGAGCAAGGAGACCATGAACTGGGGTATGGCGATTGTCAGGACCGAGTTGAAGGAGATCGACCCGCCGAAGGACGTCCAGGAGACGATGAACAAGGTCGTCAAAGCGGAGAACGAGAAGGTGGCCGCCCTGGATTTTGCCAACGCGGTCGAACGGCAGGCCGACGGAGAGAAGCGGGCGGAAATCAAGCGGGCTGAGGGCATCAAGCAGGCGAAGATCCTCGCGGCTGAGGGTGAAGCCCAGGCGATCAGGTTCGTTAACGAGGCGGCTGACATGTACTTCGTCGGAAACGCACAGCTTCTAAGAAAGCTGGAGGCGCTCGAACAGGCGATGAGCCATAACGCCAAAATCGTCATTCCGTCAGGCTCTGAACTCGTCAACGTAATCGGAGAACTGGCGGGCGTTATGCCGCTGCCCGAGACGACGCGAGCACGCGCAGCCGAAGACGGGAAGCGTACGCCAACGGCTCCGGCGCAAGCGGCGCGGCGCGGGGTCACTCCCTCGCTTGCTACCGACGAAAACCACCTGCAGCCTGTGCCGTAGGCAGGTGGATCATCTGCCGAGCACAAGCGAAGACAATAACAGGCGAGTTGCTGTGCCCGCAGGCGTCAACGGGGGGCGGCGCGGAATGCTGCCGGTATGGGTGACAACGGGAGACCTGGCTTTGCGGGCTCATGGGCCGTGGCGTTGGAACGACGCAGCGTCGCCAGGAAGTCACGACAGCTCCGCTGACTCTGGCGGAGGTTCTTGCGGTAAGACAGGTTGGCCACGAGCGCAATCAGCGGCCGCCGACGGTGCCAGAGGCTGTCCCAGATGCGGCGAAGGATATTCCGCAAGGAATAGAATGTCCCGTCACACGTTTCCATCTCGCGGGATAGGTCGTTACGTGTGAACCGCTGATAGCGGGCGACGGGGAACGTGAGCGTGTAATACCGCCAATCTTCCGGAAACCCGTCGGCAGCGATGCGACCCTGCGATTCCAGGTCGTCCCACAACCGCGTGCCGGGCAGCGGCGTCAGAAAGAGCGTGTTCAGAATGTCCACGCCGTAGTGTGTCGCCGTAGCGGCGATTCGATCGCCGATGCCCGGCTCATCGGTATCCAGCCCCATGATGAACGAACCGACGACCAGGATCTTGTGGCATTGGATGTGACGCACGGACGCCGCCATGTCGCGGCCGTTTAGCAGATTGAACTTCTTGCCGACTTCCTTGAGACCCGCGACGGTCGGCGACTCGAAGCCGATGAACACGCCGGCGCAGCCCGCCCGGGCGGCGAGCGCCAGCAGCTCATCGTCGTCGGCCATGTTAATCGTGACCTGAGCAATCCAGCGTTTGTTCAGCTTGGCCTGGATCATGGCACGGAAGAGCTCCTTGGTGCGGGCGATGTGCGCTTGGCTCGTGCCGATCAGGTTGTCGTCGACGACCAGCACAAGCTTCTCACGAATCAGGCCGAACTCGCGAACGACATCCGCGATGGGCCGCTGGCGATAGCGGAATCCGTTAAAGGACGTCACGCTGCAGAAACTGCAATTGAGTGGGCAACCGCGGGTGGTTTGGATGGAGCCAAATGCGTAGTCGCCGGCGAGCAGATCGTGGCGGGCGGGCGGCATCGCGTCCATTGTCGCGTGCGTGCCCTCATAAACGGGCTGCAAGGCGCCACGCCTGGCATCGTCGAGGACTCGTCCCCAAACCTGCTCAGCCTCGCCCGTCACAATCGAGTCAACGCGGGCCGCGGCCTCGTCCGGGCACATCGTGGCGTGAATGCCACCCATGACTACGGGAACGCCCCGCTCGCGATACTCGGCGGCAAGCTCGTACGCGCGGTTGGCCTGCGACGTGAATGCGGTCACGCCGACGAGGTCGGGGCGCGGCAGCTGCTCGTACTCCGGCTTGCGGATGTTCTCGTCAAAGATCGTGATCTGCCATTCCGCAGGCGTCAGCGCCGCGAGAGTCAGCAGACCCAATGGTTTCCAAACGCGGTAGCGATTCCAGCGGCTACGTTTGAGGTCAGTCAGGCCCACAAGCGGATTGCGGGGGTTAATCAGGTATACGCGAATGGCCGTAGTCCTTTCGTTATGCGCGTGCAGCGAGCGAATCGAGCTTGGGCCGCGTGGACTCCTGTATCGGCAGCTTGGAAGATCGATGGTTCCCATGTAGAGGCGTTCATCCGGGTGCTTCCGTCTCCCGACTGCGTGAGCGTCGCAGCAGCTTCAGTTCCTTGCGGCCATGGGTGTTCAATTCGTCAAGATAGCGCTCAAGCTCGGCACAGACTCGCTGGAGCGCATCGGCGTTATCCGGCGAGACGTACTCCAGCCGGAGAACGATGCCCTCAAAGCCGGCTTGCAGCGTTTCGCGGGCCCTTCGCAACTCCTGAACTTCACTCGTCAGGTCCGGCGTCGCGGCGGTGATCAGATGCAGGTAGCCCGGCTGGTCGGCGAGCACCCGTGTGCGGCTTAGCTGCCGCTCGAACGAACGGGCTACAGAGCGAAGAGTCGAGAGTTTGCGGGTGTTTCCGCGTTCACGTGTCATCCATTGCAGCGTGGCTCGCAACGACCGCTCAATACTCAGCAATAGCCGCAGTTCGATCTGAATCTGCGTGGCGATCTCTTCAGAATCAGCGCGGTCGTATGCCGTGGGTTCCGGGTTATCCATCAGTTGCCTTCCTTCGACGCCATCAGTGGCAGTGGCGGGGCAGCCGGGCTACGTTCGACTGCACCGTTGCCAGCGTGAGACTGCAACGGCGCTAAGGCCTCCCGCCAGCGGCGCTTCCGGGCCCGATGCCGAGCCTTGCGCCAAGCATGGCTAAGCGCGGCCACAGTGACCTGCGGAAGACGTGGCAGAAAGCCGGGGAGGAAGCTCAACGCGTCGTTCCGAATCCCCTTGATGGCTACACGGGCGATCTGGCCCGGGCTGTAGAACTGGCGGTAGATGCGCTTGCGCAGCTCGCTCAGTTGTGCAACCGAGCACTCGTCGGAGTAGATCTTTCCGCTGGGAGCCACGCGGTAGCCGGGGCTATTGGCGACCAGCTCGTCCAGCCCCGAGTGCGGGCTGGAGCGCAGCACAGAGAGGGCGATCGTGTCCAAGCCCAGCTTGTGCGCAAAGGGAGCGATCTGGAGCATTTCGTCGACACTCTCGCCGATGCATCCGAGGATGACATACCCGTGAAGGAACATGCGACTTTGACGCAGGATTTCGAAGTACTTGTGGATCCGCGCGACGTCGAAGCCCTTGCGCATGGACCGCAGCGTTTTGTCGTGAGCGGACTCGACACCCAGCATCAGCATGGAAAAGCCGGCTCGCTCCATCTTGCGCAGGACGTCGGGTCGCTTGGCGATCTCGAGGCGGGCGTTGACAAAGTAGCGCTTGCGAATCCGGCGCGCGATGATCAGGTCACAGATGCGTTCGACGCGGTCCATGTCGTGCGTGAACAGATCATCCACGAAGCCGACCAGCCGCGCCTGCATCTCCCCCAGCTCATCCACCACGGACTCAGGCGACCGCGCCGTCCAACGACGCATCTCGCCCCACGGATTACGATTGAACGAGCAGAAGGTGCAGTTGTTTGGACAGCCGCGTGACGTGGAAATCGAATCGACGTCAATCCCGGCGCGGGCCCCCTTGATGGTAACCGTGTACTTCTGGCGACGAATACGCCGGTCGGGGTAGAGATCATTGCGCACCTCTCCCAGACTCCGGTTCGGGTTGTGGTGAAGATGGCCGTCGCGACGATAGCTTAGCCCCGCGATCTGGCCCAGCGGGATGCCACGACAGAGCTCGTCCATCGCTTCCTCGCCGTCGCCGCGGATCACAGCATCAACATTCGGGAACTCGGCCAGCCACCGCTCGGGATTCTCCGTCGCATGCCGGCCGCCGATCACCGTGAGTATCCCGGGCGGTACCGAGCGGATCTCCGCCTCCAGGAACTCGCGGTCTCGATCCCAGTTGATCGAGAAGCACACCAGGTCCGTCTGCGGTTGAAAGAAACTCAGCGTTCGACCCGGCACCATGCGCAGGTCAACCAGGTCCAGGGACCGGGCGTGCCGGTGAACCACGGCTGCGACGAACTCCAGTCCCAAAGGCGGGAAGAAGCCGGCCTCGTTGAGTTCCCGTCGGTACGGATACACGCACAGTGCGTGCTCGAATCTCGGGGCCGTCATGCTTGTTACGACAGGCGACGCGTGTGCGTCGACAGCGAGCCGCGCTATCTGTCTTGCCGTTTGTGGCGTGCTGTTTGCGCGCCCATTCCTTGAGGGACGCTTGGTACCTTCCCGGCTGCGGGGGTTCACCGTCATCCATCTGCTCACCTGCGCGCCTCCTGGCCCGCAGTGCGCGTGAGTGAGCAGCGGGGATCAGAGTGCGGACACTCATGAACGAGCGCGGGGCTGGATGTGTCCCACACTGGTCCGTAATCAACAGCGTCTTGGTCGCGCGCCGCCAAGACTCCGCCAGGTACAGCGGACTGGTGCTCGGCATTCGTAGCCTGATCGCGAAGTGCGTTCCGCATCGGCACGTGCTCGATTGCCCAGTTGATCTCATTGCCGCTGGCAGCATCGAGCATGGGGATGCGGGCGATTGCGAGGCCACTGTACGGTTTGATCGGCCCACGCCTGAGCCGCCAAGCCCAGACGAGCATCGGAGGAATCGTCAGCAACAGCCCAATCTGCCCGATGAACTGGTGCATCAACCGCTTCGGAGAGACCGAGTCCTTGCGAATGCCCAGCAGGGTACGGACGGTGTTGACTGGGTTGTAGAAGCTGGCGTAGGCGCGCAGCAGGTTCAACTGCTGCTGCCAGGGCCGCGGGTGGTGGGATGCGACGACGTGGTTGCCATCTTGGAAGGCGTTTGGCACGGGCATCCCGCCCACTTGCCGATAGACGCCACCGGACGTCAGCGCCGGCTCCAGGTTGCGCGTGCCGATCGCCGGTCCCAGGTAGGTGCACTGGTAACTGACCGCGCCCTGATCGAACACGTAACGCGCTTGGTTTAAGAGACCGGAGAGGTCACCCGGCGGTGAGCGCAACGGCTGGGAGTCGCTGTGGATCATCATGACGTGCGGTTGAATGCCGAGCCGAAGCATTAGCGCGAAGAGCTGCTCCGTGCGGTCGGCGCTCTGGCCTTTCTTGACGAGTTTGCCGGTGAGGTCCTCGATCCCGAACCAGATGCCGCGCAGGCCGGCGTTGCGACACATGGGCAGCAGATCCCGGTTCTTGAAGACATCCGCCTGTGTGCCCTCCGTGTAGAACTTGATCCGCTTGCCGAGCGGAACGCCGCCCGTGGTGGTCCGGCCAAGCTCGCTCATCAACGACTCAACCGAGTCGCGGTTGTTGAAGAAGTTGTCATCGGTCCCGAAAAACGCGCGTATGCCGAAGTTCTCGTAGATATGTTTGATCTCAGCTGCGAGGCGCTGCGGACTCTTGTGCCGCCAGGTTCGCTGATTGACCGCGGGAATCGGACAGTACGGGCAGTTGAAGCGGCAGCCCTGCGTCGCGATCACCGAAGCAATGGGCGAGAGTCTCCCGACGCGTAGCGGCGCGCACGGCTGCGTGGCCAACGTCCGTCGGCGGTGTGGCGGCTCGAGCATGCGATAGCCGGCGTCGGGTAACGGGTATTCATCGAGATCGCGCAGCAGCCGCTGAACACCGGTGTTGACGGCGATCGGTTTGCAGGTAGGCGCCTCCGGCGATAAGTAGACCAGCCCCGCAACGCTACTGAGCCTGCCCGTCAACCGGGCCTGCTCGAATGCGTCGCGTGCGGTCCGCCGAGGATGCTCGTCAGCAAGGATGGTGTGCAGCAGGTCCAGGAGTACGAACGCCTCGCCGGTGACAACGCAATCGGCGCCGACCCCCGGCCTTGGACCGATCTCGAAGAAGTCGGTCGGCTCATAAATGGCCTTGGGGCCGCCGGCCAGGATCAACGGACGGCCATCGCCCATTTGATGCGCGTCGCGCACCAATTCGTACGCAGGCTTCGCATGCACCTGCATGGAGGAGACCAGCAGAATGTCGAGCGGCTTGCCGTTCAGTCGCATCCGGCTGGGCAGGACCCTCGGTGACCACTGCTGCAAGACGATGCGGAGATTGGTGAAGCCGGCCTCGTGCAACACATCCGCCAGCAGACGAACCGAGCACGGCGCCATGCGCTTGTCAGCGTACCAGAACGGCAGCATGCGCGTGCGGAAATCGAACGCATAAACCAGGCCGATCCGAAAATCGTGCGCATGCTTCAGTTGCTGTAGCGCGCGGACACGCCGCCGGAATTCACCGTCCGGCAGGTAAACATCGTTGCGGCCTCGTCGCGGTAGTTCCATTACTCGACCTCGTGATGCTCGCTCCGGTGCAGCTTGAGGCGCGAACGGCCGCCGGTCTTCCTGGCATCCAGCGTCATGTCCGCCATCGCCTCGGACACGGTCTTATCCAACAGCAGAACCGTCCTGCCATCGTGGCTAAATGCGGTGTCGCCGGCGGACTGGCGGTCGAGCAACAGTGTCCAGCGCCCGTCCTGTCGCGCAAACCTCAATGCCATCCCTTCCGCAACGCCCCGGCGAGTCAGTTTGCGGGACAACCGTTCGAGCGCGGGCTTCGTCACAGACAACATCTGTCACCGTCCTTTCGACCCACGGCGTCAACAACGGCACGGCGGGGCGCCCCGTACAGGCGCTGCCCACACGGGCCGCGCCCCCTCGCTTCCCATCCCTCCGGACAACTTCATGTCCTGGCCTGTCCCTAACCGGCAGGTCTGTCATTGCTCCACACGTCCGTCTCGACATTGCCCGCGAGCAGGAACACCTGCACCACGGTGCCGCTCGCAAAGGCCCTGACTACGGTCCCGGTGCTCGGCTCGATCTCTGCTGTCGCCTCGCGCACCTTCACGCCGGTGATGCGTTCGAGCTCCGTGCGGAGGGGGCCTGCGGCGCTGGCGAAAAGCTGCTGGTGAAACTCCTGCACCTGAGCCGCCCCATTCGGGTGCATGGCCAAGGCCTTCTCGGCTCTAGACAACGCGCCGTGCAGCGTGATGACCAGGGCATCGTCGCTCAGAACCACGGTCACCGAGTGGGGGCGATGCCCGGTCCGCTCCTGTTCGAACGACTTGGCCGCCGCAGCAATCTGCTCCGCCTTGTTCGACTTGGGCTGGTTCAATGGAATCCATCCTCGCCGGCCGCTGCCGTCCTTGTTATTGGTGGCACAAAAAAGCCGATGTGGCCGAGCACACAGAGGTACTCGACCACATCGGCTTACTCGTTAACGGGCGTCCCGGCCGGGCCGGGCTGCCCTTCAAATCGTCATCCGACGTATTCGCGTTAGACCGCGATCAGAACCAGACGCGGGCTTCGCGCTGGCTCCAGCGAGAGTTATCATACCACCCGGGCCATGGATAGCAAGCGGGTTTCCGCGGCTGGGCCACGGCCGCAGGCCGGCCAGCGAATCCGTGGCGCACGAGCGCACGGCGTTCCACAGGGACCTTTGGGCGGCGTTTTTTGAGCAGATTGATGCGACGATGAAGACCCAGGGCGAAATCGAGGCAGCGATTTGTGAGGGCGTCCGGCGCTTTGAGCAGGAATACATGGGCCGCGGCCCGAAGGACATTCATACCCACCTGATCGGCGATTTACTCGTGGTCCGGCTTCAGGGCGTCCTGACCGCCGCCGAGCAGCAATTGGTTGGATCACTTCCGGCAGAGAAGGGCCGTGAACTGCTCAAGCAGGTCAGAACGCAACTGATCGAAACCGCCCGGCCGGTGCTGGAGACGATGGTCAAGGAGGTCGCCGGCGCAAAGGTCGTCAGCCTGCACCACGACATCAGCACCCAGACCGGCGAAGAGGTCGTGCTCTTCACCCTCGCCGACTCACCCGTGTTCCGCGATAAGAAGTCCAAGTGAGTAGGGGTGCCCACTGGGGGAAGCGCGCCTCGTGCTGCTCGTCGACGGCGCTCGACCTCGGACGTCGTGATGCAACGCTGGTCCGTTAGCGGTGATTTCGGTGGGACGTTCGGCGACTACATGGCAACGCTGAGAAATCGGGAAGCCGACGCCGAGTCTCCAGATTGAGGCCCTCACAACCGTCGCGAGGCACAGACCACCCAACAGGCCGCTAAAGTGCGTCTCGGTCGCACGAAGAAACCCTCTCGATGTGCATGTTTCCCCTTCGAAAGGTGGGGTGCCGATGGTCGAACACGGGCTTCGAGTGGGTTTTCATCCGGCCCTCACGGGTTTTTAAGCGGCCTGCTTAGCGAGTTGTCATACAACACGTGGTTGTGATTTGGTGACCTCGCTGCGGACGACCGGGGCATCCTGAAGAGGTGCCCACGGCGTTTTCCCGGAGCGTGTGACGCCAATTCCAGTCACAGCCCGGCTACTGCATGCGGATCACACGGAGTCGCACCGCAAGCGCCGCAGCGGTTTCTCATATCAGCGCGATCGAACCTTATAGCGTTGCTTCCGATTCTGTGTCCCGGCGCGGCTGGCCGAGGACCGCCGATCTCCCACGCCGCCGCCGCACCCGGGTACGCCCCTGGCCGCCCCGGGGCCGCCGTGGCGCGTCGCACGGCCGAGGCGGCGGCCTGGGTACGTCCCGCCGCCAGCGAGAGCGCTCTCAGCGCCGCCCGCGCCGCCGACTCGGACCCTGCGCCGAGAAGTGCAAGACTGTCTCGGAATTCTCGGAATCCGAGTGGATTCCGGGCCAAACCCATGGCTCCATGTGTCTGTACGCATGGGGCGTACCACGCGGAGCCACGACGATGACGACGAAGAAGAGCAAGCCCAGCAGCCTGACCCAGGAGGCCGCGCTCGAGACGACGGTCCGCCTCGCGGCGATCAAGCAGATCGCCCGCGACGAACTCGGCCTCGAGACGCTCAACGCCCGCGGCCATGACGACCTTGACTTCCACGACCTGGCGGTCTGGCAGATCAAGAAGGCCCTGCTCAAGGCGTACGAGGCCGGCTTGGCCCACCGCTAAGGAGACCCACCCATGACGAAGAAACGCACCACCCCGAAACGCAACGCCAGCGAGCTGCTCAACACGCTGCAGATCACGAAGATCAAGCCCCGCCAGAGCTGCGGCGGCTCCTGGGTCATCGGCACGATCACCGGCCACCGCTTCGAAGCGCTGGTCTTCCCGGAGCACGCTGAGAGCGAAGTGTTCGAGCTCGGCGAAAGCCGCGTCTCGAAGCTCTGGATCCGCCGCAACGCCGACAACGTGACCGTGGTCAACTTCGACCGCGGCTGGGACATCCTGCCCGCCACGCCCCGCGCCAAGACGATCGTCGACCTGCTCGCCGCAGGCCTCGCCGAGACCGTCTTCGGCCACTAACCCGGACCAACCATGACGACCAACACGACGAGCACCGACGCCCGCGAATTTGAAGGCCTGGTCTACGAGCGCGCGAACGCCAGTACCGGCGCCAACCGCGACGGCCAGAACGTCATCCGCATCGCAGCCGCGACAACTGGCGCGTACGCGATGACGACGACGCTGATCCTCACGCCGGAAGCCGCGGACGCGCTGCTCAACGAGCTCGATGTCGCCCTGCGGCAGCACGCGCGGGACGAGCTGGTCGACCCCGAAGACGCCTGCCCGGATTGCGGGGAGCAGCGGCAGGACAAACTCGTCTGGACCAACCAGAGCTCGGCCCTGCGTTGCGAGAACTGCGGCCGGGTCTACACGCCGCACTACCGCTAGCGCCGCCGAAACCCGCCGCGGCGGGTCGCCCGGGCGCGTGAGACCCGGGCCTGACGAGGCACCCGAAACGGAGCCATCCCGATGAACGGCATTCGCCACACCCTGGTCCCGAACGACCGCGGCAAGCTGCAGGCCGCCTACGACGCAACGTACGACGGCGAGCAACGCCGATTTGGAAACCTCACAGCAGCGCGTCGGTGGATCCGACGCCAACGAGGAGTGATGATCGTGATCTCCACAGCCAGCGCAGTTGCAGCGCCACTCGCAACCGCCACCATCCCCGCCGTCGGCTACCTGCGGCGCTCGACCGATCGCCAGGAGCAGAGCATCGGCGACCAGCGCACCGAGATTCGGCGCTTCGCTGACGAGCACGGCTACGACATCGTCCGCGAGTACGTCGACGACGCCATCAGCGGCACGTCGGCCGACAAGCGGCGAGGATTCCAGCAGATGATCGCCGACGCCGAGCGGGGCGACTTCCAGGCCGTGATCGTCTGGAACAGCGATCGGTTCAGCCGCGGCGACGTCACCGAGACCGAGCACTACCGCTATCTGCTCCGCCGCGCCGGCGTGACGCTGCTGTCGGTCACCGAGGACTACCTGCACCGCGACGGCATCGACGGCGACGTGCTGCGGACCGTCAAGCAATTCCAGAACCGCCAGTACTCGATCAGCCTGTCGCAAAACACGCTGCGGGGCCAGATCAGCGCCGTGCTGGGGGAATCCGACCCGGGGCGCGCTGCGCCCTATGGCTACGATCGCGAGATCCTCGCACCCGACGGCGCGCTGATGTTCCGCATCCGCTTCAATCCCGGGCGAGTGCGCGAGGTGTACGACAAGGACGGCAAGCTCCAGGCCCGGTACACGAAGGGGCAGGCGCTGTCAAAACCCGGCCGTGACTGCCGCGCGCGGCTCGTGCTCTCCGATCCGCAGCGCGTCGAGGTCGTCAAGACAATGTTCCGCATGTGCATCGAGGGCGTCGGCTTCGCGTCGATCGCAGCAGAGCTGAACGCGAAGGGCATCCCCGGACCGTGCCGCGAGACCTGGGGCTTCACGACGGTCAAGGCGATCCTGGAGAACCCCACCTACCGCGGCGATCTCGTTTGGAACCGCCGCACCGAGGCGAAGTTCTACCGCGTGCGGAAGGGGCGGACACAGCAGCGCAAGCGACGGCTCGGCGAGGCGAAGGTCATCAAGACCGACAACGAAGATTGGGTCGTCGTTCCGAACGCCGTGCCCGCGATCGTCAGCGCTGAGGACTGGGAGAAAGCGCAGGTGATGGCGAAGGAGCGCGCCAGCAAGCGCGGCGGCGCCGGCCATCGCAATCGTCGCTGGCTCCTGACCGGCGTGCTGTACTGCGGCGAATGCGGGCACCGCTTCTGGGGCGATCCACGTCACAAGGGCCGCCGCCAGGACCGGACGCCGGTGATCACGAGCTACTACGCCTGCGCCGGGCGTCGTGGGCGGGGCAAGACGATCTGCCCGACGCCCTCCACGCTGCGGGCCGAGCACCTGGAGGCCTGGGTGCTCGACAAGCTCCAGCGGGTGGTGCTGGCCGACGAGGAAGCCGTCGACGCTGCGATCGAGCGCTTCGTCGCGCTTGCCACGCAAGACGCCGTTGGCGCCGTCGACACCGAGCACCTCGCGCGCGAGCTGGAGCAGATCAACGAGACGGTGACGGCGATCACTGCGAGCATCGACCCCGCCAATCTGGCAATGCTCAACGACCGCCTGACGCAACTCCGCAAGCGGAAGGAAGCCCTCGAAGCCGAGCTCCGCAGCGCCGAGCGGCCCGCCGCGACTTTCGACGTCGCCGGCCTGAAGAATTGGGCTCGGGACCGGTTGGCCGGGCTACAGCAGGCGATGGCCGGCGCCCGCAACGACCGCACGCGCGACGTCATCGCGACGTACGTCGAGCGCATCACCATCTGGCCGTCCGACAAGCGTGGAGAAATGCGCCTGAACCCCGCCGCCGGCCCGCTCTGGAAACCAAACGACCGCCCAAGCAGGCGGTCGCGGGCAAACCGTATCGGGGCGACAAGATTTGAACTTGCGACCTCTGGCACCCAAAGCCAGCGCTCTAGCCAGGCTGAGCTACGCCCCGCAACAGCCATGTCTCAGTCATCATACCCCCCCGCCCCAAAAACAAAACCCTCCGCGAACTCCCGGAAGCCCCCCACCGCGGCGGATCACCACATCAGGCACAGCCGCACAATCCACCGGATGATATCCCGCCCCCTGCTACCCTCCTTCTCGATCTCTTGATCTCTCGCTCTCTCGATCTCTTCCCCAATCAGCGTCGGGCACGCCCGGCCGGGTCCGCCACTGCTCCCTCCTCCGGAGCGCTTCCCACCCCGCGCTTCTTCCTGCGGGAGCGGCCATCCCGACACCGGACGTGCCCACGCCACCAGCACACGAGTTCGCCGGCACGTCACCATCTCATCCGCCGCGCTGGCCCAACCCCGTACCCAGCGCCAGCGCAACACATCCGGCCGACAGCGTGCCGCGTGCGTGCACCCTGGCTCCCAATGGGCGCACCGCACGCCGCAGCACTGCCGTCTAAGAACAACTCAACTTGTCATCTCGGATGCTGGCTGCGAAGTGAATCCGGTCCCATCACGCTCCGGTTAGACCGCGCGAAACCTGCCATAGCAGCCCATCCCGGTCTCTCGACTCAGCCCAACGCCCAAACACGGACGCCGGCCCAGGAACGCTCCGCAACGACCCGCCTGCAAGCCGCCACGGCGACCGGGTAGCCATACCCGGCCAAGCCTGCCCGCGGTAGCGCTACCGCGACGCAGTCGGACAACATCCTACGTTTTCCCAAGTGTCCCCCGCCACACGGCCTACCACGCTTCCAGATCCCCCACGATCTCCTCCACCAGATCCTTCTGCGTCAAAAGCCCCACACAGTGCCCCACCGGATCCTCCACAATCGCCATCGTCTCGCGCGCCCGCTGCAACCGAAACAGGATCGCCGCCACCGAAACATCCTCCCGCACCTTCAGCGCATCCCGCATGTGCGCCGTTACCGGTCGCTCCTCCGCATCCGTAATCACGTCATACACATTCACAATCCCCACCACCTGCCGCGGATCCCCTTCATACACCGGCAACCGCGAAAAATGAGCCATCTTCGCGATCCGCAGAAACTCCTCCCGCGAAATCGTCGTCGGCACCGACGCCGATCGCCCCCGTGGCACCATCACATCGCACGCTCGTACACCCGATAACTTCAACACCCGCTCAATCACATCCCGCTGCAAATTTGTCAGCCCACCCCGCGCCGCACCTTCACGCAGCAGCCGCACCGTCCGCGCCCGCGGCAGTACATCACGCTCCAATTCACCACGCGACGGATCAATCCACCGAATCAAGTTGTGCGTAAGTCCCCGCAGCGCCCATACCAGCCCCGTCGCCCGCGCCAACTGAAACAACACCGTCAGCGGCCAGCTCAGCCGCATCATCAGCCGATTACTCTCCCGCCGATACCAGTCCTTCGGCACGATCCCGCCAAACACCAGAATCAGCGGCGTCACAATCGCCGTCGCATACACCTCCGCCAACCCGCCGGTCACCGCCGCATGCAGCAGCAGCGCCGTCACACACGCCGTCGCCAGATAGTCCGCCACATTCGTGCCCAGCAGCGTCGTGATCACCAGGTCTTCCGGCCGGCGCATGATCCGCTCCAGCCGCATCGCCGCCGCATCCTTCCGCTCACTCGCCACCCGCAGCCGCACGCGATCGAGACAATACACACCCGTCTCCGAGCCCGAAGAAAACGCGCTCAGCACCAGCGCCCCAATCACCCCCGCCAACAACAACAGCGTCGTCACCATCTCACTTCTTCTTCTTCCGCCGCTTCTCCAACAACCGCAGCCGCAACCGATCAATCCGCCGTCGCTTCGTCTTCATCACCTCCAACTCCACATTCCCCAACCGCACGCGATCGCCAACGCGCGCCGGCCGCCCCAATTGCGCCATCACCAATCCCCCCACCGTCGCAACCCGCTCCACCCGCGGTGGCAACTGAAATGTCTCCACCCAATAATGCAGACTCAAACTCCCGCTGATGTCATACTCCCCGTCCGCCATCGCCCGAATCTCCGGCTCCTCGACGACATCCTCCGGGTCATGCAACTCCCCTACGATCTCCTCCAGCACGTCATGCAGCGTTACCAACCCCGCGACACCGCCATACTCATCCACCACAATCGCAATCTGCGACTTTGTGCTGCGAAAATGCCGCAGAAGCTGCTCACACGTCGCCACCTCCGGCACAAACCGCACCGGCGACACCAACTCCCGCAGCGGCCTGTCAGGATTGAAGAACAACACCTTCGCATACACCATCCCGATGATGTTGTCCTTCGACCTCTCGTATACCGGCACCTTCTTATGCCGCGTACCACGCATCAAATCCCGCAATCCCGCCGCCGACGCATCGACGTCATACGCCGTCAGTTCCACCCGCGGCACCATCACATCACGCACCCGCATGTGCCCCAAATCGATCACCGACCGCAGAAACGTGTCCTCGAGCGAGTTGATCGTCCCCCGCCGCCGACTCATCTCGAGCAGCGTCTTGAGCTCGACCGTCGACAGCTCTTCAAGTTCCGCCTTGGCCGATTGTCCCAACAACAGCCGCGACACCGGCTCGGCCAACCCAACATCAATCACTCGTCCCACCGGCTGCGCCACCGCGCCCACGGTCCGCACAACGACCGCCGAAAAAGGTGCCAGTGTCTCCGCCAGACTCACCCCCAAAACCTTCGGCACCACCTCCCCAAACACGACCACCAGTAAAATGCTCGCGATCGCCGATACCGGCGTCAGCCACGCCGCCTCGCTCTGCGCCGCCAACCGATAAAAAAACACATACGACACCGCAAACAACAGCACGTTGACCGCCGTGTTCGCCAACAGCACGTCCATCAATGTCTGCTTCGGCCGCCGCATGAGCTGGGCCGCCAGCCGACGATACCAATACGGACTCCCTACCGCCCGTTCGAGCTGCACCGGCGTCAAGGAGAACAACACCGTCTCACTACCCGAAAACGTGCCCGACAACGCCACCAGGACCAGCAGCAACACGACATACAGCGTCATCTCAACGCCACTCAAGGGCGCCGCCGCCAGCATGACAAGCCACCCCGTCATGCCGCCCCCCCCGACCCAGCTTCGATTGGCATCCCCTCGATACCAACGCCGCGACCGAGCGCGTCTTGATCTCTCGCTCCCTCGCTCTCTCGATCTCTGTTCACACGCCAACCCCCACGCTCCTGCGGCGCACCAGGTACACCACGAATCGACCAAACAACGCCGCGCCAATCAGCCCGCCCTGAATCAACAGGATCTCAACCGCCGTCAACGATAACAGCACTGAACATCCCGCGAACAGCACATAACGCGGCCCACGGCCGACAAGATACGCCAGCGCAAATCGCTTCCGCGAATACCCGCGCAACACCGCCAGCCAACGCACCGCATCCACCGGAATCGGCACAAACGCAATCAGCGCCAACATCTGAAACGGCGCCCGATTGAACCACCGAATCGCCCAGCCATACACCCGCGACCGCCGCACGCGCTCCCCCAACCCGAAGTGCAGCAAGTACGCCAGCAAGTGATACTCATTCAGATTCGCCATCACCGTGCTGACCGTCGCCAAGATCGCCACCAGCACAATACTCAACACCGGATCCGGCAACAACGCGTACTTCGGCGACGCCGCCAGCAGCACAATCCACGCCGTCGGCAACGGCACAAACGCGTTACATAACGACAGATAAAAGCACATCAATACGACAATCCACGCCCGCAGCGCCAGCCCACTCCCCTGATCAAACGCCTCCAGCAATACAACCGCCGCCAACGCCAACACCCCCATCCACGCCACAAACCCCGCGAACCACCACCGCGTCCCCGTCGGCAACGCCACTGCCTCCGGCGTTTCACTCGCCGCGTACCCAACCCTCGTGGCACCCACTTCAGTCAACGAACTGCCCATCCTGCATGCGCAACACACGGTCCGCCCCCACCGCAAGCTGCTCATTATGCGTGATCATCACAATCGTCTGTCCCAGCTCCCGATGAAATGAACGCAGCAGCGCCAACACGCCCTCCGCGTTCGCCGAATCCAGATTCCCCGTCGGCTCATCCGCCAACAGCAACCGCGGCCGCCCCACCATCGCCCGCGCCAACGCCACCCGCTGCTGCTGCCCCACCGACAACTGCCCCGGCTTCTTGTCTCCCAACGCCCGTATCCCCACCCGATCCAGCAGCGCATCAACCTGCCCATCCACCACCACCCCACGCAGCTTCAATGGCAACCCCACATTCCGCCGCACACTCACCGTCGGCAACAAATTGAACCGCTGAAACACAAACCCAAGCGCCTCCCGCCGCAGCCGCGTACGCCCGCCATCCGACAGCACCTGCACATCGCGCCCCGCCACATGCAGCAGCCCCGCCCGCGTCGGCGACATCATCAACCCAATGATGTTCAGCAGCGTCGTCTTCCCACACCCCGACGGCCCCATCACCACCACAAACTCACCCCGCCGCACCCCCAACTCCAACCCATGCAACACCGGCTCCACCACGCCACCATGCCTGTACGCATGGTGCAGATCGCAAACTTCAATCATCAAGTCGTCATTCATTCGTCAACGCCCGTGCCGGGTCCAGCCGTGCCGCCCGATAGCCCGGATACAAAGCACTCAGCGTACCGCCGACCACCCCCACCGCTACCGCTGCCAATAGCCGCATTGGCGCCAACTCCACCGTCAGCAGCGGCGCCCACACCCCGATCAACCCGCGAATCCCGAACGCCAGCAGAATCCCAAACGCCACTCCACCCAGCGAAATCAACAACGCCTCCGCCACCGCCAACTGCACCAGCCCATAGCGCGACACCCCCAGCGACTTCAGAATCCCAATCTCCCGCGTCCGCTCAATCACCATCGTGTACATCGTCAGCAAGATGAACAAAAAGCACGCCGCGAGCGCCACCCCACTCGACGCCGTCATATACAAATCGACCGATGCAAAGCTGTCCCGCAGCAACCGGCCATAATCCGCCTTCAACTCCACCCGCGCATCCGGCCCCAGCGCTGCCTGCATCCGATCCGCAATGGCCGTCGCGTCCGCCCCATCACGCAGCTTCACAAAATACATGCTCGCATTCTGCTCCCCCGCCACCACAATCTCCCGCAACGTCTGTAGCGGCGCAAACACGCGCCCCGCCACCCCCGCCTCAATCACCCCCACAATCCGGAAGTCCTTCCCCATGATCCGCACTTCATCCCCGACCGCATACCCCCCCACTCCCTGCAACCGCTCATCAATCACCAACTCCAACCCGCGCTCCAGAAACCGCTGATACACCGGGTCCGCCGGATTCGCATCAGGCGCTTCCCCCGCTGCAACGCTCCGCGCAAAATCCCGCCCCGTATCAAACAACTTCCCGGCCACCAGCCGCCGCGGCCCCAGAAACCGCGCCATCTGCCCCGGATCCACCCCAAACAACCGCTGCTGCTGCCCCCCCATCTTCACCTGCCCGAAAAACACCGGGATCACAACATCCGCCAGCGGCCCCTCCTCATCCGTCTGCCGCCGCAAGAAGCGCTCATGTATCCCCCGAAACGGCGCGCCATTTGTGAAGATGATATTGTCCTGCGACGGCAAAATGATCAGCTCAGCATCCACCGACTGAATCCGCTCATTCACCTCGTTGATCGACCCACTCGCCAACCCCTTCGACACCAGCATCAACATGATCCCTATGCCCACCGCCAGCGCACTCAACACCGATCGCAACTTGTGATGCAGCAAATTCGCTACCGCCAGCTCGAGCATGTCACCTCGTGCCGCCCCCGATCAGCTTCTCCCGCCCAAAATCCGCCTGCGCCGTCGGCAAACCCCAGATATACGTCCCCACCGCCACCAGCAACATGCCCATACCAATCACCCCCGGCACCACCGCCCGCCCCACCGACTCCAGTCCAATCACCACCGTCACCGAACTCACCACCACCCACCCCAACAAAAACCATCCCGCCATCTGCGCCACCCCACCACGCATCGACTTCCCGATCGGCACCGGTAACACCTGCGCAAAGGCCCCCTGCGCCGCAAACATCAACACCTGCGCCTGCAACCCAACCAGCAGCGAAACCCCCGCCACCAGCAGCCACGTCGACGCCGGACCCATCACCGGCAACTGCTCCCGTACCGTGTCATTCAAAGCCCACGTACCCGCAATCCCCGCCAGCAACGGCGAATAATACGCCCACGGTCCCATCAATCTCTCCTGCACACCAGGCGACAAGCCGGCCCAACAACCGCCATTCCAACAACATACCGCGACAAACCGCCTGACGATGTTATCATGTTCGACCGAAATTGCAGGGAGTCTCGTCGTGCCCACCCCAAAGAAACACGTTGCCATCGTCGGAGCCA
Source organism: uncultured Planctomycetales bacterium (assembly GCA_964468185.1). Lineage (GTDB taxonomy): Bacteria > Planctomycetota > Phycisphaerae > UBA1845 > Fen-1342 > JANQFV01. Next base: position 33,154 of record CAYXTR010000027.1, on the reverse strand, counting down.
CCGGCATCGTCGGCCAGGAACTCTGCCGCATCCTGCGCGCGCGTTCCTTCCCGGTCGCCTCGCTCCGCCTGCTCGCCTCCGAGCGTTCCGCTGGCCGCGAAATCGAAGCCCTCACCGGGCCGCAGCGCGTTGAACAACTCACACCCGATTCCTTCGCCGACATCGACATCGCCTTCTTCTCCGCCGGCGCTACCGTCAGCCGCGAATTCGCCCCCCTCGCAACGCAGGCCGGCGCCTTGGTCATCGACAACTCCTCCGCCTTCCGCATGAACCCGGAAGTTCCCCTTGTGGTGCCCGAAATAAACGCCGACGCCGCCCAGACCCACCAAGGCATCATCGCCAACCCCAACTGCTCCGCCACCATCCTCGTCATGGCGCTCTGGCCCCTCCACCGCCTCGGCTACCTCCGCCGCGTCATCGTCAGCACCTATCAGGCCGCCAGCGGCGCCGGCGCCCGCGCCCTCGCCGAACTCGAATCCCAAACCCGCCAGGTCCTCGCCGGCGAGCCACCCCAACCCGCGGCCTTCTCCGTTCCCTGCGCCTTCAACGTCTTCAGCCACAACAGCCCCATCGGCCCCGACGGTCAAAACGTCGAAGAACGGAAGATCGCCGAAGAATCACGCAAGATAATGAACCTAAAAGACTTACGAGTCTCCGCCACCTGCCTCCGCGTCCCCGTCCGCCGCGCCCATACCGAGTCCATCCTCATCGAACTCGCAGAATCTGTCACACCGTTCCAGGCCCGCGAAGCCCTCGCCGCCATGCCCGGCATCCGCGTCATCGACGACCGGGATACAGGCAACTTCCCCACCCCCCTCGCCGCATCTGACCAAGACGACATCCTCGTCGGCCGCATCCGCCCCGACCCCAGCCTCTCCGACGCCACCGGCCTCGCCCTCATCTGCGCCGGCGATCAACTCCGCAAAGGCGCCGCCCTCAACGCCATCCAAATCGCGGAAACGGTTGCAGGAGATTAACCCATGCCCTTCGGCTGGAACGGCCAGAAAACCCGCCTCGTCCCCCTCGAAATGGACCAGCACTTCAACAACGTCGTCCGCTGGCTCAACGACCCCGATATCACCTGGCGGCTCCTCATCGGCGACTTCCCGCTCACCCGCCTCGCCGAGGAGGAATTCTTCAACCGCATCGCCCGCGACACCACAACCGACATCGTCTTCGCCATCGAAACCCTCTCCGAACCACCCGAGCACATCGGCACCATCGGCTTCCATCAAGTCGACTACCGCCACGGTTCCGCAACCCTCGGGCTGTTCATCGGCCGTAAGCCCCTTTGGGGCAGAGGTTTCGGAACAGACGCCATCGCCATCGCCACCCGCTACGCCTTCGAGGTCGCCGGCCTCCGCCTGATCATCAGTGAAGCAATGTCCGATAACTTCGGATCCATCGCCGCTCTCCAGAAAAACAACTACCGCCACGCCGGCGGCATCCCACAACGCCACTGGAAACGCGGCGCGTACCGCGACACTCTCACCTACTTCCACACCGCCGAAGCCTGGCGCACCGGCCAGATGCCACCCGCCTGCCCACCCCCTTCCCAAACAGAAAGCAAGACCCCCTGATGGATCTCCCCCGCATCCTCACCGACCTCGAACCCGCTCCCGGCCTCATCAAATCCGACTACGACGACTTCGTCGTCGAAGAAGTCCCCCTCTACCCCGCCGACGGCGTCGGCACGCACACCTACTTCCTCCTCGAAAAAGCCGGCCTCAGCACCCAACAAGCCGTCAACGACCTCGCCCGCGCCCTCAACATCAAGCGCCACGAGATCGGCTTCGCCGGCCTGAAAGATTCCAAGGCCGTGACGCGCCAATGGATGTCCATCGAACACGTCCCCGCGGACCGGCTCAAAAGCCTCGACATCCCCCGCCTCCGTATCCTCGAAACCTCACACCACCGCAACAAAATCCGCCTCGGCCACCTCAAAGGCAACCACTTCACCATCAAAGTCCGCCAGTCCGAACCCGATCGCCTCGCCGAACTCCAGGACGGCCTCAGCCGCCTGACCACCCTCGGCATCCCCAACTACTTCGGCCCACAACGCTTCGGCTACCGCGGCGACACCTGGGCCATCGGCCGCGCCCTCCTTCTCGAGGAAGCCGAGCAGGTCCTCACGCTCATCCTCGGCCAGCCCATCGACACCGATCACGGTGCTATCCGCACGGCCCGCAAACACTTCGATGCCGGCCGCTTCGAACAGGCCCACCGCGCGTGGCCCGGCATGTTCCACACCGAACGCCGCCTGCTCAAAACGCTCCTCAAGACCGGCGGTAACAGGAAACGCGCCCTTGCCAGCATCGATAAGAGCACGCGCACTTTCTTCGTCTCCGCCTATCAGTCCTACCTGTTTAATCAAGTCGTTATCCACCGCCTCAAAACCGGCCTCCATCGCCTCCTCGACGGCGACCTCGCCTGGCTCCACCGCTCCGGAGCCGTGTTTCACGTGGAAGACGCAGCCCGCGAGCAGCCGCGCGCTGAAAGCTTCGAAATCAGCCCTTCCGGCCCCCTTTTCGGCTCCCGCATGACCGAGCCCACCGGCCAGCCAGCACAAATCGAACAGGAAATCCTCAACACAGAGAACCTCACACTCGACAGCTTCCGCCATGGCCGCGTCCGCGCCCGCGGCGCCCGCCGACCCCTCCGTTTCCGCCCCGAACAAGCCCAACTCTCGCTTGGCGCCGACCAGCGCGGCCCCTATCTTGAATTACAGTTCATGCTGCCGCCCGGCTGTTACGCGACAGTTCTTCTGCACGAACTCTTTCGCACCGAGGCACCGCGCGATTCCGGGGCAGAAGGCCGAACGGAGGATACCGACCTTTGACCCGCGCCGGCAGCCAACGTGCCAAACGGCACCGCACCATGTCCACCGAGCCAACCATAGAATGGGAATCGCTCCTGCGCAAAGTCCGCGAGGACGAACCCGAACTCTATCGCGCTTGGTTCGACGGCCTGCGGGCCGCTCAACCCCACGGCGGCGAACTCGTCATCAAGGCCCGCGACCCCTCCCAGGCCCACTACCTCCAGGAAAGCTGCCGCGAAACCTTCGTCCGCGCCGCCATGCGCCTCACCGGCCACCTCCTCACCGTGCGCTTCGAATCCGAAAACGACGGCACCACCCAACGCGTCGTCACTAGCCAGCAACCCGCACTCACCCAAATGCCCCTCAGCGCCGACTACACCTTCGACCAGTTCGTCGTCGGCCCATCAAATCGCCTCGCCCACGCCGCCTGCGGAGCCTGCTGCAACCAACTCGGCACACTCTATAACCCCCTGTTCATCCACGGCGCCTCCGGCCTCGGCAAGACCCACCTCCTCCAAGCCACCTGCGCCGAAGTCCTCCGCGCCAATCCCGATCTCAGCGCCGTCTACGTCACCTGCGAAACCTTCGTCAACGACTTCGTCCAGGCCATCGCCACTGGCAACCTCCAAGCCTTCCGCGAATGCGCCCGCGAAGCCGATCTCCTCGTCATCGACGACATCCAGTTCCTCGCCAGCCGCGAATCCAGCCAGGAAGAACTGTTCCATACATTCAACGTTCTCTATCAAAGCCGTCGCCAGATCATCCTCTCCGCCGACTCCGCCCCCGCCGAAATCCCCACCCTCGAAGACCGACTCATCAGCCGCTTCAACTGGGGCCTCGTCGTCCAGATCGACCCTCCCAACCGCGAAACCCGCCAAGCCATCCTGCACAAGAAAGCCCGCCTCCGCGGCGTCGAAATCCCAGACGAAGTCATCGACGTCATCGCCGAACACGTCGAATCCAACATCCGCCTCCTCGAAGGCGCCCTCACCAAGCTCATCACCGAAACCCAACTCGCCGGCCAGCCCCTCAACGTCGAAACCGCCCGCAACTCCCTCAAACAATTCGGCGGAGCCGACCAACGCCCACTCCGCATCGGCGACGTCATCGAATCCGTCTCCAATCACTACGGCGTCCGCCTCCAGGAACTCCTCGGCCGTAAGCGCACCCGGTCCATCAGCCACCCACGACAGGTCGCCATGTACCTCGCCCGCAAGCTCACCCCCCTCAGCCTCGAGGAAATCGGCATGCACTTCGGCGGCCGCGACCACTCCACCGTCCTCCACGCCGAGCGAACCATCGAGTCTGAACGCACCACCGACCGCGAACTCGCCCACACACTCTCACAACTCACGGACCGCCTTCTGACACGCCACTGACACAAGGACGTCAACAGCCTGTTCGCAGCAACCCACAACGTAACATCCAGCTCGAACGCAACCGCGCTCGCCACGCGCTCGCGCCAACCGAATCAAAACCAAGACCTTCTCCCATCAACAGCTAACATACAGCGCAACAGAAGCCTGATCTCTGTAAAGCCGCTCCCCGACACCGCTTAACCGCGCAAACCCCCAGCACATGACAATCCTGACAGCCCTGAAGAGGAAGAAGACATATTTAGGTTATATTCCTCCAACTTAACCTGGAGCCCCATCAACTCTGTCAGACCGGCCCCCGCTCAGGAACACCGCCCACCGCGCTAGCCAAATGCCGTCCGTTCGGTTAAATATAGGGCACTCTCTGCCATCCGTGCATGAGCGGCTCCAGCCGTGCACGGAACCGGCACGTCAACGCATTCTCAGTCCTCGTGGAGTGCATGATGAAGACCAGATTGCCACGCCAGGAATTCCTCGAAGCACTCGGTGCCGTGGCGGCTGTGGCCAGCGGACGTACAACCAAACCAATCCTGAGCTGCGTCAAAATCATGACCGAAGGCGACCAGCTCGAACTTGCCGCCACCGACGGCGAAGCCGCCCTCTCACTCACAGTGGGAACCTTCACCGTCGATCAGCCCGGCGAGGCCGTCGTCTCCGCCGATCGCCTCCTCCAGATCGTCCGCGAAATGCCCGACGCCGAAATCCGCGTCGAGGCCGACGACCGCCACCTCACCGTCCATGGCGAAGGCAGCGATTTCCGCATCTTCGTGCATCCCACCGCCGACTTCCCGGTGCTCCCCACCTTCGAAGACGACCCGGACCTCGTCATCGACGGCCGCATGCTCTGGAAGATGATCGGTCTCACCGTCTACGCCGCCGCCCGCGAAACGAGCCGCTACGCCATCAACGGCGTTCTGTGGCAGAAACGCGGCAAGCACCTTTACCTCGTCGCCACCGACGGCCGCCGCTTGGCCCGCGCCGGCGGCAATATGGTCGAGGCGCCGACCGGTGACTTCGAAGCGATTGTCCCCAGCAAAGCACTCAACGTCTTCGAGCGTATTTTCAACCCTGGCAAAGAACGCGACGCGTGGGGCATCGACGTCAAGGTCATGCCCAACCAAATGCTCCTCCGCAGTGGTGGTCGCATGCTCTCAACCATCCTGCTCGAAGGAAAATTCCCCAAATACGAAGACGTGGTCCCCAAAGATACAACACGCGTCGCGATGCTCAATCGGCAGGAGTTCTACGGTGCCATCCGCCGCGCCGCCTTGCTTACCAGCGACGAAGCCCGCGCCGTGCGACTCTCCGTAGACCCCGAGAAAATCGTCATCACAGCCCAGTCCCCGGAGCAAGGCGACGCCCGTGTCGAGCTCGCCGCCGAGTTCGAAGGCGACCCCATCGAGATCGGCTTCAATCCGCTGTTCATTAACGATGCGCTCAAAGCGCTCACCCTGGAAACCATACGTCTCGAACTGAAAGAACCTGCCGCGCCCGGCCTCATCTGCGGCGAAGACAAAAACGAATTCCTGTATGTGGTAATGCCGGTATCACTCTAGCGCATTGGCGGGGATGCCGCGTCAGGCCCCGAAACCCGGCACTGCGTCAGTAACTTCAATGGACCAGCGGCAGATTGGGCCAGCAAATGCCCAGGAAGATCCTATGAACGAGCAGCAATACCGCTGCCTGTGTGAAAACCGGCGCCGCCGTGGCACACTCGCAATCGGCCAGGAACGCACTTGGCGACAGCGTCCCGGCACAACAGCTAAGACGCGCCGCAGCCCCATCGCCAGCGTAGTCGCGCGCGCCGCGCGCGACCTGCGCCAACGCCAACGCGCAGCATCAGCCTGGCAGAAAGTCGTCCCTCCCACATTGCTCAGCCATACACACGTTGCCGCCACCGAAACCAGCACGGCAGACGGCCGCACACTCGTCATCGCCGCACACGACGCTACCACCGCCTACGAGTTGCGCCGCCAGAGCAACACACTCCAGCGCAAACTACTCAAGTTGATTCCCGGTATCCGCCGCATGAAAATCGTCGTCGAGCCGGAGGAGGGTTGCCTTACGTGAACCCCGAAACAGGCGTTCAGGAGACCCCATTGACAGATTTACCCCAAATGTCGGGTTACGACGAAAGCAAAGTGCAGGTCCTCGAAGGAACCGAGCACGTGCGCCGTCGCCCCAGCATGTACATCGGCGACGTCGGCCTCCGCGGCCTCCACCACCTCGTCTACGAAGTCGTCGACAACTCCATCGACGAAGCCATGGCCGGCGTCTGCGCGAACATCGCCGTCACCATCCACGCCGACGGTAGCGTCTCCATCGCCGACGACGGTCGCGGCTTCCCCGTTGGCCTGAAAAAAGAATACAACATGTCCGCCCTCGAACTCTGCCTCACCAAACTCGGTGCCGGCGCCAAGTTCGACCGCGACTCCTACAAAGTCTCCGGCGGCCTCCACGGCGTCGGTGTCAGCGTCGTCAACGCCCTCTCCCGCTGGCTGCGCGCTGAAACCCGCCGCGACGGCAAAATCTGGCGCATGGCCTTCGAGCGCGGCAAGACCACCGAACCACTCGAAACCACCGGCGACACGACCGACACCGGTACCCTCATCCAGTTCAAGCCCGACGACGAGATCTTCCACGAGACCGATTTCCACTACGAAATCCTCGCCAAACGCCTCCGTGAGCTCGCCTACCTCAACTCCGGCCTCACCATCTCCATCGAAGATAAACGCGAGGACCACCAGGAAACCTTCCGTTTCGACCACGGCATCCGCGAGTTCGTCGAACATCTCAATGACGGCCGCGCCCCGCTCCACGCGCCACCCGTCTACTTCCGCCAGGAAGAAACCGAGCAACGCCTCATCGTCGAAGTCGCCCTGCAATACACCGAGCAATTCAAGGAGACCACCCTCTCCTTCGTCAACAACATCAATACGGTCGAAGGCGGTACCCACCTCTCCGGCTTCCGTACCGCCCTCACCCGCACCATCAACGCCTACGCCCGCAAGAACAACCTCCTGAAACAAAACGATCCCACCCCCGGCGGCGAGGATATCCGCGAAGGCCTGACCGCCATCATCTCCGTCAAAGTCCCCGAGCCCCAGTTCGAAGGCCAGACCAAGACCAAACTGGGCAACAGCGAAGTCGGTACCTTCGTCGAAACCACCGTCAACGAGCTGCTCAGTAATTACCTTGAGGAACACCCGCCCGAGGCCAAACGCGTCGTCGGCAAAGCCGTTCAGGCCGCCCTCGCCCGCGAAGCCGCCCGCAAAGCCCGTGAAACCGCTCGCAAAAGCGCCATGGCCGGCAGCGGCCTCTCACGCAAACTCGTCGACTGCTCCAGCCGCGACACCGCGTCAAGCGAGCTCTTCATCGTCGAGGGCGATTCGGCCGCCGGCTCCGCCAAAGGTCACCGCGACTCCCGCACCCAGGCCATCCTCCCCATCCGCGGAAAAATCCTCAACGTCGAGAAAGCCCGCCTCCACAAGGTCCTCAGCCACGAGGAAATCCTCGAAATCATCAAAGCCGTCGGCACCGGCATCGGCGAGGAAGACTTCGACATCGAAAAACTCCGCTACGGCAAGATCATCGTCATGACCGACGCCGACGTCGACGGCTCCCACATCCGCACCCTGCTGCTCACCTTCTTCTTCCGCCACCTGCGCCCCCTCATCGACCGCGGCATCATCTTCATCGCCCAGCCCCCGCTATATCAGATCAGCCGCGGCAAGACCCTGGTCTACCTCCTCGATGACATCAGTCTCAACCGCCGCATGAGCGACCTCGGCCTCGAACGCACCACCCTCGAAATCCGCCGCCCCGGCCAGGAAGTTCACACCTACGCCGGCCAGCAGCTCCGCGACCTGCTCAACCTCGTCGAGGAAATCGACCGCATCCGCCGCGTCCTCGGCCGCCGCGGCATCCTCCTCCAGGAGTTCATCAAAGAGCGCAACGACCAGGGCCAGTTCCCCATCCTCCGTGGCCAGACCAACCAGGGCGACCAGTACTTCTTCGACCCCGCCAGCTTCGAGACCTACAAACAGGACGCCACCAGCCGCGGCCTCAGCCTCACCAAAACCGAACTCAACGAATCACAACAACTCGCCACCTGCCTCGACCGCCTCGGCGAATTCGGCTGCCAGACGTCCGACCTCTTCCACGTCCGTCAGGAGCTCGTCACCGGCGAACTCGAGCCCGCCGTCTTCGTCCTGCTCACCGGCCAGGGCGATCCGCGCGAACTCGACAACCTCGCCATGCTGCCCGTCGGCGTCCGCGCCGTCGGTGCCAAGGGCTGGGACATCAAACGCTTCAAAGGCCTCGGCGAAATGAACAAGGAGGAACTCTGGGAAACCACCATGAACCCGGAGAATCGCGTGCTCCGCAAAGTCATCGTCGGTGAGACCAGCGACGACCCCGAACAGTCCGACATCGACGCCGCCGAAGCCGACCGCATCTTCAGCATCCTCATGGGCGAAAACGTCGACTCCCGCCGCTCCTTCATCGAAGAAAACGCCATCCACGTCAAAAACCTCGACGTCTGAACCAGTACCCCCCGACGGCCACCCCCAGATACTCAGTACGCCAGCGGCGCTTCGACACCCTCCACTGAGCTCCGCAGGCCCTCAAATCCCTATTCTCCCACATCCTCTAGTTCGAACAGCGTTACAAACACACGCCCCATCTCACCATCACCACCACCACCAAGAGCCAGTAGCACCGTCGCCTTACCCGGCCGCGCCGGACCCTGATACGACTGCTCTACATCCCAGAACACCGGCGACTTCACCCCCTCCCCCACCTCGATCTCACTCTCGGACATGCCCGACAGCTCGACGCGCACATTCGCCAACAGCACACCACTCTTCGGATCCGGAAAGACCGTCACATTGAACAACACGCCATCGTGCTCGCGCGCCACACTTCTCATCACTTCCCCATCCTTGCTCGTGTGCGCCGCTGAAATGTACGGCGAATCCCGCCTCACCTGAAACTCGTTCCTATCCGGATACTGCGCATTCACGCATTGATCCACCCCGTACATCACCCGCGCAACTCCGTATGACCGCAACGCCGCCAACAGCGCCGCCGGCGTCTGGGCCTGCTTCGTTAACTCGCCCGCATCCAGCTCCACGACCCGCTCCGCCGCAACCTCCACTTCAAACACCGTCGCCTTGAACCGCATCAACCGCGGCGTTGCCGGCAATTCGTCCACCTGCCGCCGCTCACGACGTGGCCGGTTCAATTCCTCCACCATCCCCCGCTCACGACCGCCACCCCGCTGCCCACGGCGTTCCCCTCGTTGCCGGTCACCACGCTCTTGTTGTTGTAGTTCCATTCGCCGCCCGTTCTCGTCTTCCGTCGCATTCCGCGGCCGTCCGCACTCCTCCCCCCGCGCCCGTCCACGTTCCTGTTCCGCCTGAACATCGCCGGCGCCGACAATCAGCACCACCAGTGCCACCAGCCCCAGCGCGCACCCACAGCTACCACGTTTCGCCACGAGGTTCATCGCGATTCTCCTTCTCAACTCAACTTGCACATCCCGCGGCCACGTCCATCACCCGCAGCCTCACCCACCTCATACCCCCCACCCCCACAGCGGTTGCACTCACCTTCCCCCCGGCCTCGCGCGCTACTCCCCCCGCACCGGCTCCCCAATCCGATGCACCACCGCCGTATCCGTCGCACCCGGCAGCGTCGGCCGCGTCGACGTCACTACCACGATCACATCCCCCGGCACCACCAGCTCATGCGCCAGCAAATGCTGATCCACCGTCGCCACCATGTCCACCGGATTCTCCAACGGATCCACCCGAATCGGTATCACCCCATACAACAGCCCGATCTGCCGACAAACCTGCGCGTTATAAGACAGCCCCACCACCGGTATCGCCAGGCGATGCTGCGCCACCAGTCGCACCGTCGTCCCCGTCGCGGTCCACACCGCCACCAGCCGCGCCCCCAGATCCCGCGCCGCCGCCACCGCCGCATGCGCCACCGCCGCCGTCGGCCGATACTGTATCGCCAGGTTTGGCAGCGCCTCCGGCACCGCCCGCTTCGCCAAATACGCCTCGGTCGCCTCCGCCACCTTGTTCATGATCCCCACCGACTCCACCGGATACGACCCTACCGCCGTCTCACCCGACAGCATCACCGCATCCGCCTGGTCGATGATCGCATTCGCCACATCACTCACTTCCGCCCGCGTCGGCATCGGACTCTCAATCATGCTCTGCAACATCTGCGTCGCCACAATCACCGGCACCCCCACTTGCCGACACTCCGCCACCACATCCTTCTGAATCAGCGGCACCCGCCACAACTCCGTCTCCACCCCCAAATCCCCCCGCGCCACCAGCACCCCATCCGCATGCGCCACCAACTCCTCCAGGTGCCACAACGCCTCGGTCTTCTCAATCTTGATGATCACCGGCAAATCCACCCCCCGCTCCTTGATCAGCCGCTTCAACTCATACAGATCGTCCGGCTGCCGTACAAACGACAACGCCACAAAATCGAGCTGATGCTCAATCGCCCAGTCCAGATCCGCCCGGTCATCGTTCGACAATGCCGGCGCCGACAGCGGCGTATCCGGCAGGTTCACCCCCTTATGACTCGACACCGGCCCTCCCACCGTCACCCGCAACGTTAACTCATCATGTGTCCGTTCCGTCACGACCAGCCGTACCTGCCCATCATCAATGAGTACCCGCTGACCAACTTCAATATCTTCAATCATCCCCGCATCGTTCACCGTCAGCCGCGACGCCGTCCCCGCCACATCCTCCGCATACACCATCCGCAGCGTATCCCCCACATGCAGCGCGATGCTGCCACCCTCAACCTCCCCCAGCCGAATCTTCGGCCCGCACAAGTCCCCGACAATCGGCACGTGCTCGCCGCGGGCGGCAGTCACCTCACGCACCAGCTTCACCAGCTCCGCATGCTCCGCATGTGTCCCATGGCTGAAGTTCAACCGACAGACATCCAACCCCGTGTCGAGCATCTGCTCCAATCGCTCGCGATCCCGCGTGGCGGGCCCCAGCGTCGCGATAATCTTCGTCCGCATCGAGAGCTTCTTCTCAGGCGTCGTCATGACGTCTCCTCAGCTTGCGGCCATCGGCGGCCGACGCTCGTGCCAGTCCGTCTCCCGCTGATAGCGCTGCGCCGCACCCAGCAACACCCACTCGCCGAACGCAGGCCCGATCAGTTGCAGCCCAATCGGCAACCCCGCCACCGTTATGCCACATGGTATCGCCAGTGCGGGCAATCCCGCCAGACTCGCGCCAATCGTGTATACATCCGCCAGGAACATCGCCAGCGGATCATCCATCTTCTCCCCCACGCGAAATCCCGCCGTCGGCGCCACCGGTGCAACAATCACGTCACAGATTTGCAACGCCGACATGATCTCATCCCGCACCAGCCGCCGCACCTTCAACGCCTTCTCGTAATACGCGTCATGATACCCCGCCGACAGCGCAAACGTGCCCAGCATGATCCGCCGCTTCACCTCGTCCCCAAACCCCATACTCCGCGACGCCACGTAAACTTCGTCAACATCCTCCACCCCCTCCGCCCGATACCCGTAGTGCACCCCGTCATAACGCGCCAGATTGCTCGAACACTCCGCCGTCACCAGCAGGTAATACGCGGCGATCGCCTCCGGCGTCTTCGGCAGCGTCACCTCGACAACCTCCACCCCGAGCGATCGATACAAGTCAAGCGCCGCCTCAATAGCCACCCGCGACTCCACATCGAGTCCCTCTTCGAGATACGCTGGCGAAAAACCAATCCGCAGCGCCCGCTTCTCAGGAGCAGCCCCCGCCAACTCCCCCACATAATCCGCCACTTCCACCTCCGCCGAGGTGCCGTCCAGCGGATCATGCCCCGCAATCACACCCAGCAGCAGCGCGACATCCTCAACCGTCCCACCCAACGGCCCCACCTGATCAAAACTCGACCCGTACGCTACCAGGCCATACCGCGACACCCGCCCGTACGTCGGCTTCAACCCCGTCACCCCGCAAAATGCGGCGGGTTGCCGAATCGACCCACCCGTATCCGAACCCAGCGCCACCGGCACAATCCCCGCCGCCACCGCCGCCGCCGAACCCCCCGACGACCCACCAGGCACATACTCCACATTCCACGGGTTCCGCGTCGCCCCAAACGCACTCGCCTCCGTAGACGAGCCCATCCCGAACTCATCCATATTCGTCTTGCCGATGATCACACCCCCCGCCCGCTCAATCCGCTGCACCACCGTCGCGTTGTACGGCGACCGAAAATCCGCCAGCATCCGCGACCCGGCGGTAGTCCGCCCCTGCGTCGTACACAAATTGTCCTTCAGCGCAACCGGCACCCCCGCCAGCACCCCAACATCCTCACCCGCGCCGATACGCCGGTCCAATTCCGCAGCCCGCTCCAGCGCCCGCTCCCCCCACACTTCTCGAAATGCGTTCAGACTCTCCTGAACAGCCCCCGCCCGGTCCAGCGCTTCACGACAAACTGCCGCCGCCGACAAACACCCCCCACGCACCCCCTCGGCAATCTCAACCGCCAACCCGTGTTCAGCCATCTGCTTCCGATTGCTCAGCGTGCAACGCAGTCACTACATCGTGGATTCCGCCCCATTTCCTCCGACCAGCCGCATACTTGTCAAGCAGTTTTCACGGTCCCCCTCCCGCGCAATTCCCCCTACAATCCACCGGCTAGAGGCCGTGGCATGTGCCGCCCGCCCGCGTACATCATTCCTCCGGAGACAATCGTGACCCGCGGCGAAGTCGTTTATCGGGCCCGTAAGTTCAACGTCGAGCGCCAACGCTTCGAACACGCCGGCCAGCAGCACGAATACGAGATCATCATCCACCCCGGCGCCGCCGTAGTGCTCCCCATCCTCAACGACGGCCGCGTGGTAATGATTGAGAATTATCGTCTCGCCGTCGACGACACGCTCCTCGAAGTCCCCGCCGGAACCCTGGACCCGCAAGAAGACCCCCGCGCATGCGCCGCCCGCGAACTCACCGAAGAGACGGGCTACCACGCCGGCACCCTCACCCCGCTGGTCGCCTTCTTCTCCACGCCTGGCATTCTGAACGAACGCATGCACGTCTTCCTCGCCACCGACCTCACCGCCGGAGAAACCGCGCACGAACCCAGCGAGATTATCCACGTAAAGCCGATGGAATATGATGAGGTAATGCGGGCCATCGCCGATGGCCGCATCGTCGACGGCAAGACCATCGTCAGCCTGCTCTACTACGACCGCTACCTGCGGTGCAAGGACCAGACGCAATGAACTTCCTTAACGGCGCCTTCCGGGTCGGACGCCTCTTCGAGATCGATATCCACGTCCACTTCCTCTTCGTCCTGTGGATCGTGTTCCGACTCTTTACCGCCGCCCAGGGCGGCATCAACTGGGTCGACGAACTCCTGTTCCTCGTCCTCCTCTTCGGCATTGTCCTCCTCCACGAATTCGGCCACTGCTTCGGCGCCCGCTCCGTCGGCGGCGACGCCGCGAATATCCTCATGTGGCCCCTGGGCGGCCTCGCCTACGCCCACGCGCCGATGCGCCCCTGGCCCCAGTTCGTTACCGTCGCTGCCGGCCCCGCCGTCAACGTCGTCCTGTGCCTCCTCAGCGCCGCAGTCATCCTCGCCATCAGCGGCGGCCGCATCCTGCCACCCATCAACCCCCTCGGCGGCCAATTCACCGTCATCGGCGCAGGACCACTCTCCGTACCCGATTGGATCACCTACATCTTCATCTTCTATCGCGTGAACCTCTTCCTGCTGGCCTTCAATCTCCTTCCTATCTACCCCCTCGATGGCGGCCAACTCTTCCACGCCATCATCTGGCCCTTCGTCGGCCTCCAACGCGCCACCATCATCGCCGCCCAGGTCGGCCTCGTCGGCTGCGCCATCCTCGGCCTGCTCGCACTCACCGGCACCGGTGGCATCCTGTTCTTCATCGCCATCTTCGGCGGCTTCACCTGCTGGCAACGCCTTCAGGCCGCCAAGCACGGCATGCTCGTCGAAGACCCCGTCTTCACCCCCACCTACGACCACCGCGAAGCCGGCAGCGGCTTCTTCTCCCGCATCTTCAAACGCCGCCCCCGCCCGCGCAAGGCCGCACCAACCCCCTCACGCAACCCCAACCCCGGCGGCTGGCAAGCGCAACAGGAATCCCGCGCCAGCGAAGACGCCGAGCTCGACCGCCTCCTCCGCAAGGTCTCCGAACAAGGCATCCAGAGCCTGAGCTACGTCGAGCGCCAGCAGCTCGAACGCATCACCCGCAAACGCCAACAGGAAGAGCGCAGTATCCACCAGTAGATGACACTATCCGCGCGCGACGCGTCGCATGCGCCGCACGCCCTGCACCCCCAACAACGCCAGCACATACACCACCCCCGCCAGCACAATCGTCACCGCCCCCGGCGGCAGGTCCGGCACATAACTCAACGCCAGTCCGCCACTCGTGAAGACCATACTCAGCACCGCCGCCCCAATCATCATCTGCCACAAACTCCGGCACGCCTGCCCCGCAATCGCTGCCGGTAGCGTCAGTAGCGCTATCACTAATATGATCCCCACCACACTCACCAGCAGCACCACCGTCAGCGCCGTCAGGCACAGCAGCAACACGTAGAAGACCTCCACCCGCACGCCGCGTAGCCGTGCAAACTCCTCATCAAAACAAACCGCCTGCAACTGGTTGTAAAACAACAACCCCACCACAATCACCACCGCGTCCAGCCCCGCCAACAGCCACAGACTCTCCTGCGTCACCATCAGGATGTTCCCGAACAGATAACTCATCAGCTCGGTCTCATACCCCGGCGTCCGCGCGATGAACAACACCCCCACCGCCATCCCAATCGCCCACAACGCCCCAATAACCGTGTCCTCGCGCTGCCGCCCACGCAGACTCACGACGCCAATAATCACCGCCGCGATCAGCGCCGCCGCAATCGCCCCATGTAACGGATGCAGCCACGTCCACCCCTGCACCACCGTCAAATACCGCGCCGCCCCCATCCCTCCCAACACACAATGCGCAATCCCCCCGGCGATATAGCTGATCCGCCGCACTACTACATAACTGCCGATGATCCCGCACGCCACGCTCGCCAGCAGCCCCGCCGCCAGCGCGATCTGCAAGAACGGGAACTTCACCAGATCCTGAAAAAACTCGCCCAAACGCCGCCTCGCAATCAGTGCCCGTGCTCGTGATGATGATGGTGGTGATCCACCAGCCGCACATCATGTCCGTACAACTCGCGAATCGACTCACCCGTAATCTCGGTCGCCGAATGTGCCACCACATTCCGATTCACACACACCACCCGCTTCACATACTGCGCCACAAACCCCACATCATGTGACACCAGTATCACCGTCATCCGCTCGTTCAGCCGATTCAGCAACTCATTCATCTCATCCTGCACCAGCGGATCCAGATTCGCCGTCGGCTCATCCAGCAGCAACACCTCCGGCTCACACGCCAGCGCCCGCGCAATCAACACCCGCTGCCGCTGCCCCCCCGACAACGCCGAAAACGACCGCCCCGCATAATCCCCCAGCCCCACCTCCGCCAACGCCTCCCGCGCCAATACCCGATCCCGCCGCCCGAACGGCCCGATCTGCCACACCCCCAGCCGACCCATCAACACCACATCAATCACCCGCACCGGAAACTGCGGATCCAGATTCGTGTACTGCGGCATGTAACCAATCCGATGCCGCCCGTCCTCCGGCGACCGCCCAAACACCCGCACCCGTCCCCGATCCGGCTGCAACAGCCCCAGTATCAACCGCAGCAGCGTCGTCTTCCCCCCACCATTCGGCCCCACCACACAAACATAATCCCCCCGCCAGATCGTCAGATTCGCATTCTCCACCACCGGCGTCGACGTGAACCCGAACGTCACATCGTCAATCTCGATGATCCCTTCGTGCCCAGCCGACCCTTCGCTACGCGACATGCTTTGGCCTTCCGTCCATTGCTACTGCTGAAACTTCGCCTTGATCCGATCCTTGATCTCCCGCAGATTCTCAAGATAGGCCTTCGCCAACGGATCCAACGGCACCACCACCCCGTCAATCGCCTCCGCCACCGCCTCCGCCGACTTCTTCGAAAACTGCGGCTGCACAAAAATCACCTTCACCCCCGCCTCCTGCGCCCGCTCAATCACATGCGCCAACTGCCGCCCTGTCGGCTCCTTCCCCTCCACCTCCACCGGCACCTGCTCCAGCCCGAACTCATCCAGGAAATACCCATACGCCGGATGAAAAACGAACACTTCCTTTCCGCGCAGCGGCTTCAACGCCGCCGCAATCTCGTCATGCACCTTGTCCAGGTCCGCATGAAACGCCTTGAGATTCTCCCGATACGTCCCCGCCCGCACCGGATCCAACTCACACAGCGTCTCACAAATCGTCCGCGCCTGAATCTTTACCAGCCGCGGACTCAGCCAGATATGCGGATCCTTCACCTCATGCACATGCCCCTGACCATGCTCACCATGATCATGACCATGCGTGCAACGCGTCTCCATCATCCGCAGCGGCACATTCTTCCGTAAATCCACCATCTTCATCTGCGGAAACATCCGCTCCACCCGCGGCACAATCGACGCCTCAAACTCCACCCCCATCCGGAAATACACCTTCGCTTCAGATAACCGCGCCATCTCCCGCGGCGTCGGCTCATATGCATGCGGCGACTGCCCCGGTCCCACCAGCACCATCACATCAACATGTGCTCCCCCCACCCGCTCCACAAAATACTGCTGCGGCAGAATACTCACCGCCACCCGCAACTTGTCACCGCCGTCACGCTGCCCCCACGCCGGCGACAACCCCGCCACCAGTCCAAGCACCAGCCCGCAAACAACCACCGTCACACCACGCATCGCTTACTCCTCGCGATTCCCCGTTCGGCCCGCCTCACGTTCCGACAATTCCCCCTCATATTCATGACTCGCCGGACAAACCAGATGCACCTCGTGACATTCCTCACACTCCCGCAACGGATGGTGCGCCGCAAACGTCTCCCAATGCCGCTTCTGGTTCGGCGTCAGCACCCCCGTCCCATTGCACAACGGACAGTGATTATCCAGCGCCGCCAGAATCGCCGCCCGAATGAACTCCGACCGGTTCGGCAACACACGCAACGCCTCCATCAGCGACGCATCCGCCTTGAACGTAATCACCGCTTCCTTCTGATTCGCCTGCGACATATCGGACCTGCCTTCTCACGCCATACCAGCACTAACGGCCCAAAAGAGTGTATTACAGCGTATTACACATAAATCAAGTACGCCCCTACCCCCATCCGGTTCGAAACCAGCTCCATCACCGCGACCTAGTGCGGCTGACCGTTACAACTGGAGCACGTGCCGTACAACACCAGGTCATGATCTTCAAGCGTGAAATGATCCGGGACGACCTGGTTCAGCAACTGTGGGCACCCCGGCACCTCATACGCTCGACCGCATTTGTTGCAATAGAAATGGTGATGGTGTGGCTTGCCCGCAATCTCATACCGCGGCGGCATGCCCGGTAGCTTCACCGTCTCGAGCCACCCCTCGTCGATCAACAGCTTCAGCGTACGATAAACCGTCGCAATACCGAGACCACTCTTGTACTCCTGGGCCCGGTCCAGCACCTCCTGTGTGCTGAGCGGTCGATCAGTGCTCAGAAACGCCTCCCGAATTGCACGCCGCTGACTCGTATTACGCTTCGACACCGTTAAAGCTCCTCTCACTGCAACAAAGTCTTCATTATCATTATCTGCCGCTTTCGCCGAATGTCCAGCAACAGACGCAGATTTCGTTATCAAAATGCCTCCTTAACCATAAACTCCTGTTTAACAGAAGCTTACGAGTGACGCCCTACCGTGCCACCCAGCCAGCAAGTCCTAAAACCTCACCTGAAACTGCTTCAGCTTCCCACCTCTCCCTCACCCCGCGATCTGGCGCGAGCTTGCCCAGCACGTCACGTCCGACGTCCCCGCGCGCCATGTGCTCCCGGCGCCAACGCCAGACTGGAACACCTCACGCTACGCCAGGCCCGAATCAGTGCTGGCCAACGCCTGCAATCTCACCCAGACTCTCATCAAGCACCGCCGCCACATAGTCCACATCCGCCCGACTGATGCACATCGGCGGCGCAAACCGAATCGTATTCCAAAAAGCCCCCGCCTTCCCAACGAGAATCTGTCGCGCCTTCAACAACTCAACCAACCGCTTCGCCGCCGCCGTCGCCGGCACCTTCGTCCCCCGATCCTCAACCAACTCTATCGCCAATAAGAGCCCCATCCCCCGCACCTCCCCAATCAGAGCATACTTCTCCTGCAACGCACACAGCTTCTCGCGCAAATACCCCCCAACCTCCTTCGCCCGTCCCTGAATCCCCTCCTCATCAATAATCTCCAGCGTCGTCAGCCCGTGCGTTACCGACACCGGGTTCCCCCCAAACGTATTGAAGTGCAACTTCCTACCCAGACACGCCGCAATCTCCGGCCGCGTCGTCACCGCCGACAACGGCGCCCCATTTCCAATCCCCTTCGCCATCGTCACCATGTCCGGCACCACGCCGAAATTCTCAAACCCCCAGAAATGCTCACCCGTCCGCCCCCACCCCGACTGCACCTCGTCCGCAATGCAAACCCCGCCAGCCGCCCGCACAATCTCGTACGCCACCGCGAAAAACTCCTTCGGCGGCACAATCACACCGCCGACACCTTGAATCGGTTCAGCGATGAAGCACGCTACCTGCCCTGACGTCTCGTGATCAATCACGCTCTTGATCTGCCGCGCACACTCCAGCTCACAACCCGGATACGTCTTCCCGAACGGACAGCGATAGCAATACCCCGGACAGCAGTACTTCACATTCAGGCCGGCATCCTTCTGAAACTTCCAGTCGCTGATCGCCGTCATCCGCATCGTCGCCCCCGTCCCCCCGTGATACCCGTTCCGCAGACACAGCACCTCATCCTGCCCCGTATACAGCCGGGCCATCAGCACCGCATACTCATTCGCCTCACTACCCGAGTTGCCGAAGTACGTCTGTTTCAGTTCCGAACCAGCCGGAAAATGCGCCGCAATCTTCTGCGCATACCGCACAATCGTCGGATGCAGATAGATCGTCGTCGTGTGCACCAGCCGCCCCACCTGCTCCCGCACCCGCTCCGTGATCTTCGGATGACAATGCCCCACCGACACCGACACGATCCCCCCCGCACAATCCAGATACTGCCGCCCCTCCTCATCCCACACATACTGCATGTGCCCCTCCACCACACACAGCGGCTCATCATAATACGTCACCAAGCCCGGGCTCAGATACGCCCGCCGCAACGCCAGAATCTCCTCCCGCGACAGACCCGCATAACCGGCCGGCTCATGCGAACTCTTCGGCAACGAAACCGACTCCCCGGCGGATGGTCTGATACGCGCCATCAACAACCTCCTGACATCCTGTGGGGGACCGACCTCCAGATCGGTCAGAACTCCATCCCCACCACGCCACCCACCACCAACCTCGCCGCGTACCACTGCTCGTGAGCAGTGCTCCCGCCTCACCGCTTGCGGCGAGCAACCAACAGGTGCGCGAAGCCAACAACCGGCAACATCGTGACCCACCTCATCATAAACCGCACCCCCACGCGATTGAAACCACCCGCCACCACCCCTACAGTGCCTCAACACATCCTCGCCAGTGGCCAGCTACTTGCTCGAGGGTGGGTCGGGCGTCTCGCCCGACAATTGACGTTTGTTAAACGTGCGCTCGAAAATCACGGAGCCGCCGCCATGCCAACGCCACATTCGTCCACGCGCCTGGTGCTCTGCATCATGCTGGCCACACTCAGCGCCCTCCCCGCCTGCGTCCACCCTCCCAAGGGCCCCCACGGCCCCGCCCGCGACGCAATCGAAGCCGCCCGCGCAATCGACCACCCCAGCGAACGCGGCCTCCTGCTCGAGCGCATCGCCCAGCGCCGCGACCTCTCCCAGACCGACCAGATCTACCTCGTCGACGTCATCTGCGTCTCCGGCTTCAGCAGCAACAAGGCCGACGCCCTCACCGCCCTCGTCGACAACCCCGTCTGCACCGCGCAGACCCGCAAGCACATCCTCAAACGACTCAAAACCACCCGCCTCCTCGGCCACGACGAATCCCGCGTAGTCGAAGCCATCATCAATAAGCAAGACGCCACCACCCCATAGCGCTCCGCCGCAGAAGTAGCGGCCAACCTCCGCGCCGTCCGTCCGTCACCAACCGGCGTTCGCACGTGCGAGAAGTATCGCCGGCCCTTCCGCAACCACGGACAAATGCCTACTCGCTCGCTTCTGGGCACTACTCATACGCCTGGGCCAAGAAATCCTCCACCTCTTCTCTAACATCCTCGTCCAGACGATCAAGCCCCGCCTTCAGAATCCGCGCGGCCAAGTCGGCCAGCTCCCGATGCCCTTGCCAGAACGCTTGTGGAATGCGAGCCACCGTCGATGCCATCTCCCCGTCGAAGATGTACCCCGCGGTTACGTTAGACCTAAGTTCTTCGAGCGCGACAGGAACGACGTGTGCCAGGCACAGCTGTTGGCGGCATGCACGAGCCAAGTCACGCACGCTCAGGTCAGCGATAGGCGTTGTTCGAACTTCCGTATACCAATTCCCCAGAGACGACTCGACCTCTGAGCCTCTCGCCGGCGGCCCCGGCGGCTCCAGGTCGCTGAACGACATACCACTCATATCCCGAGTCCTCTAATGTTCACAGGACATTCATCCATTCCCTACTGTTCATCCGTGCCCCACTTCTTCAATCCAGAGCGCAAACATGACCTCGTAAGTATCCTCCGAAATCTCACTCTTCAATATGACGTCGTCCCTGTACTCCGCCTTGATCCGCTTCGACAGCACATCAATGGCCTCGAGCGCCAACTTCCGCTGCACGTCCAACGAGTCCGAATGGCACCACATGTGAACATGATTGACCTGCCGCACACGACAATCACCGATCGCGGTCACTCATCTTATCGTCCTCCCCGCCAACGTCAGACGCTTCTCTCCCGTTGACACCCTCGATTTCGTTTAATCTCCTGATCGCATCCGCTGTGGCTTCACTCTCCACGCCAGGATCCGGATTCCCGCAGTGCCGCGACCTGACACCCACAGCGACCAGGTCTTGCCACACCACATCGTATGGCGGGTCAATTACGTACCAACCGCTGCGCCCCTCTACCCTGAAGTGGTTCCATCTGTAGAACACTTTCAACTTCAGGCTTGTGCCATCGGGCAGCTCCACCAGCGCGAGGTAGCCGCTGTGCTTAATGAGCAGTTCCAACTCCGGCTCATGCCGGGCCCGACAGAGCAGGCGGGAGGCCAGGACAGGATCCACATCAAACTCATCAATGGCACCGGGACTCCCGCTCTCGTTGTCGAGAGTGGACTTCAATGACGAGGCCGTGTAGTGACGGGAGCGATCCATGGGGATATCCGTGAACGTCAGGCGACTGACCTGGCCGATCGCAACCGGCTGCGGGTCGCAATCGCATGCGGTCACAGCGATGCACCCAACCGCCCCGGCCAATATGCAAAGCATACGCCTGTATTCAATCATGCAATCTGCCCTTCCAAGCCGATCTGTGTTCGCCAGCCACCCATCACTGTATTGCCCGTCGAGAATACAACGCGTCTGCACCACCCCACCACTCAGCCCCTCAGATCCTCAAACCCTCAAACCCTCCCCTCCTCACCCCCTCCTCCCCCGAAACGCCTCCTCCAGCATCGACCGATTCGCAAACTCAATCTGCGATCCCGGCGCAATTCCCCGCGCCAGCCGCGTAATCGTCACCCCCTCATCCGCCAGCAGGCTCGAAATATGCAGCGCCGTCGCATCCCCCTCCACCGTCGGATTCGTCGCCAGTATCACCTCCCGCACTCCCCCCGCCTTCACCCGCCGCACCAGCGCATCAATCGTCAAGTCCCCCGGCTCCACCCCCTCCAGCGGCGCAATATGCCCCATCAGCACGTGATACACCCCCGTCACAATCCCCGTCGCCTCCAGACTGATCAAATCCTTCGGCTGCTCCACCACCACAATCTGACCCGCATCCCGCCGCTGATCCTTACAGATGTGACACAACTCATCATCCGCCAGGTTGTAACACCGCGCACACGGCCGAATCTCATCCTTCGTCGCCTTGATCGCCCGCGCCAGTTGCAGCGCTTCCTCCCGCTCCGCCTTCAACAGATGAAACGCAATCCGCTCCGCCGACCGCGTGCCAATCCCCGGCAGCTTCTTCAGCTCATCCATCAACCGCTGTAACGGCGCTGTCAGTGGCGTATCCGGCATCGCGTCATCCCCGCCCAACGGGCCTACTGACCCCCGGCCCCACCCATCAGGTCCCCCATCCCCGGCAATCCCAGCCCGCCGGTGAGTTCCTGCATCTCCTGTTGCATCGCCTCCCGCGCCCGCTGCGCCGCATCCCGCACCGCCGCACAGCACAAATCTTCAATCATCTCGACATCCCCCGCCTGCACCAGCGCCGGCTCAATCTTCAAACTCACCAGTTCCCCCCGCCCATCCACAATCGCCTTCACCTGCCCCCCGCCAGCCTCACCCGTCAGCCGCGCATCCTTCATACGCTGCTGCATCTCCTCCATCCCCTGCTTGATCGCCCCCGCATTCTTCATCAGGTTCGCCAGCTGTCCCAGATTCCCAAACATGATTCACTCCGTTTCTTCCGCATTCTCCGCATCCACTACGGGCGTGCTCCGCTCCACCTTGATGACGATACCGTCAAACAGCTCCAGCGTCCTCCGCACCACCGGATCCGCCTCCACCCGCTTCCGTTCCTCGGCCGACGCCAACTCCCCCTGTGGCACCGGTTGTGCGCTACGCTTCGCCTCCGGCGTGTAACCGGTGTCTCCAGCCGCAGAATCCGCCAGCCCACCACCCACCACCGCCCGCTGCTCACATTCTTCGGAACCCGCCTCCCCCCGCGGCATCACCACCTCCCGCTCCGCCACCCCCTCCGCGATCACCCCCCGCCGGCTCTCAACGGACTTTTTTTTTTCTTCGCCCGCCCCCTGCGCCCGCAACTGCGGCACCTGCCCCGCCGACACCTGCCGCAATACCTGCTCAATCGGCAGCCACGCCTTCATGTGCGCAAACCGCACCATCAGCGCCTCTGCCAACGCCCGCCCCGCACTGCTGAAACGCACATTCCGCCGCAATTCCTCCAGCATCGTCACCATCTGCACATACTGCGACGGCTCAAACGCGCCACTCAGCGCCAAGTACTCCCCCCGCATCCCCGCCGGCACATCCACCAGCGGCGTATCCGCCCCACACGTCCGCAACAACATCAGCGCCCGCACCGTCTCAATACAGTCGTTGCAGAACACCTCCAACCCCCGCCCCGCCCCCAAAACCCGATCCAGATGATTCAAAACCCCCGCCACATCCCCCTGCGCCGCAAGCTGCATCAGCACGAATACCTGCTCGTTCTGCGCCGGCGGCAAAATCTCATCGAGCACCTGCGCTTCCAGCTTCTCCGGCGACACCGACAGCAACTGATCCAGAATGCTCAACGCGTCCCGCATCGACCCGTTCGCCAGCCGCGTCACCCGCTGCACAACCGCCTCATCCGCCACCGCCCCCTCCTCGGCGATGATCTGCCGCAGCCGCTTCCCGATCGCCTCCGGTCCGATATTCTGAAAACTGAAGTTCTGACACCGACTCCGTATCGTCGTCGGTACCTTCTGAACCTCCGTCGTCGCCAGAATGAACTTCACATGCTCCGGCGGCTCCTCAAGCGTCTTCAAGAGCGCATTAAACGCCCCCGTCGACAGCATGTGCACTTCGTCAATGATGTAGATCTTGAACCGCGCCCGCGACGGCTTGTACGCCGCATTGCTCCGCAACTCACGGATATTGTCAACGCCCGTATTGCTCGCCGCGTCAATCTCCAGTACGTCGACGTCCTGCCCCTCCGCAATCCCCAGACAGGCATCGCACGTCCCGCATGGCTCCACCGTCGGCCCATCGCTGCTCAGGCAATTCAGCGCCTTCGCCAGAATCCGCGCCATGCTCGTCTTGCCAACCCCGCGCGTCCCGGTGAACAAATACCCATGATGAACCCGGCCCGCCTTGATCGCATTCACCAGCGTCGTCGCGATCGGCTCCTGACCGATCACCTCATCAAACGTCCGACTACGATACTTCCGCGCCAGAACCGTATATGCCACGATCGTGAGTCCGTGTGACGAAGTGGAAACCGGAACGCTTCCCGACAGGCGTCCCGCACGCCCTGCCCATCTGCACCCAGTCCCACCGGGTTTCAGAAAAAGCCTAAGGCAACGACCAGGTTGACGGAGCACGTGGGCCGAGCCGGGTGGGCTGCTACGTTCCCGTCCTGACCCGTTGTCCGGCCGACGCACTGCACCGGCCCAGCCGCCACCTCAGGCAACCAACTATCATAATCCGACCACCCCCATCCTTCCACCCGCCGAAATCACCTCATCACCCAGCCATTGCGATCAGAGAGCCTTGATCTCCCAATCTCTTGCTCGCTCACTCTCCGCCTACCGCATAAAGAACTTCCTGATCGCCCGCGACGTCGTATCCCGACCCGCCTTGCCAATCGCCCACGTCAGCGGCACCTCCTTCGGACACACCTTCACGCAATTCTGCGCATTCCCGCAATCCGCCACGCCACCCGGCTCCATCAACGCCTCCAGCCGCTCCGCCGCCGTCATCCGCCCCGTCGGATTCATGTTGAACAGCACCGCCTGCGCAATCGCCTGCGGACCAATGAACCCACTCGCCGCATTGATCTGCGGACAAACCTCAAGACAGCACCCACACGTCATGCACCGCGACAACGGATACATCACCTCCTGCTCTTCCGGCGACACCGTCGGCCCCGCCCCAATGTCCCCATACGTATCCACCGGAATCCACGCCCGCACCTTCGTCAGCGCCTCGAACATCCGCCGCCGATCCACAAACAAATCCCGAATCACCGGAAACTTCCCCATCGGCTGCAGATCAATCGTACGCCCCTGCGGTAACAGCTCGTCCACCAGACAACTGCACGCCTGCCGAACCTTCCCGTTAATCACCATGCTGCAAGCCCCACAAACCTCCTCCAGACAATTGCAGTCCCAAACCACCGGCGTCGTACGCTCCCCCGCCACCGTGACCGGCCGCGCGGCAATTGCCTGCAATACCGATATCACATTCATATCCGGCTTGCGCACCAGCTCGAACATCTGCGTATACGGCTTGGAATCCGGCCCATCCTGCCGCCGAATCCGAACCCGAAACTTCTCAGTCATGCTCAATCCCTCAATCACTCTGCTCGCCGGTCCTGCCGCCTCGCTCCGCTCACTCCCCCGCCCCAATCGCCGCCGCTTCGCGCTTGCCAAACGACTCTTTCCAAACCTGCTCAATCACCTCCGCCCCTTGCACCCCATATGTCCGTGGCCGCGGCGGAATCGACCGCACATCCACCGGCTCGTAATCGATCTCCGGATCCTGCCCCTCACCCTGATACCGCGCCAGCGTCGTCTTCAACCACTCCCTGTTCTGCTGTTCATATCGCCGACACCAGTCCTCAGCCTGCTTCCGCAACTCCGCCCTGTCCTCCGCCGTCGGCGACGGAATCGCAAATTCGGGCTTGTAATGCGCCCCGCGACACTCATTCCGCAATAGTGCCCCCTTCGTGATCGTCCGTGCGAGCAGTAGCATGTCACCCAGCGCCCGCGTATACGTCAAATTCTGATTCGTCCAGGTCCCGGTGTCCGAGACGCCCGCCTTGGCATAGCGCTCGTCGAGCCTGCTCAGTTCCGCCAGTGTCCGCTCGAGTTCACCATTCTCGCGCACCACCGTGACATTCCGCGTCATCAACTCACCCAGCTCGCGATGGATGTCGTACGGATTCTCAGATCCGTCCCGCTGGCACAACGCTCCAAACGCCTCCTGTTCACACGCTGCCGCCCGCTCAAATAGCGCCTTGCCCACACCGTCGACACTCCCACCCGGTAGATTCCCCAAGAACGACCGCAGCGTCGGCCCCATCATCAGCCCCGCGAAAATGCACGACAGCAGCGAATTCGCCCCCAGCCGATTCGCCCCGTGATACTGATAGTCCGCCTCCCCAATCGCAAACAGCCCGGGCACATTCGTCTGCTGATTCTGCGGCGACTCCACGTCCAGACCCGCGCTACGCGGATCCGCCGTATAGTCTGCCCACAACCCGCCCATGCTGTAGTGCACCCCCGGAAAGATCTGCATCGGAACCTCAAGCGGATCCACACCGCGAAACTTCTCGTAGATCTCCAGAATGTTCCCCAACTTCTTCCGCAGCACGGCCGGCTTGATCCCCGTCGCCCGTTCCGTCAAGTCCAGGTACACCGCGTACGTATTCGGGTTGACGCTAAACCCCTCCTTGCACGCCGCAAAAATCTCCCGCGTCGCAATGTCCCGCGGCACCAGGTTGCCATACGTCGGGTACTTCTCCTCCAGAAAATACCAGCGCTCCTCCTCAGGAATCTCCCGCGGGTCACGCTGCTCTCCCTGCTTCCGCGGCACCCACACCCGCCCCGACTCGCCGCGCGCCGCCTCACTGATCAGACGCAGTTTGTCCGTCCCCGGAATCGAGCTGGGGTGTACCTGCACAAACTCCGGATTGGCATACACCGCACCCGCCCGATACGCCCGCGCCGTCGCCGAACCTGTGCACACCATCGACATCGTCGACTTGCCAAACACCAAACCGCACCCGCCCGTCGCCAGAATCACCGCATCCGCCGGAAACGCGCGAATCTCCAGCGAAAACAGATCCTGCCCCACGCACCCGCGACATAGACCCTCGTCATCGACAATCGGCCCCAGAAACTCCCAGAACTCGTGCTTGACGATCCGACCCGCATCAACCCATCGCCGCACCTGCTCATCAAGCGCATACAAGAGCTGCTGGCCCGTCGAGGCCCCCGCATACACCGTCCGCTTGAATAGCGTGCCCCCAAACCGCCGCACCGCCAGATTCCCCTCGTCCGATCGATTAAACGGCACCCCCAGTCGATCCGCCAGATCCACAATCCGCGGCGCCCAGTCGCACATCTCCTTCACCGGCGGCTGGTTGTTGAGAAACTCCCCACCGTAGACCGTGTCATCGAAGTGATTCCACTCATTATCGCCCTGCGCCCGCGTAAACTTGTTCACGCAGTTAATCCCCCCCTGTGCACAAACACTGTGACTGCGCTTCACCGGCACCAGACTCAGCAGGTCGACGCTGACCTCCTCCTCCGCCAGCTTCATCGCCGCCGCCAGACCCGCCAACCCCCCACCCACCACGACTACTCGTTGCTTCGCCATAACGTCGCTCTACGTCCTCGAACCCACGAATCAGATAACAGCCGCGGTGCCCGCGCACGCCGGCGCTGATCCGCCTCCAGATCGCCCGAAACTACGCATCAGTCACCGTCTGCCAGACAGCACGTGCGCACTGCTCAGCACGCTACAGAAAGCCGGCCCGCCTTCTCTACCGGATTCTACCACCCCATCCCGCCCCCAGCCTGTCACTCATTTCAAACTTTCCGACACAACCCGAATACACTGCACCACGCCCCCGAACGGGCACGCACCTGAATGTCCCCCCATCACCGCACACGTTCGCATACGCCCCCACGATCCTGCGGCGCGCCGCCCCGCGCCCGCTATTTGACAAACAGATCCCGCAGCCACTGCACCGTCGTCTGCCGCCCCAACTCCCCGATCGCCTGCGTCAGCGGAATGTCCTTCGGACACACCTTCACGCAGTTCTGCGCATTCCCGCAGTCCGCGATCCCTCCCGGCTCCATCAACGCATGTAGCCGATCCTCCTTGAAATACCCTCCCGTCGGATGCGAATTGTGCAAACTCGCCTGCCCCAACGGCGCTGGCCCCATGAACAGCGAATCCTTGTGATACTGCGGACACACCTCCATGCAGCACCCACACGTCATGCACCGCGAAAACAGATACCGCAACGATTGCTCCCCCGGCGAAATCAGCGGCGCATGCCGATGAATATCCCACGACCCATCCACCGGCACCCACGCCTTCATCTTCAGCAGCGCATTAAACATCTTCTGCCGGTCCACCATCAGATCCCGCACCAGCGGAAACTTCGTCAGCGGCTCCAGCACGATCGGTTGCGCCAACTCGTCAATCAACGCCGCACACGACTGCCGCGGCGTACCATTCACCAGCATCGAGCACGCCCCGCACACCTCCTCCATGCAATTCGATTCCCACACCACCGGCTCCACCCGCTCCCCCCGCGCATTCACCGGGTGCTCACGCAAGTACATCAACGCCGATACCACATTGTGCCCCGGCGCATACGGCATCTTGAACTCTTCCCAATAAGGCTGCGCATCCGGCCCCGCCTGCCGCTTGATCCGAAAATGAATCTCTTTCGCCATAATCAACGTCTTCCAGCTAAAACAACCAACCGGTCACCGATACCAACCTCTCCATCCCTCAGTCCCTCAATCCCTGGCTGACCGACCCAACCAATCTCTGCTGCCCCGATCTTGATCTCTTGATCTCTCGCTCTCCTGATCTCTTCCCCTACCGATAATCCCGCGGCTTCTCCGGCGCCATCACCGAAGTATCCACCGGCGTATACTCAATCTCCGGCCCGTCCGGCGTATACGTCACGAGCGAGTGCTTCAGCCACTTCTCGTTGTTCGCCTTCCATTTCTCCTTGTACTCAGCATATTCCGGGTCCCCCTCAAACTTCCCTTCCGGAATCTTCAGCTCAAACTCGGCTTTGTAATGCGATCCGCGGCATTCATCTCGCTTGCGGGCACACGCTGCAATCGCTTCGGCCAGCACAATCATGTCCTGCACCTGCCGCCCCCACGACAGCGACTGATTCGACCACGTCCCGCGATCATCCAGCGAAATCTTCTGCGACCTTTCCTTCAGCTTCCCAATCTCATCCAGCGCCGTATCGAGCCCCTTGTTATCCCGCTCCACAAACACATACTTCCGCATCAAATCGCCCAACTCCCGATGCAGCGTGAACGGATTCTCCCCGCCATCCGAGCCGATCATCTCCCGATTCAACTCCTCCTGACGCTTCCGCTCCTGCTCCAGCAGCGTGTCCACCCCATTCTCCCGCCCCTTATTGGCCTTCACATACGCCGCCGCCGACTCGCCCGCCACTCGCCCACTGAACGACGCACTCAACAGCGAATTCGCCCCCAGCCGATTCGCCCCGTGATACGCAAAATCACACTCCCCACACGCAAACAGCCCCTCAATAGTCGTCTGATGATTCTTCGGCGACCCAAGCGTCATCCGCTTATCCCCCTGCGCATCCGTCGTCGTATCGTAGCCGACCCACAACCCACCCATCGAATAATGCGTCGCCGGATAGATCTTCAACGGCTGCGTATAAGGATCCTCACCCGTGAACGTCTCATACATCTCCAGAATGCCGCCCAGCCGCCGCTCCAGAAACTCACGCGGCTTGTGCGTCAAATCCAGGTAAACCACCTCCTGGCCACCCAGTCCCAGCCCCATATGATGCACAACCTTCACAATCGCCCGCGACGCCACATCCCGCGGCACCGTATTCCCATACGCCGGATACCACTCCTCCAAAAAGTAGAACCGCTCATCCTCCGGAATCTCCCCCGGCGCGCGCCTATCACCCGCCTTCTTCGGCACCCACACGCGCCCCCCCTCACCACGACACGCCTCCGACATCAGCCGGTTCTTGTCATGCCCCGGAATCCCCGACGGATGAAACTGAATGAACTCCCCATTCGCAAACTTCGCCCCCTGCTGATACACCCGCCCCGCCGGCGCCCCCGTCGAATTGCTCGACATCGTCGACCGCCCATATACCAGCGACAGCCCGCCCGTCGCCAGCACCACCGCATCCGCCCCAAACGCGTGCACCTTGCACGTCTTCACGTCCATCGCCGTCAATCCACGACAGACGCCGTTATCGTCCAGCACCACCGACAGAAAATCCCAAAACTCAAACTTCCGCACCAGCCCCGCCGCCTCCTTCGCCCGCACCTGCTCATCCGCGGCGTAAAGAAGCTGCTGCCCCGTCGTCGCCCCCGCAAAACACGTCCGCCGATTCTTCACCCCACCAAACAACCGCTGATCCAGCACACCTTCCGGCGTGCGGCTGAACGTCACGCCCATCCGGTCAAACGTCCGGATCAACCCCGGCGCCTCTTCACACAAGCTCCGAATCGCCGGCTGATCCGATAAGTAATCCCCACCCTTGATCGTGTCGACAATATGCTGCCAGACAGAATCATGCTCCCCCTTCACATCCAACACCGCATTGATCCCCCCCTGCGCACAACAAGAGTGCGACCGCTTCACCGGAAACAGGGAAAACAAATCAACTTCATACCCCGCCTCCGCCAGCCGCAGCGTAGCCCACAGCCCGCCGAGACCACCACCAACCACAGCAACACGTTGCTTTGCCATCTTCTCCGCTTCTCTCGTATCAAGAGCAGATTGATACCGAGCGCAGGACTAACGCCCGGCTAACCGGAAGCCACTTCCGGCGGCACCACCCAGACCCGCTGAGCATGCCCACCATGTCCGTTATCTGACTTCCCCTCCCCTTCCTTCGGCTGCTGCGCAAACGCATACAGCGACAGAAAGCCCCACATGAGCAGCACCACGCCCAGCGCCCCCGCCACGACCGACATCTTCTTTCGCGACTCGTCGCCAACCGTAATCCCCCACGTGATGCAGAACGTCACAATCCCATTACAGAAGTGGAACACCGCCGCCGTCAGCCCGACCGCGTAAACCACCATCCACACCCACAGCGGCAACCACTGATCCCAGAAACCCTGCTGCGTGATATCAAAGAAATACGGGTTCGCGTGCTTGTACTCCGCCAACCCGAACCAATGCGCAAATCGAAAATGCGCCAGGTGCACCAGCACGAAAACCACCGTGATCCACGCCGTCACCCGCTGCAACGTGTACCGCCAGTTGTCCATGTACGGATACTGACCCTGGTTCGGCCGCCCCTGCAACGCGATCACCACCCCATAACCGCCATGAAACAACAGCGGCAGGAAAATAAACCCAATCTCAATCACCAACAGCCACGGCAAACTGTGAATGAGCTGCACGTGATGATCAAAATGCCCCGGCCCCAGAAACGCCGTCGAATTCGCCAGCAGATGATTGATCAGGAAAACCCCGACCGGAATGATCCCCGTCAGCGAATGCAGCCGCCGCAACAGAAAATGATGCCGATCCATGAACCCAGGCGTGGATGCTGCCACGTCAAACCTCACTCATCCCCCCGGACGTGCTCGCCCACCTCGAACCAACGAGCCACGAATCATACGACTCCCCCTCACACAGAGCAATCGGAACCAGATCAGTGCTAATCCCGCCCCCTTGTCTTCCGCACCACCCAACCCTAAAAACTCCCTCGGGAACGATCCTCAACGCCCCGTTTCAACCGGTGCGACACGTTCACCACTTTCAAAAACCAAAAACCTCCTCCCCCGGAGCAACCCATGCAACCCAACCCCATCCGCGTCATCGTCGTCGGCACCGGCGGCATCGGCGACTACCACGTCCGCATCTGGAACGAACTCCCCAACGCCAAACTCGTCGGCGTCTTCGACGTCAACCACGACCTCGCCACGAAAGTCGCCGCCAAATACAACATCCCCAAAACCTACCCCTCCCTCGAAGACGCCGTCACCGACGATAATGTCGACGCTATTGATATCTGCACCCCCAACATGTTCCACAAGCAGGGCGTCATCACCGCCCTCAGCGCCGGCAAACACTGCCTCTGCGAAAAACCCCTCGCCGTCTCCCCCACCGAAATCGAGGAAATGATCGCCACCCGCGACGCGAGCGGCAAACTGCTCTGCACCATCCAGCACATGCGCTTCGAAGAACGCACCACCGCACTGAAACGGATCATCGACGCCGGTCACCTCGGCGACGTCTACTACTCCCGCGCCTGGTGGCTCCGCCGCCGCATGGCCCCCACCACCCCAGGCTTCCTCCGCAAAGATCAGGCCGGCTTCGGCCCCGGCATCGACCTCGGCGTCCACATGCTCGACCTCGCCATGTTCCTCCTCAACCACCCCCGCCCCATCAGCGCCTCCGCCACCATCTCCCACAAGCTCGGCCCCCTCCCCAATCCCAACAACGAATGGGGCCCCTACGACCACACCCAGTTCGAAGTCGAAGACTTCATCGCCGGCTTCGTCCGCTTCGAAAACGGTGCCGCCCTCTCCCTCGAAGCCTCCTGGCTACTCAACATGAAGCCCAGCGAGCTCCGCGGCATCTGGCTCCACGGCACCGCCGGCGGCGCCACTTGGCCCGACCTCGAAATCGCCCACGCCCTCGACCAAAGCCTCGTCGACAGCCGCATCATCACCCCCACCGCCGACAACGGCCACAAGAACCAGCTCAGCGCCTTCGCCGACGCCATCATCACCGGCGGCTCCTCCCCCGTCCCCGCTGAGCAAAGCCTCACCGTTGCCCACACCCTCACCGCCCTGTACAACTCGGCCGCCCAAAACAAAGAACTCCCCATCCCCCCCAGTGGCACCACCGGCCCGTAATCGGTGTTCCCGGAACTGGGGGACCGACCTCTGGTCGGTCAGACTCCACACTCCCTCCCTCTCAGGGAGGGACAAAGGGAGGGTAATCAACTTCCCTCCCTGCCCGCAGGGAGTGGACCGGGAGAGTCAACCCCTCTCTCTCAAGGGGCCTCACTCCACGGACCCCCTCAGTCCCCGCCCTCCCCCGCAAACATATCAGAGTCGCAAAGCGCGCATCGCCCCCAGGGAAAAAGCCGGGTGCCACTGCTGTGTCAGCAGTGTCTTATTCTTCAACTGTGCCCCCCCCCCCCTCCCCCCCCGCCCCCCCCCCCCCCCC
>CAYXTR010000026.1:0-71047 GCA_964468185.1 uncultured Planctomycetales bacterium | reverse complement strand
CTTCATCTCGGTTGTACAATGCTATTGCTCAAAGAGGTTTTGGGATAGGTTCTAGTGGCCGCTGGGCTCGGTCAGGGGGAAGGTCGCGTGCTGCGTCTTTCGAGGGGGAGGTGATTTTGGTTGAACAGGGCGTTGCGCTACGGGAGTTTGCTCGGTGCGGAGGGTGGCGACATTGCGGCGGACCGCGGGCATCAGCAGGTGGTCGCCCGGGCAGGCGGTGCGGTGGGTGATTTCGCCGTGGCCGTAGATGTACTCGTGGCCGAGATTGAGCTCCTCACACAAGATGGCGATCAGCTCGTACAGCGTTGTGAGCTGTGCGGGGGTGGGGCGCTCGTTTTCGAAGTTGCCGATCAGGCAGATGCCGATGCCGTGCTTGTTGAAGAAGTTATCGGGGCACCAGTGCCCAAGGTAGCGGCCGGCGTGGGTTTTGCAGTGCGCGCCGGTCTGCTGACGTTTCCAGCGGGGGCCCACGTAGAGTTTTCCGTCTGGATATGCCTGGCCGTTGCCGATCACGAAGTGGTAGCCGAGGCCATGCTCCCATTTGCGGTCGCGGAGGTGGTAGCGGTGCATGCTTTGCGGGCTGGCGTTGGGAGCGGCGGAGTGGTGAACGACGATGAGTTTCCACTTGCTGTGGTGGATGCCGCCGGGGATCTGAATGTCGTCGGGCTGGACGGTGGTGAATCGGGCGGGTGGGTGTACGGGTTCCTGTGGGGTGGGTCGTTGGAGGCGTATGGGGCGCGGGATGGGGCGGACAGGCTCGGCGGCGCGCGTTTGCAGGATGGGCGCGGGGGGCGGGCCGAGCTGGACGGTGTGCGTCGGAACGCTTTCGCAGCCGGTGGCGAGGGTTAACAGGATGATGCAGACGAGCGAAAACTGCGCAATCCGTTGCATGGACCTCCTCCCGATGCCGCTGACCGCCGCGGCAGCTGTCCGCGGCCCACTATATCATCGGCGGCAAGCGCGTCCAGGTTGTTTTGATCGCGAGGCGGGGGAAAGCTGATTAGAATATCGGTACCTCGGCGGCCGGTCGGGGTGGTGAATTGGAGTTGATCATCAATGGCGGCAAGGATGGCGATGTGCCATGACTGAGCGGGATTTCGGGCAGCGCGAGAACATCAAGAGCTGGTCGCGGAAGGTCCAGGAGATCATGGATGAGATGCATAATCGCAGCTTCTGCGATTATCGCCCTCACCGGACCTGGGTGCCGAACGTCAACGTATATGAAACGCGGACGACGTATTGTGTTTGTGTGGAGTTGGCGGGGCTGGACGTGGACAGCGTGCGGGTGGAATGCCGCGACGATCAGCACATCTGCATCAGCGGGGAGCGGACGCGGCCGCACTCGGCGGATCTGATGGATCCGTTCACGATTGAGTTGATGGAAATCGACGAGGGACCTTTTGAGCGGGTGTTGGATTTCCGGCAGCGGGTAGACGTGACGGAAGTGCGTGTGCTGGCGGACAAGGGGCACCTCTGGATCACTTTGCGGAAGACCACGGTAAGCAATGACTGAAGCGAAACCAGAACAGGAAGCGCGGACAACCGAGACGCCGCCGGCGCCAGCGGAATCGACGCCCGAGCAGGAGGTGCCAGGCGGCGACAAGCCGGCGCAGCTCCCGCGTGAGTTGCCGGTCTTGCCGATTCGGGACATGGTTGTGTTTCCGGGGACGGTGGTTCCGCTGACGGTGGGGCGGGACAAGTCGAAGCGGCTGGTGGACGCGGTGCTGGCGGGTGACAAACTGCTGGCGACGTGTGCGCAGCGCGATTCGAAGGTCGAGGATCCCGGGCTGGATGACGTGTATCGTATCGGGACGGCGGCGACGGTGTTGAAGCTGTTGCGCATGCCGGACGGCTCGAACAGCATTCTCGTGCACGGCCTGGCGCGGGTGGGATTGGAAGACTGGGTAACGAGCGAGCCGTACTGGAAAGCGGTCATCAATGCGCACGAGGATGAGGAGCCGGAGAAATCGCTGGAACTGGAGGCGCTGACGCACTCGGCGCGGGAGACGGCGCGGCAGGTGGTCGAGCTGAGTCCGAATGTGCCGGACGAAGCGCGGATGGTGCTGGACAATATTGAGAAGCCGGGGGCGTTGGCGGATTATCTGGCGGCGAATTTGTCACTGGGCGTTGCGCAGAAGCAGGAATTGCTGGAGACGTTTGACATTGCGGATCGTTTGCGGAAGGTGAATGCGACGCTGAACAATCAGCTGGAAGTGCTGCAGCTTTCGCAGAAGATTCAGTCGGATGTGCGGGAGCAGATTGATCATTCGCAGCGTGAGTACTACCTGCAGCAGCAACTCAAGGCGATTCAGAAGGAACTGGGGGAGTCGGACAGTCGCGCGGCGGAGCTCGAGGAACTGCGGGGGCGTATTGAGCAGGCGGATATGCCTGAGGCGGTGCGGCGGGAAGCGGAGCGCGAACTGGGCCGGCTCGAGCGCATCTCACCCGCCTCGCCTGAGAATGGGGTGATTCGCGACTATCTGGATTGGTTGTGTACGTTGCCATGGCGGCGGGCGACGGAGGACAATCTGGATCTGAATCGGGCGGCACAGGTGCTTGATGCGGACCATTATGGTCTGGAGAAGGTGAAGAAGCGGATTCTCGAGTATCTGGCGGTGCGCAAGTTGAAGCCGGAGGGCCGCGGGCCGATTCTGTGCTTCGTCGGGCCGCCGGGCGTGGGGAAGACGTCGCTGGGGCAGAGTATTGCGCGGGCGCTGGAGCGGAACTTCATTCGCGTGTCGCTGGGCGGGGTGCGTGACGAGGCGGACATTCGCGGTCATCGGCGGACGTATATCGGAGCGATACCGGGGCGGGTCATTCAGGAGATTCGCAAGGCGGACTCGCGGAATCCGGTGTTCATGCTGGATGAGCTGGACAAGATTGGGGCGGATTTTCGGGGGGATCCGTCGGCGGCGTTGCTGGAAGTGCTGGATCCGGCGCAGAATCACAGCTTTACGGATCACTACCTCGGGGTGGATTTTGATTTGTCGCAGGTGTTGTTTATCGGGACGGCGAACACGATGGAGACGGTTGCGCCGCCGCTGCGCGATCGCATGGAAGTGATCGAGATTGCCGGGTATACGACGGCGGAGAAGCTGGAGATTGCGCGGCGGTATCTGTTGCGGCGGCAGATTGAAGAGAACGGGCTGAAGGATGAAGATCTGATTTTCCCGGAGGCGGCGCTGCGGGCGGTGATCGAGTCTTATACGCGGGAATCGGGGGTGCGCAATCTGGAGCGGGCGATTGGGAGTGTGTGTCGCGGGGTGGCGGCGAAGATTGCGCGCAACGAGGAAGTGCGGGACACAGTTGGGGTAGACGATCTGGAGGAGTATCTGGGGCCGCCGCGGCATCGGCCGGAGACGGCGTTGCACGAGCCGATACCGGGGATTGCGACGGGGCTGGCGTACACGCCGGTGGGCGGCGAGATCATCTTTGTCGAAGCGGCGCAGATGCCTGGGCGGGGGTCGTTCACGCTGACGGGGCACATTGGGGATGTGATGCGGGAATCGGCGCAGGCGGCGTTGACGATTGTGCGTTCGCGTGCGAAGTCGTGGGGGTTGAAGCAGGGGGATTTGAGCAAGACGGATATCCATATACACGTGCCAGCGGGTGGGATTCCGAAGGATGGGCCGTCGGCGGGGGTGGCGATGTTGTCGGCGCTGGTGTCGCTGTTGTCGGACCGGGTGGCGGACCCGCGGGTGGCGATGACGGGTGAGATCACGTTGCGGGGGCAGGTGTTACCGATTGGCGGCGTGAAAGAGAAGGTGTTGGCGGCGCACCGGGCGGGGATGCACACGGTGATATTGCCGGCGCAGAACGAGCCGGATATTTCGGAGGTGCCGGCAGAGGTGCGTGAAGCGTTGACGTTCGTGTTCGCGTCGCGGGTCGAGGAGGTGATTGCGGCGGCGATTGGTGCGAGGAGCGGAGGTAAGAAGACGAAGCGGGCCGCGGGGAAAAAGACGACGAAGTCGAAAAAGAAGGTCAAACGGGCGTCCGAGAAAACGGTGAAGCGGAAGGGTACGCAGAAGAAAACAGCGCGATCAGTAGCGAAGGGGCGGAAAGGGACCGGCAAACGGTAGCTGGAACCGGTTGGGTATTGTTGATTCTGGGAAACATGGCGTGTAATGCTGGGGGCGACACAGGATCTTAACTTGTTGTCCTGACAAGGATTCCGCTTGAATGAGGGCGGGGGTTCCCTTATGATGACCTCAAGTCAGGTCCCATGTTCGGGACGCCCCGGATATGGATTTCAAATTCGCACGATT
Organism: uncultured Planctomycetales bacterium; assembly: GCA_964468185.1. Lineage (GTDB taxonomy): Bacteria > Planctomycetota > Phycisphaerae > UBA1845 > Fen-1342 > JANQFV01. The sequence goes on along the minus strand of CAYXTR010000026.1, from coordinate 66,782 downwards.
CAGAGAGTCGAGCCGCCGTTTGGGGGCGGCTTGCTGGGGAACGCGATGAAGACCGTCACGAAGAAGGATTTGGTCGATCGGATTGCAGATCGAACGGGCAGCAAGCGAGTCGTAGTGAAGCGGGTCGTGCAGCAGTTTCTGGACGAGATTGTGACGGAACTCGGTGAGGGGAATCGACTTGAGTTCCGCGATTTCGGTGTGTTCGAGATTCGCTCGCGTGCCGCGCGTGTGGCCCAGAACCCCAAGACCATGGAGAAGGTCTACGTCCCGTCGAAGCGGACCGTGAAGTTCAAGGTCGGGCGACTGATGAAGGAGCGTCTGTTCGATGGGAACGGGCAGGCGGATGAGTCGACGCCTACGGCGCTGCGCAAGGCGCCCGAGACGGCGGGCGACACGGCGTAGCGGCGGATGGTGACCGGCCGCACGGGGGCGCAAGGCGGTGATGGGGGGGGCGGGTTCGTGTACGGATTGTGGTTTGCCAGGCGGACGATCGGTCCGCCTGTTTCGTTGAGGGCGGGATTGGGGCCGGGGGATTCACTTTGGGGGGGGCGCTGGCTGCGGCGCGGGACGGATGGTTCGGCGCTGAAGGGCCGAAAAACGCTTGTGGATTCCGGGTTCTTGGGATCACAGAGTGGAAATCGCGCGGGATGGGGGCCTAGAAATGTACAAGCCAGTTTCTAATCAGAGGGGCTCCAGCGGCGGGGCTCTGTGGAGACGATGGCCGGCGCACGGAGGGTGCACGCCTGAAGCCGAGCGACAAGAAAGAGGAGATGGGCATGTTGAAAGGGATTGGCAGTCTGTTGGCGGTGGTTGCGGTCTGCGCCTGCGCGGTCACGGCATCGGCGAACGTGGTGATCGACACCGTCACCGTCGGCAACCCGGGCAATACCGGCGAGCTTTCCGGCAGCGGTGCGGGTGGCTACGGCCCGGACCGCATCTGCGGCGCCGTGGACTACGTGTACAACATCGGCAAGTACGAGGTGACGGCCGGGCAGTACACGGCGTTCCTCAACGCCGTGGCGGCGACGGACACCTACGGCCTGTACAACACAAACATGTGGTCGAGTCAGTATGGCTGCAAGATCGAGCGCACCGGCTCATCGGGCAGCTACAGCTACAGCGTGGCGCCGGATTGGGCGAACCGGCCGGTGAACTACGTATCCTGGGGCGACTCGGCCCGGTTCAGCAACTGGCTGCACAACGGCCAGCCGACGGGGGCGCAGGGGCTGGGTACGACTGAGGACGGCTCGTACTTCCTCGACGGGGCGATGAGTGACCCGGAGCTACTTGCCGTTACACGTGAGCCGGAGGCGACCTGGGCGATTCCCACCGAGGACGAGTGGTACAAGGCGGCCTATCACAAGAACGACGGCGCATCCGGTAACTACTTCGACTACCCGACCAGCAACGACGCCGTTCCGAGCAACGATCTGATCGACCCGGATCCGGGCAACAACGCCAATTTCTACCAGTACGTTTATACCATCGGCAGTCCGTACTGGCGCACCGAGGTCGGCGAGTTCGAGAATTCGGACAGCCCCTACGGCACGTTCGACCAGGGCGGCAATGTGTGGGAGTGGAACGAGGCGATCCTGTACGGTTCGTGTCGCGGCTTGCGGGGCGGGTCGTTCAGCGGCAGCGGCGGCGACCTGCACGCGTCGTACCGCAGCTACAACTACCCGACGTACGAGGACAACCGCTTCGGGTTCCGCGTCTCCGAGGTTCCTGAGCCCGCTTCGATGGCGCTACTGGCTCTCGGGGGCGTAGTGGTTCTCGGTAGGAGAAGGCGGTAAGGAGGTTACCCTCTGTGCTATGGCCCTTTTTCCCTTTAGATCCGAGCGTAGCGAGGATCGATTTTTGAAAAGTGGCGCAGCGGCGGGTGGCACGGTCAGCGTTGCGGGGAATCGATGCGTGCGGTGCCACTGCTGTGTCAGCAGTGTCTTCTCCTTCGTCGCGCGGGCGGCGACACTTGTCCACGTCGTTTTGCAGTCGTACGCTCATCTTCATGTCGACGCCGATCCGCAAGACGCGCCGCGCCTGGGACGAACCCGGACACGCCCACTTCGTGACGTACTCGTGCTTTCAACGATTGCCGCTGCTTACGCGACGGCGCACACGTGGCTGGGTGATCGACGCGCTCGCGGCGATTCGTCAAATGCAGGACGTCGCGATCTGGGGCTACGTCATCATGCCCGAGCACGTGCACGTGTTGCTGTGCCCACGGCACTGGCCGCATGAGATGCGCGCGACTCTGGCGGGACTCAAGCGGCCGGTGGCGAAAGCCGCGCGGGCGTGGCTGGCGGAGACCGGCGCGAAGGAATGGCTCGAGCGCCTGACGGTGCGCTACCCGGGGCGGACGGTGTTCCGCTTCTGGCAGCCGGGCGGCGGATACGATCGCAACATCATGGCGGAACGGTCGGTGCCGGCGATCCTGGAGTACATGCATGCGAATCCGGTCCGGCGGGAACTGGTTGCGACGCCGACAGAGTGGGAATGGTCGAGCGCGCGATTCTGGGATGGCACGCAGGATGTGCCGCTGCAGATGGACGATCCGAATGAGCTGTTGGGTTGAGATGAGGCGAAGACACTGCTGACACAGCAGTGGCACCCTTGGTTCGCCGAAGACACTGCTGACACAGCAGTGGCACCCTTGGTTCGCCGAAGACACTGCTGACACAGCAGTGGCACGCCTGGTTCCGCGAAGACACTGCTGACACAGCAGTGGCACGCCTGGTTCCCCGAAGACACTGCTGACACAGCAGTGGCACGCTTGGTTCGCCGAAGACACTGCTGACACAGCAGTGGCACCTTGCACCTTGGGTTACTTGTTCAGCAGGCGGCGGAGGACCATTTGGAGGACGCCGCCGTGGCGGTAGTAGTCGACCTCGATGGGGGTGTCGATGCGGCAGATGACGGGGAATTCGATGCGCTGCTCCTCGGCGGGGTTGGAGGCGACGATGGTGAGTTCCTGGCCGGGATGCAGTTCGGCGGGGAGCTCGAGGTCGTAGAAGCCGCGGCCGGTGAGGCCGAGCGTTTCGCAGGAGTTGCCGGGCTTGAACTGGAGCGGGAGGACGCCCATGCCGACGAGGTTGCTGCGGTGGATGCGCTCGAAGCTGACGGCAATGACGGCGCGGACGCCGAGCAGGGCGGTGCCCTTGGCGGCCCAATCGCGGGAGCTGCCCATGCCGTAGTCCTTGCCGGCGAGGACGATGAGGGGGGTGTTGCTGGCGCGGTACTTCATGGCCGCTTCGTAGATGCTCATCTGGTTTCCGGTGGGCAGGTGGACGGTGATGCCGCCCTCGGTGCCGGGCGCGAGGAGGTTGCGAATGCGGGGGTTGGCGAAGGTGCCGCGGGTCATGACACGGTCGTTGCCGCGGCGTGATCCGTAGCTGTTGAAGTCGACCGGCTCGACGCCCTGCTCCTGGAGGTAGCGGCCGGCGGGGGATTGTGGGTCGATGGTGCCGGCGGGGCTGATGTGATCGGTGGTGACGCTGTCACCCAGCTTGACCAGGCAGCGGGCCTGATGGAGCGGTAGTGACCTGGGCAGTTCGGGGGTGAGTGCTTCGAAGAATGGCGGATGCTGGATGTACGTGCTGGTTTCGTCCCATTCGTAGACCTTGCCGCTGCCGACATCGATGCGCTGCCACTCGGGCGGGCCGGTGAAGACGTCGGCGTAGCGCGCGCGGAAGACTTCGGGGCGGATCGTCTGCTCGATCAGGTCGAGGATTTCCTGTTGGGTGGGCCAGACCTCCTTGAGCATGACGGGGTTGCCGGAGGCGTCCTGGCCGAGGGGGTCGTTGTAGAGGTCGAGGTCGACGGTGCCGGCGAGCGCGTAGGCGACCACGAGAGGCGGGGAGGCGAGGTAGTTGGCCTTGACGTGGGGGTTGATGCGTCCTTCGAAGTTGCGATTGCCGCTGAGGACGGAGCTGACGATGAGGTCGGCTTGCCTGACGGCCTGCTGGATGGGCTCCGGGATGGGGCCACTGTTGCCGATGCACGTTGTGCAGCCGTAGCCGACGGTGTGGAAGCCGAGCTGTTCGAGGAACGGCGTGAGCCCGGCCGCGTCGAGGTAGTTGGTCACGACGCGCGACCCGGGGGCGAGGGAGGTCTTGACCCACGGTTTGACCTTGAGGCCACGTTCAGCGGCTTTCCTGGCGACGAGGCCGGCGGCGAGCATCACCGACGGGTTGCTTGTGTTCGTGCAGCTTGTAATTGCGGCGATGACGACGTGGCCGTGCCTGAGGCGGAATTTGGCGTTGTTGAACTCGACTTCGACGCCGTCAAGGCCGGCGTCGGTAGCTGTAGCGGTGGCCGTCGCGGGTTCGGTTTGGGAGGGCGGGCCGCCTTCGTTCTCGAGACTCGCGGGTGTCGAGATGCCGGTGGGAGCGGATTTGCCGTAGACGGCGTTGAGGTCCTGTCGCCATTGTGACTGCATGCTGGCGAGGCCGATGCGATCCTGCGGGCGCTTGGGGCCGGCGAGGCAGGGTTCGACGGTGCCGAGATCGAGCTCGACGGTGCGCGTGTATTGCGGATCGGGTGAGGCATCGGTGCGGAAGAGGCTCTGTTCCTTGCAGTAGCGCTCGACGAGTTCGACTTCCTCAGCAGCGCGGCCGGTGAGGCGGAGGTAGTCGAGCGTGCGGTCATCGATAGGGAAGAAACCCATCGTGGCGCCGTATTCGGGGGCCATGTTGGCGATGGTGGCGCGGTCGGGGAGCGTCAGGCCGGTGAGACCTTCGCCGAAGAACTCGACGAATTTGCCGACGACGCCGAGCTCGCGGAGCATCTGGGTGACGCGGAGGACGAGGTCGGTGGCGGTCGTGCCTTCGGGCAGCTTGCCGGTGAGGCGGAAGCCGATGACGTCGGGAGTGGGCATGAAGAGGGGCTGACCGAGCATGCCGGCTTCGGCTTCGATGCCGCCGACGCCCCAGCCGAGGACGCCCAGGCCGTTGATCATGGTGGTGTGGCTGTCGGTGCCGACGAGGGTATCGGGGAAGGCGTAGCTTGTGCCGTCGATGTTGCGGCGGATGACGGCTTTGGCGAGGTATTCGAGGTTGACCTGGTGTACGATGCCGGTCGCGGGGGGGACGACGCGGAAGCCGTCGAAGGCGGTTTGGCCCCAGCGGAGGAACTCGTAGCGTTCGCGATTGCGTTCGAATTCGATCTTGGCATTGAGGTCGAGGGCATCGGGGCGGGCGAAGTGGTCGACCTGGACGGAATGGTCGATGACGAGATCGACGGGGATCTGAGGGTTAATATGTTGCGGGTCGCCGTCGAGGCGCTCCATGGCGGTGCGCATGGCGGCGAGGTCGACGAGCGACGGCACGCCGGTGAAGTCCTGGAGGATGATGCGGGCGGGCTTGAAGGGGACTTCCTTGTTGTTTTCGCCGGTGGGATTCCAGGCGGCGAGGGCGCGGACGTGGTCCTCGGTAATAACGGAGCCGTCGACGTTGCGGAGCACGCTTTCGAGGAGGACGCGGATGGCGTACGGCAAGGCGGCGATGTTGCCGAGGCCAGCTTGTTCGAGGGCATTGAGACGAAAGATGGTGACCTCGCCGCCTTGTGTGTTGAGCGTATCGCGTGCGTTGAAAGCGCCGTTTGCGGGAGTACTCATGGTTGTTGCTCCTGCGGCTCCTGAATGCCGAGACGAAAGACAGTGGCCCGCTTGCCAGCCCCGTCAACCGGTCAGCGACCTGGTGCCGCGGAAGAGACGGCGGCACCGGGTGCCCGACCAGTCCCGTACCTGCGGTGTGGGACGAGCGTCTACAGGATACTATTCAGGCGGGTTGGGGTCGAATTCGGGATCTTCCCCGGCGGGCTGTTTTGCGGGCGTGGGCTTGGGCGGTGCGTCGTCCTCGGCGCGTCGTTCGGCGGGAGCTGGTGGCGTTGGTTTGGCGGGTGAAGCGGGTTCGGTCAGTTCCGCGATGTCCTCCGGCGCAACCTGGAAAGCGTGCTTGATTGTTGGCGGGCGGACCGGCTGCGAGGGGGTTAGATCGGCGGTGAGGCGGACGCTGCGGCGTGTGCGTACGTCGGCGATCTGCTCGACAATGTCCATGCCGGCGATGACTTTGCCGAAGACGCAGTAGCCGGCGCCGTCGCCCATCGGGTGGCCGGGGTCGAGGCCGGGAGTGGTGTCGAGATTGATGAAGAACTGCGAGGTGGCGGAGTCGGGTTCGCGGCCGCGGGCCATGGCGATGGTGCCGCGGAGGTTTTTCAGGCCGCTCTGTTCGGCCTCGTTGGGGATGGGTTTGTGGAGGCCGGAGGTTTTCTTGGCGCTGACGGTGGTGTAGCCGCCGCCCTGGATCAGGAAACCGGGGATGACACGGTGGAAGATGGTGCCGTTGTAAAAGCCTTCATCCACGTAGCGGAGGAAATTTTCCACGGTGCGGGGGGCCTTGTCCGGGTAGAGTTCGATGATGATGAGGCCCCAGTCTTCGCGGTCGCCCTGAATTTCGAGTGCGACGTGTGGCTTGGCGGTGGGTTGGGTTTCGGCGCTGCGGGGACTGGTCCTGCCGGCGGGCGGTTTCGTTGGCTGAGGATCTGCTTCGTCGGCAGGTGGAGGTGGCGGCGTGTCCTCGGCGACGGCCGGCGGGCGGGGTGCACCGGTGGGCTCGTCTTGTGCGATGGTGGTGGTAGCGAGGCTCAACAATGCGAGGGCGCTGATCAGCGCGAGGTATGTGGTGGTCTGCATGTGTACTTCCTCTCGGTCAGTTGCTTTCTTCAGCCGGTAGACTGCTCGGGGCTGACGGATGCGCTCCGTTCGCCGCTCAGTTGTGCGAAAAGATCGTCGGGTAGGGGTTTGGGACGGCCGTCGCGTCCGACGGAGACGAGGGTGGTGTGGCCCTCGGTCAGTAGCTGGCCGTCGCGTAGTAAGCGGTAGCTGTGCTCGACGCGGACGGGGGTCATGCGCTCGGTGGCCGTGACGAGTTGGACGACGTCGTCGTAGCGGGCCGGGGCCTTGAAGCGGCATTCGAGGCGGGCGACGACGTAGAACATGCCGCGCTCCTCCAGATCGCGGTAGCGAACGCCGTTCTGACGGAGCAGTTCAGTGCGGCCGATTTCGAAGTAGACGGGGTAGCGGGCGTGATGCAGGTAGCCCATGGCGTCGGTTTCGGCGTACCGGACGCGGATTTCGACTTCACAGCTCTCGACTGGTTCGGGCATAACATTTTGCCCCGGAATCACTTACGGTATCTCTTCGCTGCCGCAGCGAGTGCTCGGTTCGTACGGCCGACACCAAGGTCGCCACCCCCGTTGGGGGGGGTGCTTGCTACGGGGGCGTCAGGCTCGGGGCCGGACGCTGCGTTCTCGGCGGGCGAGACGCCCGCCCCACCCGTCAGGCTCGGAGGCCGGACTCCACACTTCGGGCGTAGCCGATCGGGCGAAGCCGACGGGATCGTCCGCCTCTGCTGATTTATACCGCGCGGTGTGCGGCTCGTCGCGGGCGGTGGGTGGAGATTGTATTAACGGCCTTCGAAGAGGCGTGTGCCGAGGAGGTCTTCGAGGGCGGGTTCGGCGAGGATTTTCTGGACGGTTTGCTCGACGTCGTACTCGACGCGGCAGAATTCGACCTGATCGACGCTGCAACCGAGGGCGGCGGAGACGAAGCTGGAGGAGCCGTCCGCGCCATTGGACTGACGGTGGACGATGAGGTAGCAGGCTTCGCGGTTGCGGTCGCGGGGCTGGCCGACGCTGCCGACGTTGACGATGGCGCGTTCGTCTTCGACGACGTAGTATGGCGAGTCGGGCAGCTCGTCAGGTGGGTCGAAGTAGGGGTCGTCGACGAAGACGCCGGGCTGGTGCGTGTGGCCGACGAAGCACAGGCGGGCGTCGAGGCGCTCGAAGTTGGCGATGACCTTCTGCGGGTTGGTGAATACGTCTTCGGGGAAGATGTATTCGTTCATGGGACGGCGCGGCGAGGCGTGCAGGAAGAGCAGGTCGCCTTCCTTGATGCGGACGGGGAGCTCGCCGAGGAATTTCCAGCGCTCGTCGCGGGTGGTGCGGTCGGGTTCGTCTTCGAGTTGCTGGCGGGTCCAGTAGCAGGCGCGTTCGGCGGGGAGGTTGAAGTTGGTCGGCTCGAACAGGACGGCGTGATCGTGGTTGCCCATGATGGTGATACGGCAGCGCTGGCGGACGAGGTCGAGGCATTCCTTGGGGTTGGCGCCGTAGCCGACGATGTCGCCCAGACAGATGATTTCCTTGACGCCACGCTCTTCGATGTCGTCGAGGACGGCCTGGAGGGCTTCGAGGTTGGAGTGGATGTCACTGATGATGGCGAAGCGATCGTTTCCGTTTTCGCTGCTCATGCGTGGGACTCACTTTGGCGGGGAGGTTCGGCCTCTTCGGGGATGAGGACGGGCCAGGATTGCTCGATGGGGTAGCGCAGGCCGCAGGACTGGCAGACAAGGCGATCATCCTGCTGGGTAAGCTGGCCGTGGCAGTCTGTTACAGGGCAGACCAGGATGTCGAGCAGTTCCTTGCTGATGGTGGCCATGCGGTTGCCGCTCCAGGTGCGGAGAGAATGCGTCTCGCGGTATCAATAGCATGTCAGTCCCCCATCGCAACGGGTGGGGCACCCACATCCTACCTTGGAGGATAGGGGGCTGACGAATGCAGATCAATTGGGGGTGGTCGGTACGTGTGGCATGCCGCGTGACTGCTGGGGCCCATTCGCGTACGTCGGTGGCTGCTGGTGGGGTCACCAATCGTCGGCGTCGGGGACATAGTGCGGGGCATTGTCGTTACTGACGGAGCTGATCGTGATGCCGAAACGGGTTGAGCGCCGGACATTCCGGGCGGGTTCGCGGGCGGCGACGTGACCGTCGGCGTGGAGGATGTTGGCGCTATCCAGATGACGAAACGCGGTGGTCGGTGAGGCGTTTTCGACCCAGCCGTGGGGTGTGTGGAGCCAGGGTGGGTCGAGCAGGGCGTTATTCTGGGGGCGGGAGCCGCCCAGATCGATGAGCGTGTCGGCGAAGACGAACAGTCGCTGCGGGCTGTTCAACGTGTCTACATTCTGCCACGGGCGGTCGCCGATGAACATGAAGCTGGGGACGTTCCAGCCGGGGGCGTGGGGGGGTGAAAGGTAGTAGCCGTTGTAGCCGTACGTGCTGGTGCGGGCAGCCGACTGCCCCTGCGGCTCATAGGTCCCCCAGGGTTGGTCGGGGCACTCGTAGAGGCCGGCGGGACGGCGTTCATTGCGGAGATAGGGCCAGAGGAAGCCGCGGGTGTGGTCCACCGTCGTGAGATCGTTGGTGCCCCACCAGTAGACGGCGGGGCCGTCGCCGATGATGTCGTATGTGGAGTAGGCGAGCGGCATGGCGCGGCCGGCGTACTCCGTTGCGTACAGGTGCCAGGCGTGGCCAAGCTGGCGCAGATTGGTGGCGCATTTGATCTGTCTGGCGCGCAGGCGTGCGGTCGTCAGCGTGGGCAGCAGCACGCTCGCCAGCACCGCGATGATGGCGATGCTGACGAGCAGCTCAATCAGGCTGAACGCGCGGCGGTGCGGCATGTCTTACTGGCCCAGCAGGTCGATGAAGGGGGCGATATCGTCGAAGTCGACATCGCCGTCGAGGTCGCAGTCGGCATTCAGAAACTCACAGTCGGGATAGGCGGCGGCGTAGCCGGCTTCGCCGCCGAGGGCGACGACGAAGGGGCTGATGTCGTCGAAATCGACGGCGCCGTCGCAGTTCATGTCGCCGGGGTCCCACGTGAGCAGGGGCGTGACGGGCTGGCTTTCGTAGTCGTCGCCGGGGAGCGCGAGCCAGCCGTCGGTGTCGCCGTGGTAGAGGATGCGGTCGGGTGCGCCGGTGGCGGCGTAAGCCCAGGATTCGCCGAAGTCGTCACTCCACCAATAGCTCCAATAGGAATCGGGCCAGTTGTACGTGGTATGGTGGATCTCGTTGCCGGTGTCGTACCAGAAGTCGGTGACGAAGCCGGCGCTATGGGCGACGGTGAGGCCGTTGTCGGCGGCGTGCAGGGCTTCGAGGAGCTCGAGGCCGGTGATGGATCCGGTACTGAAGCGATGGCCGAAGGCGAAGCTGTCGGCGTCTTCGTTGTAGGGCCAAAAGTCGATGACGGCGACGACCTCGTGAGGGCCGGCGCCGGTCCAGGATTCGATGGCGAGGTCGTCGAGCTCGTAGGCGGTGGCGGTTGAAACGGCGGTGAGACAGAACAGGGTGATCAGCGAGATGTTACGAAGCTTGCACATGTACCCACTCCCATGAACGCGCTTGGCGTTCGGTCGGTGACCGCGGATCCCGCGCGGTCAGCTTTTGGCTACCTGCGGGGAGGGCTGGGGCGAGCGGCACGGGGCTTCGTCGGCAGCATGACGCGCGCGGGCGTTGCGAGCCGGCGAAGAACGATCCGAAGTTGGTGGAGCGTTGGGCGTGACACGCTCGATTCGTCCTCTCCCACGAAGGCGAACCGAAAACCGGTCACACTGGCAGGTCTTCTGACTCCCGGGCGGGCGAACTTGTGGGCTCGCACCTACTGGCCGCGTCTTCTCGACCCGCGGGGTGCAGGTCAATGACGAGTCTGGCGGCTTTCGTTCCCGGTCACAGCGGCGGGGCCGTTCCGGATTTGCACCGGATTCCCTATTCTTCCGAACACGCCGAGTGTTCGGACACCAGCGACCATGTGCTTACATAGCGGCGGGAGCGGGCGTTTGTCAAGCGCGGATTGTGCGACGTCGCTTGGCGCGCGATGGAGGTAGCACGATGATGACGCGCATGAGGCGAGACTATGAAGTATTGATCGGGCGGGTGCCTGTTTCGGGAGACCGACAGGAGCGGATGCGCGCCGTCGTGCAGGTGTTGTGGGATGCGCTGCGGGAAACCGGCGTTTCGTGGGTGGGATTCTATGTGCATGAGGGGGACGATGAGCTGGTGCTGGCGGCGCGGGAGCCGAAGCCGGCGTGTTCGCCGATCGGGATGCATGGGGCGTGCGGGCGAGTGTTTCTGACGGGGAGTCCGCTGGTGGTGTATGACGTGCGGGAGCTGGGGGAGAATTACATTGCGTGCGATCCGCGGGATCGGTCGGAAGTCGTCGTGCCGTTGCTGAATGAGGATGGCTCGTGCTGGGGTGTGCTGGATGTGGACAGCTTCGACGTGGGGAGTTTCAACGCGGATGATGTGGAGGGGCTGACGCGCGTGCTGGCGGCGGCGGGGCTGAGGGGAGGGGGCAGAGATCAAGAGATCGAGAGATCGAGAGATCGAGAGTAGGGGGCGCCGTCTGCGGCGCGTGCAGGCTGGAACTTGCGCGTAGCGGTAAACCCCGGGAGCGTCGAAGTCCGATCAGAAAGCAATAGGGACTGCATTGAACGGGGCGGTACCGTTCTCACGCGTTGCAGTTCGGCTGCCTACGGCGATTTCCGGGGAACGCAATCATGACCACGCATCGCGCGCTTGCCATCGTGCTCCTGGCCAATCTGATCAACCTGACTGCGTCCGCCCAGATCTATCGGTGGGATACCGGGGAGGTGATTCCGGGTACGGAGGACATCACGCCGGGGCCCTTCACCGACCTGACCGATTGGGGCAGCGCGGACCATCATCTGCGGTACGCGGACCTTTCCGGCGGGCTGGATCTGCACGGTAGTGACTTCAGTTACTCATGGTTGGATTATGCGTGGTTCATGGATGCGAACCTCGCTGGCGCGCATTTCAGCGTCGTTACGATGCCCTATGCTGATCTGAGCAATGTTGACCTGGAGGGCGCGGTTTTCTGGGGGTGTGACCTGGCGGATGCCAATCTCAGTGGCGCAAATCTGTCCAACGCCGGCATGGGGGAGACGGATCTGCTCGGGGCCGATCTGACCGGGGCGCAGGTCGTGGGCACGGTATTCGCGGAGGGCAACCTGGCGGCGGAGCAGCTTTATGCGACCAGCAGCTATCAGGCGGGCGATTTGCGCGGCATCAACTTCGAACACAACGACCTGAGCGGGTGGGATTTCACGAACCAGGACTTGACGAGCGCTCACTTTCGGTATGCCGAGCTCAGTGGTGCCAGCCTGCGCGGGGCCGATGCTAGCGATGGGTACTTCAGTCATGCCATGCTGAACAACACGTGCCTGAACCGCACGAAGCTGACGGCTGCGCGGCTGCGGTACGCGGACCTGACGGGGGCGGACTTGCGAGACGCGGACTTGACCGCGGCTGATTTGGACGGCGCGACGCTGGCGGAGGCGGACCTGACGGGCGCAGACATCACGCGGGCCAAACTTGCTGAGCTGACCGCCGGCGGCTTGACGGCCGCGCAGTTCTATGCCACAGCCAACTACCGGGCGGGTGACCTGAGATATGTGGACCTGAGCGGGAACGATCTGTCCGGCTGGGATCTGGCCGGCAAGGCGTTGACGTATGCGACGCTCGAGGGCACCACGCTCGACGGCGCCGACCTGCGCAACAGCGATTTGCGCGTATACGCTCCGGGCGCAACGCTGACAAATGCGAATGTGCGGAACGCGAACCTCACCAACGCGTACTTCTGGCTCGGGACCGTTGCCGGGGCTGACCTCAGTGGAGCGGATACCCGTGGGAGTTTGATGCCGGAGTTTTCCGATGCAATCACCCACAACACCATCCTGCCCGATGGGCATATTGAAGGGCTGAGCCTCGACAGCGGCGAGACGTTGTTCGTGCGGGATTATGACGGCGGCATTGCCATCACGATTGATGAAGAGATGTCGCTCGCTTCGGATGCGGCGCTGGAAGTCATCTTCGACGATGAGACTTGGGGGTCCACTATTCTGCTTGCCGACGGCGTCGTGGCGGACCTGGACGGGACGTTGCGGCTGGGGTTTGCGGATGAGTCGAACGTCGAGGAGCTGCTCGGCACCACGTTCGACCTGTTCGATTGGAACGGCGGCTTGCCGGAGGGCGAGACGTTCGCGGATGTGGGGTGGAATGTCGGCTTTGACTGGGATCTGACGGATTTGTACGACGGCGGGACGGTGACACTGACTGCCGTGGCCGAGCCGGGGACGCTGATGTTGCTGGTGATCGGGCTTGTCGGGCTGCGACGCCGAAGCTGAGAAACACGCGTGGTCGACGTGGCACGGGTGGGCGCAAAAAAAGGGACCCCGCTGGCTCGTACTGAGCAAACGGGGCCGTCAAGTGAACGGAAGTCTGTTTTACGGTGCGGCGGGCCGGCGGGCTTGGTCAGGCTCGGCGGCCTGACGCCACGTTCGCCTAGCTGCGGGCGGCGTCGTAGAGTTCCTGCACCATGTCCCAATTCACCGCGTTCCACCACGCTTCGACGTAATCGGGACGGCGGTTCTGGTATTTCAGATAGTAGGCGTGCTCCCAGACGTCGAGGCCGAGAATCGGCGTGTGGTTCTGCATGAAGGGCGAATCCTGGTTCGCGGTCGAGTATGCCTCGAGCTGTCCCTTGTCATTCACCACCAGCCACGACCAGCCGCTGCCAAACCGTGTGGCGGCGTTGCTGCTGAAGGTCTCTTTGAACTTGTTGAAATCGCCGAAGGTGCTCTTGATGCCGTCGGCGATGCCGCCCTTCGGCTGGCCGCCTTTATCCGGGCCCATGATTTTCCAGAAGAGCGTATGGTTGGCGTGGCCGCCACCGTTGTTGATGACCGCCTGACGGATGTCGTCGGGGACATTTTTGATGTTGCGGAGGACCTGTTCGATGGGCTTGTTGGCGAGGTCGGAGTGCTTCTCGAGCGCGGCGTTGACCTTGGTGATGTAGGTGTTGTGGTGCTTGGTGTGATGGATTTCCATGGTCCGCGTATCGATATGCGGTTCCAGCGCGTCGTACGAGTACGGCAGGGCAGGAAGTTCGTATGCCATGTGTGCGTCTCCTCACGCAAACGGTTATGCGGTTGTAACTGACTCCGTCGGGACGGAATGGCCCGAACAAGGTCCCGTTCCGCCTGTATCCAGATCGTAGGCGGGCGGGGGAAACAGTCAACTTTTGGTCCTATTTATCCGCTCCCGGTTCGGGAACGCGATTTGGGTAGGGGGACGTATGATCAGTTGCGGGATGGGAGGGATCCGGGGGGTGTGAAACCGCTCGTCAGAGGACGTGAAACACGCATTTCAGTCGCGTACGGGGATGCGGTTGTCCCTGTTGGGTAAGGGTTTTTGGGTAAGAGGATTGAGGAACGGTCGGCATACGGATGGACGATATCAGTAATGGAACAGGCCGGGTTTGTCCGTCCCGTTGTGGGGGCGGAGGGCGGTCTGAGCGGATATGCGGACGTGCAGATTGACTTCGCTGCGGAGTTGATATGCGGTTGAACGATTGACGTAGTGATTGGCCGGGTTTCGCCGGCCGATACCATGGGTGAGCCAAACGGGCACGGCCGCTGCCGTGCGGGGGCGTTGAGATGCCGGAAGCAGCAACAATTGGTCAGGAGAAGGACGCGCTGCGCGTCTTCCCGGTAAGTCTTGAATCGCTGGATCCGCACGTTCTGTCGATGGACCTGTACCTGAAGCCGGCCCGGGGCAGTTATCCGGTCCTGTATCGTGCGGTTGGGGTGGAGTTTTCGGAGGAGGATCGGCAGCGTCTTTTTCAGAAGGGGGTGCAGTTCCTGTACGTCCCGGTGCACCAGCACGCCAAGTATCGGGAGGCGATGGTGGCGCGGCTGGACAGTCTTTTCCGCGATCCGGAGCAGGGGCGGGCCGAACGAGTGCGGATGATCCGTGCGGCGTGCGAGAAGATGATCGAGGACGTGCTGCTGTTCCCCGACCAGCCGGAGGCCGTCAGCGCGGTCACCGATATCGGCGCGCAGTTCGCGAAGTGGGCGGGTGAGGATAGCGCGGAATTCTCCTACCTGCTGGACATGTCGGCGCACGACTACTACACCGTGACGCACATGGTGAATGTGGGGGTGGGGTGCGGGCTGCTGGTTCAGGCACTCCGTCCCGGTGATGAGGAGTTGCTCTCGCGCTGCGTTCAGGGTGGTATGCTGCACGACGTGGGGAAGAAGGGGATCGCGCAGAATATTCTCAACAAGGAGGGCCCGCTGTCGCCGGAGGAGTTCAAGAAAATCAAGCAGCATCCGGGGCTCGCGTTCGACGTGCTGCACCGGCACCCGAGCACGTCGCCAACGGTGCTGGAGATGGCCCGTGACCATCACGAACGAATCGACGGAACCGGGTATCCGGGCGGAAAGAGCGGGGAGCAGATCGGTCTGGCGGCGCGTGTGTGCGCGGTCGTGGATGTCTACGACGCGATTACGTCGAAACGGCCGTATCGGGGGCCGACGCCGCCGACGGAAACGCTGCGCATCCTGCATGAGGGTCGGGGGACGCACTTTGACGTGGAAGCGCTGGATGCGTGGACGAAGCTGGTAGAGGCACTGCTGGCGGCCGATCCCGAGCGTGCGCCGGAAACAAATGGCCCGCCCGCGGATTTGACGCTCGACGTGCTGCTTCCGCGTGGCGAGGAGAAGAAGAAGCCTGATCCGGTGCCCGTGTCGGAGGGCCGGATCGCGATGAATCTCTACTCGGATGAGCAACGCCGTCATCCGCGGTTCAAGTGTGACCGTGAGGTGAAGGTGCGGCCGCTCCGTACCGGGAAGCCGCTGCCGATCCCGAATGGCGAGTTCGTTACCGTGCGCATGGCGGATTTCAGTCGGGGCGGAATGCAACTACGGACGCCGTGGCCGCTGTCATTGAATGACACGCTGGAAGTCGAACTGCAAATGCAGAACGGCTCGTTGCTCAAGCACACGGTGCGGGTGGTGCGCATGCGGGCGGTGTCGAACCATGAATGGGCGGCGGGGGTGCAGTTCATCTGAGGTCGTGAGAGTGGGGGGCATGCTTGGGGGGTGTTCGGTAGCTTACGGCATGTGTTGCTGATGCGGGGCGGTGGGCAGAGATAGTGCTTGCATCGGCGTGCCCAATTGCGATAGCATGAATCAGTTGAGAGCCGGGCAGGAAGCGTTTTCGCAGACACTCAAGCAGAAGGACCGATAATGAAGGTACATGCGTGCTCCATCCTCATGGTGGCTGTGCTGGCGGGTGCGGTGCCAGCGTCGGCTGAGCGGTACGGATTCCGATTTGGTTTCGGCGGCAGTTGCTGATTCGCCGGTCTGATGGGCGTCTGGTCAGATGCTACCGATGACTGGGATCCGGATTACGACGTCGAGTTGTACACGGAAGGCGGGATTGGGTACGCCGGCGTGTACCACGAGCCGGGGCTGAACGGGTGGACCGGCCCGAAGCTGTTCTTGTTTTCGGACTGGCGCTCGCCGATCGGGCCGAACGAGAGTAAGACGTGGGAGGACGTCTTTGTGTGGGCTGATCCGATCTATGCGGGTGATGACATGGCATTTTCGGTGGAGGCGGACCTGGATTATCCGCCGCCATCGAATCGCGACTATGAGTTGAAGCTGGTTACCGTGCCGGAGGATGTCACGGGTGCACCGCCGGTGGGGACGGTATGGAAGCTGCCGATGCATGAGGTATTCACGCTGTTGTTACCGGCGCACAAGAGCGAGGATGGCACGACGGGCTATGAGTTCGAATTCACGATTACGGCTGAGCTGGACCCTTGTTCCGACTTTTTGCTGGGCGATTCGGACTGTAACCATGTGGTGGATTTTGACGATATCGCGGTGTTCATCGCCGCGCTGAGTGGGGAGCAGGCCTGGATGGATGCCTTGGGTGGCGCGCCGCCGTGTGATTATTACTGTGCGAATGACGTCAATGGCGATGGCGTGGTCACGTTTGACGACATTGCGGCGTTCGTGCGTTGTCTGAGCGGTGAGTGTGAGTAGGTGCTGTGTTTGTGGTGAGTTGATTCCCGGGTCAGAAACGCGAACTCGTGTGAGTCGCTGGCCGCGGTTTGGTACAATGAGCGTCGAGGGCTCGACTGAAAGCGCCCTTTCGTGCGAGATCAACACGGGCATTGCGCGGGAGAAGATCATGGATGGATGGCTCAGGGTGACGGTCGTGGCGGTGGGCGCGCTGATGGCGGGTTCGGCGGCGTATGCGCAGGATATCAGCTTCAACTTCGCTTTTGGCAACTGCGGGCATTGTGGTGCGGGGGAGCTTGGCACCGACGTCGCCGCGACCGACGGTTTCGATGAGGACTACGACATAGAGTTGTTGACGTGGGGTGCGTTGGGCTACGCCGGGTTGTATCGTGAGGCCGGGATCGACGGCTGGGATGGTCCGACGGCGTATTACTGGGATGAGATGCGCGCGCCGCTGGAGCTTGTGGATGAGAAGGTGTGGCAGCCGATCTGTGTCTGGGCCGATCCGATTTACATTGGAGAGACCATCGATTTCTCGTTTGAGTTGTACGAGCTGTCGCCGCCGTATGGTGAGCGGACGTACGAACTCGAGCTGATTGCGGTTCCGGAAGGGGTGGACGGCGCGCCGCCGGTGGGGACGGTGTGGACGCCAGAAATCGGTGTCGAGACGACGATGACGATTCCGGTGTACCGTACCGAGGTTGGGCTCGAAGGCTATCAGTTTGCGTTCCGTGCGATTGGTACGCCGCCGCCGTGTGACGGGTATGCGTACGGCGATTCGGATTGTGACGGGTCGCGCGGTTTCGACGATATTGCGCCGTTTATTGCGGCACTCGGGGGCGAGGCGAGTTGGCTGGAGCATTTGGGGGGCGCGGCGGATTGTGATTTCCTGTGTGTGAACGACCTGGACCAGGACGGCGATGTGGATTTTGATGACATCGGGCCGTTCGTGGATTGCCTGGGGGGTGCGTGTCCTTAGGGGCCGCGTGCGTCATGCAGGTCGTCGGTAACGATGGAGGTGGTGGCCGACGGCCTGTTCGGGGGTTTCAGACCTCTTCGAGCATTTTGAGGTAGCTGTAGTAGCGGCGCATGCTGATGTCGCCGCGTTCGACGGCGTCGATGATGGCGCAGCCCTGCTCGCTGCGGTGGGCGCAATCGCTGAAGCGGCATTGTGGGACGCGCGGGACGAACTCCCTGAAGAAGGCTTCCAATTCGCCTGGGTCGATGTTCCACAGGTCGAAGGCGCGGATGCCGGGTGTGTCGACGACGTAGCCGCCGAAATCGAGCGGGAGGAGTTCGGCGAGGGTGGTGGTATGGCGGCCCTTCTCCGACTCTTTGCTGACGGTTTGGGTGGGGAGTCGCAGGCCGGGTTGCAGGGCGTTGATGAGCGAGCTTTTTCCGACGCCGCTCTGTCCGGAGAGGATTGTCGTTTTGCCGCGGAGCTGGGCGCGCAATCCGTCCAGCCCGGTGCCCTGCGTCGCGCTGGTGCGCAGGCATGGATAGCCCAAGCTGGCGAATTCATCAATGACGTCCTCGACGGCGAGCCCGCTTTGCTGCTCCTCGTCGCCTGCGGTCGTATCGTCCGGGCTGAGCAGGTCGATCTTGTTGAAACAGAGGACGGGCGCGAGGCCACCTTTTTCGGCGGCGACGATGTAGCGGTCCACGAGGTGGGGGCGCAGGCGCGGCTGTACGACGCTGACCACGGCCAGCAACTGGTCGGCATTTGCGACGAGCGCGTGCTCGCGCTTGCGCCGGTCGCGTCGTGAGAGGATGCTCTTGCGCTCGGCGACACGTTCGATGACGCCGATGGGGGCACCGTCCCAATTGTCACTGTGATCCGAGAACCACACGCGGTCGCCGACGGTCACCGGGGAGCGGCTTTCGATGAGACGGGTGCGGAGGATGCGGCGGACGGTGCATTCCCAGGTGCGGCCGCCTGCGTCGCGGACGTAGCAGATCAGGCCGTGCACCTTGCGGACGATGCCGGGTTGCCACTGCGATTCGTCGACGATGGGCTGGTCGGTATCGTCGACGATGATGGTGCGCTTGCGGGACAAGTCGCCCTTGGCCCGGACGGACTCGCCGCGCTCGGCGTCGGCGAGCTGGTCCTCTTCGGTGTGGTAGCGTTGGGTCCAGTCGTCCTGACGACGCCGGCGCTGGCGGTTCTGTCGGAAACCGACCCGCACTTTCCTGCCGCGTCCTTTCTTGGTCATATGGCTATTGTATCATGAGCAAACGGGGTGAGGCCGGCACGCGCGCGCAATCTGACGCGCGCGGTCTACGCAGCGCGGGCCGCGGCCAGCGTGCCTGCGAAGGGGGGGCATTGCAGAACCGTGACCAATCGGAAATAATCCGCTCGGACAGTTTCTCGAAGGGAGCATGATTCATGACGACGATCGCGCGGACGCTCGCGGAACGGACTCAGAATGTCGGATATGAGAGTTTGGCCCCGGAAGTGGCCCACGAAGTCAAACGGCGTGTGCTGGACTCGCTGGGTTGCGCACTCGGCGCGTGGACCAGCCGGCCGGCGAAGGTGACGCGGGCGGTGGCTGAGGCGGTCAGTGTGCCGGAAGGGGCCGCCCTGTTCGGTTCGCGGCATCGTACAACGCCGGACCTGGCGGCATTCAGCAATGGGGCCCTGGTGCGGTACCTGGACTTCAACGACACGTACCTGAGCAGGGAGCCGGCGCATCCGAGCGACAACATTCCCGCGGCGCTGGCGGTCGGTCAGGCCGTGGGTGCCAGTGGCAAGGATGTCATTGCGGCGATTGCACTGGGCTATGAGCTGCAATGTCGGCTGTGCGACGCGGCATCGCTGCGGGCGCACGGCTGGGACCACGTGTATTACGGCGCCTTTTCGACGGCGTTGCTGGCGAGCAAGCTGTATGGGTTGACGCCTGACCAGACCGTGCAGGCCCTCGGGTTGGCCGGCGTGTGCAACTTCGCGACGCGGCAAACCCGCACGGGGCAAATTTCGGACTGGAAGGCCTGTGCGTTTTCGAACGCGGCGCGTAACGGCGTGTTTGCCGCCCATCTCGCGCGGCAGGGCATGACGGGGCCGAACGAGATCTTCGAGGGTCCGAAGGGGCTGTTCAAGATGGTCACCGGCCCGTTCGAGCTGCAATGGGCGCAGGGTGCCGCCGACTGGATGATCAACAAGACGTATATCAAGTTCTGGCCGGCGGAATATCACTCGCAGTCGGCGATTGATGCGGCACTCCAGTTGCGCGCAGAAGTGGGTGGTCTGGAGAAGATCGAGAGTATTCTGATCGAGAGCTTCGAGGCGGCGGTCAGCATTATCGGCAGCGAGCCGGAGAAGTGGCGGCCGACCAGCCGGGAGACGGCGGACCACAGTATGGGCTACTGCGTGGTACTCGCGTTGCGGGACGGCGACGTGACACGTGAGTCGTTCAGTGATGAGAACATTCGCGATTCACAAGTGCTCGCCACACTGGACAAGATCAAGATTGTCGAGACGGACGAGTGCAATGCGGGCTATCCGGATGGGATTCCGAACAAGCTGATTATTCGCACGGCGGATGGTCGGGAGCTGTCGAAGCTGGTGACCTATCCGCGTGGTCATGCGGGTAACCCGATGACCGACGACGAGGTCGTCGCGAAGTTCAATCGCCAAGCCGAGGGTGTGGTCAGCGATACGACGCGGGAGCGGATGATCGAGCAGTGTCTCTCGCTGGACGAAATGACGGAAGTCGATGCTCTGGTTGAGTTTAAGGCGCTGTAGGATGAACAGGTCTGAAATCGGGTCGGGGCCGGCTACACTCAGGGAAACGGAAATCACCTGATCTCAAGGGAAGGTGGGCAGATGAGCGACAAAGCCACACTCACGTATGACGGCAAGAGCTACGAGCTACCGGTCCACATCGGTACGGAGGATGAGGTCGGGGTCGACATCAGCAAGCTGCGGGGCGAGTCGGGCCTGATCACGCTTGATGACGGTTTCGCCAACACGGGGTCGTGCCTGGGCGGCATTACGTACATCGACGGCGAGAATGGGATCCTGCGTTATCGGGGATATCCGATCGAGGAGTTGGCGGAGAAGTCCACCTTCGTTGAGACCGCGTACCTGATTCTTTTTGGCGAGTTGCCGACGCAGAAGCAGCTCAAGACGTTCAAAGAGCTGATCATTGAATATCAGTTCATTCACGAGAACATGCGGCATCATTTCGAGGGGTTTCCGTCGGATGCGCCGCCGATGGCGATTCTCTCGGCGATGGTGAGTACGGCGGGGTGCTTCCAGCCGGAACTGGTGCGGCCGGACGATGATGAGCACTTCATGGAGGCGGCGGCGCGGTTGCTTTCCAAGCTGCGGACGATAGCGGCGGCCAGTTATCGCAAGGCGAACGGGTTGCCGATCAACTACCCGCGTTACGACCTGTCGTTCACGGCGAACTTCCTGTACATGATGTTCTGCATGCCGAACAAGACCTGCGAGTTTCCGCCGGAGCTCGTGCGGGCGCTGGATCAGATCTTTCTGCTGCATGCGGATCATGAGCAGAATTGCTCGACGTCGACGGTGCGGATGGTGGGGTCGGCGCAGGCGAATCTGTATGCGTCGGTATCGGCGGGGATCAACGCGTTGTGGGGACCGTTGCATGGTGGTGCCAACCAGGCCGTGATCGAGATGCTGACGGAGATTTATGAGAGTGGTGAATCGCTCGACAAGTTCATTGCGAAGGTCAAGGACAAGCAGTCGGGTGCGAAACTGATGGGTTTTGGCCACCGCGTGTATCGCAATTTCGACCCGCGGTCGAAGATCATCAAGAAGTCATGCGATGAGCTGCTGGCGAAGCTTGGCATGCATGACCCGTTGCTTGATCTGGCCAAGCAACTGGAAGAGGTGGCGCTGAATGATGAGTACTTCATTGAGCGCAAGCTGTATCCGAACTGTGACTTCTACAGCGGTATCATCATGCGGGCGTCGGGCATCCCGCTGAACATGTTCACCGTCTTGTTCGCGATCGGCCGCTCGCCGGGCTGGATGGCGAATTGGCGTGAGGTGCACATGAATCCGAAGGCGCGCATTTACCGGCCGCGGCAGATTTACGTTGGGCCGACCAAGCGATCGTACGTGAATCTGGCGGACCGTGGTTAGCCGACGGTGCTGCGATGAACGAGAACCCAACCACGCGTGCGGCGCGGCTGCGGGCTGCGTTGCGCGATCATACGGTTGTCATGCCGGGGGCCTTCAATGCGCTCAGCGCGCGGGCCATTGCGCGGGCGGGTTTCGAGGCCGTCTATCTGTCCGGTGGGGCCCTGGCCAACAGCATGCTGGGCGTGCCGGACGTGGGATTGACGACGCTCTCCGAAGCCGCGTATCACGCTACGCGGTGTGCCGCGGTGACGTCGATCCCGATCATCTCCGATGCGGACACCGGTTTTGGCGGGGCTGACAATGCGGCCCGCACGGTTGTGGAGTTTGAGCGTGCGGGGCTGAGCGGTCTGCACCTCGAGGATCAGGAGTTTCCCAAGCGATGTGGTCATCTCAGCGGCAAGACGCTCGTTCCGCAGGAGGAGTTTTGTGAGAAGATCGCTGCGGCGGCTGCGGCCCGTCGGGATCCGGACTTTCTGATCATTGCCCGGACGGATGCGCGGGGTGTGACGTCGTATGACGACGCGGTGGCGCGAGCGCGAGCGTATGTCGACGCCGGCGCGGATATGATCTTCCCCGAGGCGCTCCAAAATGAGACGGAGTTCGAGCGTTTTGCGCAGGATGTCGCGGTGCCGCTCCTGGCGAATATGACGGAGTTCGGCAAGACGCCATATCTGACTGTCGACGAGTTCGCGGGGATGGGCTATCGCATCGTGATCTTCCCCGTCACGCTGCAACGGGTGGCGATGAAGGCGGTTGAGCACGCACTGGCCACGTTGCGGGCGCATGGTACGCAACGCGATCTGCTCGAGCGTATGCAGACGCGTCGTGAACTGTATGACCTGCTGGGCTACGACGTCGCGACACCTGACGGCAGCAAGTAACACCCATCCAGGCTGCACTGGCCGGCGGGCGGTGAATTGACACGTCTATGCCCCGGCCGGACACTGAGATCATGGGACATTTCTGGCTGGCCTTCTGGTGCGTTCACTACCTGTTGGCGGTGGTGTTTGTGGGTAGCGTGCTTCGGCGGCGGCGGGAACCGACGGCGATGGTCGCGTGGGTGTTCGCGATCCTGACCGTGCCGGTGCTCGGCATGGTCACATACTGGCTGTTCGGCTCGAACCGTCTGCATCGGAAAGTGCGGCGGCGGCGGCGGAGACGTGCTCACCTGCTGAGTCGCATCAAAGGCTGGGCCGCGCAGCAGACGGTACCCCATGCGGAGGGGACGGAAGCGAAGCTGCCGGACGACCTGGTGCCGATTGCACAACTCGGCAGTGGGTTGGCGGACATGCCGGCGATTGGGGGGAATGAGGTGAAGGTTCTGGAAGAGGCGGAAGCGACGTATGCCGCGCTGGAGGAGGCGCTTCGCGGTGCACAACAGCACATCCACCTCGAGTACTACATCTGGCGGGCGGACGAGACGGGACGGCGGTTTCGCGATCTCTTGATCGAGCGGGCCCGGGAGGGGGTTGAGTGCCGATTGTTGCTCGATGCGGTCGGGTGTTGGGGCGTGCCGCGTTCCTTCCTTCGTCCGCTTGTGGAGGCTGGCGGGCGCGTGGCGTTCTTTCTGCCCTTGCGACCGTTCCCGTTGCGCAAGCGGTGGAGCCTGCACCTGCGTAATCATCGCAAGATTGCGGTCATCGATGGACGCACAGCCTTCCTGGGCAGTCAGAACGTCGGCGATGAGTACCGCGGTCGCAAGGCGGCATTGAGTCCGTGGTACGACGTACACATGTCGGTGGTGGGGCCGGCGGCGCTGTTTGTGCAGTCGGTCTTTGCCGAGGACTGGTTCTTCGCCGTACGTGAACAACTCGACAGCGAGCGCTACTTTCCGGAGCCGGATCGCGCAGGCGACGCGACCGTGCAGATTCTGCCGACGGGGCCGGACCAGCAGATGAGCATCCTGTCGCAGATCATGTTTGCGGCGGTGGCTTCGGCACATACGTCGATTGACATTGCGACACCGTACTTCGCGCCGGATCTGGCGATGCGGATGGCGCTGGCGCACGCGTGCTATCGCGGGGTGAGGGTCCGTGTCGTGCTGCCGACGCGGAGTGACTCGAAGCTGGCCCTGTGGGCGGCGCGCAGCTTTTATGCCGAGTTGATCGATGCGGGTGTGGAGGTCTACGAGTACGAAGAGGGCGTGCTGCATTCGAAGCTGGTAACAGTGGATGATCGCTGGTGCATGCTTGGGTCGGCCAATATGGACGTACGCAGCTTTCGACTGAACTTCGAGGTGACGGGGCTCTTGTACGATGCCAGCGTCGCTCTGGCCTTGACGGGCTACGTGGATCGCTTCTGTGCGGCGGGTCGCCGAGTCACGCCGCGGGAGGTATGGCGGCAGCCGCTGGCTCGTCGCATCGGGGAGGGTGCCGCACGGTTGTTTGCACCGCTGCTTTAAGTGGGCGGGTTGCAGGTCGCGGCGTGGTTACGGATTGTTTATAGGACGTTATTGTTTGCTCGGGTTTCGCTGACCGGGTTGCGCGCGGAATCGATGGCTGTAAGTTTTTTCAATTCAAGCTGTTAGGTTGCTTTGGCTTGGGGGTGCGGACGAAGAGCGAGATTTTTTCTGGCCGGCGCTGGACTCTGCCGTTTCGCCAGCCATAGAACCTTGTGAAGTCCAGCTTCCGGGGCCTTCATGGGAGCCGAAGGGAACGGAAGCGAACAAGGACGCGCAGGTTTGCTTGGAGGCCGGCTGATCACCGGCCTCCTTTTTTGCGCTATTGCGGTTGCGGGGGCTGACTGTGTGTTTACGGAAAGGGGGGGCGGGGATGGTGCCGCTCAGGAGTCTTCCGTGGCCTCTTCCACCGCCTCGCCGGCGTCTTCCGCGGCCTCCTCAATTTCCTCGCCCGCCTCCTCAACCGCAGTTTCGTTGGTGTCGCACTCGATCTCGCAACCGCCGAACGAGAGCGGCATGAGCAGCAGCAAGAGGGTCAACCACCTGATCCACGTCCATCTTCGCATGCCGGATCTCCTGAACATTGCATGTCTTTGGGGTGGCTACTACTCCTCAGTCGTTTCCCACTCGATTTCGTGCTCTGTATCGTTGGTTTCGACTTCGAGCTCTGCGGTTTCCTTGTTCTGGCAGCCGGCCGGTGCGAGGCAGATCGTGAGCCCGAGCAACAGGATGAGGGTACCAAGCCATTTCACGTAGCGCTCCTTTGTGCGTGCGTCTCGTTAATGTCAGATCCACACGACAAGTCGTGCGGTTTCCTCTTATGGCTATACGCGCTCTGCAACTGGCAGCAGGATAACGCGCGCAGATTAATTCCTGTTCAGCTACTGCGCGCCGCGACGTATTCATTGGTCGGATAGGCTGCGCGTTCAGCGATGCGGTGAATTTGAAAGCAGTTTTATACGCACTTCAGACGGACGTCAGGTGTGTGTGCATATTCGCCACTTGTGGGCCGAGTGTGGATTACAGGAACTGGTCACTCAGAGAGGAGAAAACGATGCTTCGCTGGGCGCTTGTGTTCTTCATTATCGCGATCATCGCGGCTGTCTTCGGCTTTGGTGGAATTGCCGCCGGCGCTGCCACGATTGCGCAAGTTCTGTTCTTCCTGTTTCTCGTACTGTTCGCGGTTGCATTGATAACCGGTTTGGTACGTGGGCGCGGGGCGAGCACGCGGGTGTGACGCTTGGCGCACACCCGGAGGCATGCCCGCGCGGCGCGTTGCGCGGCGCGGGTGAGACGAGATGTGAAACGAGAACAAGGAGACAATAATGAAAACGCTGATCAGACGACTGGCGATCGGCGCAGTGGGCCTGACGGCGCTGCCCTTGCTGGTGGGGTGTGGCGCGGCGGTGGGTACGTTGGAGCCGCATCGATTCGCCAAGCTGCCGGCCAACCACACGGAGGCGACGGTCTATTACCCGAAGGGGGACGTTACAGAAAGTGTGTTGATGATGCGCACCAGCGGACCGAAGACGGTGCGGGCTGGGGAGCGCTTCGAATACAAGATTGAGTTGTACAACCCCACCGACCAGACGATTGTCAAGGACATCGTGATCTCGGACCGTCTCTCGCCGGAATTCGAGTTGGTCAGTTCAACGCCGCGGTGGGCGGATCTCAATCGGTTCGAGCCCAAGGAGAAACTGCTCGCCGAACTGCGCGAACCCGAAACGGATCTGGACGATGTGCGTAAGGCGACCCCCGCCATGCTGAAAGGGCGGTTTGTGTCCATCGAGAGCCCGCACGAGGCGGAGCGGGTGCGCTGGTACATCGAGGAGCTGTATCCGGAAAAGCTGGTCACGATTCGCGTACGAGGCAAGGCCAGGAGCGAAGGGCACTGGAAGAGTTGTGCTTCGGCGTCATACGACCTGAGTGCCTGTATGGCGGCAAAGATCGTGTCGCCGGAACTGGAGCTGGTGGCAGACCTCGACCGCGAGTTCATTCTGTGTCAGCAGGACCAGGCGGACCTGCGGATGCGGGTCAGAAACTCCGGCTCCGGCAAGACGGAGGACGTCACGGTTACTGCAAGGCTTCCACAGGGTATGTCGCACAATGGCAGTCAGACGATCACGGAACGCGTCGGCAAGTTGCCCGCGGGCCAGAGCGAGACCATTACGCGGGCAGTGCATGTGGACCGGCCCGGCAAGTATGTTGTACAAGCGACCGCGAAGAGCCGCAGCGGACTCAGTAGTGATGCAGGCGCCGTGACGCTGACGGCCCGGGAGGCCGAACTAGAAGTCGAGGCGCTGGGGCCCGAAGATTCGTATGTGGGCGTGCCGATCGAGTACGAACTGCGTGTGAGGAATATCGGTAACGCCCCGGCCCGCGATGTAGTGATCGAGAGCTCCGTGCCGAGTGCGGCTGCGTTTGTTGACGCGACGCACAATGGCCGGCTGGTCGATGGCGTGGTGCGTTGGCGTCTGGACGAGTTGCCGGCCGGGAAGTACGTGCCGGTTACGGTGCGTTTTGAGGGCGAAGACGATGGCTACGTGCGCAACGTCGTGACGGCGCGCTCGGCGTGTTCGGCGGATGTGACTGCCATCGCGCGGACCCGCCTCGAGGGCATTGCCACGATGGTCGTGGAGGTGGTTGATACGCAGGATCCGATCCGCGTCGGTAATGACGAGATTTACGAGATTCGCGTACACAATCAGGGTTCTGCGCCCGAAACCAACGTGCTGGTCAGGTGTCGCCTGCCCGAGGGTCAGGAGTTTGTCTCGGCGCGGGGCACCACGGACCTTCGATCGGGCTCAAGAGAAGTGGTCTTTCAGCCGGTGCGGACCCTCGCGGCGGACGAAACGGCGCGCTGGAACGTCAAGACGCGTGGGACGAGAACGGGCGACATGCGCTTTCAGGTAACGGTTGACAGCGACCAACACGGGCGCCCGGTCCGCGAGACCGAGGCGACGCGCGTGTTTGACTAGTTGCCGGCAACGCGAGAGATGCTGGGGCACTCCGCTGCCCCGTGGGTGCATCGGAGCGGCGTCTTGGTCATCGAATGACGACCCGGACGCCGTTCCGCGTTTTTATGTGATATGACTATATCATGTATGGGGGTATCAGCGATGTGGAAGCAATGTATGTGAGCCTGGCGGAAAAAGTGGCGGCGATTCCGGACGCGGCCATTTGCGTTAAGTGCATGAACTGTAGTGACATGCGTAAGCTTGTTGAATATCGCTCAGGGAATCTGAGTGGATTTTTTCCAGGACCTGCTGGACTTCTCTTCGGACGGAGGCCTAACAGTTAGTAACTCCTCCTCCTCAAGAGGGCCTTCGAGGAGCCCTCGAAAAACTAACTCCTCCTCCTGAAGGGGCCCGCGACGGCGGGTCCTTTTTTTTACGCGCTGGCGGCGCTCTCGGGGGTGAATCGGATGTACGTTTGCGGTCTTGGCGGACCCTGACGCAGAGGGCTGGGAAGTGAGATATCGGTCGTGGAACCAAATCCGCAGGGATTCGTATATTTTCTTGCAGGTGCGCTTGATTCGGACGAAATGGCCGGCCTAACAGTTAGTGACTCTAACTCCTCCTCCTCCTGAAGAGGGCTGGCCTGAGACAGTCCTTGAAATTCCTCCTCACGGGATCCGCTGACGAGTGGATCCCTTTTTTCTTTGGTGCGCAAGCTATGAGGGGAGTGGCGGGTGCCGATCAGGATGTTTGTATACTTGCGAAAAGCCTCACGGAGGTGGACTTTGGCCGCGCGCCCGTCCTAGAGTTTGGCAGGTAGAGAAGCAGCGCGAGCTTTCGACTGACACGGTCGCAAACGCGCGTGCCGCATGCCGAGTCAAAAAAGGCGAGGACGCCGGTAAAGCGTCCTCGCCCGAGGCGCACCACCTGGCTCCCCAAGTGGTGGTGCTACGCAGGGCGGCAGGACACCCGTCCGGACGGGTTGTCCTCCGCCTTTTTTGTGTGCGTGTTGCTGAGGTTCACCGAGACGGTCCCCGTGCTTCTATCCGCTCCGAGCAAGCCCCAACACCCGCTACCCTGATCTCACAAAAGCGATTCCGAGATATTGTAGCGATAACGTGCGATTCTGACAACGGATTCGGGCCCGCTCACGGGGCAGGTTGGTCGTAAAGTCGTTAGCCGTCGAGAATTGAACTCGATTCGGAATTCTTTACCGGACCGATGGTATGAACCGTCTCACCTGGTATGCCGACCTCAACGGCACACGGCCCCGGGGCTGCGGTCCATTTCCTACGGTACTGGCACATGATCGAGGACGTACTGGACGGCGTCTTCGCTGGTCTGCTCCTCTGCTTCAGCCTCGTAGCTTACGATGACCCGGTGGCGGAGGATGTCCGGGGCGATGTCCTTCACGTCCTGGGGCGTGACGTAGCCCCGACCTGCCAGGAACGCCATCGCGCGGGCACCGCGGGCGAGGAAGATGGTTGCGCGGGGGGAGGCGCCGTAGTCGATCCACTCGGCGATCTCCGGTCCGAGGCGTGCGGGCTCGCGCGTGGCCTGGACGAGATCGACGATGTAGTCCTTCACCTTGTCGTCCATGTAGATCTCGTCGAGCACTTTCCGGGATTCGAAGACCTCCGCGGGCGCGATGACCTCAGACACCTGAGGCATGCTGCGCTGCGGGGCCATGCGGTCGAGGATCAGACGCTCTTCGGACTGACTGGGGTATTCGACCAGCAGCTTGAGCATGAACCGGTCGACCTGGGCCTCCGGCAGGGGGTATGTACCTTCCTGCTCGATCGGGTTCTGCGTCGCCAGCACCAGGAACGGTTCCTCGAGGCGGTAGGTCGTGTCGCCGATGGTCACCTGACGCTCCTGCATGGCCTCCAGGAGGGCACTCTGGACTTTGGCGGGTGCGCGGTTGATCTCGTCGGCGAGGACGATATTGGCGAATATTGGTCCCTTTTTGGGTGCGAAGGTGCCGTCGGCGGGCTGGAAGATCATGGTGCCGACGATGTCAGCCGGGAGCAGGTCGGGGGTGAACTGGATCCGCTGAAACCTGGTCCGGATGGCTCGGGCCAGGCACGCGACGGCCGTCGTCTTTGCCAGACCGGGCACGCCCTCGAGCAGAATGTGCCCATCGGCCAGTAATCCGACCAGCATCTTTCGGAGGAGATTGTCCTGGCCGACGATCACCTGGCGGATTTCGTTGAGGAGACGCTCGAAGCGGCTGGTGTGCTCACGGACCAGCTCGCCGACCTGTTGTACGTGTGACGGGCTGACGGACATCTTACTCACCTCCAGTGCGTGCCCAAGTGGATGAGCGATCAGGCTAGCGGATTGGCGGGGGATTTCAAAGGTGCCAGGTAACGGGGGAGCAGTCTGAAGCCGCATTGCGGTGGCGTCAGTCGATGGCTGGCTGCGGGCCGCGGGGCAGGCGGGCGATATAGTCGGCGAGCTGGGGGGCATTGGCGCGGCGAGCATGGCTGCGCAGCAACTCGCGCGTCGCTGCCCGGTCATCAAAGCGCAGGATATCGTCCACGAGGGTGCGGGCCTCTGCGTCGCGGTTTGTTCCTGCCAGCGATTCGACCAGGGCGGCACCGCGCGCGACGGCGAAGGCGCGCGTGCCGCGGGCGGTCGTCTCGCCCGGTGCGGTGGCCCACAGGAGTGAGCGGCCACGCGCGAGCTGGGCTTCGCCGCGAAAGGCCGCGCGCGGTCGGACGTAGCTGAGGACGTCGTCGTAGCGGCGGGCGGCGACGAGGTGGGGGAGCAGGCGGTCGAACAGCCCGTGGCGCGCGCGGCAATCCTCCGGCAAGCTGTCGAACAGCCGTAGCGTGCGCCCGTCGTCGTCGAGGTAGTGGTTCAGCTCGGCGAGGTCGCGGGCGAGAATTGGGTTGTCGCGGCCACTCTGCAAATCTTCTTCGATCTGGGCGCGTTGGGTGTCGAGCACGGCGCGCGCAGGTGCGTGCCGGGAGGCGAAGTCGGCAAAGGCCTGGAACAACAGTCGGCGGCGGTAGAGGGCGGCGGAGTCCTTTCCAGCCACGCTACGCCGCATACACCAGGTGAAAGCGCGGAGGGCGGCATCGGAATCGCCAGCGAGGGCCAGCATGCGGGCCAGTCGCTCGCGCGTGAAATAGTGTTCGGCGCCACGAGCGGAGAGTGCCTCACGGACGCGCGCGACGGTCGCGGTCGTGGCGAGTTGCTCCGCGAGTTTCCGGACGAGCTGCGTGGAGGATAGTTCGGCTGGGAAACGGGTTTGCTCGTCGCCGGTGGCATCCAACAGCAACAGCGCGGGGCCTTGCTCGATGTTGTATGGGGCGAGGCACTTCGGGCTGGTCGCCGGGTCGATGACGACCATGACGGTTTCGCGGACGAGCAGGTCGAGCAGGGGGGCATCGCGTCCGGTCGGGCGGACGAGGAAGGGGCAGGCGCGTTGCCTGGGCCCCAGGACGCAAACGAACACGAGTTTGTGCTCGGTGTGGGCCAATTCACAAGCTTCGGGGAGCGTTTCGGCGTGAAACGCGCTGTAGAAGTGTCCGGGGTGTCCGCTGGCGGCGCATGTCATGGCCAGTGCCAGCGCGCAGCAGATCACGAGCCTCAGCGTGCTCATTGGCCATTCTCCTGTAAATGCGGAGCGCGATGTACGGTCGGGCCATTACGAATCAGCCAGCGCATGGTGAATGTTCCGTGAATCGCAAAACGCACTCGCGGTCCTCACGCTTTGCTAATCCGCGCTGCTGAGAATGAGGTCGGTGCGGTACAAGACCGGGGGTTTTGCGTGCCCCGGCGGTATGCCGTCTGACAAGAAACAGACCTCGGACATTGCGGACATGCTGGATGGTCACGTTAGGCGGTCCGGCTGAACTGCTGGTGTTGTGAGCGCTCCGTGCATGGAGGACAGGAGAATGCGGATGAAGGCCGGATTGGTAGCGATAGTTCTCGTGGCGGGCGTGGTGACGGGCTGGGCCGAGGATTTCAGTGTCGTGGCGTTGCCTGACACGCAGAACTACTCGGAAAGCTATCCGGAGATCTACCTGGCCCAGACGCAGTGGTGTGTCGACGCCGCCGGTGAGTGGAACATCCGCTTCGTGACGCACCTGGGTGACCTGGTGCAGCACGCGGCGTACCTTGATGAGTGGGAGACGGCGCGGTGGGCCATGGACGCGCTCGATGCGGGCAACATGCCGTACGGCACGTGCGTCGGGAACCATGACATCCTGTATCCCGGTGATTATTACGACCCGGACGGCATCAACTACCTGGCCCATTTCGGCCCGCAGTTCTATGAGGGGCAGGCGTGGTATCGCGGCTCGTCGCCGAGCGGGCTGAGCAACTACCAGATCATCGCGTTCGACGGGCGTGAGTACCTGTTTCTGCACCTGCTGGTCGAGACGCCGGCGGCGGAGCTGGCCTGGGCGCAGGAGGTCCTGAATCAGCATCGCGACAAGCCCACCATGGTCAGCACGCATCGATATCTATATGACTGGCGGATTCTGGGGCAGGGACGGTATGGGGAGTTTCAGTACACATTCGAACCGCTGTACCGCCACGACGGCATCAAGGCGAATGACTTCTTCAACAATTTCATTCGCCCGAACAAGCAGATTTATATGGTGATCTGTGGCCATTGCGACGGGCAGTATCGGCAGGTCAGCAGCAACCTCTACGGACTCAGCGTGCACGAGATTCTGGTGGATTATCAGAGCTCATGGGATAATGGCGGCGATGGTTACTTGCGGCTGATGACGTTCCGGCCGGATGAGAATCTGATCGAGTGCCGGAGCTATTCACCGTACCAGGATGACTGGAACCCTGGTGGCGACGACACCTTCAACCTGACGGTTGATCTCGACGCGTACACGACGGCGAATCCGGTGCTGCGTTTTCAGGACGGGGTGGACGGCTACTACGGCACGCAGGATACGTGGGTCGGCGAGAAGCACCCCAACGACAGCCACGGCGGCAGCAATATCGTGGTGATCGACGATGATACGGAGAACAGTTGGTTCGGGGACTATGTCGGTCAGGGGCTGTTCCGGTTTGATGGGCTCGTGCAGGGTCCGGTGTACGAAGGCGATCCGGAGCCGACGGCGATTCCGGTGGGGGCGATCATTCTCAATGCGAACATGACGCTCAATCTGTCGGATGATACGGACGCATGGGATCCGGACTTCTACGTCCATCGGATGCTGCGGGATTGGGACGAGGGCTCGACCTGGAATTCGTTACAGGGTGGCATCTCGCCGGGGGACGACTGCGAAGCGGGCTACATCGCCCTGTTCCATGGCGACAACGACCCGGACCACGACTATCACCGCACCTTCAGCATCAAGGCGGCAGTGCAGGCGTGGGCTGACGGGGCGGCGAACTACGGCCTGGCGATTTTGCCGGAACGTGACAAGGACCTCATTTATCTGAAGGGTGAGGACGAGCGTTTCTTCGATGACGGCATTGACGTGCGGTCGTCCGAGGACGGTGACGTTCCGCTGCGGCCGTCGCTGGATGTCGAGTTCACCTATGACGTGCTGAACACGCCGCCGACGGTTACGCAGACCCTGGCCGTCTCGGAGGCGAGCGTGAACGAAGGTCGGGAGGTCGAGTTGACGCTGGCCGCCGCCGACCCAAACCCACTCGATCCGCTCATCTTTCGAGTCAACGGCAGTGACATTGGTTATGCGACGGGCGAAGGCACGATTAACCACTGGGTCATGATGGAGGATGAGGGGACCTACACGTTCACGGCGCAGGTGCTGGATGATGAGGCCACCGTCGGCGCCGGCAGCGTGCAGGTTGAAGTGGCCAACGTCGCACCCGAGATTGTCGAGTTGACGTACGACCTCACCGTCGACGTTGATGAGGCGTTTACGTTTGCTGCGCTGGCGACGGATCCGGGCGTGAACGACGTGCTGACGTATCGCTGGGATTTCGACGCTGACGGTGCCTACGATGACTTCACGGGTGAAGCGGGCACGTGGTCATACAGCGCGGCGGGCACGTACGTCGTCGCGTTGGAAGTCAACGATGGCGACGGCGGGCTGGCCTACGGGACGTTCACGGTCGAGGTGGTTGCTGATGGCTTGCTCGGCGATATGAACTGTGACGGTGCGGTCAACTTCGACGACATCGCTCCGTTTGTGCTGGCCATCGGCGGGCAGGCTGGCTACGAGGCCCAGTGGCCCGATTGCGCGTGGCTCAATGGCGACGTGGATGGCAACGGTACGGTGGACTTTGATGACATCGCGGACTTCATTGCCATATTGGGTGGATAGCCGGCCCGATCAATCGCCTGGGGCGCCTGCCGCCGGCTGAGTATTCAGAACGATCCGTCGTCCGCGACGCCGAGCGTTCGCAGGCGATCCTGGTAGTACCGATACGCAGCGCGCACTTCGTCCAGCGTGTCGCCGGCGAACTTCTCCAGCCAGGCGCGGGCGACTTCGAACGCCACTACGTTCTCAGCCACGACACTGGCGGCGGGTACGGCACAGACGTCGCTGCGCTCATAATCGCTGCGCTCCGGCGCTCGGGTCTCGAGGTTCACACTGTCCATCCCCTGCATCAGCGTCGCGATCGGCTTCATCGCGCCACGCACGATCAAGGGCTGACCATTTGTCATGCCACCTTCCAGGCCGCCGGCGCGGTTGGTCTTGCGCACGAAGCCACAGGCGGGCGTGTCCTGCTGATTCGGGTCATAAGAGAGGGCGTCATGCACAGCGCTCCCCGGTCGCCGGGCGGACTCGAACCCCAGGCCGATCTCGACACCCTTGAAGGCCTGAATCGATCCGACCGCCTGCATCAGCCGACCGTCAAGCTTGTCCTGCCAGCGGAAACACGAGCCCAGCCCCGGCGGCAAGCCGAAAACGCGTACTTCGATGATGCCGCCGGCCGTGTCCTTGGCGCGCTTCGCAGCACGAATCACAGCGATCATCTGTTCGGCCGCGGCGGTATCCGGGGTGTAGACGTCGTTGGCAGCCCGGGCGGCGACCAGCGTGTCGGCGTCGGCGTCATCGGCGACCTGAGCGCGGGCCGACCCGACCGCGGCTACGAATCCGACGCAGCGGACGTCAAACGCGCGCAATAGGCACCGGGCGAGCGCACCAGCCGCTACGCGTCCGGCGGTCTCCCGTGCAGAAGCACGCTCCAACGTCTCGCGGCAATCCGTCGTCAGCCACTTCATCGCACCGGCGAAATCGGCGTGTCCGGGACGGGGGCGGTGGATTTCCGGGGCCTCGTCTATGCGGAAATCACGATTGGGGACTTGCAGCGCCACCGGAGAGCCGATGGTACGCCCAGCCCGAACGCCGGTGAGAATGGTCACGGTGTCCTGCTCGATCTTCTGCCGGCCGCCGCGGCCGTAGCCGCCTTGTCGACGACGGAGTTCGGCGTTGATGAAGTCGATGTCCACGTCCAGGCCGGCGGGGAGGCCTTCGACGAGTGCCAGGACGGCGCGGCCGTGCGATTCACCGGCGGTACGATAGCGCAGAGTTGCCATAGGTCTTTCCGATGGTTGCCCGCAAGCGAACCGGCCCGTGAGGTCGTTGATGTCCGAAGAATCGCCGGCGGTATGTTCTCGTTGACGGGATTGTAGCAGCACGCTACGGTTGGCTCGACGGGCCTGTAGGCATGGTTCTCGCCGCGCTCAGTAGGTCAAGGATGACAACGATGAGCACGTCGCCCCCCAATTCGGGCAATCGCGCGATTCGCCCGCTGCCAGTGTTGCGGTCCATGATTGACGCGATCGATCGCGACATTCTGCAACTGCTTGCGCGGCGGAATGGTCTTATCGCCGACGTGGCAGAGCATAAGCGCGAGCACCGTCTGCCAATCCGTGACGCGCAGCGCGAGCGGGAGATCATCGCGGATCGCCGACAACGCGGCCAACAGCTCGGCGTCAACGCGGAACTACTCGAGAGCATGTGGCGCCTGATCATGTGGGCGAGTCGGGATCGGCAGGCGGCCCTCAAGGCCGAGGTGCCTTTGGATGTCGAGCCGCGCACGGTCGCGGTGATCGGTGGCCGCGGCGGCATGGGCAATTGCATGGCGCAGATGTTCAGTGACCTGGGGCATGCAGTCATGGTTGCCGACGTCGATACACAACTGACCCCCCGCGCAGCAGCCGAGGTCGCCGACGTCGTGGTAATCAGTGTGCCGATTGACGTGACTGAGCAGGTAATCCGCGAGTTGGGGCCGCACATCCGCGCCGACGCCCTGCTCATGGACGTTACATCGGTCAAGAGTTCGGTCGTGAAACTGATGCTTGATGTTTCGCGAGCCAGTGTGATCGGAACGCACCCGCTCTTCGGCCCGTCAGTGCATTCGCTTCAGGGGCAGCGGGTGGTGGTTACCCACGGCCGCGGGGACGACTGGCTGGACTGGCTCAAGACCATGCTGCATGCGCGGGGCATCGAGGTCGTCGAGGCCACGCCGGAGGAGCATGACCAGGCCATGGCAGTGGTGCAGGTGCTCGTGCACTTCTCGACCGAAGTGGTCGGACGGACGCTGGCACAGCTTGAGGTGCCGCTCGAGAGGACGCTGGCTTTCACGTCACCGATCTATCTGATTGAACTGCTGCTGGCGGGTCGGCACTTCGCACAGTCTGCGGACCTGTATGCGGCCATTCAGATGTCCAACCCGCAGACGGCGGACGTGACCAACGCATTTGTCACCGCAGCCGAGGAGTTGCGGCGGCTAACGGCCAACGGAGACCGGGAGGGGTTCCGGGCAGTGTTCGATGAGGTTGGGAAGTACTTCGGCGGCTTTTCTGAGCGCGCGCTGGAGCAGTCGGACTTCCTGATCGACCGGGTCGTGGAACGTACGTAGAGACGGTTGCCGCAAGACTGAGATTTGTAAGTGTCTTGTAATCAGTGCTTTACGATTTCCGGTGTGTCGTAGCCCGAGTTTGTGCTTGTCGGGATTGCAGCTGTTCAGTACGATAAAACGTGGATGTTCGCCCTCATGGAGAGGGTATAGACGAGGCAGCAGGCTTAGGGCACATGGACGTGC
This sequence comes from uncultured Planctomycetales bacterium, assembly GCA_964468185.1. GTDB lineage: Bacteria > Planctomycetota > Phycisphaerae > UBA1845 > Fen-1342 > JANQFV01. The sequence goes on along the minus strand of CAYXTR010000026.1, from coordinate 30,597 downwards.
AGACGAGTCGCCTCGCACGAGTTCGGGGGTTGAGTTGCGGCAGCTTCGGCACCGTACTCCACCCAGTCGGTCAGCGTCCGGCGACTGCACGTCGCGGTGCGGCAGGAGGCTGTGTATGTAGTGCGCTGACCGCGCCGGGCCATCAAGCTGGGAGAGAAACATGATGCGACGAACGACGTTGGGGCTACTCGCAACACTGCTGATCGGTGGCGGTGCCTTCGCTGGCGAGGTTGATGAGCGGCTGGCGCGATTGATGGCCAGTCAGCCGGCCGATGCGCCCATATCGACCATTGTCTTCCTGAAACAACAGGTCAACCTGACCCTGCTGAACGATGCGCTCAAGGCCGAGCGCGCTACCATCGCCGAGCGACATCAGGTGGTGGTGAGCTCATTGCGGCAGCGGGCTGCCAGCACGCAGGCGAGTTTGCACGCACACCTCACGCAACTTGAAACGACCGGTCAGATCGAGCGTTTCGAGCCGTATTGGATTGCCAATGCTTTTCGTGTGGACGGGTCGGCTGCCGCGATCCATGAACTCGCGGCGCACCCGGATATTGGCCGTATCTATTACAACTACGAGATCGAACTCGTCGAGCCGGTTTCGATCATCGAAGAAGCGCCCGGACCGCGCTCGGTCGAGCCGGGCGTCGAAGCGGTCCGCGCCCCGGACGTGTGGGCCATGGGCATTACGGGCGAAGGCGTGCTCGTCGCGAATATGGATACCGGTGTGGACGGCAATCACCCCGCCCTCGAGGATCGCTGGGCAGGTGTCGCCGACCCGCGTTACGCGGGGCATCCCGAATGGGCCTGGTACGATCCATATGCCGGTCAGAACGACTTTCCCTATGACAATCACGGCCACGGGACGCACACGATGGGGACGGTGTGTGGCGGCGTGCCTGGCGATCAGATCGGCGTGGCCCCGGGCGCACTCTGGATCGCAGCGGCCCCCATTGACCGTGGCGGCGGAATCCCGCAGACCGTTGCGGACGCGATCCTGTCGTTCCAGTGGCTGGCCGATCCCGACGGTGACCCGAGCACTTTCTGGGATGTACCGGCAGTATGCTCGAACTCGTGGCGCGTGACGAGCTCGCACGGCTATCCGCCTTGCGATGAGACGTTCTGGACCTTCATCGACGCCTGCGAGGCCGCCGGGGTCGTCATCCTGTTCTCCGCCGGCAACGAGGGGCCTTCCGCAGGTACGATCGGACGGCCGCCGGACCGCGCCACGACGGCGTATAACGTTTGTGCGGTTGGTGCGGTTGATGCGAATGCCGCTGGCTGGCCGGTGGCGAGCTTCTCGTCGCGCGGCCCGAGCTATTGCACGCCGGATGGCAGTGTTGCGATCAAACCCGACATCTCGGCCCCGGGCGTCAATGTGCGCTCCTCGGTCCCGGGTGGGGGCTACGACGTCTACAGCGGCACGTCGATGGCGTCACCGCACGTGAATGGTGTGGTTGCGCTGATGCGACAGGCGTGCCCGAATCTCACGGTGGACGAGATCAAGGAGATTCTGTACGTCACAGCGATTGATCTCGGTTCGGCGGGCGAAGACAACGAGTATGGCTGGGGCATGATCGACGCCTACGAGGCGGTCGTGATGGCCCAGACCATGTGTGGTCCGCATCCGCCCTTCGCGTTCAGCGATCTGTACGAAACGGAGGAGAATACGGCGGTGATGATCACACTGCGGGCACGCGACGATGGCGAGCCCGAGCCACTCACCTTCACGGTTACAACGTTGCCGGAGTACGGCGTGCTGCAGGATCCCAACGGGGGGCTGATCGAAGCCGTGCCATACACGCTGGCCGAGCACGCCACGGATGTGGAGTACACACCGAACGCCTATTTCGCGGGCGAGGATTCGTTCCGCTTCGTCGCCGATGATGGCGGTGAACCGCCGGAGGGCGGCACATCGGAGGAGGCTTTCATCACCATTACGGTCGGTGGTCCGCGCGTCGTTTACAGCTTCCCGCTGGATGAGGATCCGGGCTGGCTTACGGAAGGCGAATGGGCATTCGGGCAGCCGACGGGTCAAGGTGGGCAGTCGTTTGGCAATCCTGATCCGACCAGTGGTGCGACCGGTCCGTATGTCTATGGTGTCAATCTCAACGGCGATTATTCGACGGCGCTCGGCGGTCCGTATTACTGTACGCTGGGGCCGCTCGATCTCAGTGACGCCACCAACACGAGTGTGAAGTTCCAGCGCTGGCTCAACAGCGATTATCAGCCCTATGTTACGCAGATGATTGAAGTGTCCCATGACGGCACGAACTGGGTGCAGGTTTGGGACAATGGTTCGTTTACCATTTCGGATAGTGCCTGGGCTGAGCAGGAGTACAACATCTCCGCGACCGCCGACCAGCAGGCGGCGGTATACATCCGCTGGGGCCATGAAGTCGGCAATGATTGGGCCTGGGCCTACTCTGGCTGGAACATCGACGATGTCGAGGTCTGGGGACTGGTGCCGCTCATCAGCCTGCTCGGTGACATGAATTGCGACGGCGACGTTGATTTCGATGATATCAACGCCTTTGCGCTGGCCCTCACGGGCGAAGACGCGTACCTCGCAGTTTACCCGACGTGCAACTGGCTCAACGCGGACATTAATGCTGACGGCGATGTGGGCTTCGACGACATCAACCCGTTCGTTGATGTATTGAGCAGGCGTTGATCACAAAACGTACTTGTATGCTCTGGTGCGCCGGACTCGCCCGAGTTCCGGCGCATCTTCCTTAATCGGGTGGGGGGCGGGCGGTTCGTCAGCCTCGAAACTGTTGGGCGGCCCGGTTGAGCTATTCTGGAGCGACGTCGCCAAGCGTCGGAGAGTGCGCCCCGCACAGCGCCGGGCGGCCTTGTCGATTGAAGGTGCGATGATCAAATAGGAAGAAGTGCGTGCTTTGCGTCCTCCGCGTGCGTTTCGGACGTTCAGTGCTGGAAGAACGCAAGCGTCGCGATATCATCTATATTCCTGACCTCTTTCTGACCGGGCGCGGTGAACCGGCCCGGGCTCGCAAGTAATGGGGGCAGCGAGTAGCTGCTAGCGTGTAGTTCTTTGGGAGTGCAGCGCACGATGTCCAAGACCAATCGAAAGATCGTGATCGTGGGTGGGGTTGCTGGTGGTGCCACGGCTGCGGCGCGGGCGCGTCGTCTTGATGAACAGGCGGAGATCGTCATGTTCGAGCGTGGCCACGATGTGTCGTTTGCGAATTGCGGCCTGCCGTATCACATCGGTGGCGAGATTCGGCAACGGGATGCACTGCTCGTGCAGACACGGGCCGGCCTGAGCCAACGCTTCGCGCTGGATATTCGCACGCGCAGCGAGGTGACGGGCATCGATCGCGGCAGGAAGCAGCTTCGGGTGCGCGAGATCGAGTCCGGTCGCGAGTATACGGAGTCCTATGACCAACTGCTGCTTTCGCCCGGCGCGGAGCCGTTCGTGCCGCCCATCCCCGGCGTCGAGCACGAGCGTGTGTATACGTTACGGAACATGAGTGACATGGACCGTATCAAGGCAGCCGTCGATGACGGTGCCCGCCGCGCGGTCGTCGTGGGCGGTGGTTTCATCGGCGTTGAGATGGCGGAGAATCTCCGTCAGCGCGGCCTGGATGTCGCACTGGTCGAACTGCTGCCGCAGGTCATGCCGCCGCTGGACCAGGAGGTCGCCAATCGTCTGCATCAGGAGCTGGCCCGGCACGATGTGCAGCTCTATCTCGAGGATGGGGTCGTGGGGTTTGCCAATGGCGCGGACACAATCTCCGCGCAACTCAAGAACGGTGCCGTGCTCGAGGCTGATTTCGCCATTCTGTCGGTGGGTGTGCGGCCCGATACCAAGCTGGCCAAGGATGCCGACCTCGCGTTAAACGAGCGCGGGGCGATTGTCGTTGATGAGCACATGCGCACCAGTGATCCTGATATCTACGCAGTTGGCGATGCGGTCGAAGTGCGGGATCCCGTGCTCGGCGGCCAGACGATGATCCCACTGGCCGGTCCGGCGAATCGACAGGCGCGGATCGCAATCGATAATATGCTCGGACGCGACGTTCGCTATCGCGGTGCGCAGGGTACGAGTGTGGTACGTGTCTTCGGGGTGACCGCGGCGTCGACCGGTGCGTCCGAGAAGGTGCTGCGGCGAAAGGAAGTGTCGTATCGCAAGATCTACGTGCACCGTGGCAATCATGTCGGGTATTTCCCCGGTGCGCAGGAAATGATGATCAAACTGCTGTTCACGCCGGACGAGGGCCGCATTCTGGGTGCCCAGATTGTCGGTGGCGATGGCGTGGACAAGCGGATTGACGTATTGGCGACGGCGATGCAGGCGGGCATGACCGTCATGGATCTGGAAGAGTGTGAATTGGCGTATGCCCCGCAGTATGGCGCTGCGAAGGATCCGATTAACATCGCGGGTTATGTAGCGACGAACGCCTTGCGCGGCGAGGAGACGTTCGTGTGCGCGGAGATGCTCGACGACGCCACGCGGCCGCAGTGGACGATCCTCGATGTGCGCGATCCGCTCGAGTTTGAATCCGGTCATATCCCGGGTGCGATTAACATCCCGCTACCGCAACTGCGCGCGCGGTGGGAGGAGATCCCGCAGGACAAGCCGCTGGCGACCTATTGCGGCGTTGGCCAGCGCTCGTACTACGCGAACCGGATTCTGCGCGGCAAGGGCTTGACGCCCCATAACATTGCGGGCGGTTTGAAGACATTCCAACTCGTTCATGCCACACCACCTGAACCGCGGTTGCTGCGTGATGACGACGGGGGTAACGGGGAGTACGTGTCGGCCGACGCAGGTGATGGGGAGTCGGAGCAGACTGGTTACTGTGGGTAGGTCGCGCAGGCGGAAGGGGAGTAGATGCCTGTGCGCGGCGCACAGGTAACGGGGGATTTCGTCGCATCCTGTCGTGCGCTGCGCGGAGTTGTTGAATTGTCGGCTCCTGTGCGACAGCGCGGGTAAACTGGACTCAACGACCCATGGGCCGGGCCGTGAGATCCGGACTTCGGGTACGCTGTATGCCCGCGAGGGCTGCGGAGACTCCTAACGAAATCCGACAAATGTGCTTCCACAATTGCCGAATACCAGTTTGAGTGTTGCGATGAATCGGTTCATTTGACTTTGGTCGCCCTGATTGCGTGGAAGCGAATAATTAGCACAGAAATGATTCGAAATAACCGTCTGACATGCGAGAATCAGTTAGCAGGATGGCCAGCAAAGCGGCCCGCTTTGGACGTCGTGACGTAAGGAGCTCGGAATGTCGTATCCCCGAACCATCCGCGCCTGCGTGCAAGCCATGTCCCGTATGACCTCCCGCCCGTTGCCTGAAGCCGTTTCGGCCCGGCTGTGCTTCTGGCGCAATGCCCTGCTGATGATCCTGTGTCTCACGTGTCTGATGGGGGTTGGCAGTGAGTATGTGCGACTTCTCGAGCAGCGTCGCGATGAGTTTCGCCATCGCCAGGCGGTGGCAAACCAGGAGATCCGCCAGACCGTGCTAAGCATGCGCGCAGCGCACGCCGCCGGTGAGGACCACAGTCGGTACTTGCAGCGGTCACTATCAGAAAGTGCGTCGGAATCGTAGTCTGCGTCGGCCAGATGTGGGCCGCGACCTGACAACGCCGCGCTTCATTGCCATCTCTAGCGCTGGTACGTGAAGTTGACGTGTCGCACACCGTGACACGTCAGTGTGCAGCTCCCGCGGAAGCGCCCCTGATCCACGAAGAAGCGCTCTCCACCCACAATCGAGATATCGAAGTTGATCAGGTGGCTGTGTTGCGATGTGCTGCCGGCGACGCCGTGCGCCGTATGACAGGCACTGCACGGCGACTGCCCGCGCACGATGTGTTCACGGTGAAAGGCGAAGCTCTCGTCGCCGAGAATCGAGTTGCGGTCGTGACATTCGTAGCAGAGGGCATAGGTCTGCGGTGACTCGATGGTGAAATCGCGCGTTTCATAACGCCGGACGAGCAGGTAGTCGAAGCGTGAGGTGTGCGGGCCGTCGACCTGCAACCCGCCGGCGGAGACTGCGTCGGGATTGTTGTGGCAACTTTGGCAGCTGATGAACTGCTGCGTGCGGTACTGCGGCAACAGGCTGGGAACTTCGTTGGTGTTGCGGGCGGGGAAGGCGACCGGGTGCGCCGAAGCGACCGTTGGCAGGAACTGCCGCCGGATGTCGCCCATTTCGTCACGTTGGCGAATGATGCGGTTGGCCACTGCGACGGGGGCGTCGGCGTGGCACCGGAAGCAGACCTCGTAATAGAAGCGAGCCCGTTGCACTTGCACACCGGCGATGCTCACGCCCGGCACCTCGCGCATGGCGGGTGGAATAAGCGGCGCTTGCGTCGCTTCGTAGGTCCGCTGCGCGAGCGGGTCGTATTCCGCGGCGTGGGGGTTGTGGCAGTCGGTGCACTCGACGTGTCGTGATAACGGTGAACGGCGCTCGGGCGCTCGCCGATAGCTGGCAAACGGCATGATCCGGTGGCCGGAGCGGTCGTCGATGACGGGGGCGATGTTGGTTGCGGTGATGCCGTCGTGGCACGTGAGGCACAAGCGCGACGGCCGGTCATACAGCAATTGCTCGCGATAGGGCGCACTGTGCGACAGATGGCACGCGCGGCAGGCGTTGTCGCGCATGGATTGATACGGCAGTTGCTCGCCGGCGGTGGCGGCGAGCGGGACGGGGCGATTGCTGAGAGCATGGGCGCTGGTTTCCCAGCCGCGCAAATCGTGACACGTGATGCACAAGACGCCCTCGCGATCGGTGACGCGGAGGAAGTTGCCGAGTTCGTTGTTGTGCGGATCGTGGCAGGCGGTGCATTCCAGCTCACCGCGCGCGCCGAGCTGGATACGGTGATCGACCAGCTCGACCGGGCGAATCTGCGGATCGCGGCGGGAGAGCGTGCGGTCGTAGCGCAAGCCGACGGGGTGGTCGTCGGAGAGATCGTTGGTCAGGTTGGACGGGCCCGCCGGCATGTAGGTCTGTGTCATGAGGATCGGGTCGGTGAGCGGGCGATCGAGCGTGAGCCCGAGGGCGATGCTGCCGTCGTGACAGCTCAGGCAAAGTTTGCTTTGCGGTCCGGGCTGATCGACGCGGGCCTCCAGGGTGCGACTCCGGTAAATGCGATAGTACGCCGTCGGATTGTGGCGGTTCCAAAGTGGGGCGACCGGGCTGGCGTTGTGCGGGGCGTGGCAGAAGATGCAGACGCGATCTTCCTCGATGGCCCGCACCGGCCCGGGCCCCATCGCCGAGAGGTCATGCTTGGAGTTGATGACGCTCTCATCCGCGCTCGCCACGATGGCAGCCGCGGCTGTGAGAAGGGTCAGTAGTGTGCAGCGTCTCAATTGTCCCATGACGCGCTCTCCGCAAGATATTCAAACACCTGCACGCGGCGATTGTAACTGTCCGCGACCCAGATGCGGCTCTTTTTATCGATGGTGATGCCCGCGGGCAGGGAGAACTGGCCGGGTTGGTCGCCGCCGGCACCGAATGCGAGCAGTAGCTGCCCCGCGCGGTCGAAGATCTGGATATTCTCGAATTGGTTATCGAGCACGTAGATGTGGTGGTCCTCGTCCACGGCTACGTCCCGTGGCCGTGCGAAATCGCCGGCGGCGTCACCTTTCTGACCGAAGACAACGGTTGCAACGGGCGTGTGTGGCGGATCCACCTTCTCGGAGGCGAGCAGGCTGACGATTTGTACGCGGAAGTTCATCGCGTCGGCGATGACCAGGTCCAGGGTCTCATCGGCGGTGATCGCTGAAGGGTAGTTGAATTGCAGCGGATCGATGCCGCGGGCGCCGAAGCGCTGGACGATTTCGAGATTGTCACTGAGTGCGATGCACTGGTGCGTCGTGGCGTCGACAAGCCAGATTGTGTTGGTAGGTGCGTGCCAGGTGATTGATGTCGGGGAGGGCAGGTCATCCCACCGGGCGGTGTGGAGCCACTCGCCGGTGATCGAGAAGAGATCGACTGCGGCGCGTTTGCGGTCGACGACCGCGACGCGCGGTGGCGCGGTTGATTCGCATGGCGGCAGGATCGCAACGTCAATCGGAACGAGGAAACGTTCGTCGGGTGTGCCGCGGATGAGGTCGTAGGCGCGTGTATCGAGGTCCAGCACGTGCACCACGCCGAGGCCGACGTCTGTGACGTAGACACGTTCGCCGCGGACGGCCACAGCGGTGGGCCGCGAGAAAGCGATCTGTGCCCGGGGACCGCCGAGGACTTCCTGGAGCGTCTCCCAGCCGCTGGCGGGAGCCTGCAGACTTGCTTCGCCGACGAGCTGGCCAATGTAGCGGATTCGCGGCTGATCCGGCGGCGTCGGCCAGACGATGGGGGGGCTGATTTGGGGGAAGATGGGGCCGGCCTCGCGCTGGCAGCCGAGCATGGCGCAAGCAAGTACGAGCGAAGTGGCGGGCAGCGTTCTCATCGCCGGCGCCTCTCGATCAGGGGGATCTCGCGTTTGAGCTTGATCCATACGGCGAGGGTATCGTCGCGTGAACCGGGCAGGTCGAGGACGTCGTATTCGGCCTCGAACCGCAAGGAGAAGTAGCCGATGCGCCATTCGAGGGCGCTGGTCAGGTCGATGCCGTGCGTGACGCCAAAGAGCGAGTCGTCTTCGTAGCGGTACATGGCGCTGGCGTTGGCTTCGAGGTCGCGGGCGAGCAGGTGACGGTAGGACAGGCCGGCGTCGACCAGCGTTGTATCGCGCGGCGTGAGTTCGTTTGAGCCGTCGAACCAGAAGCGTGAAAAGGTCGTCTTGCCATCGAGCTGATTGCGCGCCGCGTGCCATAGTACGACGTCGCCATTGGCGTGAATGGCCTGGTAGGGATCGACGGCGTCGTCGTTGTATTCGTATTCGACACCGACGGACCAGCGCTTCTGCTCATAAGTCAGGCCGATGCGGTGACGATTGACATTGCGGCCTGCGAAGCGGAGGCGATTGGGGTTGTCGAGCTCTTCGTCCTGGATTGACAGGGCGTAGTAGGGCTTCAAGCCGCCCTCGAACTGCTGCTGCATCCGGAAGTCGATGCGGTGACGCTGGAGGTCGTAGTCGTCGCGGGCACGGTAGGTGTAGCTGACGAGTACCGTTTCCCGGTCGGCGATGTTGCCGTTGGGCAGGCGACGCAAGGCGGTATAGCGGCCGACCTGGAGGGCGATGAAGTCGCGACCGCCGAGATATGTGCGGGCACGTGTTGCATCGGTGACGATGATGCTGCGCGGGTCGACGTCGGCCTGTGCGAGGTAGGTCAACAGCGGGTCGCGAAACGTGACGGCTTCGGCGATGACGATCCCGCCGCGGTCGCCGTCGTGCGTGTCGGTGCGGACGTAGTTGTAAGACAGATTGGTCGAGAAGCGGCCCCAGGCGTTTTCGCGGGCGTAGGACACGTTGGCGAGGCCGCCCCACTCCAGGATGTCGGCGTTCGCATCGACCTGTTGCTGAAGACCGTACAACTGCATGGACGTGACGAAGTCCTTGTCCCATTCGTACGCGATACCGCCCTCGCCGCGCCAGGTCGTCGTCGTCAGTTCCTCGAACGCGTCGCGCAGAAACTGCGCCGCCCAGTTTGTGCTGAGCTTGTCATCGTGCTGTAAACGCAGGCGCGTGGACACTTCCGCATTATCGCGCGCCAGGTCGCCGGACTCCTCCTGGAAGCGGGCGAGCGTCTCCCAGCGGCTACGGTTCTTATGGCCGAACTGCAGGGTGTGCTGGAGCGTAAGGTAGTGACGGGTTGTGTCGAAGCGCGTGTTGGTGCCGGAATACTCCTCGCGACGATCGACGTATTCATAATCGAGCCGGAGTGAGTGGTGCTGGTCGATCTGCCAGGTGGCCTCGTAGTGGACGGTATCGCGACCGCGCTGTTCATCGTCGAGCAGGTCGGCCGTACGGCTCGTCAGCTCATCCCAGGTGTGCTCGAACGTCAGCCGCATGGGCAGTTTGGGATCACTGAAATACAGGCCGGCCCCGTAGCGTTCGAGCGTTCGATCGAGACTGGGCTGAAAGGCCCGCGGTACACGGCTGTCCAGGCGTTTGGCGTAGGCCGACGCCGACAGTTTGCCACGCGGGAAAAACGTGAAGTCGAGATCGTAGTTGAATAACGACCCATCCGGCCGTTCGCTGCGATCGGGGCCGGGAGCAACTTCCTCGAAGTGCTCCTGCGTCCAGCCGCCCTCGAGCCCGAAGTCAAACGTAGCGACCTTTTCGTCGATTAGTGATCCGGAACCTCTTAAACCCAGTGTTTCTTCGAAGCGCGTTGCGCGGTTGGTCTGGCGATAGGTGGGCGTGCGGCGGCGGGACGTCCGCGTTTCCTGGGTGACGTGGCGGCGATCGTACGCCGACTCAAACCCGAGTTCGAGCGTCAGCGCCTCGAAGTCGAACAGCGAGCGCAACGCCGGCGAATCGTGCTGCGTGCGCTGCGGCTGTGTGGTGGGTGACGTTGTCGGCTGGGTACTCGAAGAGTCGGCGTCTGCGCGTAGTGCGAACGGGCAGACTGTGAGAACAACGCTGCTGGCGTAAATGAAGAGTCGGGTCATGAGATCCGTCGTGTGTCGCCCGCCAACCGCCAGCGGGAAATGAGCACCGGCAGGCTACCGGCGCAGGGAAAGCGTGTCCAGCGCGACCTGGACCTTCATATATTTTGATGTAGATTGCCGGTGGCCGGGATGGTCGTTATAGTCGCATACTCACCGAGCAGTCATGTCCGAAGGAGCTATCGCATGCGCAGCACGCGATCCGGATTCGTAGCGGGGTGGGTGCTCGTCGGGTTGCTGGTCGCCGGGCTGGCGACCGGGAGCCTCCAGTCGGACCCCCCCGATCAACCAAGTGAAACGCCCACAACCCAACCCGCCGCAACTGACGCACCAGCCGAGCGCCACTTGAGCGCCGAAGAGGCGGCGCTGCTCTCCGCACGCGAGAACCTGGTGAGCGGGCTGGTCGACAGCCCGCATGACTTCACGCATGGTGCCCGCCGTGGACGCGACTTGTGTCTGCCGTGTCATACGCCGCACCTGGTCGCCGCCCCGCCGCCCCGCCTGGACCGTCGTGCGGAACCACTGAAACCACTACGGCCGTACCAGGGGATCGACATCGAATTAACGGGCTGGTCGTTGCTCTGTCTTGGCTGTCATGACGGCGTCACCGCGTCCGATGTCTATTCATCGCCGCACGCAGTCGATGTGGCGGGTCAACTTGGCAATTCACGATTGGGCACAACGGGGCTGCGCAGTCACCCGGTCGGCGTGCGCTACCCGCCGGCCAGCGAAGACTATCATCCGCGGGCCTACGTCGAAGCGGCCGGATTGCTGTTGCCGGATGGCCGGATTCAGTGCACGACCTGCCATGACGCGCACAACACCTATGGGCACGTCGGTTTGCTCCGTATTTCAAACTCCCGCAGTCGGATGTGTATGACATGTCACCGCCGCTGAGACCACCGATCCACGTTCGACGCCGCATCGTGCGTTGGCTGATGGCGGGGCTGGCAGCGTGGGCGTTGCTGTGCGCCTTGCCGCTGGGATGCGGTGTCGACCGTGAGCAACTGGCCGCGCGCATCGCCGCACGCTTCTATCCACCCGAGCCACAGGAACCGCGTGTCGTCGCGTTGGGCACGCTACGGGGTGCGCCGCCGCCGAGCGAGGCCGAAGTGGAGCTCGCACTGTTCCTGTTCGGTGCCGAGCCACCCAGCCCGTTGATGATCGCCAATCCGACTGCGATCGCAGCCGATGAGCTGTCCGTGCTGGTTTGTGACAACGCCCTCGACGCCATTCTGCGGTGGGATGCGCAGACGGGTGAGGTGGCCGAGGCATGCACGCCTTCGCCGTTTCGCCACCCCTTCGCAATCGACATCGCCCCGGACGGCCACCGATTGATCTGCGATCTACGGGGTGTATGGCGGTGCACCGGCGTCGGCGTCCCGACGCGTTCGTACGTGCTGCCTAATGCGCCGTACCAGCCGGCTGGCGTGGTCACGATTGACGGGCAGGTCTGGGTCAGTAACCAGGCGCGCCATACAATCGAAATATTCGATTATGAGTCTGGTGCGCACCTCGATACGTTGGGTGGCCTGGGCGGTGGTCCCGGTCAGTTCGTCATGCCACGCACCATGGCCCGCACACCCGACGGCAACGTGTGCGTGGTCGACCTGCTGAACAACCGTGTGCAGGTGCTCGACCGCGACGGCAACTTCATCCGCCAGATCGGACAACATGGCGATAGCGTCGGCGCGTTCGGACGACCGAAGGCGGTGGCGGTCGGACCGGACGGCGTGATCTTCGTAACCGACGCTTTTTCACAGCGGGTGCACGCCTTTGCGCCCGACGGGCGACCTTTGCTGGCATTTGGCGAGCCGGGCTCAGGATTGGGTGAATTGCGTGTGCCCAATGGCATCGCGATTTCGCCGCACGCTCCGCAGACCGAATACGACATCACGCTCGAAGAAACACCAGCCTATTACGTGCTCGTCGCCGAACAGCTCGATCAGCCCGGTGTGCGTGTGTATGCGTGGCTTGGGGTTGATCTGGCGGAATTGCCGTTCGCGCCGCCGCTGCCCTCCGGCATCGCGTTGGAGTGGGAGCCACAGTTTGAAGGCGCGACCGCCATCAATCCCCACTGGCACCCGGATCGTTGCAGGACCTGTCACGCCGGCACGAACGAGAATCCACAGCCCATCTCGTTGGATGAGTCTGACGCATTGTGTCTTACGTGCCACGATGGGGTCCAGGCACCCGCAGATCCGCACCCGATCGGCCGGCCCGCCGACACGGAGATCGTGGAGACGCCGGACGACTGGCCGACCATCGATGGTGCCATCGGTTGTCTGACGTGCCACGACATCCTTCGGCATTGCGACCGCGCCGCGCAGCGCCCCGCCGTGAACTACGTGCTCCTGCGCGGCTACGACCCGCAGCAGCCGCTCGAATACTGCACCATCTGCCACAATCCGGATGTCGGCGGCCGCTTCAGCCCACATCGTCAACGCGATGCCCAGGGCCGTGTGCGTGAGGACGCCTGCCTCTTCTGTCACACCATCCGACCCGCAGTGCCGGAGGCTGGTGAGCGGCAGTTTGAGCCCCATCTTCGCGACGAGACCTCGGACTTGTGCCTGAACTGTCATGCGCCGCACTGGGATCTGTCACCCCAGGGACACGTGGACCGACCAGTGACCCCCGAAATCCGCCAGTGGATGCTGATGCGTGAGTTGGCTCGCGAACACGAGGCCCAGCCGACTGAGTTGGCGCGCATGGCCCGACAGCTCGATCGCCCGCCCGCGCGCCTGCCGCTGGGCGATGGCATGGTCACGTGCTACACATGCCACAACCCGCACTACACGGGACTGTTTCCGGAGGACAGTGAGTTGGGCAGCTTGGCGGACAGTCCGGCTGAGCGTAAAGCCGCCCTGCGGACGGACTGGATCCAGCTTTGCTCGGAATGCCACCATCACTGACGATGGGAAAGGCGTGGTGAACGAGTGATGAAGCCGGTCTCAATCGATGTTCTGTGCTAACCTCTCTTTTCAGGCGAGCCGCCTGAGCCGAATGCGAGGGAAACAACATGTGTCCCACCGTCCGAAACGTGACCCGGCCCGATTGCCTCGGCCGCTTGCTTGCCGTCCCGCTGGCGTTGATCATGCTGGCACTGGTCGGTGGCTGTCCGGCGAGCATGACACCGCCTGACGATGGGGATGCTGACTTCGACGGCGGCAGCCTTGTGTTCAACAACACGACGGATCTGACGAACGACGGCGCGACGTACATCGGGTCAGACGCCTGCGCCGCGTGCCACCGGCAGATTGGCGAGACGATCGCGCTGCACGGCCATTCGCAGGCCCTGCATCAGATCGAGGACGGCCCGCCGACCTATCCTGAAGAGGGCTCGCGTGCCGGTGTGCCCAACCCGCCGGACGGATACGAATGGGGAGACATCAGCTACGTCATCAGTGGGTATCTGCTCGGCGCGTTCTTCGTCGATGACGAAGGCTACGTCATGACCACCGGCGTAGATGGCGTCGACACCCAGTGGAATCTCGAATATCTCCCCCCGGATACCGCCGAGGGCTTCGTTTCGTATAAGCCCGAGCAGACCGAACCCTTGCCATACGCGTATGAGACGTGCTTCCGCTGCCACACCACCGGGCCGCAGCCGCGCAGCGATGAAAACCCACGGTCGCAGGGCAATCGGCCGGGTATCCTGGGCACGTGGGAAGAGGCGGGTGTTCGCTGCGAAGCGTGTCATGGCCCCGGCTCCAACCACGCGCCCAACCCGGAGGCCCGTGACATCTTCGTGGATACGACTTCCGCCGATACGTGTGGCCGCTGTCATGCCGCGGGCGACACGCCGGAGGTCATCGTCGCGACCGACGGCTATATCAAGTCGAACAGCCAGTACAGCGAATTGCTGGCCAGTGGCGGCCATAGCGGGTTCACGTGTACGATCTGTCACGATCCACACGCGTCGATGGCATACGACCGTTCCAACGGCTGGCGCAACGAATGCACCGCGTGCCACCGCGACCAGAATCTCGCCTTCCACGAGCGATTCACCTTTGAGCGCGGTGAGTACACGGAGGAGATGGATTGCCAGAGTTGCCACATGCCGTTCACCGGTAAGAGCAATTCGGTCGCTGGGACGGAGGTGGTCGGCACGTTCGGCGGTCGCATGGGCGATGTCCGCAGCCACATCTTCCGTATCGACATGGTGAACGCCGAGTACACGGCGATGTTCAGCGAGGATGGCAGCCAGGTTGTCACGGACGCGCAGGGGCGCGCAGCGGTCACGGTCGATTTCGTTTGCCTGCGTTGTCACAACGGTGTCGGCAACGCGTTTCTTATGACCCCGGAAGCCGCCTTGCGGCTCTCGCAGAACATCCATACCAACGCGGCGGACTAGTGATTGTGCGTTGCGCGGTGGCTGCGTAGGTGCCAGGGCGCGCCAAAGCGCGCCAGGCTGCCACAGTCGACGCCATGGACGTGCAAAAGCGCGCCAGTCTTGACGCGCGCCAGCGGCGTGCTAGACTTGCAAGATGGATGCCGCGGCGTCCGAGAAGCCGATCCCGTAGCTCAATTGGATAGAGCGCTGCCCTCCGGAGGCAGAGGTTGAGGGTTCGAATCCCGCCGGGATCGTCCGCCGGAATCTCCGGTCATGAGGTATGCCTCTCCGTCTCGACCCCTTGCTACAACGCGGCGCAAAGCTCCGCCGGTGCACGTGGCCGCGGCCCCGGTCAATTCGGTCGTGTGGAAAAACGGCGGACCAGCGTGTCAGCGAGTATGATGGGGCGTCGACCGTGACTGCTTGACACCCTCCGCGGCGCGTACTAGCTTCGCGCTGGAATCCTCGGCCCCTGTTGAGGCGCAGTATGGAAGTCCGCATGGACCTGGCACAAATCCGCATTTCCGAGACGCATGATCAACAGGTGATCGTGCTTCGGGAACGCAACGGTCCACGCTTCCTCCAGATCGTCATCGGTCTGACCGAGGCCCTCGCGATCGATCGGCGGGTCAAGGGTGTTCGTCTCCAGCGGCCGATGACCCACGACCTGCTCGGCAACGTCATCGAGACACTGTCGGGGGAGCTCGAGAAGATCGTCATCAACGATCTGCACGACCATACCTTCTATGCCAAACTCGTCATCCGCTCGCAAGGCGAGCTGGTTGAGGTCGACAGCCGGCCCTCCGACGCCATCGCCCTGGGCGTGGCCAATGAGGTGCCGATCTACGTCGAAGACCACGTCCTGGAAGAAGCCGCCATGTAGCCTGCCGGCTCGATCCGCTACGGGGCCGCAAACCACGCCCCGGCGGTTGACAGACACGCGTTCACCGTAAACAAAGGACACCACGCGGCCGGTTGGCAGATTCGGCCAATCGCGACCACGTCTCGAACACGCGCACGTCCAGGAGGATTGCGGATGCCGGCGAAGACGATGTTCTCACTTGGCCTTGATTTTGGCACGAATTCGGCGCGAGCCCTGATCGTCGAGTTGCGCCAGGGGCGCGAGATCGCTACAGCGGTCGCCAACTACCCTAGCGGTGACGCGGGTGTCCTGACGGACCGCAAAGATCCCAACGTCGCCCGCCAGAATCCTGACGACTACGCCGTCGCGCTGACGAAGTGTGTCCGGAGCGCATTGCGGGCCGCGGGCAGTGTCCGCGGCTTCGACAAGGAGCGCATTGTCGGCATCGGCGTCGACACGACTGCCAGCACGCCCATCCCCGTCGATGCCGCCTGCCAGCCGCTCGCACTCAAGTCTGCGTTCGCCAGGAATCTCAACGCCCAGGCGTGGCTCTGGAAGGACCATACCGCACACGCCGAGGCGCAGGAGATTACCGACCGCGCGGCAAGTCAGCGGCCTGAACTGCTGACGCTTTGCGGCGGTGTCTACAGCAGCGAGTGGTTCTGGTCCAAGATTCTGCACTGCAAGCGCATTGCACCCCGCGTTTTCAACGCCGCGCACTCCTGGGTTGAACAGTGTGACTACATTCCGGCCCTGTTGGCTGGCTGTGAGGATGTGCGGCAGGTGAAGCGCAGCATGTGCGGCGCCGGTCACAAGGCGCTGTTTCATCCACAGCATGGCTTACCCGACGCGGAGTTCCTCGCCAGCCTCGACCCGGACCTCGCTGCGCTGCGCGATCGATTGTATGACCAGGCCTACCCCGCGGACGAACCCGCCGGCACACTTTCGCAGACCTGGGCCCGCAAGCTCGGTCTCCCCGCCGGCATCCCGGTAGCGGTTGGCGCCATTGATGCTCATCTCGGCGCCGTCGGAGCCGGCATTCAGCCCGGCACCCTTGTCAAAATCCTCGGCACCAGTTCCTGCGACATGCTGATCGCTCCCAAGACCGGCCCCATGCCGGATATCCCCGGCCTCTGTGGCGTGGCGGACGGCTCGATCGTCCCCGGCTACTGGGGGATTGAGGCGGGGCAGCCCGCCGTCGGCGACATCTTCAACTGGTGGGCGACGAACTTCGACGGCCGCAAGAATGCCCACGAACGCCTCACCCGCGAGGCCGCCAAGCTCAAACCCGGCCAGTCCGGCCTCCTGGCCCTCGACTGGAACAACGGCAACCGGTCAACGCTGGTCGACGTCCGGCTCACCGGTTTGCTGCTTGGTCAAACGCTGCATACCACGCCCGCGGAGGTCTATCGCGCCCTGATCGAGGCCACCGCGTTCGGCGCCCGCGTGATCATGGATCGCCTCGAGGAATATGGCGTCGCCGTGCGCGATGTCATCAACTGCGGCGGAATCGCGGAGAAGAACGCCCTGATCATGCAAATCTATGCCGACGTAACGGGGCGACCCATGAAGGTCTCACGCTCCGGTCAAACCTGCGCATTGGGGGCCGCCATCTGCGGAGCTGTCGCGGCCGGCGAGGAGCACAGCGGTTTCGGCTCCGTCGAGGCCGCCCAGGGGGCTCTGTGTGGCGTGAAGCGTACGATGTACAAACCCGCGCCCGCAGCATGCAAAGTCTATGACGAAATCTACAGACTTTATCGGAAACTGTACGATAATTTCGGTGGTGCGGCGGCGGATGCGAACGTCGGTACCGTGATGAAGGACCTGCTCGATATCCGCGCTCGCGTACGTCAACGCGCGAAGTAGCCCGGCGGCGGTACTCTGAGGTAAGCCATTGTTTCGTAAATGGTTAACGTTGTTCTCGCTCGGCCTGATTCTGAGCGCGACCACGGGCTGCGCCTGGATGGCGCACATGGGCACCGACCTCAACGGTTTGCAGCGCGGGAAGACCTACTACATCGGTGGGGCGGGGCCCATCGGCAACATCGTCGGCACACACAGCGTCCCCCGCGGCCTCCGTGATGGCGGCTATGAGGGGGCCATCGAAGTATTCGTCTGGCAGGCGCCCGTCGGCGGCACCCTGCGCGATCAGATGGATCGCGCCCGCAATGAGGAGCAGGGCCGCAAGCTCGCCGAGAGCATTCAGCGGTACCTGACTGAATACCCCGACCATCGTGTGAATATCATCGCTCTCTCTGCGGGCACCGGCGTCGCGACCTGGGCTCTGGAATCGCTTCCGGATGGCGTGGAGGTGGGCACGGTGATCTACCTCGGCAGCAGCCTGTCCCGCCGCTACGACCTCTCCCGTGCCCTCGATCACGTCGCCGGGCAGATGCACAACTTCTACTCGACCCGCGATCCGATTCTCCGCTACGGCATGCCCCTGGCCGGCTCCGTCGATCGTGGCGGCTGGTGGCCGAGTGTGGCGGGGCTCTACGGCTTTGGCCTGCCGCCCAACCTGACGCGCAAGGAGCGTCTGCAATACCGGCTGAAGTTGTGGAATCATCCGTTTCACCAGTCCTATGAGCGCTACGGTTACCGCGGCCACCACACCGACGCCGCCAAACGACGCTTCGTCGAGCACGTCATAACACCATTGTTGCTCACGCCGCTGCCCGAATGGGACACCTTCGACTATCCCGAACCGCCTGCGATCAAGCCGTGGCAGGACCCCACCACCCAGCCTTACGAGCCGACGTATCCCTAGCCAGCCCCGTTGCCGTCGGCGACCATCAAGAGCCCGCACTCAGACCCCGATAAGACTGGCGGGGGCCGTGCGCGTTGTCGTCGCCACGTGCGACCGCGACGCCGCACGGCTTACTCGCTCGACGTCATGTGAGATCCGTTCCATGAAGTCTCGCCAGATGGCATCTCCTGATCCGAATCGGCTGAACGTCCTGATGGTGGGCACACAGCTCACGCACGGCGGTGCCGGCCGGATTGGTGAACTGCTGGCCGGGGAGTTGCAGCGGCAAGGCCACAGGGTGCACGCGTTCGTCCGCGACAACCGGGTCGACAATCCGATCTGCCGGCAGGTGCGGCATTGGCGCTTCACCCCGCTGCGCCGTTGGTTCGCCCGACACGGGCTGACGGATCTGGCCGATGTTGCGACATTTCTATGGCGTTGCCGAGAGGAGTATGCCTGTGCCGACGTCATTCACCTGCACAACCTCCACGGCGACTATTTGTCGCTGCTCGCGTTGCCGCTGCTCGGCTTCGACAAGCCGATCGTGTGGATGTTGCACGACGCGTGGCCTGTGACCGGCAACTGTGCCTATCCACGCGAGTGCGACCGGTGGCTCCGATCGTGCGGCCAGTGCCCCAGCCTGGGACTGTATCCCCAGCATGAGCTCGACCGCAGCCGCTTCTACAGGAACCTGAAACCCAAGCTCTTCCGCGCCATGCAGCCGCGGCTGCTGCCGTCGTCCACCTGGCTGGGAGACATGGTCGCCGGTCTGCCAGAGCTTGCCCGCTTCCCGCGGGCCGTTACGCCGAATCCGGTTGAGATGGATTTGTTCACGCCACCGGTCGACGCTAGCGCTGTCCGGCAGGACTTGGGGCTGCGACCAGCATGCCGCACCGCCGTCGTCATCGGCGACCTTTACAGCGACCCCCGCAAGAACGCCCCGGACGCGGTCTATGCTTTGCACAAAGCGGCAACAACGGTTCCCGACCTGCAACTCCTCGCCGTCGGCAGCAGCAGCAGCCGACTCCTTGCCGAATCCGGCCTCGCAGGTCGGGCCATCCCACACGTCCACGACCGCGCCGAGCTCGCCCGGGCCTACGGCTGCGGCGACTTCTGCGTTTTTCCGTCACAGGCCGATAACTACCCCATGACCGTCATCGAAGCGATGGCGTGCGGTACGCCCGTGGTTGCCTATGCCCTCGGCGGGATGACAGACCAGATCCGCCATATGCAGACCGGTCTGCTGGCCCCCGGCGGCGATCGCGACACCTTTGCCGCCAACGTCACGCTGCTGGCCCGGAACCAGCATCTGGCCGCGAAGCTGGGTGCAGCCGCTCGGGAGTTCGTTGGCGAAGTCTGTGCGCTGCCCGTCGTTGCCCGACGGCTGCGTGATGAATACGTCCACGCCCTCCGCGCCTGGCAACGGCGCCGGCGGCGGATCAGCCCAGCCTGGCATCGCGGGCCGCTCAGCCGGGGGCTGGCGCGTTTGCTCGATTGGGAGCACGGGGGGGTACTCGAGAACACGTCGGATTTGAAGCCGCATTCGTCTCGACGGGCACGGGGCTCGCGCGGAGAACGTGTTGAGCCACAGCCCGTGGCCAGGGGGACGCCGCGCTTCACCGCTGATTGATGCGTACGGCTCCGATAGTTGAAGATGCCTGCTAAGGCACGAATGCACGCGGGGTTAAGACGTGACTTTCACACCTGCTTGTTATGAGGTATCGTCTCTCGGTAGACGCTTGCTCCGGCTTCACACAGCGCGATTCACGTGTGCAGCACCGGCATGACAGGAGATTCGACGTGGCTGAAGTGCGCCTTACCGAGGCCCAGGATTGGGAAACGCGCTGGGAGCGTGTCAAGCTGCCGCTGATCGCGCGCCCGCACGATTTGGGCAATATTTTCAGACGCCATTTGCCACCAGAGCCCAACCTCGCCTTGCTTGAGATTGGCTGCGCTCCGGGCCGTTTCCTCGCGTACTTCCACAAGGAGTTTGGATACGAGGTGCACGGAATCGAGTATGTGGAGAGCGCGGTCGAGATCACCCGGCGCAATCTCGAAATGCAGGGCGTACCAGCGCAGATCGAACACGCGGACTTCTTCGAGTACGACGTATCCCGGCCACGCTTTGACATCGTCCATTCCGGCGGGTTTATCGAACACTTCGATGATCTCGATGATGTTGTTGCCCGACTATGTGCACTTGCACGTCGCACGGTTGTTACCAGTATTCCGAATTATCTGGGCATCAACGGCTGGATCATGAAGACGTTGAGTCCAAAGGTGTGGGCGGTGCAGCGTAAGATCGATCTGACTACGCTACGCCGTTTGCATGAGCAGTGCGGGTTTGAAACCCGGTTTTGCGATTACTTTGGCGGCTTGCAGATGACTGAGCTGACCCCGCGCAGCGAAATATCGACGCCCCGCCCGCCCATCTGGTGGGTGCTCGAAACGCCGCGCTATGCCTTCAACAAGGTGTCTGGCTTTCTCAGCCGTAAGACGGGCTACTTCCCACGTACGCGTATGCTGTCGCGTGGCGCCGTGTACATTGGGATCCGCCGAGCCTGAGCTGTTTTCGAAACACGCGGTGGGAAGATCGAACGACCTCCGCAAGCGGCTCGATTTCCTGTGGCGGGCTGTTGGTAGTATACGATGAGGTATTGCTATGCAGGACATCACCGATCACCTGGTCCAGTTGATCAAGTCAACGTCGACCGACCTCTCACCCGACGTCGAGCAGGCCTTGGCTGATGCGGTCGCTCGCGAAGCTGAAGGCGCCGCCGCCGCCGGTGCCTTGCAGACGATCCTCGAGAACGTCCGCCTGGCGCGCCAGACCGGCCGGCCCATCTGTCAGGACACCGGTACGCCGATCTTCTATGTCTGGCACCCGGAGGGAACATCACAACGCAAGCTGCTTGCGCAGATCGAGTCCGCCGTGCGCATCGCTACCGAACACGCCTACCTGCGCCCCAACGCCGTCGCCGCCCTCTCGGGCAAGAACTCCGGCGACAATACCGGCGTCGACTTCCCGACCGTTCACTTCCACGAATGGGAGCAGCCGGACTTGAAGATCGGCCTCATGCTCAAAGGCGGCGGCAGCGAGAATTGTGGTTGCCAGTTCTCGGTTCCGTCGCCGGAAATGCCCGCCAGCCGCGATATCCAGGGCGTCCGCAAGGCCGTCCTCACCGCCGCCCACAAGGCGCAGGGCTTTGGCTGTGCCCCCGGCGTACTCGGCATCGGCGTCGGCGGCGACCGCGCCACCGGCGTCATGAAAGCGAAGGAGCAGCTTTTCCGCCCACTTACGGATACAAACCCCGACGCCGACCTCGCCGCCATGGAGCAACAGCTCCTCAAGGAGATCAATGAGCTGGGTATCGGCCCCATGGGCTTTGGCGGTCAGACCACTGTGCTAGGCGTGAAGATGGCCCAACTCCACCGCCTCCCCGCGTCATTCTTCGTCTCCATCGCCTACATGTGCTGGGCCGACCGCCGGAAAATCATGACGATCAGCGGAGACGACGTGCAGATCGCAGCCCCGGGCGAACGGGCGGCGGCGTAGCCGAACACATCTGGCCTTGATGGTGAGCCCGGCGAGATCGTTCAGGACGTCAAACCGGCCTGCCCGGTCGTGTCGGCGTCACGTTGCGGTCTCCGCTGCAGCGCTTCGCTGGTGCGTTGGATTACGAAATAGAGCAAGGGTACGGCGACGACGCCCACGAGCGTGGCGACCAGCATACCGGCCAGCACCACCGTGCCCAGGACCTGCCGGCTGGCGGCTCCGGCTCCGCTGGCGATCACGAGTGGAATCACGCCCAGCACAAACGAAAACGCAGTCATAAGCACGGCCCGGAATCGAAGGCGTGCGGCGGCCACGGCGGCGTCGAATGCGGAGTGCCCTTCCTCACGCTGTACCTTGGCGAATTCCACGATGAGGATAGCCGTCTTGGCGGAGAGGCCGATCAGCAAGACGATGCCAATCTGTGTGTAGACGTTGAAGTCGAAACCACGTGCGAGGATCCCGACGACCGCTCCGAGCAGCGCCGTGGGGACCGCGAGCACGATACCCCAGGGCAACGACCAGCTTTCGTACTGTGCGGAGAGCACGAGAAACACCATGACAACGGCGAACACGAAGATCGGTGTCACGCTGCCGGCGTGGACTTCCTGATACGAGAGATCCGTCCATTCGAAACCCATTGAAGGTGGTAGCTGGCGTGCAGCCATCTGCTCGATCAGTGTCAGGGCCTGACCCGAACTGAAGCCGGGTGCCGGTTGGCCGTTGATCCGTGCTGACGGGTAGATGTTGAAGTGTGTGACTGTCTGTGGACCGAGTGTCTCCTCCACGGTCATGAGCGATCCCAGCGGCACCATCTCGCCGCTCGGCGCGCGGACCTCGAGTCGCCGGATATCCTCCGGATCGACACGGTAGGGGGCCTGGGCCTGGACCTTGACCTGGAAGGAGCGCCCGAAGCGTGTGAAGTCGTTGACGTAAACCGAGCCCATGTATGCCGACAGCGTATTGAACACGTTCTGCAGCGGAATGCCGAGTGTCTTGACCTGCTCGCGATCGATGTCGAGGTGCAATTGTGGCACGTTGGCGCGGAATGTCGTGAAGACGCGCGTCAGGCCGGCCTGGGCGTTGGCTGCTGCCACCAACTCTTCCGTGACATCCTCGAGCATCGCCAGGCCCGCCCCGCCACGATCCTGCACCTGGAACATGAAACCGCCTGCCACACCGACACCGTCCAGTGAAGGTTTCTGGAAGGCGATGCAACTGGCCTCCTGAATTGTCGCCAGCCGGCGATTGATCTGTCGGACGATGGCGTCTTGGGACCGGTCTGGCGTCTGCCGCTCGTCCCACGGCTGCAGTGACACGAAGCCCGTCGCGGTGTTGGAGGCGCGCGCGCCCTCGACAACCGAAAACCCGTCAATCAGCACGACATCGCGCACGCCTGGCAGCGGGTCAACGATGTCTGCGATGCGCTGCGTTACGGCGTGTGTGCGTTGCAGTGAAGCACCGTCAGGTAACTGCACACTGATGAACGCCAGGCCTTCATCTTCCTGCGGCACGAAGCCGGTCGGTAGTCGTCCAAGGCTCCAGATTGCGCCGGCGATTAGCACTGCGTAGACGATTATTCCCACTGTGGCGAGACGCAGTGCGCGGCGGACCGTCGCCACGTAGCCGGTGGTGGTCTTGTCGAGCAGCCAGTTGAATAATCGGAAGGGCGCGCGCGGCTGGCCGGTCCCGCGCCGCAGCAATAGCGCGCAGAGAGCGGGGCTGAGTGTCAGCGCATTGATGCTGCTGAATACGGTGGCAATCGAGATCGTGACGGCGAACTGGCGGAAGAGCCGTCCGGTAATGCCGCCCATGAAGATCGTTGGCACAAACACGGCCAGCAGCACGAGCGTCGTCGCGATGACCGGGCCGGTCACCTCCCGCATGGATTGCAGCGCGGCCTCGCGCGGCGCCTGACCTGCGCTGATGAGCCGAGATGTGTTTTCGACGACAACAATCGCATCGTCCACCACGATGCCGATGACCAGCACCAGGCCGAACAACGTGAGGATGTTCAGCGAGTAGCCGAGTGCCGCCAATACGGCGAATGTGCCGATCAGCGAGACCGGAATCGTAATGGCGGGTACGAGCGTAGCGCGCAGGTCTTGCAGGAAGACGTACACCGTCGCCACAACGAGGAGGACCGTGATGAACAGGGTCGTCACGACTTCCGCAATCGACGCGCGGATCACGTCAGTTCCGTCATATACCACACGGTACTCGAGCCCGGCGGGGAAGCTTGTCGACAGCGCTTCGAGACGTGTGAGCACCGCATCCGCTGTCGCGACCGCGTTGGCGCCCGGCAATTGGTAGACGGCGAGTGCCGCGGCCGGCTTGCCGGCGAGATAACTGCGTACCGCGTAGTTCTCGGACCCCAACTCCACGGTTGCGACGTCTTTCAGGCGTGTCAGCCGGCCATCGGCACCGACTTTGACGACGATATCTTCGAACTGCCGCACTTCGGACAGGCGCCCGAGTGTGCTGACGGTCAGTTGGAAGCTGGTTCCTTCTGGTGCGGGTGGTTCGCCCAGACTGCCGGCACTGACTTGGACGTTCTGTTCTCGAATTGCGGCGACGATTTCTTCGGTTGTCAGATCCAGGGCCCGCATACGCTCAGGGTCGAGCCAGATACGCATGCCATACTTCGCACCAAAAAGCGTTACCTCACCAACGCCATCGATACGCGCAAGCTCATCGCGCAGATACAGATTGGCGTAATTCGTGAGGAACAAGTCATCATAGCGCTCGTCCGGCGCGGCCAGGGCCAGCAGATACAGGAAGTCGGTGGAGCGCTTCTTGACGGTAATGCCCAGTCGCCGCACCTCTTCCGGTAGCTTCGGTTCGGCCAGTGCGACGCGGTTCTGTACCAGCACATTGGCCATATCCAGATCGGTGCCGACCTCGAACGTGATCGTGAGCTGCATCGTTCCGTCCGACGAGCTGGCACTCGTCATGTAGAGCATGCCCTCGACGCCGTTGACCTCCTGTTCGATGGGCGTGGCGACGGTCTCGGCGATCGTCTCCGCCGTGGCGCCGGGATACATCGCGGTCACGACGATGGTTGGCGGTGCGATGGCGGGGTAGCGTGCCACGGGCAGGCCGAACAGGGCGACCAGCCCCACCAGCACGATGAAGATTGAGACAACCGCGGCGAAGATGGGCCGACGGATGAAGAAGGCGCTGAACACTATTCATCCCCCGTCTGCTGTGTTGTGGCGGGCGCGCTGACCGGGCTTGCGGAAGTCGGCCCACTCGGCCCGCGGCGTTCGTGTGCGAATGAGCCCGGCTGCGGGTTCACCTTGCCACCGGGGCGTGCGCGTTGCAAGCCGTTGATGATCACTTGGGCATCGTCGGCCAACCCGCTACGCACAACGCGAAGCGCGCCGAGTGACTCGGCCACCTCCACGTCGCGCCGTACAACGATATTGTCGTCATCCACAGTCAGCAGGAAGTACCCAGCCAGGTCACGTTGCAGCGCCACTTCAGGCACCAGCAGCGCCACACGCGGCGGCCGCGGAACACGAACGCGCGCGAAGATGCCGGGTACGAGCAGCTCGTCAGGATTCTCGAACACGGCACGCACGCGGATCGTCCCGGTGTTCGGGTCCACGCGATTGTCCACATAGTCCACGTGGCCGGGCAGCGGATAGGCGCTTCCATCGGCCAGTTGCAGATACACTTCCACGTGGTCGCGCGACTGCTCTCCTTGCCGAATAGCCTGTCGCCGAAATTCAAGCACGTCACGCTCGCCGACGGTGAAGTATACGTGGATTGGATCCCAGGGCACGATCGTTGTCAGAAGCGTGGGCTCGTTGCGCCCGACGAAATTGCCAACGTCGACACGCGACTGATTGATGCGGCCGCTGAGCGGCGCCGTGATGTGCGTATACCCGAGGTTCAGTTCCGCCTCCCTGACACTGGCGGCGGCTGCTCGACTGGTTGCCACGGCGCTTTCGTACTTGGCCTCGGCGATCACGAGTTCCTGCTTGCTCGCGATACCCTGCGGCTCCAGGTCCTTGACTTTGTCGAGATCGAACTGCGCCTCGGCCACGGTGGCCTCTGCCTTCGCGAGTTCCGCCCGCGCGGCTTCCAGTGCGGCTTCATACGGCGCGCGTTCAATGTCATACAGCGGTGCACGCGCCTCAATCGGGTCACCCTCCGTAAAGTGGATTCGCTCCAGCAGACCGCTGACGCGGGCGCGAATCTCGACCGACTCGGCCGGTGCCGTTCGACCGGTGAACTCGCGATAGACAACGACTTCATCACGGACTGGTGTGGCGACGGTTACGGCCGGTGGCGGAGGTGGGGCGAATGTGTTCTCACGCTGGCAACCCACCCACGTGGCGGCCAGCACTAGGCCGATAATCCCTCCGACACACGCACGCATTGACATCGCCCGCTCCTGCTCAACATCTGTTCATTGCCATGATATGACCAGCCCTGGCTTGACTAGCTCGATGAACCCGCCCAGATCGTATAGTCACTGCCAAGGTGCGTCCAGAGACCTCGTGGACGGTCGGACGGCCGTTGCCGGCGATTCCCCGTGCCCCAGGCGGCACTGGACTCGGGCATGGCACGCTAGCGGGAGGCCGCCGTCCCGCGTGTTGGATCCAGTGCCGTTTCGACCGCTGCATTCAGGAACGCGTTCAAACCGTGAATTGTAGCTTCATCCAGCAGCCGTAGCACATACTCGGCCGACAGCTTCGCGAAACGCCGCTCCATCAACTGATCGCGGATCTGTTCCTGCACGTCGACGAACGGCTCCTGTCTGGCAGGTTGGACTTCGCCACACTGCACGATGTACCAGCCGGTCTCCGTTTCGATCGGCTCGGTATACGCCCCAGACTCCATCTCAAAGATCCGCGCACTGAGCACATCGTAGGGCGCCCGCTTGAGCGGTTTGCCGATCATGCCCCATGAGCCGCCCGCCTCGGCATGCAAACCCCGTGAGTACGCCCGCGCCACATCCGCGCAGGACTGTTCCGCAAGCGCCTCATGCGCCTCCCGCGCCAGACGCATCGCCTTGAGCTTCGCGACACCCTGCTGCGCTTTCGTGGCCGAGTACCAACTCACACCTTCCGGCAGGAACTTCTCGAAGGGAAACTCGATGATGATGAGCTCCCGCGCCGCGTCTGTCGTGTACTGATCCAGATTACGCTCATAATACTCGAGCAACTCGCGCCGCGGCACGACCACCTGCGGCATCAGCTTCTCGCGCGTATACTGCTGCACGACCAACTCACGACCGAGTTTGTTGCGCCACTGCTCCGGCGTCAGTCCGTAGCGTGCCAGATGCTGCGTCATGCGCGCTGTGCTGCCACCAAACTCGTGCGTGATCCACTCCTCGAACTCCTTGTCGATGGCCGCTTGCAGACGCTCCCGCTGACCCTCCTCCAGCTCCGCGAGCGCCTCGGCGTAAACCAGTAGCGTCTGAATGTCCCGCTGCGTCTGTGACCGCACGAGCCGCACAACCTGATCCGCAAAGACCGCCGGCGTATGCCGCTCACGGAGGTCGGCCAGCTCCTGCCTCAAGGGGTATAGCACCTCGGCTACGGACAAGACCATATCGTCGACCAGCAGAATGTCCGCCTCGATGGAGCCGGGCTTCGCACGCAAAGGCTGCGCTGCCGGCGGTGGGGGGGAGGAGGTCGATTCGCCATCCCCGGCTTCGATCACCGGCGGGTCGGTCGGCACCTGTTCGCCCGACTCGATCCGCGCCTGCCGCTCCTCAGCCAGTTCCGTTTCCGTCTTCAGCACCGGTCGGCGTGCATCCGGCGGCGGATCACCATTGCGCGGCTGGCCGGATCGGCAGCCGACGAGGAGGGAGGTGAAAGCGGTTGCAGCAACGACCATTCGGAGCAGGGCACGCGGTTGTTTCATGTCAGCTACTATATCCGGTGCCACCAGCCGGCGCAAAGCGGCGGGGCGCCGACGCGGCGTGCAAAATCGCGCTTGACGGCCTGCAAGTGGCGATCTAACCTACGAGATTCCGCGGGACGGACCGGGTCCGTCTCCCCCCAGCCCGGGTGGCGGAATTGGCAGACGCGCCAGGTTGAGGGCCTGGTGAGGGTTACACCTCGTGCTGGTTCGAATCCAGTTCCGGGCATGTCCGCGACCGCCGCGTCGCCATGCGCGCCGGCCACGAACAACGCAGAGCGCCGCTAGCTCAATTGGATAGAGCATCGGTCTACGGAACCGAAGGTTTCAGGTTCGAATCCTGAGCGGCGCGATCCCCCGCGAGACTTTGATTGCGATTCGCGTTTCAAACCGCACCTGCGAGTCGGTTCTCTTCGTCCCGCACCGATTTCAGCCGCGCTGCTACCGCCTCAAGCCGCCGACTTGCCCTTACCGATGATGCGCGCAGGGAAGTTGCGCGCGGGCCAGCCAGGCCTGCACGCCGCCACTGCTCGTTACCCGATGGGACGACCTGATGACGCGCACATCACAATCCACCACGAAGTCAGCCTCAGGGGCCAACGTTGTCACCCTCGGCATCCTTGCTGCCCTCATCGTCGGCCTGCTCGATGTCCTGGGCGGCCAGAGCCTCTGGCAACCCCACGCGGTCCACGCCACCACGACCGCCCTGGCGCTGACCACGGCGGCCTTCCTGCTCGCCTATCTGGCGTTGCTGGCTCTGGTGGCACTTCCGCTGTCTCGCATCCTGCAACGCGAATCTTCTTGGCTCGCCGTCGGCATCATTGTCATGCTCGGCGTGCTGTTTCTCGGGCCACGCTATCACACGGGCCTCCATTGGCCACAGAGTGACGCGGCGTGGACAACCTTCGCGCAGCGCCTGCTGCTCGCGGCGGCGATCATGCTGCCCTGGATCCTGTTTGCATCGCGGTCACACCAATCAGCCGCAAGTGGCGTTGGCACCCTGCGCGCAACCAGCGCCACCGCACTGTTGCTCGCGCTCGTCTTCGTGTTCAATGCCCTGCGGCAGATCTGGACCGATCTCAACCGTGAGACCGTTGGCTTCTGGCTATTGGCACTCGTGATCGGAGCCGTACTCCTGATCGGCGGCTGGTGCATGCTGCGCATCCGACCACCGCAACTGCAAAAATGTGTTGCCGCTGTGTTGCTGCTGGTCCTCATGATGCCCTTCCTGTCGCAGCATACCGGTCGACCAAATCGGTTACGCGCAGCGCACGCTCAGACCACAACCTCGCTGGATGTCCCCCGCGTGATCCTCATCTCGATCGACGCCCTCCGCCCCGATCACCTTTCCTGTTACAATCGCCAAGCGCTACCCACGCCCCATATCGACGCCATCGCCAGAGAATCGGTTGTCTTCGAAAACGCCTACGCACCGGCCCCCTGGACCGTTCCGTCGGTCACCAGCATGCACACCGGGCTGTGTCCCCTCGCCCACCAGACCACCGACCGGCTCGCCCGTGTCCCAGACACACTCGATACCCTCGCCGAACGCATGCGTGCCGCCGGCTACTACACCGGGGCCGTCGTCTGGAACGCCTATCTGCGCCCATCCACCAACCTGACCCAGGGCTTTGACCAGTACATATCCTATCCGGAGCACTCCGCCCGCTCATTCGGCGCTCGGCTACGCGAACGGCTTGCGCCGCAGACTTTCCATGACATCCACGGCACGGTGCAGGTCACCAAGGCGGCCGAGCAGTTCCTCGCACGCCATCAGCAAGACAGCTTCTTCCTCTGGGTCCACTACTACGACCCCCACAGCCCCTACGTGTCCCCCGCGCAGTACCTGCCGCCGGGTGACCCCCCCGCATCGATCGGTCACAGCTTCTCCAACATTCAGGGTGTCCGCGCCGGACACTTCATGCCGTCCCAGCAGGAGCGCAAGTGGATCGCCGGTATCTACAACGGCGAAGTCCGCCAGGTGGATCACCACGTCGGTCGGCTGCTGAAACACCTCCGTGACGCCAACCTGTACGAAGACAGTCTCATCATCATTACCAGCGACCACGGCGAGGAGTTCTGGGATCACGGCGGCATCGAGCACGGCCACACACTTTACAATGAGTTGACCCACGTACCCCTGATCGTTCGGTTGCCAAAGGCTGCTCAACACGCGCGCTGCCAGACGGCGGTCTCCATCGTCAGCTTGTTGCCCACCATTCTCACCGAGTGCGACGTTGCCTACGACGCCTCCGCCCTCTCGGCCCCGGCCTTGAACGCCGTGTGGCGACGGAACGCCACGCCACCTGAAGTCCCCCCGCCGCTCAGCACCGCCAACAACTACTACGAAGACCGCATCGCTGTGGTGTTCGACGGAATGAAGTACATCCAGTCACTCGTCACGGGTAAGGAAGAGTTGTACGACCTGACCGAAGATCCCGCCGAGCAATTCAACATCGCCCACCAGCGGCCGGACGTAGTCGCCCACGCGCGCCAACTCGTGACCCGACAGGCCACCCGCGCCAGACAACTGCGCACCCGCCTCGGCGTCAGCAAGGCCACCGCTGACGTGGGCGCGGACACCCTCGACCGTCTCCGCTCCCTGGGCTACATAGGAAGCTAAGCCCCCGCTTGACGCACCGGTTTTCAACCAATACTGTCCGGCACGTTGATTGCTAATCCTAACACAATCTTAACTTGCGC